>CAWCTB010000017.1:0-237834 GCA_963798275.1 uncultured Acidobacteriaceae bacterium
CCAGCGGGCGACGATGTCACAGGCGGGCGGCCAACCTGGGGCAGCAACGCTCTGTGCCGCCCCGGTTTGCTGGTTTCCCCAATACCGGGGAGCGCTTCTGGCGGGGGCGATGGCGGCGCTGGCAGAGCCGCTGCGGTACCGTCTCCAGCGAAGTGGGACAAGGGCTAGGGAACCGCTTACTTGATTGTGGACTTGAGGCCAGTCGCGGTTGGAACCAATGGCGGGATCAGCGGCCCTGCACCCTGGCCGGCTTCGTGGCGGCGTTACTGGTTGCGTGGGTGAGTGGATGGATGGTGGTGGTGAGCTGGCTCTGGGCGACGGTCATCGCGGTGGCCGGGATCGCCGGCATGATGATCGATAGCGTTCTGGGTGCGACGCTGGAGAATGGCGGCCGCATGGGCAATGACTTCGGTGAACTTTGTCAGCACGGTGTCGCAGACATTGCGTTGCTGGTGGCGATCGTCCTGCAGAGACGGTGAGGGCGATCAGGCCCTGCCGGAAACTTCGTCGCATCGCTATTCAACTTCAACGAATTTGAGGGAGCAGACCTTCGATGCGAACAAGAATGCTGCTGGTGCTGGCGCTGGTGAGCAGCTGCGGTGTTGGCGCAGGAATTCGATGTCCTCATTCGGAACGGACGAGTGGTGGACGGCAGCGGCAATCCGTGGATTGCCGACGTGGGGATCATCGGGGGACCGCATCGCGTTTGTGGGAAAGGCGGACGCGGGGGTCGCGGCCAAGCGAACCATCGATGCCAAAGGATTGATCGTTGCGCCCGGATTTATCGACATGCTGGGGCAGTCGGAATTCAATCTGCTGGTCGATAAGCAGGCGGTGAGCAAGCTGACCCAGGGAATTACCGACGGAGATTACGGGCGGGAGACTCGATCGCTCCGACGAACGATGTCCTGAGAAGGAATCGGCCGACGTGCAGGAGCACTACCATGTCACCGTCGACTGGCAGACCCTGGAAGAGTACTTCGCGAGGCTGACGAAACAGGGGATCGGTATCAACATAGCAACCTACGTGGGCGCCGCGCAGGTGCGCCGGATGGTGATTGGCAATGCCGATCGCGCTCCCACTGCCGAAGAACGGAAGCAAATGGAGATCATGGTGGACGACGCCATGAGCGATGGCGCGATGGGGGTGTCGAGCGCACTGATTTATGCTCCGGGAAGTTATGCGAAGGCCGACGAACTCATCGCACTGGCCTCGGTCGCTGCCAAAAAGGGCGGGATCTACGCGTCCCATATTCGCAATGAGGGAGACAGCGAGACGGAAGCGCTGAACGAGGCATTTCGGATTAGCAAGGAAGCCAACGTCCCGGTGGAGATCTTTCATCTTAAGGCAGCGGGCAAGCAGAACTGGGGGAAGATGCCGCAGGTGGTTGCCGCCATCGAACAGGCACGGGCAAGCGGGCTGGATGTGACGGCCGATCAGTATCCCTACGTTGCTTCCGCCACGTCGCTGGGCGCGCTTATCCCGCCCAAGTTTCACGAAGGAGGAACGGAGGCGTTCGTCGCCCGGCTGAAAGACCCGGCGGTGCGGCAGCAAATCCGCCAGCAACTGAACGGGACGGACGAATCGTTCGAAAACATGTGGCGCGGCATCGGTGGTCCCGAGGGCGTGATGGTGGTGTCGGTGCTCAACCCCGCTTATCGCAAGTACGAGGGCACGACCCTCGCGCAGATTGCCAAGATGGAGAATAAGGACCCGCTGGACGCGGCGATGGACCTGATCGTTGCCGACCGCGACAACGTGGGCGCGGTGTACTTCGAAATGAGCGAGGATGACGTGAAACTCGCCATGCGCCAGCCTTGGGTGAGCGTAGGCACGGACTACGGTGAGGTGAGCCCTACGGGTCCGCTGAGCGAGTCGAAGTCGCATCCCCGTGCCTATGGCAGCTTTGCGCGGATTCTGGGGAAGTATGTGCGCGAGGAGCATAACCTGACGCTGGAGGATGCGATTCGCAAATTCACATCGCTGCCGGCACAGCGCGAACACCTGGAACATCGCGGCCTGCTGCGGCTTGACTATTTCGCCGATGTGACGGTCTTCGATCCGGAGAAGGTGACGGACCGGGCGACGTTTGAGGACCCCAACCGAACCTCGGTGGGCTTCGAGTATGTGTTCGTCAACGGAGTGCTGGCGCTGGAGCACGACAAGGTCACGGGCCAAATGGGTGGACGTCCGTTGCGCGGTCCGGGATACATGATGCGGGACTACGCACCGGAAGGCCTGCCTCCGCGGGGGAAGATACATGGCGTGGTTACTGATGAAGGGGGGCGGGGGATTCCGCGGACGAAGATAACGCTTGCGGACAGCGCAGGCAAGTTACTGGAAACTGCCAACAGCAAGAAGGACGGGCGATACGAGTTGCCGCTGGAGCAGCCTTGCGATGGTTGCGTGATCAAAGCCGAACGCCCGGGGTTTACTTCGCAGCGGCGCACGAAGGTGAACTATAACGGGTCGAATTCGCTATGGTTCGGATTCGTTTTGAAGAGAGTGCAATAACCTCCAGGAGAATCACATTCCGGGATACTTGCCGGCGAAGATGAGCAGGAAGTCGACCGTGTCCTGCACGCCGTGAGCGATGATGGGCACGGAGAGCTTGCGGTCGCAGCGCAGATACATCAATCCGAGCAACAAGCCATCGATGGTGTTCTCAACGATGCCGGTCGCGCCCTGATACAGATGGGCATAGCCGAAGACGATGCTCACAATCAACAGGCTCGAGATCCAGGCGCGACGGTCTGGCCGAACAGGTCGGCAGCGCGATTCATCAGGTAGCCGCGGAAGACCAGTTCCTCGCCGAAGGCCGCCAGCGTCCAGGTAAGAAGCAGGGCGAGCGGCAGGAGTTTAAAGTTGCCTTGCAGGGCGCGAAATTCCGACAGATCGGGCCACTTGTGCGTCAACCGGATAAGGATGGGCTGGGTGATGAAGAGCTCCAGGGCCTCCATGCCTACGCCGCAGAGAATGCCAATGGCGAGCGTTCTGGGCCAGGTGCGAAAGACGCGAAAGCCAATGTCCTTCCAGCCTAGTCCGCGCAGGCGCAGCGAAATCCAGCCCAGGGCGAGCAGATACAACGTTTTGCTGATACGAATGACGTGATGCCAGTGATAGATATCGGCGAAATAGATGGCCGCCACCAGCGCGAACTCGATGCCGATCAGCCATGTGGAGTTCTTCCAGCTTTTGCTGGCTTTGGGGGCGTGCTGCTCAGCGATATTCACGCCTGGTCTCCTGAATCCGAGTCGGGGCCTGCGGATTGTCCGGTCCGGGGAGCATTCTACCCCTCCAATCCGCGTCAAACCCACAAATGCGGTGTTTTATAAAGGAGTTACCGGCGAGATGAGGCACAATTAGGGAACAAACGGGATGCCCGCGGCATCAGTGTAGGAACGGCAGTTCACGCCGCGGTGTTCCCCGCCGGGCAGTGCGTGTTTCGTAGCAATGATCAGATGGAAGACATTTGCGATAGGCTGGAGTCTGGCGCTGGCGCTATTGCTGTTCGCGCAACACAAAACCCCGATGCCTGACGATCACACCCAGCAGACGGTAATCGACCTGTCGCACGCCCTGAACGATCGCTCTCCCAATTGGGAGGGGACGATGCAGTCGCCGTTTCATGCCAAGGAACTCGGCAACATCGAGCGCGACGGCTACTATTCGCGCATTTTCACCACACAGGAGCATTACGGCACCCATCTTGACGCGCCCGCACACTTCGCGCGCGGCATGTGGACGGTAGAACAGATTCCAGCGGAGCGTCTGGTGCGGCCGCTGGTGGTGCTGGATGTTCGCGGCAAGGCGCTCAAGAATCCTGATTACGAGGTCAGCGTGCAGGATGTCGCGGACTGGGAAGCGGTGCACGGCGACGTTCCCAGCGGCGCGGTGGTGGTGGCGTATACGGGATGGGATGACCACTGGGGCTCGCCGAAGCAGTTCCGCAATATCGAATCCGATGGGCTGCCGCACTTCCCCGGGTTTTCCCTGGAGGCGGCGCAGTTCCTGGTGAAGACGCGCAATGTGGTTGGCTTGGGCATCGATACCATGAGCGTCGACGCGGGCGCGACCAAGACCTATCCCGTCCACGAGTTCACTTCCAAGGAGAGCGTCTATCACTTGGAGAACGTGGCGAATCTCGCGCTAGTCCCGCCGGCGGGCGCGACCATCGTAGTTGCGCCAGTGAAGCTGGAGGACGGCTCGGGCGCGCCGGTGCGGTTGTTGGCGCTGGTGAAGTGACTCCACGCGATTTCGAGCCTGAGGCAGGCGGCTTACGCGGAATGAAAGCCTGCCAAGCGCAAGGCTTGGCGGTCGAACGTCAGGGTATGTTGGCAGCCCGCTTTAGCCCCTAACGCCCCGATCAGGGAATCGGCGAACGTGCCGCGCCTGCGCGGCCGGCGGGGCGCCTTCTACAGCATCACTGCGCTGTACCGAAAAGACCCCAAGCCCCTGCGTGAGGACCTGCCCAAGATCTTCGCGCTTCTCGCAGAAAAGAAGATCGACCCGCTCGTCACCCGCACCTTCCCGCTGCTTGAAGCCAGACAAGCGCTCGAACTCCTGGCGACAGGTTCCGTGGGGAACCCCTCGCTAGGATGGGGCACGCAATCCGGTGGGGTGGGCTACCCGCCCAGAGCGGAATAGGTTTCGCAGCTTCGCCGAGGATGAAATGGAAAAGACCCGCTCAAGCTGCGCTTGAACGGGGCACCCCGAGAGGTATTTAGAGTTGAAATGGCTTACCTGGGCCACCCGCCTGCGGAAATAATCGGAAAAGCAGAACCCACGCGGACAGTCCGCGCGGGACGACAAAAATAAGAAGACACCACGGCGCGACTGAAGAGGCCGCGGGAAGGTGATGGAACATCAGATTCCTCGGGGCTGAAGCCCCTCGGAAAGAGAAAAATAAAGAGCTTAGACGCTGGCCTGAACGCCAGCTCTACCCGAACGCGACATTTTCCGCAGCCGGTAAGGCCGTGCCCCTTCAAAACGCTGCACGAAAGCGCAATTTCCGCAGCCTGTGAAGCCGTGCCCTTTCAAAGCCGGAGGTTGCCGACCCGTTGTGGCGCACTCCGTCCAGCCGTCTGGATGGTAAGATTTTCTCTCCATGGTTACGTTTGTTGTGTTGCGGCTGGTGGCGGTTTTTCTGCTGGTTGCGGCCAATGCCTTTTTCGTGGCGGCTGAGTTCGCCCTGGTCAGCGTCCGGGAAACGCGAATTCAGCAACTGATAGCGGCCCACCGCGTCGGTGCGCGCACTCTGCAGAAGCTGCACAAACGGCTGGACGAATTCATCAGCGCGGTGCAGTTCGGAGTCACGGTCACCAGTCTGGCTCTGGGCTGGGTGGGCGAGGCGGCCATGGCCAAGGTGCTGGAGCCGCTCTTCATCCCCTTGCCGCACTCGCATGTTTATGCCCACATTGTTGCTGTAATCTTCGCCTTTATCCTCATCACCTATCTGCACGTGATCCTCGGCGAGGTCGTGCCGAAGTCCATCGCTCTGCAGCGTACGGAACGGGTTGCGCTGGCAGTCGCCGGCCCCATGGATTTTTTCATGACAGTGGCGGCCCCTCTGCTGGCCATCATGACCGCCTCGACGCACGCGGTGCTCAAGGCCTTCGGCATGCGGCAGGTTCGCGAGGGCGGAGTACACTCCCCGGAAGAACTCAAGCTGATTGTCACTGCCAGCCGCAACATTGGGGTGATCGAGCAGCCGCAAGAGGAGCTGATCCACCGCGCGCTGGAACTGGAAAATGTCCTGGTGCGCGAAATCATGGTGCCGCGGCGCGACATCTCCTCCCTGCCCGGAGACATGACGCTCTACGAAGCGCTGGAACAGGTGGTCGACGAGGAACATTCCCGCGTGCCGGTGTACGACCCCGAGCGCGGGCCGGAGCACATCATCGGCGTGCTGTACGCCAAGGACCTGATGCGCTGGATGCGCTATCGGCTGTCGCGCACTCCTTCGGGCCGCATCATCACGCGGGAAAGCAATCTTCGGGTGCGCCACATCATGCGCGAAGTGCTGGTGGTGCCCGAAACCAAGGCGCTTCCCGATCTGCTGGTCGACTTCAAGGCGCGCAAGCGGCATCTGGCGGTGGTGGTCGACGAATTCGGCTCCACCGTGGGCATCGTCACCGTCGAAGACGTGCTGGAGCAGCTGGTGGGCGAGATTGAAGACGAGTTCGATATCAGCGAACCTACTTTTGCTCCCGGCGCCACGTCGATGGAATTCGATGGCTCGGTCAATATTCGCGACCTGGAGCAGCAGTACCACATCGGGCTGCCGCGGGACGAGGGATTCGAAACGCTCGGCGGCTTCGTGCTGGCCAAGTTGCAGCGCATTCCGCAGGTCGATGACAGCTTCGAGCACGAAGGCCGCCGCTACACCGTAACTGCGATGGATGGCCTGCGGGTCGAACGCGTCAAGATCGATCTGCCGCAGCCTACTGAGTCAGCCCAGGGAGTTGGGGCCGGGCACTCGCCCGAGGCCTTGCCGGCCAACGACTCCAAGGCACGGGCCCAACCGACTTCGTCCGCAACTCGGGCGGCGAGTTGATGCTGCGTTATATCACTTCGCGCCTGCTGTTTCTGTTGCCGGTTGTCTGGTTGGTTGTCTCAGTGGTCTTTCTGCTGATTCACCTGGTCCCCGGAGATCCCATCCAGCAGATGCTGGGCGAAGGCGCGGCGGCCACCGACATTGCCACCGCGCGTCACGCCTACGGGCTCGACGTTCCCCTGGGCCAGCAATACGTGAACTACTGGCGTGGATTGTTGCACGGCGACATGGGACATTCCCTGCGCTTCAATCAGAATGTCGGCCACATCATCGCGCAGGCGTACCCGTTCACTCTGGAACTGACGTTGGCGGCGCTGACGGTGGCTCTGCTGCTGGCCATTCCGGCGGGAGTTCGCTCGGCCCTGCACCGTAATCGCTGGGATGACCGGGCGCTGAGTTTTCTATCGCTGCTGGGACTGTCGTTCCCCAACTTCGCGCTGGGACCGATCCTGATTCTGGTTTTCGCGATTGAACTGGGCTGGCTGCCGGTCTCTGGTTCGGGCTCGTGGGCGAACCTGGTTCTTCCCGCTATCACCATGGGCGGAGCGCTGGCTGCGATCCTCACGCGCATGGTGCGCACGTCGATGCTGGAGGAACTTTCACAGGACTACATCCGCACCGCGCGCGCCAAGGGGTTGCCCGAGCGAAGCGTGGTCTACCGGCACGCGCTGCGTAATGCCATGATCCCGATACTCACGGTGGTAGGCCTGCAGTTTGGGGCCATGCTCGCCGGCGCTATCGTTACCGAGACGATTTTCTCCTGGCCGGGAATCGGCCGCCTCACCGTTCAGGCCATCTCCAATCGCGACTACTATCTGGTGCAGGGCTGCATCCTGGTCATCGGATTGACCTATGTGCTGGTCAACTTCCTAACCGACATGCTCTACTCGGCCTTCAACCCGCGCATCCGCCAGTAAGATGCGTGAACGGGGGACCGTTTTGAAACTCTGGAACGAAGCGCTTGAAAAACGCTTCGAAATTGGCAATCCGCCGGTTCCGATTCGATGTAAAATGCACTCATTCGCGGCAGCGGAGGTTTGCGTATGCGTCTCACCGACCGAATTCAGCGTGCCGAACAACAGGTCGCGGTCTCCTCGCAGCGGAGCGCCGATCGCGCCAAGGCTGGCGCTAAGGAGATCAGGAAGCAGATCGGCCGGGGATTGCATGCGGTGGCGCAACATCTTCCGATGTCCATTCATCTCGACGCCCAGGAGCGTGTCGAGGCTCCGCCGACTGCGCGCGACGGCATCGTTTCCGTCGACGGGCGAGACGTCGAGAAAATGCACTGCACCGGGCACCCGCGCGCGAACTAGCGGGGCTTCCGATTCCTCTCGCTGTTTACGCTCGCGAATGCCACTCGGCAGTTTGAGTGAAGGTGTGTACCGAAATCCCTCAGGAGCTGGAGCCCGGGTTCGCTTCCGTCGCGAGCGGCACGGCTGAACGCCGTGCCCTTTCAAGGTAGTGCATACTCTTTAGCAACTATGAAACTGCCAGTGGGCCAGGGAAAGTTCAGCCGGCGAGTCTTCGCTGGCTGAACTTTTTGGGTATGCCCGAATCGACCGGGAGGAGCCGTCGCGGCAGGCGTCACGCTCGGGTTAAAGGATGATTCATGTTTGAGTGGCGGGCACGCTTTTCAGAACGTCCAGCTTGCCCTGCACTTGTTCGAAGGGCAGAAAGACCGAAAACGCGGTGCCGCTTCTTCCCGGCCGGGTCGTGCTGGTGAGGCGAATCGTACCTTCATGTTTTTCGACGATGCCGCGGCTCACCCAGAGACCAAGGCCCGTTCCGCGTTCGCCTTTGGTAGTGAAGAAGGGGGCAAACAGATTCTTCTGCACGCCCCGCGATATGCCCGAGCCGGTATCGAGTACCGTGACCCGCACGCCTCGGCGCTCCGGGTCCTGCACCGCACTCGATTCACGCATGTGCAGAATGAGGCGCCCACCTTTGGGCATGGCGTCGATGGCGTTGGCCACCAGGTTGGAGAAGACCTGGCGCAGCTCGCCAGGGAAGCCACGTACCCTGGCGCTGGTATCGAGGCGGCGGTCCACCTCAATTCCGGCCTTCCTGATTTGCGGGGCGAACAGCGTCAGAACGCTCTCCAGCACTTCGCCGAGATTTACGCTTACCGGATTCCTGGCCTCGCGATGGAAGGTGAGCAGTTGTCCGGTGATCTGGGTGATGCGCGCCAATTCATCGCTGGCCAGTTGCAGGTATTGCTGGGTGACCAGGCCGGGACTTGACTCCTGTTGCATCAGGTAAATGAGGTTGGTGACCGTATCCAGGGGATTGCGGATTTCGTGGGCGATGGTGGCTGACAATCGTCCCGCCTGGGTAAGGCGGTCGCTGGCGCGCAGGGTCTGTTCGGTCAGGCGCCGCTGGGTGATATCGCGGAAGACGATCACGATACCGGCCAGTTCGCGTTGGCCACCGAGGAAGGGTGAGGCAATCACCTCGACCGGGAACTCGCGTCCGCTGCGGTCGACCAGGGCGACATGATTGGAGAGCCCGACTCCCCCGCCCGATCGCTGGACCGCGCCGAAGGGTTCGCGCAACTCGGTGCGGGTGCGCTCATCCACAATCTTCACCACCTCCTCCAGCGGCCGGCCGACGGCTTCCGCATGATTGCTCCAGCCAGTCAATTGCTGCGCGATGGGATTAATGTAAGTGATTTTCCCGGCGGCATCGGTCGCCACCACGGCTTCGCCTATGCTGTTGAGGGTAGTCTGAAACCACTCGCGGCTCTCTTCGAGCTGGCGGGTCCGTTCCATTTCCGCCTGGAGGTGCGCCTCATAGGAATCGGTCAGGGCGCGCAACTCACTGCGGGTAAGGGTCAGCAGCAAAGTGCCGATCACGAGGGTAAGGCCGATCGCCGTTCCCAGCACGATGCGGCTCAGCGCCGCGGCACGGCGGGCGCGCATGTGCAGCAGCCTGTCCTCTTCGCCTTGCACCTCTCTCTGGCGGGCGCGAATCTCGTCCATCAGACGGTTGCCAAACATCATCTCGGTCTCAGTCGGCTTCTTTCGGGAATACTCGGCGATCTCCTGTTCTGCCCACTGCATCCATCCGCTGTCGAGATCGCGGAGGTCTTTCAAACGGTTTTGCTGAACCGAATTGTCGGCTGTCAGCTGCACCAACTGGTCGATGCTATCGGGTAGTTGCTGCCTCGCCTGTTCGAAGGCGTCCACGAAGGCCTTGTCGCCGGTCAGCTCGAAGCCGCGGACGCTGGATTCCATATCGACCATGTAGCGCATGGCCTGGCGGGCGTTCGCCATGACCCGGTCGCTGTGGTCGAGCTCACGCAGGGAATTAGCCAGAGACAGGACTTCGATGACCAGGGTGGCGGAGAGCAAGACCAGCAAGATGACGGGGATTGCGACAGTCCGGCGCAGCAGTTTTTGGAAGCTGCTTTTATCCATGCGGAGAACGGGCGCGGCCACGGGGCAACCGCGCCACTGCATAGGATATTACAGCAACTTTAAGCAGAACGCGGAGGGACAGCGGTTCACTCGGCGGCGACCGTTGACGGGATTCGAGGCTCGCGGGTAGCGGCTGTCGTGGATTTGCCGGACTTTTCCAAAAGGCGCGCCCCAACCCGGTACAGCAGCAAAAGCGAAAGCACCGCGCCATAAATAAGGGGAAGGCGCAGGTCTTTCTTCACCAGCCAGAGGTAGTGCACGACGCCGGCGATGGCGCTGATGTAGATGAGGCGGTGCAGCTTCTGCCAGCGTTTGCCCAGCTTGCGAATGGCCCACCGCGTCGAAGTGGCTGCCAGCGGAATCAGGAGCACAAACGCGGTGAAGCCCACCGTAATGAACGGCCGCTTATAGATGTCCTTATAAACACTGTGCAGGTCGAAGAACTGGTCGAGCCAGATGTAGGTGGTGAAGTGCAGGCAGGCGTAGAAGAACGCGAACAGCCCCAGCATCCTGCGGTACTGGATCAGCCAGTACTGCCGGGTCAGCTTGCGCAGCGGAGTGATGGAAAGCGTGACCAGCAGGAAGACCAGCGTCCACGTGCCAGTGGAGAAGGTGATCACCTGGATCGGGTTCGCCCCCAGTGCCAAGTTGTAACCCTTCCACCCCAACCTCGCCAGCGGGATCAGGCAGGCCAGAAACACCAGGGGCTTGAGGTATTTGGCCTTCATGTCAGAAATTCTTCCTCAAGTCCATACCTTTGTACAGGTAAGCAACCTGATCGCCATAGCCATTGAACATCAGGGTGGGCCGCTTAAAGAACTCGCCGATGCGGCGCTCCTTGGCTTGGCTCCAGCGCGGGTGGTCGACCTCCGGGTTGACGTTGGAATAGAACCCGTACTCATTCGGGGCGGCCTTGGTCCAGGTGGAGACCGGTTGCTGCTCGACCAGCCGAATCTTTACGATCGCCTTGATCCCCTTGAAACCATACTTCCACGGGACCACCAGCCGGATCGGCGCGCCATCCTGATTGGGCAGGGTTTCGCCATACAGCCCAACCGCGAGGATGGTGAGCGGGTTCATGGCCTCGTCCAGGCGTAAACCTTCAACGTAGGGCCAGTCAAGCACATCGCGCCGCTGACCAGGGAAGCGCTTGGGATCGTGGAGCGAGGTGAATTCGACGTACTTCGCCTTGGAGTTCGGCTCCACCTGGTCGAGCAGCGACTTCAGTGGAAAGCCGACCCAGGGAATCACCATCGACCAGCCTTCGACGCAGCGCATGCGGTAAATCCGCTCCTCCAGAGGGAGCTTCATCAGGGTGTCGATGTCGAACGTCTGGGGTTTGTTGACCAGTCCCTCGACCTTCACCGTCCACGGCCGCGGGTTGAAGTTCTTGGCCAGGTCGGCAGGCTCGTACTTGTCGGTGGAGAATTCGTAGTAATTGTTGTAATGGGTGATGTCGTTAAGCGGCGTTTGCTTCTCGGTTGTGCCGTAAGGACCGGGCTTGTAGCTCAGCTTGGTATCCGCCTGCACGCTCTGCCGGGGAGACACGATACCGCGCAGTTTATCGCCGAGCACGGCCGCAGCCGCCAGCGCACCTGCGCCCGCGAGGAAGCTGCGCCGGTTGAGGTAAAGCTGCTTGGGGGTAATTTCCGAAGATGCAACATCCGAAGACTTCCTGATCAACATGGCTACAATTCCCCTTTGCCCCGCATGGTTATAGATTCCTGAAAAGCTCAATAGTTACAAGGTCCCGATGTCGATTTCGTGCGGTCACATGGCCCGCCCCATGTCCTACAATGCGGCGGTGGCCGAACTGGAAACCCTATTTACCGGAAGCTGCTCGTTCACCGCCTCGGGCTGGGAGCGCAGCTTCTATCCTCCGGGTACCCGAAGCTCGGGATATCTCGGCTTCTATTCGCGGCAGTACCGCACGGTGGAAGTGGATGCCACGTTCTACGGGGTCCCGGCCGAGAAGACGGTGCAGAGCTGGTTCGAGCAGACGCCGGACGACTTTGTCTTCGCCTGCAAGGTCCCACAAGTGATTACGCACGAAGCCTGCCTGGTGGATTGCGATGAGCTTTTCCGCAGCTTTCTGAATGTGATGTCGGGGCTCGAGCACAAGCTGGGACCGATGCTGCTGCAGTTTCCCTATTTCAGCAGGAAGACGTTTGACGGGCCGGCGGAATTCCTGCGCAGGCTCGAAGGCTTTCTTCCCAAACTGCCGGGGGAGTTTCGTTTCGCGGTTGAGGTACGGAACAAGACTTGGGTGACGCCGGAATTTCTCGGCCTGCTGCGCAAGCACAACGTGGCCTTTGCCCTAATCGATCATCCGTATATGTCGCGTCCGGCAGAACTGCTGTCGCGTTTCGACGCGATCACCTCCGATTTCGCTTACATCCGATTGCTGGGCGACCGCTATGCCATCGAGAAGATCAGTAAAAGTTGGGACCATACGCTGATCGACCGCCACCGCGAACTGGCGGAATGGAGCGGTGTTGTCGAACAGTTGCTGGCGCGCGAGGTGAAGGTTTATACCTACGTAAACAATCACTTTGAGGGTTTCTCTCCCGATACGCTGCGAGAATTCATGGAGATGCTGCGGCGGCGCAGACAGAATGCGGTAATCCGGAGCAACGAGCGATAACGAAGGGCGGCGAAATCGTTCATCTCGCGCTAGAATTTTTCCTTCACTTGCGGATGGCATGCTATGGCGGGACAATTTGGTGAGATTTTACCGTGGGAAGAGGAGTTGGGATTCCTGAACGCTCCTTCCGCATCTAATTACGTTAACCATTGAACGCAGAACGCTAAAGCCCAAAAATCTTCAACCGGATCGCATCATGACGAAGAACCGCGCAAATTCGAAGTGGTTGTCGCTAAGCACGACGCTGGTGCTACTCGCCGTCCAGCTTTCGGCGGTGGTGGGAGAACCGCAGTTGCCCGATCCCGGCAAAGCACCAATGAGCCGGGAGCAGCAGGAGCAACTCGGCTTCCAGACCGCAGCGCAGGTGTACCAGCAAATGCCGGTGCTGCCCGACAGCAGCCCGGAGACGCAGTACATCCGGCAGCTAGGCCAGCGGCTGGTGGCCACCATACCACAGCAGTACTCGTGGCCATTCGAATTCCATGTGATTGCGCAAAAAGAGATCAATGCTTTCGCGCTCCCTGGTGGTGCGATGTTTGTAAACGTAGGAACCATCAGGGCAGCGGACAACGAGGCCGAACTGGCAGGGGTGATGGCGCATGAAATGTCTCACGTCTACATGCAGCACTCGGCCAAGCAAGCCCGCAAAGCGGAGCTTACAGCGGGACTGGCCGGATTGGCGGGCGCGATTCTGGGCGCCGGGGGTGGACTGATCGGGCAAGCGGCGCAAATGGGAGCTCAGTTCACAGCGGAGGGACTGATCCTGAAGTACTCGCGCACCGATGAAGCGCAGGCCGACGCGGTGGGTGCGATCATCATGTACAAGGCCGGGTACGACCCACAAGCGCTGGCCGATTTCTTCCAAAGACTTAGCGCACAGGGTGGCCAGCCTCCGCAGTTTCTGAGCGACCACCCCAATCCCGGCAACCGCGAACAGGCGATCCAGAAGGAGATTCAGGACTGGCCGCCGAAGGACTATCGGACCACCAGCGCAGCTTTCACCCGGGCGAAGCAACAGGCCATGAGCGTGCAGGTCTACACCGCGGAGGAGATCGCGCAGGGGGCGAAGTCGGGACAATGGGCAGCGCTGAACAAGAAGAACGGGGCGGTTTTCAAGGCTCCACCCGGAATAGCCGTGAGTACGCCGGCAAGTGCTAATAACACTGCCGGCGGTGGCGCGAACGTTGCTCTGCAAGATGTGTTGCCGAGTTCACGCCTGGTCACAGCCGACTTGGGGCCGGTGAAGATCGCGCACCCGGACAACTGGCAGATCTTCCCGCCCCGGCAGCAGGGCGCCTCGCTTACCATTGCGCCGCAAGCGGGGTTGGCGGGAGGGGGAGTTGGGTATGGGGTGGTGATCAACGGCGTTGCGCCTAAGGGACAAAGGGCGAACATCGATCAGATTACCGCCGATCTTGTGCGCGACCTGCAAAGCGGCGGCGGCGATCTACGGGCGATTGGAAGCGCTCAGCCGATCACTGTGGCTGGGGTTCCGGGCCGCGCGCTTGCGATGCAGTCCACGTCGCCGTTCGCGGACGAGAACGGCCAGCAACAGAAAGAGCGCGACTGGCTGGTCACGGTTCCCCGGTCCGATGGATCGGTGATCTACTTCGTCTTTGTCGCGCCGCAGGCCCAGTTCGATCGCTTCCGTCCCACCTTCGAAAGCATGCTAAAGAGCGTGCAGTTCTAAACCGGCAGCAAGACATTGAGTCTACGACTGGTTTTTAGGATTGCGCACGGACGATGACGGAAGGGTTGTCGTGCGCCGCGCGGTTGTGTAATGCTCACCACGATCACGTTAGTTTCGAGTTGAGGGCGAGGTGAGCATGGCCTGCAATCCTGATGAACTGAGACATGTCCCGCTATTCGCGTTGCTGGATGACGAAGAAGCCGCCATCCTGGCGAAACAAGTTGAGATAAAGAAATTCCATCCGCGCCAGCGCATCTATAAGATCGGCGATCCTGGAGGGCTGGCCTACATCATGATGGAAGGCCACGTTCGGGTTACAACCGTCGATGAAGATCAGCAGGAAGTGGTGGTCGATGAACCGGGCCATGGCGACTTCTTCGGCTTCGCCGCCATGCTCGACCAGATTCCCCATCAGACCACGGCGGTGGCGATCGAAGAGACATCGTGCATTGAGGTCGACCGCAACGACATCGCTGTCCTGCTGCAGCGCAAGCCGATGGCGGGCATGGACATGCTCGCCGTGCTGGGCAGGCAGTTCCATGCTTCGCAGCAGTTGGTGCGGGTGCGGGCGAACCGCAACCCCAACGAGGTCATCGAAAAAGAAGCGACCTTCGGTGAGCGGATCGCCGACCGGGTCGCCTCGTTCGGCGGCTCGTGGACCTTCATCATCCTCTTCCTCATCGTGCTGGTCATCTACTCTGCCGCGAACGTGTTCCTGGGCCGCAGCGCCTGGGACCCGTATCCTTTTATTCTGCTGAATCTATTCTTATCGATGCTGGCGGCCCTGCAGGCGCCAGTCATCATGATGAGCCAGAACCGGCAAGACACGAAAGACCGGCTGCGCGGCGAACTGGATTACGACGTAAACCGCCGGGCCGAGTCGGAGATCCAGGGACTGGCGGGCAAACTGAATGTGCTGGCGGACAAGCTTGGAGACGTGGAGGAGTTGATCCGGGAGAAGGTGGCTGCCTCGCCGGCTGGCGAGTGACAAGGGAAGGTTGCGCAGAACAGCTTACAGGCCGAGCTTCTTGACTTCCTCGTTGTAGTACTTGCGGTAGAGGATGTCCCACTCCTGCGAGCCTTCCAGGATGGTGCGGCGCTGGGATTCGATCTTGCGCCGGGCGGCCGTGTCGATCTTCTTCTCTTCAGCCAGCAATTGCTCGAAAATCCGCCGCGCTTCCAGGCGGATGCTGTTGCGGTCTTCGATGAACTCGACGTTGTCCATGGCGGCGAGGGTGTCGGCCACGGCATGCGCCAGCTTATTGACCTTCTCCCGGCTGATGCGGCTATTCGGGTTCTGTTCGGGATCCAGCCTCATAGCACCGCCTTGTACTTGCGCACCAGTTCGTTCTTCACCTTCTTGAACATCTCCTGGTAGTTCGCCCCGCTGCTGCGCATTTCGTCTGAATAGGTCTCGAGGATTATGCGAACTTCGTCATTGATACGGTCTTCCAGGGTAAGTTCTTCGAGAATGGCGGCGTGCAGGCGCTCGGTGACCGCCTGTTTGTCGGGAGCGTCGATGAACTCTCCGGCGATGAGCTTATTGCTGACTTCGCGGGCCAGATAGCCCACATATTCCTTGGAGAAGATCATGCTGGTTCAGATCGCGTGCGGCAACATTCTAGAATAGCATACGGTTTTGGCGGGTTCTCCGAGCCTCGAAGGGCACTTTCGGGGTTGCGTGGTGATTACCTTCGACGTGCTCGACATGATGCAACGGGAGTATGATGGGTTTCGCGCGCTCGGCGCGGGGCGGGTTGCGCTTACGAGAATCAGCATGTCCGATGACTTGTCCAGCCTGAAAGACGATATGGTGGCCTTCATCCTGGGACACGGCATGAGCCGCTTCCAAGGCTACGTTACCGAAGACGTGCACAGCGTCATGTGGGACCCACGCGACAATCCTGACAGCTGGAAGGATTTTGTCGAACTGGCCAAGAAGGCCGGCTCCGCCTTCCTCTCGATGGATGAAGAGGTCCTGCAGCGCGACGAGGTCGATTTCCTCATCCAGCGTCTGCAGCAGGCCACCTATCCCAGTGACGACGATGTGGAAGAGGCGCGCTGGTTGCGCAACTACGTCGGGAAAACCGGCTTCCTGCAACTGGGCTGGCCGCACCAGGGAATCATGTTTCTGTACGAAGTCTCGACCGAATGGTACGAGCGCTACCAGCACCTGCTCGATCTGGTGGAAGACTTCGGCACCCTCACCATCGACGAAACCGACCAGGACGACGAACGCTGACGTGCGCTGGGTCCTCCGCAACGCCGATCCGGAAATAGTCGAAGCTCTCGCCCGCGAGAGCGGATGGTCTTTGTCGCTCTCGCGCCTGCTGGTCCATCGCGGTGTCAATACCGCCGAAGAGGCGCAGCGCTTTCTGTCGCCTTCGATCAGCCAGCTTCATTCCCCTTACTTGATGGCGGGATTGCGCGAGGCGGTCGAACGGCTGCGCGCGGCTATTGAGCGCGGCGAGACGGTCTTTATTTATGGCGACTACGATGTGGACGGAACCACGGCGATCGTCATCCTGAAGACCGCGATCGAGTTGTGCGGCGGCCAGACCGACTATCACGTGCCGCACCGCATCCGCGAAGGCTACGGCATGCGCGACGAGGTGATCGAGCAGGCCGCCGACCGTGGCATACGGCTGATCATCAGCGTCGATACCGGCATTCGGGCTTTCGCGGCAGCGGAAACGGCGCAGCGGCGGGGCATCGACCTGATCGTGACCGATCACCACCTGCCACAAATGGACGGTATACCCAAGGCGCTGGCGGTGGTGAATCCCAACCAGCAGGGTTGTGAGTATCCCTGTAAGTCGCTGTGCGGCGCAGGCGTTGCCTTCAAGATCGCCCAGGCGCTGCTGGAAGCAACCGGACGCGAGCGCCTGCTGCCGTCGTTCCTGAAAATGGTTGCCATCGCCACCATTGCCGACGCGGTTCCGCTGGTGGGAGAAAATCGAATCTTCGCCAAGCTGGGGCTGGAGGGTCTGCGCAAGCCGGTGAATGCCGGGCTGCGCGCGCTGCTGAGCAACTGCGAACTCGACGGCTCGCGTCCCCTGAGCGCGGGCGACATCGCTTTCCGGGTTGCGCCGCGCCTGAATGCCGCCGGGCGCATGGACGTCGCCGAGCGCGTGATACAACTCTTCACCGAGCGCGATGCTGCCAAGGCCGCCGAGATGGCGCTGGAGCTGAACCAGCTCAACGGCGATCGCCAACAGCAAGAGCAGCGCATCATCGACGAGATCCAGAAGAAGATCGACTCGACGCCCGAGATGAAGGATGCCTACTGCCTGGTGCTGGAGGGCGACAACTGGCACCGCGGCGTAATCGGCATCTGCGCCACCCGGGTGGTGGAGCGGTATCATCGTCCGACCTTGATTTTCTCCTGCGAGAACGGCGAGGCCCACGGTTCGGGACGGTCCATCGAGGCCTTCCATCTGCTCGAGGCGTTGGAGAGTTGTCCCGAGCTCTTCACCCGTTTCGGCGGACACGCCCATGCGGTGGGTTGCGGCTTGCCGACCGAGCGCATTCCCGAACTTAGGGCAAAGCTGGACGCTTATGCCCGGCAGCGGCTGACTCCGGAGGACTTCGTTCCCGTTTTGGATTATGACGGCGAAGTAGGTTTGGCGGAGATCGATGCGGCATTTTGGGAGAACTTGCAGAAGCTGGAGCCGTTCGGCTCGGGCAATCTGCGACCGGTGTTTGTGGCTCGTCAGGCAAAATTGGTGCAGGCCCCGAAGATACTGAAAGAAAAGCACTTGAAACTCCGCGTGATACCGCCAGACGATGGCGGGCGCTGGCAGAAGGCGCAGGACGTGGTGGGTTGGCGCATGGCCGAACGGTCCGCGCAAGACTCGCTGGTGCTGGGCGACTGTCTCGACCTCGCCTTCACGGTTGACTACAATTCTCATCCTGACTTTGGTGGAGTACAGTTAACGCTGTTAGACTTTGCCCGGACAGCGATGAAGTGTGTCCCGATACCTGGAGCAAGCTCGAACTAGCAGGCTTTACAGCGCCGTTACTACGGCTGTAGCATTTCCCGACGGATGGAGACAGCGATCGCCCCCCAGGTCTGTCGCAGTTGTGGCAATCCGAGTTTGCCAGACGGAAAATTCTGTCTCTTCTGCGGGGATGTTCTGTCCGATTGCGCGCCAAAGAATTTGCCACCCCCCAGCGCCCCGAGTGCGATCATGGACTCTGTGGCTGACCCTCCAGCGGCGAAGGAGTATGCGGGATTCTGGCTGCGGGTTTGGGCCGGGCTCATCGACGTCATCCTGGAGGCCGCTGTGGTTGCCATTCTGACGGTCATCATCGATTTCATCCTCCATCAAGTGGGCGGTTCGCTGGGGATCGCCCCCGAGGCGATGAAGTACGCCACCGGCATTGTTTCGATCGGCTTGCTGACGATTGGGGGGTGGCTCTACTGTGCCTTCACCGAGAGTTCGCGATGGCAGGCCACCCTGGGCAAGCGCCTGATGGGACTGCAAGTGACCAACGGGGAGGGCGGCCGCCTCTCCTTTGGACAGGCCAGCGTCCGCCACTTCATGAAGTTCCTCTCCCTCTTCACGCTGGCTATCGGATTCATGATGGCGGGATGGACCAAGCGTCGCCAGGCGCTGCACGATATGCCATCCGACAGCATCGTGGTGCGCTCGCCCGAGGAGTCGCTGTCGCTGTTGCGGCGGTGAGGGCCACCTGCTGATGGCCCGCCCGGATTGGCGTAAGATCAAACACAGATGTTTCAATCCCTGGCTCAGGCACGTAAATGGCTGGTGGGAGCTGCAGTTGTGCTCGCGGCCGCCGTGACCGTGTCCTATTATGTGGACCGTTCGCGCGAGAAACCCGTTCTGCATAACGTGCCCAAAGAGTTAGGCATTGACATTCAGCAGACCAGCGAAGGCTTCTCGCTGTCCAAATCGGAAGGGGGGCGCACGCTTTACACCATCCGAGCCTCGAAGGCGGTACAGTTCAAGAGCGGAGGCCACGCTGAGCTGCACAACGTACACGTCGTGGTATATGGCCGGACCCACGATCGCTACGATGAGATCTACGGCGAGGAATTCAGCTACGATTCCCAGTCGGGCGACATTACCGGTACCGGCGAAGTGCACATTGACGTGCAAGGCTACGCCGAAGGGTCCATTGCGACCGGACCAGGCTCCTCCCGACGAGCTGAAGAACCCGCTCCACCTGAAAACCCAGCAACCTGACGTTCAATCAGAAGACAGGCATTGCCCAGACCAACGAGGTGGTGCGAATTCCGCGCCGCGCAGGCCAGCGGCACGGCCAAGGGAGCCTACTACAACTCCGGCGACCAACCAGTTGGAACTGAAGTCCGATGTCTACATGGTGACCACGGGCGACAAGGCGGCCATCATCACCGGCACCAGCGGCAGTCATCCAGAAAGAGCCCCGCCAGGCCGTGCTCAACCAGGCGCGCATCGAGCAGCCCGACCGCACCCTGACGGCCGACAAGATCACCATGCTGCTCGAGCCCGACAACTCGGTGCAGCACGTGCTCGCCGAGGGCAATGTTCACATCGAGAGCCGAGGCCCAACCATTGTGGACATCACCGGGCCGCGCGGCGACCTCAACATGGGGCCGAACAACGCCGTGCAGCAGGCGATCGTGAGCGGCGGCGCAAAGTTCGATACCCGTGGGGAAAACCTGACCCACGGGTCGGCGGACACTTTCATTCTCGACTTCGACACGGAGAACCAGCCCGCGCGCTTGCACCTGGTGAAGAACGCCTACATGCACCAGGACCCCAAACCGGGCAAGAGTTCGGCGGCTCCCACCAGCGGCCAGCCGATGGAGATCGTCGCCGATGGGCTCGACTTTCAGCATCGCAAACGGAAATGAGCTGAAGAGCGGCGAAACCGTGGGCAAGGCGCAGATCATCATCCTGCCCAATCCTTCGGGAACCAAGTCGCGGAGTGCGGAGAAGAATACACAGGACATGGGCAACAGCACCACGGTCGCAACCGCCGGCAAGTTCCACGCTCATCTTTGGCGACGGACAATCGCATGCAGTCGCTGCATGGATCGCCGGATTCGCGCATTGTATCGAGTTCGCCCGGGCCAGCCCGACAAGGTCAGCACGGCGCAGAAGTTGGATGTGGCCTTCGCCTCGGATGGCGGCGTGCGACAAGCTGGTGCAGAGCGGCGACTTTCAGTATCACGAGGCCTCGCCCAAGCCCGACACGAATGGCCGCTCCGTCTTTGCCGAGGTTGCGACCTATACGCCGGCGGACCAGTTGCTGGTGTTGAGCGGCTCGCCGCGCGTGATCGATGGCGGCATGACAACCACGGCTGACCACATCCGCATGAACCGGCAGAGTGGCGATGCCTTCGCAGACGATAATGTTAAAACGACCTACAGCGACCTGAAGCCGCAGCCCAATGGCGCGCTGCTGGCGACGTCTGACCCGATCCACGTGACTGCGGCGCACATGACTTCGCGCCAGCAGCCGAGCATCGCGCATTACACCGGCAACGTGCGGCTGTGGCAGACGGCGAACATGGTCCGTGCCCCGAAGATCGACTTCGACCAGGAGAAGCGCACCATCGTGGCGCAGGGGGAGCCAGCCAGCCGTGCTCCAGCTTGTTCGTGCAGCAGGGTCAGGACGGCAAGCTGACCCCGATCGATGTGACGGCCGACAAGCTGACGTATGTGGATGCGGAGCGCCGGGCGCGTTACACCGGCAAGGTCTTCGCCAAGGGCGCCATGGGCACCATCGACGCCCAGCACATCGACATCTATCTGAAACCAGCCGAGCCGGGGACTAAACCGGAGGGAAGCAGCAGCGCGGCAGCCGGCATGTCGGTCATTCCGGGAAACGAGGGACCGAGCCAGATCGATCACATGGTTGCCGAGGGCAAGGTGGTGGTCACCGAACCGAATCGGCGGGCGGTGGGCGACAAACTGGTTTACACCGCCGACGACGCCAAGTATTACCTGACGGGAAAATCCCCTAGCATTTTCGATGCCACGTCGTGGCACAGTATGGGGCGATTCTTTGACTTTCTATAGTCGCGATGATAGGGTGCTGGTAGAGAGCAAGCGTTCTTCTTCCACCCTGACCCGCGCGCGTATCACTAAGTAAATGCAGACTTTAACTGGCGGATGAAATCGGCAAGAGCTACCGTGGACGCAGGGTCGTAGACGGCGTCAGCGTGCACGTGAAGCAGGGCGAAGTGGTGGGCCTGCTGGGTCCGAATGGCGCCGGAAAAACCACCAGCTTCTACATCATCGTTGGCCTGATTCCGTCCGACACCGGCCGCGTTCTGATGAACGACCAGGACATTACCGATGTGCCCATGTACCTGCGGGCGCGGAACTTCGGCATCAGCTACCTGCCGCAAGAGCCATCGATCTTTCGCAAGTTGACGGTCGAGGACAATATTCTGGCGGTGCTCGAAGCGCAACCCATCTCGTGGCACGAACGGCGCGAGCGCATGGAGCGGCTGATCGATCGACTGGGACTGGGCGTGATCCGCAAGAACCGCGGCTATGCGCTGTCGGGCGGGGAGCGGCGCCGGGTGGAGATCGCGCGTTGCCTGTGCATCTCGCCCAACTTCATTCTTGCTGGACGAACCGTTTTCGGGAATCGATCCCATTGCGGTTCTCGATCTGCAAAACATTATTTCCGAACTTGAAATCCAGTGGAATCGGCATGCTGGTTACCGATCATAATGTACGGGAGACGCTTTCGGTGACCGATCGCGCCTACATCATTACCGAGGGAAGAATTTTCCGTGCCGGCACTCCGGAACAGTTGGGGAACGATCCGGAAGTGAAGCGAGTTTACTTAGGCGAGAGCTTCTCCTTGGTTTAGAATCTGCGTAAGGCGAAGAGTCTGTAACCATGGTCCTGTTGCAGCCCAAATTGAATCTCAGAGTTTCGCAGAAGCAGATTCTGACGCCGGGGCTCGTGCAGATGGTCAGCGTGCTGGCTCTGAACAAGCTGGAGCTGACCGACATGATCAACGCCGAGTTGACGGAGAACCCGGTGCTGGAGGAACTGGATAGTTCGGTTCCGTTGCTCGACGAGGTTTCGGCGCGCGAAGAAAAGATGGACCGCGACAGCTCGCCGGCGGTGCAGGAGCAGCAGGAGCTTCCCGCCGCCGAGAAAGATCCCTTCGAAGAAATCGACTTCGGCTCCTTCTTCCGCGACTACCTCGATCCCGGCCTGCGCACCTCCATCGAGATGGAGGACGGCGAGAAGCCTTCCTTCGAGAATTTCCTCTCCAAGCCCACTACCCTGACCGATCACCTGATGTGGCAACTGGGCTCGCTGCATGTCAAGGAAGACGTGTACCGCGCCGCCGAGCTGGTGATTGGCAACCTGAACGAAGACGGTTATCTCAAGGCCACCGAAGACGAGTTGCTGGGCCTGATGGACGAAGACATGGGCTTTGCCGCGGAAGCGCCGGTTCCATCCGAAGCCGCTTCGCATTCGGTCCCATCGCCGGCGACCGGTGGCGTCGCCGCTCCCGTCGATAGCGAATTGCAGGCCCTGGCCGATTCCGGCGTGGCCATTGCGGAATCAGAAGACGACCGCGCGGCGGCCGAAGTTCTCGATCCATCCGTAGCTGATCATTCTGCGGTGCGTCCCACCCTGGTGCCGCCGCGCAGCGCTCCCGCGAGGGTTCCGTTCAGCCGCGACGCCCTGCGGGAAGCCATCGATCTGGTCCGGCAGATGGATCCCATCGGGGTCGGCGCGCGCGATTTGCGCGAGTGCCTGCTGGCGCAGCTCATGAGCCTGAAGACGCTCCATCGCAAGAACGGTAACGGCAACCATGTGGCCGAGCAGGAAGCGCTGGATGACGCAATCCTGCTGGTGAACGATCATCTGCACGACCTGCAGAACAAGAACTACAAGGAAGTTGCGAAGGCAATCGGGCGCCCGCTGGAAGCGGTGATGCGCGCGATGGACTTCATCCGGACTCTCGATCCGCGTCCCGGCCTGCGCTACAACAAGGTCGAGATCGCGCCTGATCGAGCCCGACGTTGCCTTCGTCAAGCAGGGTGAGGGTTTCATCATCCTGATGAACGACGAAGAAGTTCCGCAGTTGCGGCTGAACCCCAGCTACCGCCGGCTCCTGAGCCGTGACGTGGCCGAGAAAGACGTCCGCAACTACGTGAAGGAGCGTTACAAGTCGGCCATCCAGCTCATCAAGAACATCGAGCAAAGGAAGCAGACGATACTCCGGGTCTGCCACTCCATCCTCGATCGCCAGCGCGACTTCCTCGACAAAGGCATCGACCACTTGAAGCCGATGATGATCAAGGACGTGGCGGAGGAGATCGGAGTGCATCCTTCGACCGTGAGCCGGGCCGTGGCCAACAAGTATGCTCATACCCCGCAAGGCGTCTTCGAATTACGCTACTTCTTCACCGAAAGCGTCAATGGTCCCGAGGGCAGCGGCACCTCGCTGCTGATTTTGAAACGTCGGGTCAAGAAGCTGATCGAGGAAGAAGATCCAGCCAGGCCGTTGACCGACGAGCAGATCACCCGCATCCTCCAGTCGCAGGGCATCCAGGTCACTCGCCGCACGGTCGCGAAGTACAGGGAAGACATGCGCATCCCGAGCACCCACCAGCGCAGAGTGAAAAGTTAGCGGCTGTACCGGCGTCCACGGCCTCCATCCGTGAACCAGCGAGTCTATAAGGGTTGGAAGCCGGTTTCCAGTGACGCCGTAGTGGTGAATACCGCCGCGGCCAAACCAACAGCAGCAAGCAAAACAGACCGCGGCAGGAAGGGAGCTCAATGAACGTAGAGTACTTGGGTAGACAGTACGAAATTACTCCCGCGATTCGCGGTGAGATCGAACTCGGTCTCACCAAGCTCACCAAAATCCTGGGTGAAAACCTCAAGAGCAAGGTCATCCTGACCGTCGAGAAGCACCGCAACATCGCGGAAATCACGGTGAAGCGGCGCCGCGGACACCTGGTCGGGCTGGCGGAAGCCACCGACATGCTGGCCGCCGTCAACCAGGCGCTCGAGCACATCGAGACCCAGGCCCTGCGGCACAATGGCCGCCGCCGCACCACCCATCGCAAGGCCAAGGACAAGACCTGGCAGGCGCCGGTCGAGGCCGATTCCGAGATGCAGGTTGCGGTGGGCTCCAATCCGGCAACCGCCGTGCCCGTTCTGGTGCACAAGTTTCCTTCCGTGGCCCGCACCACGGAAGCCCACCTGGTGCGGTCGAACGATTCAGTCGCCATGCGGCCGATGACCGTGGAAGAGGCGGTCAAGGAATGCGAGTTCCGCGACCGCGAGGTCTTCGTCTTCCGCGATCCCAAGGGCAAGGCGAAGGTGTTGCACCGCCGCAAGGACGGCAAGATCGAGCTGATCGAAGTGCCGTAAAAACAGGAAGCCGAAATTTAGAATGAGCAAGGGGTGCCGCGAAGGCGCCCTTTGTTGTCCTAAGCGAAGGGGTTCGTTGGCCGAGCCCAGCCCACGAGATCGCCACTGTGGGCGCCGCAGGGCTCACTCCCCTCACACGCGGAACAGCCAACCCAGGCTGGAGTAGTTACGGCTGCTGCGGTTGAGGCTGCGCTGGCGGATTGGACGACGGTGCGGGCGGCTGCTGGCTGGTTGCGTCGGTGGTTTCGCGCTGCGGGGGCAGCGGATAGTATCCGTGCTTGGCCGTGACCATCAGTCCGGGGCGCTTAACCCGCACTTCGATGTCGCGGTAATTACTCGAGGGCTTCTGCGGAGTGTTGTATCCCAGGGTGTACTGATTGCGGGCCTGCAGCGTGATTTCCTGGTACGCGCTCTCGATGGATTCGCGGGAAAGCTCGTTGAGCACGTCGCCGCCGGTGGCATTGGCATACTTCGGCAGTATGTCGGTGTAGCCCTGCAAGGGAAGGTGGGCCTTGCCTAATTCGCGATAGACCGGCATGGCGGCCGAATCGACGCCGATCGCGTACACCGCGATGTTGTTGGTGAGCAGCACCTTCAGCACCTGCGCGTAGCTGGCGCGGCTGCCATACTCGCGGCCGTCGCTGATCACGAAGATGATTTTGCGGTTCTCCCGCGGCTGGTGCGCGAGGTCCAGCGCCGCCATCAGGATGGCATCGTTCAATACGTAGGAGGGACGGGCCGGCACGTTCACATGCAGGGTGCCGGGATCCACCGGTTTGCCATTATTGCTCGGGCCGGAACCGAAAGGCCCGCCCAGTTGCACCGGTCCGGGAGTGTTTCCCTGGATGTCACGCAGCCGCTGCAGCGTCAGTTGCAGGCGCTGCGAATTGCCAAAGTCCGACTGCTTCGTCGCCGAGTTTCCGTAGGTGAACACCGCGACTTTGTCGAACGGGCCGAAGGATCCGGTCAGCGCCGGGTAGGTCTGGCTGACCTTCTTCAAGGTGGTCTCGGCCATGGCAGCCTCGAGCACTACCGCCGTCGAAAGCGGGAACGGGTCGCTGGTAAAGAACTTGATCGTCTGCTGGGTCCCGTCCTCGTAAATCGCGAAGTCTTTCTGCAGCAGACCGTCGACCAGGTGGCCGTCGCGGTCTTTCACCGTGACCGGAACCGAGACGAAATTCACCGTATGGCTGAGGGTGAAAAGCTGATCGACCCCGGCGCCGAGGCTGTTGGGCACCGATCCCGGAGGAACGGTCTTGATCTCCTCCGATCCGGGAGGAGGCGCCTCCGGATTGGCGGGTCCTGCCGAAGCCGGCTGGGCAGGGCGAGTATTTGTATCGGCGTTCGGGTTTGCTGCAGAAGAAGATCCCTGGTTTTCGCTGGTTCCCGACGTGGGAAGATTCACCTCGGGAGGAGGCGCGTTGTTTTGCGGCTTGGGAGCGTCAGGCAGTTGGGCGAATGCGCTCGCCGCGAACAGAACGAGAGCGCAGGCGAGAGAACGGCGCATCCGGGAGCTCAATCGGCGATCGAACATGGTCTGCTTGGGATCTCCAGCTTGCGGAAACTGCCTTCAGTATACCTGCACTTGCATGCCGGGGCACTAACGGCGAGCCCGCAAAGGGGAACGTGCTTGCTCTACAATAGATGCATCCTAAGGAAAAGAGACGCTATGCTGTTTAGCCGTTTCCGCCGGGCCGCATTTGCCGCCGGGCTGCTCATCGCTATGAACCCGTGGTTGAGCGCGCAGTCGCAAAACCCGCCCGCGCCACCCTCTCCCGCGCAGGACCAGCAGGAGCCCGCCAGCGAAGAACCGCTGCAGACCTTCAAGGCCGAGGTCAACGTGGTGAACCTGTTCTTCAATGTGAAGGACAAACACGGCATGCTGATCGCCGGCCTTACCAAGGCGGATTTTCAGGTCGTGGAAGACGGCAAGCCGCAGACCATCAAATATTTCTCCGCCGATTCGAACCAACCCCTGACCCTCGGCATCCTCATCGATACCAGCCCCAGCCAGATGCACGTGCTGGGCATCGAGCAGGAATCGTGCGCGGAGTTCCTGCACAGCGTACTGCGCCCCAAGGACTTGGCCTTCCTTATCAACTTCGACTCCGACATCGATCTGGACCAGGACTTCACCAACAACGCCAGCCAGCTCGCCCGTGCCCTGAACAAACTGGAGATCAACGGCGGTGCGCTTCGGCGGCGGCCTGCCCGGGCATGGGCGGCGGCCCGGTTCCCAACTCGAATCCGCGCAGCACCGCGCTGTACGATGCCATTTTCCTGGGCGCCGACGAGAAGCTGAAGAATGAAGTCGGACGCAAGGCCATGATCATCTTCACCGACGGCGAAGATGAAGGCAGCCGCTTGCGCATCAAGGACGCAATCGAAGCCGCGCAGAAAGCTGACGCGCTCTGCTACGTGATCCTGATCGCCGACCGTGGCTTTTACGGCGGACTGGGCTACAGCGGCGATACGTCGATGAAGAAGCTGGCGGAAGAAACCGGCGGACGCGTGATTGAAGTGGGCAACAAGCAGGACAAACTGCGCGCCGCCTTCGATCAGATCCAGAACGAACTGCGCAGCCAGTACAACATCGGCTATACCCCTACCAACACCAAGCTGGATGGTTCCTACCGCAAGGTGCAGATCCATGCCAATGGCGATGGACTGAAGGTGCAGGCCCGCCAGGGCTACTACGCGATGGCCCGGGAGTAGCGGATGACTTGCCGTCAGGAAGGGCTGATTACAGCATTTGCCCTACTTTTGGGGGGTGTGAGGCCAGACCTAAGTTTGGTTGGCGTTTCCGAGTCGTCCCCAGAATATAGCGGTTAATCCCCGATAGTGCTCTTGGGGACGCTATAACCCCATTTTGATCATAAAGTTGCGGGCAACTACAGGGAAAATTTAGCGTTCATGAGAGTGCTCTGTTGAAAGACCGGGCAGTCATGCAAATTCACCGGTTTCAACAAAGCCTCATGCGCGCGTCCTCGTCGAACCTTTCAGCGAAGCTGCCAAGGGGTAATAAATTAGGCGGCTCGGGACGGTCACGCAGAGCAATTTACTCAGGAGAGTTTTAGGTTATGAAGAAATGGGTTGCTGTACTCGCATTCTCGCTGCTGGTCACTATGGCCGCCGTAGCACAGGAATATCCGAAGTTCGAAGTTCCCGTGGACTTTTCCTTCATCAATGTTCACCCCAACCTGGCGCCCATCACCAGCTTCAACGTGTTCGGCGGAGGCGGTGGGTTCGTTTACAACGTGACCCCGTGGATCGGAATCAAGGCCGACTTCCAGGGCTACACCCAGGGCAGCGGACTGAAGAATCAGCTTACTGGCCTCGGCTATGCAGGACAGGCCAACGGCAATCTGTTCACCTACCTGTTTGGTCCGCAGATCAAGAAGCACTCGGGCAAGTTCCAGCCCTTCGGTGAGGCCCTGTTCGGCGCGGCGCACACCAACGCGTACGCGTCGATTTATGATGCCGTGAACAGCACCGTGATCTCGGGCAGCAGCAATAACAATGCCTTTGCCATGGAGTTCGGCGGAGGTCTCGACATCCCGGTCACCAAGACCATTCAGCTTCGGCCGGTCGAGGTGGACTACCTCATGACGCGCTTCGGTGTGAATGGAACCAGCTACACCGCCAACCAGAACAACTTCAAGTACTCCGCGGGCGTGAACTTCACCTTCGGCGGAAAGTAAGCTAATTTAATTAACGCAACAAGCAGCATCGGCGTCACCTTTTCGGTGGCGCCGATTTCTTTTGGACTGAGATCGGTGCCTGTTCAAGGAATGGCCTCACAGCCGCGATGAGCGCAGGCCTGCCGCCTCCTCGACTCAGAAAGGAATAGCTGGCATATCAGCTAGAGATGACTGGTCGCTAGAGATCCTTCCGGGGCACCACCGCAATCCCCAGTTCCTTCAACTGCCGGTCGCTTACTGGAGTCGGCGACGTCCGTCATCAGGTCGACGCCTTGGCGTCGGGGAAGGATGCTTCGCGCAGACTATCGCGCCTCCAGGATTTTCACGTCCGAAAGATGTTCCGCAACCTTCGCAACGGCCAGGATCATCACGATGCGGCCGAGTGTGACGGCTATACTCTTGTGCGGCGTCCGGGATAGGACACCTCCGGCACGTTTATCATCCGACGCGCCGGACCGGCGCCGGCGCTCCGCGAAGCAATCCTTCGGTGCTGATGTCCTCGTCGATGGACGGCCAGTGGATGCCGTAACCGCCTCCAGCAATTCTCCAATCGCGACGCTGCTCGGGGGTGGCGTGGAAAAGCCTGGGGTACCAGGCAAGAGGCGCCGAGATGGTGCGACCGTCTTTCAGGCGAACACTCAAGGTGTCCTGATCGACGGAAACATCCGCAACTCTTTCATCGGCCGCGGTTGCCAAAAAACCCATACCAAGCCTCCAACAGGCGCTCCTGGTTGGCCTGCACCAGAGATTGTAGCGTGTTCAACTCGCGCGCGCCAAAACCGAAGTTCCGCGCCAACGCGACCGGATCGAGCCAGAATTTGGCGGAGAGATCATCGCGGTCGACATGGACGTGCGAGGGTTCGTTCGGCTCGTGACTGTAGAAATAGAAGCGGTACGGTCCCGACCTCAAAACGGTTGGCATCGTGATGCTCGAATTCTACCCGAGTCTGCGAGTGCCGCTCGTAATGCTAGATGTCCTTCCGCGGCACCACCGCAATCCCCAGTTCCTTCAACTGCCGGTCGCTGACAGGCGTCGGTGCGTCCATCATCAGGTCGATGGCCTTGGCTGTCTTGGGGAAGGGAATGACTTCGCGCAGGCTGTCGGCGCCGGCCAGGATCATCACGATGCGATCGAGGCCCAGCGCTATGCCGCCGTGCGGGGGCGTGCCGTATTGCAGGGCTTCGAGGAAGAAGCCGAAGCGTGCCTGCTGCTCTTCCTTGGACATGCCCAGCGCCTTGAAGATGATGCTCTGGATGTCCTGGCGGTGAATACGGATCGAGCCTGAGCCCAGCTCGGTGCCATTGAGCACGATGTCGTAGGCGAGCGCGCGCACCGCACCGGGATCGCTCTCCAGCTTGTCCATGTCGTTCTCGTGCGGCGAGGTGAAGGGATGATGCGCCGCGTTCCAGCGGCCTTCGGTTTCGTCCCACTCGAACATGGGGAAGTCCGTCACCCACAGGAAGCGGAAGTCGCGCCTGCTGAACGCGCCGTGGCGAGCGGCATACTTCTGGCCCAGGGCAAGGCGAAGCTGTCCGGCGGCGGAATAGATGCCGTACGCTTGCTGCCGCGTCTTGGCTTCGCTGGCTGCTTCGGTGCGCTTCGCGCCGGCGACGATCACCAGTAGATCGTCAGGGTTCGCCTTCGTCAGCTCGCGAAGCTTTGCCACTGCCTCGGGGAAGGACTTCTCCAGCCGCTTGATGTCCTCGAATACTTTCGCGTCCTTGCGGTCGCCGAACAGCGGCTTGATGTCGTCGCGTTCTTTGCGCGAGAGTTCGCCGACCTTCGGGATGACGATGGCCACGACCGGAAGCTCGGGATCGACATTCAGCGTAGCCAGGTTCTCGGGCGCGAAAGCGGCGGCAACTTCCGTCATGGCCGGCAGCCGCATGTCGGGCTTATCGATGCCATACAGCCGGATTGCCTGGTCGTAGCTCATCTGTGGAAACGGCGTTTGCAGGTCGACACCGATGGTCTTCCATGCAGCGGTTAGGAATCCCTCGACCGTGGCGAAGACGATCTCCGGGCGCGCGAAGCTGATTTCCAGGTCGATCTGGGTGAACTCGGGCTGGCGGTCGGCGCGCAAGTCCTCGTCGCGGAAGCAGCGCACGATCTGGAAGTACCTGTCGAAGCCCGAGATCATGAGGATCTGCTTGAACAACTGCGGCGATTGCGGCAGCGCGTAGAATTCGCCGGGATGCACGCGGCTGGGTACGAGATAATCGCGCGCACCCTCGGGGGTGGAGCGCGTCATGAACGGCGTTTCGATTTCGTAGAAGCCCTGCGCGTTCAGGTATTCGCGAATCGCGATTGAGACCCGGTGGCGCAGCGCGATGTTGTAGTGCATCTCCGGCCGCCGCAGGTCGAGGTAGCGATACTTCAGGCGCACCTCTTCGTTGGCGATCTCGTTGTCAGCGGGCGCGAAGGGCAGCGGCTTGCAGTCGTTCAGGATGCGCAGCTCGTCGGCGACTACTTCAATCTCGCCGGTAGGGATGTTCTTGTTGATGGTGTTGGCATCGCGCAGCTTCACGTGCCCGAGGACCGCAACCACAAACTCCGAGCGAACCGTTTCCGCCTTGGCGTGCATTCCGGCCCCGGCCTCGGCGGTGATTACCACTTGCGTGATGCCGCTGCGGTCGCGCAGGTCAAGGAAGATGAGGTTACCGAGATCGCGACGGCGGTTGACCCAGCCCATCAGCACAACTTTCGAGCCGGCATCGGAGGCGCGCAGTTCGCCACATAGATGAGTACGTTTGAGGTCACCAAGAAAATCGAGCATGGATTAGTCCTTAATCGTGCTACTGAAACCGTCAGGTCGCGGCTGGCTCAGATAAGCCACCAGCGATGCACGCGGCACCTGTTCCTGCTTGCCGGTGGCCAGTTCTTTCACCGCAAACTGCTCCGCGGCGACTTCGTTCTCGCCCACGATCACGATGTACTTCGCGCCCGCTTTTTCCGCGGCTTCGAATGACTTCTTCAGGCGAAACGTCTCATCGCCGATGTCGGCGCGCACCCCTTCGCGGCGCAACTCGCGCGCCAGCCTCAGCGCATGCGCGTTCATGCCCGCTCCCAGCGGAGCGATGTACGCATCGAGCGTTTCGGCCGCGGTGACGCCCTCGGCTTGCAGCGCCAGAATCAGGCGGTCTTCGCCGATGGCGAATCCGATGCCCGGAGCCTTTGGCCCTTCGAGCGATTCAGAGAGTCCATCGTAGCGGCCTCCGCCTAGCACAGCGCTTTGCGCTCCAAGATCTCCATGGGTGAACTCGAAGGTGGTGCGCGTGTAATAGTCGAGCCCCCGCACCATGCGCTCGTTGATGGAGTAGGGCACAGCGACGGCGTCCAGCATCGCTCGGACGGCCGCGAAATTTTCGCGGCAGGCCTCGTCGAGATACTCGCTGATCCTTGGTAACTTCTCGATGATCGGCTGATCTTCCGGCACTTTGCAGTCGAGCACGCGCAGCGGATTGGTCTCGGCGCGGCGCTGGCAGTCGGCGCACATCAGGTGCACCACTGGCCGCAAAGCCTCTTTGAGTGCCTGGTTGTAGCGGGCGCGATCGGCAGCGCAGCCGACTGAATTCAATTGCAGGTTCCAGCGGCGCAGCCCGAGTTCCTGCAGCAGCGTCGCCAGCATCTCCAGCACTTCGGCATCACGCGCCGGCGACTCGCTGCCTGCGCTGGGCGGCCCGATGATCTCCGCTCCAATCTGGTAGAACTGGCGGTAGCGGCCCTTCTGCGGACGCTCGCGGCGGAACTGCGGCCCGATGTAATACAGCTTCTGCAACGTCCCCTTCTTGTCGAGCCCATGCTCGATGTAGGCGCGCACCACGCCGGCGGTGTTCTCCGGACGCAGGGTCAGCGACTGTGACTTCTCGCTGGCCGCGCGCGCCCGATCGTCGAAGGTGAACATCTCCTTGGTGACGATGTCGGTGTCTTCGCCGACGCTGCGCGAGAACAGGCTGGTGTCTTCGAAGATGGGCGTGCGGATCTCGTGGAAGTTGTAGCGCGCGAACACGTCGCGCACCTTGGCCTCCACCCGGTTCCATAAGTCGGTGTCGGGCGGGAGCAGGTCACGAGTTCCGCGGATGGCTTTAATCATAAAAGCAGTGGATAGTAGGCAGTGGATAGTGGCCAGAAAAACAGTTTCAAGTTGCCAGTTTCGAGTTTCGAGTAAAGCCCGAGAACCAGTCTCATAAATCCAGGTGACCTCTTAAATCGATTCCCCTCCGGGGCTAAAAGCCCAATGTTTTCGGCCCTTGTACGGCACGGCTGAAAGCCGTGCCCCTTCAAAACCGCGTTATGAGCCCTGGTGTGGCATAGCTATTTCGGCGGGCAGTTGAAACTTGAAACCCGAAACCTACTTCTTCCTTTCCGCCAGATAGTTGTTCTTGTACCCCAGGTAATTTCGCGCGTAACGCAGGATCGTCTCCTGATCTTCGTCGTTCAGTTGCTTGCGCACTTTGCCGGGAACGCCCATTACCAACGAGCGTGGCTCGACTACCATCTTTTCTGGAATCAGCGTGCCGGCGGCAACGATCGATCCCTCGCCAATCGCGCGCACCGTTCAGGACGATCACGCCCATCCCGATCAGGCAGCGGTCTTCGACCACGCAGCCATGCAGCGTAACGTTGTGGCCCACGGTTACCCAGTCGCCCACGATCACCGGCCACAGGTTCAGCATGCCGTGCATGACGCTGCAGTCCTGGATGTTGCTGTTGGCCCCGATGCGAATGAAATTCACGTCGCCGCGGACCACGGCATTCATCCAGATACTGGCATTCTCGCCCAGCACGACGTCGCCGATAACTTGCGCTGATTCATCGACGTAGCACGAGTCCGGTATGGTCGGCGCGATTCCTTTGTAAGAGCGGATCATGACGGTAACAGGTGAATCTTTGAACATACCACGCTGGCGGCAGGTGGCGAAATGATGCCGCAACGAGAAGCTCGCCACTAGCCCAGCACCGAAAGCCGTAATTCGAAATCCCTCAATGTCAATCGCAGAATCGCTCGCCCTTCCGCGATTTTCCCAAAACAGAACCCGTCCCCATTACGGAAGTACATGTACTTTCGTGTACCCAATAACCCTTGACCCGGTAACCCTCGTCACAGACGGATGTTACTGCAACGTCGACCATGGAAGCTTGCAACTGCAACTAGGGCCCCTTTTCCATGGATCGTACCGACGGTGTCTTCTTCTCCTGGCGTGTTGTTCTCATTTACCTGGCAGTTCTGGTTGTCTTCCTCTTCCTCGTTGCCTACCGTCTTCCGGCGCAGGACGGTTCGACAGCGCTGCAGGGCGTGGTTGTGGATGCCACGGGCGCTCGCATCGCGCAAGCGGAAGTCAGCATCACCAATCCCGAGAACGGATTTCGCCGCCTGGTTCAGACCAATGACGAGGGCGGTTTCAGCCTGGGCATGCTCGCGCCGGGGACGTACGACGCCACCGCGGCCGCACCGGGGATGAAGTCCGAGACGCAGACGGGCCTGCAACTGCACGTCGGAGGATCGACCCAGGTGGAATTCCGCCTGGCGCCCGCCGCGCGCACCGAGTCAGTGACCGTTACCGCACAGGGTGCGGGCGTAGACACACAAACCAGCGAGGTATCGCACGTGATCGTGGAACAGGCGATCCAGAACCTGCCGCTGAACGGGCGACGCTTCACCGACCTGGCGCTGCTGACTCCCGGAGTAACGCAAGATCCTCGTGGGCTGACCTCGGACAGCAATGGCGATTTGTCCTACGGCGGTGTGCGCGGGGTGCAGAACAACTTCCTGGTCGACGGCACCGACAATAACAATTCGTTCTTCGCGCAGGCCCGGGGACGCTACCGCGCTCCCTATCAGTTCAGCAACGAGGTCATCAAGGAATTCCGAGTTTCGTCCAACTCCTACAGTGCGGAGCTGGGACGCGCCGGCGGCGCCGTCTTTAATGTTGTCACCAAGTCCGGCAGCAATGACTGGCACGGCACCGGCTTTTATTACATGCGCGACCGCAAATTTGATGCGCAGCCGGCGTTCGCGCCGTACAAGCCGGAATCGCGACAGCAGCAGTTTGGCGGCACGTTCAGCGGCCCTATCCGCAAGAACCGCGCCTTCTTCTACGCCGGCTTCGACCAGAGCCTGCTGGACGTTCCTTCCATCGTGCAGTTTGGCAATGGTCAGACGACAGTGGTTCCTACCCCAGTCGACTATGACTACAAGGACCAGGCGCTGGTCTTTTCGGCGGCGCAGCAACTGAATGCGCTGGGCGGCCAATACCCGACGACCATGCGGGGCAACGCCGCTCTAGCCAGGCTGGACTTCACACCCTCATCGAAGCACATGGTATTTCTGCGCCTCAATACTTCGCGCTACACAGGAGTGAATAACGTCTTCTTCTCGGCCTCCAGTCCCCTGACCACCTACACTGAAAGCACCAATGGCACAGAAGATGTCCAGACGGAGACTGCTGCGGCATCGCTAACCAGCATGTGGACCAGCAAGCTGGCGACCCACTTGCGCGGACAGTTCTCGCGTGATAATCAGCAATCGTTCGCCAACTCCGACCAGCCGCTGGTGAAGATCTATAACGTCATTAACGGTATGGGCCGCTCCACGATGCTGCCCCGGCAGACCCGCGAGCACAAGCTGCACGTGGCCGACACGCTCGATTACGAGACTCCGCGGGTGAGCTGGAAGGTCGGATTCGATTTCATCAACGCCTGGGTCTACAACTACTATCCCTCGCAGCAGGGCGGCGAATTCTACTTCGACGACGTGAAGGTGAATCCCTGGACCTTCGCGCCCATGCGCTACGGTCAGTCGCTCACGCCCTTGCGCGCCTATGCTCACAGCGTGCCGCGCTATTACATCCAGGAGTTCGGCACGACTGTCGCCAATCCCGATTCGCGTTCGTACGGCTTCTTCCTGCAGGATTCGATTCGCGTCACCCGGCATTTCACCTTGAATGCCGGGCTGCGCTATGACCTGCAAACCTTCGAGGAGAACAACCTGGTATCGAATCCCGCGTATGGGCCGTCGGGCAAGATCCCGACCGATACCAACAATCTCTCGCCGAGGATGGGCTTTGCCTACTCCATCGGCGACAAGGGCACATGGATGATTCGCGGTGGGGCCGGCCGCTTCTACTCGCAGATCCCGTCGGTCTATGCCGCGCAGGTCGAGACCGATAATGGAATGTCGCAGAGCGAACTGTTTCTCGACATCATGAAGCCCGCGGATGCTGCGGTGTTTCCGTCGTATCCCAACCCGCTGGTAAATTGCCCGCTGGGGACGGTGAACTGTGTGCCTCCGCCGTCGGTGGCCAGTCACCTGACCACCCAGGTCTCGGCGTTTTCGACGAACTTCCAAACCCCGCATACCGATCAAGCCAGCCTTACGCTAGAACATCAGTTGGGCGCGAAACTCGTCGCCAGCGCCAGTTATCTGTACGTGCACGGGGAACACCTGATTCGCTCCCTGGATGTGAACCTGCCTCCGCCGGTGATCACCGATTACCCGGTATATAACGATGACGGCTCCGTCTTCTTGGGCGAATTTATGCCGGTGGCATCCTTCGGAACGTGGCAGACGACCCGCACCCTGGACTGTCGTTACCCTCCCTGCATCAACGACGTCCAGCGTCCCATCGCCAGCCTGGGCACCATCAACTCCTTCGAGAGCGAGGCCAGCAGCGTGTACAACGGGTTGACGGTCTCGCTCAAGCGCCAGGTGAACCATGGGCTCTACCTCCGCCTCGGTTATACCTACGCAAAGGCGATCGATGACGGACAGGATGCCCTGGTAGTTGGCCGTCCCGGGAACGTGCAGAACGCGTACGCCACCCAACTCGAGCGCGGTCTGAGCGTCACCGATCAACGCCATCGCCTCGTCGGCTCGGCAGTGCTCGAACCAAAGCCGGTACACTTCAGCAACGGCTTCCTCAACCGGTTGCTAAACTATTGGAAATTCTCCACCGTGCTCACGGCGGGTTCGGGGCGTCCCATCAATGCCACCATGGCGGGCGATGGCAACCGCGATGGCAACACCTACAACGACCGCTTGCCGGGCTATAGCCGAAACGCGTTTATCGGGCCGGATTACTTCACTACCGACTTCCGCGTCAGCCGCAGAATGAAACTCAGCGAAAGATTCGCATTGCAATTTGTCGCGGAGTCGTTCAACGTGTCCAATCACCTGAACCGCCGGGTGACGATCAGCGATGACGGTTTTTTGAACTCGGCGGGACAGTTCGTTCCCTATTCGAATGTGGCACAGGGAAAGGTGTACCCCGGCCAATTCTTCACCAACTCCGGCTTCTTGACGCCGAATGGCGCATATGCCGCACGACAGGTCCAATTCTCCCTAAGAGCCGACTTTTGAGCGGCTTGCGTCCTGGACTACGCCTTAGTGGTGGTAGCGGGCAGCACGTTAAGCGTAGCTCTACCATCGACTCTGGGCTTGACTTACCTTCGTAACACTGGGATAACTACAAGAGTCCATATTGGACGAGTCTGGGGGTGTTTTCCCGTTGGCTGAAGTCCGCATTCAAGAGGGCGAATCGTTAGAGAACGCCCTGCGGCGCTTTAAACGCAAGGTTCAGCAAGAGGACATCATCAAGGAAGTGAAGCGTCACTCCTTCTACCTCAAGCCGGGCGAAAAGAAGCGTGTAAAGGAAGCGCTGGCGCGCAAGCGCAGTCGCAAAAAGGCTCGCAAAGAGCAGGACTAATTTAACCGTTGGGCCGCCGCACGCACGGGCGGCCCTCTGTTTTTCCCGATTGCCGGAGTTGTTATCGCCGTAGAGCCGCAGTCTTACCTAAGAAGTGCACGCATTCACGCGTGGGGCCGAACCCAGGGTGCAGAACTTGAGCAACTGTAGCTGCAATGACCGGCTTGGACCCTCAGTCCGGTTCATCCCGGAGCGTTGCAAGTACCCCTCTGCCGTTGCTCGGGAACACGGACTGAAGGGAGCAACTCTCCATGGAATTCCAGGACAAGGTACTGAAGTGCATCGACTGCGGCGCTGACTTCGTATTTACGGCCGGAGAACAACTGTTCTTTCACGACAAGCAGTTTAAGAACGAACCGAAACGGTGCAAGGCCTGCAAGGCAAAACGGGCTTCCTCCGTGGGCGCCACTACTCCCGGCAACTATCCGCGAGTTGAAACTCGCACCAACTGCTCCGGTTGCGGCAAGGAGACGACCGTCCCCTTCAAGCCAACCCAGGGCAGGCCGGTGTTTTGCCGGGAGTGTTTCCAGCAGCGGCGAACCGCCGCGGCAACTGCCTGACCTAGCCAGCATCCTCGTTGGCCTGCTCATTCCCTGGCATGAGTAAGAGGGGAGGCTTGCGTGCGTGCACTTGCAGCCGGGCGCCGGGAATCAATTTTTCTGAATTGAGATATGGCCGGACCGCTCGTCCGGCTAAGTGGCCTTTTTGGCGGCAGCCGTAGCATGTTCCACGGTCCTGTTCACCACGGGGACGGCCTTCTTGGAGTGATTTTGGTTCGCGCCCATCTTATGGTCCTGGTGGCTGATGAGCAGCGCCTCGATCTGCCGCAGCAATTCGTGAGTATTGACCGGCTTCACCAGCACTGACTGCGCTGCCTCGCCCTGCAACTCGGTTCCCATCGCCGGAAACGCCGTCAGGATCGCGGTGGCCGGATCATACGGCTGCTGGCGGGCAGCCCGGATCACTTCAAACCCGGCCGTGTCGTTGTCGTGCATGCGCATGTCGGTAATCAACATCTCGAACACACCCTTCTGCAATTTCTCCGTGGCCTCTTTGGTAGAGGCGGCAGTCTCCACTTCAAATCCATTCATCTCCAGGATGGCGCGCAAGGTCAGAAGAATGGCGAGTTCATCGTCAACCAGCAGGATGCGACGTTTCATATGAAGCTCCAGAGGGAGTTACAGAATGTGGGTCGTGAGTGCGATGAAAAGCTCCTGCAGCGACTTGTTGATGGTTTTGCACCGCACCGGCTATGCCGCGGGCACTGGCGGCTGAAACGGCTTGCGCTCAGCAGACAGGACTGCGGCCGGACCACCTTCTTTGCTCAGTATAATAGACTAGTGTCAACTTATTTTGTGGAGAACTTCGGGTGCCGCGCGACCCAGGCAGATGGCGCGGCCATCGAGCGCCAGCTAGCGGAGCGTGGGCTGCAGCCTGCGAGCGCCGCCCATCATGCCGAAGTGGTCGTCCTGAATACCTGCACCGTCACCGCCTCCGCCGATCAGGACGTGCGCTCCTCCATTCGCCGTATCCATCGCAGTAATCCCGCAGCCCAAATTCTGGTCACTGGCTGTTACGCCCAGCGGGCTCCGGAAGAGCTGTCCGCGATTCCAGGCGTGAGCCTGGTCGTAGGCAATTCCCATAAGCACGCGCTTGCCGATTACGTCGCTCCGCTTGTCGGTCGCGGCACTTTCATTCCGCTCGCGCAGCTCAGCGCAGGCTGCAATGCGCCAGTCGTGATCGGAGATATTTTCGCGCATACCGAATTGATGGCCGCAGCGGTATTCGACGGCGAGGACGCGCACGAGAAAACCCGCCCCAACCTGAAGGTGCAGGATGGCTGCAATAATCGTTGCTCGTTCTGCATCATTCCCTATGTTCGCGGGCGCAGCCGTTCGCTGAAGCTCAGCGAAGTCCTTCGTGAGGTCGATGCCCTCGTCGCGCGTGGCTACCGCGAGATCGTGCTTTCCGGCATCAATCTTGGCCGGTGGGGAAGAGACCTTACTCCGCGCACCGCATTTTCTGGCATGCTGCGCGGCATTCTCGCTGAGACAGCGATCGAGAAAGTCCGTATCAGCTCCGTCGAGCCGATGGATTGGACCAACGAGCTGATCGAACTGGTGGCTACCTCGCCGCGGATCGCCAAGCACGCTCATGTTCCTTTGCAGTCCGGCAGCGACAAGATCCTGCGCAAGATGCACCGCAAGTACCGTCCGTGGCATTACGCCGACCGCATCGAGCGCATCCGCCGAGCGATGCCCGACGCTGCTATTGGGGCCGACGTCATGGTGGGATTCCCCGGTGAGACCGATGACGACTTCGAGCAGACTCGCTCGCTCATCGAGCGGTTGCCATTTACCTATCTTCACGTGTTCACTTATTCGTCGCGGCCAGGCACGCCGTCGGCGGAAATGCCGGAGCAGATCCCGGTGCAGGTCGCTCGCGAGCGCAACCGTGTGCTGCGCGAATTGGCAGCGGAGAAGAAGCATGCCTTCCTGCAGAGTTTCGTCGGCAGGGAAGTCGAGGCCATTACTCTTACTCACTACGATGGCGAGTTTACCGAGGCGTTGACCGACAATTACCTGAAGCTCGCGTTGCACGGATGTTACCCGTCGAACCGTCTGCTCAAGGCGAGTGTGGTGGAAGTCCGATCTGAAAATCTCGTCGCAGGGTTCGCGGGTTCTGTAGCCTCGTTCATCTCGGAAGCTACACCTCTCGGCCGAGAGTCGGTGTAGTGCCGCCGCTTCTAGCTGCGCATCGCATGCTATACTTTTGCTTACAGCCGTTCCCTGGAGGACTGTATCGACAAGCGTTTTATCCGCACTAATGAGCGTATTCGTGTCCGCGAAGTTCGCGTGATCGACGACGAAGGCAACCAGCTCGGCGTGATGCCGCCCTTCGAAGCGCTCAAGATTGCCCGCGAAAAAACCCTGGACCTGGTGGAAGTTTCCCCCACCGCCCAACCTCCCGTGTGCCGCATCATGGACTACGGGAAGTACCTGTACCAGCAGGAAAAGCGCGAGCGCGAGGCCAAGAAGCACCAGCACCAGATCACCGTCAAGGAAGTGAAGTTCCGCATCAACGTGGACGATCACGACTACGAGACCAAGAAGAACCACGTGCTGCGCTTTCTCGCCGAGGGTGACAAGGTCAAGGCCACCATCTTTTTCCGCGGACGCGAGATGACTCGCCAAAGTCTGGGCCGCGAAATTCTGGAGCGGCTGATCAAAGACATTGCCGACAAGGGCATCGTGGAGTTCCGCCCGCGTCAGGAAGGCAATACGCTGCACCTGATTCTGGCTCCGCCTAAGACGCAGCAGACCGGCGGCGGCAAGAGCGAAAAGAGCGAGAAAAGTTCCGCTCCCCGCCCGCCGCAACAGCCGCAGTCACGGCCTCCGCAACAGCAGTAGAGCAGTTGTCAATGGCGGCTTTAAGATGGAAGCTCACCGGGGGAATAGTCTTCCGAATCACGCTTTAGGTTACCTGTGCAGCGGCGAGATGGCTTGAGCCTGGGATGCAAGACTCCGGTTAGCCTGAAGTGGGGGTCGCCTCGAGCCGCGCGCAGCGACGCCGTCCAACTTTCGCTCCCTGAATATCCACAGGTGTGATGGTTGCGTAGTTCCCCGGGCAATCGTTATTCTGACCTCTCGTGGCCAACGTCCAACAGTTTGAATTTCTCGAGACGTTCCAAACCGCACGGCCCGCCAACCCGCTGTTCTGCCATCAGGAGTTTCTGGAAAAGCTCAGCGAACATGGCAGAGATGCCCTCGGCAGGCGGACTGCCTTTCTTCTACAACGGCTCTCGCTCGACGCCCGCCGCCTGCATTACAAGGCGACTGCCGGCCTCAACCGCGGATGGCGCCGGTCCCGGCTGGGCGGCAACTTTGGTAGTCATTTCTACGCCTGGTGGGCGCCCAAGAACGCGCTCCCGCTGCAGGATGCGCCCGGGTTTTCGGATGTTCCCGACGGCGCCATCTTCCTGCGTGACATCCGGCATCATGACGATCACTCGCTGTTAACGCCGCAGTCCTTTGGCGCTCATTACATGCCGGTAACCGTGCGCGACCTGCGGCGCGCCGAGTATGCGCCGCGTCCCTGGACGCAATCGCAGCAGCGGTTTGCCGCGGGACGGCAATCGGTGCGCCTGCTCAAGGGCCATCCCGGCTCCGGAAAAACTACCGCGCTCTGGCACGCTGCCGATTCCGCGGCCGCGGAACACGTTCTGTATGTGACCTACTCGCCCGACCTGGCCGCGCTGGCCAAGGACTACTTCGACCGCTTCTGCTCTTCGCACAAGCAATTCTCGGTGGTCACGTTTCCCAGTCTGGTGCGGCAAATTCTTGGCGCTGACGTACCGGTAATCCCGCTGGGAGAAGCGCGCCAGCGCTTCCTGCGCGACGCCGCTCCTTTTACCCGGATGCTCGGCGCCTGGGCGTCCTGCCAGACCGCGCTTTACGATGAGTTGCACGCTCATCTTGTAGGAGACGCACTTCCGGTTGCACTTGGCCGTTTCTGCGCTTGCCAAACCGCTCGCGTGCCCAACAAGGCATACAAGGAAAGGCGGGCGCGCGCGCTCGGCGATTCGCCGGCTGCGATTGCCCTGGATCTCGCCGGTCGTCTCGAACAGGCCGATTCCCACTCCCTCAGCGAGCGTTATTTTCCCGAACTCGCGCTGGCCTGGCAGGCGGTGGAGAGACTTCGCGCCGCGGATTCGCCCGGTACGCGCTCTGACCTTCGACTACGATTGCGTTGCCGTCGACGAATGTCAGGACCTTACTCCCATCGAGGCCTGGCTGATCGTGGAACTGGTTTCCCGCGATACGACGCCAGCACAAGTCCGCAATCTCGCTGTTGATGGCGGGCGACGAGGCGCAGACCGTGCGTCCTACGGACTTCGAGTGGGGCTGGCTGAGCGATCTGCTGCATTCGCAATTGGCGACGCCGTCGGAGTACAAGCTCTCCGCCAACCTGCGAAGCCCTCGGCGCATCGCCGGCCTGGTGAATCGGGCCTGGGACCTTTACTCGCACGTGCAGAAATCCGAACGGCCCAGTGGGACGGGATACGCCGAAGTCGAAGACGATGCGACCGACCAGGTCCTCTACTGCAGCAGCCGCCGCGGCCCGGAGTTGGACGAGCTGCTGATTTCGCTTTCCACGCGCGAAGGCATGGCCCTTATCACGCTGGAAGACAGCGTTCCCGCCTGGGTTCCCGAGGCGGCGCGCAACGTCGTGCTGACGGTCGCCGAAGCCAAAGGATTGGATTTTCATTCCGTCTGCGTGCTCGATCCCGGCGCTCATATCGATCGGGTCATGCGCCAGGATTCGCGCCTGCGCGCCGGCTCGGAAGTGGAAGGCTTGCGCAAGCGCCTTGCCATCGACCAGTTGCGGGTTGCCCTGAGCCGTCCTACGGAACGCCTGATCTGGCTGGACGTCGATGTCAGCGGACAGATCGTCCGCAACAGTCTCAACTTCCTCAACGCCACCACGCTGGACGCCGAAGTCTCCTCCTGTGTACCCGCAGCTCTGCTCAAGACGTTGGAGGAGGACGAGCTCGACCTGGAGGAGCGCATTCAGCGCTGTCAGGCGGATGCCCGCCAATATCTTGGGGTCAAGCCAGAGCTGGCCTGGTCGCGCGCGCATCAGGCCGTCACCTTGCTCGGCCCGGTGGATTCACCCGCCGCAATTCTGGACCTGGCGGTGCGCCAGACTGCTCATTTGACAGTGGCTGAAGTTTGTTTCACCCTGGGCATCCGCAATGTCCGCCTGGATGCTGTTCTGGGCAGGCCCGACCCGTTTGAAGAGGCCTTCCGCGCCGCTCTGGACGGCAATCGCGTCGGCTTGGCGCAATGCATTACGGCGATTGGCCGGGTCCATCGTGCGCCCATCGAGGGTCGGCTGATGGCATTGGAAGAACTCGTCAGGACCCTTCCGCGCTACAAGAACGAGATCGAACCCTGGCTGCTGATCGAAATCGCTTCCAAGACCAACGGATGGGTGGAGGAGTTGGAAGCCGCGCTCGTCAACGGGCACAATGCCAATGTTCTCCTCGCGGTACTGCCACCCTTCTATGAGGTGCTGGGAATTTCCGATCATGCCGGCCGAACCGAGCGCTTGCAGCAGCGCGCCGTCGTCTTGCTCATGAAAGAACGGCGGTTTGCCCAGGCGCTGGACGTGCTTCGCGGCTTGCCCGACCGCCAGCCCAAGCTGGAGGCTACCTGCTTGCAAGCTCTAGGCAACTTTCGCGCGGCAGCCGAGTGCCACCTGGCGGCAGGCAATCGTGCCGAGGCGTTGAACTGCTATCGCGCAGCGCCGGACTTGGAACAAGCCCTCAAACTGGTGGCTGAGATTGGGGAACACCCTGCGGCGGCGTCGCTGCAATGGATCGGGAAGCTGCAAAGCCTGGTCGCCGAGCGGCCGGAGAAGTTCACCAAGCTGGTTACTCCGGCGGAAAAAGAGTTGCTTCAGGAGCTGCTGGAAAAGGCGCTCGGCGTGACCCGCCGCCAGCCGGCTGCCCGTCCCAAGGTCAGGAAGACCCTCGTGCCTCGGAAGCCCAAGGGGAACAGCGCTAAAGGAAAGCCTCGCGCTTAGGCTGCCTGATCGGAACGGGTTGCGGCGCTGGCTGGATCGCCGCATTTATGTTGTAATAGAAAGACGCATATGCCTAAGTTGAAGACACATAAGGGCGCGGCCAAGCGCTTCAAGAAGACAGGTACGGGCAAGTTCAAGCGCGGACACGCGTTTAAACGCCACATCCTGACTTCCAAGGGGACCAAGCGCAAACGCCAGCTCGATACGGACACCCTGGTCGACAAGGCGGATCAGAAAAAAGTTGCACGCATGATCCCCTACTAGGTCGCCAGCGGGCGCGATACGGCGCCCGTCGGGACCAAAGCCGCATGGTGCGGCAGCCGGCGCGAGCCATCTCACGACGGCCAACAGCGAGTGAAAAGGCACGGTTTCACCCGGCTCCCCGGATTCGACACCCGCGCGTGGGCCACCTTCGGAACAGCCGGCAGGCTCTTCCAGGCTTCTTGCCTCCAGCCGCTTAACGATTCGCAAAAAGGAGCAGCATGCCTCGCGTAAAACGTGGTACCAAGCGCCGCGCGCGCCGTAAAAAGATACTGGATCGGGCGAGTGGCTATTACTTAACAAAATCGAAACTGTATAGGTCGGCGAAAGAGTCCGTCGAGCGCGGACTGAAATTCGCCTACAGTGGCCGCAAGCAGAAGAAGCGCCAGTTCCGTTCCATCTGGATTGTGCGCATCGGCGCTGCCGCCAAGCTGAACGGCATTAGCTACAGCCAGTTCATCAACGGCCTGAAGAAGGCTGGAATCGAACTCGATCGCAAGATCCTGGCTGACCTGGCGGTCAACGATCCGTCTGGGTTTACGGCGCTGTGCACGCAAGCGAAAAGCGCCGTCGCGGCGTAGAAGGGGCGCAGCTTTAGCTGCGCCGTGTCAAGGTCTGTGATTTGGTATTGCGAGCCGACGTTGATCGGCGAGCCATACGTGTCGGCCTAGCCGCCCATCCCAGCAACAATTTGTACTCTCTTTCGGTGGGCGGCCCTCGCGGCCGCCCATTGTTGTATAGAGCGGTTCCGAGTTCACAATTTCAAGTTTGGAGTCGGAAAGAATAAGAGTCGGATTTTTGCCGATACGCAACCGTTGAACTCACATCGAGCCAGTCCGAAGGACGGCATAACTTAGCCCAGGACGTCAGTCCTGGGTAGCGTGGTATTAGAACCAGAGTCCCTTTAGGGACGGCACTCTTCCCGAGTGGCTTCAGCCGCGAGGCGCGCCATGTACACCGTTCCCCAACTCGACGACTACTCGCCCGCCGCGCTCGATCGCGCGGTGTCGGATTTATTCGCCGCACTCGACGCCGAAACGGCTGAACTCCACAACGAGTCTGATTGGAAAAACCTTCGCGACCGCTGGATGGCCCGCAAGAACGGACTGCTGACCCAGATTAACGACACCTGGCTCAAAGCCGCACCCAAGGATGCCAAGCGCGAGGTCGGGCAGCGCGTCAACGATCTGAAAGCGCGCGCCGAAGCGGCGATCGAAGCCGCGCACGAGAAAATCCATGCATCATCGGCTGATGCGAAGCTTGCCACCGAGCGCATCGACATCACCCTGCTCGGCGTGAAACGCCCCATCGGCGTGAAGCACCCAGTGCTGCGGGTGCAGGATGAGATCGTCGCGGTTTTTAAGGCCATGGGTTACTCCGTCGGTGAAGGCCCTGAGGTCGAGACCGACTACTACAACTTCGAGTCGCTGAATTTTCCGCCGAACCATCCGGCGCGCGATACCCAGGACACGCTGTTCATCGCCGGGCAGGAGCGCAAGCCCGCGCGCGATCGCCTGCTGCTGCGCACGCACACGTCGCCGGTGCAGATTCGTACCATGGAGAAGCTCGCCCCGCCGGTGCGCATTGTCATCCCCGGCAAAGTGCACCGCAACGATCCGCTCGACGCCACGCACTCGCCGGTGTTTCACCAGGTCGAGGGGCTCGCGGTCGATAGAAACATCACCTTCTGCGATCTGAAGGGCACGCTCGATCACGCGATGAAGGCGCTCTTCGGCTCGTCGGTAAAAACGCGCTTCTATCCCTCGTTCTTCCCCTTCACCGAACCCAGCGCCGACATGCAGGTGAGCTGCATCTTCTGCGGCGGCAAGGGCTGCCGCAAGTGCAAGTTCAGCGGCTGGATCGAGCTGCTGGGCTGCGGCATGGTCGATCCCAACGTCTTCGACTTCGTGAAGCACAACGGCTACGACTCGTCGAAGATCTCCGGCTTCGCTTTCGGCATGGGCGTAGAACGTATCGCGATCCTGAAGTACGAGGTCGAGGAAATCCAGTTGTTCTACGAGGGCGACGTGCGGTTTTTGGAGCAGTTCGCGTAGCGAGAGTAGATCTAAAGGTGCGCGCGGTTGCGCAAAGTAAGTAGAGCGGACCTTCAGGTCCGCGTTACAGCGTTGTTTTGAAGGGGCACGGCTTCAGCCGTGCCGTATCGCTGCACTAAAGATGACAGGGGCTTGAGCCCCGGGAACGGGCATGAGAATTCTTCCTTCATGGCTGCGTGAGTTCGTCAACGTTGCGGCGGACGACCGCCAACTCGCCGAAGACCTTACCTCGGCCGGAATCGCCGTCGAATCGGTCGCCGAGGAGAACGGCGCGACCATCTACGAGATGGACCTGACCACCAACCGCGTCGACGCCATGAACCATTACGGCGTAGCGCGCGAGGCCTCGGCGATCTACGGCACGGAACTGAAGCCAGTCGAGCGCAAACTGCCAAACGCGAGCGGCGCGGCGAACTTCCCCATCGTCATCGAAGACGCGGAGGGCTGTGCCCGATACACGGCGCGCATCATTCGCAACGTGAAGATCGGCCCGTCGCCCGAACACATCGCCAAGCGCCTTGAACTGCTGGGCTCGCGCGCCATCAACAGTGCAGCCGACGCCACCAACTACGCGATCAACGAACTCGGCCATCCGACTCACGCCTTTGACCTCGACCTGCTGGAAGGCGGGACGATCATCGTGCGCCGCGCCCGTGATGGCGAATTCCTGCGGACGCTCGACGGAGTTGGGCACACGCTCACCTCCGACGACCTGGTCATCGCTGACGCGGAAAAGCCTGTTGCTCTCGCGGGGGTGATGGGCGGATTCGACTCGATGATCACCGAGCGCACCACGAACGTGTTGATCGAGTCCGCGTGGTTTGATCCGGCGACCATCCGCAGCATGGCCAAGCGTCACGGCATGCATACTGACGCCTCGCACCGCTTCGAACGCGGAGCCGATTGGGGCATCACGCCGCTGGCCTGCGATCGCGTCGCCGAACTCATCCTCGAGTCCGCTGCCGGCGGCGAACTCACCGGCGAACGCATCGACACTGTCGCGCGCCGCGTAGAGCGTCCACCGATTACGCTGCATCGCTCTGAAGTCAGGCGCATTCTTGGCGTCGACATTCCCGCGAACGAGATCGAACGCATCCTGCGCCATCTCGGCTTCGGCGTGGTCGCGGCTGCCGGCGACTTCAGCGTGACCATTCCCACCTGGCGGCTCGACGTCGAACGCGAGATCGATCTGCTGGAGGAGCTGGCGCGCATTTACGGCTTCAATAAGTTTCCCAACACCCTGCCCGCGTTCTCCGGAGCAGTGATCGCCCTTCCCGATGAGCAGAAGAACGCCCGGGTGCGCGAGACCATGCTCGCCCTCGGCTACGACGAGGCCATCTCCATCACCTTCATCTCCGCGCAGGACGCGAAGACCTTCGGCACCGGTGAGCCGCTGGGGCTGGCCAATCCGCTGAGCGAAGAGGCGGGCTACATGCGCAACTCGCTGGTGCCCGGGCTGCTCAACATGGTGGGCTACAACCTGAACCGCGGCAACAACGATGTCCGACTGTTCGAGGCCGGCGAGGTCTTCGAGAAGTCGGGCGACGGCCACAGCGAGCGCCGCTGGCTGACGTGTGCCGCTACCGGCAACCTGCTGCCGGCCAATGTTCATGCGCCTGCGCAACCCTACAGCTTCTTCCACATGAAGGGCGACATCGAAGAGCTGCTTTCGACCTTCGCGCACCGCACGCTATATTTCGATCCCATGACGCCCGCGTACTTCCATCCCGGACGCTCGGCCCGCGCCGTGCTCGATGGCGAAACCGTAGCGCGCTTCGGACAACTGCATCCCGAAATTGCCTCGGCCCGCAAGCTGCGCCAGGAGACTTACATTGCGGAAGTACTGCTCGACCGGCTCTATCGCCACGCACTACGCGAGCCCAGGTACGAGCGCATCTCGAAGTTCCCGGCGGTCGAGCGCGATTTCTCCTTCGTCTTCGACGACGCGGTGACATTCGCGCGCATGCGCTCGTCGGTTGAGGCGCTCAATATTACTGAGTTGCAAAAGTTCGAGCCCGGCGAAATCTATCGCGGCGAAAAGACCGGAGCCGGGAAGTACTCGGTGTTACTCCATGCTGAGTTCCAGTCCAAAGAACGCACTTTGCGTGACGACGAGGTAGCCCAGTGGTCGGCGCAAATCGTGAAGGTGCTGGAATCGCTTGGCGGGACGCTGCGCGCGCAGTAAACCACACCGTCAGCAAGTCACGGTTTCGTACCCTCCGCCCAATAACTGCTGCGCGCCAGCACGGTCGCGTCTCCCGGCTCTTTCAATTGCACCCGTAGCTGGTGCAGCCCAGAGTGAGGATTGACTGGCTGAAAGCTCAGCAGATAGCGGTTGTGCAGGTGATTGTCAAAATCGTTCATTCGCATATCGAATTGCTTGCCTGAATCGAACTGCTGATACTCGCCACCACTCATCGCCGCGATCGCCTTGGCGCTGTTCTTGCGCATCGCTTGTCCCACCAGCAGCAAGGGCGCGAGCAGGTCCGGCCCCTCGTGTACTTCGGTTTGCTCGGGATGAAGGTCGGGATTGTTGTTGCCACGCAGTGTATCCAGGATGTTGGATTTTGAGGGAGAGAACGCCAGCGTGTACACCACCACGTTGCTGTTGCCGATGGAGCGAACCACGTCCTCAACCGTGGCTGCGCTCCCGTGATCGCGGGTTTCGCTGATCAGCAATAGCACGCGCAGCCTTGGCTTGGGGGCGGTGTTGAGCAGCTTTACCGAGGCGTCCACCGCGTCGAGGATGGCCGCGCCGCCATCGCCGGCCGGAATCTGCCTGAGATCTCGTTCGCCAGCACGTCAGGATTGCTGGTGAAGTTCTGTACCGGATGCACTTCGCTGTCGAAGAACACGACCGCAGCTTGATTCTGGCCCTGCGACAGCAGAGGGCTGAGCATCGCACTCAGGCCCTGTATCCGTTGGAATTCCTGCTCAGCGCGGCGGCCGACCTGGATGGCCACCACCAGCGAGAATGGTTGCGACTCGGCAGTTTCGTCGAGATGAACCGGCTGGGACACTCCATCGTCCTCAATGACGAAATCGCTGGCCTGCAGTCCGTAAACAATATCGCCGCTTTTATTTCGCACCAGGGTTGGCACCAGAACGACATTCGATTCGGTGCGAAAGGTCGGTTCCTGCGGCTCTTGCGCCGTTGCGCCGCCGCACAACAGTGACAACAGCAATACGACAAACGATATTTTGCACACCAACCTGGTGCTGGGAATCGACGGCATCATGTCCTAAAGTAGTCCTAAAGAAAGAACCCCAATCGCTCCGGCATGTTTCGGTGAACCTGGGCAGATCGATCGATGGCCAGGATGCGATCATGGCCGCACTATCTAGGATGTAAGAATTTTGCTTTGAGGAAAGCCAGGTTTGTTCTTCACCTGCTCCGCCTGCCACAGATGGCGGCGATTGTGCACCGCCATCAGCGCCAGTCCGGTGTCGATGCTGAGGCGCACGCCGGGGACGATGGCGTTCTTGTAATGCACATCGCCCAAATCCGCCGAACCGAATTCGCTGACGAAATCGAGAATGCCCCGCTGCGCCGTCTCGAATCTGGCCACTACGTCGGCGGAGACCTGTGACGGCGGCACGATCTTTCCGGGAGCCGGTAGCTTCATTTTGGGTGGCGGTTCGCTGTGCTCCACGTACCAGCGCGTCAGCCAACTGGCAGCCTCGATCGGCTTCTGGCGCGGCTCCAGTTGATCGCGATTCTCCTCCACCGCCGCGCGCATGGCGCCCACGGTGACTGAATTCATGAGCGCCAGGTGCTGCAGGCATTGACCGATGCTCCACGACTTCGGCCCGGGCTGCCAATTCAGCGCTGCCGCATCCAGCCCACCCGCCAGCGCGGCGACTTGTTGAATTTGGCGCTGCAACTCCTCCGCGAATTCCTCGGGCGTGTAGCGATGGCTCATGGATATTGGCCTTCGTCGAGATTGTACAAAGCCGCCGGCGAAATAAGTAGCTGCTCGTTCGCGCGGCGGCAGTTGCACAATGCGGTTCCACCGCAACAAATCGCGAAGAATCGTGAACACCGTTCGCTGAAGGCGCAATTTTCTGCGATATACTGCGCTCACGAAACAATTTTTGCCGAGGTTTGATCTTCGTTATGTCCGCCAACGCTGTTGAAGCCGCTTCCGTCCTTTCCACTGCCGATTTTCAATCGCTGGAAGAAAAAGTTCTCCGCACCATCGAGCTGCTGAAGGTGGCGCGCGAGGGCAAGTCCGTGGCCGAGCGCGATGCCGCCCGCCTGCGCGAGCAGTTGAACGAACGCGAAGAGGAGGTTGACTCCCTACGGTCGGAGCTCATCGCACTGCGCAAGGAACGCGACCAGGTACGTACCAGAGTAGAAAAGATGTTGGGCCAAATTGATGCTTTGACAGCGGAAGAGTCGGCGTAATAATTACAGGTCGGCGCCAGCAGGCTAGCTTGGCGCCGCGCCCGCAAATGGGATTGCCGGGGAATGGCCTACGCCAGCGACGGCCAACGGCCGGGATGTCAGTTTGCGAGATGTGTTCGTGAGAAAAGGGAGAATGGAGGCGGAGCTTGGCAGAGTCGAATGGCAACGGTAACAGCAGCGTCCGGGTCGATATTTACGACCAGACCTATCACCTGCGGGGTTCCGATCCTGAGTACATCAACCAGCTCGCCGACTACGTCGACACCAAGATGCGGCTGATCTCGAAGCAGGCCTCGACGGTCGACTCGCTTAAGGTCGCGGTCTTGGCGGCGTTGAATATTGCCGACGAATATCAGTTGCTCAAGCGCAAGTACGATGCGGCCACGAGCGACTACACCGCCCGCGCCGGCCACCTCGCCGATGCTCTCGACGAGATCCTGGGCGAGCCACGCCGCGTCGGCTAGAACCACGTCTAACAGTCAGCGTGACTGCGCAGCGGCGCAAACGTGTTGGCGCAGTCTTGTCTCCTTGGGCACGTCAATTCCAACAATTCTGCCCTGTCGCTCTTGTCATCCCGGCAGCTTTTCCATAGCATCTGTTCAGGAAGCCGGCCTGCAAAGTTGGTGGTGGTGGCAACCGTTTTTTGAACCAATGCTCAATGAACAGGGAGCCCTACTCGTATAACGGTTCGGTGTGCGATGCTCCGCCATGCGGAGATGCCTAAAGAATCGCGGAGGGTTCCCACCGTAACGCGGGTTCATTGACGGCCCACCTCCCACGGCCCCGCGGGTCGGCGTTTTAATTAGCCGCACGGCCTCGCTCTGTGTTTGCTGCTTATCGCTCATTGCCCGGTGCCGGCTCCAATCGCTTATCTTCACTCTGAGCTGCGCCTAGAAGCTGGCGCGCTGGAACGCTTCCTCGACGAGCGGTGAAACCGCTGACACCGCTTCGCGCTGCCCGAACGTCTAAAATAGCAACGTGCTTCCCCGTTTACTCCAATTTGGCCATTTTGGCCTGCCGACGTACGGCGTCATGGCCGCGTGTGGCCTCATCTTTGGCCTGATGCTGATCATCCATGTGGGCCGCCAGCAGGGCCTCGATCCCGACAAGCTCTGGAACCTCGGCATCATCGCCATTCTGTCCGGCATTTTCGGCGCGAAGATTCTGATGCTGCTCGTAGACTTCCGCTATTACAGCGAACATCCCGGCGAAATCTTCAGCCTCTCGACCTTCCAAGCGGGCGGCGTGTGGTCAGGCGGGTTCGTGCTCGCGCTCATCCTGTGTATCTGGTACATGCGGAAGAACGATATGCCGGTGCTGCGCACCTGCGACGTGTTCGCTCCCGGGCTGGCGCTGGGACACGCCTTCGGCCGCATCGGCTGCTTCGCCGCCGGTTGCTGCTGGGGACGTGAGACACACGTCCCGTGGGCGGTGACCTTTCACAATCCGCTGGCCGCCGAAATCGTCGGCACCCCGCTGGGCGTGCCCCTGCATCCGACGCAGCTCTATGAAATGATCGTCGAGCTGGCCAACTGTCTGTTCCTGGTATGGCTGATTAAGCGCAAGAAGTTCGAGGGCGAGATCATCGGCGCTTACATGATGATCTACGGCGTGGCCCGCTACTTCATCGAGTTCTTCCGGGGCGATCCCGGGCGCGGCCACTTTCTGGGATTCATGAGCGACACCCAGGCCATCGCGCTGTGCCTGGTGATTGGCGGCGGACTGCTGTGGATGCGGCGCGCACCGCTGCGCCAGCCAATTCCGCTGAAGGCGAGGTAGGAAGAAGTTTCCAGTTTCGAGTTTCACGAGTCGCGTCTCAGCAGCAAACGAGCTGCGAAGAGCGAATCGCGACGATCCGTTTCGCTTCGGACTCAAGACTCTCTTTCTGACAACTGACAACCGCCTTCTGGCAACTGGCAACTTCTTTTTTCGCTTGAAACTCGAAACTCGAAACTTGACACTGCTCTTTGCCCTTCCCCATCTCCATTCCCGTGCCCCCCGACGCTGCCGGCCAGCGGCTCGACCAGTTTCTTGCCGCGCAACTGCCTGACACCAGCCGCGCGCGGGTGCAGCAGTTAATTGCGGAAGGCAAGGCGCTGGTCAACGGATCGGTTGCCAAGTCTTCGCTGAAGCTGCGTGGCGGTGAAGAGATAACAATTCTCGGCGATCCCACGCCGCAGCCGCTGCGGGCCATTGCGGAAGATATTCCGCTCGACATCGTCTACGAGGACGACGATCTTGCCGTCGTCAACAAGCCCGCCGGCATGATGGTGCACGCCGGCGCCGGAGCCACCGACAGCGAACGCAATCGCGGAACCCTGGTCAATGCGCTGTTGCACCGCCTGGGCGCGCTCTCGGAAGTCGGAGGCGAGTTGCGTCCGGGAATCGTGCATCGTCTCGACAAGGAGACCAGCGGCCTGATCGTGGTAGCGAAAAATGACGTCGCTCATCGCAAACTGGCATCTCAGTTCTCCGGCCGCCAGGTGAAGAAGCGCTACATCGCTCTGGTTCATGGCTGGCCGGCGAAAGATCGCGGCACCATCAACCGCGAGATCAGCCGCGACGTAGTGCGGCGCACCCGCATGACCACGCGCGGCAGCGGCGGTCGCGCCGCCATCTCTCACTACGAGGTTCGCCGGCGCATCGACTCCCCCTATGGAAAATTAGCGCTGGTCGAGGTCACGATCGAAACCGGAAGGACCCATCAGATCCGCGTGCACATGTCGTCGATTGGTCACCCGGTGGTTGGCGACGCGCTCTATGGAGCGCCGCGGGAGCTGCGGATCGCCTCCTCCAAGGCTGGGCAGCCAGCCTTGGTGCAGGGTAAACCCGCAAAGCTCAGCCTCGGCCGCAATTTCCTGCACGCCGCAGCAATCGAATTCACTCATCCCCGCACTGGCGAGCCACTCTCCTTTACCACGCCGCTGCCTGATGAGTTGGCAGAGTTCTTGACCACCGTATGCCCTGCCGAAACAGATCGCCCTGCCCGATGAGGCTCGCGTTCCAGCTCGCACTGCGTCCAATCAGTGGCCCTTCACAAACAGCTATAATCAGACCATCGCATGAAGAATTGGCTCATCGTGCTCGCGCTGCTGGCTCTGAGTGGAGGACTGCAGGCGCAGGCTCCTTCCGATCCGCAACCACTCCCGACGGCTCCGTCAGCGAACAAGTATCCTGCCAAGCAGACGGCTCCCTCGCAGCCGCCGGCAAGCGTTCCCGCGCCCCAGGCGACCACTCCGCAGCCGCCGGACAGCGCGCAGCCGTCCGCCAACAGCGCCGTTCCGCCTGCCAAGGCAGCGCAGCCCGCCGAGGCGAAGGCAGGCGCCAGCGATGCCAGGGACGAGAACGATCAGCCGCTTACCACCATTACCAAGCGGGTCGACGAGGTGAATGTCGTTTTCACCGTGACCGATAAGCGTGGCAAGTTCATCAAGGACCTGAAGCAGGACGACTTCCGCATTCTCGACGACAGCAAGCCGGCGCAGTCGGTCCGCTCCTTCCGCAATGAAACGAACCTGCCGTTACGCGTCGGCTTGCTGGTCGATGCCAGTAACTCGGTGCGCGACCGCTTCAAGTTTGAGCAGGAAGCGGCCATCGAATTTCTCAACCAGATCATCCGGCCGCCGAACGATCGCGCCTTCGTCATCGGCTTCGACACCACGCCGGAAGTGACGCAGGACTTCACCGACAGCACCGAGGCGCTGTCGAAGGGAGTCCGCATGTTGCGTCCCGGCGGCGGCACCGCCATGTACGACGCCATCTATTACGCCTGCCGCGACAAGCTGATGACCTACGACAAGGGACCAATCGAGACCCGCCGCGCCATCATTCTGCTGAGCGACGGCGAAGACAACCAGAGCCGCGTGACCCGCGAAGAGGCGGTGGAGATGGCGCAGAAGGCCGAAGTCATCATCTACGCCATTTCGACCAACACCAGCGGCATGAAGCTGCACGGCGACAAGATTCTCGAACACTTCGCCGAGGAGACCGGCGGCCGCGCCTTCTTCCCCTTCAAGATCCAGGATGTGTCCGACGCTTTCTCGCAGATTCAGGACGAACTGCGCAGCCAGTACGCCATCTCCTACAAGCCGGCCGACTTCCAGGCCAACGGCAAGTACCGCAAGATCGAGATCCTCGCCGACAACAAGAAGTACAAAGTCCGCGCCCGGAAAGGGTATTACGCGCCGTTGCAGTGAGGCAGTGCTGGTAGATCGTCGCTTGCCGTCGTGCTCGGTGTTGCCGTCGTGCAAAGCGCACGCTTAGATACCGACGTTGTGAACCAACCCCTACGCCGGAACCGGGCGGCCAATCTCCCAGTGAAATCCGAAAGGATCGACGACGCGGCCCAAGCGCCAGCCGTGTTCCTCGCCCACGGGGAAGACCTCGGTGGCTCCCGCCTTCACCGCTTGCGCGAAGACTGCATCCGGATCGGCGACCGTCAGAATCATGCGCACCGGACCGCCGCCGGAATGCTCGGGACCGAACTTGCCATCCTGGGGAGACTCGCCGCTGAGCCAAAACTCCGCGCCATCGACAGAGAGTCTGGCCACCACCGCGCCGCTGGGATCTTCCAGGCGATAGACCTCAGTCGCGCCGAAGGCTGACTTGTAGAAATCGACGGCTCGCGCGCCGTTTCGAACCGAGAGCCAAGGTGCGATGGAAGTGGGTACTGGTGAACCTACAGCCACGGTGTCCTCCTCAGGGAAGGATAGTACAGAACTCCGTCGCATACTGTGTTGACGCCGAAATGATCGTTACGGCCATCCTGCTACGATCACCAAGATGCCCGACGCGCAGCATCGCCGTCACGCTGGGTCCGCCAGTCCGCTGCGCTGGGTCTCCCGGAACTTTCGCGATCGCGGATTGTTCGGAGGCCTCGGCTACTACGCTGGAGCCACCGTGGAATTCCTGCGCGACCTTATGCCGGAACGCCGCCGCTCCCGCTTCGGCGACGTTGGCTACGATTTCGAACACGGGGTCGACACCACCTGGGCCACGGTTTCGCTGCGCACGCGTTTTCGCGAGGTGCTGTCCGGCGCGCGCTACCATCCCACCGAGCCCGGAGCTCTTCCACAAGATGCTCGCGGCACTACCCGTACCGCCCGAGCGCTTCATCTTCATCGATCTCGGCTCCGGCAAGGGACGCACCTTGCTCATGGCGTCGGACTATCCTTTCCGCCGCATCATCGGCCTGGAGCTGCTCGAGGAACTCCACCAGATCGCGCAGCAGAACATCGCGCGCTACCGCGGCCCGGCGCAGAAATGCTTTGACATTGAATCGCTTTCCGGCGACGCGCGCGACTCCTCGCTGCCGGTCGAGCCTACTGTTCTGTATCTGTTCAACCCTTTTCCCGAACACGTGATGCGCGCGGTGCTAATCAGTCTGGAACAAAGCGTAGCCGCCTATCCACGCGAGGTGTACATCATCTATCACAACCCGGCGCATGAGTCGGTGTTCGTCGAGCAGTCGTGGCTGCGGGAGTTGACACGCACGCAGCAGTTTAACATCTACCAGGCGGGTTGTTAGGGTAATTCGACAATTGCGGTGTCTCTGAATTGTTCGGTAGAGCGGCGCTTCAGCGCCGCGTCCAAGATGCACGCGAATGCATTTCGTAGCTTCACCTCGTGTCCACGGGCGGAAGCTACGGATCTATTAAATTAATGAGCGGGCAACGCAGGCCTGAAGGCCTGCTCTACCAAAGACAGAACATCCGGATCTGCCCCAGAAAACTCGTGCGGCAGCACATCATCCCGCTCAGAACGAAAACTTCAGCGCCAACTGGATGTCGCGCGGACCCCCGCCTCCCAGGAAAGGATTGCCAATGCCCACGTCGGGCGTCGCTGTGATGGGCAGGTAGCCGATGCCGCGTCCGTTGGCGGAGAGCCCGTTCTGCGCCATATCCACGGTGTAATTCGGCAGCAACGGATTGCTGAAGTTGGGATGGTTGAGGATATTGAAGAAGTCGGCGCGGAACTGTACTCCCATGGACTCTTTGATCTTGAAAAACTTGGTCAGCGAGAGATCAAGGTTCGTATAGCCCGGTCCCGTGAAGGCATTGCGCCCCAGGTTGCCGAAATGCCCGCCGGAAGCACAACCGGTACCGGAATTCGGATCGTAGCTCCCGTTGTTGCAAGGCACGGCAAACGCCGACAAATTCAGAAACTGTGCGGGCGCGCTGGTGCCGGCGAAGGGATTGCCGACCAGGTCGGGGCGTCCGTAGTATTCGCCCGATCCGTTGAAGTTGTAGTTGTAGCCATCAATCCAGCTCACGTTAACGGGCTGCCCCGTATTAACCACCAGCGAGCCGTCGAGCGACCATCCCGACAGCAACGCCTTGGCCTTTTCGCTATCGGGCAGTTGATAGCTCCAGAAGAACTGCAGCCGCTGACGGGTGTCGAAATTCGAATTGGCGCGTTCCGCCGCTGTGTTGTAGCTGTTGTCGGGCTGGGTGGCGTTGGGCACGTAGTCCTGCCCGTCGCTGGCATTGTCGATGGAGTGGCTCCAGGTGTAGTTGAGCTGGGCGTTGAGACGATGCCACGTCTGAAACTTCAGGCTGGTCTGCAATGAGTTGTAGGTCGATCCGGCTGTGGACTCAAACCGGTTGACGTAGCCGCGATCCGGATAGGGATACGATCCGTCGGGCAGCTCCTGATTGATGTCGACATAGCGAAACAGGTGCGTGCCTTTTGAGCCCACGTAGCCGATCTGCAGGGCGACGCCGTTGGTAATCTGCTGCTCGACGTTTACGTTCCACACCTGCACGTACGGCGTGGTCAGGTTCTGCGCGACGGTGAAAACATCGCTGGCTCCGTAGCCGGTGAAGACAGGCTGTGTCGGACTCAGCATCGAAGTAGTGCCGCCGCTGCCCACGAACAGGATTGGCGCCGGCCCGATGCCGTTGTAGGCCGGCCCGGGATTGAAGGTGTTGAAGGGAAGCTGTCCCACGAAGAAGTCCTGCGAGAACGCGTCATAGAAAAGGCCGTAGCCGCCGCGCAGCACGGAGCGTCCGTTGCCGTGCAAGTCGTAGGCGAGGCTGACACGCGGAGCGAAGTTGTTGTAGTCCTTGGGGTATAGACTCGACGGCCCACCTGGGATACCTACTCGAACCAGGTCGTCGGCGGGGGTCAGAATGCTGAACAGGTTATTCTGCGCTCCGATCACGCCGTAGTAGTCCCAGCGCAAGCCGTAATTTGCGGTGAGCCGGCTGGTGATGCGCCAACTGTCCTGCAGGTACAGGGCGAAGCTGTCCTGCGAAGTCACGCGCTGCGAGTAGCCCTCGGCGGATCGTCCGCCGCTGGGAGCGCCGGCGAGGAAGTCGTCGAAGCTGTTGAAGTGCAGCACGCCGCGATAGCCGTTGTCAAAATACCCATTCACCGTGGTGCGGCGGAATTCAAAGCCGGTTTTCCAGTTATGGTTGCCGCTGTTGTACGAGCCGTTGGTGAAGAACTGCCAGTTGGTATCCGTGCGGCCGCGCGGCACGCTGCTGTTGGAGCCGATCGATGCGGTACCGTCGTTGAATGAGATGAGGGGCAATCCGTAATCGCGGGACGACGCGCCCGGCGGCAGAGTATTCAATCCGATCGACGCCGGGTTGAAGGTGTTGTCCTGCGGGAAAAACTGCTCGGCAAAACGGTTCCAGCCGCCACGAAATTCCACCAGCATCTTGGGGCTGATGATGTGCGTGTACGACAGCGAGACAATCTGCACCCGCGTAGGCGTCGTGGTGTTGAATCCCGGAGCCACGCCGCCGCCAACAATGGCCAGCGGAAAGCTCTGGTGGCTGTTGCCGAAGTAATAGCGTCCGGTGAGCAGGTCGCTCTTGTCCTTACCGCCCAGGTGCTGGTCGATTTTCGCGATCACGCTGTCCACCGTGTTGGTGAAGGGTGTAGTCAGCACCACCGCCTGCGAGGCAGGGTTATTCGGATCGCCGGCGGGCAACGTGCCCCACGGATTGAGGTTCAGGATGCCGGAGGTGACGGGGTTAATCGGGCCATTGTTCGCGATGAAATTCGTGATCTGCGCCTGCGTGGGGACGTTCGCCGGCGCCGGGATGCCGCCGCTCTCGCGTTGTCCCTCGTAGGACACGAAGAAGAAAGTCTGGTCTTTCACGATGGGTCCACCGAGCGAGCCGCCGAACTGGTTATTGTGGAAGGCGTTCTGTGGCTGGTCGGTGGTATTGAAGTAGTTGCGCGCGTCCAGCGCATTATTGCGAAAGAACTCGTAGGCGCTGCCGTGAAAATTGTTGGTACCCGACTTGGTTACCAGGTTCACCACAGCACCGGAATTGCGCCCGTATTCCGCTTCCGTGTTGGAAAGCACCGGCACTTCGGCCAGCGCGTCGATGGGCAGGATGGTAGCCGGCGTACCGAATACGCCGCCCTGATTGATGGCTGGCAGATTGCGGTAGCCGTCATTCATGTCCGTGCCATCGAGCAGGTAGTTGTTGGAGCGGCCCCGGTTCCCGTTCATGCTGAAAAGCCCAAACGATCCGGGCGAATCGGCGGCGCCGCTGGCATCGCCCGCCGCTCCCGGCACCAGCACGAGCAACTTGGTGAAGTCGCGGCCATTGACCGGCAAAGCGCTTGCGGTCTCGCCGGAGATAACTCCCCCCATCGTGTCGGAACTGGTTTCCACCACCGGAATCTCAGCCGACACCTCCACCGTTTCCCTGACTTCGCCGGGGGCGAGGGTGGCGTCGGCGCGCGTGTTCGACGACACCGCGACTTGTACGTTGGTCAGCGATTCCCTTCGAAATCCCTGTTTGGTGACGGTAACGGTGTATAAGCCGGGAGGCAGTTCCGTGAAGCTGTAGGCGCCGGAGACGTCGGTCTGCGCCTGTCTTGTCAGGCCGGTTCCCTGACTGGTGACCGTCACCTGTGCGCCCGGCACGGTGGCGCCGCTCGCATCCAGGACGGTTCCCTGGATTCCGCCGCGAAAGGTTTGCGCCGATAAGAAGCCGGCTGCCAGCAACACTACGAACAGGACCAGACGATTACGGTTCATCGTTCGCCTCGCTGTAATGGAGAGTAGCTTTGATGCGAGATTATAAACGCAGCCTTACGACGCGGCGCCAACGTCTACGTTTGCCGGAGCGCAACCTGGGCCAAACCGGGAAAGATTTGGCTATTTGGTTTCAGCGATTGGTCGAGCGAAGCAGCAGAATATGTCGCGGCCACGGCCTCGACTCATGGCAGGCGATCGTATTCGGCTTTGGCTTCCTTGAGGATGGCAAGACCCGGATCCGCATCCTTCCACAGTGCGAAGACATCCTGGTAACTGATCTTGGCGGCCTTGGCCTCGCCACTCATCACCTGCGCCCGCGCCATTTGTACCTTCGCCAGGGTGGCGAGCGGCGAATTTTTCGCGATGCCGCGATGCGACAGGATCTTGTCGAACTCGGCAGCGGCTTGCTCTCCCTGCTTGGCCTTCAGATAAGCCAGACCTCGAACGTACGCCGGATACATCGCGCCGTAGCCCTGGTTCCCCAGCTCATAGGGCAGCGCGACCTGGAGCGCGGCGATTGCCTCCTCCGGATTGTTGCGTTGCAAGGCGATGGACGCCTTGATGGTGGGCAGCCAGTATCCCTGGATGATGGTGTCGAGAGGAAACTGCTGCTCCAACTGGTCGGCAATCTTCTGCGCGCCCGCGATATCCCCGGCGCGCGCCAGGGCAACTCCCGCGGCGATGGTCTCGTCCCGTCCACCGTTGAAGGTGAGTGCATCGCCGGCCAGTTTTTTGGCAGGTTCGGTGATGCCGAACTCCGCTTCCCGCGCCGCCGCCAGCGCCTTCAGCAACGCTCCCTGCCCCGCACTCTCTGCCGACGTCGCCAGGTGCCACGCAGTCTCCGACAAGCTGCCTGCCTTGCTCAACTGCCCGTGGTACGCGGCCGTCTCCGACTCTGCCCAAAGCAACTGCGCCTCTGCAAGAGGATTCCCGCGGGCCCAAACCACCTGCTGCTGCATTACCGACGCATCATTCTGCAGGAAGGCAAGGTAATAGCGCGTCTCGTGCAGGTATTCGATGTCGGGGTGCCGGGCAATGGCCTGCTGGTAGATGGCCTTCGCCTCGTCCAGGCGATCGAGCGAAAGGTAGGCGCTCATCAGGTTGCCATAGCCCGCGCCCGACTCCGGAGCCAGTTGAATCGCGTGCCTCGCCGACTCCGCCGCTTTGTCGTATTCCGCCAGCGACACTTCGTTGAGCGGCAGGTTGGCGTAGGGCACGTAGTCATCCGGGTAGGCCGCAATCCATTGGCGATAACTTTCGTTCGCCTTGCGCAATTCGCCGGTGACGAAGCTGTAATAGCTGGCCTCGATGTAGAACCGCTCGCGATCGCTGACCCGGTCGCGCAGCTCGAATGCCTTGGAGAAGTCCTCCATCGCATCCTTGGAATCGCCCATGTTCACATGCGCCATGCCTAGCGAGGCGTAGGCGCGGGCGAAGTTCGGATCGAGCGCCACCGCCCGCTTGTGGAACGGAATGGAGGCCGCGTCGCCCTCTTTCCACTGCAGTTGACGCCCTTCGGTAAAGGCTTTCAGCGCATCGAGCGAGGAGGTGGTCGCCTGGTCCAGAGGCTTGTTGTAGCGTTGCAGCGATGCCAGCGACTCGCCGAGCTTTTCGCGCACCTGGTTGCCGGCGTCGCCCAGCTTCTTCAACACATCGTCGCGATTGTCGGCTTCGGCCTTGGCGCTGGCCAGAGTGTCGCCGGTCTGGCAATCGATGGCGCGCAGCCCGATCAGGTAATGGCTGCCCACGCTGTCGATCGAGCCGGCCAGCATGGCTTTGCTGTTGCTGCGCTGGCAGACTTCGCGAGTCGTGTCGTTGTTCATGCGCGCATCCGGCGGCCGGTCCATCAGCTTCAGCGTCGAGCGGATCTTCTGCTCCGAAAGCACCTGCAGGTAGGGCGATTGCTCCAGTTGGATCGCCAGCGCCTGCTTCAAGGTTTCGTCGAACACACTCTCGCCAGTGGTGTTGGTAAAGTCTGCCAGCACGACGGTGTCCTTGTCTTTGAAGCCGCCGGCGCGATGCGTGCGCCAGTAGGCGATTCCCGCGGCGACCAGAGCAGCCAGCACGATCCCCGCTACCAGTCCCAGCCACCATGGCCGCGTTGCCTTGGGTGCAGGAGCCACCACCGGGCCGGAGCGCAGGGTGGTGGCCGAGGGATAGCGTGACAGCCGCTCGCTTACCGCGCGCTCCGCCTCTTCCGCTTCCGAGAAAGGCACGGCCATGTTCACCGATTCAGTGGCGCGCTTCAGCCGCTTCAGATCGGCCCGTAGCTCCGACGCATGCTGGTAGCGGAGGTCGCGGTCTTTCTCCAGACATTTGTTGATGATGTCTTCCAGGGCAACCGGCAGGTCGGGGTTGAGCCGCAGCGCCGGCACCGGCGTGCGATGAAACAAGGCGTCGAACACGTCGGCCGAGTTGCCGCGGAACGGCAGCACCCCGGTCCCCATCTCGTAGAGTACGACTCCGAACGAAAACAAGTCGCTGCGCGCGTCCAGTTCGCGCCCGCGTGCCTGTTCCGGAGACATATAGGCCACCGTCCCCAGCAGTCTGCCGGGGTTGGTCAGCCGCTTCACCGCTTCTCCCTCGGCCAGGGTGGCGCGTTCGGAGAACAGCGGATTGGCCGGCATCACTTTCGCAAGTCCGAAATCCAGAATCTTGGCGTGCCCGCGCTGGTTGACGAAGATGTTCGCCGGCTTGACGTCGCGATGAATGATGCCTTGCGTGTGGGCCGCATCCAGCCCCTCGGCCACATCGATGGCGATCTTGAGGATCTGCTCGGTCTCCATGGGGCTGCCCTCGATGAGGTGCTTGAGGGTTTGCCCTTCCAGGAACTCCATGGCGATGAACGGCCGTCCGTTGTCGGAGCCGATCTCGTAAATGGTGCAGATGTTGGGATGATTCAGCGCCGAAGCCGCGCGCGCTTCCAGCCGGAACCGTTCCAGCGAACGGTCTTCCTGCATGAGTTCGTCGGGCAGGAACTTCAACGCCACGAAGCGCCCAAGTTCGAGGTCCTCGGCTTTGTAGACCAGGCCCATACCCCCACCTCCGAGCAACTCCAGAATCCGGTAGTGCGAGATGGTGGTATCGATCATTCCACGAGTGAACCAGGGAGCTATCGCGATGGTAGGGATTCAAGCCACTCCAAGTCAAATTACAAAGCCTGGTAGTTCTTTTCGATTATTGTTCCCCCTCTTCGTTCCTCGTTAGAGTGGCGGCACGAGTCCTGCTTTGCGCTCATTTTGTGCGGCGGGCAGGCCATCCAGGGGGATGGAATAAAGCGTGGGGACGTTGCCAAACCTTTGATTTGGCAACTCCACGCGCATGGGGTTCGGCACCGATTACCAGGGGTTACCTGCGTGTCTTTCGCGCAGGCGCGGTTTTCGGCCATAGCTGTGATGGAGAGTGTGGGGTTGATGATGAAGAAGTTTCTGCTCGTCGTATTGCTCTGTCTGGGAGCTGCAGGTTTCGCGCAAGAGCTGGGATCGTCCAGTTTGAGCGGCGAAGTCACCGATCCCAGCGGAGCCACCGTTCAGGGCGCGCAAGTAACCGCCCGCAACCTGGCGACTGCCGTCGAACGCACCACGTTGACCAGCAACGCCGGTTTGTTTGTCCTCAACAATCTTGCTCCCGGCAACTACGAAGTGAAGGTCACCTCCAAGGGATTTGGCGATGCCGTTGCGCAAGTGAAGCTCGAGGTCGGCCAGCAGCAGAGCCTGAAGCTGCGTCTCGAGGTGCAAAAGCAAGTGACGCAAGTCAAGGTCGACGACATCACCGCAGCGCCGCTCGTCAATACGTCCTCCTCGATAGTCGATGGGGTCATCAGTTCGCAGCAGATCGATTCGCTCCCGCTCAACGGGCGCAATTTCATGGAACTGGCCCTGCTGGTTCCGGGCAACGCGCCCGCGCCCAACTTTGATCCCACCAAAGCCGACACCGTGGTTATCTCGACCGATGGGCAACTGGGTCGCGGAGGCAACGTTACCATCGATGGCGCCGACGACAATGACGATACGGTAGGCGGCATGCTGCACAACGTGCCGGAAGACGCGGTGCAGGAATTCCAGATCGCTTCCAATCAGTACTCGGCCGCCCTGGGACGCTCGGGCTCGGCGGTGGTGAACGTGGTCACCAAGTCGGGAACCAACCAATTTCACGGCACTGCTGCCGTCTTCGCCCGCGATCAGAGTTTGCAGGCGGCCTCACCGCTGGTCGATCCGGCGCTGGGGACCCCTCCCTTTCGCCGCGAACAATATGCCGGGTCGGTCGGCGGGCCGGTTGTCAAAGACAAAGCCTGGTTCTACAGCGCCTTCGAATATCGCGATCAAATCGGCGGCGTGGAGGTCGGTACCCCTGACCTCAACACTCAGACGATCGTCAAGAGTTTCGCGACGGCGCCCGCCACCGATGCCATGGGCACAGTCCGCGGCGACTGGCAGATCACCAACCAGGACGCCCTCTCCATGCGCTATTCGATTGAGCAGCTCAACGCCACCGGCGCCAGCGCGCTCGACCGCGCACTGGGTTCCGCCTCGCAGCGGCAGGTACTGCAGAACAACTTCCAGGCATTTGTTGCCAGTTGGACGCGCGTGATCACGCCTCAGTTACTCAACCGCTTCAGCTTCGCGGAAAACAACTTCTTCAACAGCACCGATCCCGTGGTGAATGCGCCGCAACTGGATTTGCCCAGTCTGCAAGAGGGCGCCTCTTTCCGCGTGCCGCAGCAGACCAAGCAAAACCGCCTGCAGTTTTCCGATACCGTGGATTGGTCGCGGGGCAAGCACAACTTCAAGTTCGGCGCCGAAGTGCAACACGTGGCCGCCGACTTCTACCTGGGTGTCTTCCAGCAGGGACGAATCGAGGCGGTGGAGAACTTTCCCGATTTCGATCGCAACGGCGACGGCAAAGTCACCTACGATGACCTGCTGTTCGCGGTGACCCTGCAAAGCGCCTACCCCGACCGGCCGCTGGTGTTGCCCAACGACAACAACAATTACATGGCGTTCTTCGGCCAGGACGACTGGCATGTCACCCCACACCTCACACTGAATCTGGGGTTGCGCTACGATCTGGACACGAACTCGAAAGACATCAGCTATTACAGCCAGATCAATCCTCTGGTGCAGCCATTCCTCCAGGGCACCCGCGGCAAGGACGCGAACAACTTCGGGCCGCGAATCGGTTTTAATTGGGCGAACAGTGTAGGCAACTTCACCGTGCACGGCGGATACGGCATCTACTACGATCGCATCACCCTGGAAGTCATGTCGCTGGAACGCGGCCTGAATGGCACCTCGCTGCCCATCGACGTGCGTGCCGGTAATGCGGTCAGCGGTCCCAATGGTCCGGTCTATCTAAACGCCCAGGGGTATTTCCTGCCGGGTGCTCCGACCCTGTCGAATCCGTTCACAGGATTTATCTTCCCGGGTGCAGGCGCCGGTGGCATCAACATCATCGACAACGCCATGCAGAACCCCGAGGTGCAGCAGTTCAACCTCGGCTTCCAGTGGGAGTTCACCAGGAACTGGGTGCTGCGCGCCGACGGGGTGCACGATCTGGGCACGCACTTCATTCTCGGGGTGCCGATCGGGACCGTATACAACCCGGTGGTCGGCGGGCCTGACGTGGTGAAGAACCTGGAATCCAGCGTCAACACCCATTATGACGCCCTGTTCCTGACCGTGGATCACCGTTTCTCGAACCATTACCAGTTCCATGCCGCTTACACGCTATCGAAATCTCTAAACTACGCGAACGACGACCAGATTCCCTTCGGCAACGGGCCCATCGATCCCTTGAACCTGCATCGCGAATACGGTGCCACGCCCAACGATCAGCGCAATCGTTTCGTGGTGTCGGGAACGGTGGACGCGAAGTGGGGCTTCCAGATCTCCCCCCTGTGGACCCTGGCCTCCAGCGTTCCCATGGACATCATGCTGCCGGACAACAGTACGCGTATCCCGCAGTTCGGACGTAACGCCGGTTGCCGCCAGTTCCACAACGGCGCCCAGTTGAACGCGGCCATTGCGCAAATCAACGCCAACGGCGGCGAGAACGGAACCCCGCTGCCGCTGGTCGATCCCACTGCGACGTTCTGCAATGGCTTCAACTCCTTCGATCTGCGGCTGTCGAAACAGTTCAAGATCAAGGAGCGGATGTCGCTACTGTTCATTGGTGAGGTATTCAATTTGTTCAACACCACCAACATCCTGGGCGTGTCGAACACCAACTACTCGGGTTATGCCAATGTGCTGGTGCGCGATAGCAACACGCCCACCGATCCCGGCTACCTGCATTCGTCATCGTTTGGACAGGCGGTTACCACTGCCGGAGGCGTGTTCGGGTCAGGAGGGCCGCGCGCCTTTCAGTTGGCGGCACGGTTCAGCTTCTAGGTTGCGGAGGCAAAAAGGTTGGGCAAAAATCACAACCCCGCAGACGTGATCTAAGCCCGACAAGAGGCCGGAGATGCGATTCTCCGGCCTCGATTCTTGCAGGCGGCTCGCCCACGGAAGCGGCGGCGCGGGTTACGCGACCTCCCCGGCAGCCTGCTTGATCGTGGGAGCGACCGTCCGCTTGCGCCGCAATCTGCGCCGTGCCGGTTCCTCAATGAACTTGTATACCAGGATTGCCACGGAAGTGGCCATTGCCGTCCATACCAGCAGGCCGAGAAAGCTCTGGTTGCGGACGGCCTGCGTCCGCATGTCGTGGAAGAAGGGCCAGACCATCATGCTGTGCAGAAGATAAAAGCTGTAGCTGGCATCACCGAACAGCACCAGCACGCGGTTGTTGAGCCACGAAGCCCAGCTCGGCTCCAGCGCAATACCGTACACGATGGCGGCGAAGGCCGGCCCCAGGATCGCGGTGTGAATCACAAGATAGGGTAGCCGGTGCGCAAACGCGACTACGACTGCAACGCCGCCCAAACCAGCCAGCACTGGCAGCAGGCCGGTCCCAGCTTTCTCGCCCCGCCGCAGGAAGAGCCAGCCGCACGCCATGCCCATCAGGAATTCCGGCAGCCGCGCCACGGGGAAGAACTTCACAAAATTAACCCCGGCGCTCCAGTCCTGGGTCGTCACCGCACCGGCGCTTGCGGGCCGCAGTGCCATGTATCCGGCGGAAATTGCCAGACCCGCCAGCCAGCACGCCACAATCACTGTCCACAGCGCAGTGCGCGAGAGCCTGGAATATCGAATCAGCAGAAACGGAAACAGCAGGTAGAAAAACGCTTCCACTGAAAGGCTCCATGCTACCGGGTTCCAAGCCAGCGCCGCCGGCGGTACCCATGACTGCAGCAGCGCCAGCACCAGTCCAGCCGAGACCCCAAAATGCTTCTCCGAAAAGGCGAAGAACGGGACGTGCATCTTCAGCGAACCGTAAAAAAAGAAGGGAAACGTAATGAGCAGCGAAAAGGCGTACGCCGGATAAATGCGGGCGAACCGCGCCCGCCAGAATTCCCGTACTGCGATCGTTCTCCCGGCGTAGGTGTACACCAGGATGAATCCCGAGAGCACGAAGAAGAAGCTCACGCCAACGTAGCCAATGGACGCCAGGCCCTGGAACCACGCCGGTCCCGGTAATCCGCCGATCTCGCGGATGTGAAAGATGGCCACGTGCAGCGCCGCAAAGTATCGCAGCGAGGTGATGGCCGGCAATCGCGGACGGGGATCGGCGAATTCCATAAACCTTTATACGCGAGGTGCAGCGGTAGAGTTTCAAGCAAAAATTCGAAGCAATTCCTCCCTCAACTTAGGGTCATAAGAATCGTTCCCGAATCGAGCTACTGAGCCTGACGTGGCGATCAGGTTCCTTCACTTAAGCATGCCAAAACGGCACTCGCGCTGACACATCAAGCACTTTTGCGACCGTTGTACTTTCGCAACCCGCCTGCAGCAGAGTAACGTTCGGGGCGACGGCTTCACTCCGTCGCGTAAAGCAGTCCGGCCGGAGTGCAGTAGCGGTCCTACAGAGGTCTGTATTTGTCTTCGCACTTCACTCGTCGCGAATTCCTGCTCACCGGCCTTGGCGCGCTGAGTGCCCTGGCTACCGGATGCGGCGGCTCGACCGCAGCCAGCCAGCCCAACATCCCGCCCAACGTTCCGCAAACCGCCAACTACGTCTTTCCGCAAGGATTCATCTGGGGCGCCGCAACCTCCGCCTACCAAATTGAAGGCGCATGGAATGAAGACGGCCGTGGCGTTTCCATCTGGGACACCTTCGCCCACACGCCCGGCAAAATTATCAATGGCGACACCGGCGACGTCGCCTGCGATCACTACCATCGCTACCATGACGATGTCGCGCTGATGACCCAGCTTCATCTCGGGAGCTACCGTTTCTCCATCTCGTGGCCGCGCATCTTCCCCATCGGTTCCGGCTCTCCCAACCAGCTTGGCATCGATTTCTACAACCGCCTCACCGACGAAATTCTGGCCGCTGGCATCCGGCCCCTGCCGACACTGTTTCACTGGGAGTTGCCGCAGACCCTGCAAGACGCGGGGGGCTGGGCCAATCGCGATACCGCCTTTCGTTTTGCCGACTACGCCGACACCATGGCGCGCACCCTGGGCGACCGGCTCAAAGTCTGGCTGATCTTCAACGAGCCCGGCATCTTCACCCAGCTTGGCTATTTGTGGGGATCGCATGCTCCGGGCATCGCCGATTTCCCCACCTTCCTGAAGGTCTCGCACGTCGCCAACATCGCGCAGGGCCAGGCATTCCAGGCGATGAAGGCGGGCAACTCCGCCTTGGCGATCAGCTCGGCCTTCGCCATGTCACCGCAGGAGCCCAACTCCAGCAGCGCCGCCGATCAGGACGCCGCCGAGCGCTCGCACGCCTTCAACAATGTGTGGCATCTCGATCCGCCGCTGAAGGGACAGTATCCCGACGCCTTCCGCCCGCTGCCCGCCGCGCAGATGGACATTCGCGCCGGCGACATGGACTTGATCCGCGCCCCCTTCGACTTTATCGGCCTCAATAATTACTCGCGGAGTATCGCCGGTTATTCAGCTTCCGGAACTCTGCCCGGACTGGAAGTCTGGTGGGGCGGCGGCAATGTTGGCTCTAAAACCGACATGGGTTGGGAAGTCTGGCCCAACGGCATCTACGAAATCATCATGCGCGTATGGCGTGACTATCATTTGCCGATCGAAGTCACCGAGAACGGCTGCGGCTATAGCGATGCACCCGATGCCAACAACGTTATCCACGATCAACGGCGCATCGACTTTTACTCCGGATATCTCAAGTCGGTGCATCAGGCGATTCAGGAAAGCGCGAACGTGCGTGCATATCATGCCTGGAGCCTGATTGACAACTTCGAGTGGACTTACGGCTACACCCAAAAATTCGGTCTGACCTGGGTCGACTTCCAGACCCAGGCACGAACTATAAAGAATTCCGGCAGATGGTACGCACAACTGGCACAAAGCAACACCCTCGTCGCTTAGGGAGTTTGCGTGAGGTGACCTCCGCGGGAAAGGATCGCTCCCGTTTAGCCCGCCCACCGGAGTCATGAGCCGGAGAGGGAGGGAGTTGCAAAGTACCCAGTCAAATGCTCTTTAATGCACCGCGCTATTATGGGTCGCAGGAATTTTCTCGAACGGCATATTCATGATCGGATATTTTTGCCAATCGTGGTAATCGAAGTGCCACCACTCTTCCGGATACACAGTGAATCCTTCCGCCTCCATCGTGCTTCGCAACAAAGCGCGGTTGGCCCGCTGCTGCGCGGTACCGCCGGCGTAATCCGAGTGAGCGCGTTCGGTGAAATCGTCATAGCTGCTTGGCATGGCGACAGGCATGCCGGTCCTCAGATCGTAGATGGTGAGATCGACCGCACATCCCCGATTGTGCCTGGATCCTAGTGAAGGATCGGCGACGTACGGGTGATCGTCCGCCGGAGTCGCATTCCAGAACATCTTCGTCACATACCACGGCCGATAGCCGTCGAAGATCAGCAACCCATATCCCTGGGAATGCAACTTGCGATTCGCGCGCTGCACAGCCTCGGCCGCCGGACGCTGCAGGAACGCCCGCGCTTGGCTGTAAAGCGGCACTCCGAGAAAATTGTTGGCCGAGGCGTAATGAATGTCGAGCTTGAGGGCGGGATCGATCTTGATGAGTTCGACCAGGTCGGGCTTACGAAACGGTCCTGGCTCAACCGGCGGCTGAGCCTGTAACGCCTGGGCGCGCAGCTCTGCCACCGGGTGCTGCAGCTGGACGTGAAAGGTCTGTTGCTGCTCTTGCGCGCCAAGAACTAAACCCGCCATCGCCCACAGCACGAAAACTCGACGTAGCATGGTGACCCAGAATAGCGCACGGCGTCACCCATGCGGCCCGTCCGGGTTTCGCCGCGCTCGACCTTCAAGGCGTAAGAAGGACATGCAACGTGGCGGAGCTGCTGGTCACGCTGCCGGAGGCATTGCTCACGTCGACGGAAAATTGGGAATTGTTGTCGGCGATGACCGTCGGCGGAGTGGTGTAGCTGGCGGAGGTCGCCCCCGATATCATCACGCCGTTTTTCATCCACTGGTAGCTGAGAGGCATGCTTCCCGTAGCTACGACCGTGAAGGTAGCCGGCTGACCTTCATTGACCGTTTGGTCCTGCGGCTGGGTGGTGATTGTGGGCGGCATGCCCGAAGACCCACCGCACGCGATCAGTCCGGCAGCCAAAGCACAGCCAGTGAGAACCAGAATTACACGTGTGTGAAACAAGGCGTCACCTCGTTCGAGTGTTTGGCGGCGCTGAAAAACTAAGTGGCGAACCGCTGCCGGCCATGCTGCGGTCAGGAGGTTGGATGGAAATCGACCCGCTACGGTTGCCCGGAATTTCCGATTTCGGGCGGTTGATCCGTTCAGGCGCGTTCGGCGGCAACAAGTCCCACAACGCCGGATGACGACAATGCTCCCATACCCCTGTTGCCGGTGGCGAAGGTTACCGGCCGGCAAGTAAGGCTCACTATTTGCGGGTCTTGGTTCGCGACCGCCGGAAGGAATCGACGCCAAAATAAAGGAATAGCAGCGTGAACACGGCCGCGACCGCGACTTTGACGAATCCGGTCGAACCTTGCGAGTAGTGGCGGTACTCGCGAGCGGTAGCTCCGCCACCCACCACCGCAAGAACGAGGAAGAGGAATCCGGTTACCTCGAGCCAGAGCGCGTGGGCGACGTGCGCGGTGTGGCGGATGGTCACATCGCCTGCGCGATAAAAGGCCCGCACCCAGCGATTCTCGCCGGTGCGGCGACCGGCTACCCGCAGAAAGGCGCGCCCCTGGGTACTAAAGTCACCGGAACTAGCACGCTTGTCTCTGCTCACCGAAACCCTGCCGCGAAGCCTTTATTCTAGCAGTCCATCCCGGCCTTCCTGGCGAAGTGAGACAGCGTCAGCCACTTATCAAACTTTCATTTTCCTGTGAGGCATCCAAGCATATAAGCTTGGTTTACGCTGACGGCATGGGACGCGACTGGCCGGCGCGCAACCTCCGGGGCGACGTTCAGGTGGAATCGTGGATCAACGACTGAAGAACCTGATGAAGGAACTGGGCGAGGCGATCAACCACTCGCTCTCGGACTCCGACCAGATTGCGGAGGTCATGGCGCGCATCAAAGCCGGCGGGTACGATGTTTTTCTCGTACTGGAAGCGACCATCGGATTGAACGAGCGGGAAGTGGACGAGCAGCCCGCCGTCGCCCGGCACAAGGGTCCGCCCGACCTCGAGGTGACCTCGCAGGACATCAAGTTCCTCAAGTCCCTGCGCATCGCGGTTGACGAGAATCGGTAAGCTGGCGCAGTTTGGCGGGTTGCCGGGCGTACACATCTGGTGTGCTAACATTCCGCTGGCCTGTCCGGAGCAGGCCAGAGTAATCAGGCCTTTCCAGACTTTGTTTGTGCCCCCTCGGGGAGAGTAGCAACTCAGGATATTGCCACCATGAGAGACACTCTGGGAGTTCTGCTGGCTGGAGGCGCGGGGGAGCGTCTGTTTCCTCTGACCCGCGATCGCGCCAAGCCCGCCGTCACCTTTGGCGGGATTTATCGCATCATCGACGTCACCCTTTCCAACTGCGTCAACTCCGACCTGCGCAAGGTCTACATCCTGACGCAGTACAAGGCTCTGTCGCTGAACCGCCACATCCGCGAAGGCTGGGGCAGCCTCTACGGCCGGGAGATCGGCGAGTTCATCGAAATCCTGCCGCCCATGAAGCGGGTCAGCGAGAACTGGTACATGGGCACCGCCGACGCGGTGTACCAGAACATTTACTCCATCGGCTCCGAGCAGCCGAAGTACGTGCTGATCCTCTCCGGCGATCACATCTACAAAATGAACTATGACCTGATGGCGCGGCAGCACCGCGACTCGGGCGCCGATGTGACCATCGCCACCATTCTGATCGAGCCGTCGGAAACACGTCACTTCGGCGTGGTCGAGATCGACCGCACCGGAAGAGTCATCGGCTTCCAGGAGAAGCCCGAACAGACGGAGCTGCGCTCGCCGTACAACCCACGCATGGTGTCGGCCTCGATGGGCATTTACATGTTCAACACCGACGTGTTGATCCCAGCGCTGCTGAAAGACGCGGAGGACAGCAGCTCGCGACACGATTTCGGACACAACATCCTGCCGCGCATGGTTGATGACTATAAGGTGTACTCCTACAACTTCATCGACGAGAACAAGAAAGAAGCGCTGTACTGGCGCGACGTGGGAACGCTGGAAGCCTATTACGAAGCCAACATGGACCTGGTCTCGGTGGCGCCGGTATTCAATCTTTACGACGAACGCTGGCCGATTCGTACTCACATGCGGCAGTACCCGCCGGCGAAGTTCGTCTTCAACGATCCCGGACGCACCGGCGAAGCCCACGATTCCATCGTCTCGATGGGCTGCATCATTTCCGGCGGTACCGTACGGAACAGCATTCTCTCTCCCGACGTGCGCGTCAATTCCTTCAGCGAAATCGATACCAGCCTTCTCTTCACGCACGTGAATGTTGGGCGGAGTTGCAAGATTCGCAAGGCGATTATCGACCGCGACGTGCACATTCCCGAGGGAACCGTGATTGGCTTCGACACCGAAGCCGACCGGCAGAAGTATCACGTCACCGAGAGCGGCATCACCGTGGTCACGCGCGACTACTCGCTGTTCGAAAATCCGGTAACGGTCGATTACTTCGATCCGGAATAGGCGCAACCAGCAGTTTCTTTCCAGGCACGGAGTTTACCGTGCCGTTTGTTTTTGCGATTCCACACCGTACGCTGTACCGGCGGCTCGGGATAGCACGGTTGGTTCGCGCATCATTCATTCTTGTACCTTCCGCGTTTGTGCACTAACATTCCCGTCAATCTCAGGGTATGGTCTTGCCGGTAGTAAGGGTGAGCAAACGGGCCACATAAGAAAGCCTGCAACCTGCAGTGCCATTGGTTGATGAAGAGGGCGAGGTTCCGAAATGGAGCGTAAGGGCGGGGCAGCAACCATCATGCTGCTCCTGGTGACGGTTCTTGGCGTGTCATTCCTGCCCCGCCGGGGGGCTGAGTCTTCCCCTGCGTCCAGCGCCGGCAAGGCCCAGACCGGGGTTGGCGCTAAGAAACCATCCTCCGAGCCGGAAAAGGCAAGGCTAACGGCAAGTGCGGCTTGCCAGGAAATTGCACGGCGGCTGCAGCGCTTTACCTCGGGCAGCACAGCTATGCCGGAGTCTTGTTTCCCGGACGTGGATCCGAGTGCCGCCAAGGCTGCCAGCGCGCTTTCCGCGTTGGTTCCTGCCGGCACCCCCTTTGAATACAGCCAGGAAAGCAACCCGGCAGTGGCCCGTGGCACGCGTCCCGGGACGTTCAATTCCCGAGTTCATTTTGCCGTCGCGATTGTGCCTAACCCGGTGCAGACCCACTTGCCCCTGTTCTTCGATCGCGCCGTGGAAGCGATTCAGCAGGCGGCGCAGGACGAAAACTATGCGTACGACTCTTCCTGGTTTCCCTGGACGCAACGGCAGACCAGTTACGAGTCGATGTCCGACGAAGAGAAGGCTGAAAGCCAGGAGACGGAGCAGCAACGTCAGCCGGGCGTCATCATCTTTCGCCGCGGGCTGAACAGCGAAACCGTCGAGAAGCTTTACCAGTGTGAACTCCTGCTGGACAACACCACCGGACCGTGCGCTACTCCGCCTGGCGGCAGTTCCCCCGGGGATCCGTATGGCACTGCCCTGGTAGTTTTCGTCATAGGGGAACAGCCCACGGGGGGCATCAGCGATCCTCAATTTGACCGGGCGCTGCAGTGGATGCAGATCCTGCAGCCCGACCACTCGCAAAACCTGTTGCGGATTCTTGGGCCCACGTTCTCGGGTTCACTCCCTTCACTGGCGCGGAAGCTCGACAACGCCACCCTGAAACAGTTTGGACAGGGCGTCGATATTTACAGTGGGAGCGTATCCTCGGAGGTAAGCGTTCACTGGTTCGAACTCGTTCTCAAACAGCGGCAAGAGGAATTGGCAAAGCAAGGGCTGCCGCGGCAGCTGACCTTCCGCACTTTTAGCGAAGGCGACTCGCTGATGACCGACCGCTTCCTCTGCTACCTGCAAGGCGCCGGGTATAACCTCAGCCGGGTCGCCATTCTTTCCGAGGACGAAACTGCATTTGGGAAAGCTCCTGCTCCGCCTACGGCGCCGAAATCGCCGGGCGGCGCAAAGAACGATCCCGGGCAGCCACCGAGCCAGGAGCAGTCTTCGCCAAGGTGCGGCGGCCAGAACGCCAACGGGGCAGGCTCGCCAACTTACCTGTACTATCCGCGCGACATTGCCACCTTGCGTTCGGCTTACGAACGGCAGTCGATTTTCACTGCCGGCAAGCAATCCAATTCCAGTGCCCCCAGCACGACCCTGCGCACGGACCTGAGCGAGCCGGTCAGCGTCGAGCACGACACGGTGCGCACCTACGCTGGCCAGTTGACGCCGCTGGCGCAGGAGTCGGTGCTGTTCGGCATCACCAACATGCTGGAGAACAAGCGTATCGAGTTCGTGATCCTGCGCAGCAGCAACACTCTCGACCAGTTGTTCCTGAGCGAGTTCCTGCGCCGCTCCTATCCCGGCGCCCGCATTGTGCTCGACGGGGCAGACCTGCTGTTTCGCAAAGGTATGGAGGGAGCTTCCCTGCGCGGCGTCATGCTGCTGTCCACCTATCCGCTGCTCACGTGGACCCAGGATGCGGCGCCCCTGATTCGCGGCCAGCGGGCCAGGAGCTACCGGATCTTCCCCCAGGATTTCGCCGAAGGCACCTATATCGCAGCGCGAGAATTGTTCGAGCCTCCTGCCAATGCAACGGATCCGTCCGAGGAGCGGTCGTCGATCGCCATTGCGGATTACGCTCCTCCGCGCGCGGCTCGCGACATGGTAACGGCAGAGGACAAGGATCCAACGGCGCGCATCCATGAAGCGGACAACCGCCGGCCGGCGACCTGGATTTCCGTCGTTGGGCATCGCCAGTTCTGGGCGGTCGCCGTCCTGAACAGCAACACCCAGGACGAAAACGGTCCGGCAATTGTATTGGCGAATGCGCAAGGTGGCAAAACAGCCTTGGACAAGTCGTTGCTGAAACCAGAGAATCCGACCGAGGGAGACAAAAGCGGGCGCAGTGCGAAGGGTTTCGCAGGCTGGATAGCCAAGCTCAAGGGCTGGTGGCACGGCGGAGGAATCGTGCGCTCGCCCGGAGAACTGACGGCGCTACTGATTCTCTGCCTCGCCTTGGCGGGGTGGCATCTCTACTGCTGCGCGCAAGGCTCCATTGTCGGCGCGCCGCGGGCGCGGGCCTATTTCGCGCCCATCCCGCGCGTTCAGCATGTCGTTCTCATCTCCCTGGGCAGTGTGGTGATAGGCGCACTGGGCATGACCCTGGCGTTCTCGACCGGGTTGTTCGCACTGGTCCTCACACCAACCTGGTATTTCACCATCGCGGGATGCGTTACGGCGATCGTCATTTGCGGGTATCTCGGGTGCCGGGAGAATTGCAAACTTCCTGTGGTGGCGGGCGACGATCTCGAAACTCGCGAAGTCCTGCCGTTCATCGAACGCTGGCGGCGGCTGGTGCCCGGCTACTGGGTTTTTGTACTCACTGTTTTGTCGCTGCTGCGTTACCTGTTCCTCACCGATCGTCTCACGGACGCGAACCGGCTGCCCGCGTATTGGCGAAACGTGCATCTGCGCAGCGGTGTATCCGCGCTGTTGCCACAGGTTCTGCTCATTCTGGGCATGTATGCCTGGTTCTGGTTCACCTTACGCGGGCTGTCGATGTTTGGGGACGACCGGCCGGTTTTGCCGCCACTCGGCGCATTGCCGACCCTCGACGATCCCAATCCCAAACCCAACTCATCCGGGAAGATTCCGCTCTTCCGCATGTTCAGCCAGGAACACGCTGGCAAAACGATTGAAACCTCTGCGCTGCCGCTGGATGCGAGCTATGCCTGGACGCTGGTCGCCTTCCTGGCCGGCGTGGTCCCGGTGGTATGGATTGCCTTGGGGGAAGCGAACCTCCGCACCTTGGGCGATCGCAGTTTCGGCGCGATGATCTTTGGCTATGTTTGCCTGTGCGTGGCGGTGATTCTGGCCGATACGCTGCAACTACTGCGTACCTGGAGTAACCTCCGCCAGCTCCTCCTCTACCTTGACCGGCTGCGGTTGCGCCGTACCCTCAGCTGCTTCAAGGGCCTCACCTGGGAGTCGGTCTGGACGATGAGCGCCAATGTGCTGGAGGAGCGGTACCGGCTGATCTCCCGCCAGTTCGAAAGCATGAGCAACTTGCGCAACCTGCTTAGGGAGTGGGTCCCGGCCTCAGCCGATACCGGTCACAAGGACAAGGCGGCACAGAAACTGGATGCGTTGCAGAAGGTGCGGGAGAAGTTCGCGGCATGGTATGTCACGCTTACTCCGAAGGAGCAAGACATCACGCCGCTGGAAGAGATGCAACGAGAACTTTCCGCTACGGCCGGGGTCGTTCTTTCCGAGATCATTCTGCCAGCGTGGCAGAAGGAAACGCATTCGCTGATCCTGGAACCGGTTCCGGCCGGGGAGAAGGCCGAGGCCGCCAAGAAAGAGGACAAGGCGGCAGGGCAGAATTCGGAAAGCAGCGGGAAAAGCGCCCCGGGCGGCCCGTCCAGTGCAGAGGTTGTCCGCGCTGCGGAAGAGTTTTTTGTCCTGCCGTACCTGGGCTTCATTCAGAACATCCTGGGCCGGGTTCGCTCGATCGTGATGGGTATCCTGGCACTGTTCGTGGCGGCTACTCTGGGATTGTCCAGCTATCCTTTCGATCCGCTGCCGGTGATCGGCGCAATTTTCCTGATTCTGTTTCTGCTGGTGGGAGCCAGCATCATTTTCGTTTATGCCGAAATGCATCGCGACGCCACGCTGAGCCACATTACCAATACCCGTCCCGGAGAGCTGGGACTCGATTTCTGGCTGCGTATCGTTACCTTCGGTATTGGTCCGCTGATCGGGCTGCTGACGACCCTGTTCCCATCCATGACAGATTTTGTGGTGTCGTTCCTGCAGCCGGGCGCACAGGCGATGAAGTAATTTCGAGGAGAAGCAGCGGAGATGCGCGGGGAGAAGTTCGTTCAGCCGGCGATGACGCGCGACTTCACCGTAATGGCTCCGGCGCACCAGAGCAGGGCGTCTTCCACGTGGCTGCGCAGGGAATCGTTGCGGAAGATGTCTTTCAACTGCCTGCCTTCGGTGAGGCGGGCGGCGAGTTCAGTGAGTATTCCCTGATAGCGCTCGGGCATGTGCAGATGGGTAGCGCGAATCAGGTCGTCCATAATGAGCAGGCAATCGAGTACGGTGCCGTGGGAGTCGACTGGCTGCGAGTTCACCAGGAAGAGAGTTTCGGCGACATCGCAGATGGATTCCAGTTCGGTGGGCGCGGGCCCGAGAGCCGACAAGTTGGGATCCATGGCCAGAGCCTGGGCGGCGAGATCGGGACGGGTGAAAAAGAGAATGGCTCCGTCCGCGGTGAGCGGCCGTTCGTTGTCTCCGCCCACGGCAAGCAGGGTGTAGAACTGCGGGCCGGCGTGATGCGGCGTCATGCGAACGCCAATCAACGCCAACTCTTCGTGCCCATGCGGCCGTTGCGGATGGAGAATACGCAACTCAGACATGACGGGTAATGGTACACGTTCCAGCCGTTCAACCGAAAGCGGCATTGGGAGGAAGGAAGGGTTGGGCGCCAGAACAGGAATGAAATGAGAAGTAGTGCTGCGACTGTCAATGCTTTGAAGGTAATTTTTACATGTCAACTAGGCGAAACGCAACAATTCCTCGTAAGCCATTGTAGCCAAAGGGAATATAAAGTTCCGTTTTACTAAAGAAATCCGGCGGAAGTTGCTATCATAAAAGCAGAGTCAGACATCGGGAATTGTTCCCGCGTCTGGCTTTTTGGCTTTTGGGACAGGTTCGGGTCGTGCCCAGGCTCTAGGGGGACGGTTTGATCTGCGAACCCAGCACTGATCTGCGGCTAGGCGCCAGGCTGTCATGCGGCTCGCCCCATTACGGGCGTGGGATGTTGATCGTTAATGCAGTCTGAACCCGCACGGGCTGCTTCAGACTGGTTTCACCCCGAGTGCCACCGCCAACCGGTCGGAAGTTTCACTAACCGAGCAACCTGTCCAGTCGGGCTGTTCGGGCTTGGCTAGCCGAGGCGGTTCCAAAGCGGGTTCGGAACGCCGCAGTACGTGCGATTGCATGACAAGATCGGTTCTTCTGCCTGTTACAATGCGGGCGAATTCCAGAATGTAGTTCTTCGCAGTCGACCGAACTTCTGGCCCCCCGAACTGCGTATAAACCAATAGAAACAAGGGGATTTGGGCCAGGAGTAGAGCCCTTTGGGAGCGCTGTTTGGACGACAACCAGGCGGTCAACGCCCTCGTCCGTCGCTGTGTGGCCGGCGACGCTGCGGCTTGGCAGGATATCGTCCAGCAATATAACCGGCGCATCTACAACATCTGCTACCGGTTCTCCGGCTCGGCCGATGACGCGGCTGACCTGACCCAGGAAGTTTTTATCAAAATTTACCGCACCCTTAGCACCTTTGATGGGACGAGGGCGGCGTTTATGACGTGGGTTACGACGGTAACCCGCAACCTTCTGGTGGACCATTTTCGGAAGGGAAAGTACGACCGGGTGACGGATTCCCTGGATGCGACCCCCGGCAACCAGGAAGAGGGGCTATCGATCGCGGACCAACTGGAGGACCGCGCAGCCAGCCCGGAGGAACGGGTGCAGAGCCAGCAGGCCCAGAAGATGGTCCACGAGGCCCTGCAGAAGCTTTCACCCGAGCTGCGGGAGGCGGTTATCCTGCGGGATTTACAGGACATGGACTACAAGGAGATTGCCATAGTGCTGAAAGTACCGGAGGGCACTGTGAAAAGTCGCATAAATCGGGGACGAACGGAACTAGGGCGGCTGTTACAACGTAATTACAGGCAGGTGAGCTGAGATGTTGGATGATACAAGATCCGGAATGCAGTGCATCGAGTGGGAGGCCTTGCTGGCCGACGCCCTCGATGGGACGCTGCACGGCTCCACCTTAGCGGGCTTCGAGGAGCACCAGAAAGCTTGCCCGACCTGTCACGCCATGTACGAGGAAGTGGCGGCGGGGTTGCACTGGATGAAGGCGCTTGACGAAGCTGAGCCCCCGAAGTACCTGGTGCACAACATTCTGGCGCAGACCATCGGGGCCCTGCCGGTAGAGACGGCGCCGGCCGCTACACCGGGCGAGAGCTGGTGGGAGCGGCTGAAGGGCCGGGTGGGGCCGGTATTCGCACCGGTTTTCTCACCGCGTTTTGCGATGTCGTTCGGCATGGCGTTCTTCTCGATCACCATGCTGCTGAACGTTGCCGGGTTCCACGTGAGCGACTTGAAGCACGTTGATCTGAGCCGCAAGGGAATCGAGAAGACGTACTACATTGCACAGGCGCGAGTGGTCCGTTACTACGAGAACATTCGCCTGGTTTACGAGATTGAGTCTCGCGTGCGCGATTTGCGCCGCGCCGCGACCCCCGATAAGAAGCAGGAGGAACCGAACACGCAGAAGGAACCCAAAGGCCAAACGCAGCGGCAGCAAAACCGCAAATATGAAAACTCCAGCCGTGATGTGCACGAGCCCGTTCTGGCGGCGTGCCCGGCTGCAATTATGATCGAGACCCCTCAGGCCCGGCTGAACAGGAGAACCGCATGAACTGCGCCAACCATGTCGATGTTCCCGCAACCGCATACTGCCGCACCTGTGGTAAACCGGTGTGCAGCATTTGCGCGCGAGACGTGCGTGGCGTCATCTACTGCGAGGATTGTCTTGCCTCGCAGGTGAGCGGCACCATGCCGCCACCGCCTGCACCGGGCGTTGTCGTCCCGGGCGCGCCTCCACCCACGGTGGGTGGCAGCAGCCCCGGCCTTGCCGCCTTGCTGGGATTCATTCCCGGCGTGGGTGCCATGTACAACGGGGAATACGCCAAAGGCTTCATCCACGTCATCATTTTCGCCACGTTGATCTGGTGCACGGACCACATCAATCCCTTGTTTGGGATGGCGATTGCGGCATTTGTGATTTACATGCCGATCGAGGCCTACCAGACGGCGAAAGCGCGGCTCATGGGAGTTGCGGCGCCGGATCCTTTCGGGCTGAACAACCTGTTCGGCAATCCTCCTCCGGCAAGCGCAGTAGTTCCACCAGCCGCGGCGGCACCCGGAGCAGCGCCTGGGGTTGCGTCGGCGGTCCCGGTGGAAGGGCAGCCGTATGCGGAGGAAGCAGCTTCCGGCTCGCAGATTCCGATTGGGGCCTTTGTCCTGATCGGACTCGGGGTACTGTTCCTGCTGAACACGTTTGGCTGGATGCACTTCGATTGGGTCATCAGCCGCTTTTGGCCGCTCATCCTGATCGCCATCGGCATTCGCGTGCTGATGAAGCGCAACCGGATGGGATATTGAGGAGGGCGTTATGAGATACCGGTACAATCCGTATTGCTCGTGTGGTCGGTGTCGCGCTCATGGATTCATGGGGCCGGCGGTGCTTATCACCCTGGGCGTGCTCTTCCTCCTGTCGCAGGCCACGCGTATTTATTGGCTGGATTTCGGCCACACCTGGCCGGTGCTGCTGATCGTGATCGGGCTGATCCTGTTCCTGCAGCACAGCGCCTCGGCCGCCGGACACGTGCCGCGCGAATACCTGCCGATGCAGCAAGTTCCGCCACCACCGCCGGCGCAGCCGGGAGTTCCGCTGCAAGGAGCGGTGGTGACACCGCCTCCGGCGCAGCCCAGCGGAGCCTTGCCGCCGTCAAACTACGGACGTCCTGAGGGGCGTCCTGAAGATCCGGGGGTGCACCATGGCTAGCCCCTATACACAACCGCCTCCGGTGGCTTCGCCGCCGCCGTATCGTTACCGGCGCTCGCTGGCGGGACCGCTGGTGCTGATCATCATCGGCACGGTGTTCCTGCTGAAGAACATGGGCGTACAGCTTCCGGTGTGGCATTTCTTCGGACGTTTCTGGCCGGTGCTGCTGATTCTGTGGGGCGTGATCAAGCTGATCGAGCACGCCATGGCACGGCGGGAAGGGTACCGTTCGGCCGGCATCGGCGCGGGCAGCGTGGTGCTGCTGATCTTCATCATCATCGCCGGGGTCGCGGCCCACGAAAGTCAGAACTGGAACATGAGTGGCATCCGCGACCAGATCCAGATGGACGACAATCTGGGGGGAATGTTCGGCAATGCTTATACATTCGACGATACCCTGGAACAGAACTTCCCCGGCGATGGCACCTTGCGTATCGTGTGCGATCGCGGAAGCCTGAATATCCAGCCGAGCGATGGCGACACCTTGAAAGTTGTAGTGCACAAGAAGCTGTACGCCAACAACCAGGATGAAGCCAACAAATACAACGAGGGCAGCAAGCCGCAAATCACCGTCAATGGCAACACGGTGGTGCTCAATGCCAACACTAACGGCGCGGGTGACCACGCGGTGTCGGCCGACATGGACATCTTCGTGCCGCGTAAGGCCATGCTCGATATTGCCAGCCGGCGTGGCGACCTGACCATCAACGACCGTAAAGCCGATGTGAAAGTGTCGCTGCAACGCGGAGACGCCAACCTGACCGAGGTGGCCGGGTCGGCAAAGATCGTGATGGAGAAGGGCTCGGTCCGCGCCTCGAAGATTTCGGGCGACGTGGACATCGAGGGGCGGATCGACGACGCGACGCTCGACGATATCGGCGGCTCGGTGCAACTGAACGGTGACTTCTTCAACGACATCCGGCTAAGCAAGATTGCCAAGAGCGTCACTTTCAAGTCGGCGCGATCGGACATCCTTCTGGCGTCGGTGCCGGGTGACCTGGAAATCTCGGGGGATTCGCTGCGAGGAACGGACTTGGGTGGACCATCGCGGCTGGTGACGCGCTCGAAAGAAATTCACCTGGAGGATGTGCGAGGCGACCTTCAGGTGGAGACCAGCAACGGCGACATCGAGGTACACACCGCCGATAAGCTGCCCGTGGGCAAGATCACACTGACCGGCAAGCGCGGAGACATTACCCTGGTGGTGCCGGCCAGCGCCGGCTTCCAGGTGGACGCCACCGCGAAAAAGGGCGACATCTCGACCGACTTTGGAGGGTTAAAAGTTGAGTCCCACGACGGGACGGCCCGCGCCAGCGGTACGGTTGGTAACGGCGTGGGCAGGTTACAGATCAACTCCGACGCGGGCGACATCAAGATCAACAAGGGGTAGTAAGAAGCAACTAGCAGCTAGCAATGAGTGGGCTCGGAGCGATCCGGGCCCGTTTTTGTTGGTGCGCGAAAGTTGTTGGGCACAGCGGTCCTTCGGCTGCGTTCGGTCGCCCAGGCGACCTCACTCCGCTCAGGATGACAAAAGGCAAGAATTTTACGACGACAATGAAATTTTCGCGCGAGCGATTGGTTCGATTTTCTCCACGACCTCGTCGATGGACAGGTTTGTGGTATCGATGATGACGGCGTCGGGAGCGGGGACGAGGGGCGAGGCGGAACGGGCGCGGTCGCGCTGGTCACGCGCGGCAATTTCGGCAGCGACCCTCTGGGCTTCTTCGGGACTGACGGAACCGTTCTGCAGGACGCGACGTTCGGCGCGCACGGCGGCGTCGGCGTCGAGGAAGATCTTGACGTCAGCGGTGGGAAAGACAGCGGTGCCGATGTCGCGGCCTTCCATCACGACTCCGCCGGCAGCGCCCAGGGCACGCTGTCGCGCGACCAGAATCTGGCGCACCGATGGATGCATAGACACGCGGGAGGCGGCAGCGGTGACGTCGGCTTCGCGGATGCGCTGCGAGACATTGCGGCCATCGAGCAAGATGCGGTTGCCTTCGGGAAGCGGCTGCAACTCGATTTGAGTGGAGCGAGCCAATTCGGTTACGGCATCGGGGTCATCGACGGGGACGTGCTGCTCGAGGGCTTTAAGGGCCAGCGCGCGGTACATGGCGCCGCTTTCCAGATTGATGTAGCCGAGCTTTTTCGCCAATCGCGACGCAATAGTGCTCTTGCCCGAGCCGGCCGGGCCATCGATGGCAATCACCAGTTTTCGGGTCTGACTCATTCTTTGCCGGAATCTCGTTTGGGATGAATTGCCTTGGCGGGCAGCGCTTTCCTCGGCCGGCGCTGGACTAAAGGCATGCCGCGGCGCAACTGGGGAGGACGCTGCTCGGAAAAGGGCTTGGGCCGGGGCTCACGCGTAACGAACTCGGCCTGCGGGAGTTGCAACGACGAAACTTGCAGCAGCACGCGTCCACCGACATGGACAAAGCTCAACTCGCGCGCGGCCTGCAGGGCGTTGACGGCTTCGCGCACGCGAGCGCGGCCGATCAGCGGGGCGAAGAAATGCTCGACTTCCTCCTGCTGCGCGGCCAGGACGCAATCGAGGTACTTCGATACCAGCGCGGTCAGCGACTCAGCGACTGAGACGTGCATGCCTTCCTTCACGGCTTCGGGGGCCCAGCGGAAGAGGACGTCCCAGTAGACGCCTTCCTCGTGGTTGTAGTCGACGCGGGTGATGCGCAGCTTGCGCCACAGCTCGTCGAGCGCGCGGTCAAGCGCCGCCTCGGAGATTTCCTTGCCCAGCTTCTCGCGCAGAGTGTGCTTGGGAATGGGCCCGTCCTTCTGAACGATATGAAAGGCATCGATGGCGAGCGGCGAGTAGCCCGAGCGCGTGGTGGCCTTGGGCGCCTGCTTGGGATTGCGGTCGCCCATCATGCCGTAGAAATAGGGGAACACGGAAGCGGAGACGAGGAAATTATTTTCGTCGAAGACGTTGGCTTCGAAAGCCGACTTGTCGCGCAGCAGGCGAACCATGAGGTCCTTGGCTTCCTTGGCGCGCGGATCGGCGAAGGCGGCTTGCCACATGGGCAGGCGGTCGTCACTGCCGACGTAGGCTCCCACGAACGTCGGCGCGAGCACTGCCGGGCGTTGCGGATAGAGCAGGCAGAAACCGACGGAGTCGATGAACTGGCGGGCGTCCTCGAGGGTGCGGATGGGCTGGCCGTTCAGGCGCCATTTCGCGCGGCGAAGTTCCTGGAGTTGCTGTTCCTGCATGTTGTGACGGAAGACGGGTTCAGATGCGCTTAAAGGCCCGCTGGATATCCTTAACAGAATACCGCAAGACCACGGGACGGCCATGAGGACAGCTCATGGGGCAGTCGGTTTTGGCCAGCTCGGCCAGCAGCCACTCCATTTTGTTCTGCTGCAGCGGCATGTTGACCTTGATGGCGGCGTGACAGGCGATGCTGGCCGCGATGCGGGTGCGAATCTTTTCCAGGTTGAGCAATTGTTCTTCGCGCTCGAACTGATCGAGGATTTCGTGCAGCATATGCTCGACTTCGGTGGACGCGACGCCGGCCGCCGTCGTTTTCACCGCGATGGTGCGCGTGCCGAAGGGCTCGACTTCGAAGCCATTGCGAGTCAGCTCATCGGAAATCTCGGCGAAAACCGCCATCTGGCTGGGCGTGAGTTCGATGAGCAGCGGCATGAGCAGTTGTTGCCGTTCGGGCAACTCCGCCAGGCGCTGCTTGCAAATCTTCTCGAAGAGAACGCGTTCGTGAGCCACGTGCTGGTCGATGATCCAGAGCCCTTGCGGATTGACGGCGAGGATGAAGGACTCGCGAATCTGGCCGAGAGGCTTGAGGGTCGCGAGCGATTCGAGACCGGCGGGAGCATCGTCGTCAGGCAAGACGGCGGAGCAGCCATTCGCGCCGGGCACGATGGCAGATGCAGCGGCGGTGGCGAAACGGGCCCACCGAAGGTCTGCGGACGCGAAACGCGCCACCGGCACCGCGGCGTTGGCTTCGATCGCGATGCCTGCGCCGTCGAACTGCAGGTGCGAGGTGAAGGGCGGCGGCTCGGGCGCCTGCAGCGCGAAGGCCGCGTCAGCTTCGGTGACATGGAGAGAGTCGGCCGCGACGGCATGCGCGCCCGGCGTTAGCGACGGCGAAGCCGTGGGTTGGGCGCGCAACTCGGTCATGAAGGCCGGCACAGGGCGCGCTTTCATCAGGGCGGCGCGAACGGAGTCGCGAATGAAATCGTGCAGCACAGACGATTGCCGGAAACGTACTTCGGTCTTCGAGGGGTGCACGTTGACATCGACCTCGGTGAACGGCATCTCGAGGAAGAGCAGGACGACCGGATAAACCGTCGGCGGAATGATGTTGCGGTAGGCCTCGGTGAGGGCGTGCTGTACCAGGCGATCGCGGATGAGCCGGCCGTTGACGAAGATGAAGATGGAATTGCGATTGAGCTTCTGAATCTCGGGACGCGAGACGAAGCCGTGCAGCTTGATTTCGCCCTTGACCGGCTCGGCTGGCTCGTCTTCTTCCTGCTGCTGACGGCGCCACGGGGGAGGTTGCGGCAAGCCGATGCGCTCCAGCGGCAGCAGCGCGCTGAGCGGCAGAAGCTGATCCAGCGTCTCCTTGCCGAAGACCTGGTAGATGCGCTGGGAGTGGCCGTCAACCGGGAGGCGCGATCAGCATGGCGTTGGTGGCGGAGTGCAGCTCCCAATGCATCTCGGGATGCGCCAGGGCGTAATGCGTGACCAGCGATGCGATGTGCGATAGCTCGGTCGATTCGGCCTTCAGAAACTTGCGGCGAGCCGGGATGTTGAAGAAAAGATCACGAACGGTGACGGAGGTCCCGAGCGGCAGTCCGGCTTCTTCGACGGTCAGAATCTTCCCGCCGGCGATTTCGATGACGGTTCCGGCAGCCTCTTCGGCAGCACGGGTTTCGAGGCGCAAGCGGCTGACGGAGGCGATGGAGGGAAGTGCTTCGCCGCGAAAGCCAAGCGTGGCGATGTTGAGCAGATCGTCGGCATTGCGAATCTTCGAGGTAGCGTGACGCTCAAAGGCGAGCATGGCGTCGTCACGCACCATGCCGCAGCCGTCATCGATGACCTGGATGAGTTTGCGGCCTCCGGCCTCAACGTTCACGCGAATGCGGCGGGCGCCGGCATCCAGAGAGTTCTCGAGCAACTCCTTGACCACCGAGGCGGGGCGCTCCACCACCTCGCCGGCGGCGATCTTGTTGGCGACGTTTTCGGAGAGAACGTGGATGCGGCCCATCGAGCATTACCTTACATGAGGACCGCGGCCGGTGTCCCTTCGAGAAATGGGATGTGGGATACTAATTGGCATCCATGAGCGATCCAGCTAGTGCGGCGCAACCATGCGCGTTGAACGATTCGGGCGTGTCCCTTGGCGCAATACAAGAGGCGCGCGAGCGCATCCAGAAATTTCTCTACCTATCGCCCTGCCGCCGCTCGGCGGAGCTGTCGAAACTTACCAGGAGGCCGGTATTCCTGAAGCTCGACAATGTGCAGCGAACCGGAGCGTTCAAGGAACGCGGAGCGCTGAACAAGATCCTGACGCTGAGCGCCGAGGAGAAGCGGCGCGGCGTGATTGCGGCGAGCGCGGGTAACCACGCCCAAGCGGTGGCGTATCACGCGTCGCGGCATGGGATTCGGGCGCAGATCGTGATGCCGCTGATGACGCCGCTGGTGAAGGTTGCTGCCACGCGCGATTTCGGGGCGGAGGTAATCCTGTATGGCGCCAACTACGACGAAGCTTATGCGCATGCGATGGAATGCCGTGAGCTACAGGGCACAACATTTCTGCATCCGTTTGACGACGCGCAGGTGATCAACGGGCAGGGCAGCCTGGGGCTCGAGATCCTGGAACAGACGCCGGACCTTGAGGCAGTGCTGGTGCCGATTGGCGGAGGCGGATTGATCAGTGGCGTGGCGTGCGCGATTAAGGAGAGCAAGCCTTCGGTGCGCGTGATCGGAGTACAGACCGAGCGGTTGCCTTCGATGCTGCGCGCGATGGAGGCGGGCACGCCGGTCACCGTACCCGCGCAGGCGACGATAGCCGATGGCATCGCCGTGCGGCGCGCGGGCGACTTGACGCTGCCGCTGGTGCAGCGCTATGTGGACCAGATCGTCACGGTGGATGAAGAGGAAATCGCCAACGCCATCCTGGTGCTACTGGAGAAAGAGAAGACGTTGGCCGAAGGCGCCGGCGCGGTTGCGGTCGCTGCGTTGCTGCAGCGCAAGGTGGAGTTGGACGGAATGTGCACGGCCGCGCTGGTGTGCGGCGGCAACATCGATGTGAGCCTGCTGGCGAAGATCATCGAGCGCGGCTTGGCCAAGGATGGACGCCGCATGCGGCTGCGCATTCACCTGGTGGACCGCCCCGGCACGCTGCACGAGTTGACGAAGATCATCGCCGACCTGCGCGCCAACATCGTGGAGACGCAGTACGATCGTACCTACTATGGCGTGAACCTTGGCGACACTGCAATCGATATCTCCCTGGAGACTCGCGGGGCTGAACACATGCGGCAGATCGAGACGTCGCTCAGTTCCGCTGGATACCGGCACGAGCGGATTGAGTAACTGGCGCGGATGACCCGGTCCTCAAGATGAGGAGCAGGTCATCTGCCCGTTCGCGAGAGAAAGTGAATTAGAGCCGCAGGCCGCCGCTGGCCAGAATCGACTCGCCGGTGATCCAGCGGGAGTCGTCAGAGGCAAGGAATGCGACCGCGTCGGCGATATCCTGACTGCTGCCCACTCTACCCAGCGGCGTACGCGAGACAGCGTAGTCACGGAATGTTTTGTCTTCGCCCTGGGAACTCCGCAGCCCTTCGGTATCGGTCATGCCGGGCGAGAGGGAGTTCACGCGGATGTTGCGCGCCCCGAGTTCCTGCGCCAGAGAACGGGTGACCACGTCCACCGCGCCTTTCGTGGCACTGTAAACCGACCCTGTTGCGGGCGGGGTTTGAGCCACCACGGAACTGATGTTGATGACCGAGCCCCCTTCGCCATTCATGTGGCGAACGGCTTCCTGCGTGGTCAAGAGCAGTCCAAGAACGTTGACGTCGAACTGCTTGTGAAAATGCTCTTCGTCGATGGCCTCGAGTGGGCGGAATTCATAAACACCGGCGTTGTTGACCAGGACATCGACCTGTCCGAAAGCCTTTGTCGCCTGCTCAAAGAGTTTCTGGATATCGGCCTTGCGGGCGACGTTGGCCTGCACGGCAATGGCTTTGCCGCCTGACTTCTCGATGTTCTTGACGACGCGCTCGGCACCAGCCTTATCGGAGGCGTAATTCACTACAACGTTGGCGCCATCTTTTCCCAGGCGTTCAGCAATGGCGGCTCCAATGCCCTTGGACGCCCCGGTGACCACGGCAACTTTGTTCTTTAGTGCGCTCATGTTCCCTTCCTCTATTATCGATAGTTCGATAAGTGTCTAATTGATTCGGAGACTGGAGAAAGGTTTCAAAGAAACACGACGGCTAAATTCTGTTGAGAGTATTCAGGTACTCCTGCCACACATCACGTTGCAAGCTGAGGTGGAGAAACTTGCCCTCGCGGCGTACCTCGATGAGGCCGGCATCGGCAAGATCCTTCAGATGGTGAGACAGGGTAGCGGCGGTGATGGGCAACTTGCCCCGCAAGTCGCTGCAGGCTAGTTCCTTGCGGGCGGCGATGCGGGCGAAGATCTGGTAGCGCCGCGGGTCGGCGAGCGCCTTGCTGATGCGGTGAAACTGCTTTTGGTTAAGGGCCATGCTTTTTTAGACAGTCGTCGAAGCGACGGGCGTTGCGAACTGTCTGTAAGAGTATCCTAACTAGGCGAGGAGACAATCTATCTTGAAAAGCATAAAGAGCCTGATCACCGCGGTCTTGCTGCTAACCACAGTTCTATTTGCCGAAAGCCGGCAGTACGACATTCCGGGAGTGGGGTCGTTCAGCTATGGCGACGGCTGGAACAAGGGACAGCGTGGCGGATCCACCGCCGGCGAACTGGACTGGCTGGTGAGCACGGCCGATAAGAACGCTAACTTTCATGTCATCGTGGCGCGCGCGGACGTTTCCTATGACGATTGGGTGAAGAACACCATGAAGACGGCGTCGCCCTTCCGGGTGCTGGCGTCGAAGCAGGACTTCGTCACGACGTCGGGTGAGAAGGGGACCAAGCTGTCCTGGAAGATCAAGACCAAGGATGGCAAGGACCTGGTTATCGATCAGTACTTGTTCCGCGGCAAAGGTGATCTGCAAATTCAGTTGAGCGGACTGTCGCCGGCGGACGATGCGGCCACGTTCGATCCGGTGTTCGACGGTTTCGCCAAGTCTTTTGTGCTGACGAAGTAAGCCAAATAGGCTGGGCCGGTGGCGCTACCCGCGATTGCGGCCGCGCCACCAGCACGGGACGAGTCAGTTGAGATCGAAGAGCAGGAATTCGGCTTCGGTTTCGCCGGCGCTCGCCAGGCGCAGCGTTGACTCGGAGCTGACAGCGACGCCGTCGCCTTTCTTCACCTTGGTTCCGTTCACGTCGAGCTCCCCTCGCACCAACTGCACCCAGGCATGGCGTCCGGGAGCGAGCTCGTGCTGCAAGGTCTTGCCGGTTTCCAACAGCGAGGCGTAGACGCTGGCGTCCTGATTGATCTTCGTGGAGCCGTCGCGGGCATCGCGGGAAGCGATCAGGCGGAGCTGGTTGAGCTTCTCTGCACGCGTAAACGTACGATCCTCGTAACTTGCCGGCAGGCCTTCCGCCTCGGGCATGATCCAGATCTGCAGCAGGTGCACGGGCGCAGCCGAGTTGTTGTACTCGCTGTGCACCACTCCGGTGCCGGCCGACATGCGCTGCACGTCGTGCTGCCGGATGGTGGCTTCGCGTCCGGTGCTGTCGCGGTGGCTCAACTCGCCGTCGACGATATAGGTGATGATTTCCATGTCGCGGTGGGGATGCGAGCCAAAGCCCTGGTTGGCGGCGATGACGTCTTCGTTGATGACGCGCAAGTCGCGAAAGTGCATGTGCTTGCGGTCGAAATAATTGGCAAACGAAAAGGTGTAGTGGGTGTCGAGCCAGCCGTAGTTGCCGTGACCGCGTTCCTGCGATGGCCTGAGGGTGATCATGTTGGTCCTCCCAAGTTCAATCCATAAGATGCTTCAACGTTAAACTAAGATTCAACCGCCTCGAGACAGCCGTAAGCTATTGCCGGGGAGGGCGTTCGGGTTACGAACCAGTCGGGTTTTGGCAAGTTACGGCTCGTCCTGGGTGCCGAGCTTGCGGCAGAGGTCTCCGAGCCGCTCCTGTTCGGCAGGGCTGAGTGCTTGAAAGAAATCAGTTATGGCGGCGGCGTGAAGAGGAAAGAGGCCGCGCATGAGGGTCTTGCCCTTCGAAGTCAACGCGAGGATCGAGACCCTGCGGTCTTCGGGACTTTGCTGGCGCAGTACCAGGCCACACTTTTCGAGGTTGCCGGCCACCATGGTCAGGTTGCCGGCGGTGGTCAGGATTTTTTGTGCGATGTCGGTAAGGGACATGGGGCCGAGGTGATAGAGGGCCTCGAGCACGGCGAACTGGCTGAGGGTGAGTCCGGTGTCGCCGAGATGGCGGGAGGCGCAGGAGCGTGCCGCGTTGGCGGCGCGCAGCAGACGGACGTAGGTGCGCAGGGCGAGGCGTTGTTGGGATTTTGGCGGCATGTTGAGAAGTATACTACGATGTTGAAGTAACTAATACGGATTCGCAGGGCACACCTGCCGCCCCTACGGGGCTCGGAAGTCCACTTGAAGGACGCAACCCAGCGTTCCACTCCCCCAACGAACGCAAAGGCAGCGTTCGTCGGGGCCCCGTTCCACGCTGGGCATGTGTAGAACCGGCTGCGCGGCCGGGTACAGGTAAAAGCAGTGCCGCCCTCGCCACACGCTGCTCGCAAAACCGGCGAGCGGCGTAAGCGTGGCCACGGGCTGTCGCTTCTGGGTGGAAGGAGCAGCGATGGGGTTCATCAAACTCTCGTGGGCTGGGAGGTCCTAGTTTACTTCGCCAGTTGCTGCACTCCGCTCAGGGCGACGGTCGCATAGTGAACCGCGGATGGTGAATCGAGCATTCTGATTTCGCTGAGCGTTATTTACTCTCCGGCAGGCCGGCGTTGTCGGCGGCGAGCTTGGCGGTGGCACTCCAGTCGAGGTTTTCCATGCCGCGGGCGATGGCAGTCAGCATGTGGTCGTGGATTACGCTGGCAAATGGCAAAGGCACATCGACGGCTTCGGCGGCGGCGATGGCGAGCTTGGAATCCTTGAGGCCAAGCCGCATTTTGAAACCGGCCGGGGAGTAGCGCTGGTCAGCGATGATGCCGCCGTAGGTCTGGTAGACCGGAGCCGAGAACAGCGAGTTGGTAAGGAAGTCGACATACTGGTGCGGATCGACACCGTATTTGCGGGTGAGCGCAATGGCTTCGCCGAGCGACTCGATGATGGTGGAGATCAGGAAATTGCCGGTGAGCTTGACCACGTTAGCCATCTCGGGCAGCTCTCCCATGACAAACAGACGCTGGCCCAGCGCCTCCAGCACGGGGCGGCAATGCTCGATGGTTTGCGGCTTGCCGGCAGCGACCACGAAGAGTTTGCGGGCCTCGGCGGCCTCGGGACGCCCGAAGACCGGAGCGGCGATGTAATGCTGGCCATTGCGGGCGTGTTCTTCGGCAAGATGCTTGGAGAGCGCGACGCTGATGGTGCTGCAAGAAATGTGCACCGAGCCTTTGGGTAATTTGTTGGCCAGGCCGGCCGGTCCCAGCACGCTGGCTTCGACGGCGGGATCGTCAGCCAGCATGGTGATGGCGATCTCCGCGGTCTGCGCGGCCTCGCCCGGAGTGGGCGCGACTTTCGCGCCACTGGCCTGCAACTCTGCAGCCTTAGAGAGGGTGCGATTCCAGACAGTAACTTCGTGGCCGGCCTTCAATAGATGTCGCGCCATCGGAGTTCCCATGTTGCCGAGACCAAGGAATGCGATTTTCATGTGGTAATGGATGCGGGGCAGGGCGGGAGAGGTGCAAGGGTAAGTAGAGGAAAAAGACCCAGACGAGCAGAGGAAGCTTGGCTTCGGGCTCGACCCCGACCGCTTCGGGACAGCAGTGATCAAGTTGAGGGTTGGTCGTGAGGATAGAGGTTCTTCGACTTCGTTCGGTCGCCCAAGCGACCTCACTTCGCTCAGGATGACCACACAAATCAGAATGACCACACGGATCACAACGACAGCCCAAAGAGTTGCCGTAGTTCACCGTAGGTTGACGGTCTGCGGATCGACATTCCAGCCATCGACGATGATGTGCGATGCGCCGGCAGGTGTGTCTTCTGGGCGATAGTGAAGCGTGATACGGCGGGACTCGCCGGGCAGCAGGGTGACGAAGTTGTCGCTCCAGAAAGCAACTACATCTTGATCGCTCGATTTAGTCAGCCGCAGGTGAACCATGAAGGCGAAGGCCTTGCTGGTGTTCTGCAAGGTGAGCGCGCGTTCCGCGAAACCATCCTGCGCTTTGTGGCGGCGGAGAGCGACGTTTTGACTGTCACCTTGGGCAGGTCCTGCAGCGCGGTCAGGTCGGCGTAGGCGCTCTGCGGCGTGTTGACGCCGGTGGTTTTTGCCCAGTCGAGTGCGTCAGCCTGGGTCGAGAGCCAGTAGAAATTGTCGCTGGTGACTCTGCCAAAGCGGTCGGTGGCAGCCAGCTTCAGGAAGTAGGTGGTCGAGAGATCGGGTAGTTGCGGAACCGTGAACGCTACGGACTCACTTTGTCGGGTCCGACGTCCACCATGGCGTCTTGCGACCATCTTCTCAGTACCATCGAGGTTGTACAACGTGGCGCAGACCCTGACTACGTAGGATGTTAGTGAGTTCACTGACCACGACGATCGATCGATCGTTGTAGGAGTACAGCACGTGCATGGGCTCGTTGGCCTTCTTCGTCCCGTAATAGCCGCCACCGGGCACGAGGTAGTAATCGTAGAGGTGCCAGATGATCGAAGGCCAGGCATTGTTCAGCATCCACTGCACTACGCCGGTGGAGTTGTATTTGTTGCGCAGGAAGGCCTCGAACATGGCGCGCTCGCCTTCGTAATCCATGGCATAGGCCTTGCGGATGAAGTCGTTCAGGTCCTTCGGCGCGCCGTAGCGGTGCTCCAGCGAAGTGTTGTAGAAGTCGATGCTCTGGAAACGTTCGCCGCCGGCGTGGTAGCCCCAGTCGTCGTTCTGCGGCCAGAGCTTGTCGGCGGGCAGAAAGCGCCGCAGGCTCTCCGGCGTGGGGATCGCGGGGCCGGGCTGGTTTCGGTGTTGAAGCCTTCGGCGCCGCCTTCTTTGGTTCCCAGCAGCCAGTAGTTCGGGGGAACGTAGTCGTAGGGCCCGGTCATCTTCACGCCGGATGGGCCGGTGACCAGTGTCGGCGTACCTGATGCGGACGACAGACCGTGGGGTTCGGCCATTGCTCTTCCTGCAGGACGCGGAGGTACATCTTCTCGACATCGACCGGCGGTGGATTGTCGCTGCCGTAGAGCCACACGAAGACGCTGGGATGATTGCGCAGCAGGCGCGCCTGATCGCGCTGCGCCGCTTCGGCGATCTTCCATTGCTCCGGGCCCCAGTCGTTCCAGCGCTCCCACATATCGCAGCAACACCAGCCGGGCATGATGAGAATGCCGTACTTGTCGGCCAAATCGTAGAAGGCCGACTCTTCGAGCTTGCCTTCGAGACGGATAGTGTTCAGGCCCATGTCGCGCACGTAGCGAAATTCGATGTCCATGCGCTTGGGGTCGGAGCGGAGGAACATGTCGGGCGCCCAGCCTCCGCCACGAATGACGATGGGAACGCCATTGATCTTGAAGAGGCGGCGGTTCGCGGCATTGTTGATTTCTGAGGTGACCTCGCGAATGCCGAAAGGAACGTCGTGGGCTTCTGAGGAGCCGGCCGGCGACGGTAGCGCTGACGCGCGCGTGATACAGGTGCGGCGAACCCAACTGGGCGGGCCACCACAGTTGCGGATTCTTGATGGTCAGCTCGGGGAATTGTTCTGGAGCGAACGTGATGGTCTTGTGCTCGTTGGCCGCGAGGGAGACGTCCTGGTGAATGCTCCTGCCGTCGATGTCCCAGGCGACGGCGGCGGTTACTGGCTGCGCGGAGATGTTCCAGGCCTCGACGATCGGGGTAAGCCGGGCGATAGAGTAGTTGTCTTCGAGCTTCGACGCGACGTAGGGAAAGCGCAGCTCAACGGAGCCGCTGGCGGTGAGGTAGACCTCGCGGAAGAGGCCGGTGTTCTTGTCGGGCGGCGATGGGTTCCAGTCGACCCAGGTGATGCCGAGGTCTTCCTTGGTCTGGGGGAAGACTTCGATGGCGAGGTGTTGGGCTTGCCTGCGAACAGGGCATCGGTGAGGTTAAATTCGAAGACGCGCCAGGTGCCGGCGATGTCGTTCTTGTTGGCAACCTGCTTGCCGTTGAGCCACACGTCAGCGCGGTAGTTAACGCCGTCGAGATGGAGCGCAACCTGATGGCCGGCAAAATCAGCCGGGAGCCGGAACTCGGTGCGATACCACCAGCCGCATTTGTAGGGGCTGGTATCGAGCATCGAGAGATTCGAAAAGAGCCCACCGATGGGATAGTCCATGCCGGGAAGCTTGAGCAGGTTCTTGCCAAAGAACGGATCTTTGATGATGCCGTTCGCCACCTGCGTTGCCACGACGGTCGTCGGAACCGTGGCGGGCATCCAGCCCGCGGCTTGGTAGGACGGCGAAGAGATCTGCGCGCCGCTGACCTGACGCGGGTCGGGCTTCAATTCGGCCGGGGCCGGGGCACCGCTGAGAACGCAGGACGATTGAATCTGCCATCCCGAGTGGAGGTCGAGTCGCTGCGATGGGCCTGTTTTGGGAATACCGCCGGATTTTTCAGTTGCGGACGCGGCGAGGCTGCTGATCAAGAGGAGAATTATGGAGAGTGGCAGGCAGCGAGCGAATGAGATGCGAATCATGGCTGGTCTCCGAAATGTGATGAACAGCAATAGCCGGCCTCGAACGGACGCAGTATAGACGAGAGGAGGCAAACCGCAGCTCCCGAGCTTAACCGGACTCGGCAGATCGCAGTCATTGAGTATCGTAACAGATCGAATATGTTCGGTTGAGTCAGCGACTCTTCCACGCCCTGGACAGACAAGTATCGCGTCAAATACAGGATTTTATTTGACTCGTGTACGCCGCAGTGCTAGCTTTTCTGGTCAGTAATGCGCCACCTCATGGAATGGATGTGATCGAATTCGATCTATTAAAGGGGGCGGTATGGGTACTCTACGTTGGGTTGCTCTCCTCTTCTGTTTCTCGCTACTGCTTTCCGCCAGCATTGTACTCGCCCAGGACAGCGGGCAAATTACCGGGACGGTTCACGATCCCAGTGGAGCGATTGTTGCGAACGCGACAGTAACCGTGAGCAGTCCCGAGCGCGGTATCAACCGGCAGACGGCCACCAACTCTGACGGCATCTACACGGTAAGTGGTCTGCCGGGTGGGAACTACAACCTCCTCATCGCCGCTCCCGGCTTCCAGAAGTACCAAGCAATGAACATTGTGCTGCGAGTAGCGCAGAAGACGCGGGCCGACGCGACGCTGACCGTGGGGGCTGCTTCCACGGAGGTGACCGTAGAGGGAAGTGGCATCGGCCAGGTCGAAACCCAGTCCTCGGAAATGTCGGGTGTGATCACGGGGAAGGAAATTTCACAACTGCAGCTGAATGGGCGCAACTTTACGCAGCTGGCGACGCTGACTCCCGGGGTCAGCAACCAGAGCGGGCAGGACGAAGGCACGGTGGGTATCAACGGAAACGTGGCGTTCAGCTTTAACGGCGGCCGCACCGAGTACAACAACTGGGAACTGGACGGCGGCGACAACATGGACAACGGCAGCAACTCCACGCTCAATGTCTACCCCAGCATCGACGCCATCGCCGAGGTCAAGGTGCTGACTTCGAATTACGGCGCGCAGTATGGACGCAGCGGTTCGGGCACGGTCGAGGTGGAAACCAAGTCGGGCACCAGCAGCTTTCACGGGGACGGGTACGAGTTCGTGCGCAACACTGCCTTCAATGCCCGGAACTACTTTCAGTCGGAGGTTCCTCCGTACCACAAGAATGACTTCGGCTATACATTGGGTGGACCCATCTTCATCCCGGGTCACTACAACACGAATAAGCAGAAGACGTTCTTCTTCTGGTCGCAGGAATGGCGCAAGGAGAGCGTACCGGGCGCAATTTTCAATACAACCGTTCCCTCCATGGCGGAGCGTCAGGGGAACTTCAGCGATGTGTGTCCCGGGCCGGATTGCCCCAACATTGGCCCGGTCGTGCCGGTCAGCCCCGTAGGACAGGCGTTACTGCAACTGATACCGGAACCCAACTCCGGAACGAACGGCTTCAACCTGTCGCCGGTACTACCGACCGACTGGAGGGAGGAGCTGCTGCGCATCGACCAGAACATCGGGTCCAAGTGGCATGCCATGTTCCGCTATACGCATGATACGTGGAGCACCGTGTCTCCCACGTCACAGTGGACCGGCAGCAGTTTCCCGACGGTCGAGACCAACTTCAGCGGACCGGCTACCAGCCTGGTGGCCCGGGTGACTACGAACTTCACAAACACGCTATTGAACGAATTTGTCTTCAGCTACACGACCGATCACATCTACTTTTCCTCCACCGGCTATCCCAACCCGACGGCGTGGCAGCGTCCGAGTAATCTGCCGATGGGCTACCTGTTCAACAACGGGTTTGGGGGCAAGCTACCGACGATCAACGTGACGGGCGGGCTCTCGTTCAACACCATGTACGAAGACCCCAATGGCGAGTGGCCGGAAGGAAAGTACAACTCGAACCCGACGTATACCTTCCGGGACAACATTACGAAGTCCGTCGGACGTCACATTCTGCAATTTGGCGCCTATTACGTGGCGGCCCAAAAGAACGAGCTGAGCAGCGTGATGGTAAACGGCACGCTGGGATTCGATCCGACGGCCAGCATCAGCACGGGCAATGCCTTTGCCGACCTGCTTACGGGCAACATCGCCAGCTTTGGCCAGGGCAGCACGAATCTGAAGTTCTACAACCGGTACAAAATCCTGGAGCCCTACATTCAAGACGACTGGCGGGTTACTCAGCGGCTCACCCTGAGCCTGGGTTTCCGGCTCAGCATGTTCGGCACCTACCGGGAGAAATACAACGATGCCTATAACTGGGATCCGAAAGCCTACGATCCGAATACCGCTCCGAAGATTGACACCGACGGTTCGGTGACAGGATTTGCCGGAGCGCTGATTCCCGGATCGGGCAATCCGCTCGATGGGCTGGTGCGGTGCGGCGTGAACGGCGTTCCGGCCGGATGCATGCAGGGCCACCTGTTCAATCCAGCGCCCAGAATTGGCTTCGCGTGGGACCCGCGAGGGGATGGGAAGACAGCGATTCGCGCCGGCTACGGCATCTTCTTCGAGCACACGAACGGTAACGAAGCCAACACGGAAGGCATCGAGGGCCAGACTTCACCACTGTTGCAGACGGCGACGCAGTACAACGTCGTGGGCTACGAGAACATCGGCTCGGGTGGTTCGTCGACTGAGCCGACCTTCCCGTACACCTTCTACTCGATCCCAACCAACGCGGTTTGGCCCTATGTTCAGCAGTGGCATTTGGACGTGCAGCAGCAGGTATTCAAGGACGCGGTTCTGACGATTTCCTATGTTGGGAGCGCCGGGGTTCACCTCAACCGGCAAAGCGACTTGAACCAGATCTATCCGACGCCGCTGTCGCAAAATCCGTATGCTTCGGGGGAGGCAATCGGACCGAACGATTGTTCCACCTTCACCACGCCAAGTGGGGTTGCGATCACGGGCCAAGCGGCGATCAACCTGCAAGTGGCGTGCGGCTCCGATCCGAATCCCTTCCGGCCGTACCAGGGGATCGGCAGCATCACGTGGCTGCAAAATGCCGCTTCCTCCAACTACAACGCGATGCAAGTATCGTTCCGGCGTAACGTGGGGGCTTTGCAGATCAATGCGGCTTACACCTGGAGTCATGCCATCGACGACTCCTCCGACCGGTATGACGCCACCTTTGTCAACACCTACAATCCGGCGATGAACCGGGCGAGTTCGAACTTCGATATGCGGCAAATGCTCAACATTGGGTACGTGTGGGACATGCCGTTCTTCAAGACACCGGGATTGGCAAACAAAATCCTCGGGGGATGGGAGCTGTCGGGCATCACCAGTTGGCTGACCGGCACACCGTACACGGTGACGAATGCCTCGCAGTACACCGACAACGCGGGGGTGGGGAATGGCGTGGGCACGGGCTCGTATGCGGACAGGATTGGCGATCCGACTTCGAATATTCCCAATATCCCCAACCCGGGATTCGGTCCGCTGATCGGCAATCCGAATGCCTTTGCCGCCCCGCGTGGCCTGACCTTCGGGGATTCGGGCCGAAATTCCATGCGCAATCCCAGCTATACGAACTGGAACATGGCGTTGTTTAAGAACTTCCCGGTAAAGGAGAGCATGGCATTCCAGTTCAGGGCGGAAGCGTTCAACATCTTCAACCACACGGAATGGGGACCGATCGCAGGCGATGCTGGTTCGGCCGCCAGCAACGGCGGATCAGCAGGAACCAACGGATTTGGAGCGGCAGACTTCCTGTATATCGGTACGGCACACCCCGCTCGAATTCTGCAGCTCGGTCTGAAGTTTCTCTTCTAGCAGAACAAGAAGCTAGTAGTGTTGTGAGCGCCAGCGAACCGGCTGGCGCATTTTTCTTTCGGTAGAGGTTGAGTTCCGCTATCATGCCCGAAAGTCATGGCAAGCAAGTCGAGTCGGTATCCTACGCGAGAAGATCGTCGGGAGGCGGGACGCCTGGCGCGGGCCAAGGCCAACCGGGTGGAACAGGGCAATTGGGACCCTGGGTTACGCAAGTACAACCTGGTCGATCTGATCCTTGCTTCCGAGCAGGGGCGGGACGAGAAGCTTCTACCCATCAAGCACGAGCGGATGTCGGCTTCTCCCTTTGCCTTCTATCGCGGTTCGGTTCCGCTGATGGCGGCGGACCTGGCGCTCGCGCCGCGCACCGGCCTGGTGGCACAGCTGTGCGGCGATGCCCACGTCCACAATCTTGGTTCGTACGCAGCGCCCGACGGGGCGATTGTTTTCGACATCAACGATTTTGACGAGACCATCCAGGGGCCCTTCGAGTGGGACGTGAAGCGAATGGCGGCGAGCATCGTGCTCGCGGGACGGGTGGCAGGCGACAGCGACAGCCAGTGCAGGGGCGCGGTGCTGGCATGCATGCTGAGCTATCGCCAGTCGATGCGCCAGTTCTCGCAGATGGCGGCGGTGGACCTCGCTCGGTATCAGGTCTCACGCTTCCTGAAGAAATCGCCCGTCGCGACCGTCCTTCTGAAGGCTCAGCGGGCGACCAACAAGAGCAGTTTCGAGAAGCTGGTGGTCGCACACAAGGGCCAATACCGCCTGCGCGAGCAGAAACCGACCCAGTTCGACGTGTCGCCGGAAGATGCGGCGAAAGTGCAGCAGTCCCTGCACGATTATTCGCTGACCCTTTTGCCCGAGCGACGCCATTTCTATTTGCAGTACCACATCGAGAGTGTAGCCATGCGAGTGGTGGGGTGCGGCAGCGTGGGAACCCGCGACTACGTCGTGCTGATGCTCGGCGGCGCGGTGGAGGATCCCATCTTCATGCAGGTAAAAGAGGAGATGCATTCGGCGTACGCACCTCATTTGCCGAATGCTCACGTGCCCGAGAACCAGGGCGAGCGGGCCGCCGAAGGGCAGCGCGCCATGCAGGTGCAGTCCGACATCTTCCTGGGCTGGACGTCCATGGACGGCCGGGACTACCTGGTACGGCAGCTTCGCGATCACAAGGCGAGCATCGAGGACGACGATCTGAAGGGCAATGCGCTGATGCAATACGCGCGCGTCTGCGGTGAACTGCTGGCCAAAGGACATGCCCGGTCCGGCGATCCGTGCGCCTTTTACGGATACATGGGAAACAGCCCGAAGTTCGACAAGGGCGTCGCGAAGTTTGCCATTGCCTACGCCGACCAGACCGAGAAGGACTTCAAGGAATTCACCCGCGCCATGCGCAGCAAGAGCAAGAAGTCGACCGCAGCCGGTCCCAAAAGCAAGGCCGGAAAGCACAAAAAGAAGCAAGCGGGAGGGAAAAAAGACGAGCCGCAAGAGACGGACCAGAGCGCATAGCGGCCGGACAGCGAGTTTTCGATTAGGTCGACGAACAGAGCCTAATCGAGCGAGTTTTCTGTGCCCTTCACGTTGCTCGGGACATGATGGCGGCCCCAGGTAACGCGGCGGCCGAGAATGAACTTAAAGAGCAGGTGGTCGGTGCCGGAGGTTACGCCGATGCCGGGACCGAAGTTGATCTCCCACACCGGCGATAGGTTCAGGTCGAAGACGGGATAGAAGGCCTGGGACTGTTCGCGGAGTGGATCGAAGTTGGTGACCGGGCCGAAGCCGCCGTAGTATTCCACGCCAAAGGTGACGTGGCGGGTGAAGTCCCACGAGACTTTGACCGCCGGCGAGAACGCCCACTGCTCATCGTGGGCCGGGCCGGTGAAGCCTTTGTCGAATGCCGGGTTGACCGACCAGTACAGCCGTCCCTTCTGTTTGTCGATGATGGGACGCAATTCGAAGTCCCACGTAGTGGTGGAATAGTCGCGGCGCTGGTAACCGAATTCGACGGAGAGGCTGGCTCCGACTGGCCAGTGCCAACTCTCCGGAGCGCGCACCCGTGGGCGGATGTGATCGCCAACCCACTCCCACCCCTGGCTGCCGGTGATCGAAGTGAAGACGTAGAAGCCCGTTTCAAACCACGGCGTAAATCCCTGGGTGATCTCCAGGGTTTCGTGCATGGCATGCTCGGTGGGAACAACGCCATCCTGCGGTTGCACCGAGCCCTGGATGGTGTAGTTGCTATGCAGCTCGAACATGGTGGTCTTGGGGGCGACGGTCTCCGACCCGTAGACCTGGATCTCGTAGTTCTCCTGGGCAGCGGCGGCGGTCGCCAGCACGGCGAGGAAAAGCAAGCCAGCAGCGGCCGATAGGCAACGCCGGAGCATCAGGAATCCAGAATAACCGAACCAGATTCGCGCTCGCTGGAAGAATCGGCTCCGCGGGCAATCGGCCCGCACGAAATCGACAGCGGTTCGCGCTTTGCCGCACACTCCCCTAGAATGTGAAATTCGTCTGCGAATTACTCAGGGGTCTTAGCCTTCATGTCCACCGCTTCCGGGGGAACGACCAGCAGCGCGCCGGGGTTGAAACGTGTGCTCCGGCTGCGGGACCTGGTTCTGTACGGCATCATCGTGATTCAGCCCACCGCACCCATGCCGGGGTACGGCGTGTTTGCCAACGCCAGCAAGGGACAGGTGGTCACCTGCATTCTGATCGGCATGGTGGCGATGATCTTCACCGCGATCAGCTATGGCCGCATGGCGCGGGTGTATCCCAGCGCCGGATCGGCGTACACCTATGTGGGCCGCGAGATCCATCCCGCGCTCGGCTTCGTCACCGGCTGGAGCATGACGATGGATTACATGATCAATCCACTGATCTGCACCATCTGGTGTGGCAAGGCGATGCTGGACTTCTTTCCCGGCATGTCGCCGCGCTGGTGGTTCCTGGCATTTGCCCTGCTGTTTACGCTGCTGAACCTGCGTGGGATTGAAACCTCGGCGCGCATCAACCAGGTGCTGTTTGCGGCGATGGGCGTGGTGATCGTGGCGTTCTTCGCAGTAACCCTGCGCTACCTGATGCATCATGGGCCCTACGGGCCGGAGTTCTTCATCCGGCCCTTTCGCAATCCGGAGGCCTTCAACCCTAAGGTGCTGCTGCATGGTACTTCTCTGGCGGTGCTGACTTACATTGGCTTCGATGGCATATCAACGCTCTCCGAAGAGGTGGAGAATCCGCGGCGGAACATTCTGCTGGCCACGGTGCTGGTGTGCGTGATCACGGGCGTGCTGGCGTCGGCCGAGGTGTACGCCGCGCAACTGCTGCGTCCGGGGTATGGCTTCTCCGAGATGGAAGCGGAGCGCGCCTTTGCGCATGTGGCGGCGATCGCCGGCGGCGTGGCAATTTCCATTGCCATCACGCTCACCATTCTGATTGCCACCATTGGCTCGGGCAGCGGCGCGCAACTTGGCGCGGCGCGATTGCTGTACGGCATGGGGCGCAGCAACGCGATCCCCAGGAAGTTTTTCGGAGCGGTCGATCCGGTGACGCGCATTCCGCGCAACAACGTGATTGTGGTGGGAGTGTTTGCGCTGGTGGGCGCGTTTGTTCTGCGCGACTACGACCGCGCTGCCGAGTTGCTGAACTATGGCGCGCTGATCGCCTTCATGGGCGTCAACCTGGCTTCGCTGACGCACTACTTCATTCGCGGGGCGAATCGCAGCTTGTCGAACCTGCTGGTGCCCATCTGCGGCTTCGTCATCTGCGCGGCTCTGTGGCTGCATCTGTCGAAGATGGCTCTCATTGCTGGCTCGATCTGGATGGCGCTGGGCGTGGGTTACGGGGCATGGAAGACCAGGGGCTTCCAGGCGGACCTGGTGAACTTCGACGTGCCGTCGGATGTAGCATAACCTGCGTCCGAATCCCGTGAGCCCTGTGTCATGGGCACGGGCCTTCTGTGCTGCAAATTGGAAGCCACGTCGTGGGTCAACTTGGGGGCGCACTGCGGACAGGATTGTTGTCGAACGCCATCATTTGTGAGTAATCCACTCGATGTATGAGCGAGCATCCCCACTGATCCGCTTCCGCGAAGCTGACTTGTGGGGACTAATCTCACCGCAGCACTTCGACGACATGGCGACTATTCGCTCAAGTGGATTTCCTTCGCGAAATGCGCCCAATAGCATTCGTAGACCCTGGGGCGTTTGAACGTTTCTCGGTACCAATCTGGAAATTTTACTTCCGGACTGTCCGTCATCCGGCTAATGACCTTCGCTTTGCAACCTGTTCGGATTTCTTGACCATAAGAACCCGCGGCGTGGCGCTGGACGCGCCTCTCCTGCGGACCAATTGAAACAGTATGGATGTTAATCCACGCTAGAATGGCACTAAGAAGGCAATCAGCCCTGAATTGCCGCCTGCCTGGAGGTCGATAACGGCTCTTCCAAACAAGAACCAACCATCGATAACGATTCGTGCTCTGGAAGAGCCCATCCGCGCCGAACTGTTCAGCGTGGAGCGGCTTGAGCAGCACGCCGAGAGCCTTGCGGCGGCGCAGACGGTCACCAAGGAAACGTACCAGGGCCGTCCCCTTATCCCGCGGGTAATAGAAAATGGCCGTGTGCTGTTGGATTCGTACCGGGCAATTGCCCGAGCGATTCAGGAGGAGCGCGCGATCACGCCTGCGGCTGAGTGGCTGGTCGACAACTTCCACATCGTCGAAGAACAGCTCCGCGAAATCCGGGACGATTTGCCCCCCGGGTACTACCGCAAACTACCGAAGCTAGCCTCAGGTCACTTGGAAGGGTATCCGCGAGTTTACGGAGTGGCATGGGCCTATGTGGCGCACACCGACAGCCACTTCGATCCGGAAGTGTTGCGCCGCTTTGTGAAGGCATACCAGCGGGTACAACCGCTCGACATCGGTGAGCTATGGGCGGTGGCTATCACCCTGCGCGTGGTACTGGTGGAAAATCTGCGCCGGCTCACCGATCGAATTGTCCGAAGCCGCGCCGAACGCCAGGACGCCGACATGTTGGCCGACAGCCTGCTTGGCACAGGCGGACAAATTTCCATTCCCCCAGAAACGGCCCTGCGCAGATTCGAGAGAACGCCGCTCGCCAGAGCATTCGTTGTGCAGCTTATCCAACGTCTGCACGATGTCGACCCAAACATGGGGGCGGTCCTGCGCTGGCTCGACCAGCGTCTGGCTGAGCAGGGGACCACGGCTGACGAAATTGTCCGCGCCGAGCACCTGGAACAAACGGCAATGAACGTCACCGTGCGGAACATTATCCCCAGCATGCGTTTGATAACGGACTTTGACTGGCATGAATTCGTCGAGGGCATCAGCTTGCCAGACCAAATCTTGCGGAGCGACACCAACTTCGCCGAGATGGATTTTGCCACGCGAGATTCTTACCGCCATGCGATTGAGGATCTCTCGCGGGGCTCGCGCCATTCGGAAATCGAAGTGGCGGAACATGTTGTGCACCGTATCAAGCGGGCCCGCGCAGAGTCGTCTGAGGGCGAACAGCCACGCGAGGAGCGGCGTGCGGATCCCGGCTATTATCTGATTTCAAGTGGTCGGCAGGTTCTTGAGCATGAACTCGGATTCCGTGTGCCGTGGAAAAACCGGTTGCTGCGCCTTTACATGCGAAGCGCGGCAGCGGGCTACCTGGGAACGATCGCTCTCAGTACCGCCTTGATCGTGCTACTCCCGCTGCTCCACGAAAGAAAAGCAGGAGTTCCGGATTGGGGTTTGCTTTTGCTCGGACTTCTGGCTGCTGTGCCGGCTTCCGACCTGGCTATCGCACTCGTCAACCGCCTGGTGACGGACTTGCTCGGCCCGCGAATGCTGCCTCGCATGGAGTTGCGGCACGGCGTGACGCAGCAACTGCGAACCATGGTTGTCGTGCCCACGCTGCTTGCCGGCCAGCATGACATAGAACAATTGGTGGAGCGGCTGGAGGTCCACTACCTGGCGAATTCGGACGGCGATCTGCGTTTTGCCCTGCTCTCTGACTGGATGGACGCGGAGAGCGAGAGCCTCCCGGGCGATGACGAACTGCTCGCCATCGCAGTTGACGGTATTGCGCGACTGAACAAGATCCATGGTCCCGCTGCCGACGGCGGCGAGCGCTTCCTGCTGTTGCACAGAAAGCGTGTGTGGAACGAGAGCGAGGGCAAATGGATGGGATGGGAACGCAAGCGAGGAAAGCTCCGGGAGCTCAACCAGCTTCTGCGCGGCGGAGTCAACTCTACGTTTCTTTCGATCGGTGGACGCCCAGTGCAAGCTCCTGCAGGTGTGCGGTACGTTATCACGCTCGACGCCGACACGCGTCTGCCGAGAGGTGTGGCGTGCCGCCTGGTCGGCACCATGGCCCATCCTCTCAATCAACCGAGGTTCAGCGACCGCGTCGGGCGGGTCGTGGAAGGCTATGGGATCGTGCAACCGCGCATTACCCACTCGCTAGCCCCCGACCACGAGAAATCAATATTCCAGACATTGTTTTCTGGCCCCAGCGGCATTGATCCCTACGCGTCCGCGGTTTCGGACGTTTACCAGGATTTGTTCCACGAAGGCTCTTTCACCGGCAAAGGCATCTACGACGTCGATGCGTTTGAGGCATCGTTGGCGGGCAGAGTGCCAGACAACGCCATGTTAAGCCACGATCTCTTTGAAGGAATCTTTGCGCGCGTTGCGCTGGCATCGGACATTGAACTGTTCGAAGAATTTCCTTCGCACTATGAGGCGGCCGCCGCCCGGCAACATCGTTGGGTGCGCGGCGACTGGCAACTGCTACCCTGGATTTTCGGGCGTGGACGAGCAGCACCGGGAGAACGACGTCATGTTAGCATTCGCGCAATTGGCCGGTGGAAGATGTTCGATAATTTGCGCCGCTCTATGTCAGCGCCGGCCGCGTTTTTTGCGCTGGTGGTTGCCTGCCTGCTGCCGTCAGCTTCACCCTGGGCGTGGGCAAGGTTTCTTTTAGCGACGATTGCGCTTCCTGCGCTGCTACCTTTCCTGATTGGAATCAACCCGCCGCGACGTGGAATTTCTAAACGTACTCATATTCGGGCGTTGCTCACTGACCTTTCTTTCGGGGTCTCCCAGAGTTGCGATTACGGTGACGATGTTGGCGTACCAGACATGGCTAATGTTGGATGCAATTTTGCGCACGCTTACTCGCATGTTCATTACTCACAGGCATCTGCTGGAGTGGGTGACCGCAACCCAAGCCAAGTACGCGGTCGATCTGAAGCTCACCGCCATGTATAAGCGTATGGCCGGCGGCGTGCTACTTGCAGTGGCCGTGCTGGTGGTTATCGCCTTTGAAAGTCGCCAGGCCATGACGGTCATGGTTCCGTTCATCATTCTCTGGATTGCCGCTCCCACGATCGCGCGTCAAATAAGTCTTCCACTCCGGCGCACGGCTGCCGAACCGCTTACTGCAGCGAATGCCCGAGCTCTACGTTTGATTGCGCGCCAAACCTGGCGTTTCTTCGAGACTTTCATCACCCCGACCGATCATGCCTTGCCTCCCGATAACTTTCAAGAAGACCCGAAGCCAGTCGTTGCCCATCGAACTTCGCCGACGAATATGGGGCTTTATCTGCTGTCCACCTTGGCGGCGCACGATCTGGGCTACCTGGGCACGCTAGATGCAGTTGACCGATTGGAAGCCACACTCGGCACGATGAGCCAACTGGAATTGCTCCGAGGGCACTTCTACAACTGGTATGACACTTGCGATCTTCACCCCCTGAATCCAAAATATGTCTCCTCCGTGGACAGCGGAAACCTTGCCGGGCATCTGCTGGCCCTGGGCAACGGTTGCCGGGAACTCCGCCGGAAATCTTCTCTCGGGGAACATTCGCTCACGGGACTGAAAGACGCGATCGAGCTTTTGCGAGAAGCTCTGAGCGAGATCGCAGAAACGCGGCGGACGAATACCGTCACCAGGAAACAGCTCAGTAATGCCATCGACGCACTGGCCAGCTCACTGGAGCTTGCGCCGGTGAATGCAGTGGAGTGGGCGGAGCGTTTCGTCGAGCTGAGAACGCGGGCCCTGACGGTAGCTGACATTGCGCAAACCTTTGCCCAGGAGCGCGGTGACGCTCCCGATTCCGAGTTGCGCGTCTGGGCCGAAGCCGCCAGGGCCTGCGTCGAAAGTCATGCACGGGACGCAGAGATTCTTATTCCGTGGGTGCGCCAGGATTCGAACATCGTTATGGCCCTGGCAGAACGTCCACGGGAGCAGGCGCCGGAGTGGGCAGCGATCGAGCCGTTCTTTGAGTCTCTGCCTACGCTGGGGGATGCCCCTGAACGTTGCGAGGGCGCACTACGGGCTCTTGCCGTGTTGCGAGCCGGCTTGCTTAACGATTCATCGGCGACTACCGACATCCTGGCGCGCGTCGATGCCCTGGAGCAAGCCCTGTGGCAATCAGCAAAGGATGCAGCCTCGCTCATTCGCCGCCTCTCTGCTATCACGCACAAGGCTGAAGACATGGTTCAGTCGATGGATTTCAGCTTTCTTTTTGATCGCACGCGTAAGCAATTTTCCATCGGATACCGTGTCGCCGACAACACGTCTGGACGCCAACTGTTACGACCTGCTGGCTTCGGAGGCGCGCCTAACCAGCTTCATTGCGATCGCCAAAGGCGATGTCCCGTCCTCCCATTGGTTCCGCCTGGGCCGGGCGCTCACTCCGGTGGGCCGCGGCTCCGCCCTCATTTCGTGGTCGGGCTCCATGTTCGAATACCTGATGCCGGCGCTGATGATGATTTCGCCGACCGGCAGCTTGCTGAACCAGACGTACGAATTGATCGTGCGCCGGCAAATTGACTACGGCAAGGAGCGTGGAGTCCCCTGGGGAATCTCAGAGTCGGCCTACAACGCGAGAGACCTGGACCTCACCTATCAATACACGGCTTTTGGCGTGCCTGGATTGGGGCTCAAGCGCGGACTCAGCGAAGATCTGGTTATCGCGCCTTACGCCACCGCACTGGCGGCCATGATCGACCCAAATGCGGCGACGCAGAACTTTGCGCAACTCGCGGAGGCCGGTGGAAAGGGGGCGTACGGATTCTACGAAGCGCTCGATTACACCAGCGAGCGGGTGCCCGAAGGAAAAGATAACGCGGTGGTGCGTGCTTACCTGGCACACCATCAGGGAATGTCGCTGGTCGCGCTCGCCAACGTACTGAACAACGGCGCAATGCGGACCCGTTTCCATGCCGAACCGATGGTGCAAGCCACCGAGTTGCTGCTGCAGGAGCGCACGCCGCGTGACGTGCTGGTCGCACGGCCGCGTGCGGAAGAAGTCTCTGCGGCGGCGCACGTCCGCGAACTCGTTCCGCCGGTCGTGCGCCGGTTCACCTCGCCACACGAATCGGTTCCACGGACGCATCTGCTTTCCAACGGGCGCTATGGGGTGATGGTGACAACGGCGGGCTCGGGATATAGCCGATGGCGGAATATCGCGGTCACGCGCTGGCGCGAGGACGTTACCCGGGACTGCTGGGGCTCCTACATCTTTCTTCGCGATGCGCAGAGTGGCCAGGTTTGGTCGGCGGGCTACCAGCCCAGCGGCGTCGAACCCGACGCCTACGAAGCCACCTTTAGCGAAGATCACGCCGAATTCATTCGGCGTGACGGCTCGCTGACCACCACGCTGGAGGTGGTCGTTTCGTCCGAAGACGATGCCGAGGTGCGCCGCGTTTCGATCGCCAATCTGGGAACGCGCACTCGCGAAGTTCAGGTCACTTCGTATGCCGAAGTTGTGATTGCGCCTCAGGCCGCCGACGAAGCGCACCCCGCGTTTTCCAATCTGTTTGTGGAAACGGAGTTCGTCGCCAGCGTGGACGCGTTGGTTGCGACCCGTCGCCGGCAATCCGAAAAAGAAACAATAGTCTGGCTTGCTCACGTTGCGGTTGTGGAAGGCGAGTCGGTTGGAGACCTGCAATTCGAGACGGATCGCCTCCGGTTTCTTGGACGGGGACATCAGGTTCGCGACGCCGTATCCATAAGGGATGGCCGTCCTCTTTCGAATACCGTCGGCCCGGTGCTGGATCCCGTGATGAGCTTGAGGCGTACGGTGCGCATCCCGCCAGGCACAACCGTGCGGATTGTCTTTTCCACCATAGTCGCCCCGACTCGCGAGCAAGTACTGGACCTGGCAGATAAGTATCGGGATGCAAGGAACTGTGAACGTACTCTGACGTCGGCCTGGACGCAGGCGCAAGTGCAACTTCATCATCTGGGCATCACTCCGGATGAAGCTCACTTGTTCCAGAGGCTCGCCAATGCCGTGCTGTACTCAGATCCTTCCCTGCGGCCGTCTTCCGACGTGCTGAGCCGGAGCACGCTCGAGCTTTCCGCTCTATGGGCGCACGGAATTTCGGGCGATCTGCCCATCGTCCTGGTACGGATCGACGAGGCAGAGGACGTCGGAATCATCCGGCAGTTGTTGCGGGCGCATGAATACTGGCGTTTGAAGCGGTTGTCCGTTGACCTGGTTATTCTCAATGAGAAACCGCCATCGTACGAACAGGAGCTGCAGGGTTCTTTGGACGATCTTGTACGCGCCAGCCAGCAGCGCATCTCTTCGGACCCGAACGACGTCCATGGCAACATCATTCTCCTTCGGGGAGACCTGATCTCTCCGCAGGAGCGCACGCTCCTGCAGACTGCGGCTCGTGCGGTGCTGCTCAGCCGTCACGGCACGTTGGCCGAGCAAGTTATCCGATCGCAACGCTCCGACAGCTGCGCCGCGGCCCGTTCCTCGTCCGCCTCGACCGGGTAAAGATGCAGAAGTGTCGTTGAACATGCCGGACCTCGAATTCTTCAACGGACTGGGTGGCTTCGCCGAAGGGGGCCGTGAATACGTGACTGTCCTTGGAGAAGGATTGCGCACTCCCGCTCCGTGGATCAATGTGATCGCCAATCCTTCGTTCGGTTTTCTGGTTTCGGAATCCGGTTCCGGCTACACCTGGTCAGGCAACAGCCGTGAGAATCAACTCACTCCCTGGTCGAACGATCCCGTGACTGACCCGCCCGGTGAGGCCATCTACATCCGCGACGAAGACACCGGGAGCGTGTGGAGCCCGACGGCGCTGCCGGTTCGGGATGAAGCTTCTACCTATGTGGCATGGCATGGCCAGGGCTATAGCCGGTTCCGGAATGGATCGCAAGGAATTCTGTCAGAGCTGCTCCAGTACGTTCCCATTCAGGACTCGATTAAGATCTCGCGCTTGGTTCTGCAGAACCATTCGGCGCGCACCCGTCGCCTCTCCGTGACTGCCTTTGCGGAATGGGTGCTGGGGAATTCGCGCAGCACTACGGCGCCGCACATTATCACGGAACTCGATGCGGAGACGAAAGCTCTATTTGCGCGAAGCGCATGGGGCGGCGAGTTCGGCGGGCGAGTTGCCTTTTCCGATCTCAGCGGACGGCAGAGTTCATGGTCGGGCGACCGTACGGAGTTCCTGGGCCGCAACGGAGTGATGGAGCGGCCTGCGGCACTTCAGCGAGGCGGCCCGCTTTCGGGAAGAGTGGGTGCGGGTCTTGATCCATGCGCCACGCTGCAAACGTTGTTTGAGTTGCGTCCCGGTGAACGCACCGAAGTCGTGTTTTTCCTGGGTCAGGGGAAAAACCGGGAAGAGGCGCGCGAATTGATCGGTCGCTATCGCGCCGCGAGACCTTGACCAGGTCTTGCTCGAGGTCACCCGGCAATGGGACGAGGTGCTCGGCACCGTGCAGATCACCACACCTGACCGGTCGATGGATATTCTGGTGAATCGCTGGCTGCTCTACCAGACGCTTTCCTGTCGGGTGTGGGCACGCGCTGCGTTTTATCAGCCGAGTGGAGCCTACGGTTTCCGCGATCAACTGCAGGACGTGATGGCGCTCACGGTGGCTAAACGCGACGTCGCTCGTGCGCATCTATTGCGTGCCGCCTCGCGCCAATTCATCGAGGGCGATGTCCAGCACTGGTGGCATCCGCCGTCGGGACGCGGCGTGCGAACGCGCATTTCAGATGACCTGCTATGGCTGCCTTACGCCGTAATCCATTTCATCGAGGTGACAGGAGAGTTGACCCTGCTCGATGAGGTCGTACCGTTCCTGGAAGGCGATACGCTCGCTGAGGGACAACTCGAATCCTACTTCCAGCCGCGGGTCTCAGCAGACACGCGCAACCCTCTTTGAACACTGCGCGCGCGCGCTGGACCGGAGCCTCGCGGTCGGCAGCCACGGTCTTCCGCTGATCGGCACGGGCGACTGGAACGACGGGATGAACCGCGTCGGACAGGAAGGCAAGGGCGAGAGTGTTTGGCTGGGTTGGTTCCTGCACACGATTCTCTGGGAGTTCGCCAAGGTTGCGGATGCGCGCGGTGAGCACAAGCGCGCTGAAACCTGGCGGCTGCATGTCAGCGCGCTGAAGGCCGCACTCGAGCGCGAAGGTTGGGACGGGGAGTGGTATCGCCGCGCTTACTTTGATGATGGTACGCCGCTGGGCACCGCCTCAGACAAGGAGTGCCGCATTGACTCCATTGTTCAGTCCTGGGGAGTTATCAGTGGCGCCGCGGAACCGGCTCGCGGAGCGCGTGCCATGGCTGCGGTCAACCAGTATCTGGTACGGCGTCCGGAGGGATTGGACTTGGTGCTCACGCCGCCCTTTGATAAGACGGATCATGACCCCGGTTATATTAAAGGATATTTGCCTGGCATCCGCGAAAACGGCGGGCAGTATACGCACGCTGCCGCGTGGACGGTTCTGGCATTTGCGGCACTCAGCGACGGAGATAAGGCGGCTGAGCTGTTTCATATGCTGAATCCGATCAATCACACGGCCTCGCGAGCGACCGTGCAGCGGTACAAAGTGGAGCCCTATGTGGTGGCAGGTGATGTTTATTCCGAACCTCCGCATGTCGGGCGCGGTGGCTGGACGTGGTACACAGGATCAGCCGGATGGCTCTATCGCGCGGCTGTCGAATGGATTCTGGGTTTCCGCATTCGCGGAACGGTGCTCTCGATCGACCCTTGCATTCCGAAACGCTGGTCGAATTACTCCATGAGTTTCCGTTATCACTCGACGGCTTACAAAATCAGCGTAGAAAACCCGTCCGGCGTTTCACGCGGCGTCACTTTGGTCGAAATGGACGGCAAGCCGCTGGTTAACGTCCCAAATATCCCGCTAGCCGACGATGGCGGAGACCATCACGTTCGGATCGTTCTAGGATAGATGATGTTTTCGGGAGGACGGCTTCCCGTCGGACGGACGATCAACGATTCCTCGCCCAACGCGAGTGCCGCCGGATGTCCGGACAAACACGCCGGACAGTCGCAAGCAGATTGGCTGTCTGTTGGAGGACGCAACCCAACATGGCTGGGGATGGCAAAGGGCACATTTCTGAAGGAATCATGGATGCCCTCGGAAATGATCCAGTGACGGTTGAATTGTGGGTTGGGCTTTTGGGGCAGATTCCCCGTAAATTGTTGAAAGATATAATATCGGGCTGATCGATGCGGCTTTCAAACTGTTTTGAAGGGGCGCAGCTTTAGCTGCGCCGCGCAAGACCTTCATGTTTGTCGTCACGAGGCGGCCTCAGCCCCCGAGGGATCTGCCCTGAAAATAGCGAGCGTCATACGCAGAATCAACAACTTACAGCCACTCGCTATTTTCATGTTTTCTGGGTGGAACGTCAGTTCCATCTCCGACTGCTTTTCGATTTTTTCCGCAACCTCCGAAGCCAAGCAGTCCCCAATTGCCTGCATCGCACACTCGCTCATCTGGCTCCCGTATTGCGCCTCTTGAGATTCGGGCACTGTCCAATTGTGACCAGACAGCGTATACGCCCTTGCGTTAGCGTGAGTAGTGTGAGGTGGCTTATGGCTTGGCTAAGTGTGTTTGCACGGCTCGTCAAATCCACCACTGCAACGGATGACGAAGTTTGTGTTTGTGAGTGGTATTATGCGTACCCTTTTTCCGAAGAGCCCGAGCCGGAACATCGAGAGCAAAGAGTGCTCGCAACAAGAAGCTGGCACGATACCAGCAAAGTGAATGGCCGCGCTCGCGAGGGTTGAGAAAGACCAACGCTTTCTTGAATCGGCCTGGCTGGTGAGATGTTTCTGGTTCGAACTTCGGCATGCGCCCATTTCTCGTTCAGCATCCGTCACATAACAAGCGCTGAGGTCTCAGTGTCATCCGCGACAAAGAGTCTTCGGCAGAAAAGCCGTCATCGAACATTCCCGGCGAGTTTGTCAGCCCGTCTCCTGCTCCCCACAGCACGCCACGAACCTTGCCGACTTGGACACCGTAACGGCGAACCATCCCACGGTAGCCAACCGAGGTCGTACGCGGGACACCGGGCGGCTGTTCTACCTCAAGTTCATTGTTCCAGTTACTTCTTTTGCACTTCACTCAGGATTCCATCCACCTCTTTAGCGCCTTCACATGGTAAGCAACCGCCTGTGAGGTGAGCTCCGTGATCCTTCTGTTGCTTGCTCAAGAGTCAATGCGAGTGGGGCTAGTCCCCGCGGCAAGGTGAAGACCGCGTGTACATAGCGAGTGGGTAGCGGTCTCCTGCGTGCACGAGGTTCCGCTCTCCACGATCCACAGCCAGCAGTCGCTTGTGCTTTTCCACCATGTAATACAGGAGCGGCACGGCCATCCGCGACAATAGCGTCGAAGCCACTTCCCCGGCCAGGAGCGAAATTGCGAGTCCTTGGAAGATGGGGTCAAACAGAATTACGCTTGCGCCCACCACCACCGCGGCGGCTGTCAGCAGCATAGGACGGAAACGTACTGCGCCGGCATCGACCACGGCATGCTCAAGCTTCATGCCCTGTTCGCGGCGCAGTTCGATAAAGTCCACCAGGATGATCGAATTCCTCACAATAATTCCCGCGCCAGCGATGAAACCGATCATCGAAGTCGCCGTGAAGAACGCGCCCATCAAGACGTGGGCTGGCAGAATGCCGACCAGCGTCAGCGGGATCGGCGCCATGATGACCAGCGGAACAATGAACGATCGGAACCATCCAACGACGAGCACGTAGATCAGCACCAGCACTGCTGCAAAGGCTAGTCCCAGATCGCGGAAGACCTCGAGCGTAATGTGCCACTCCCCGTCCCACTTCATCGCCAGCCGGTTGGTCTCGGTCGGCATGGCAATGTTGTATTGCTTGACGTGGTAACCCTCGGCCGTCTTGATCTGGTCGATGGTCTTGCCCATTTTCTGGATGGCGTAGACCGGGCTCTCCTCTTCTCCGCCGACATCGCCTAGCACATACACAACTGGCCGCAGGTTTTTGCCGTAAAGACCCGTTTCAATCGTCGTCTTCTCGACGTCGGTCAACTCGCCGATCGAGACCTGTCCGCCGCCAACGCTCGGCAAACGCAACGAGGTCAGTGAGTCGATGCTGGAACGGTCGGCCCTTCCCAGCTGCACGCGAATCGGCACGTCTTCCCGCGACCCTGGCGAATGCAGCAGTCCAGATGTGGCGCCCTCCAATCCGATCTGCACCGTACGGGTTACATCCGCAGCTGAAACCCCATGCAGTGCAGCCTTGTCGAGGTTCACTCTGATGTCGTACTTCACCTGTGGATCTTCGACATACCAGTCCACGTCTACTACCCCGGGCGTGGCTTGAAAGATGTGCTTAATCTTCTTTGCCAGTTCGATCTGGTGCTGGTAGTCAGGACCGTACACCTCTGCAACCAGGGTTTCGAGTACGGGAGGACCGGGTGGCACCTCGGCTACCTTGATACGCGCGCCGTAACGGTTGCCGATCTCCACCAGCGCAGGACGCAAGCCCTTGGCGATAGCATGGCTTTGCGCGCTGCGCTCGTGGCGGTTCCGGAGGTTCACCTGGATGTCGGCCTGGTTGGCGCCGCGCCGCAGGAAGTAATGCCGCATCAGTCCGTTGAAGTTGTACGGACCCGACGTGCCTGCGTACACCTGATAGTTCGCCACCTCGGGCTGTTGCCCAAGATACTGCCCCAGCTCCTGCGCCACACGCGTCGTCTGCTCTAGCGTCGTGCCGTTCGGCATGTCCACGATCACCTGGAATTCGCTCTTGTTGTCGAAGGGCAGCATCTTCACTTTCACTAGTTTGAACGCCACCAACGAACAGGCGAGCAAGAGGAGCGCAACCATGCTGCCCAGGAAGATCCAGCGCCTGCCTGCGTTCTGAATGAGCGGGTTCATGATTCGGCGGTAGAGCCGGGTCGTCCAGCCCTCCGTCTCATGTTGAAAGCCACTTTCTGTCGCATAATGACGCAACAGTCGCAGCGCTGCCCATGGCGAAACTACAAACGCGACGATCAGCGAAAACAGCATCGCGGCCGATGCGCCCACCGGAATTGGGCGCATGTAAGGCCCCGCCATGCCGCGCACGAAGGCCATCGGTAGGACCGCTGCGATCACGGCAAAGGTCGCAAGGATAGTTGGGGTTCCGACTTCATCCACGGCTTCCACGGCTACCTCGGACAACGAGCGGCCGCTACTCTCCGGCAGCCGAAAGTGGCGTACTACGTTTTCGACTACCACAATTGCGTCATCGACGAGTATGCCGATGGAGAAAATGAGCGCAAACAGGCTGACGCGGTTGAGCGTATAGCCGTAGAGATAGAAGACAACCAGCGTGAGCGCCAGCGTCACCGGCACGGCCAGCAGGACAACGCCCGACTCTCGCCATCCCAGCGCCAGAGATACCAGCAGCGTGACCGAGACCGTGGCTAGTAAAAGATGCTTGAGCAGTTCGTCTGACTTGTCCTTTGCGGTCTCGCCATAATTCCGCGTGACTGTGACATTCAAGTCTGGCGCAAGCAGGTATCCTTGCAGCTCGCCGATTGTCTTTTCGGCTTTTTTGTTGATGACCGTCGCGTCGGTGCCTTTGCGCTTGGCCAGCGTGATGGTCACCGCCGGATACTCACCACGCAATGCATCTTTCGGCGCTCCGGCAGCGTTGGCAAACAGCACGTAGTCGTGGGGTTCGGCGGGTCCGTCCACGATATCTGCCGCCACGTCGTGCAGGTAGACTGGCTTCGCCTGATAAACTCCGACAACCACCTGCCTCAGGTCGTCGACTTTGCCCAGAAACCGTCCGGCTTCGACCTCGAACTCCTGGTTGTCGTGAGCGAAGCTTCCAGCTCCGCCGCGCGTATTGGCTTGCTGCAGTTGCGCCGTGACCGCGCCTGCTGTCATCCCATAAGCGGCGAGCCTTTGGGTGTCAAGCACCACGCGCACCTGCCGTGGCAGGCCGCCAATGATCTTCGTCTCGGAAACGTCGTCAATTTGCTTGAGTTGGTTCTCCAGTTCACCCGCGATTTGCCGCAGCTTGTAACTGTCGTAGTTCTTGCCCCACAGCGTCAGCGCCAGGATGGGCACGTCGTCAATCGAGCGCACCTTGATGAGTGGGTGTGAAACGCCAGCCGGTATGCGGTCGAAATTTGAATACAGCTTGTTGTAGGTCTTGACGATGGCGTCTTCTTCTTTAGTGCCCACGTAGAAGCGCACCACCAGCATGCTTAGCTCGGGGCGGCTGATGGAGTACACGTACTCCACTCCCGGAACTTCGCGCAGCAGGCGCTCCATGGGGATCGTGGCCCGCTGTTGCACTTCTGCCGGCGAGGCGCCCGGCATCTGCACGAACACATCGAGCATGGGCACAGCGATCTGTGGCTCTTCCTCGCGGGGAATCATGACAAGTGCGAAGGCTCCTGCCAGCAGCGCACCGGCGATGAACAGCGGCGTCAGCTTCGAATTGATGAAGGCGCGAGCAATCAGTCCGGCGATTCGAAGCGAAGTTTTTCCTTCAGCCGCCATCTTCATTTCACTCCGATTTGCTTGCCGCTCAATTCGCGCTCCCCAGGCTGCGCCACGATGCGCTCACCGTTCTCCAGCCCTGAGAGGACCTCGATCTGGTTGGCAGAGAGCTTACCGAGGGTTACATATCGCAGACTCGCGATCTTGTCTTTCCCCACCACGTACACACCGTCCAACTGTCCGCGATGCAGCAGCGCGTTTTGCGGGACAAGGATTGATTCGCGTTCTCCGCGCACGAAGCGTGCACGGCCAAACAGCCCTGAGCGAATCTGTGGATTCGCCGGAAGATCGACCTTGACCGTGAATGTCCGGCTCGCCGGATCGGCCATAGGCACGATTTGTGCAACTTTACCGGTAATCGTCTGGTTGCCAAGCGAGTCGATCACGACCGGAACTGTCTCACCCAAACGGACCGCGCCGATCTGGCTTTCGTCCACCATTGCCTCCAACCGGAAGCGGGTGGGGTCTTCGATAGTGAGCAGTGGGACTCCCGGAGCGGCCACGGCGCCGGCATCCGCCAGCTTCGCGACCACCAGACCGGCAAACGGCGCGCGAATTCTCGTGAAGCCCACGGCCGTGTTGGCCTCAGAAACCGCTGCCTCAGCTTGTACCCGGCCGACGGCGGCCCCGTCGCGCCGCGCTTCGGCCACTGCCAGCCGCGTCTTCACCTCGTCATACTCCTGCGGGCTCACCGACTTCTTGTCGAATAGCACTTGATAGCGCTTCATAGTCGCTTCGGCCAGCGCGTAGTCAGCATCAGTTGCTGCGATGGTCTGTTGCGAAGCACTCAGTCCGGCATTCGCGTTGTCGTACGCAGACCGCTGCTGCGCTGCATCGATTGTGATCAGCACTTCGCCCCGCCGTACCTGATCGCCCTCATGCACGTTCACTCGAGTGATGGCGCCCATTACCTGGCTGGAAAGTTGCGCCGACCGTGCGGCGCGCACCGTGCCAGTCGCTTCGGTACAGTCAGGCGCCATCGTCTTCTGGGCCGTCAGCAGCGTAACGTCGTGTACGATGTCGGGAGGCGCTGTTGCGTGCTGCTTGTCGTTGCTGCATGCACTTAAACCAGTAAGCCAACTCACTAGAACGCCGAGCAGGAACAGTTGCGCAACACGCATCGATTTCTGAATCATTGCGTCACCACCGAAGAGCCTGGAGAAAGTGTTCCAGTTGCCAGCTCCACGCCGGCGTAGCTGGTTTGCACGCGGTAAACCGCCTGCCAGTAGTCGGCCTTGGCACGATGCGCGGCCTCTTCCACTTGCAGCAGATCGCTAACGGTGCTCAGGCCGCCGTCGTAGCGGTTCTGGGTGATGCGCAGGCTTTCATCCGCCTGCGCAATCGCGCCGTGAGCGACCTTGACCTGCTGACGTGCGGCGTCGTATTCGTAGTAGGCCTTGCGCACTTCCAGCCGGATTTCGTCGCGATAAGCATCGCGCATCGCCGCCGCCCTCTCTTGCGCCGCCTTATCGCGGGCGATGTGTGCTCTCTTGCTGTCGCCGTCGAACAGATCGAACTGCAACTCGGCGCCCGCGATCCAATTGTTGCCGCCATTCCATCCTGGGGAAGCACTGTCCGTCTCCCACGAGCCGAAGACATTGAGTCGCGGAGCCAGTGCACCCTTGGCCATCGATACGCTCTTGGCTTGTGCGCTGCGCTCCGACTCCACGCGCTTCAGGTCGGGACGTTTGTCCAGGGCCTTCGATTCCAGTTCCGCGGCAGTCGCTGTCGGGAATTGGCGCTCCTCCAATGTCTCCTGCGGGTCGTAAGCGGTATCCGCGGGCATCCCAAGAGCAAGGGCCAGTTGCGCACGCGCGAGTGCCAGAACGTCCTGCGTCTGGATCAGCTCCTGCTTGCGTCTGGAGGTCACGACCTGTGCGCTCAACAAGTCCGAGTCCACGACCATGCCGCTCTCCACCCGCGCCCGGCTGCTCGCTTCGATGGCTTGCGCCGTTTTCAATGCGTCTTCCGCCACCTGTTCCTGCCTCTGTGCGAGCAGTACTCCGAAGTAAGCCTGCACCGCCTGGTACACAAGTTCCTGGTCAGTGCGGTCCAGTTGTTGCTCGACGGCTTGCTGCATGTATTTCGCGCGACTCACGCCGAACCAGCTTTGCAGCCCGTCAAACAGACTCCACTGCCCCGAGAAGCGGCTGGAAAAATTGCTGATCGGTGTCGGCGTGTTGAGCCGGTTGAGTGCAAAGTCGGCAAGTGTAAAGTTCTGCTGCCGCAGCCGTGAGCCAAAAACAAATACCGGATCATTTCCGTGAACTGCGCTCTCGGTAAACATGATTTTCGGCATGAGCTGCGAGCGGGCCTCGCGGATGACGGCCGCTGAAATGCGAGTGTCCGCGATGGCGGCCTTGTGCAGGGGATTTTTTCCCAGCGCCATGCTAACGGCTTCGGGCAAAGTCAGCGGAGTGCCGGTTTGCCCTGCCAGCGGCATCGACAGCATGACAGCGAGTGCCGCGAATCGCACGACATGTGCCAATGCAATTCTCGAGTATCGCGACGAGTGACTTCTCGGGGTGGCCCGCATCGGTATGTGTGAGACTCCCAACATCGCTATGCTCCGACCGCGGCTCCTTAGGTCGAGTGCTCCAACGCCATCGAGGCGTCCTTAATGCGGTGAGTAAGCTCTGGTTGCATACCTTCTTCCATTGTGTCGCGCCCAGACCGCGCCAGTCAAAATTCAAGGGACTACATCAGCAGGGTGACCACGCTAGTGACTACGAGTGCTGCGGCCCATACCGGTCGAGATTGAACCACGTCTTGCGGAGAACCGCGAGGCCGAGCTTGCTATAGACCACCCACGCGATGAACCCAGTGACTGCAAGGTAGGCGGTCGTATGGACCGCGGTGGCGAGCAATGCCGCGAGAGGGCTGGCGGCCGCGGACATGTGATGGTGGCCTGCCATTTGGTCAGCCGCTTCGACCGTGCTGCTGCCCAGCAGCACCGGCAGCACCATCAAACCCGCGCCGTGCGCCGAGGCCATCAGAAACGACCAGAGGGTCAGGTCCCGGAAGCCCACCTGCATGCGGACCCATCGCGGGTGATAGTGCCGTACCAGGGAGAAGATTCCCAGACCGAACAGGATTGCAGCGACGGGATAGCGGATCGCCTCCCGCGGCAGCGCCATGCCGAGAAACGCCGCGGCCATCACCACGCTGCCGATGGCCAGCGCGTGGCCAAGCGCGATTGGGACGAGCGCCCTCGCCACCGCACTCCCCTTCCGCTCCTGCATCCCCAGCGCCACCGCGAAGAGCCACCCCATCCCGGGGTTGATTCCGTGGTAGGCACCGAGGAGCAGCATCAGCCACAACGCCGTTGAGCCCATCTCGGCGTGCGTCATTTCGCCTCCGAGTAGCAGTAGGAATCAGATGAGGCGTCGCCGCCGTCCAGCCGCACCTGGTGCGCTCGCAGCCCGTCGAACTCGACGAAGAATTTTTCATCGAGCTTCATTCCGCCCTTCGGGTCCACGTCGAGCTTCACCATCCAACTCTTCAACCCGTCGGGATAGATCTGCTCGTCCCACGGCGAGTAGAGCGAGTTGGTGAAATAGACGCGCTTGCCGTCGCGGCTGATCTCGACCATCTGCGGGCCGCCGTTGAGCGCCTGGTTGGGCTTGCTCGGGTGAGCCGCACGGCGCACGATACCGCCGAGATGGACTGAGCCCGTCTTCTTCGGGTTGGCAGGGTCGGAGACGTCGTACTGGATGAACTCCCCGGTCCCCCAGCACGAAACATAGAGGAAGCGGTCGTCGAGCGACAGGTTGATGTCCGTTACCAGCGGCGGCACCGCCTTGAAGCCCTTCAGCAATGGCGGTAGCTTTTCCGGATCAGCCGGCTCGGCGGGGATTTCAATCACCTTGCGGACCGCCCATTTACCGTTCTTGCCGCCTTCCTCCCGATACCACATCCAGATCGACGATGAAAGGTCTTTGAGCGAAATGCCCACGCTGACGAAACCGTAGGTCTTATTGGGATCGTGAGAGGGCCGCAGCTCGAGCACCCACTGTTGCTCCGCACCCAGATCCAGTTCCTGCAGATGACGGCGCTTGTCCAAGTCCCAGACATGAATCTTGTGACCGTACTTGCCGGCCAGCAGCAACTCCGGGTTGACGCCGTCTTTTACCATGTTCGGCGTGCCCCATTCGGAGGTAATCATCGTGTCGTGTCCCAGGTGCCACCAGAAGTCGTAAGCCAGTTGCTGCGGGCCGCGATCCTGTTCCCAGGGGCCCTTCAGCTCGAACGTGTTCGCATCCATCAGGAAAATGCCACCGGGGCCGTCTCCGCTGGCCGATCCGAGTGCGCTCCCGTAGACGCCGTCTGGTCCACAATGAATTGTGTGAGGCGCGGTGTAGCCAGTTTTCTTGATGAACTCTTCCGGCTCGATCACCTTCACAATCTTGGGCTGTCTGGGATTCGGCTTCGTATCCAGGATGTAAATCCGCGACGATCCGATGCCCGGGACGATCAGGTAGCGGCGTTCCATGTGGGGATGCGGGTTTTGCGGGCAGAGGCAGGCGCTGCAAGCATTCCAGCCGAAGTGATGGAGCTCATTATCACCACGGCCAAAATCCACCTGCCCGACCAGCCGGCCATACTCGGACGAATCGGGATCAAGGTCAATGACGCCCATGGCGTCGTGTTTTCCGTTCTTGCCATCGTTAAGCAGCGCGACATAAGCCAGGCGTTCTGTCGGCGCCTGCATCGCCATGCCCGGTGAGGGGTAAAAAGTTGGATCCGGACGCATTAAAGCCATATCTACATCTCCTTGTTGTGCAAAGATTCGCGGAGAAAATCCGAGCCTCAGGCTCTCACCGCGATCACTTCCAGATACTCCGATGAAACTACGGTGAGCTCATCTCCTCCGCGATTGTGCGTGGACCACAATGCTTCGAGTTCGTCGCGCAGTTTTCGCGCGTGAGTGTCATCCAACGAAGCGAACGCGCGATTGGTGGGCCCATAGTACTGACGAAAGAACTCCACCACTTCAGCCGGCGGGAAGGGGTAGGTGAAGCTGTAGTGGCGCCGCGTCATCTTAAGGTCCGAAACCCCGTGGCCCAGCCTCTCGCGCACCACAGTCTCATCACCCCACAACACCGGAGCTGGCATGCCTGAGGGAGCGATGAACTTGGCGAAGGTTTGGAACATTTGTCCCACGAATCCTTCGCGCGTCCAATTTCCCATGGCGATGGTACCTCCGGGACTGCACACTCGCAGCAGTTCGCGAGCCACGAGTTCCGGCCTCGGGGCAAACATCGCTCCTACCAGGCTGGTTACGACGTCGAAGTCGGCATCTTCAAATGGAAGCGCTTCGGCGTCGCCTTCAACGAAACGGGCATCGAGGCCTTCCGCCTTGGCGCGCGCCTGTGCACGCTGCACCAGGTTTGGCGCGATGTCCACGCCGGTGACGTTCACTCCATCCCGCGCCGCCCATAGCGCGACCTGACCCGAGCCGCAAGCCACATCGAGCAGCTGGCATCCTGCGGGGACATCGAGTTGTTCGTAGAAAATGCGCGCGCCCTGCTCCATATAGCGCGAGAATCGGTCGTAGTCTCCGGCCATCCACGTTTCTCTTAGCCGTGCCTTCAGACCGTCGATTTCCGGTGTAGTTGCGATGGTGCTCATGTTTCCTCCAGTGCCATTGAATTGACTTGAAGCGCTTCTCGGAACTGCGAACGCTTCGACGGGGCTTACTATGCGCTACTATCGCGGCCCATACTTACCAGCGCGTCCGGCTTTCTTGCTCACCGCACGGTTGCCGTATGATGATTTGTTCAGGAGTCCGGAGAGGTTTGCCAGAAGTCCCGGGGGAGGACGAATGGATGTGCTTTCCGAAGTGTTGAAGGTAGTGAAGCTCCAGGGAGCACTGTTCTTCAATGGAGAATTCTCCTGTCCGTGGAGTTTTTGCTCGCCGCCCTCGTATTCGGTCGCGCCCTATGTAGCACCGGCCGCGGGACACGTGATCATCTATCACCTATTGACCGAAGGGCGCGCTTCTGCCCGGCTAGTAGATGGCGAGCGCATCATTCTTGACGCCGGTGACATCGTGATCTTTCCCCATGGCGACGCGCACTTCCTGGAAAATGGCCCTCCGACCAAGCCTGTGGACATGCTGAAGGAATTGACCAGAATTTTTTCCCAGGGGTTGAAGCTGTCGCGCCAGGGTGGCGGAGGCGAAGTTACGAGATTCGTCTGTGGCTTCATGGCCTGTGAGCCACGACTAAGCCAGGTTTTTCTTAACGGCCTGCCGCCAGTGTTCAAAGTCAGCATTCGTAACGATGCCTCAGGCAGATGGTTAGAGAACTCGATCCGCTTTTCGGTGAATGAGGCCGACGCTTCCCGCGCCGGCGGAGAAGCAGTCTTGGCCAAGCTGTCAGAGGTTTTGTTTGTTGAAACACTGCGGGCCTACATTGTTAACCTTCCAGCTAAGCAAACCGGTTGGCTGGCCGGCGCCCGGGATTCGGAAGTTGGGAAAACGCTGGCGCTAATGCACCGGAATCCTGCGCATCCGTGGACCATTGCTTCCCTGGCAAAAGAAGCTGGATTGTCACGCTCAGTGCTGGCGGAGCGCTTCCGCCATTACCTCAATGAGACTCCGATGGCCTACCTCACGCGCTGGCGACTTCAGTTGGGGGCGCAGATGCTTGCCTCGACCAGTTATTCGGTAGCGCAGATTGCATCCGAAGTGGGGTACGAATCTGAAGCTGCGTTCAACCGGGCTTTCAAACGCGAGTTTGAAAATCCTCCTGCGCGTTTCCGCAGTCAGTCGAGATCTGCTCATGCGACTCTTCCGGCAAGGAAATCCAGGCTAAGTGAATAAAGGGCTAGAAAACAAAGGCCGGCCCCAGCAGACGATTTTCGAACTGGGCCACGTGCTTAGTCGGGTCGGAGGAGGTGGCAGACTGATCGTGATAGACTCCGCGACCGCTCTCCTCCGGGGTGTCGTGTACCTAATCGCCCCTTGGGCGGTGAAAAAGGCTAGTCCGCCTGTCACGCCCCACGTGCTCTGTGATCCGCCTGTCAAGTTGACGAAAAACGCCCATGCCGTGCTCTTGAAGAACTCCGCCAGCACGCGGGCCACCAGGACGGAACGCCGACTTCTCGCTCATGTGGATTGCTTCCGGATTGGCGACCAACGGCGGATGACGGTGACGCGGAGGTACGGTTGCGTCATCCCAACGGCCAATGATAGGCTTCGTCTCACACTGTGGGCCCAACGCCGACCATCACGATCCATGTCCCGGGCCCGCTGCGCACGTACTGTGCAGGCGCAGCGCAACTCTCGATCTCGGCGCACACCGTGCGCGCCGCACTCGAGGACCTCCAGCGGAGCCAGTCCGCTTTGTATCGCAATGTCTGTGACGAAACGGGTACGGTGCGCCGGCACCTGAACGTGTTCGTGAACTCGGACAATGTGCGCGACCTCGACGGGGTCGACACGACGCTGACGCCGGGGGACGTGGTAACGATCCTGCCGGCGGTTTCGGGAGGTTGAAGATGGCGGATCGAGTCATTCTCACCATCGGCACCAAGAAAGGCGTGTTCGTCGCCGATGCCGCGAAGCCGAGGCGCAGCTTCGCGCTGCGCGGGCCCTTCGGTCCCGGCGTCCCTGTGTACTCGACGCTGATCGACGCGCGCGGGACACCGCGCCTATATGCCTCGAGTTGCAATCCGTTCTTCGGCATGAAAGTGTTGCGTTCGACGGACATGGGGAAGAGCTTCACGGAGACGAAGTCGGCGCCGGCGTTCCCCAAGGAGGACGGACGCGCGCTCGCCAACATCTGGGCACTCGAGGCCGGCAGCGGCAAGAAGGACTTATGGTGCGGCGTGGAGCCGGCGTCCTTGTTCAGGAGCCGCGACGGCGGCGATTCGTGGGACCTGGTGCCCGGCATCAGCAACCACGATCACGCGCGCAAGTGGCAACCCGGCGGCGGCGGCCTCTGCATGCACACGATCATTCGCGACGGGAATCGCGTGCACCTCGGCATCTCGACCGGTGGCCACTATCTGAGCGAGGACGGTGGCGAAACATTCAGGGCGTCCAATCAAGGCGTCGGCGCTGGCTTCGCGCCCGATCCCTATCCCGAGTTCGGTCAGTGCGTGCACAAGATCGCGCGGCACGACGACGCGCCCGGCCGGCTCTACATGCAGAACCACGGCGGATGGGCAGATTGGACCGGGCCTGGGGGGCCGCGGCCGGACATCGGCGTGCTACGCAGCGACGACTACGGCCACTCGTGGCGATCGATCGCTAAGGGATTGCCGTCGGACTTCGGATTTCCGATCGTGGTCCACCCGCACAACGCTGACACGGTGTACGTCATGCCCCTTGAGCCGGCGACGCGCTCCTGTCCGGGCGGCGCGCCAGCGGTGTGGCGCAGCGAAAATTGCGGCGAGTCGTGGAGTCGGCTCGCCCGTGGGCTGCCGAAGAAGCAGAGCTACTTCACCGTCCTGCGCGACGCGATGGACATCGACCGGCTCAAGGCACCCGCACTCTACTTCGGCACGACGACCGGTCAGCTGTGGATCGGGAGGGAGGGCGGTGAGCAGTGGGACTGCCTGTTCGATTCGCTGCCCCCGATTCACAACGTCAAGGTCGCGGTCGTGTGAGTTCGGACATGCCTGTGCGGATCACTCAGCAGCCGGATGAGGCTTGAAGATCCCCGCAGACTCGCCGAAAGTTGCAAATGGCGAGTAGTCCGGCCGCTAGCGCTTGCCCGCCTCACTTCGGCGACTAGGGAGTCGCGGAATAATCCTTAAAAGTCGCCGAGCGTAGAGAAATCCCCTTCACATCATTTCACTTTGACGTAAAACGCCCAAACCATTGAACTGGCTTCCCCGCCGCTCATGTCGTGGATCGGGAACGATAGACGCCCTTGCCTGCACTTTACTCCTGTGGTCAGCGATCCGGAGACAATGTTGGGTTGGTCTTCTAGTCTGACCCAACATCGGAGTCCGGCTATCGCTTCAACATGACCACGGCCAGGGGCGGCAGGTTCAGCAGCAACGACTGCGGATGCCCGTGGTTGGCGATGGGGTCGGTCATCTTGCCGCCGAAGTTGCCTTCGTCGGTTCCGCCGTAAATGGCGGCATTGCTGTTGAGCACCTCGTGCCAGTTGCCCTCGAAAGGAACGCCTACCCGGTATCCGCGACGGGGCACGGGCGTGAAGTTGCAGGCCACCAGGACCGGAGCTTCGCGGTTCTTGCCGTAGCGCATGTAAGTCAGGATGCTGTTGTCGGAATCGTCGGCATCGATCCACTGCCAGCCATCGGGGCTGAAGTCGAGCTCGTACAGCGCCGGCTCATGGCGGTAGAAGTGGTTCAGGTCGCTGACCCAGCGCTGCATGCCCTGGTGGGGTTCGTAGCGGAGCAGGTTCCAGTCGACGCTGCTGTCGTGGTTCCATTCACTCCATTGCCCGATTTCGCCGCCCATGAAGAGCAGCTTCTTACCCGATTGCGAGTACATGTAGCCGAACAACAGGCGCAGGTTGGCGAACTTCTGCCAGTCGTCGCCGGACATCTTGCCCAGCAGCGAGCCTTTTCCGTGCACGACCTCGTCGTGGCTCAGAGGCAGCACGAAGTTCTCGGTGAAGGTATACAGTCCACGGAAGGTCAGCTTGTTGTGGTGATATCTGCGGTGGATCGGGTCTTTCTGGAAGTACAGCAGGCTGTCGTGCATCCAACCCATGTCCCACTTCATGCCGAAGCCGAGGCCCGCCGATGTACGGGGGACGCGACACCATGGGCCACGCCGTCGATTCCTCGGCGATGGTCTGGATGCCGGGGAACTCCTGGTAGGCGTCATGGTTGACCCGCTGCAGCAAGGAGACGGCTTCAAGATTCTCGCGCCCGCCGAACTGGTTGGGGATCCATTCGCCAGCCTTGCGCGAGTAGTCGAGATAGAGCATGGAAGCGATTGCATCCATGCGCAGGCCATCGATGTGATACTCGGCCAGCCAGAAGACCGCGTTGCTGATCAGAAATGCTCGCACCTCGTTGCGGCTGTAGTTGAAGATGAACGACTTCCAGTCGGGATGAAATCCCTTACGCGGGTCGGCGTGCTCGTACAGGTGGGTGCCGTCGAAGTAGCCTAGCCCGTGCTCGTCGGTGGGGAAGTGCGAGGGGACCCAGTCGAGGATGACGCCGATGCCGTTCTGGTGCAGGTAGTCCACCAGGTACATGAAATCCTGCGGCGTGCCGTAACGGCTGGTAGGTGCGAAGTAGCCGGTGACCTGGTAACCCCAGGAGCCAAAGAACGGGTGCTCCATGATGGGCATGAACTCGACATGGGTAAAGCCCAAGCGCTTCACGTATTCGGCCAGCTTGGGCGCCATCTCACGATAGCTCAGCGAGCGGTTGCCTTCTTCGGGGACGCGCATCCACGATCCGAAATGCACCTCATAGATGGACATGGGCGCATCGAAGGCGTTGCGTTGCTTGCGGCTCTCCATCCATTCGGTATCATGCCACTCGTAGGCTAGGTCCCACACGATGGAGGCCGTCTTGGGTGGATTCTCGTGGTGGAAGCCATAGGGGTCGGCCTTGGCGACGGCGTATCCGTGGTAGCGCGAGCGGATGAAGTACTTGTAGATTGAGCCTTTGCCGAGGCCGGCCACGAAGCAGTCCCATACACCGGAGCTGCCCTTGGGATTCATCGGCGTGGAATCGGGGTTCCAGCCGTTGAAATCGCCGACCACCGAGATGCGCTCAGCGTCGGGGGCCCAGACCGCGAAGTAGGTGCCCTGCTGTCCCTGCATTTCAGAGAGATGCGAGCCAAACTTTTCATACAACCGGCTGTGGTTTCCCTCGTTGAAAAGGTGGAGATCGAAACTGGTGACCAGCGTGGTTTCCGGCTCGGATTCTGGGGCGGGCGGAACCTGCGCAGGAGAAGTTTCCTTCGGTGCAGTCGAAGTCAACTTCGGATCATTCTCGCTGGCCGTGACCGGCGATTCCGGTGTGGCGGGGGCTTTGGCCCCTTTGTCTTTGGAAGCCGAGATTGGCATCGTTCGTTCTCCTTGTGGCTGGGATACGGTTCGCAGAATCGCGTCAACACAGCGGCACCTGCGAGTGCCGTAAGGGCCGTTGGCCATCGTACCTATACCGGCGTTGCGGTGCAAACCCAGAGGGGGCGCAGGAGGCCAGCAGAAGCCGGAGTGCGGTGGCGATTCCGGCCAGCGTGTTCGTCGTTGTGCGGACGGGCTGAACGATCATCGAATTATGAAAGGGTGGCAACATCTGGAACCTTCGGGAACGATTGGTACGAGCCGTGGGAGTGGGGCCCAGATCGGCGGACACCAGCACGTTAATGAAACTCATGGCCGCCGGGCCCGGCAAACAAAGATGTCCGAAGCCCGCAGGGCGCGATTTGTTTGAGCCGTGGGCGTCAGCCCGCGGTAGGCGTTCGAATTGAAATCCGTGAGCCGCGGAGCGGCGACACTCACCTTACACATGCCGATGTGACGAAGGTTACAGAATCGAACCGTCCCTTGATGGTTTTATTAAACACGGTATCTTCAGGACAAGAGCATGGGCCGTTCTTACATTCTGAATTACGTTCATTGCGTCTTCAGCACCAAACAACGCACCCAGCTTATCAAGGATGCTGAACCCCTGTGGGCATACATTCGCGGCATTGCGCGCAATTGCCGCTTCGATCTTCTGGCGATTGGTGGTACGGCCAATCACCTACACCTGCTGCTCTCGCTTCCTGCGGGTAGGCAGCTCTCTGAAGTGATGCGCGACATCAAGGCCAATTCCTCACGGTACATGAGGCAGTCGATGCCGAGTTTCGCGTGGCAGGATGGGTACGCCGCCATCAGCGTCAGCCCGTCTCAGCTCACAACTGTGAAGAAGTACATCGCCAGCCAGAAAGAGCATCATCGGGTGCGCGGATTTGAAGACGAGTACGTCATGTTGCTGCGGAAAGCCGGAGTGCGGTTCGATAAGGATCAGGTGCTCGAATAAGAGTGCCGCCGCTCCGCGGCTCGGGACATCGGAGTCCATGTCTACCGCGGGCTGACGCCCACGGCTCACACAAATGTCGCCCTTCGGGCTCCGAAGGACTGAGAGATTGAGACGTGATGCGAGGTGTGCAGACCGGGCACACAATAACGCACCTGCGGACGGAGGCGATTCGGTCGCCCGCTCGCAGATCAGAGTTCATTTGACGAAACTGGCAACCGCGCGCTGACGCCCACGGCTCACACAGAATCGCGCGCGTTGGGGCTACGCAGAGCCGCTCCGCACACGCCAGCGTGACGGCGGGCACTGAATCCCGGCCCGCCTAGTGTTCTCATTAGCCTGGCGACGTACGCATGAGAGCCAGTCCACCCGATACCACGCTCCGGCGCCCGTCGACCGCAAACTGAAGGAGAACAGCATGGCTGACAAGAAAGCGGACCTCGCTGGACCCGGCATTGGCGACTACAACGAACTGGAACGCGTACTGCCGGGGGATTACAGCTCGCTGCTGTCACCCAAGGAGACGCAGAAGGCGATCTTCGAGGTGAAGCGTTATATCGAAGACAACCTCTGCAAGGAACTTAACCTGACCATGGTCACCGTGCCCCTGATCGTCGACGAAGAGAGCGGTGTCAACGACCTGCTCGACCGCGATGGCTCGCGCACGCCGATCCAGTTCCACATTTCCAACGACCGTGACAAGCATCCCATCAATGCACAAATCGTGCAGGCCGCGACCAAGTGGAAGAGGCTGGCGCTGAAGCAGTTTGGCATGCAGCCCGGCGAAGGCATTTGCACCGACATGCGCGCCGTGCGCAAAGACTACTTCCTCGACCACGATCACAGCGCGTATGTCGACCAGTGGGACTGGGAGCGAGTGATCGGCCCCGAGCAGCGCAACCTCGAATTCCTGAAGGCGATCGTGTCGAAGATCTGGAAGGTCATCGCCGGCGCCGAGCGCTTCGCGCAGGAGTTGTTCCCGCAGCTCAAGGACCCGAAGTACCCCAACCTGCCCGAGCATCTGGAATTCCTGCATGCCGAGGAAATCCTGGATATGTATCCCGACCTGCCGCGCAAGCAGCGCGAGACGGCGATTCTGCAGCGCTATCCGGCCATCTTCATCATCGGCATTGGATGGATGCTGAAGGATGGTTATCCGCATGAACTGCGCGCTGCCGATTACGACGACTGGGTCACGCCGACCAATGCGAAGAATGGACACCTCCGGCACGGTTTGAACGGCGACATTCTGGTATGGAACCCGGTCACCCACCGGCGGCACGAGCTGTCGTCCATGGGCATCCGGGTGAATGCCGAGTCCCTGAAGAAGCAGCTTGAACTAACCGGACAGCTCGACTTCCTCAAGTATCCCTATCACCAGGCCATCGTGAATCACGAGATTCCCGCTCAGCGTCGGTGGAGGCATCGGGCAGTCACGAACGTTGATGCTGCTGCTGCGCAAGGCGCACCTGGGCGAAGTGAGCGTCACCGTGTGGCCAAAAATACTGAAGGAGATGTGCGCGAAGAAAAATATTCACGTGCTGAATTAGTGGTAAGTGGATAGTGGATAGTTGTCAGAGCGGGCGTCCGAAAAGGGCGCCCGTTCCTGTTTACACACGCAGCCCATAACCAGAGAATCGCCGCCCTCTCCATCTATCCACTACCCACCATCCACCATCCACTACTCACTTCTTCCTCGCCTTCATCATCTCCCATGCGGCGTCGGGAATCTTGCGTCCCAGCAAGCTGAAGCTGCTGGCGCCGGCCAGCATCTCGCCGCCATCCATGTAAACCATGTCGCCGTTGATGTAGCCCGCCTGGTCGCTGACCAGAAAGGCCGCCAGGTTCGAGATTTCTTCCAGCGTTCCCAGGCGATGCAGCGGGTTGTGCTCCAGCAGGGCCTTCTCCATCTCAGGCACCGGCAACAGGCGCGAGAACGCTCCCTCGGTGCGGATCGCTCCCGGCGCGATGGCGACGAAGCGAACCCCGCGGCCTCCCCATTCCACCGCGAGGCTGCGGGTGAGGGCGACAACCCCGGCCTTGGCGACGGCACTCGGCACCACGTAGGCCGATCCGGTGTCGGCATAGGTCGTGGCGATGCTCAGCACCACCGCGGGGTGCTTGTCCTTCAGCCAGCGGCGCCCGCAAGCCATGGTCACGTTGATGGTTCCGTGCAGCACGATACCGATCACCGCTTCAAACGCGCGGGGCGAAAGATCTTCAGTTTTAGACAGGAAATTGCCGGCAGCGTTATTCACCAGAATGTCGAGCGGTCCTTTCTGCCAAAGCTGCTCGATGAGGCCTTCGACCGAGGCGGCGTCGCGCACATCGCAGGAGGAAGCCTCGATTGTTCCGCCGGTACTGGCGTGCAGCTCTTTGGCTGTGTTTTCGACGACGTCGCTGCGGCGCCCGCAGATGTGCACGATTGCGCCCAGTTGCAGGAAGCGCTCGGCCATGGCGCGGCCGATGCCCGTGCCGCCGCCGGTGATCAGAACTCGCTTGTTTTGCAGGAGATCCTTGGTAAACATGATGACCCTTTCCGAAGCTGATAACCCTAACACGCAGAGCCAATCCGCGTCCCGCTTCCTGCGTAAGTTCCGCACTCCCCAATCCCAATACCGGAAAAGTTGCATTGACACCGGGCCGGGCTTTTTGTAGCTTGGAAGGCAAGATGACTTCGCTGCACCATCGCCATCATCACCATCACCACGTGGCGAACGTGTCAGCGGCGAGCATCGGATCATAGTTTTAGGCCATAGATAGCTCCGACCCGCTGACCGAATAAGTCAGCGGGTTTTTTGTTTTGTGGGGAAAGGAACAGGCATGGCAGTGGAAATCGACTTCGACAAAATGATGGGACTGGCGCCGGCCATCGTGCAGGACGCGGCCACCGGCGAGGTACTGATGTTGGGCTTCATGAATCGCGAGGCCTACGAGAAGACCCTCACCTCAGGTTACGTGACTTTCTTCAGCCGTACGCGCAACGAACTGTGGACCAAGGGCGAAACCTCCGGCAACCGGCTGAAGGTGGTCTGTGCGTTGGCGGATTGCGATCTCGACACGATTTTGTGCCGGGTCGAGGTGGAAGGGAAGGGCGTGGTCTGCCACACCGGTACCCGCACCTGTTTCAACACCGCGTTGCCGCTTGCGACTCTCGCCGGAGGATCGCGATGAAGTTGCGATTGGGCATTCCAAAGGGAAGCCTGCAGGACGCGACGCTGCAACTTCTCGCCCGGGCAGGGTTGCAGGTCTTTGTCAGCCCTCGCTCGTACTTTGCCTTCTACCAACGATCCGGAAATGGAATGCATGCTGATTCGCGCCCAGGAGATGGCGCGCTACGTCGAGCATGGCGCGCTTGACGCCGGACTGACCGGATTCGACTGGGTGATGGAGAGCGGGCTTGGAGGTCGTCACCGTGGCCGACCTGATCTACGCCAAGCAGAGCCGCGGCAAAGTGCGCTGGGTGCTGGCCGTGCCGGAAGACTCGCCCGCCCAGAGGCCGGAGGACCTGCGCGGCGCGACCATCGCCACCGAGCTGGTATCGCGGTGACTTCGCGTTACTTTCAACAGCGGGGCATTGACGTAAAGGTCGAGTTCTCCTGGGGAGCCACCGAAGTGAAGCCTCCCACGCTGGCGGATGCCATCGTCGAGGTCACCGAAACCGGCAGCTCTCTGAAGGCCAACCGCCTGCGCATTATCGAAACCGTTCTCGAATCGAACACCCAGATCATTGCCAACAAAGTTGCATGGCAGGACTCCGCCCGCCGCCAGAAGATCGAGAATCTTGCGCTCATGCTGCGCGGAGCCATGGAAGCGCAGGGGCGTGTGGGTCTTATGCTGAACGTTCGGGTGGACGATCTTGACGCGGTGCTGAAGGTCCTGCCTGCGTTAAACAGCCCGACCATCTCCACCCTCAGCGATAAGGCGTGGGTTGCGGTGAACACCATCATCGAAGAGAGCCTGTGTTGGGATGTGATTCCGCGGCTGAAAGCGGCGAACGCTACCGGCATTGTCGAGTATCCGCTGAACAAGGTGGTGGTGTGATGCGGATCGTCGCAGGCAAGTCTGCGGAACGGGCCGTAAGGACGCTGGAGGCCCGGGGTTCGCGGTTGGAAGAAGTGGAACCGCAAGTGCGCAAGATCATCGGCGACGTCCGCCGCAATGGCGACAAGGCTCTGACTCGATATGCCACATTGTGGGATGGACTGGAGAAGCAGCAGCCGTTGCGCGTCAGGCCGGCTGAAATCGAGCAGGCCTGGCGCTCGACGCCGCCAGAAATTCGCAGCGCATTGCGAACCGCCGCCGCAAACATCCGCCGCTTCTGCCGGTGGCAGATGCCGCGCGAGTGGCGCAAGAAGATAGATGGAGCGGAGCTTGGTCAGTTGGTGCGGCCACTGGATTCGGTTGGCTGCTACGTGCCGGGCGGACGATATCCCTTGCCGCGACCCTGCTGATGACCGCGATTCCGGCGCAGGTGGCGGGAGTACAACGCGTCGCCGTAGTGTCGCCGCGCCTGCAGCCGGTCACGCTGGCAGCTGCATCCTTGTTGGGCATTGACGAAGTGTATCGTTGCGGCGGAGCCCAGGCCATAGCGGCGCTGGCTTACGGAACGGAGAGCGTGCCGCGAGTCGACAAGATCGTTGGTCCCGGCAACGCCTATGTGACTGCAGCCAAGAAGCTGGTCGGCTTCGACTGCGCCATCGACATGCTGGCCGGGCCCACGGAAGCGGTAATCTTCAGCGACAACGGAAATCCTGATTTCTTGGCGGCCGACCTGGTTGCCCAGGCGGAACACGACCCTGACACTGTGGTAGTTTTCATTTCTACTAATCGCGATATGGCGAAGCGTATTCGGGCAGCCGTCAAAATGGCGAGTCGCGGCAACGGCATTGCCAGTCAGGCGATCGCCCGGAACGCGTATATCCTTGTTGCTACCTCGCGTGAGCAGGCTCTCGAGTGGGTCAACCGCCTGGCTCCCGAACACCTCACGATCGAAGAGGACGCCGTCGCCGACGTGCGCAATGCGGGTTCTGTCTTCGTGGGCGACTACTCTCCGCAATCGGCGGGGGACTACGCGGCAGGACCAAATCATGTGCTGCCCACGGCGGGTGCGGCACGCTTTCGCGGCGGCTTGAGCGTTCTCGACTTTGTGAAGATCATCACGGTGCAGAAGTTCAGCAAGACCGGACTGCAAAAGATTGCGCCCACCATCGCCAGATTGGCGGAAACCGAAGGGCTCGTCGCTCATGCGCAGTCGGTTCGCGCGAGGTGTCCCGATGCTTAAGGCTCGCGAAGCGGTTCAGCGCATGCACGAATACCACCCGCCGTTGGCGCGCCGCGTGGGTCTGCGCCTCGATTTCAACGAGAACACCGAGGGCTGCTCTCCCAAGGTGCTGGAACGTATCCGCCAGATCACGCCCGAAGAACTGGCGCGCTATCCCGAGCGGGAGCCGGTCGAGGCGGTGGCGGCGCAGCACCTGAACCTCGCGCCCGCGCAGGTGATTCTCACCAACGGAGTCGATGAAGCTGTCCACCTGCTGTGCGAGGCCTACCTCGAGCCGGAGCACGAGGTCATCGTGGCGACGCCTACCTTCAGCATGTACGAAATCTATGCGGAAGCGACTGGGGCGAAGGTGGTGCGCGCGCAATGCGAAGGCGATTTCCGGTTTCCACTGCAGCAAGTCCTGCGAGCAGATCACGCCGGCGACGCGGCTGATCGCCGTCGCCAGCCCCAACAATCCAACCGGTACCGTAGCGACGCGAAACGAAGTCCTGGCGATGTGCCAGGCAGCGCCCGAGGCCGCGGTCCTGATCGACGAGGCGTACTTCCACTTTCACGGCGAAACGGTAATTCCCGACATCGCGGCGATGCGTAATCTGTTTGTGGTACGCACCTTTTCGAAGGCCTATGGGCTGGCTGGCCTGCGCCTGGGCATTCTGGCCGGGCACGTCGAACAGATGCCGATGCTGCGTCGCGTTTCATCTCCTTACAACGTGAATGCGGTCGCGCTCCTGGCATTGCCGGTAGCCCTTGCCGATCGTGACTACATTGCGGGCTATGTAGCGCAGGTGAAGCAGGGCCGCGACCGGCTGGAACGCGAACTGCAACGGCTGGGAATCTTCTACTGGCCTAGCCATGCCAACTTTCTGCTGCTGAAGATCGGCGAGCGCCATAGCGCGTTTGTGGCGGCTATGCGACAACGTGGGATATTGGTGCGCGACCGCTCCTCCGACCCCGGCTGTGAAGGTTGTGTGCGTGTCACCATCGGCACGACTGCGCAGATGGACCAGCTGCTTGAGAGCCTGCGAACGGTGGCCGCTGACCTCGGGCTCGCAAAAGAGGTGAGCGCGTGAGAAAGGCCAAGATCCATCGCAAGACCAACGAGACCGACATACGAATTGCGCTCACCATCGAGGGACACGGTACATCGTCGATACGCACGGGCATTCGCTTCCTCGACCACATGCTGGAACTGGTGGCGCGTCACGGCGCATTCGACCTGAAGCTGCAGGCCACAGGCGACCTCGATGTCGACCAGCACCACACGGTCGAAGACGTGGGGATCGCTCTCGGCGAGGCATTTACGCAGGCCCTGGGCAGCAAGCGCGGCATCCTCCGCGCGGGTTACTTCGTCATGCCCATGGATGAGACGCTGGGCGTGGTGGCGGTCGATTTCGGCGGGCGCAGCGCGGCCGTTGTCGACACCAAGGTGCGCACCCGGCTGGTGGGAGATTTGCAATCCGAACTGGTGGTGGATTTCTTCGACGGCTTTTCCCGCGGAGCCAAAGCCAACGTGCACGCCAAGGTGCTCTATGGCAGGTCGAATCATCACAAGATCGAGGCGCTGTTCAAAGCCTTTGCGCGAGCGCTGCGGGTGGCCTGTTCCAAGGACCGCCAACTGGGCCGCATGCTGCCGAGCACGAAAGGACTGCTGTGATCGCGATCGTCGATTACGGCGCCGGCAATCTCGCCTCAGTGGTGAAGGCGGTCCGTCACTTGAGACGCGAGTGCGTGGTCACGACCGATGCGAACGAGGTTCGACGTGCGCAACAGATTGTGATACCCGGCGTAGGCAACTTCAAGGCCACGGCGCCGCTGGCCCGGGGTGACCTGGGCAGTGCGGTGCGACAGTCGATTGCCGAAGGGAAGCCACTGCTCGGCATTTGTCTCGGGCTGCAGTGGCTGTTTGCCGGCAGCACTGAGGCTCCTGAATTGCCGGGGCTGGGAATTTTCGAGGGGACCTGCACGCGATTTTCGGACCTCGTGAAATCGCCGCACGTCGGATGGGACCGAATTGAGGTCGAGCTCCGGTTCGCGCCTGCTCAAGACGGTTCCAAATGGAGCGTACGTTTATTTCACTCATTCCTACCGCCCCCCCTTGTGCGACGAAACGGTCGCAACGTGCGTGTACGAAGAGCCTTTCACTGCGGCGGCGGAGCGGGACAATCTCTTCGGTGTGCAGTTTCATCCGGAGAAGTCGGGAGATGTCGGGCTGAAAATACTGGAGAACTTCTGTGGACTCTGAGACATTAGCCAAACGCGTAATCGCCTGTCTGGATGTCGACGGCGGGCGGGTGGTGAAGGGCATTCAATTCGAGCAGATTCGCGATGCCGGCGATCCCGCGGAATTGGCTGCTGCCCACAGCGACGCCGGAGCCGATGAAATCGTGTTGCTGGACATCACCGCCACCGCACACTCGCGCAACACGCTTCTTGATACCGTCAGGCGTACCGCCCGGCAGTTGTTTATTCCGTTCGCGGTGGGCGGGGGCATTCGTTCGCTCGACGACGCCTCCGCCGTGTTGGACTGCGGCTGCGACAAGGTCGCGATCAACTCGGCTGCGGTCGCCCATCCGCTGCTTATCACCCAGATTGCCGAGCGCTACGGCTCCCAGGCTGTGGTAGTTGCTATCGATGCCCGACGAGCGAGTACTACAGCGTGGGAGGTCTATGTCTGGGGAGGCCGCAAGCCGACGGGCAAAGATGTGCGCCAGTGGGCCATCGCGGCCGAAGACTTGGGTGCAGGCGAAATTCTGCTGACGTCGATGGACCGCGACGGCACCAAGGCAGGGTTCGACTGCCCGCTCACCAAGGCCATCGCCACCTCGGTGCGGATTCCGGTGATCGCGTCGGGAGGTGCGGGGGAACCGCGACACTTCGTGGAAGTCTTCCAGCAGGGCGCCGCCGATGCTGCGCTGGCTGCCTCGGTGTTCCACTTTGGCTTGAAGTCGGTCGATGCGATCAAGCAGGCGATGCACCAGGCCGGAATTCCCGTGAGGCTCGACATGCTGATTCCTTCAATCGACCTGATGGGCGGGAAGATCGTCCAGCTCGTTCAAGGCGAAAAGAAAGCCCTGGAATTCAGCAATGCTTCCGAATGGGTCGAGCGCTTCGCGCGATTTCCACTGGTGCAGTTGATCGACCTCGACGCCGCCATGGGCAAGGGATCGAACCTCAGCTTGATTGCCGACTTCTGCGGGAAGCTACCTTGCCAGGTGGGGGGAGGCATTCGCAGCGTGGCAGCCGCGCAGGCGCTGCTCAGTTTGGGAGCCAGGCGGGTGATTGCCGGATCATCGCTGGTCAAGGACGGAGCGGTAGACGTGGAATACGCGGCAGGTCTCAGTGACGCCGTGGGAGCCGACAGAGTTGTCTGCGCCATCGATTCGCGTGGCGGCCATGTCGCCATTCACGGCTGGAAGACTATCACGGAAATCACGCCCGTCGAGATGATGCGCCGACTGGAGCCCTTCTGCACGGCGTTTCTCTACACGCACATTGATACGGAAGGGCTGCTGCAAGGCATACCGCTGGACGTCATCAGGGATCTACGCGGTCAAACCTCACGTCGTTTAATCGCCGCCGGAGGCATACGAAGCCAGCAGGAAATCGACGCGTTGGACGCCATGGGAGTGGATGCAGTTGTCGGGATGGCGATCTACTCCGGCCTGATCGCGGTCTAGGTTACTGCGCTAAGTGCGGTGTACCGGAGTGGCCGCAGGGCTGTCTGGCTGGCGCGGAGCGGTTGCCGCCAGGACCGGCAAGCGAACCTCGACCTTCAATCCGTGGGGAACCACATTGCTCGCCACTACGGTGCCGCCATGGGCTGTTACGGCATTGCGAACAATCGCCAGACCGAGCCCCATGCCTCCGGTAGTGGTGTCGCGCGCGTCGTCGACCCGGTAGAACGGCTTGAACAGCAGAGGCAGCGATTCTTCCGGAACACCCGGGCCGTTGTCGCGGACGGAAAGGAAAGCGAAGCCATCTTCGCGATGCAAGCTGACTTGAATCTTGCCGCCCTCGCCCGAGTAAAAGATGGCATTGCGCACGAGGTTCTCGACCACGCTGCGAAGCAGCGCCGGATCGCCGCTGATGAACACGTCGTGGTCACCGTCGTAGTCGATTTGCGCCCTCATGCGGCGGCTTCAAAGCGCGCGTCCTCCAGAACGTCTTCGACCACTGCATTCAGCGAAAGCCGTTCCAGCTTGGGCTTCTGCTGGCCGCTTTCCAGGCGCGCCACGGTTAGAATCCGCTCCAGCATCGAGTCAAGCTGGATGGTGTCCTGCTCGATGCGATCCAGCATTTCCTCGCGCTCGCTGGCTCAGCATCATGGGCCAGCGCCAGGGCCAGCCGGATACGCGCGATGGGCGAACGCAACTCGTGCGAGACGCCGCTGAGCAGGTTGCGCTCGCTCTGGATCAGGTTGCGCAACTCCCCCGCCATGGAATCGAAGTCGCGCACCAGGTCGGCGATCTCGTCGCGACGGTTCCCGATGTATCTCCCGACGCGAATGTCGAGATTGCCGCGCGCCAACTCGTTGGTCGCCTTACGCAGGCGCTCAATCGGCTTGCTCAGGTAGTGCGCGATGATCAGGCAGAGGAACGCGGAAACGATGGTGCCCAGCTTCAGGGTCCACAGAATGTCGCCGGGAACGCGCTCGGAGATCGGCGGCGGCACGAATTCCGCTGACCAGGAGATATTCGGCGTGAGAAGTGTTGACCCGGGCTAACGGCGACGGAGACGTCGTCGGTACGCAGCGAACCCGCCGCGTTTTCGGGCCTCTTGGCTGTGCCTCGGATGTCGTCGGGGAGGGGACGGCCACTCAGTTCGTTGCCCTCCTCGTCCAGCAGCCAGTATGAAGTGCGGCCGTGCATCGACATCCGGTCGAGCAGTGTCCGGAGCGCCGGCTGCTCGGCCGTTTTCGTAGGTCGACGCGGCATCGCGGCCCAGGTCGGGCATGAGCTGACGCGTGGGTTGAATCCACCACGGCCGCTCGGAGTGCAGACGCACGTGCAGACGCAGGTAAAGAGCGCCCAGCAGCAGTGCCTGTGCCACCCAGAAGGGCAGGAAGATTTTCCAGAAGAGACGCCGGTTCATGCCCTGCTCCGTTCCGGAGCACGACGGCGGCCATGAAAGTATCCGATGCCGCGAATAGGCCGGATCAACTCGTCGCTGCCCGGGACAGCACGCCCAGCTTCTTGCGCAACCGGCTGACGTGTACATCGACGCTGCGATCGAAGGGATTCAGCGGGCGTCCCAGCGCGACTTCGGCGATCTGCTCGCGGGTGACCACGTTGCCGGCATGGCGCAGCAGCAACTCCAGCACGTTGAACTCCACCGACGTAAGATCAACGGGCTGTGCCGCCGCAGGTCACGGTGCGAGTGCCGATCGACATGTGCGATTTCGCCGACGCTCAAGCATTTCGTCGTGTTCGGCGCGCGGCGCGGTGCCGGCAGCTTCCCGCGTGCGCCGCAGCATGGCGCGAATGCGGGCCACCAGTTCGCGCGGGATCGAAGGGTTTGGCGAGATAGTCGTCGGCCCCGATCTCCAGCCCCAGGATTCGGTCAACCGCTTCGCCGCGCGCGGTGAGCAGCAGGACCGGCACTGCCGAGTCCTGGCGCAGGGCTTTGAGCAAGCTCGAATCCGGAGCCGCCCGGCAACATCACGTCCAGAATGATAAGTTCGTGCTCGCCGGAGAGTGCCGCCTGCAGGCCGGTCGGCATGATCGTAGGCGGCGTCCACCTGGAAGCCTTCCGCTTCCAGGAAGCGCTTCAGCAGGTTGACCAGTCCGTGGTCGTCGTCGACGATGAGCAGACGGTTCACGGTCTTCATTTTGCCCTTTCCTGCAGGCGGCGGTGGTGAAGAATTGTTTCGCGATGTGCTGTAACCCTTCACAAAACTTTACCTTCCTTCACCCTCTCTTAACGGCCCGTTCGAGGTCCGTATCCGGTCTAATGCTTATGGGCTAATAATAGTTACTGTCAACTGGCTCGGTTCCAGTGCGCAGTTGCGCGCCATGCCGGCAGCGACTCGCCGTCCGCGAACTCCTGGAGCGTCGGCAATCTCATAGGAGGAATGTGTGAAGCAGGAGCGGATTCATAGGACTCGCAATTGCGATTGCCTTATCGTCTGTGCAGCCTCTGGCCGGCTGCAGCCGCAATGGCGCCCAGAGCCAAGAGCGCGCGCGCGGGTGGCCGTCCTCCGGCAGTTCCGGTTGGCGTGGCTACCGTCAAGCAGCGTGACTTTCCCTGTCTATCTCGACCGGACTTGGTTCAGTGCAGGCCTTCAACACCGTCTCGCTGAAGAGCCGGGTTGATGGGCAGATCATGCAGGTCAATTTCCAGGAAGGGCAGGACGTCCGCAAGGGTGACCTGCTGATCGTCATCGACGAGCGGCCTTACCAGGTAGCGCTGGCCACGGCGCAAGCCAACCTGCAGCGCGACGAAGCGCAACTGGACAACGCCAAGGCGCAGTACGAGCGCAACAAGGCGCTTTATGAAAGCGGCGTCATCGCCAAGCAGGACCTGGATACGTTGCAGGCCTCCTTCGGCCAGTATGAAGGCACCATCGCTGCCGACAAGGCCGCCATCGACAGCGCCAAGCTCAATCTGACTTACTGCCGCATCACCTCCCCGATCGATGGCCGGGTCGGCCTGCGTCAGGTCGATCCCGGCAACTACGTCACAGGCAGCATCCGACACGCCCATGCTGGTGATCACGCAACTGCATCCGATTGCCGTGATCTTCACCCTGCCCGAAGACCAGTTGCAGTCGGTGCTCAAGCAGATGCGTCAGGGAACGCTGCCGGTGGACGTCTACAGCCGCGACGATCAGACCAAGCTCTCGGCCGGCAAGCTGCTGACCATCGACAACCAGATCGATCCAGACCACGGGAACGGCGAAGCTGAAAGCTGTGTTCGAGAATCCGGAGAACACTCTCTGGCCGAACCAGTTCGTCAACGTTCACCTGCTGCTGGAGACGCGCAAGGACGCGATCACCGCTCCCGCCAGCGCGCAGTGCAGCGCGGTCCGCAGGGTACGTTCATCTACGTCGGTGGATAGCAACAACACGGTGCAAGATGCAGCCCGTGCAGGTCGCGCTCACGCAGGGCAACACGGTCGTGATTGCCTCCGGGCTGCAAGCCGGCGAGAAGCGTGGTCACCGATGGCCAGGAGAAGTTGCAGGCGGGAAGCCGGGTCGCTCCGCAAACGCCGCAGCAGCCAGGCGGACCAATCGAGGAACGCACAGGTCACCGAAGGAAGCGGCTCGCAGTCATGAGTATTTCGCGGCCATTCATTCTCCGGCCGATCGCGACTTCGCTGCTGATGGCCGGGTTGCTGCTGGTGGGCATTGTTGCCTACCGGCAGTTGCCCATTTCCGCGCTGCCGCAGGTTGACTATCCGACCATCCAGATTGTCACGTTCTATCCCGGAGCCAGTCCGGACGTCACGGCCTCCTCGATCACCGCTCCCTTGGAGCGGCAATGCGGGCAGTTGCCCGGGCTTGAGCCAGATGACTTCGAGCAGCGCCTTTGGCGCTTCGGTCATCACCTTGCAGTTCAACCTCGACGAAAACATCGACGTTGCCGAGCAGGAAGTGCAGGCGGCGATCAATGCCGCGCAGTTGTTCCTGCCCAACGATCTGCCGACGCCGCCGATCTACAGCAAGGTCAATCCGGCCGACGCGCCCATCCTGACCCTGGCGATGACCTCCGACTCGCATGCCGCTGCCCCAGGTCGAGGACCTGGCGGACACCACCTTCGCCCAGAAGATCTCGCAGCTTCCCGGCGTCGGACTGGTCACCATCAGCGGCGGCCAGAAGCCGGCGGTTCGCATACAGGCCAACCCCACCGCGCTGGCTTCTTACGGCCTCAGCCTGGAGCAGTTGCGCACGGTCATCGGGCAGGTCAACGTCAATCAGGCGAAGGGCCAACTGCAGGACAACCGGCTGGCGTACACCATCGGCGCCAACGATCAGCTCTTCGATCCCAAGCAGTACGCCGACACCATCATCGCCTACAAGAATGGCGCTCCGGTTCGTGTGTCCGACGTGGCGAACGTCATCGAGGGCCCGGAGAACGCCAACCAGGCGGCGTGGATGAACACCACGCCGGCGGTGATTCATCAACATCCAGCGGCAGCCGGGCGCCAACATCATCAAGGTCGTCGACAGCATCAAGCTGCGCCTGAAGCAACTGCAGGCCAACCTGCCCAGCTTCCATCAAGATCACGGTGCTGACCGACCGCACCAACACCATCCGCGCCAGCGTCAAGGACGTGCAGTTCGAGCTGATGCTCACCATCGCGCTGGTCGTGATGGTCATCTTCCTCTTCCTGCGTACCTTGTCCGCCACCGTCATTCCCAGCGTTGCGGTGCCGCTGTCGCTGGTTGGCACCTTCGGCGTGATGTACCTGCTGGGCTACTCGCTCGACAACCTCTCGCTGATGGCGCTGACCATCTCCACCGGCTTCGTGGTCGATGACGCCATCGTGATGATCGAGAACATCGAGCGCTTCATCGAAGAGGGCCACACGCCGCTGGAGGCAGCGCTGCAAGGTTCCGCGCAGATCGGCTTCACCATCGTTTCGCTGACGGTCTCGCTGATTGCCGTGCTGATCCCGCTGCTCTTCATGGGCGACATCGTCGGTCGTCTGTTCCGCGAATTCGCCGTCACCCTGGCCGTCACCATTCTCATTTCGGCGCTCATCTCGCTGACCCTGACGCCGATGATGTGCTCGCTGCTGCTGCGCCAGAACGACCAGGCAAAACACGGCCGCTTCTACAACTGGTCCGAGAATGCCTTCAACAAAACCATCGCGTTCTACGGCCGCACCGTTAAGTTCGTCCTGAACCACCAGACCGCCACCCTGCTGGTCACCGTCGCCACGCTGGTCGCCACCATCTGGCTGTACATCATCGTGCCCAAAGGCTTCTTCCCGGTGCAGGATACCGGCGTCATCACCGGCATTACCGATGCGCCGGAGAGCATTTCGTTCGCCGCCATGGCCGAGCGCCAGCAGGCGCTGGCCGCCGCCATCCTGAAGGACAAGGACGTCGAGAGCCTGTCCTCGTTCATCGGGGTCGACGGCACCAACACGACGCCGAACAGCGGACGCATTCAGATCAACCTGAAGTCGCGCGATGAGCGCAGATGACGACGTCACCACCATCATCAAGCGCTTGCAACAGGAAGTCGCCGGAGTCGAGGGCATCACGCTTATACATGCAGCCGGTGCAGGACCTGACGGTCGAAGACCGCGTCAGCCGCACCCAGTACCAGTTCAGCCTGGAGGACGCCGACCCCAAGGAGCTCGGCCATCTGGACGGCCAAGCTGGTCGACAAGCTGAAGACCTTGCCGCAGCTGCGCGATGTCGCCACCGACCAGCAGAATCAGGCGGCGGAAGCCAGGCTGGTCATCGACCGCGATACCGCCTCGCGCCTGGGAGTCATCGACCAGCGCGATCGACAACACGCTGTACGACGCCTTCGGCCAGCGGCTGATTTCCATCATGTACACCCAGTTGAACCAGTATCACGTGGTGCTGGAGGTCGATCCCCAGTATCCGCGACGATCCTGACGCGCTGAAGAGCATCTACGTTCCGGGAGCCAGCGGCCAGGTTCCGCTCAGCGCTATCGCGCATTTCGAGACCGGCGCGGGCTCGCTTGTCGCTGAATCACCAGGGACAGTTCCCTGCAGTCACCATCTCGTTCAACCTGGGGAACGACTATTCGCTGGGCGAGGCGGTGACCGCCATCAACAACGCGGAGCGCGAGATCGGCATTGCCGCCCAGCATCCAGAGCAGCTTCCAGGGAACTGCCCGTGCCTTCGAAGCCTCGCTGGCCAATGAAGGCTGGCTGATCCTGGCCGCCATCGTCACCGTCTACATCGTGCTGGGCGTGCTGTACGAGAGCTACATCCATCCCATCACGATTCTTTCCACCCTGCCCTCCGCCGGCGTGGGCGCCATCATCGCGCTGCATCTCGTTTCACATGGATTTGGGCGTCATGGCGCTGATCGGCATCATCCTGCTGATCGGCATCGTGAAGAAGAACGCCATCATGATGATCGACTTCGCGCTGGAAGCGGAGCGCAAGGAAGGCAAGAAGCCGGTGGACGCGATCTATGAGGCATGTCTGCTGCGCTTCCGGCCAATCATGATGACCACGCTGGCTGCATTGTTCGGCGCGGTTCCGCTGGCTCTGGGCTCGGGAACCGGTTCGGAGCTGCGGCGTCCGCTGGGCGTCACCATCATCGGCGGGTTGCTGGTCAGCCAGTTGCTGACGCTCTACACCACGCCCGGTGGTGTATCTGTGGTTCGATCGCCTGGGTGAGGCCCTGCGCCGGGCATGCGCGCTCCCAGACCTGCCGAGGCGCTCGGAGACTAGGATGAACATCTCCAAGCCGGCCATCGAACGGCCCGATTGCGACCACGCTGCTGACCCTCGCGTTGTTGCTGGCGGGTGGTCTGGCTTACACCCAGCTTCCCGTGTCGCCGCTGCCGCAAATCGATTTCCCGGTGATCTCGGTGGGCGCGTCGCTGCCCGGCGCCAGTCCGGAGACCATGGCCTCCTCGGTGGCCACTCCGCTGGAGCGCCAGTTCGGACGCATCGCCGGCATCAACCAGATGACCTCGAGCAGTCAGCTGGGCTCGACCGGCATCACCATGCAGTTCGACCTGAACCGCAACATCGACGCCGCCGCCCGCGATGTACAGGCCGCCATCAATGCCGCGCGCAGTTATCTGCCGGCCGACCTGCCCAGCAATCCCGACCTACCGCAAGATCAATCCTGCCGACTCGCCCGTGATCATTCTGGTCATGACCTCCGACGCCATGACGCAGGACCAGATGTACGACGTCGCCGACTCCATCATGGGCCAGAAGCTCTCCCAGATCGAGGGCGTTGGCCAGGTCTTTGTGTGGGGCTCTTCGCAGCCCGCCGTTCGCATCGAAGCCAATCCCAACCTGCTCAACAAGCTGAACATCGGTCTGGAAACCTTGCGCACTGCGGTTGCCGCCCAGAACGTCAACCAGGCCAAGGGAGAGCTGCAGAACGACACTACGAGCTGGATCGTCCACACCAATGACCAGCTGAAGAAGGCCAGGGATTACCGGCCGCTGATCATCGCCTACCGAAACGGTTCACCCGTGCGGCTGGCCGACGTCGCGACGGTCACCGATTCCTATTCCAACATCTACAACGCGGGCAGCTTCAACGGCAAGCCCAGCGTGCTGGTGGTCGTCTTCCGCCAGCCCGGCGCCAACATTATCGCCACCGCCGACCGCGTCATGGATGCCTTGCCGTTCCTCCAGGCCTCGCTTGCCCGCCGCCATCAAGCTTGAAGTCGGACTCGACCGCACCACCACCGTCCGGGCTTCCGTCAGCGATGTGCAGCGCACCCTGATCATTTCCGTCATCCTGGTTGTGCTGGTGGTCTTCGCGTTCCTGCGCGAAGTTCGCGCCACCATGATTCCCAGCGTGGCCGTGCCGCTGGCCATCGTCGGCACTTTCGCGGTGATGTACCTGTGCGGCTACTCGCTCAACAACCTGTCCCTGATGGCGCTGACCATCTGCACCGGCTTCGTGGTCGACGATGCCATCGTGGTGCTGGAAAACATCATGCGCCACGTCGAAGCCGGCATGCCGCCCTACGAGGCGGCGCTGCTCGGGGCGCGCGAAATCGGCTTCACCGTGGTGTCGATGAGCACTTCGCTCATCGCGGTGTTCATCCCGATTCTGATGATGGGTGGAATCGTCGGCCGGCTCTTCCACGAGTTTGCCGTTACTTTGAGCGCGGCCATTGCGGTCTCGCTGGTGGTGTCGCTCACCACCACTCCCATGCTGTGCGCGCGCTTCCTCAAGGCGCACGATCCCGGGGCCCACAACTTGCTTTACCGGATGAGCGAGCGGGGTTTCGACCTCATGCATCGTGGCTACAGGGCGTCTCTGGGCTGGGTCCTGCGCCACCAGAGGCTGGTGCTGGCGATCACCATCCTCACCGTCTTCGCCAACGTCTGGCTCTACATCATCGTTCCCAAGGGCTTCTTCCCGCAGCAGGACACCGGCCGCCTCATGGGCATGATCATGGGAGACCAGGACGTCTCCTTCGACGCCATGAAGGTGAAGACCAACCAATTCATCCGCATCGTCCAGAAGGATCCCGCGGTGCAGAACGTGCTGGCTTCCGTCGGCGGCGGCTCCGCCCAGAACCAGGCCCGCATGTTCGTCATCCTGAAGCCCGGGAACGAACGCAAAGGCGTCACCGCCGACATGGTTATCAACCGGCTGCGTCCCAAGCTGGCGCATATTCCAGGCGCGACCCTCTACCTGCAGGCAGTGCAGGACCTCCAGATCGGTGGACGCATGTCCAATGCCCAATATCAGTACACCCTATCGGGCGAAAATCTGGCGGAACTGTATCAGTGGGCGCCGCGGCTTGCCGACAAGCTGAAGGCCTTGCCGCAGTTGAAAGACGTCAACAGCGACCAGCAGGTGCATGGACTGGAGCAAAACGTAATCATCGATCGCGACACCGCTGCGCGGCTCGGCATCACTCCGTCGAACAGATCGATAACGTTCTGTATGACGCTTTCGGGCAGCGGCAGATTTCGACCATTTACCAGACGCTGAATCAGTATCACGTGGTGCTGGAGGTCGATCCCCAATACCAGCTGACGCCCGACGCCCTGAACAGCGTCTACGTGATCACCTCAACCGGCGCCCAGGTGCCGCTGTCGGCATTCGCGCACTTCGGTCAGGCGAACACTTCGCTGACCGTCAATCACCAGGGACAGTTCCCCGCCGTCACCATCTCGTTCAATCTTGCCCCCGGCGCCTCGCTGGGCGAGGCCACGCGGCTCATCGAACAATGTCGAGTTGCAGATGCGCTTGCCGGCCACCATCCACGGCAGCTTCCAGGGAACCGCCGCCGCCTTCCAGGACTCGCTCTCTTCCGAGCCGCTGCTGATCCTGACCGCGTTGATCGCGGTCTACATCGTGCTCGGCATGCTCTACGAGAGCTACATCCACCCCATCACGATTCTGTCCACCATACCTTCGGCCGGCACCGGTGCCTTGCTTGCGCTCCTGTTGTTCCGCATGGAGCTCGACGTCATCTCTCTCATCGGCATCATCCTGCTCATCGGCATCGTCAAGAAGAACGCCATCATGATGATCGACTTCGCGCTCGAGGTGGAGCGCCAGGGCATGAAGCCCCGCGAGGCCATCTATGAGGCGGCCGTGCTGCGCTTCCGCCCGATCATGATGACCACCGCCGCCGCCTTGCTCGGCGCCGTACCGCTTGCGGTTGGCCACGGCACCGGGTTCGAACTCAGGCAGCCGCTCGGCATCACCATCGTGGGCGGACTTATCGTCAGCCAGATGCTGACCCTGTACACCACTCCCGTCGTTTATCTCTACCTGGACCGGTTCCAGGCCTGGCTCATCGCCCATATGCCGTGGCGCAAGAAGAAAACCATCGAGGAAGAAGCCCCGGTCTTCGCCGACTGATCCGATCCTTCCTCCTTCCTATCAGCCCCTGTCCGATTTCGGACACCGCCTTCATGTTTCCGGGCAAACACGCGAGGCACGTCACTGCAAACCCTTCGCTTGCAATCTGATACAACGAACCTAATGGCAACTGATCTGCACTACTCCAACTCGGAACGTTATGACCTCACCCACCCAGCACGCCACAGTTCTCATCGCCGATGACCAGGAGCACGTTCGCGAAGCCTTGGCAATGTTGCTGCGCGGCCATGGTTACGGCGTGGTTCTGTGTGGTTCTCCCCAGGACGCGATCGCCGCCGCTCAGCAGCAGCAGTTCGACATTGCGCTGGTCGACATGAACTACCAGCGCGACAGTACTTCCGGACTCGAAGGCCTCGATCTTATTGAGCGGCTTCGAAACTTTGACAACATCCTCCCGGTCGTCGCGCTTACCGCATGGGGCAACGTTGAGCTCGCGGTGAACGCCATGAAGTTTGGCGCTTCCGACTTCATCGAGAAACCCTGGCGCAACGATTCGCTGCTCGAGAAGGTGCGCTCCCTCGTGGCCCAGGCCGGTAACTTGCGTTCCTCGCAGCGCGTGTCCGAGTACGAACGCCAGGACGCTCTGCAGTTGCAGACCCGGCTGGTTCCCAGGCGTCACCTCCGCATGGACGGCATCGAAGTATTCGGCGAAAGCCTCCCCGCAGGAACGGTTGGCGGCGACTACTTCGGCGTGTGGCGCATCGCACCCGACGCCCTGCACATCTGCGTCGCCGACGTTTCCGGCAAAGGAACCCCCGGCGCCGTGATTGCTGCCATGTTGTACGCGTCGGTCAGCACGCTCTCCTCCTCCGGAGGCGGGCCCGCAGCCATCCTTTCCCAGGTCGAGTCAATTCTTAGCGAGCAGCTCGGCGGTGAGCACTACGTCACCATCTTCTACGGAGTCCTCGATACCCGTCGCCGCGTTCTGGAGTATGTCAACGCCGGCCATTGCCCGCCCATCCTGGCTCACGCCAACGGCTCCATCACCCAACTCGACAGCACTCGGCCGGTGCTGGGCCTCATCGCCGGCCAGGGGTTCGAAACCTGCCAGGTTCTCCTTCACCCCGGGGATCGCCTGGCGCTCTACACTGACGGAATCACCGAGGCGGTGGACGACCGCAATGAGGAATTTGGCTCCGACCGGCTGAAAAATTCCTTCGCCCTGCCGCCCGATTCTTCGCTGGAAGAACAGCATCGCGCGCTGATGGATCGGGTTCGCCACCACTCCGGCGGAAAGTTTACTGACGATGCCACGCTCGTCCTCCTCTCGCTTCACGACGCGGCGGAAGAGCGCTCCCATGCAACCATGCACGAGCCTGCATCGGCCGAACAATCCCTGTAGCGTGATCGCCGGCTCGCAGGCTTGCAACTTCCACCGCAAATCCGGAGACTGGCAGGATGCTGCACCGCTACGATGTGGTCGTCCTCGGCGCCGGGGCCGCCGGACTGATGTGCGCCATCGAAGCCGGCAAGCGCGGGCGACGCGTCGCCGTTCTCGAGCACGCCGGCCGCATCGGCAAGAAGATCCTCATCTCCGGAGGCGGGCGCTGCAATTTCACCAACCTGCATTGCTGCCCGGAAAACTTCTTCTCCCACAATCCCCACTTCTGCAAATCAGCCCTCGCGCGCTACACGCCGGCAGACTTCATCGCCCTGGTCGAAAAGCATCGCATCGCCTATCACGAGAAGAAACTCGGCCAACTCTTCTGCGACGGCTCGGCGCATGAGATTGTCACCATGCTCCTGCAGGAAAGTGCCGCCGCCGGGTGTTCAGATCATCTGCAACGCGAAAGTCAGCGAAGTGCGTCACGACGACCTTTTCCACATCGTCCACGCCACAGGACGGAATTCGTCGCCGCAAAACTGGTCGTGGCGACTGGCGGGCTCTCCATTCCGAAGATCGGCGCGACCCCCTTCGGCTACGATCTCGCGCGGCAGTTCGGCATCAACATCGTCGACTGCCGTCCTGCGCTCGTCCCTCTCACCTTCAATCCCGACGACCGCCAGCGCTACGCAGACTTGGCTGGCGTATCAACAGAAGTGGTGGCCACGGCGGACCGCCACGAGTTTCGCGAGAAAATGCTCTTCACCCATCGCGGCCTCAGCGGCCCGGCGATCCTGCAAGCCTCCTCGTATTGGCAGCCCGGCGAGCCGATGCGGATCGATCTCGCTCCCGGCCAGGACGTGATGTCACCGCTGCGCAACGGAAACTCCCGCCGCGATCTCGCCGCTGCGAAGTCCTTGCTACGCTCCGTTCTCCCGATCCGCTTTGCCGATCGCTTCCTCGACCTTTACCCGCCGCAGGGCTGGACGAACTCCGCCCTCGATGCCTTCGAACACAAGCTCCATCACTGGGAGATCGTGCCTGCCGGCACCGAAGGCTACGAGAAGGCCGAAGTCACCGCTGGCGGCATCGACACGCGCGAACTCTCAGCGCAAACCATGGAGAGCCGCAAGATCCCTGGTCTCTACTTCATTGGCGAAGTCGTCGACGTGACCGGCCAACTTGGCGGCTTCAACTTCCAGTGGGCCTGGGCCTCGGGATTCTGTGCCGGACATGCCGTGTAGTGTCTGGCGAGAGTTCCGGGGAGGTCAAATTTGCGTCCGATAACGAGGTACCCCCTCCCCCCGGTTACCCGCAAAATCTTGAAAACAATAGTTCCGTCTTGGAATTGGTCCGCAAAATCTTGAGTGCGTGAGAGTTACAGGCAAAATCTTCTATTCAAAGAACTTAGCTGATGGCGCACTGGGCGCACACTAACACCCTTCCTCGCTTCGATTTAATAAGTTGCTGAACTGAGAAGCAAGAGAAAACGGCAGGGCAAGAGCACGAAGGTAACCTGCAGAAGTTGCCAGTCGGCAACTGGCAGAAAGAATGTTCCGAGTTGCCGGTTTCCTTGGGGGAAAGACGGAATCCCGCTGTCAGCGGGAAATGTTGCAACGATGCGGATTACATTACGATTTCTGCGCCATCCCGGATGAAAGTCAATACACCCAGACAAACGAAGGAGCTTTGTCTGGGGCACCCGGCCGGTGTAGCCGAGCATCCAGGAGCTGGAGACCTCAACGGACGCGAAGCCCTGTGATCGTCAAGTGAGGCTCTATTTTCGAGTAGCTCGTCACTCGTGAAATTTCGGAGGAAGCCGGTCGCAAACAGCCGAATCGCAAATTAGCTGTGATTGCCGCTCCCGCGGACTGACAGTCCGCCCGTTGAGAGATAGGACGGTGTAAGGGTTCTTAGCGGTAAAGCTGAGGGATTCCCACCCAGGCTGCCCTTGCCCGGGTGGGTCTGATCCGGCCGGAGTTTAGCCGCGGATCCGGCGACGGAGTGCCGCCAGTCCAGTTGCTAAGCCCAGGCCTCCGAGCGTTGAGGGCCATGTGCCCGCTGCCCCGGCGGCTATCACTCCGGTTCCAAGCAGCGACAAAGTGCCCGGTTCCGGCGTCGAGCTGAAGGAGCAGTTCACACCGCAGGTGAGCCGGGCTACCTGTTCGTTCTGGGAGAGGAACAAGGTGCCGTTGCTGGTATCGACGGAGACAAAATCGCCGCGTGTGCCGCCATTGGCGATGATGACGAAGTCTCCCGTCGTGGGATTCAGAAGGCCGACGGTTCCATCATTGTTATTGACAATGACATCTCCGTTGAAAATCCCTCCGGTGATAACGCCTGTGCCGTCGGGAGAGTGGCCCGTGAAAAAGGTGTTAATCAAGCCGCCATCGGACATTCGGTAGGACTGGATGGTCCCACCATTCTCGACGTAAGCTATGGTCCCGTTCGGGGTACACGGTTACCCCGTCTGGGCAGAGCGAAGCATTAATCACGCGGTAGGTGCCGGCCACCGGGTTGATATCTACCAACCCCTGGGTGCTCGCTGCAATGAGGTGTCCGTTGACCGGGTCACCCCACATCCCGGTATAGCCAAAGAGGTTATCAGCCTGCAGATTGGGGATCGGGGCGAACGTGCCGTTATTAGCAAAGTGATAGTAGACACCGCCAATCAACTGGGCGCCGTAGACCTGTCCCCCGGCTGTCGCCATTGCGAAATTGCAGTTGCCAGTCTCACAGTTGTAGTGGACGGAGGCCACCGCATTGCCCAGCGTCTGGTTGTCGACGTCATTGAATACGTAAATCTGTTGATTGAGCAGGCTTCCCGTGATGACGTGGCCATCGGGAGATATTCCTTGGGCCAGCGGACCATACTGGGCGTTATATCCGCTTACGAAAGTACTGAGGGTAAAGCCGTCATCTATTCCGGCTTGAGTTAGAGTCAAACTAGCCTGTGCGGGAGCAACTAAACCGAGCAAAGCTACCGCACCGGAAGCCAGGGATGCAATGAATGATGCACATCTCATTCGCGATTCCTTTCCCTTTTTCTTTCTTTTTTACCCGAAATTTCCGTTTTTGGCTCCGTGACGCCCTACATCTTATACCCGTTTAGGGACTCCAGAGCATAATTATCTTCTTTGGCCGGGCGCAGGGCTTGAGACAAGGGTCCCGTGTGCCCTAATCCGAGTCCCGACACTCCTGACCGCGCCTTTCCATCCGGTTTTGTCAGACACCCCTCCGTCCCCTCTTGAATTAGGCGCAGGGTGCGGCCAGAGTAGTAGAATCCGCCAATGGTGTTGCCATGAACAATATGGAGAGTTTCACTCAAGACATCCGATTCGGGCTGCGATCGATGCGAAAGAGTCCGGGCTTCAGCCTCATTTGCGTGCTTTCGTTGGCTCTGGGTATCGGCGCTAACACCACGATTTTCACGGTGGTGAATGCAATCCTGCTGAACCCGCTACCGGTCACCGACATCTCCCGCTTAGTGGAAATCGACACGGTCGACAGCAAAACCATGGTGACGCAAGCGAATGCTACCAAGCTGGGCATGTCGTATGCCAATTGCCAGGACTACCAGCGGCAGAACCAGGTGCTCAGTGGGATCTCGTGTATCGCCTTTGGCACACTGACCTGGAGCGGAGAGGCGGAACCCAGACAGGTGGCGGGACAATTAGTGAATGCGAATTACTTCGAGGTTTTGGGTCTTACACCGGCACTGGGGCGCTTCTTCCTCCCTGACGAAGACACCAAACCAGGGGGCAACAACGTCGTCATCGTCAGCCACAGCCTCTGGAGCAACAAATTGGGCTCGGACCCAAATGTCATAGGCAAAACCTTGACGCTCAACGCTACGCCGTACACCGTTATCGGGGTGGCGCCCAGAGGGTTTAAAGGGACATTCACCATCGGTCCGGCGGAGCAGGTCTGGATTCCGGTCAGCATGTATGGTCAGGCGCTCGCAGGTTTTCTGAAAGACAATTTCAACGACCGTAGATTTCTGGACATGCTCGTAATAGGGCGGCTGAAGCCAGGAGTGAGTCGCGGACAAGCCGAAGGCGAGTTAAAGACGATTGCGTCGAGGCTGGAACGCGAATACCCGAAGGAAAACGGTGGCCGCAGCGTTGCGGTATCTTCGCTGGCCGACGCGGCAGTTGGTATCAATCAGCACGATCAGTTTGTAGTGGCTGGCGCTCTCATGATGGGAGTGGTCGGGCTCGTCCTGTTGATTGCCTGTGTGAACCTGGCCAATCTACTGCTGGCACGGGGAGCACGCCGTCAGCGCGAAATCAGCATTCGAACAGCAGTAGGGGCGAGCCGACTGCGGCTTATTCGCCAGCTCTTGACCGAGAGCGTGGCATTGTCTCTCATCGGCGGAGTGGTCGGGTTATTGCTTGCGTTCGTAGGCCGGCGCTTGTTGTGGGCTTACCGGCCACCATTCATTGAGAGAACTGATCTCGATCTTTCCCTCGATTCGCATGTTCTGCTGTTTACTTTTGGACTGGCGCTGCTGACGGGAATTATTTTTGGTCTGGCTCCTGCGATCAAGGCTTCGAAGGCGGATGTAGTCTCGACGCTGAATGCGGGGGGACGAAGCGGGAGCGCTACCTGGACGCGAGGTTCGCTGCGCAGCATTCTGGTGATCTCCGAAGTGGCTCTTGCGCTGATTACGCTCGTGGGAGCAGGGCTATTCATTCGCAGTATGCAGAATGCGCAGATGATCGATGTCGGTTTTGAATCGAAGCATCTTTTCGTCATGGCGTTCGACCTGGGTTCGCTGCACTATGACGAAGTACACGGGCAGCAGTTTTACCGCGACTCCGTACAGCGTGCGACGGCCCTGCCGATGGTTCAGGCAGCGGCGGTGGCCTCCAACCTCCCGTTGGGCGGTGGCCTGGGCCGGACGGTATTCCCCGAAGGAAAGGACGAGACCTCTGGGTATCGGGGAACGTTGACGCAGCTCAATGACGTCTCTCCCGGATATTTCGACACACTGCGGATCCCGTTAAAGAAAGGCCGAGTCTTCAACGATCTCGACAAGAAAGACACTACCCGGGTCGCCGTGATCAATGAAGCGATGGCGCAACATTTTTGGCCGGACCAGGATGCAATCGGGAGGCGTTTCCACTTTTTCGGTGAAACCCAACTGCTTGAGGTGGTTGGTGTCGTGGGCAATACGGTGATCAACGAGATTGGCGAAGATCCTCAGCCGCTGGCCTATCTGCCGCTCAGTCAGGATTACGCCCCGGCGGCGACGCTTCAGGTGCGTACGTCAGGGGATCCGCGAGCGGCGGTTGCCACCGTGCGCAGCCAAATCCAGTCGCTCGATCGTAATCTCGCGATCACCAATGTTCAGACTATCGAAGAGGTACTGAACCAGGGACTGTGGGCGCCGCGCATGGCCGCAGTCTTGCTCACGTTGTTCGGTGTGCTCGCGCTTATGCTGGCCGCCACCGGTGTCTATGGTGTGCTTTCCTACTCGGTCACGCAGCAGACGCGTGAGATCGGCATACGCATGGCGCTGGGAGCGCGCCCCGCCGCGGTAGTACGCTGGGTTGTAGGCCAGGGGTTCCGCCTGGCCGCTGTCGGCTTACTGATTGGCTTGATTGCCGGATTGGTCTTAATGCGTTTTGTGGCCAGCCTGTTGTTCGGTGTCAGTGCTCACGATCCGGTCACATTCGGTGCGGTGGCGCTAGTCCTCGCAATCGTGGCATTTTTGGCGTGCTATGTGCCCGCGAGAAGAGCCAGCCGGGTGAGCCCCCTGGTGGCGCTGCGCTACGAATGATCACCGCGGGTTAAGCAGATTGCGGCCTTGATGTGCCTTGGCGCCGATAAACGCCCTAGCATCCATCGATTGCGTTTCCTACTCCAGCGGGAAACTTTGGCACGATGCGGACACTTACGGTGTTTGCGCCATCGCAGAGGAAATTCAACAGACCTGACAAACAAAGGAGGAGGCGTGTCCAGGGCCCCTGCTTCAATCTCCGGTATGGCTGTAATCCTTGTACACCCCGCAGCATAAGATGATGTCATCCACTTTCTGAAAGTAAGTCGTCTTATGCTCTTGTTTATTTGTCTCCGGATTCAGGTATACATAATCGACCCATCCGGAGCCCTGTGACTTCGCCTTCTCCACTATCTCTTTGCGAAACAACTTCCCTTCGGTATCCGGAACGGCGATCAGATTTTGACCAATCAGCGAGGGATTCTTCGGGTGAGCAAGCATGACGCCCTGAAGATTGTAGGCGAATACGTAAAGTTCGCCCTGGTCAAACATTCCCTTGGGCGTGCTGATCTCCGCAAGTGCCTTCTCTTTGCCCTGATACTTCACATAAGCGGCAGCTCTCTTCACCAGGGCCTTGGCATCATCTCGGTCGGCAGCGTATGACAGAAGTGCACATGAGCACAATCCGATCACAACTAAGAATGCTATGGCTTTCTTCATGGCTCTTGGCTCCACTTGTTGCAAATTTGCGAATGATTGAAATAAGCGTAAGTTCCATCATTTGGAACCCTGAGACTTCCCGTTGTATCTCATCAAGCCCGCTCAGGCGCCGCCTGTTCATCAGGCGTCGGGATGCCGTCCAGAATTGCTTCCGGTTCTTCTGCTTCTGTTGCAGTCTCCTTGTTTAGAACCTGCGACATCCTGGCCTTGTCGAGTTCATGCTCCCAACTGGAGACCACCATTGTGGCGACACCGTTGCCAACCAAGTTGGTCAGGGCGCGTGCCTCGGACATGAAGCGGTCAACCCCGAGAATCAAGGCCAGGCCTGCCACCGGAATGGTGGGTACGGCGGCAAAAGTGGCCGCCAGGGTGATGAAGCCGCTGCCGGTAACCCCGGCTGCCCCCTTCGATGACAGCAGCAGCACCCCCAGTATGGTAAGGGTCTGGATCAGGGTGAGCCGGGTATTGGTGGCCTGTGCAACAAAGACAGCCGCCATGGTCAAGTAGATTGAGGTGCCGTCAAGGTTAAAGGAGTAGCCGGTTGGGATTACCAGGCCGACCACCGACTTGCTGCAGCCCAGATTCTCCAGCTTCGCCATCATGCGGGGCAGAACCGACTCCGAGGAAGACGTTCCGAGCACAATCAGCAATTCTTCCTTGATGTACTTGATGAACTTCAAGATACTGAAGCCACACAGCCTGGCGATGGGACCTAAGACGAGGAAGACAAAGAGCAGGCAGGTCAGATAGAAACTACCCATCAGCATGCCCAGTTTACTCAGGGAACCGAGACCGAATTTTCCCACCGTGAAAGCCATTGCGCCAAAGGCTCCGATGGGCGCAACCTTCATGATGATTCCCACGATGCCAAACAGTACATGGGCAAACTCGTCAATCAGGTTGAAGACTACTTTGCCGCGCGCGCCGAGCATGGAGAGGGCAAAACCAAACAGGACCGAAAAGAACAGGACCTGCAGAATATCCCCCTTGGCAAAGGCATCCACCACCGTGTTGGGGATGATATTGATTAAGAAATCCACCGTGCCATGCGACTGCGCCTTGGCAGTGAAGGACTCCAAAGCCCTGGTGTCCAGCTTGGAGACATCGGCATTCATGCCTGCGCCCGGCCGAATCAAGCTGACCACCACAAGACCGATTGCCAGGGCCAGAGTTGACACGATCTCAAAATAAAGCAGTGCCTTGACGCCAACCCGGCCTACCTTCTTCATGTCCTCCATGCCGGCGATACCGGTCACGACGGTACAGAAGATGATCGGAGCGATGATCATCTTGATCAGCTTGATGAAGCCATCGCCCAGCGGTTTCATGTCCGCGCCAGTGTCGGGGTAGAAATACCCGAGCAGAACACCCAAGGCAATGGCCGTCAAAACCTGGAAGTACAAATGCTGATAAATTCGCTTCCCTGACATACAAATCCTTCCACGTCCTTCCGGAATTACAAACCGGAATCTCTGTGCCATCCCAAATGAAAGTCAACAGACCCAGACAAAGGAGGTTCGTCTGGGGCACCCCGGCTAAGCGACCAAATCCCACCGATCAGGGACTGGAGCCCTAAATCAGTTATTGCTTCGCTGCACCCTACGGCCAGGTCGCCTGTCTGTCAACAGAAACCCTATCCAAACCTATCCAAGGCGGAATATTTCCGCACCACAGGTTATTGCCCTTGACCTACGACTCTTTCGAAGGCAGAACCAGTCGAGAAAACCCGCGCAACCGGCCATTTTACTATTGCCCGAAGTCAACGTTAATCTGAGATTCGACTTCGACTGGTTCCCCATTTAGATAATAGGGCTTGTAACGCCACTGTCTTACAGCGTCCAATGCCGCTGGGATCAACATAGAATGGCCGCTTAACACGTTCAGGCTTTGCACGGTTCCGTCCTTTCCAATCACCGCTCGCAATACCACGGTTCCATGAATGCGCTCTTGTCTGGCCAGTGGCGGATATCGCGGCATGACCTGGTGGATCAGCAGACCTTGTACGACTCCCGAGGAAACCTTGACCTTCTGAGCGGTACCTTTAGGCAGAACAACCGGTATGTCCCTGACGATATTTACCACGCTGTCCGGAACCCCACCTGGCAAGCCACCGGGGATTGAGCCCGGCACTCCTATGGTGCCGTTCGGCGGAGTTTCTTCCTCCTTAACCATGGCGTTGTTTCTTGGGATCGCCACAGGAGGTTGCAAGACTCCATGATGGAGTTCATCGGCCTGCTTTGCGCGTGAGGCGTTCGGAAGCGGATTGGGAACGGAGCTCTCGTCTTGCGGCTTGGGTTGTTCTCGGGTCTGGGGCATCGCATTGGGAGCGGGCGTCGCAGAATTGCTGGACATTCCGGATCGATCGTAATCCTTCTCCTACGGATTGCTTCGAGTCAGGTCAGGAATCTTCCTTTGGGTGGTTTCAACCGGACCATTGATGGAAGGCTTGTTGTGCGACCTCCACTGCATGGCTCCCAGCGCAGCAAACACCAGCACCGCAGCAGTGGCCAACGGGATCAGCCATCTCCCACCCCACGGCTGTTTAACTCCGGTTCCAATATCAGAAGTAATCGCCGGTGCGGCACTCGTTTCGCGGGAAACCGCCCCGGTGAAGGGACGCTCGACGGAACCCTTGAACTGACGGCCCAGGTCACTGTCGAGGCCCATCATGCTGGCCAGCAGCGCGCGCTCCTGCGCTAAGATCCGTTGAATCTCTTCGTCGGTTTTCGGTGGAGTAGCATCGTTTGGCGTGGGCGCATCCGACTCGAGCGGCGACCGAGATGGCTCATCGAGGAGGTCTGGAAATCGCGACTCGTCGCGCCCTCGTGAGGACTTCGCTGCCTCCAATTCAATCTGTTTCAGTACGTCGTCCATCCAAGGGAAGCGCGGAGCCTCCACTCGATGTGATGATTCCGCAAGGGAGATCGCAAGCGGATCTGCCAGGACCGGGACTTCAGATTGCGCCGCCGGACTCTCGCCGGACGTGGCCACATCCTGCGGTTGGTTGAGTGGCGGATGATCAAGGTTTTCGGCGAAAGCCTGTAGCGGATACTCATAAACCAGTCCGCTATGTGGAGGTGAATCCGCCGGGCCCAAGGGCTGTTCCCGGGCTGTTTCTGCGAGAAACGGCAGTTGCTCGAAAGTGTCTCCCAACGGACCAGCGACTCCCTGTAAAACAACCTCGTCAGATTGCGGCGTCTCGCCGGCAGATGCTTCGGTAGTCAATTCATCGCCGTGTATTCGCTGAACTCCAGGAAGGTCAACCGCTGCGGATTGGCGCTCCGCCGGCTGAGGACTCTCCAGCGGGCCGCGAGCGAGGTTCATCGAGCCTCGCGCAGCCGGCGTGTCCAGCGAGCGCGGCAGCGAAGTGCCACACATTCCGCAGAAGCGATTACGAGCCGGGCTTTGCTCCCCACAAGCGCTGCAAGTCACGACGCCTTGCAATGCGGCAGATGCAGCCGCGACGAACTGCTCGAAGCTAGCATCGATCGTTTCGACTCCCTGGCTTCGCAAAATTTCAGCATTTAGCGGTTGAGTTCCGAGAGCGAGTCGGTATGAAGGCGGAAGCGGCGATGGATGAAAATCCTGGCGCATCTCGTCCAACAGCAGCTTCCAGTTAGGATCGCGATCGCAGTATCCAACACAGAGGAGTGTTGATGTCGCAAATTCCTTTTTGAGCAATTCAAACAAGATTCGACGTGGCTTTCGGAATGTGACATAGTCTCTCTGCGTGACAACGATAGTTGGTTTGTCGCTTCCAGAAAATCGCCCGTGCAAGTGATAGAGTGGAATTTCAAACTGCGGATCTATGCCAAAGAGCTCAGGAGTGCATCCAAAGGATACGGCTTTCAGGGGGGGGCTCGGGTTAAGATCGTAAGCCGTTTCTAGGACATTATCATAGTTGGTCGTGAATATAGCCTTCCATCGGATCGTGGTCAGCCATTGGACAAGGCTATCTGGTCTAAGCTCACTGAGCTGAGACTTGATGAACGTTTCCAACTCGGATCGACCGACACGAATTTCCACGATCTCCGAGACCACAGCCAAGTCGTACTCGCCACCAGCGTCAATTCCAAAATGATCCGCCAGACGTCTAGCAAGCTCCTGCCCATCAGGTGCCGGCTTGCCCGTCTCGTCTAGAACGTGCTCTCTGAGGCCAGCCCCGACAAACAGAACGCAGTTGCCAGATTCAAGGGCCCGTCTCAATCCCAAGGGAACTATCACATTGTCCACGGAATGCATGCCGGATGGTGTTGCCATTGTTCTCCCTCCAGAGCGTGAACAAGCCAATTTTACAGCTGCTGTCGCAACGCGCAACCTCGTGTGCGGGGCTGCAGCCTGGAGCCGCTGGGGCGTGCTGAACGCAACCATAAAGCGAGGTGCGTTACTTCCCCTGCGCGGCGCAGGCGCTCCAACTGGCGGTCTCAACGAGTGGTGGTGACTTGCATTGGTACCACTCGCGAGTGTGCGTAATTTTGCGCGCTATGTCTAGGGCTAAGATGTGACCGCCATCACGCAGCACGCGTGACCTCCCTACCGCCGCACGTCCTTCTTATCTCCAACATCGTGCTTGGAATGGAAGCCAGCTCTTCCGCAACGTGTGCGCCAGCCAAGCGCTAAGCGGCACGCCCAAGAACCCACAAACTTCCACCTCACGGGTAGGGACACGAAGTCGCTGGATTTGACCATTTCGATTCGAGCACGACGCGATAACTACTGGCTTGTTTGGCAATGCGGAAGTGATCCGGGTCCCTTTCAGCGCCTCGTCTCGCGGCCCACGAAACGGGCTTCGAGGAAGTTGGCCGGATTGGTACCGACTTGAACGAAACCGTGGTGCGGCGGACGCGCGGCGCATCCGTTGGATGTATACCCGGATGAGGGGCAAGCCGGAAGTTGGGCCTTCCCGGGACAGATGTCGCAAAAAGACGATTCCACCACTAATTCCCGCGCTGCACCCGCGGATTCCCATCGGCAAGTGGCCGACTCCGTTATCCGGCTAATCGAATGGCCTACCGTGAAGTCTGCCAACGCACCCCAGTGGTGCACTCTCGTTGTAAACTACTGACAACCTCTCGGGTAGAAACCACAGAGCTAGCGGAGAGCCGTGACCAACGCAGCGGAGCCTATTGTCGACATTCGTGGGCTGAAGAAGACCTATCCCGGCAAGGTGCCTGTGGAGGCGGTCAAGGGCATCGACCTCGCGGTGCCACGCGGCGAACTGTTTGGCCTGCTCGGCCCCAACGGCGCGGGGAAGACCACGACCATTAGCATCTGCACCACGCGCTCGTTGCCCACCGGCGGCAAGGTTTCCATCGCCGGCATCGACGTGGTCGCTCACCCCGCCGAGGCGCGCCGCAACATGGGCGTGGTGACGCAGTTCAATACGCTTGACCGGCAATGCACAGTTTCGGAGAACATTTACTATCACTGCCGCTATTTCGGCCTGAGCCACGCGGCCTCGGCGGAAAAAGCGCGCGAGCTGGTCGAGCTGTTCAAGCTGACCGAGCGGGCGAAATCCTTCGTCGCGCAGCTCTCCGGCGGACTGGCGCAGCGGGTGCAGATCGCCCGCGCCATCGCGCATGAGCCGCAGGTGCTGTTTCTCGATGAACCCAGCGCCGGACTCGATCCCCAAACCCGGCTGGCGCTGTGGGACATCATTCGCGAGCTGCGGCAGCGTGGCATCACTATCGTTCTGACCACGCACTACATGGAAGAGGCCGACGCCCTCTGCGATCGTGTGGCCATCATCGACCACGGCAAGATTTTGGTTTGCGACACGCCCGCCAGTCTCAAGAGCAGCGTGGGAGCACAAAAAATCTTCGAGCTGCATTTGCAGCAGGGAGACTCCGACAGCCTGCCGCAGCGGCTGCGCGAATTGCCAGGGGTTGCGCTAGTGGAAGCCTATGACCGCGGATTGCGCGTCTTCACCGACGGCCGCAGTGGGCTGATTCGCCAGATCGCCGAGGTGGCGGGCGACAGCCTGCGCGATATTTCCGTCACCGAGGCCAGCTTGGAGACGGTGTTCATTAAGCTCACCGGGAGGGAACTGCGTGACTGACTCCGCCATACGATGGCGCGCTTTCTGGGGACTTTTTCTGCGCGACCTCACCGTGCTGCGCCGCCAGTTCGTCGCCTTCCTGATTCGCACGGTGATGAACCCGCTGCTGTTCGTTTTTGTGTTTACCTATCTATTCCCCAAGATGGGGCAGGGGTTCCAGAGCAGCGCAGGCGCAAGCTTCGGGACGCTGATCTTGCCGGGCCTGCTGGCCGTGGGCATCTTCATTCAGGGCATTATGGCGACTGCCTTGCCGCTCTCGGTCGAGATCGGAGCAACCCGCGAGATACACGATCGCGTCATGTCGCCGCTTCCGGTTACCTGGGTCGCCGCCCAGAAAATCGTCTTCAGCGCGTTGCAAAGCTTGCTGGCGGCGCTGGTTATCTTTCCGCTGGTGTATTTCATCCCGGTCTCGCCGGTGCAGGTGCACGTGTATAGCTGGCCCATGCTGATCGCCATCGTGGTGCTGGCGTGCCTGGTATCGGGAGCGGTCGGGCTTACCATCGGGACGTCCGTCAAGCCCGAACACATCGCGCTGATGTTCGGCATCATCGTCGTGCCCGTCACGTTTCTCGGCTGCGTCTATTACCCGTGGGCCATGATGTACAAAGTGCGCTGGCTGCAAATACTGGTGCTCATCAACCCGCTGGTCTACATGAGCGAGGGTCTTCGCACCACGCTGACACCGGCCCTGCCGCACATGCCGGCTTGGGTAACGTTGATCGCGCTGACGGTTTCGCTGGCGATTCTTAGCTGGGTTGGAGTGAAGGGCTTTTTGCGGCGGGTGTTGACATAAAGGTCGGCATGAAAAAGAAGAGTCTACAAGCAGCTACCATTTCTGAACGAAGGATTGCTCCGAGTGGCGAGGGTTGACTCTGATCATTACGAGCGCGCCCTTTGGAAACGACTGGCGTATTTTATCGACGCGCGACTCGAAAATGGTAGTGCCGCAGTCGTGATAGCCGGAGTAGAACTCACCATCGACAGAATAGGAATAACTTATTTCCACGGTGTAGTGCGTAATGTGGAAGCGGTCCTGCATCTCGCGCACGAATTGATGTTCGATGGTGGCTTGCGCAACACGCCAGCCACTCCCCCTCAAGTGGAGAAACCACCTTGCGACAGATTGCCGCCAACCGACTAGCGCAAGCACCCCCAGCACCGCCGCCCAAAAAACTAACGTCTTCCATGTCCGGACGAGTCTAGTAGCACTGACAACGGAAGGACAGTAGTTTTTGAATAGTTATTTACCCCGAGCATGCCCTAGCGGTTGTACACCGGAATCGGTCCTCGCAGGTCCTGCCAAACCTGGTCGCACGCCTTCACGACGTCCTCGGGAAGCGGCCCATTCTCGCTGGCTACAAGATTCTCGTTCAACTGCTGCAGGCTGGATGCCCCCAGGATCACTACGTCCGCCGCGGTGTGATGCAGCACCCAGTTCAGCGACAGGCTGACCAGCGAGCGGCCTGCGCGGTTTGCGATTTCGCGCAGCCTCTCTACTGCGTTGAAGTACTGCTCGTGCCAGTAACGGTCCTGGTAGAGCTTGTTGTTGTCGAAGCGGCTGCCTTCGGTAACGTGCTCCGGCCGATGCTTGCCAGTCAGCAAGCCGCCTGCCAGCGGGTTGTACACAATGGTTGAAACCTCGTACTCCTTGCACATCGCCAGGTATTCCTGCTCAATGCCACGGGCCAGCAGGTTGTACATGGGTTGCGAAATATACGGAGCCGCCCAGCCACATTCGCGCGCCAGCCAGAGCATCTCCGCCACCTGCCAGCCGGCGTAATTCGACGAAGCCACGTGCCGCACCTTGCCCTGTTGCACCAGCGAGTTCATGGTCTCCAGCGACTCTTCGATGGGCACGCCGTGGTCGGGTGCATGCAGGTAGTAGATGTCGAGGTAGTCGGTTTGCAGGCGCCGCAGCGATTCGTCGATGGCACGCAGGATCGCCTGGCGCGAGAGCCCCTGCTGGTCGGGTTCGTCGCCCATCTTGAAGCGCACCTTGCTGGCGATGACCAGCTTGTCGCGGCGGCCCTTAATGGCGTTGCCCAGCAGCGTTTCCGCTACACCAGTCTGGTACATGTTGGCGGTATCGAAAAAGTTGATGCCGGCGGCGATGCAACGATCCACCAGCATCGTCGATCCTGCCTGGTCGAGCGGCTTGCCCAGCGTCATGGTGCCGAAACACAGGCGCGAGACGGTCAAGTCGGTGTGCGGCAGCTTGCGATATTCCATGGACATGAATTCCGTTCCTATGTTTCGATTCGATCACTGCAGTCGCCGCCCCGCTCACAGCGGCTTGGAAAGCGTAATGAAATGCACCGGCTGCGTCGCCGTCGTGATGACCTCAGCCGACTCGATGCCGGTGGGCACGAAGCCCAGCTTCTCATAAATGGCAGACAGCTCCGGCCGCACGTTGACGATGCGAATGTCGAGCACCTCGCAGCCGCGCGCCCGCGCATAGTCCTCGGCCTCCCGCATCATTCGCCGGCCGATACCTGACTTCTGTTTCGCTGGATCGACCGCCAGCATTCCGGCATAGGCGCGCTCACCGTTCAGCTTCACGTAAATGCAGGCCACAAGTTCGCTGCCGGAGAGCAGCAGCAAGAAAGTTGCCGTCGCCCAGCATCTTTGCTATCTGCTCGGGACTCGTTCGGTCGCCCGACTTGAAGAAGCGTTCCACCGCGAAGGCGCGATTCACCAGCTCCGCAATGAGGGACGCTTCCACCGGGCTGGCTTCGCGAAGCAAGTAATTTTCTTCGACTTCCATCTCCCCATTGTGCCATCTTCGGACAGCGGCAGTTCCCAAGCCGAAGCCGTGGCAGATGCTGGTCGGAAGTGGCACAATGTTGTCATGCCAAAGGACCGCAAAATGACGTACTCTGACCACCAGGCCCAAGCTGCTCGCCAGAAGAAGCAATCGCCCAAGAAAACAGCGGCTCCCCACGACGCGACCGAACCCCCTGGCCCGGTCGCAGGAGAGACTGCCAAGAAGAAATAGCTGATGTCGTCGGGGTAACCGTTCTTCGCGATGACCGTTGTTTTCTCCTCACGCCCAGTGGATGTGCGGCTCATCCGCTCTCCCGGTTTGTGTCAGTACATTCACAACACTGCCGTCTCGTGCAGCAGCTCGCCCTTGGCAAAGCGCGCGGGGCTGAGCACCTCTACCTTGTCCACGATCGTCGTCGCACCGTGCAGGATCAGGTCCGACACGATCCTTCCCGTCGAGGGTGCGTGCATCACGCCGTGACCGCTGAATCCGTTGGCGCAAAAAAATCCGCGAAGTTCCGGCACCGGACCCAGTATGCAGTGGTGATCGGGCGACATCTCGTACAAGCCCGCCCACGCCCGCTTGGGATTGACCGCCAGGTTCTCGAAGCAGGGAACGCGATCGGCCGCGCGCTCCAGGATCTTCTCGATGAACGTCGGCTCGAAATCGGTCTTGTACCCGATCGTCTCCTCCGGATCGTTCCATGCCAGCAGAAATCCCAGGCTCTCCGGGCGAAAGTGGAACCCATTCGTCATGTCGATCACCATCGGAATCTCGTGCGATACGCCATCGAACGGCTCGGTCGGCACTAGCATCCGCCGCAGAGGCTCGACCGGCAATTGCACTCCCGCCATGGCGGCCACCTGCGCCGCCCATGCGCCCGCGGCATTTACTACGGTGCGCGTGTTTACCGGCCCGCGCGTAGTCTCGACGCTCGTAATGCCCGTTTCGTCATGCTGGATCGCTGTCACCTCTGTCGACTTCCACACCGTCGCCCCGCGTTCGCACGCCGACGTGGTGAACCCGACCATCACGCTATAGGGATCGACAAATCCGTCGGTCGGACAGAAGCTGCCACCCAAAATGTCATCCGAGCGCAACTGCGGCACGCGCTGCACGATCTCGTCTTTGCTCACCATCGTGACCTGTTTCAGCCCCAGCGACTTTTGCAACTCCTGGTTCTTGCGCAGGTAGTCGAGATGCGTCTGCTTCGTCGCCACGAAGAGGTAGCCCTGCGGCCTGTAACCTGACGGGTGTCCCAGCCGCTCTTGGAATGTGGCGTAGAAGGGAATCGAGAACAGCGACATCTGGATGTTGATGGGCGTGGCAAACTGCGCCCGCACCCCGCCCATGCTCTTGCCGGTCGATCCCTTGCCCTGGTGCGACTCGCGCTCCACGATGAGCACGTTGGGGCAGCCGCCTTCCACCAGGTGCCACGCAATGCTCGCGCCTACGATCCCGCCGCCAACAATCACCACGTCCGCTGTCTGCATAATGAGGCCTCGATGAAGCGCTGCCATTGTAAATGCGGCGCACTTGCGCTCGCGGTGACAAGGCAGGCGTCACCGTGTTTTTGTGTTCCTGAAGGATGACCGGGCAGCGCCAGCAAAACCGGTGGGGACCTTTACTTACGGCGCACTCGGTACCAGCTATATCCCAGCGTGAGCTGTAGTGATACAGGGACTCCGGGGTTGGAGTGGCCCAGGAAAGCATTGGAGATGTGCTGGATGCGCATACCGAGATCGAGAGACCGCCGGGGACGCAGAAACAGGCGAGTTCCAGCATCGAAAGCCGCGGTGAAATTGAACTGCGCCGTGTCGCCCGGAGGAAAGTTGCTGGGACTGAAAAGCATGCCGCCGCTGAGTCCCAGAAAAGGCACTACGCTACGATGAGCGCCGGTAAAATTCCAGCGCGGGCCGAATGCCTCAAATCCCCCTGCGTAGTGACTTCCCATAACCCAGAAAACCTCAGCCGGAATTACGGTCATGTCCCATTCGAAGGTTCCGCGAGCCCAGCCTGGTCCGTGCTCGCGGGTTAGCACGCGGCCGACATGAAAGCCGACCGCCAGGTTGCTGATCGAACGATTGGCCGTGAAAAAGATGGGAGCCGATACCTGCACCACGGTCGAGCCGCCGGAAAACTGACCGCCGTAGCTCCAACCCGGATGACGGAGGACATTCGAAGGGGCGTCGCCGAGGTCCTGCGCTGACGCCAGAATAGAGAACCCCAAGAGGAGGCAGAAAAAGCTGCAGGCGGCTCTTACTACCTTGTTAAGGTTCAGGCAGACACGTCGCGTGCCGGATCGATCATCGAGGTTCGGGTTGTGGCTGGGGTTCACGCCTCCATCCTGTTCGCGAGTTCTAAAAATTCCAGGCCACACCCAGGCGAACCGTGCGCGGCGCTTCCACTGCCAGCGGCACACGTAAAAGGAACGCCGGGCCTGTGAGATCGGCTTCGCGAGTATTGCTGTTCAGATTCAGAATGTTGAACACATCGAAGTCGCCGGAAAGCACTCCACGCCGCAACCGGAAGTCACGGGCGAGACGCACGTCGAGAGTGGAATTGAGTTGCGTCTGAAAGCCGCCGGGGTGTCCGACAGGTGTGGCCCGCACGTAGAAAGGACCCTGATTGAAGCCGTTGACGAAGAGCAGCCGGCCGAAGGGTGCACCGTCAAAATAGGTGGCAACAGCTGCGAGATAGAAGCCGTGGGGCGCGGCATAGAAAGCCGTGATCTTGCCCATGTAGCCGCGGTCAAAGTAGGTTCTGCCCTGGGACATCACCAGGGTGTTGGGATCGATTCCCAGTGAGCCGGTGAATCCGGCGTCATTTTGCAAAGGAGAATTGCCCGGACTGGTGTTCGCCAGCGTCTGTCCGGCGGAGAAGCTCGCAGAGAATTCCCATGAATTCCGCACCTGGGCCATGACTGACGCTTCGAAGCCCTTGTAGGTGGCATGGAGCCCGGGATTCGTCAGCAGCAGGGAATCATGTCCGAGTGCCGATGGCTTCTCGTTGTAGAGGGTCAGCACCTGGTCGTCCGCGGTGCCGGGGATGCCATCATTGCCGGGATCGATGTACTGCACCGGGGTGTAGTCGGAGGAGGGGACGCCGGGATTTTCCAGAGCGATCAAACGATGATCATCGCGCCGGACGAAGCGTACAGAAGCAGTCAGGCGATTCGCAATACTCTGCTGTACTCCAAGGCTGATCTCATCGGTGTAGGGACGAGAGATGTGGGAATCGATGACGGAGTACGGTCCGCCTGAGACGCGCAGCAGAGGGCCCAACTCTTGTGGCTGAGCGATTCCATCTCCGTTCGAGTCCTGCCAGCGAAACACCTGTGCTCCCAGTGCCGCAGGACTTCCGAAGTCGAGATAGCGTCCCTGCAGGAGGTGACCGTAACGCGACCAACTGCCCTGCAAAACCATCCCACGCGGCCAAAGCGGCACCACGAAGCCAAGGCGGGGCTGCAAAGTTGTCCAACTGATGCTGTTGGCCGCGCCGATGGCTTGCCCCGTCGAAGTGTCGATGCGCAGGCCGATGGGCAGGGTCAGCCACTTCCATGGCCGCCAGGAGTCTTGTATATACTCGGCGATATTCTGGACGTGTTGTTTGGCGACGGCAGGGGTATTCCAAAGTATCAGTTCGCTGCCAACGCCGTTCACGAAAACCTGTTGAGCATTTCCCATGGCATGCCAGCGATTGGTGATATTGCTGCGGTTCCAATCGAAGCCAAGGCTGAGGCTATGGCTGCCCAGGTGGCCGTACAGGATGGATTGCAGGATGCCCTGGGCCTCATATCGGGTCCGCAAGCCCGAGGTCGCCAACGGAGCCGGGCCGGTAAAGATCAGCAGCGGCAGATCGACAGCACTAATGCCCTGCACGCCATTCTGAAACCCGGACGAGACAATGGCATTGACCACGCCAAAGCTGGCGCTGAGCGAAGTCGCCGGACCGAGCATCTGGTTCCACAATGCCTGGAATTGATTGAAGTTGTCGTTACCGCGCGTGGTGGCGCTGGGCGCAACAGTGGGCATCGCTCCTTGCCTGGAATTGAAGACGTGCTGTCCGCTGTATAGCAGATTGAGGCGTTGCGACCCGCGCGACCAGGGTGTGAAGTCGGTCAGAACACGGTTGACGCCAGTATCGATGGGCGCTGCGAAGCCTCCGAGATCTTGCGAGACCTGTTGGGTGGAGAGCGAAACGAAGAAGGGCAGCGCCGCCAATGCTGCCGGCAGCTTGCCGCCGAGCTGGGCGCTGGCGTCGATCAGCGAGTTGAGCCGCTCCGGTCCGGGAAAATCGGCTTCCTGCAGGCGAGCGTTCATGTTATCGCTCTGCAGTGAACCTCCCGAGCCGAAGAATCTGGCCCCGCCATGCAACGCACCCCCCGGTTCTGGAGCTGCCAGCACCAGGTTCTCTCCCGAGGCTTGCGCCGCCGCGGGTTTGGATGCGGTGACGACCTGGAATTCGGAAAGCGCGTCGATGCCGGGGTTGATGAGCGGCAGCCCGGGAACATAGGGGTTGGTTGCGTCAAGGCCGTTGAACTGATATTGATTCTCGGTCCACGAAGCGCCGAAGGCGGAGAACAGGGCTGGAACCGCCGCTTCCGTCCCACCGATTTCCAACCGATTCGTGACTGTTGAAGGTTCCTGCGCTTGCAGCAGCGACCATATATTCCGTCCATTCGGTAATTCCTGCATCGCGAGTTCGTCGAACTGAGTGCCGAACCAGACGTCCTCGTCAACCAGATTGACCGCAGCTGGTGTCTGCTCGCCGGCCAGCGGCGAAAGTGTGGCGCGCAAGTACAGGGTGCTGCCCGAGCGAATCTCGACGAGAATACGCCTGCTTTGCCAGCCGTCGGCGGCCAAATCGAGGTTGTAGCTTCCCCAAGTGAGCCCGGCAAATCGGAAGCGCCCGGCCGTGTCGGTTGTCGTTTCGGCAACGGGTTGCGAAGAACCTTCGCGAAACAGACGAACGTGAACGCCTGCCAGCGCGCTTCCAGAACCTTGAATCACCCCGAGCAGGCTGGCCGAGCGCGACTGCGCTAGTCCGGAGGCCGACAACGCAACCAGCAGAATTGCGGTCCAACACGCACTGCCATGCTGACTCGAGGGACATTGTGGGAAGGGCTTGACTGGTCTTGGCAGGTCTTCCAACACTACTAACTCACACCGAAGAAATCGCTAACGCCAGTTTATCCCTGTCGGTCTGCGTAGGCTCGTGGAAGCGGTCGGCATCGCCACTCGAAGCGCGACGCGATGACTCCGCGTTGCTATTGCCGAGGCCGCTGTTCATTCACGGACACCCTTCGGCAAAACCGGACCTACCATTCGCTTCCCGTTCACCTGCGAGACCCCACAAGTCGCCTCGTTTTCATACAGTTGCGTCCACGACCCTTTGGCTCCCGAATTGCGCTTGTCTGGGTGTAGCGTTATCGTCACCCAGAGGTCGACCATGACCACCCTGCTGCAGGACCTGCGATTTGCCGTTCGCCAGATGCGCCGTTCTCCCGGCTTTGCGCTCACTGCGATCTTCACCCTGGCGCTCGGGATTGCCGCCAACGTAATCGTTTTCGGCGTGCTGCAGGCAGTACTGCGGCCAATTGATGTGCCTCGTGCAGACCAGGTGATGACGCTCGCGCACACCGATCAGGACTATCCGATTTTTTCCTATCCGGAAGTGCGCGATGTCCGGGACGGAAACTCCGTGTTTTCCGCGGTTGCCGCCGTGAACATCGACAATTTCGGGTTGGAAGCCAACGGCGTCACCCGGCCTGTCTGGGGATACGAAGTAAGCGGGCAATACTTCGAGGTCGTTGGCATCAAACCGTTCCTCGGGCGCCTGCTGCAGCGCGCCGATGACGATCATCCCGGAGCCTCACAGGCTGCAGTGCTTTCATGGCCCGCATGGAAGAGTGATTTTGCCGCAGATCCCAACATCGTGGGAAAGACCATCCGCCTTAATAAGCATCCTTACACGATTGTTGGAGTCACTCCGGAAGGCTTCTACGGGACCGAGAAATTTGGCTACGCTGACATTTTCGTTCCGATGGCAAATGAAGCATCGCTGGACGGGGTCAACTGGCTGGAGTCGCGGAGCGATCCGCAAGTCTACTCGATCGTGCGCATCAAAGACGGGGTCACCATGCCCCAGGTGCAGGCTGAACTGAATACCATTGCTGCCCGCATTGCCCGGCAGTATCCGAAAGATGACGAAAAGCTATCGCTGAAGCTGACCCGTCCTGGCCTCATGGGCGACTTCTTCGGCGCGCCGGCGCGCGCTTTTCTGGTTGCGATGCTGGGGCTGGCCGGTATTGTGCTGCTCGCCGCCTGCGCCAACCTCGGCGGCCTCTTCGCGGCCCACACGGCAGACCGCACGCGCGAGATCGCCATCCGCATGGCCATTGGATCGAGCCGCTGGCGCATCGTCCGCCAAATCCTGGTCGAGGCTATTGTGATTTCGATCTTCGGGGGCGCATGCGCCTGCGGCTTGGCGTGGATGGCCCTTACCGGACTGGCTAACTGGCACCCACCTACCGAATATCCGTTGGGGTTCCATATCATAATGCCGCAGCCATCGTTGATCCTGATGGGACTGCTGATCTCGGTGCTCGCAGGCGTGGCGTTCGGAGTGATGCCACTGCGGCAGATCTTCAAGACCGATCCTAACGATGCCATCAAGAGCGGCGGAATCCAATCCTCCGCAGGACGCCGCTGGGCGCTTCGCGATGTGCTGCTCGCGGCACAGATCGCGCTCTGCTGCGTCACCGTCACGGCTGCCTTTGTCTCGCTGCGTGGCTTGGGCAAAGCACTGACCATGGACTTGGGTTTCAATCCGAAGCATGCTGTGCTGACGAAATTCGAGCTCAACCAGGCGGGCTATTCTAATGAGGCTGCCGACCATTTCCAACGGCAGCTGCTGGAAAGGGTCTCGAAGCTCCCGGGAGTGGTAGCAGCAGGCTACGGGACTACAACGCCCCTCTCTCAGGATACGGAGACGCCTGATGTCTTCTCCCAGCAAACTACCGATTTCCGGCCGTCCAACCGGGCATTTGGTACCTTCGCTTACTGGGTCTCACCCGAGTACTTTGCCGCCGCTGAAACTCCCCTGCTCGCGGGACGCGATGTAAGCTTTGCCGACACAACCACGACCCCGGCCGTTGCCGTGGTGAATCAGGAGTTCGCCCGACGCCTCTTCCACACCGAGGACGCCGTTGGCCGCTATTTCAAGAACAGCTCCGGCCAGCCGATCCAGATCGTGGGCATCGTGGCCGATGGAAAGTACTTTTCGCTTACCGAAAATCAGAAGGCGGCAGCGTTCTTCCCCATCTCTCAGGAACCAACCGACGCACACCTCATTCCTCGTGCGGCTGCGGCCCGATTGCTCGGTCGAGGCCACGAACGAGATGGCGGCCACCATCCGCAAAGTGATCCACGATCTTGACCCTGCCGTACCCGTACGGGAATCGGGTGCGTGGAGCAACCAGCTTGGAATGACGTTCTTTGTGTCCCAGGTGGCAACGGTCGCCCTCGGCCTGTTTGGCGCTTTTGCCTTGCTGCTCTCGATCACCGGCACCTTCGGTCTCGCCTCGTACACCGTCAGCAAGCGGCTGCGCGAACTCAGCATTCGTGTCGCGCTCGGCGCGCAGGCGAAGCAGGTCCTCTCGGCCGCGCTCGGCCGTATGCTCATCCTGCTTGCGAGCGGGTCCGTCGTTGGGATGCTGCTCGGTGTCGCCGCGAGCCGAGTACTTTCGGCGATCGTCTACCAGGCGTCGGCGCAGGATCCATTTGTACTTGCTGCTGTTGCACTTCACGATACTGCTTACCGGATCGCTCTCCGTCGCCGGCCCGGTGCGACGCGCCCTGCACATCGATCCGGCAAACGTGCTCCGCGAACAGTGAAGTTCGGGCCAGTACCAGAGAAGCTGTGGCAGCAAGCATGGCATTCAGCCGAGGTGCCTCTTCAGGAAGAAATAAGTCCGCTGCCCGGCATCGAGCATGTCGAAGCCGCTGAAGCCATGGCCGGCGTTGGGAAAGATCTTTATTTCGTAGGATGCCTGCCTCGCCTGGTACAGCGCTTCGATCTTCCGCGCCTCGTCAACCGGCACTCGGTTGTCACGTTCGCCGTGCAGGATCAGCACCGGCGGCAGATGCCGTACCCGTTCGGCAAAGTGGTCGGGCAGCCCGCCGAAGAAGTCCACCACCGCTTTCACCCGCGACTGCAAAGACCCCAGCGACAGTCCGAGGTACGCGCCTAACGAGAAGCCCACGATCCCGATTCGCTCCCGGTCGGCCTGCGGCAGGTCCTGGGCGAAGTCCAGCGCATCGGAGATGGCAATCGTCCACGCCGGAAAGTTCTCGCGAATGATCGCCGGGTTCGCCCAGCCGGTTCCGGTGCTCTCAAAGAAGTGGGGCAGAATCACCAGGAACCCCCTATCCGCCAGTAACTGGGGAAAGCTGCCGTAGCTGGCGTGCAGCCCTCCCGACCCGTGCAGGGCCAGGATGATAGGATACGTGCCGGGCTTACCTGGCAGGTAGAGATCGGCGGAAATCGGACCTGCCGCCACTCAGGTAGGTTGTCTGCAAGAATCAGTCTCTCTTCTCGTATTGGCGTCTTTCATTCTGATGCTCCGCCCGCGCCTTCCGCCTCTTCTGGCGCTTACACTTCGCCGTCGAACGTCACATCCGCTCTGTGACTGCACTCACTGCGTTCATGTTCGAAGCCTCAATAAGCTTAATTACCGGTCCACTAGCAGCGGGCTTTCCGGTTCGGCCAGGCAAGCGCCACATCCGGGGACCACATTCGACCGGATGGTGTGCGCCATGGTCGGGCAAACTCACAGGCCCGCCAAGGAAGCGACATGCCTCTCCTCAACGCCTTCTCCAAAGCAGTAACTCGCGATTTCTCCATCCAGGAACTCGAACAGGCCGCCCGCCTCATGCGCGGCTACGATCTTGTGGCGCTGTGCGCCGCCGGTTCCGGACACTCTGGCGGAACCCTGTCCATGATGGACATCGTCGCCGCCCTGTACCTCAAGGTCGCGGCCCACGATCCTAACGTGCCCGAATGGCGCGATCGCGACCGCATCGTCTGGTCCGGTGGACACAAAGCGCCCGCGCTCTATCTCGGCCTGGCTTTCGCCGGTTATTTCCCCATCGAAGACGTGGTCACCCTGCGCAAACTGTACTCGCCGTTCCAGGGGCATCCGCACCGCCTGAAGCTGCCGGGAGTCGAGGCCTCCACCGGCTCGCTTGGCCAGGGACTGAGCATCGCTGTGGGCATGGCAATTGCCGGCAAGCTGGAGAACAAAAAGCACACCGTCTTCTGCATCATGGGTGACGGCGAGCAGCAGGAAGGCAGCATCTGGGAAGCGGTGATGGAGGGCTCCCACTACAAGCTGGACAACCTGGTCGGCATCATCGATCGCAACCGCCTGCAAATCGACGGCTGGGTCAAAGACGTGATGAACGTCGAGCCGCTCGAGGAGCGCTATCGCAGCTTCGGATGGGAGGTCATCGAAACCGACGGCCACAACATGACCCAGGTGGTTGAGGCGCTGCAGAAGGCCAAGGACATTCCTACCCCCGGCAAGCCGACCGTCGTGATCTGCAATACCGTCAAGGGCAAGGGCGTCAGCTTCATGGAGAACGTCGCCGGCTGGCATGGCAAAGCTCCCAACTACGACGAGATGGTGCAGGGCCTAGGCGAACTGGGACTCACGAAGAACATCGCCTATGACGCCCTGCTGCAGAAGGCGCGGGAATACCAGAAGGAAGTGGACGCCAAGCTCGACGCCAAAATGCCGAAGTTTACCCGCGATTACTGGTGGAACAGCGGCACCACCATGAAGGTCGATATGGACCCGACGCGCAAGGGCTTCGGCAAATCGCTGCAGAACAATGGCGACGATGAGCGCGTGGTTTGTCTCGGCCTCGACATCTCCGGCTCCATCACCATCAGCGAATTCTACGCCGGCAAGCCCGAGCGCAAGAGCCGCTGGATCAGCATGGGTATCGCCGAGCAGTCCGCCACCGCCGCTGCCGCCGGACTGGCGCGCGAAGGCAAGCTGCCGGTCTTCGGGACCTACGGCACCTTCGCTGCCGCCCGCAACCTCGACCAGATCCGCGTGTCCATCTGCTACGGCAATTTCAACGTGCTGATCGCCGGCGCGCACGGCGGCGTTTCGGTCGGCCCCGACGGCGCAACCCATCAGGCGCTGGAAGACCTCTTCGCCGTGTGCGGTCTGCCCAACATGGTGGTCTCGGTTCCGTGCGACTCCATCGAAACTCGCAAGGCGACTGACTATCTGCTACTTCAGCACGAAGGCCCCAAGTACATTCGCTTCGCCCGCGAGGCCACTCCCATCGTCACTAAGGAAGACACGCCGTTTGTCTTCGGTAAGGCCAACGTGAGCCGCCTGCGCCGTGAGGCCGAAAAGATGGTCGACGCCTTCGATACCGTTCTGTCCGCTCACTATGAGGACGAACACGAAGACCTCAGCATCATCGCCTGCGGGCCGATGGTGCCCGAGGCCATGCGCGCCGCCTGGATCCTCAAGCAGGAGTTCGGATACGAAACCCGCGTGATCAACATCCACACCATGAAGCCCATCGACGCGGACGCCATCGTTCGTGCCGCGAAGGAAACCGGCGTGGTCGTCACCGCCGAAGAGCACCAGATCGGCGCGCTTGCGTGGCGGGTGAGTGGTATCATCACCGAAAGCGCCGACGTGTTCGGCACGCCTGTCATCACCGGTGCAATTGGCGTGAAGGACCGCTTTGGCGACTCCGGCGCTCCCTGGGAGCTGATCAAGGAATTCGAGGTCAGCGCCGAGCATATTGCGCAAAAAGCTGCCGAGTTGGTCGCGCTGGCAAGGGCGAAGAAGAAAGAAGAAGAAAAACTGGAACTAGCCGTCTAACGGAGCCGAAATCGAAGGGTAGCAAAGTCGCGGCCGCGAGTGTACACGGGAGAGCAAAGCTGGGGAAACTCAGGCGAAACAACGGCTGGTGGTATTGGTTTCAATTGGCGTCAGGGGTTCTGGCCTTCATTCTCCTCATGATTTGGGCCATCGTGGCCTCGGGCGTCGATCTGCGCTCGTTGCCACTGGACTGATCCGCACCCTCACGCTGGCTCCGCGTCCGGCGGGGCCAGGACATCCGGCTGCGGACCGCTCTCAGACGGCTCAATCGCAATCGGCTCAGGGCCTGCTTCCTCTTCCGCCAGCGCCGCGTAGGTTGCCAGCCGCGCCAGGTACAGCAGATCGGCTCCGGCGAAGTAGGCCAGCGCGATCGCACCCAGCAGGAGCATTACCCATCCCGGCTCTATCTTCTGGAACAAACGCACCGATGCCAGAAAGGCGATGAACGTCGTCGCCATCCACACCAGTCGCAGGAACAGGAAAGCCAGCGACACGCCCAGCACTCTCCCGCCGCGCGTGGCACAAAATTCGGCGGTCTCCACCAGCGCGTTTGCGGCGCTTGAACGGTTGCGTACGCAGAACAGCGGCGCCAGCCCGAAGAACCAGTTCAGCATGTAGCCGAAGACGCAGGCCAGCGCCGTTCCGAACACGAAGAACGCCGAGGCCCGCGCCGCATGCTGCTGCCGCAACATGGCCGTCCCCAGCAATACCGATCCCGCAAGAGCGCCGATGGCCGCCCATGTCCAGATGCCGCGCAGTACCATCAGCGTGAACACTGGCCGGTAGTGCCATGCATCATCGGACCAGTCCTCTCCATCCTCGCGGAACATCGCGATCAGCCGACGCCCCACGGCGATCCTGCCGGCCGCCGCGGCTGCCGCCCACAACAGCGTCAGCCCGCAGAGCAGGATGGCATTCATCCAGGTGAAGCGCAGCAGGCTGCCGCGAAATATGTCCTTTGCCGCGGTGGCAAGCGAGTCGGGTTGCAGGGTTGCAAGTCGCAGTTCGTCAGCCCCGGAGATTTGCAGGCTGCCGAGAAACACCGCGCCGGAATAGAGCAGCGAAGCCCAGGCTGCCAGCGCGAAGCACCAACGCCAGGCGAGCTCCGCCCAAAGCAGCAAGGGTTCGCGCCACAGTGCGGCCACCCCTTGTGCGAACGGCGAAACGCCTCGGCCGGTCTGTGTCATGCGCTCAGCATATCAGCCGGATCGGCGCTCCTACACACGCTGTTCCGCCTTGTGTACATGGGGATGGCTGATCGACAGGGCCCGGCCAAGCTCTGCCGGCGTGTCCACCAGCATGTCGGGCGGTACCCGTTCCAGCGTTTGCGGAGCGAATCCGTAGGTCACGCCGACACTCCACAGGCCCGCATTCTGCGCAGTGAGAGTGTCGACCTCGGAATCGCCCACCATCACCGTCTCCTCGGGTGTGGCGCCGAGTTCCCGCATCAGCGTCTGCGCCCCCAGCGGGTCGGGCTTCTTGGTCTCGAAGCTGTTGCCCCCATAGACTCGCGCGAAGAATTCCCCCAGTCCCAGCCCGATGAGAATATCGCGCGCTGGACGCACTGGCTTGTTGGTCAGCACCGCCAGCTTGCGCGCGCGTCCATCGAAGGTCGAGAGCTGCTGCAATGCCTGCCGTATGCCCTCATACGGATAGGTATTGTCGAGCTTGTGCTCGCGGTAATAAAGCAGGAAGAAGCCGAGGGCCTCCTGCAGGAACGCCTCATCGGCGGGGTCGCCCAGTGCCCGCCGTATCAGCATGGGAGCCCCATCGCCGATGTAGGTACCAATCACTTCCAGGGGCAACTCTTTGCGTCCGTAGCGCGTCAACATGGCATTGACGGCGGCCGCCAGGTCTAGCTCGGAATCGATCAGGGTACCGTCCAGATCAAATATGATCAGCTCAATTTTTTCCAGCGGGATCGGACGAAAGGTGCGTATCATTCCTTGTCCAGTATAGCCATTCGATTCTGCCCGGGCGGTGGCATGCGGGGCAGGGGCCTGGCCAATGGGAACGGGCTGAGCGGTTACAATAGAAGTCTGACTCTGGACCTCTTTTTGGGCACGCATCTTATTCCCGAGGACATGGATGGCAACTACTAAGGCAGAGCCCAAGCTTGCGATTGAGCAGGCCGTCCCTCTCGAAAAATACCAAGGCCTCACCGCCCAGCAGCTCATCGAAATTTACCGCCTGATGTACCTGTCGCGGCGCATCGACGACCGCGAGATCATGCTCAAGCGCCAGCAGAAGATCTTCTTCCAGATCTCAGGCGCGGGACACGAAGCCTTGCTGGTCGCCGCGGGCATGCTGCTGCGCCCCGGCTACGACTGGTTCTATCCCTACTACCGCGACCGCGCCCTGTGCCTCACGTTGGGCAACACGCCCTACGAACAACTGTTGCAGGCGGTCGGGGCTGCCGACGATCCCGCCTCCGGCGGACGCCAGATGCCCTCGCATTGGGGTAGCCAGCGGCTCAACATCGTCACCGGTTCCTCGCCTACTGGAACCCAGTTCCTGCAGGCCGTAGGCTGCGCCGAAGCAGGACGCTATTTTGCCCACCACCCCGAATCGGCCATTAAAGCCAAGGGCGACTACCGCCAGTTCAAGGATGTCGTCTTCCAATCCGACGAAGTCGTCTATGTTTCCGGCGGAGACGGCACCACCAGCGAAGGCGAATTCTGGGAGTCGTTGAATTCCGCCTCCAACCTCAAGTTGCCGGTGCTGTTCCTCATCGAAGACAACGAGTACGCCATCTCGGTGCCAGTGGAAGTCGGCACGGCCGGCGGCAACATCAGTCGCCTGGTAAGCGGCTTTCCTAATTTCCACTTTGAGGAAGTCGACGGAACTGACCCGCTGGCCAGCTATGCCGCGCTGAAGAGGGCAGTCGATTACATTCGCGCCGGCAACGGGCCCGCCTTCGTTCATGGACACGTCATTCGTCCCTACTCGCACTCGCTCTCCGATGACGAGAAACTCTATCGTCCTGAGATTGAACGCAAGCAGGAAGTCGAGCGCGATCCCATCACCCGCTTCCAGTTGTTCCTGCTGCGCGAAGGCATTCTCGACGAAAAGGCCATCGATCAGATTGAAAAGGACGTCAACGTCGAGGTGCAGGAAGCTGCCGACCGCGCGGTAGCGGCCCGTTTTCCCGAAACTGATTCCTACAAGAAGTTCATCTACTCGCCCGACCTCGATCCCACCGCCGACTCCTTCCAGACGGAGCCCGCCCGCCTCGAACCCGAGCAGCAGAAGAGTCCGGCAGCGGCTAACCGCACCATGGCCGACCTCATCAACGTCTGCCTCAAGGACGAGATGCGGCGCGACCAGCGCATCGTCGTCTTTGGTGAGGACGTTGCCGACTGTAGCCGCGAACAGTACCTGAAAGAAAAGCTGGTGAAGGGCAAGGGCGGCGTCTTCAAGCTGACCGCGGGGTTGCAGTCGGAATACGGCAGCGACCGCGTCTTCAACTCGCCGCTGGCCGAAGCCAACATCGTGGGCCGCGCCGTCGGCATGGCCACCCGTGGCCTCAAGCCGGTGGTGGAAATTCAGTTCTTCGACTACATCTGGCCCGCCATGCACCAGCTGCGCAACGAGCTGCCGCTGATTCGCTGGCGCTCCAACAATGCCTTCTCGTCGCCCGCCGTCATCCGCGTGGCCATCGGCGGCTATCTTACCGGCGGCGCCGTCTACCACTCGCAATGTGGAGAAAGCATTTTCACCCACATCCCCGGACTGCGCGTCGTCTTTCCGTCGAACGCGCTCGACGCCAATGGGTTGTTGCGCACCGCCATTCGCTCCGACGATCCGGTCATGTTTCTAGAGCACAAGCGGCTGTACCGCGAAACCTTCGGCCGCGCTCCCTATCCCGGCCCCGACTACACGGTTCCGTTCGGCAAGGCGAAAATCGTCAGGCCAGGGCACGACATGACCGTCATCACCTACGGCGCGGTTGTGCCGCGCTCCTTGCAGGCCGCGCAGCGCATCGAGCGCGAGCAGGGTGTCAGCGTGGAGCTGATTGACCTTCGCACCCTCAGTCCTTATGACTGGGATGCCATCGCCACTTCGGTTGCCAAGACCCACCGTGTGCTGGTGGCGCACGAGGATGTGCTGAGCTGGGGTTATGGGGCCGAAATTGCCGCACGCATCGCCGACGAACTCTTCGATCACCTCGACGCTCCCGTCAAGCGGGTCGCGGCGAAAGATACCTTCGTGGCCTATCAGCCTATCCTGGAAGACGAGATTCTGCCCCAGGCCGAGCATCTCTATCAGGCCATGGCCCAGTTGGCGGGATACTAAAGCAGCGCGAAGAGGTCAGTGCCGCGGCGTGCTCTCCAGCAGCCAGTCCACCGCAATCGGTCCCGCGCCGGTGATCAGCAGGGAACACGCGATCGCTGCCAGCGCCAGCGGAAACTGGTAGTTTCCCTGGCCGGTGAAGCCGTTCTTGAAGTGCACTGCGAAAATCGCCACCAGCATATTGATCAACACCGCCAGTGCCGCGAAGCGAGTGATGAAGCCGAACACCAGCAGCACCCCGCCGCCGAACTCGGCGAACGCCGAAACGTACCCTAGCCATCCCGGAATACCCAGGCTGCGCACCATCTCGGCGGTGTGGTGCAGTCCTCCGAAGACCTTGGGATAGCCATGCGCGATCATGATCGCGCCCAGCACCAGTCGCAGTACCAGCAGCGCCAGCGGTTGTAGTCTCTCTTGCAGGCTCAATCCGTTCTCCGTTGCGCCAATGCGAATTCGCTGTCTACCGGCGCGCCAACACAACCAGCAGGATAAATGACATCTATAGATATCCGCACCACGAAAGACGAGCCCCGAGAACTGATGGGGAGAACTATGGCTGCATATGGGAATGCGGTGTTTGACGCTCGACGTTCGATCTATAGCGGAGTTGCGTGCGTTCTCGAATCTAAGCTGCGAGCAATTGGAATTGCCCTATACCGGACGCCGAGCCACGGCAAACACCGTGTTGCCGAGTAGCGGAACGTCCAACCCCCGCAGCAACTCGATAGCTTCGTACATGTTCTCGTTTGCCGCTCCATTCCAATTATTAGCTCCGTTAAAAAGGAACTGGTCGACGATCTCCAACCCCCCTTTCTCCAGGACTGCGATGACCTCAGCCGGAGTGTACTCCCGATTGTGCCGGTCAGTGCTGCCGTAGAACATCTCTGGAGCCCAGAAAATATTCTTACCTTTCGCCAGGGCAATGATGTTCGCCAGGTTGCAGACATTGGGAGTGGTGAGTATTACGCATGCCCGGGGTTTTAGTACGCGCGCGATCTCCCGCAGGATGTTTACGGGGTCCGCAATGGCGATATGCTCGAGCACCTCGGTGAAGATCACTCCGTCGAGCGAGGCATCGGCAAACGGCAAACTTGTCTTTTCGGCGTCAATCGTTTGAACGTGCAGTTGCTCGATCCACTTCGGATCGGGGTAAAGTTCCTCGAATAATCTGTTGAGATCGATGCCGTGCAGCTCAAAGCCCAGATGATGCAGGATGATGCTTGTATACCCGGGCGCGCACCCGAGGTCCAGTACCTTGCCTCCCGGCCGGAAATACTGCAGCGCTGCTGCCGCTACGAATCGGAATCGGGGCAGCGAACACTCGACGTACTCTTTCTTCTTCGCAGGAAGGGAATCGAGATACTCCGTCTCCAACCACTGTACGGCCTGTGCGGCACTTTCGTCTGGCGGCTCGTCCCACTCAACTCGGAATTGAGCAGCCGATGAATCAGAGGACGGTGCAAATGCCAGCGCGGCCTCAAGCACCCGGAGAACAGCTTCTGTCATAGTCTTCAACCTCGAAGGATGCAGTATCTGCATCCGCGAAATGAGCCGGCCAGGCGCCTTCGGCTAGCTGCGAAAGCGGTAGAATTCATTGTTGCACGAAGACTCCCGGAGTTGCTGGTCACACCTCGACCCTTTTCAACTCAGTCTAGTTTGCGACCCCAGCCAGCACTTCGAACTCCTGTGCGTTGCGTTGCCACATCTTTGCGCCCTCATGCTCCATGGCGTGCGGCTGAGCGCTGCGTCCCATGCGCTGCCGCTGTTCATCGTCCGCCAGCAACTGGCCGATGGCCTCTGCCAGTTGCGCACTGTCGCCAAAGCGAACCACCATCCCGCCCTGCGTCTCCTCCACCAGTTGCCGCGACACTGGAATATCCGCGGCAATGACCGGCTTGGCGTTCGCCCAGGCTTCCAGCAGCACAATGCCCAGCGACTCCACCCGGGAAGGCTGTGCCACCACGTCCGCGGCGGCCAGCAGGTGACGCTTGTCGTCATCTGCAAACGCCGGCAGGTTGATCAGCCGGGGTAGCCCTTTATTCTGCGCCACGTACTCATCGAACGCGCGCAGGCTCGGCCCGGCCATCACCAGCCACGCCTTCGACCCACGTCCCCACAGAAGTTTCATCGCTTCGACGAGGGTGTTCGAGCCCTTCTCGTACGCCTTCATCCCCAGGTGCAGCACCACCGGGCCGTCGATCCCATAACGCTGCCGGATGCCGTTCACCATCGCCCCCGATGGTCATCGCGCCATCGAACCCGTGGCCAATCACGGTGAGACGTTCCGCGCGCAACCCCGAGTTCAGCCAGCCGCTCCTGCTCCGTCTTCGTCATGCAAAGCACCCGGTTGCAGTGTTGCAGCAGCTTGATCTGATAGGGCTGCACGTAATGCCTGGCGACCTCGCTGTTTTCCGCTTCTCCAAAGTGAACGCACGGCGTCGTCGAGCACCGGAACCCGCCGGTACTCTGCCGCTTCGATGCCCGCGTACATCAGGTTGTTATAGGGTAGTGGACCGACGTGAAACACATCCGCGTCGATGTTGCGCAGCGCCGCCTGTAGCCCCGGCACGGCGAATCCCGGCCGCCAGTACTGCGACTTCCACCGCCAGTAGGGAACCAGCCCTGGAATGCGGGTGAACCGCCGCGCCAGCCGGTTGTACGAGACCGCCATCCGCCGCAGTTTCACCCCGTCCACGTCGAATTCGCCGCCCGGGTAGGTCTTGTAGCCCGGCAGCCAGAGCGACTCCAGGTCCTCGGCTACGGTGGTGAAGACGGTGACGCGATGCCCTCGCCCCAGCAGGCACTTCGCAATCGATAATGTGGAGTTTTCATAGCCGCCGCGGTAGGGAAAAAAGCGCGGCAGCACGAACACAGCGTGCATGCGAGCTCAGTCGTGGACGGCCGCGAGAACGTCCGGCGACCACAAGGTTTTGTACACTTCAATCACATCTTCCGGCTGGCCTTCCGCCATGATCGCGCCCTTTTCCAGCAGAATGGCGCGGTCGCAATAGTGGGTGATCTGCGCCATGTCGTGCGACACCAGCAGTATGGTCTTGCCCGACTGGCGAAAGCTGTTGATGCGGTCAAAGCATTTCTGGCGGAACGACGCGTCGCCTACCGCCAGGATTTCGTCGACCACCAGGATCTGCGGATCGACCTCGGTGGCCACCGCAAACGCCAGCCGCATGTACATGCCGGAAGAGTACTGCTTCACCGGCGCATCGATGAAGTCGCCGATCTCCGCGAAGTCGATGATGCTTTGTTCCCGGCTCTTCATTTCCGCTTTCGAGTAGCCCATCAGCAACCCATTCAGCAGGATGTTTTCGCGTCCCGTCAGTTCATGATGGAAGCCCGCGCCCAGTTCGATCAGCGGGGCCAGTGTGCCCTCCACCTGTACCGTGCCTTTGCTCGGCTTATACACCCCGGCGACGATCTTGAGCAGGGTGCTCTTGCCCGAGCCGTTGAGGCCGATCAGCCCCAGCGTCTGGCCGGCTGACACCTCCAGAGAAACGTCTTTCACCGCCTCGAAATCGTGATAGCTCGCGTTGTGCCGCAGGAACCGGGAGAACAGTTCGCGCACCGTGTCCGGACGCTCCTGGATCACCCGGAACCGCTGGGTAACGTTCTGCAGTCGAATTACAGTGCGATCGGGCATGAACCAATTAGACGTAGAAGACAAAATCATCCTGGTATTTACGAAACACGTAGAAACCAATGATCAGCGAGATGAAAGCGCACACAAACGAAGCCGCGATCGATCGCGCCTGCGGCAGCATCCCGTAATACACCGCCAGCCGGAAGCCGTTGATCACGTAGATCAGCGGATTCAGCTTGAATATCCATTGATGCTTCGCCGGAATGAAATCCAGCGAATAAATAATCGGGGTCACGTAAAACCACGCCGACAGCACTACCTGCAGGATGTGGGCCACGTCCCGGTAGTACACGTTGGCCGCCGCGAAGAAAAACGTCATACCCAGGGTGAAGATGGTGAGCGCCAGCAGCGGCACCGGCAGGTACAGCCATGTCCAGTAGAACGGGTGGCGCATCAGCGGTACCAGCAGCGCCAGCGGGATCATCGACAAAAACAGGTTGATCAGGTTCGACACCACCGCCGCCACCGGAAACACCAGCTTCGGCAGCGCTACCTTCTTGATCAGGTCGCCGTTGGAAACCACCGATTCCACCGCATACGACAGCGATTGCGAGAAAAATGTCCACGGCAGCAGAACGCTCAGCAGGAAGATGGCATAGTGCGGTATGGCGAACTTCATGATGGTGGAAAACACCAGCGTCAGCACCAGCATCAACAGCGCCGGATTCAGCAGCGCCCACATGAAGCCCAGCACCGAGCGTTTATACCGGATCTTCAGCTCTTTCAGCGCCAGCGCCCAGATCAGTTGCCGGTAGCGATACGTGTCCCGAAACAGTTCGATCATGGATGTACGCTTGTCCCCCTGGGTTGGCTACGCCCCCATGGTGGTAAATGAGAATGGTAAATGATTTCACGCCAGAGCGGCTTATCGGGACGCGCCCCGGCCTTTATTCGGGGTGGCTCGGACCCAGGTTCAAATCCGACATCCCGCGCAGGAGGCTACGTTCGTCATCGCTGAAATTCTTTTGAAAATCGTCGGAACTCAGCATCTGGCTGCGCTGATCGGGAGGTAAGTCACGCAGTTGATGATAGGCCTGCGAAACCGCGGTGCGCCGGTCGTCGGGCAGACCCCGGTACTGCTGAAACAGATTGTTCGCCGCTTGCTGTTGCGCCTGAGTCATGTGCTCGTAGCGCTCCATGCGGTTCAGGATCTTCGCCTTCTTCTCGGGACTGCAGGCTATTAAAGTTGCGTAGCCGGTTCAGCAGCTTTTGCTGTTTCTCAGAGTCAAGGTTCTGGAAGCTCGGGTCTTGCCGGAGTTGCTGCTCTTGTTCGCTGGGCGGAAGCGCCATGTACTGCCGCAGCCAGTCCCCGCGATGCGGCCCTGGTCCAAGCAAATTCAAATGCACGCCGCTGCCGGAATTGTTGCCGTTGTCGGTTGCCGTACCCGGAGCCAGCAGGCTCGGCGTGTTGACCGGAGGTGCTTGTTTGGCTTGCGGGCGGCGGCGGCGGCGGCGCGCTGCGGTGTTGCTGCCAGCCCAGAGCCATCCCGGGCAGTGTCGTTCCCACCACCACGAGGCTCACCAGGATGGATTTGGCAGCGCGCATAACTTCTTCTAGTTACTCCGTCTGCGATTGCCCGTCAAGGGCATCGAATTCAGCGAACAGATCAGCATTGCGATCGAGGTACTGCAGGTCGGACACCGGTGTGCTGGTAACGCGAACCGTATTATCGTTGCCGGCCACCGTAACCTTCCTGCTGGTTGTCCAGTGTCCCGCGCTCAACAGCCCGGCCCCCAATGCGATCAGGCCCGCCGCCGCCGTGGCCACTGCCGGACGGCGTATCCATGCCAGCCATCCCACTTGTCCCTTGGCCGCTTCTTCCTTCACCAGCACCCGCAGCCGCGAACCGAAATAGGGCGACGGCTCCGGAGTCCGCCACTCATCCAACAGCGCCATGGTCTCCCGGAAGGATGCCAGTTCCCGCGAACAACTCTCGCAATTGGCCAGATGCTCCTGCACATCGTGGTCTACCGCCGACGGCCCGCTCAGCACCGCTTCCATGAATTCCGAGCGAATCTTCTCGCACTTCATAACCACACCCTACTTCCATCCATCAGATAAACGACTTCAATGTTTCCCGCAGTGTTTCGTAGGCACGAAACAACAGCGACTTCGTGGCCGACTCGCTCAGCTTCAGAACCACGGCGATCTGCTTGTAGTCCATGTTCTGGTATTTGTGCATGATCACCGCCATCCGCTGGCGTTCCGGTAAGGCTTCAATCTGTTGCCGGATGGCCGCCAGGCGCTCGCGCCGCAGAATGGTCTGCTCCGCGTTCAGGCTTCCGTCCGGCAACGTCCACTGTCATTCCCGTCTCGGTGTCGGGCTCGTCGATCGAGACCGTGTTTTCCGGACGCTCATACTTCGTATCGCGCGCGTGGTTCACTGCCAGGTTGGTAGCGATGCGATAGAGCCACGTGGTGAACTTGGCGCTGGCCGCATAGCTCTGCCGCGAGCGATACACCCGCAGGAACACCTCTTGCGCTAGTTCTTCCGCCACCGACTGGTTCCGCGTCATGCGATACATGAAGCTCATCATCGGACGCCGGATACTTCTCCACCAGGTAGTCGAACGCTGAATCGTCGCCGGCGGCCACGCGCAGCATGACCTCGGCGTCGCTCAGCATCTCCAGCATGGCGGGTTCGATCGCCATTCCTCGCGACCCGGCAGCGACATCCGCTGTCGCCTGCGCGGCTCCGCCTCCGAGCACGACTCGATCTAACGCGATGCTGCCCACATCGCCTGTAACCCTGTTACTTGCTGAAAGTTGTGCCGCCGCAAGCCATGCTGGACTCACCGGCTCCTGGGTCTCGTCGCTTTTCAATTCGCCCTTGCCTTGCCCCAACCCGTCGACCTCAATCCGTTGTGCGCCCGATCGCCCAAACCAGTATTATGCACGAGAGCGCAAATCCGCCTGGTCGGAGCGCTGCGATCAGAATGTCAAACCGCCGCAATCCGTTGCACTGTCGTAGCTTGGACGCAGTCTGCGCCTTTATGGTAGCCGTCACCGTGGCCTTCGTCCTCTTGCCGTTCCTGGCTACCGGAACCCTTCGCGCCCAGGAAACGGCCACTTCGGCCAACCAAGGCCAGGCAGATGCGAACCTTCAGTCCGCTGCGCCCACCAGTCCTCAGCCCCTCGATTTTACCGAGCAGGTCGTGCGCGACGTTCTGGAAACACTACAGACAGGCATCGCCAGTCACAACCTCAATCAGGCTCTGTCTATTTTCGATCCCCACGCCACCGTCGATTATCCGCACATTCGCGACGAAATGCGGGCGTTTTTCGCCCACTATAGCGACGTCCGCTTTCGCTACAAGATCCTGCAACTGACCTCGGACAAAGACCGCGGCTTCGTCACTTCGGAAATCGATCTTGACGCCACCCCCCTCGACGAGAACCTGATGCCACTTCGCCGCAGCACCCAGATGCGTTTCCAACTCAAACAGACACCCAAGGGCTGGAAGGTGGTCGCCTTCACTCCCGCCGACTTCTTTGCCCAGTAGTATGAAGCGCGACTATCCGGAGCGGCCTATCGTCGGCGTCGGAGCCGTCATCGTCAGCCAGAACCGCGCCCTCCTGGTGCGCCGCAACACCGAGCCGCTCAAGGGAGAGTGGTCCGTTCCCGGAGGCATGCTCGAGCTTGGCGAAAAACTTCGCGACGGCGTCCGCCGCGAAGCCTTGGAAGAAACCGGTCTCCAGGTCGAGCCCGGCGAGGTGCTGGAAGTCTTCGACAGTATCTTCACCGACGACCACGGCCGCACCCAGTACCACTACGTCCTGATCGACTACCTGTGCCGCGTCATCTCCGGCGAGGCCCGCGCCGCCAGCGATGTCAGCGCGGTGCAGTGGGTCACCGAGGACGAACTCTCCGCCCTCAACCTTCGCGAGTCCATCGCACGCGTCCTGCGCAAAGGCCTGCACGTCGCGAAAGGAACATCCCCATAGTCTCCGTCAGGTAGAAGAAGCCTTCAAAGCCCTGGACATCTATCCACTATCCACTATTCACTATTCACTATCCACTACCACCACCCCACTATCCACTACCCACTATTCACTATCCACCATCCACCATCCACCATCCACTATTCACTATCCACCATCCACTATCCACTATCCACTATCCACTACCCACTATTCACTACCCAACCGCGCCGTCCCCGCCACCTTCTTCCGCAAGCCCTCGACCCAGCCCACCTGAAACTCCGGATGCACGCTTTGCGCCAACTCCAGTGCGCGCTTGTACGCCTGCTGCGCCTCGTCGGTCTGCTTCATCGCTTTCAGCACGTCTCCCATCACCGCATTCGCCCCCACCGAATCCGGCGCCAACCCCACTGCAGCCTGCGCATCCAGCAGCGCCTCCGGCAATTGCTGCGCGCCCAGCAAGTCCCGTGCTCTTTGTACGTACCCGATCGCCGCCGCCCGCGGAATCTCGAAGTGCCCATCGAACACGAACAGCCCGTGCTGGATCACCGCCGTCGGCCGGATCGTCTTGAACTGCTCATACGGATTCAGCGTGCCCGGCCCGAACTCGTACCCTGATAAACTGCTGCCGCTGATCAACACCGTGCCATCGATCGCAACCGGGGTGTCATAGAACTTCTCGCCCACCCACATCGCATCCGGAGTCGGCAGCGGCTTGCAGGGAATGCCGTAGTAGCTGGTGTCCACCACACCTTCCGCGAAGTAAGCGAACCAGCACTCCTTCACTCCGCGTGCATCCAGGTACTTCTTGGCCGCTTTGAGCTGCTGTCCCCAGTCTGCATTCGAATCGCTCAACAGCTTCCAGGTGTTTTTCGGACCGCCCCAAAGTTCATTCGAATAGGCGATATAGTCCGGGAAGACCTGCAGCGACGTGACCGCCTGGAATACCAGCAGCGTGGCGATCACATACAGCCAGCGCCGGTTTTGCCGGACCAGCGCGGCAGCAGCTCCGCCGATCAAGGTCGTCAGGAACGCGTACACCGGCAGGATGTGCCGTACGCCGATGTTCATGTGCGAGCTCATCGCCACCGCCAGGTAGAACGCCGCGGGAACGGCGAGAAACCAGATCTCCCGCCACGGCCTGAACCGCCCCGCCGCGATGGCCCAGATAGCAATGCCCAGCAGCAGCAGAAACGGCAGCGTCGACTTGATGGCAATCGCCGCCGGGAAGTAAAACCACACTCCATGCGGATACGTCACGCCAAACAGATAGCTGGAGTAGAAATCCGCAATCATGCGGACGTCTGCCAGTCCGTAGATGTAGGACTCCGGCAGCAGATGGAAGCGCGCCACCGTCGCCAGCAGCTTTGCCTCGTGCGGCCGCGCCAGTTGCTGGATGTACTCGGCCGACGGCGGATTCAGTTGCAGACCCGCAGGCCGCGCCGCGTAACGAAACCCGTACGCGCCCCACAGCAGCGTCAGTGACAGCGCGGTCACTACCGCTAGTGCCAATGCCAGCCGCACCGCATCGTGACCATCGCCCCGGCCCGCCGGTCCACCCCGCCTCTCGCGGCGCCGCAGCGTCCATTCGCAAATCGCCAGCAACAGCAGCGTGGGAAACACCAGGATTCCGGTGTGCTTCGACGCCAGCGCCAGCCCGGCCGCCAGCCCCACCAGCAGCACTCGCTCCAGCGAAGGCTGTTTCACATAGCGATAGAACGCATACACCGTGGCCAGCAGGAAGCACGACAGTCCGGCATCGGTCGTCACCAGCGCGCCATGTGCCAGCAGGTTGGGATCGAACACCAGCAGCCCCAGCGCGATAAATCCCGCAGTTGTGCCGAACATCTCCCGCGCCGCCGCGAACACCAGCCACGCCATCAGCACCGTCAGCAGCGATGCCGCCATGCGGGCGCGAAACAGCATCGTGTCCGCATCGTTCTGAAACACGAATTCCTTGCCTCCCAGAAACGCCTCGTGCTTGAAGTTGCGGTTCTGCAGTACCGGCATCTTCAACTGCATGGGAAGCAGCGGCAGCGCGGCCAGCATCTTTACCAGCGGCGGGTGCTCCGGGTTCAGCCCAAAGTCGCCCGTCGTCCATGACATGTACCCGGCATAAAGGTGATCATCTTCATCCCACGTGATCGACTCCTGCCGGATCGACAACGCCAGTTGCAGCATCAGCACTGCCAGCAGACCAACAACTCCGGCTACGACCTTTCCCGTTCGCCCCGTGCTCATAGCAGACCCGTTCTGTTGCCGAGTTCACGAACTTTACGATTACAGCACATGCGTGGGGTCCGACGCAGTGACTTGTAAACCGGTAGAGGCGGAGAGGTTCGTCGGGCGAACGTAGATTCCAAGCAGCGAGCTTGGCAAAGTCAGCCAGAGAGGTGGGGAGATGCATGGAATGCGCTCATGCGGATGCGGCGAGCGGACCCTCAGGTTCTGGGGAGGGACACACCGGGCGGCCTGCCAAAGTAGATGTCTAAGCAGCGGTAGCCGGGTGGCAAAGCCAGCGCGCAGATTGAGGTGGAGGGATGCCACAGACTGACCATGCCGCCCATGCCGCCCATGCGGCCCGAGAGCGGGCGCGGGTGGCAGAGCGCGGCCGCAATCACTCCCGCGGCGGCATTGGCGGGGGATACGCCACCACCCCCACATTGCCGTCCGGCAACTTCTCCAGCACCGGAGCATACAGTCCCAGCAGCTTCCGCTCCCACCACATGCCGGTCCGCCGCTTTTCCGCCAGCGACGTGAACCAGTACTGCCACAGCACCGCGCGCACCTCCTTCGGGGGAGCATCCGGATACGGATTGCCGGCGAACAGCGCCAGCACATTGCGATCGCCCGACAGCAATCGCTCTTCCGTGCTGATCACCAGCGGATACTGCCGCCAGGTGCCCAGGGAAGCAAACCACAGGTTCCAGTCCAGCCGGGGCTGGTACGGAGCGTAAATCCCCGGCGCCTTCGACGGATCCTGCGGCTTGTAGCGAAACGGATACGGCGTCCAGTTCTGTCCGTCGTTCGAGCCTTGAAACTCGATCTCCCACCGCCCTCGCGTCATCACCGCAAACAGCCCGTAGCGATTGGCGATGCGAAACGGCTCCAGCGCCGCAACCGGCGAAGTTGGCAGTGGGAAACCCAGGAAACAAGATCCAGATCATCTGCACCGTGGTGGCATAGAAAATCCAGCTCAGCATGACGCTGGTCAACGCCAGCCTCAGTGCCATGCCGTGCGGGCGAGCCGGACGCACCGCCGCCGCCGGACGCGACTCCGACAGGATCGACAGAGCCGGCTCCCGCTCGCCCTCGCGTTCCGCCGCCGGCGCCACCGCCGGATGCACGCGTGCAGAGAACTCCTCCCGCCAGCGCTTGGGCAGCGCCCGGACCAGAAGGCGATCGTCCAGCAACAGAATTCCCAGCGACAGCACCAGGTAGTTCAGGAACGTGTAGTTCGCGGTGAGAATAATGCCGATCTGTAGCGCCGTGGTGACGAAGAAGCACACCATGCGAAAGCGCCGCGGCAGAAACATCATCCACACGATCACCAGTTCGACCGCGAAAGTCAGGAACACTGTGAACGCGTGATACCAGTGCGGCAGATGCTGCACGTACCACCCGATCCATGTCGGCAGCGGACCGTTCTGGTAGTACTCGTCCATCGCCGTCCAGTTGCGCCACTGCGGATCGCCGCTGGCCAGCTTCACTACGCCCGATTCGAAGTAGATGCGAAACCATTCCCACTGCAGCAGGAACAGGCTCGCCCGCGATGGCGGCCGTGCGCCTCGCCCCATCCCGGGCGCAGCCCTGGCGCCGTGAAGAACCACGAGATAAATCCCGCCTCCAGCAGCATTCCGTCCGACTGGTAGCTGGAGAAGTCGCCTGCGGCGGCGATGAAGGACAGGTAGCAGACAAAGCAGACCACCAGCATGCCGCGCGGCCACACATTGACGAACAGCACCACCGACGCGATCAGCCCTGCCCAGCAGATCGCCAGCAGCATGTGCGGCCCGCTCGAAATCCACAGCAGCGTCGGCGCGAACCAGAAACGCGATCCGGGAAAACTGTGCGCCACCGCTTCCAGGTACTCGTTCGCGGGCAGAATGCCGTCCGGCGCGACCAGTCCCCGAATCTGAAACAGCAGCGAGTAGAAAGCAGAGAAGTAGATGAGGCCCAGAGCGCGCAGAAACAGCCAGCGCGCGATCAGGCGGTCCGACGCGCCATGCTTCGAGTCGAACAGCCATTGCACGATCGATCCCGGAGACCACTCCATGCGCGACATTGTAGATGACGACCCATGCAGACGACGGACTTTGCAGATCCGGTCTTTCCGGGTAGAGCCGGCCTTCACAGGCTGTACGGAACTCGCCGCTGCGCGACGCGGTGGGACAAAGCGCGTGCCCGTCCCGGCCGGGGCCCCGCGCAGCGGCGCTTTGCGCTTCGTGGGGTGGAGCAGGGACAGCATATCTAAGCCCAGCGATTCATCGCTGGGAAGGCGTAAGGGGAGATCTGAGTCCGCTTTAGCGGACGGCACGAGTTTGTAACAGCCTCTTCAGGCCGGCGTCGAAGGCACTTTATTTATCCGGGGGCTTTAGCCCCCAGAAGGTCCAAACAGCGTTCCCCTGAAACTTCCTTCGACCGCAAATAGAAAAGACCCGCCGCGCTCCTGCGCCTGGCGGGTCCTTCCGGTTAGCTGTTGGGATTGGCTTGAGGCTGTCCACTCTGCGTGGCCCCAGCGAATCAACTCGACAGCGTTCGAGTTATGCGAGGATTTAGAGCGGAAGCCCTAAGCCTCAGCCACCTCACTTGGGATACAACTATGACAATCAGATTTCATATATTTTGGATCACCCTCCTTTCCAGTGTAGAGGCAAAATAGCACCCTTCGCGAAGTCCCGTCAAATCGCCAGTTGAACAGCGAGATTGTCCGAAGCGAAGCGGAGGCGGGTCGGCGGGGATTGGGGGTGCAGGGGAAAGGGGCGGCAGCCCCTTTCCCGCTGCTTCCTCGCTGTAGAAGAAGGGATTCATGGGGGCGCTCCCGACACCAACGCTAACTTAAGCTGTTTGGGCTTGAAGTGGCATGCCAAAGTCTGGGAACCCCGTTCCAGCCAACTTCCGGTTGGCCGACCAAGCGGGAGTTGTTAACACTCCTTTCCCGACGAACGTCTATGATTTTGTGGGGATTTTGCGCGAATGGCCAGGTCCGGCGACAGAAGTGACCTGCTCGCGGCAGGCCTGGGACCCGGGCCTGTGAGGGAGCACTTCGCCTCCGAAATCTCCGAGGACGTAACGTGGGTGGCTGCGGCGCAGGACGGCGACCGGGCAGCGTTTGGGCAGCTCTACGAGCGATACGTTCGCATGGTCCATGGAGTTTTGCTTGCGAGGGCCCCGGTCGGCGAGGTCGATGACCTCGTTCAGGATGTCTTCATGAGGGCACTCCGTCGGTTGTCAACGCTGCGGGAGACCGCAAGCTTTGGCGCATGGCTGGCAGCCATCGCTCGCAACGTGGCGAATGACTACCACCGTCGATCGGTGCCAGAGGAACCACTGACCGATGATGCCCCGGAACAAGAAATTCCGTGCGGAAGATCCTGCGCAGATCAGGATGAGCTGGCCGTCGCAATCCTCGAGGCTGTCATGAGTCTGTCCGAGACCTATCGGGAGACTTTAATTCTGCGGCTCGTCGAGGGCATGACCGGTCCTGAAATTGCGGCTCGCACCGGCATGAGGCACGGCTCGGTGCGCGTCAATTTGCATCGCGGCATGGAGCAGCTCCGCGCCAAGCTGATTGCTAGCCCGAGCCGCACGGGGCCAGAACAGGAGAAGTCCTAGTCATGGACACGGGAAAGAATCGAACCGAAAACAGACCATCGACAAAGAGCGGCGACTATTTGTGGGATCGCTCCGGCGAACCCGATCCCGAGATTCAGCAGCTCGAATCGTTACTCGGGAAGTTTCGACATGACTCGCCCGCCCCAGTTTTTCCCGCGACTGTCCCCGAGCGGCGATGGACATTCTTTCCCTGGCGCCTGCGATTATTTCCCGCTCTGGCTACCGCAGCGGTTGCCGTAGCGGCCATCGTTGCAGTGACATTCTTGGTTTACAGAACGAAGCCCACGCCAACCACTCTTGCGGGTTGGGACGTGTCCGAAGTGCAAGGGGCACCTCGCATCGGACGAAAAACGCTCAGCGCGCACGAGGGAACGAGCCGTCTCGGCATTGGCCAAATGCTTGAGACCGACAGTCAGTCGCGGGCCAGCCTTCAGGCGGACGATACCGGCAAAATCCAGGTGGACCCGAGCACGCGCCTGCGCCTGCTGAGCATGGGTTCGGGGCTGAAGCGGATCGCTCTGGATCGTGGAACGATTCACACCTACATCTGGGCGCCTCCCGGTCAATTCGTGGTCGACACGCCATCGGCCGTCACGGTGGACCTGGGTTGCGCCTACACCTTGCAGGTCGACGATGCGGGCGCGGGCATGGTGCGCACATCCCTCGGGTGGGTCGGATTCAAACTGAATGGCCACGAGTCTTTCATCCCGGCCGGAGCAGCTTGCGCGACCCGGCCGAAGGTCGGCCCCGGCACGCCGTACTTCGAGGATTCATCCGCAGAGTTTCGCGCTGCTTTAACAAGGTTCGATTTTGAGGACAGCACACCGGAGCAGCGCGCGCACGATATCGCGATCGTGCTGAGCGAGGCCCGCAAAGACGATTCCCTCACGCTCTGGCATCTCCTGGCGCGTGTCGATGACCAGCAGCGAGTTCTCGTCTACGACCGGCTGAGCCGGTTCGTGCCTCCTCCTGCCACCGTCACGAAAGAAGGCATCCTTCGACTCGATCAGCCCATGCTCGACCAGTGGTGGAATGAACTTGGTTTTGACGACATCGCAGTCTGGCGCCATTGGGAGCGTTCCTGGGCTGGAACGGCCACGCCAGTTCGCGAAAAGTGATCTGCAGCATCCTGGCCTCGTACATTCAGCTCTCGAGTTTTCTCCCATGCGACTCGCTTTGTTAACACTCCACTTTCTGTCGCCGTCTCTTGAAGCGTGGGTTAAATCAGCAAACTCGGGGAATCCAAAATGAATGCACACACCTTTTCACGCCTCGCAATCAGCACCGTGGCCGTTCTGCTCGGGTTCACAACTTTCGCCCAAGCCGGACCGCCTCTGATCTGCCATCCCATTGAAATCGGGCAAGCGAAGTCGCTGCCCTGGGTCGAGTTCAACCACAAAGGAAGCTCGGACTATGACCTGAAGAACCTCAGCCGGGACACGATGGCCATTCTCGATTCGCGCGCTCCCGTCTTAGTCCGCATGGAGACCTTACGCCGGGCTACAATCTACGCTCGCCAGGACCCGCAAGCAGCGAAGGAGCTGATCACGCGACTTCAAGAGCGTGCAGCGAACTCAGATGCCACTGGTCACCCCGACGCCCTCGCGTGGTTCGACGTCGGCTACCTGGCCGAGGCTTACAAGCAATGGCTGGGCAAGGGCGAGCCCAACCCCGCGGCTGGCCTGGACGGATATCGCTTAGTGAGAAAAGCAATCAGCTTGCGCGGCTCCGATCCGGAAATGGAATTCGCGGCTGCCCTGATCACCCTTTCGGGCCCCGATGGCGCTCACCGTGATCACGTTCAGAAGGCGATGGCAGGGGCAAAGAGCGATTCTCTTCTCGCTCAGAACCTGGCTTCCAACTTCAACCACGAGACGATCTCCGAACTTCTGGCCGCACCGGCTCGGAGGTTATAGCGCCCAGGGTGTGGCCCTCACCTCAATCCAAAACGCGACGGCAAACGCTGTGGAAACGACGCTCCCTGGAAAAGTCCAAAAACAGACTTTTCCACCGCGCTTGGAAATCCCGCCAAGAGCGCGGGATTCCCACTTTCCCACAGCGACGACGGCTACGGGTATATGAGGAAAGTCAAAACTAAAACCGGACATTTCACTTGCTACAAAAAGCGGACATTTTAACTTGCTACGAACAATCGCGAGTTGAACGTCCCTTAAAATCAGCCGGAAACCTGCACTTCGCCGGTGCCCTCCCGCTTTTTTCGGCTCTGGCTTCCGCCGAACCGGCCAAATACACTGGAGCGGCACTCCAAATTCACGGTTCCTGCAACTTCCAGCTTCGTGCTGAAGTCCACCCGTCCCCAGGAGAAGGTCATGTCCCGAACCCGACTCATCGTTTCCATCGCGATCCTGCTGCTCTTCACCGGGCTTTCGTTTGCCCAGTCCACCGCCGTCAAGCCGCCCATGATCATCCTCATGGGCCCGCCGCTCAGCGGCAAGACCGAACAAGCGCAGATGATCAACAATACCTATGGCCTTCCGGTTATCTCGATCGAAGGACTGGTCCAGGACAATCAGAAGGAGCTCGTCCGGCTGCAGCATCCCGGTACGTCGTTGTCCGACATGCGCTACGACCCGGCCATGACCCGCTTCTTCAAGGCGCAACTCGAAAGCCTGGACCGCAGCCACGGCGTGGTGCTCGACGGCTACCCCGCCACGCAATACCAGGCGGAAGATCTCAAGAACCTGCTGCAGTCTTCCATCAGCATGCTCCCGCTAGTCCTGCAACTCGAAATTCCTGACGATGCGGTGCAGAAGCGCATCGCCGCTTCCGGCGCCGGCGCCAAGGCGAATCAGGAAATGCAGCAGCGCCTCAAGGACTATCATCGCGAGTTCGACGCCGTCGCCTACTTCTTTCCCAAGGCCACCATTGTCAAGATCGACGGAACCAAGCCCATTGCCACCGTCTCCAGCGATATCCAGGCAGCCCTGGCGCAAGTACCAGTCGCCCGCCGTGGCAAGTAAGTTTTGCGGGAGCGGTTTTGGCAGGAGCACAGCTTTTCAGGCAGCGGAGAAACTCGCGCCAGTTGGGATTGGAAGGGGCGCGTCTCCAGGCCAACGCTTTTCCGCAGCCTCTTAAAGCTGTGGCCGATCACGGCTGCTTCAGAAACGTGCCGCGCTCCAGTTCGTCGAAGGCCTGCCGTAGCTGTTCCTGAGTGTTCATCACGATAGGGCCGTACCAGGCCACCGGCTCCTGCAGCGGCTTGCCCGAGACCAGCAAAAAGCGAATGCCGTCTTCCCCGGCGTGCACCGTGACCTCGTCACCGCGATCGAAGAGGATAAGCGAGCGATTATCAGCTTCGGTGGGAGGCGTTGTGTCGGCCCATTTCACCGCCTCGGTTGGTACCGCAAGTGGACCCGAGGCATTGCAGAACTTTCCACCGCCGGCGAAGACGTAAGCGAAGGCATGGCGCGAGGTCTCGACGGGAAGCGATTTGGTCGTGCCCGCCGGGACCGACACGTCGAGGTAAATCGGGTCGGCCGCGATGCCTTCGACCGGCCCCGACTTCCCCCAGAAGTTGCCGCAAACCACGCGCACGTGGGTGCCGTCGTCGTCGGTGATCTCGGGGATTTCCGCGGCCTTAACTTCCTGGTAGCGGGGCGCGGTCATCTTGAGGGAAGACGGAAGGTTGGCCCACAACTGAAAGCCATGCATGCGGCCGGCCTGGTCGCCCTTCGGCATCTCCTGGTGGATGATGCCGCTGCCCGCGGTCATCCACTGCACGTCGCCGGAGGCAATGGCCCCGCGATTTCCCATGCTGTCGCCGTGCTCCACGGTTCCGGCGAGCACGTAGGTGATGGTCTCGATGCCGCGGTGCGGATGCCAGGGAAAGCCCGCCAGATAGTCCTCCGGAACGTCGTTGCGAAAGTCGTCCAGCAGGAGAAAAGGATCGAAGTCACTGGTGTTCCCAAAGCCGAAGGCCCGCCGCAGGTGTACTCCCGCACCTTCCATGGTAGGCTTCGCTTTTACCAGTCGCTTAATAGGCCGGATCGACATAACGCTCCTCCACAAAGAGAATTCGCAGTGCGCGCTTGCGATAAAAAGAAGCAGCGCGGCAACGGTGAGTTAGATGAAGCAGCGAGGCGGAGGGTGCGAAAGCAACAGAAAAGCCATCGGCTCGCTGAAATGGACTCGGTGACGCAGGACTTCGCTACACCAACTTCAATTCGACGGCACTGTGTTCGCCGACGCGTGCTGCGCTGATCACCGGGCGCAACCATCACTCGGTTGGCTTCGGCGTGATTGCCGAGCAATCCACCGGGTTCCCCGGCTACGACAGTTTCATCACTCGCGACAAAGCGACGATCGGCCGCATCCTCAAGGACAACGGCTATAGCACCTCCTGGTTCGGTAAGGACCACAACACCCCGACGTTCACGGCCAGCCAGGCAGGCCCGTTCGATCAGTGGCCGACCGGCATGGGCTTCGACTACTTCTATGGCTTCGTCGGCGGCGACGCCAACCAGTGGGAGCCGAACCTGTTCCGCGGCACGTCGGAGATTTATCCCTACGTCGGCAATCCCGGCTGGAATCTGACTACGGCGATGGCGGACGATGCCATCCAGTACATGAAACGTCTCGACGCCGTCGCTCCGGACAAGCCTTTCTTTATCTACTACGTGCCGGGCGGCACCCACGCGCCGCATCATCCGACGCCGGAATGGACCAAGAAGATCAGCGACATGCACCTGTTCGACGACGGCTGGGACAAGCTGCGCGAGCAGATTTTCGCCAACCAGAAGAAGCTGGGCGTGATTCCGCAGGACGCCAAGCTCACGCCGTGGCCGCATGATCTGCTCAAGCACTGGGACGAGCTCACGCCCGACGAGAAGAAGATGTTTCTGCGCCAGGTGGACATCTTTGCTGCCTACGTCGCCTACACCGACAACGAGATCGGCCGCGTGATCCAGGAGGTCGAGGACGAGGGCAAGCTCGACAACACTCTGATCATCTACATCAACGGCGACAACGGTAACAGCGCCGAGGGCACACTGATCGGCACGCCCAACGAGGTCGCGATGTTCAACCAGGTCACGGTGCCAGTCGAAGACCAGTTGAAGTATTTCTATGACGTCTGGGGCTCAGACCAGACATATCCGCACATGGCTGTGCCGTGGACTTGGGCATTCGACACGCCATTCTCGTGGACCAAGCAGATTGCCTCGCATTGGGGCGGCGTGCGCCAGGGCATGGCCATCGCGTGGCCGGGCCACATCACCGACAAGGGCGGCATTCGTAACCAGTTCCACCATATGATCGACATCGTACCAACGATCCTCGAGGCCACCGGCGTTCCCGCGCCGGAGGTAGTGGACGGCATCCCGCAGAAGCCCATCGAGGGCGTCAGCATGGTCTACACCTTCGACAAGGCCAACGCCAACGCGCCGTCAACCCACCACACGCAGTACTTCGAGATGATGGGCGACCACGCCATCTACCACGACGGCTGGATTGCCAGCACCAAGGTCATGCGGCCGCCGTGGATCACCGCGGGACCGGTAAGTCAGGATCCCGCGTCCTTCCCCTACGAACTGTATGACGTTACGCACGACTGGACGCAGTTCGACAATGTCGCCGCCAAGTACCCAGACAAAGTGAAGGAGATGGACAAGCTCTTCTGGGAGGAAGCGGCGAAGTATCAGGTGATGCCGCTGGATGCCACGGTGGCGACCCGCCTGATCGCAGCGCGGCCCAGTCTCAGCGCCGGCCGGACCGTGTTCAACTATCACGGCGAGATCACCGGTACACCCAACGGCGATGCGCCGAGCATCCTCAACGCCTCGTATAACTTCAAGGCCGACGTCGAGGTTCCAGAGGGCGGCGGCGAAGGCATGATCGTCACCCAGGGCGGGCGCTTCGGCGGCTACGGCTTCTACGTGCTCAAGGGCAAGCCGGTTTTCACCTGGAACCTGGTCGACCTCAAGCGCGTGAAGTGGCAAGGTACGGAAGTGCTCTCAGCCCGGCAAGCACACGCTGGAGTTCGACTTCAAGTACAACGGCCTCGGCATGGGCACGCTCGCCTTCAACAATGTGAGCGGCATCGGCCAGGGAGGTACTGGGGTCCTGAAGGTTGACGGCAAGACGGTCGCCACGCAGGCGATGGAGCACACCCTGCCGCTGATCCTGCAATGGGACGAAAACTTTGACGTCGGCGCCGACACTGGCACCCCGGTGGATGACCTGGACTACCAGATCCCGTTCACCTTCACCGGCAAGCTCAACAAGCTGACGTTGACGATCGACCGGCCACAGTTGACGCCGGCGGACATTCAGAAGCTGCAGGCGGCCGAACGTAACAACCACGCTAGCGAGTAGCTGGTGTTTAGGGAAGGGAGGGCAGCTCTCTTGGGCTGCCCCCCCTGTTAGCAATCCCCAAACTTCACCGTCAGTGCAACCGGCGAAAATATAGTCCAGCTCTGTGTCGTCGGCTACTCTTCCCTGATCCGGTCAACTTCAGGCTAGCCCGTTTGCGTCGAGAAATGGTGAGGGACGACCGACAATTGTCCGCGTACAGCCTGCCAGGCTGAGGCTAGAATCACTCAATGCCGTTGACCAAGGTCAGGCGGAGCGAAGGTCGAGCCGAACCATGAAAGACATTGAGCGGTACATCAAAGGTGACCCGCACGGAATCCACTATGCCCTGAGCATCACCATCGCAACCACTGTGCTCTGGGTCTCAGTGCACGAATTGGCCAGGAGCAATCCGGTTTGGGCCATCAGTTCGATGGTCGCCACCAGCGATCCGCTGATGAAGCAGGCCATCTCGACCTTCCGCGGCCGTATCATCAACTCGCTGGTAGGCTGTGCCATCGGACTTCTATTCATTGCCATTGGCGGCACCCGAGTCATAACTCTGCCACTTGCCATGGCGGTGACGGTACTGGTTTCCTCTTATGTCGTCCGCATTCCCACCATGTGGAGACAGGCGCCCATCAGCGCGGCCTTCGTCATTGCTGCCGGACTCGAGCATCAGTCCCGGATTAATGGCCTCGAGGCCGGCGGGTTTCGCATGACGGAAGTGCTATTCGGCTGTGTCGTCGGTCTGGTGGTAGCGTGGTTCGTGTCCGTGATCTGGCCTCTACCTGAGCCCGTGCCCGCCGCCAACACCGGGAAGTGAGGACTTGTCGGCACTCAGTATTCCGATTCCGAGTCGGCGCAGTGAAGCTTCGCGAACCGAATCGGTGCCCCGTAGAATCCAATGAAAACACTGAATGAGTAAAGAAATACGACAACTCGCGAAGGCCAGGGGCGAGCCCGCCACCAGCGGCAAGCCCAAGACCCCCATCTTTAAGGCGCTGCCCGAGATCTGGCAACTGCTCCGCCCGAGACGAGCTTTGCTGACGCTGGGCTTCGGGTTGATGCTCATCAACCGGGTTTCGGGACTGGTCCTGCCGGCCTCCACCAAGTACCTGGTGGATGACGTCATCGGCAAGAAACACCTGCAACTGCTCTATCCGCTGGTGAGTGTGGTGCTGGCGGCCACGATTGTGCAGGGCCTGACCTCGTTCGCGCTGACCCAGACGCTGTCGAAGGCGGCGCAGAAGCTGATTGCCGAATTACGCCGCCGGGTGCAGGAGCACGTGGGACGGCTGTCCGTCTCCTACTACGACGCCAACAAAGCGGGCACGCTGGTGGCGCGCATCATGAGCGATGTGGAAGGCGTGCGCAACCTGGTGGGCACGGGCCTGGTAGACTTCGTTGGCGGATTACTGACGGCGGTGATTGCGTTCATCGTGCTTATCCGCATCAGCCCGGTGATGACGGCGATCGCGTTCGCCTTCCTGCTGGTGTTCGGAGTAGGGCTGCGCAAGGCCTTCCGCGTTATCCGGCCGATCTTCCGTGAACGGGCCAAAATCAATGCCGAGGTCACCGGCCGGTTGACCGAATCGCTGGGCGGTGTGCGGGTGGTGAAGGGCTACCACGCCGAAGCCCGCGAGCACCAGGTGTTCAGCGGCGGGGTGGAGCGGCTGCTGCAGAATGTGTTCAAGACCCTGACCGCTACCTCGGTGATGAGCCTGTCATCGTCGATGCTGATGGGTATGATCGGCGCCATTGTCATGTTCATGGGCACGCGCCAGATCCTGGCAGGCAAGCTCACCCTGGGCGGCTTCTTTACCTACACCATGTTCCTGGGCTACCTGGCTGCGCCCCTGTTTCAAGTGGTAGGCATTGGCACACAGATCACCGAAGCCATCGCCGGGCTGGAGCGTACGCGCGAGGTGCTGAGCGAGACGCCCGAGAACGAAGATCCGGACAGAACAGTGACCCTACCCCCGATCCGGGGCGATGTGGAATTCCAGGACGTGGCGTTTGCCTACGAGGCCAAGAAGACCGTGCTGTACGACATTTCCTTCCACGCGCGCCCGGGAACCGTGACCGCGCTGGTGGGCTCGTCGGGCTCGGGCAAGTCGACCATCATCGGATTGATTGCCGCCTTCCACAAGCCCAACACGGGCAAGGTGCTGATCGACGGCGTAGATCTCAGTACAGTACGGCTGGAGTCGTATCGCACCCAGCTCGGCATGGTATTGCAGGATTCGTTCCTGTTCGATGGAAGCATCCGCGAGAACGTCGCGTTCTCGAAGCCCGATGCCACGGAGGACGAAATCCTGCGGGCGTGCCGCATTGCGCGCGTGGACGAGTTCGCCGAAAAATTCGAGCAGCAGTACGACACCATCATCGGCGAGCGCGGAGTGAAGCTGTCAGGCGGCCAGCGGCAGCGGGTCTCGATCGCCCGCGCCATCCTGGCCGACCCGCGCATCCTCATACTCGACGAAGCCACCTCGAGCCTCGACTCGGAGTCGGAGGCGCTGATCCAGCAGGGACTGGCTTACCTGATGCAGGGACGGACGACCTTCGTCATCGCGCACCGGCTGTCGACCATTCGGCGGGCCGACCAGATCCTGGTGGTGGAGGCAGGACTGATTCCGGAGCGGGGAACTCACCAGACGCTCTACGAACTGGGCGGACGCTACCGCGACCTCTACGACCGGCAGCACGGCATCGAGCAAAATCTGTTCTTGGCCCCGGGCGAAGGCGACATGATCGAAGAGGGTACGAACGGAGCGGGCGGCGTGGTCGCCGAAAGTGAAGAAGCGGAATTGCGCGAACCGGTGTAGGGGAGCAGTTGTTAGTTGCCAGCAAGAAGTTTCGAGTTTCAAGTTTCGGGTTGTCGCGAGCCACTGCTATTGGCCATGCCGCCGTCAACCAAGCATATCCTTCGCGTCCAGAACCAGCGTCTGGTGATGACAACTTTGAAATTCCTTTGAATCGGCCCCAGGTTTCGGCATAACCTTGGTGCTCTTCTTGTGAAATTGGGCAAAGGAGGACGGCATCTTGCCGGTGGCGAATTCCCAGAGCCTGCGGGAGAAGATCCAGCGGCCCAACCTGAAGCCGTTGCGCTTCACCTCGGTGCTGGTCGCCGAACTCATTCTCATCGTTGTCTTCCCTTTTACTGCGGGCCTCGGCCTCGGCGCTCATGTGTTCCGGCTCCTGGGCGTGTTGTTGTTCTGTGTCGCCCTCTACACCGTACTGGGGCGAGGCCGGACATCGAAGATCGCGATTGTGCTCGGCTCGCCTCCCATTGCGCTGGCCATTGCGAACACCCTCGTCCCCATGAAGTATGTGCAGGAAGCCGCGCTCGGACTGGGCGGCTTGTTCCTGCTGTTCATCACCGGGGTGTTCATACGGGCAGTGCTGATGGAGGCCAGCGTAACCACGGACACGCTGTCCGGAGCGGTATCGGCGTATTTGCTTACCGGCATCGCCATGGGCCTGATCTATGGCTGCATCGAACTGCTGTCGCCCGGTTCTTTCCGTGAGACGTTCGCCTCGGAGAAGGTCATCAGTCCGCCCGACCTGGTGTTTTTCAGCTTCACCACGCTGACCACGGTGGGCTACGGCGATATCGTTCCCTGGCATGGGCCGGTGAAGTCGCTGGCCATCATCGAAGCGGTCGTAGGCATCATGTATCCGGCGGTGTTGATTGCGCGCCTGATCGGACTGCACTCCGGGCAGCGCCGCTCGGAATAGACTCAGGAGTTGTGTTTTAACCGGTGGATCAATCCGACCAGGGAGCGGGCTGCCGATCCCAGCGATGCTTGCGCAACTCAGCCAGCAGGTCCGGACCGAGTGGACCTTTATCGCTGGCGCTGGTGTTGGCGGCAACGTGCTCGGGACTGCGCATGCCCACGATGGTGGTGCTGACGTCGGGATTGGAGAGTACGAAGCGCAGCGCGAGTTCGGGCAACGTCGTGCCCGTGGGCACAATCTGTTTCAGCTTCTCGACGCGCTCGACCGTCGGCTTCAGGTTCTCAGGACTGAAGTAGCGGGAGCGCCAGTCGTTCTTGGGGAAGCGCGTGTCGAGCGTCAGCTTGCCGCCGAGACTGCCCTCATCGAGCGGAACGCGCGCAATCACACCGATCTTCAGTTCGCGGCAAACCGGGAACAATTCATCTTCCGGCGCCTGGTCGAAGATGTTGTAAATGACCTGCACCGCATCGACCAATCCTGTGCGGATGGCCTTGATGCCGTTTTGCGGCTCCCATCGGTTGAGGCTGAGTCCGAAGGCGCGAATCACGCCGTCGCGCTTGAGCTTCTCGACTGCGTTGCGGAAATCGGGCTGATCGGTCCAACTGTCGTCCCAGACGTGGAACTGCAACAGGTCAATGGTATCGCTGCCCAGCTTGCGGCGAATCTTATCGGCGTATTCCAGGACATGATCGGAAGGGAAGACGTCGCTGTAGCGATAGCGCGGCGAGGCTGGCCACTGGCGATTTTTCGGCGGGACCTTGGAGGCGGCATACAGACGCTTACCCGAATTCTGCCGCAGAGTTTGGCCGAGGAACTCGTCGCTCTTGCCATCGCCGTAGGCCCAGGCGGAGTCGAAGAAGTTGCAGCCGCCGTCCGCCGCGCGCTGCAAGGAATCCAGAGACTGCTGATCGTCGGAGCCGCTCCAGCCGCTCATGCCCCACAGGCCATAACCGATATCGCTGACCTTCCAGCCCGTGCGTCCGAATTGACGGTATTGCATGTGAGTTCGATGTCCTCCGCGGCTATAGCGGCGGTTTCATGGCTGCCGTAAACCATGAAGCGTTTTGAAAGGGCACGGCTTTCACAGCTTGCGAAAAAAAATCTGCAGGCTGAGTTTTGAAAGGGCACGGCTTTCAGCCGTGCCGTTAAGCCCTTTATTTTTCCCCGCCGAGCGGACTTCAGTCCGCGAGGCGTAGGCATTTCGATTCTTTCTGCCGCCTGTTTCGGCCGTGCCCCTGAAGAATCTCGGTCTACACCTTCACTCAAACTGCCTTAACGGCGCAAAACCATTCTACGCATATGGCAGTCTTCCGCGTCGGCACGACTCCGTCGCGGGGTGATCGTCCCGTTCTCCTGGCCCATTCCGCCGCCCGGCGACCTGCGGTACAGTACTCAGATGTTCGTCGGTCATTACGCCGTTGCGTTCGCCTGCAAACGAGGGTCCCCGCGCACCTCGCTCGCCACCTTCGCCTTCGGAGCGCAGTTCTCTGACCTGCTCTTTCCCGTTCTATTGCTGACCGGCATCGAGCACATACGCATCGCGCCCGGCATCACCCGAGTTACGCCCATCGATTTCTACGACTATCCCATCAGCCACAGCCTGCTGCTGACCATCGTATGGGCACTCCTTATTTCAACCATTTACTGGGTACTGCGTCACGACACCCGCGCCACCTGCCTGCTGGCGCTGGCCGTCCTCAGTCATTGGGTGCTCGACTTCGTTTCGCATCGCCCTGACATGCCGCTTGACGCTGCACGGCCCCGCCCGAGTGGGCCTTGGCCTGTGGAACTCCATCCCTGCAACGATCCTCGTTGAAGGCGCGCTCTTCGCCGGAGGCGTGTGGCTTTATCTCCAGGTCTCGCGCGCGCGCGACAAGATTGGCGAATTCGGTTTGTGGATACTGCTCGGTCTTATGACCATCATCTGGCTCGCCAGCATCTTCGGTCCACCGCCACCGAGCGCCTCCGCAGTTGGCTGGGTCGACCTCGGACAATGGCTGCTGCTTGCACTCCTGTGGTGGATTGACCGTCACCGCACCGCCCGCGCGGCGCGGGCGAGCAACCGGACTTCCGCCGCTGTCGCGTGATTGTCCTACTTCGCACCTTCAGGTTTTCTCAGACGAGCTCGCGTGCAGAAATGTGTCGCAGAACCTGTTCAATCTCGTTCGCGCAAACGAAAAGGCCACCCGGCAACAGGGCGGCCTTCTCTTCAAGGGAGAATAGTTCCAACGGAGGCTAGACCGTCAAAACTTTCTGCCACAAATACTAGGGACACACGGGGGGTGTGTCAAGCAATTTTTAGGACTTAAATTACTGTATTTTCAACAACTTACACCACATCGACACGGGCCGGGGAAAACTGCCGGGAACGCCCTGTTTTGGCGGTTTCACCCGCAAATCCTTGCGTTTCATCTACTTGCCCGGAGCCTCTCCCTCTTCCAGGTGCAACTGGATAATCTCCATGCTGTCCGGCCGGTCGAACACCCTGTCCGGGAACAAACGTTTCATCATGATCCGGAAACCGCCAAAGAACACTCCGAAGATGAGCGATATCAGAAGTAGAATTCCGATCAGCCCGAAGATCCCCACGATCAGGTTGCCGATGTTGTCTCGCTTTGCCATCGAGGTCGCTTCATTCCAGGTGACCTCGGCTTCGTAGTTCACCGCGTTCAGCAGCGCCTTCGCATCGCTGCTGCCCACCGCGCCCGTCTCCACCACCAGGATCGGTCCCGTCCGCCGCAAGGCCAGCGATCCGGCATTCGCTTGCGCCAGCGGTTCCAGCGCACGCAGACGTTCCCCCGCGATCTGTGGAGTCGGATAAAGAACCAGGCTGAGGGCAACCTCGCCATCTTTCGGCGCATAATCCTGCATCAGGATTTCCGGATCGTGCGCGAAATCCACCTGCTCCGCTGTCAACGGCGCCGCTTTCATCGCCGCCCATGCCTGTGGACCGAGAATGTACTTGGCCGAGTTCTCCACCGCATCCTGCTTCGGCAGATATTGCGGCAGGCTGGGCAGATTGTCCGCCGCGCCCTTGGCCACGGGCAGTGCCGCCGCCAACTCGCGCAATTCCGCCGCCGACATTCCCGTCAGCCGATCGAAATTGGCATCCACCAGCACATTGCTGCGGAAGAACAGAATGCGTTCATTGGCCGAAGCCGCCTTGGTTCCGATGCGTTCGGTCCTCATCGCCGGCTGGCGATAGAACGTGAACGCACCGTAAGCGCCGGTGGCGTCATTGAACTGCGCCGCCTTCACCGTCAGCTTGCGGCCATCCTCGCGCGCGTAGGTCGCGGTCTCCGCCTGCCGGAAGCCATACTCCTTCAGCGCTGCGGGATACGCGGCATCGGCCTTGGCGGCATCTGACGTGTTCTGCGCCAGACCGGTCTGCGTCCATCCCGCGAACGACTGCGGAAGGATTCCGCCGGCGTCGGCCCCAAAGGCGCGGCCGCTAGTCAAGATCGCGAGCAGTGAAACGACGAGACCAAAGCTGAGGAAGAAACGTTTCATGGGATACAAATCACAGAAGCGGCTGCGCCATCGCCCTGGCACACGCCTGCATCCATAAGGCTACTCCATTAGACTCCCGCCCCGGCAGCAAAGTTTCGCCACCGCCGCTGGCACTCACCGCTGACCTGCGCGATCTGTCATCACGAGTTCCTCCGGGTGCGAGCCGCCAGAGATCTGTTTTCCCCGCGGGTGCCCCACACAAGCCGGGGTTGCTTGTGTGGGTCTTTTTCCTTCAGCCGAGTGCCCTCGATAAGAGCCGGGTTCCCCAGACAAACTTCCTTTGTTTGTCCGGGTGGGTTGACTTCCACTCGCCGGGCGGACGCCCCACTCCCTTCCCCGAAACGCGGGGCCACGCCTGCACCGGGCCCGCGGCCACGCTTACGTCGCTCGCTGGTTTTGCGAGCGGCGGGTGGCGAGGGCGATACTGCATTAGCCCACGGTGCAGCCAAACGGAACCGTGGCTAAGCTTCCTCCATGAAGCACGAGTCCCCTAGGGACGACAGATTGTCTCACCCAGACTCTTCAGCGATGGATATGCATCCTGATACGCTTCACCCTGGTAGCATCCCCTCCCCGGCCAGCCACGCATCCAGCTTCTCCATCAGCCCCCGCAAATGCACCATCAGACTCGCGTTCCTGGCCGGCCAGCACCGCGCGAACATCTTGCTCCATTTCTGCTGGCAGCTTCGAACAAAGCGTCGTCGCGTGCCACAGTAGCCGCTTCTCCCCGGGATGCGGCTGTTCGTTTACTGCGAACACAATGTCAAAGTAGCTGGCCAGCAGCGCCGCCACCCGATGATGCACACTCGCAACGTCCCCGCGCTCCAGTGCCAGTTCAATCTGGTGCAGGTACGACGACTGATTGCGATGCAGGATGGGATAATTCTTCGCAACAATGGCCCGCTTCAGCGCTGCCGGATAAGGCTGTCTGCATTCCTCCTGCAGCTCAGCGAACCATCCCGACCGGTCGAACAGTGCTCTCGAATGCAACACGTTGTACCAGAAACAGGTCGTGTACCCGATGGAAGCCTGGTGACCCACCAGCACCCGCCTGATTTGGTCCCGGATCCAGTTCACCTCGCGATACATCACGTCCACCGCGATTCCGCTTTCGCCGTCGATCCACTCGTCGCCCGGCTCCCAGAACTCGTTGCCGATTTCCGCCCGCGTCGCTCCGGCTGCGATTTGCCGTCGCGCCTCCAGCGCAATCGGCTGCGTCACATACACGTACAGGTCGATGTCCGATCGTTGGTCACTCGTCTCCGACGATCGTGAACCCGACAGCGCTACCGCCTCCACCTGCTCCAGCAATCCGAACTGTTGCGCGATTCGCCGCGCCGGCGCCAGCGCAGGCGAATCCCGCACTTGACTGGAAGAGGCCTGCGCGGCATCTGCCTGGCTCCAAGACGCTTCACCCGAAGCTGCTTGATCTGAATTCGTAAAAGGAAGCTTCACTGCGAGGAGAGTATATCGGGTTCTGAGCAAACGTTCGCAGGCTGCGAGATTCTCCGTGAGTTGTCATCCTGGGCAAAGCGATGTCGCCCGGGCATTACTATCCACTATCCACTGACCACTGCCTTCTCACTGCCCCGCGTCTTTACTGATCTTGCTCGCCACCTTCACTCCGCTTAGCCCACCGGCGTACCTGGCGATGCCTTGGTACAGCGCCTCGGCGATCTTCTGGCGGTATTCCGGCGTCGCCAGCTTCTTTGCATCTGTCGGGTTCGAAACAAACGAAATTTCCGCCAGGATGCTCGGCATGTTCGCCCCAATCAGCACCACAAACGGCGCTTTCTTCACCCCGCGATTGCGGATCGCCGAGTTCTTTGCTGCCAGGCCCGAATACAGCGACTGCTGCACATCCGACGCCAGCTCCCGCGACTCCTCGATCTTTTCCTTCAGCGTGATCTTCTTCACCAGGTCCTGCAACTCGTGCACCGACTTCTCCGACACCGCGTTCTCGCGCGCCGCCACCTCCAGCGCATCGGCGTTAGTGGTGAAGTTCAGGTAGTAGGTCTCCACCCCGCGCGCCGCCGGATCGCGGCTCGAATTGGCATGCACCGAAACGAACAGGTCGGCTTGCTGCTGGTTGGCAACCGCCGTCCGCGTCTCCAGCGGGATGAACGTATCGTCGTCGCGGGTATAGATCACGTCTGCGCCCAGCCTCGTCTCCAGCAGTCGCCCCAGCCGCAGCGAGACATCCAGCACCAGGTCCTTCTCCATCAGCCCATTCGGTCCGATGGTCCCGGTGTCATGCCCGCCGTGTCCCGCATCGATCACGATGCGCCCAATCTTCAGGCCCAGTGCCCGGATGAGGCTGCGCTCGCCATCCGCGGTCGGCGCCGCCTCGTGCACGCTGGCGACCGTCGTCGCCACTGCGTTCTTCGTCCCTTTCGTCGGCTTCGTCGCGCGCGGTGCAACCGCCACCGCCGTCGGGGCCGTCGTCGGCTGCGATGTCGCTTTCAACTCCATGATTCTGGTTATCGCCCGGATCGGCCAAGCAGCGGGTCCTTCGGGTTCGCCTTCGCCGTCGTTGATGTTGCTTTCGTGTTCCTCGCTGCTGCTGCGTCGCCATCTTTCTTCGCAGCGGTAGCAGTTTTCTCTGGTTCGGCAGCCGCCTTGCTGGAAGGCAAGGTCTTCTTTACCTCTGCAGGGCTGGTCTCTGCGGTGTCATCCTCGTCATCCACCACCACCTGGCGCGGTATGCTCTTGCCACTCGCAGTTTGTGGCGGAGTGGACTTCGCAACCGTCACCGGCTTGCCCGGCGGCTTCTGCTGTGTACCAGCTGCACTCTTCACCGGGTCGTTCGCAGTGCTGTCCGGCGTAGTCGTCGTCACATTGCCGGTAACGATCGACCGCGACCTTCGCTCGGTCGCCCCTTCTTCACCCTCCGCCGGCTCAGCCGAATTCGCCGGCGGATTCGCTTTGGCCACCTGCGTCTCCGGATGCGCCTGCCGTCCATGCACATCGATGATCAGCCGGTAGGGATTGGGCAGCAGGAACGCCGAGTACTCCGCGACGTCGTCCACCTCCAGCACCACGCGCGTCGAGCCCCGCTGGTACTGCGCCACCCGGATTTTCTTCAGAAATCCATCCTGCACGTCGAAGCTCTTGCCCACCAGGGTTGAAGCCAGCTTGCTGTCCGGCAGGTCGAAGAAGATGCGGTCCGGATCGGGCACCCGCCCGGCCTGGTACTTCACCGGCCCATCCAGGTCGATGGCCACCCGCGTGTAATCCGGCGACGACCAGTGCCGGATGCCCGTTACCAGCGCCAAGCTCAGCTTCTTCTCCGGGTCCGGCCCCGGCATAGGCGCGGACGCCAGAGCGGGCGAAGCGGCAGATGGCAGGGAGACTCCCGGCGTGACTGCGCCGTCAGCTCTCTCCACCTTCTCCGCCTTGGCTTCGACCCTCGCCTCCGTTGTCGCCGTCCTGCTCTTCGCCTGATTCAGCTCCGCCAGCGCCTGCCTCGCCTCGGTCACCCTCTCGTCGTGGGGATATCGCTTCACGAACTCCTGGAACGTCGCCCGCGCCGCCTGCCTCGTCGCCCAGGTCTTCTTTATAGATCTGCCCGATGGTGAATAACGCCTCCACCCGGTACTTGCTGCCCGGATACTCCTTGCGCAGAAACCTGTACTGCCCGATCGCGCTCTGCAGGTCTTTCTCGTCCGGCTGGAATTGCCGCCCCGCCTCCGCCAGCAGTTCCGCCACCGCCAGCACGCTCGCATCCGCCTTGCTCGCCGCCGGATCCCCGTAGTACACCTTGCGATACGCGTCGATGACCCGCTGATACTCGCGTCGCGTGCGCTCTCCCGCCGGACGCCCGTTCAGCGCCTCCCGCATCTGCTCGGCCTTGTCGAACTGCACCCGCGCTTCCTGCTTCCGCACCGCCGTCGTGCTTGCCCAAACCGCCGGACTCGCAACCAACACCATGCCTAGCAGCAGAAGGAGAGCCGGCCAAGCGTTCATGCACACCTTCGAGCCCGGCTGGACGAGGACAGACAACCCAGTCCCGCAGGGACGAAAGCGCTTAGCCCAGCGCTTCAGAATGTGTGTGAGTACGAGGCTTGGATTGCGACGGTGGTACAAACCCGCGAAGAACCAGCCCCGGAGGGGCGGCATATCATAGCCCAGCACGCAGCCGAAGGCGGAGTGCTGGGGTGAGTGGGAAAACACCCGAGTCCCGCAGGGACGGCAGATGCGAGTAGAGCTGGTCTCAAGGCCAGTGCACGAACGCGCCGCACCGCAGCCAGTCGGGCCGCCGCGTTGGGGAAAGGAGGTCGCCATGTCGGACAGAAGTTTCCCGGATGCACGTCCCCGTTGCGCCCGAGCGCAATCCAGGCACGAGAGTCCGGTGGAGACTCAGTCCAGAGCACCTTAATTATAGGTGCCACCCACTGCCTCACAACCGCCGAAACAGGACGGAATCAGGAAGGTGACCCCGCCACTATCACCACCCAGCCGAAAAAGAAGACCATCGAGCCGGCGTAGCGGCGGCGCCGTTCCCAGCGCCGCCCTCTACGACCAGCCGATGGCCTTCCTCTCACAACCACAGTTCCTTACCGCGTGACCCTACTTGCAATACAGGATCTCCGTCGTTACTCCCGAGGTCAGGTATTGCCGCGTCAGCCAGCTTAGCGAGACTCTGTACGCGCACGGCGGATCCCCCACAACGTTCTGGGGGAATCCTCCCGTGTTCGTACCGTTGTGCGGCCCTCCGTTCCCGCCGCGGAAGAAGAAGTTCGGTCCGGGCAGGAAGCTCCCCGAGGGCAGCGGAGGCGCCCCGTGCACCGTACCAGTATTGTTGGAGATCGCCATGCTGAAGTTGTTCAGGTGCGGGTGATCCACGGTGTAGAGAATGTGGATCGACGCCGCCCCGCCCACAGGATTGCAGGCATTCGTCCGCAGTTCCTCCAGGTCCAGCGCCCAGATTACCGGGCTGTTGTTCAGAATGATCGAGCTCAGCTTGTCGGTGTAGATGGTTGTGCCGGTTACCGCGTCCTTTACTTCGAACTGCAGCAGGTACCGCCGGATCGGTTCTTTCTCCGTATCCGTCAGCGCCCGCCCGGCATCCGACTTCGGCAGCCCACCCGGCAGCTTCGCCGCGTGCTCCGCCGTGATCACGGATGAGTTCATCACCATCAACTCGTCCGTCCGCAGGAAGTTGCCCGCGTTGATCGCCACCACCGACGTGGTCCCGTTGTGCATGTCGACGGTTACGTTGCGGCCCAGAATGGGTGAGACCCATCCCTGTGCATCCAGGTCCGCCGAAGTGATATCCACGTCGGCGGGTCCGTAAACCCCAAAGGCGTCCGTGTAATAAACGTAACCGATGGTGGTTGACTGGATTTGCGTCACCGGGTCCAGCGACGCCGGAGCCACCGATGGTATCCGGTTCGGGTCGTCCTGCGGAGGGGTAGGCCACGTGTATTCGCCGATCACAAACCGGTATTGCAGTGCGTCTGCCGGCGCCGCGATGTTGGTGAGCGGACAGTTCCCGCGCAACAATACGCCGCCCCGGTAGTTCGCATCGCCGAATACGAACGAGGAATTCCCGCCGCCGGCATACCCTTCGGCTGAAAATACCGATCCCACATTGCCTGCGTCCGGGTAAATGCTGAAGTCCCACACCTTGTTCCAGTGCGGGTATTGGTCCGGTGGCCCGATCACTTTATCGGTGCACAAATCCACGCAGAAGCACGGGCCCACGTTCTGGCGGCCGGGTGCGCGTCCTTCCGAGCGGGGCTCCTGCAGGATGTTCGTAGCTCCCAGGGTGGCGCTGAAATACACATCCGGCCCGCCGACCCACTCAATGTTGATCAGCGGCGAAAACGGCGTCACCTCGAAGTCTGCGCTGTTGTAGTCAATTCGAAAGTGTCCGTTCGAGTCGGTGGTCCCCGATCCCAGCGGATCGTCCTGGATCCAGTCGACGTCGAACGCGCTTACCACGGCGCCGGGGATCGGCGTCCCGTCGTCGCACGTCCGCAGCCGGCCGCAGATTACCCACGCATCGAACAGCCCGCGGATGTAACACCAGAATCGCCACGGCAGGCAGTATTCCCACCCCGCGGTGAAAATCCCGTCTCCTGTTTGTTTCCACAAAGGCTGCACCGTGGTGACCGAGAACTGCCGCGGCTGCACCTTCTTTCGCCCCGGCTTGCGGTGCGGAACCGTTCCGCAATAAACGTCGATCTCGAAGGCCTCGCCGCTATATTTCTGCTTGTCCCCGAGTTCGAAAGTGAAATTTCCCTGGGCGTCGGTCGTCGTTTCCGCAATCAGCGACGACGTCTTCCCCTGCAACTGGTCATCGTTGACCAGGCTTAGCGTTTGGCCGGCATCTGCCACGGCCAGCGCCGTGGTGTTCTGCTCGGCTCGGTTTCGGTAAATCCGAACGGTTACTTCGGAAAGCGCTTCCAGGCATTCTTCGCAGAAGCGGCCGCAAAGCCTGCCCCTGAATCGGTAAGTCATCGCACACTCCTCCTTAGGTTTTCTTCAGTGAAGAACGATGGGCCGTGTGGCGCTGGTCCGAACCTCCATCCCTGTTCGACGCGGGGAGACGTCTGCCTGAATCAACGCCAGTTCGTTGGACTGCAACTGAGCCGCCAAGTCACCACCAAAGGCGGCGTTCCGGATGGAGCCTGACTGTCCTGCTACGGCACAGCATTACAGACTGCAGGAAGAAACTCAAGAGACTGAAGGTTTTGAACGAGCACACGCTCAGCTGTGACGTCGTGATATTTAGTTTCGCTACTGGGCGACATCAGCTGGCGAGGGGTCTGTCCTCGCTCTTTTCCATGGCCTGTCTAGCCAAACGGATAGTCCTTAGCGTCCGTTCGGATAGATGCAGCGGAGCGCCGCCATCAGGTCCCAGGTCCATCATGCTGCTCTAATGTACTGTCCCGGAAGTTTGCAGACTAACTCGACGTTGTTTTGAAAGGGCACGGCTTCAGAGGCTGCTGAAAAAAGACTCAAGCGAGTAAACTCGGGATTTTGTGCAACGGCGATTCAACAACTTACGAGCTACTCTTGAGTCAAAAAACGGCCGAAATTACTACTTTGGTTCTTTTTTCAGCAGCCTCTTCAGCCGTGCCGCAAAAGTGCATGCATAGACGCGGCTTTAGCCGCTGAGGTGACGACCTTCTCCGCAACACGCTGTTTAGACTTATGGCACGAAATTGCAGGACACCACTCTCGCAGGCCGCGGAAAAACTCGAGCTTCTGGTAGAGCTGGCCTTCAGAGCCTGCCCTGAGCGGAGTCGAAGGGCCAGCGTCTAAGCTCTTTATCTTTCTCTTTCCGAGGCGCCTTCCAGAGCCCGAAGGGCGCAACAATCCTAGCCCAGCACGTCAGTGCTGGGAAACCGTGTCCGTTTGGGGAGGAGCCCCGTAGGGGCGGCACCTGTCCCCGCAATCGCCCGGCTGCGCTGGAATCATCCCCAATGGCCGACGACAAATTCTTCTACGGCGACAACCTCGACGTGCTGCGTCTGTACATCAAGACAAGACCGTGGACCAAGCGGGGTTCAGCCAACTCGAAACCCGAAACTCGGAACCTCTTTCTGACAACTTTCCCCTACTCCGCTCGTGACGCAGCCGGACTGAGGTGGTTCAGCGTCTTCACCAGCGACGCCTCATCTTCCACGTTCATACAGGTCTGAGAGCGATCGATTTGCCGCATCAGCCCGCACAGCACCTTCCCCGGCCCAACTTCCACGAACGTCTGCACGCCTAGCGCGATTAACTCTCGCATGGATCGGTCCCACCGCACCGTCCCCGTGACCTGCCGCACCAGCGTCTCCCGCGCCTGCTCGCCGGCCGTCACCAGTTTTTCGTCGACATTGCACATGACCGGAACCTGCGGAGCCTGAAACGCAACGCCCTGCAGATCACCGGCCAGCCGCTCTTGCGCCGGCTGCATGAGTGCACAATGAAAAGGTGCGCTCACCGGCAGCATGATCGCCCGTTTGGCGCCGCGCCGTTTTGCCAGCTCCGCCGCGCGCTCCACCGCCGCCCTATTTCCTGATATCACCGTCTGGTCAGGCGAATTCAGATTTGCCGCCTGGCAAACCTCGCCCTGCGCCGCTTCCGCACACACTTCCATCACTTGCTCGCTTGCCAGCGCCAGTATTGCGGCCATCGCGCCCACGCCGACGGGCACCGCTTCCTGCATGTATTTGCCGCGATTGCGCACGGTTCGTACTGCGTCCGCAAACGACAGCGTTCCCGCTGCTACGTGCGCCGAATATTCTCCCAGGCTGTGCCCGGCGGCGTACGACGCAACCATGCCTTGCGACTGCAACACCCGCCACGCCGCCACCGAGGTCGTCAGGATCGCCGGCTGCGTGATCTCGGTCAATTTGAGCTGATCTTCCGGGCCCTCGAAGCAGAGCTGCGAGAGCTTGTAGCCCAGCGCCTCGTCCGCTTCCTCGAACGTCTCCTTCGCCACCGGATAAAGCGCCGCCAATTCTCGGCCCATGCCTACCGATTGCGACCCTTGTCCGGGAAACAGAAATGCGATGGGAAAAGCGTGGGCGCTCATCAAGTCTTCCTGAGTTGCGGAGATGAAAAGTGGAGCTGGCCTCCAGGCCGGCGTCCAAAGTCGTTGCAAAAACTTGGGGCTTCAGCCCCAGGTCACCCGAAACAGAATCCTCCAAAGGTCTTGCTGGAGGCAATCTCACACACCCGCTTTGAAAGGGCACAGCTTCAGCTGTGCCGTAACCTGCCGCTTAATACCGGGCTTTAGAGGCTGCTGAAAAAAGAGGTTCCCGGGTAGAGCTGGCCTTCAGGCCAGCGTCTAAGCCATTGCAAATACATAGGGGCTTTAGCCCCGGTAGCACGTTGAACGGGCTTTTTCAGCAGCCTCTTTAGCCCCTGAGGGACCTCCGTTTTCGTCGCTCCGGCATTTATTGAGATGGACCTAGATAACCCCTCGACCCACCGGGCCGGTTGCCTCCGCATGCGGTGCCTTGCCGTTCTCCTGGGTCAGTTGACTGGCCGCCGCGATGCGTTCCTCAATCACGCGGTTTAACTTGCTGTTGGCAAATTCGTTCGCCACCCGGATCGCGTTCTTGATCGCATTTGCGTTCGACGACCCGTGGCAGATGATGCACACGCCTTTGATGCCCAGCAGCGGTGCGCCGCCATATTCCGAGTAGTCGAGGCGCTTCTTGAAATCCACAAACGCCTGCCGCGACAGCAGAAATCCCACTTGCCGCGTGATCGTCGCCTGCAACGATTGCTTCAGCAGGAACCGCACCGCGTCCGCCATGCCTTCCGAAATCTTCAGCGCGACATTGCCCACGAAGCCATCGCAAACCAATACGTCAGCCTTGCCGTTGTATAGGTCACGGCCTTCCACATTCCCAACAAAGTTGAGCGGAAGGTCCTTGATCAGCTTGTACGCTTCACGCGTCAGTTCGTTGCCCTTGCTCTCTTCCTCGCCAATCGACAACAAGCCGACGCGCGGATTCTCCGCGGTAGCGAACCTTCCCGCGAAAATGCTGCGGAAGTAGATATCGCCCATGATGGCGAACTGTTGCAGGTTTTGCGGCTTGGAGTCGACGTTCGCGCCAACATCGATCAGGATCGTGGCCGTGCCCAGGGTCGTGGGAAACGCCGTGGCCAGAGCGGGACGGTCCACGCCGGGCAGCGCGCCCAGCACCATCTTCGCCGTTGCCATCGCCGCGCCCGTGTTGCCCGCGCTGACGAAGCCGTCCGCCTTGCCGTCACGCACCAGCCGCAGGCCCACCCGCATCGACGAGTCGCGCTTCGACCGCACCGCCTGCGCCGCCTTCTCGTGCATGCCGATGACTTCGCTGGCATGCACTACTTCGATCGGCAGCCTGCGCCACACCGGACGCGCGTCCAGTTCCGCCTGGACGATGTCCTCTTTGCCCACCAGCAACACGTTCACGCCATAGTGGCGTGCAGCGAGTATGGCGCCTTCAACCTCGGGCTTGGGAGCCCGGTCAGCGCCCATCGCGTCTACGGCAATTGTGGTGGCCATGCTTTGGTTGTGCCGGTGCAGTGGTCTTCGGGAGAAACCGTTTACCTCCCTGCGGACTGTGGTTCGATGCGAGTCGAACCAACGCCGCCCCGGAGGTCGCTAACTCTTCTTTTCTTCTTTCAGTTCGATGACTTCGCGGCCTTTATAGTACCCGCACTTCGGGCACGCCCGATGCGGCAGTTTGCGCTCATGACAGTTCGGACACTCCGACAACGACACCGCGGTTAGATGATCGTGCGACCGGCGCTTCGAGGTGCGCGCCTGCGAATGGCGCCGTTTTGGATTAGGCATGATTCCTCACTTGCAGATCGCACGGCCCCGCCGGCGATCGAACCTGGCTATTAGCTTTGCAGCTTTGATTCTTAGCTTTGCAATTTCTTCTTAATATCGCTGAGCGCTTCCCAACGCACATCGCCGGGACGCCGCTCACAATTGCACGGATCGACGTTGAGGTTGCGTCCACACCTAGGACACAAACCCTTGCAATCTTCCCGGCAAACCAACTTCACTGGCGTTGCCAGCAGAACCTGCTCCCGTAGCACATCTTCCAGCAGCAGTCCGTCGCCCTGATAATACCCGATCTCCGTATCCGCCTCGCTGATGGCCACTTCCTCGGCACGGCGATCCACCCCCTGCGGCCGGTACAGCAGGTCGAACTCCCAATCGATATCGTGCGTCACCGGATCGAGGCAGCGCGCGCAGGGCACTTCCAGCTGGGCATCCAGGTGCCCCACCAGGCGAATGTCTTCGACGTTCTCGCGCCTCCCGCGATGCTCCACCACCAGCTCCGCCCGGCCCTTGGTGTGCAGCTCGCCGACCTGCTTGATGTCCAGCCCTAACTCAATGGCGTCAGGCGGATACGCCTCGTTGAACTCCAGCTTCCGGAGCTCCAGTTCTCGCACCCGTATCAACATTGCTTCCCGCCTACAGCCTTTATGACGCAAATCTCCCGAACAGCCCACATGCTCCGGTTGGAACCGGGTCTGGCAGGCCAAGCTCCTGACGGATAACTGTGGCAGGTACAGACAGGCGGGGTTACGCAACTAAGGCCAAAATAAAAGGATAAAGTGTTGTAACCACAGTGTCAAGGCAACCAGGGCCGGGGTAGTCTGTCAATTTGAGCTGCCCTTCCGTCTGTCGTAAGCTGCGCCCACAGCTGCACCGACAGCTACGCCGACAACGATCCAGATGAGGATTTTGTGGAACGCCACTCCCAGCGCCAATCCCCAGCAGAATCCCATGGCCACTCCCATGCCCAGTTCTTTCTTCACGACGCCTCCCAGACCCCCCATTTGTTCTATTCTAGGCTCCAAGCGTGATCGGTTAGCCCTGCGGCTACCGTTTGGCTAAAAATTTCCCTCAAAAAAACCTATCCTGCCTGTCGATCTTCGCCTTCCTCGTTCGACATCTAAGTAGAGCGCGGCTTGAGCCGGCACGGCCCAACCGGCTCTCAACCTGAAATCTGATCAAAGGAGATACCTACCCATGCGAGTTCTGGTGGTCGTAAAAGCGACCAAAGATTCCGAAGCAGGTAAGATGCCCAGCCGGGAGTTGATTGAGGCGATGGGCAAGTTCAACGACGAGCTGGTGAAAGCCGGAGTGCTGCTTGCCGCCGACGGCCTCCAGCCCACCTCCAAGAGCGCGCGCGTCAAGTTTTCCGGCGACAAGCGCACCGTGGTCGACGGCCCCTTCGCCGAAACCAAGGAGCTGATTGCCGGCTTCTGGATTTGGCAGGTCAGGTCCCTGGAAGAAGCCATCGAGTGGGTCAAGCGCTGCCCTAATCCTGACTGCGAAGACTCCGAGATCGACATCCGGCCCTTCTTCGAAGCCGAAGACTTCGGCCCTGAGCTTGCCCGCCAACTCCACGAGCGGGAGCAGCGCTCGCGCGAGCAGGTTGCGGCAAAGAAGTAGTTCGTTCGTCAACCTGCGGGTGCAGAGGTCAGCCGGCAACGTCCGCGCCCGCAGCAAATTCTCCTCCCCCAGGCATCCCTTCCGCTACAATTCACAGCGGAGGAGAGCACCATGCAAGTAGACCCTTATCTTCTATTCAATGGCCAGTGCGAGGCCGCGTTCAACTTCTACGCACAGATTCTCGGCGGCAAGGTCGAAGGCCTGACAACCTACGCCGACTCGCCCATGGCAGAACACGTCCCCCCCGAATGGCGCGACAAAGTCGTGCATGCCCGTCTGACGATCGGCGACAAAGTCATCATGGGCTCCGACCCACCGCCCGGCCAATATCAGAAACAGGCGGGCTTTGCCATGACCGCTGGCGCTGCCACCCCCGCCGAGGCGGAGCGCGTCTTCGACGCCCTCGCCGAAAACGGCACGGTGCAGATGCCGTTGCAGCAGACCTTCTGGTCCCCCAGCTTCGGCATGCTGACCGATCGCTTCGGCATTCCGTGGATGGTCAACTGCGAGCATGCCGCCTAGCGCTCATCCCGAGGGAAGCTCATCGATGCACTTCCCTCGAAACACTTTTCCCGACTCTGCTAAGCTGTGCCGAAGCACTTGTAGGCTGGAGGACGAGAGCATGCCGGTCGTGGCAGGAGTGGACCTTGGCGGTACGGCGATCAACTACACGCTGTTGAACCAGGACGAGAAGTTCCTCATCGAAGGACTTTGCGAGCATCCTGCGCTCTCCAAGCAGGGACCCGACATCTGCCTGCAGCAGATTGCCGACGGCCTCAACATCGCCGCCAGGCAGGCAGGGGTTTCACTCGACGACATTGTCACCGTCGGCCTCGATACGCCCGGCCCCGCCAGCGCCTCAGGCCAGCTCAGCGCCCGCGGCTCCACCAATTTCGTGCACCCAAAATGGGCCGGATTCGACATTCGCGAAGGCCTTGCCCACAAGCTCGGCAAGCCCGTCTGCTACCTCAACGACGCCAACGCCGGAGCGCTTTGGGGACACTACTCCATCTTCGGAGCCAACAGCCGCGAGACATCCATCTCCATCGTCATCGGCACCGGCAACGGCGGCGGCATCATCCTCGAGGGCAACATGGTCAAGGGGCGCAACGGTTTCGGCGGCGAGCTGGGCCACGTGCTCATTCCTTACCAGAGCATCGCCGGCACCAGCGGCATTCAGCCGCACTGCAACTGCGGCCGCACCGGAGACCTCGAGTCCCTCTGCTCGCTCACTGCCATCGAGCGCAACATCCTGCCCTACTTTCTGCCCCGCTATCCCGGTCACGATCTCGGCAAAATGGACATTCACCAGGCTGCCAAACTGGTTCGCGGTCTGGCCGAGAAGGGCGACCCGCTGTGCCGCGAAGTCTTCCGCGTGCAGGCCCACGCCCTGGGACTCTTCTTCGACGAGATGGTCAATACCTTCGATCCCGACGCCCTCATCGTCGGCGGCGGAGCCATCGAGACCACCCCGGAATTCCAGCAGTGGTTCATCCAGGAGATCCGTGCCGGCATGCCCAATCAGCGCGAGGAGCAGCACAACCTCCCGATTTACATCATGCCCAACGGCGACACTGCCGGAGCCCGCGGCGCAGCCATCGAAGCCCTCGTCCTCGCCCGCCAAAGCGGCCTGGCCTAGCAAGACTCGGTCAACCCTGGTTTTCTCATCGGTCGCCTGGGTGCCCCACACAAGCTTCCTTTGCTTGTGTGGGTCCGGTTCTCGCTCTCCCCGACAAATCCGTCTTTGCTCCTTCCCACGGGTGCCCCACACAAGCTTCCTTTGCCTGTGTGGGTCTGTTTCTTGGTTTTCCCCGTCGGGTTGGCCCACTCAAGCCGGGTTTGCTGGAGTGGGGATTTTGACTTGATGCACTCCGATTCGGCTGATGGCACGGGTGCCCCACACAAGCTTCCTTTGCTTGTGTGGGTCTGTTTCTTGGTTTTCCCCGCCGGGTGGCTCACTCAAGCCGGGTTTGCTTGCGTGGGGATTTTGACTTGATGCACTCCGACCCACGGGTGCCCCACACAAGCCGCTTTTGCTTGTGTGGGTCCGTTTCTTCTTCTGGAGGCCTCACCGCTCACTGTTCTTGCCGGCGCTGTTTAAGCATCGATACTCCAGCCCGCAGGGCGGCATAATGATAGCCCAGCACGCAGCGAAGCGGAGTGCTGGGTAAGCGTTAAAAAATACCCCGAGCCCCGTAGGGGCGGCACTGCACCGTCCATTCTTCCTTCTGCCCGAACTACCTCTATGGCACAATGTCCGCAGTCTTAACGTCCCCTAATTAGAGGCATTTTTGATTCAAGGGGAATATTAATGGGTCATCAACGGTCAATCAACACTGTAGAAGGTGCTGTTACGGCCCTGCAAACGCTATTCTGGCTGCCCTTGGGATCGGTGCTGGAAGCTGGGCGTCGGGACACACTCTCACGCGTAATGTTTACACTTGCCCGTTTGCAGCAACAGGCAGGGGGTCAGACTCTGCGTCCGGGTCCTTACGCGCTTTGCAAGGTTCAGGGTCAATAAAATGGCACATGGAAGTTACTTAGCCTGCTGGGTCTCCTCAATAGACTTTAGCAGTGCAGCACTGTCAATCCCTTTTGCCGCTAATTTATCAGTTAACTGGACGATGTGCCACTCAAGCTTCTTAGTTTCTGTCTCGTAGTTCCATAATTGTCTGAGAAAAGCTGATGTAAACCAAAAAATAATGGCTGAGAAAAGAAAAATGGAGAATATGATTAAGTCGAGAAATAAATTTCGATAAGTTTGGGGCATAGAGGGCCGGAGGAAGGCCATAATTGTGGCGGCGATAAAAAATACCGCGGCACCGGAAAAGCTGGTAGCGACCAACAGTACTAGTTGATATGGATTTCCGCGACAGTTCTGTAGGGCAACAAGTGTGGTTTTGGCACTGGCAAGGCGAGACTTCAAAAGCCAAATATTAAGGGCTTGAGGGGGTATTGAGAAAAATATTCGAATATCGCGAGCAAAAATTGAAGCAAGAATCGTGACAATATACAAGGCGGTTTGATACGGATGGTCCCACATCCAGTGGAGGGGCCATGAGATGAAATGGGGCATAATGCCGCCACTATACCATTGTCAACGTCTCCACTGCGGGCCAGAGTGCCTTTTTCAGTAACATGGCCGGGGGGATCCCTGGCCGGAGCGGGGGAGCAAGCGGAGGTTGACACCCTATTTGTGTCGCCACCGACAGGGCGACGCCTCCAAGCGGCTCAGCGAGATACCCCACGGAATTCCCGGCGGCAACCCTATCGGGAGAATGCCGGGTGCCCCACACAAGCTTCCTTTGCTTGTGTGGGTCCGTTTCTTGCTCGCGACAAAACACAACTGCTTCGGGAACTATTCTCATTACAACTTTATTAATCCCACTTCCGTCATACCTCCGCCTCCCAAATCACAGACTCTCCCCTCGACCCTCCCTACTCTCAAGACTGGAGAACCATGCCCGGACGCTCGCCACCCGTCGCCGCTTCGCTAGTGTCGCCCGAAAATTCGTGGAATAACTCGGTGTTGTTTGAAAGGGCACGGCCTTCAGCCGTGCCGTAATCGTGCCGGCGGAGATCCGGCTTTAGGCGCTGAGGTAAAGACGTTTCTCACAATCCAGTTCCCAGTTACTAATCACCAGCAACCGGCCACCCGCAACGGTCTTTTCTGACAGACTGACCGCTGACAGCTTCTTCTCCACTCGAAACTTGAAACTCGAAGCTTGAGAATTGATTAGAACGGCGAGAAGCTCAGCGTCTTGTCGGATTTCTCCACCCAAATATGGGCTTTCTGGCCGATGCGCTGATTGATCGTCACCACCACCACCACGCCGCTGCTGCCGATGTCGATGGTCGTGGCATTGCCGCCGCTGGGGATGGCCACTCCGTCAATGTGGTGGCTCTTGATGATGCCCCACTCACCGCCCGGCCCCCAGTCCTTCATGAACTCGGGGAAGGGATAGCGCGCGTACTTCTCGGGATGCTGCTTCCAGTCCGGATCGTTCATCCAGACGGCATAGGCCTCTTCGAATTTCTGCTGCTCCAGCGCGGTGAAGAACTTGTCCACCTGGCGCTCCTCCTGCCAGTAGCGGAAATGCCAGGCCAGATAGCCAAGCACCAATACCGCCACAATGATCGAGAGGATGACAATGCGCCGCTTGCGCGCCCGGGCAGCATCATACGGCTGCGCTTCGAACAGGGTCATGACGCTACCAGTTTACTCGCGTTGGCAATCTGAACCGGCCGTAGCGCACATCAGAAGCGAGCCGAAGCCTGCCTGTCGAAAAGTCTCTAGCCGCGCCGAGCCATTCGCCGCTCAATACTTGCTGATGTGAATGCCGCCGTCTCCGGTCGCAATCTCCAGCAGTGGCCCGCCGCCATTCAGCTTGCCGCGAACGTGCGAGCGCTCGATGCTGCCATTGACGGTTACGGGCATGTCGAGCGTGATGTGGCCATCGCCGGTGTGGGCGTAGAGTTCGGCCGCGAGATCCTGCGGCAGACGCGCTTCGACCCGGCCATCGCTGGTGTGGATCAGCCAACCGTTGCTCAGTTTCGAGCCGGGTCGTGCAGTGAAGTCCACGTGGCCATCGCCGGTGCGAAGCGCAACCCCGGAGAAGATACCATCGGCGGTGATATGCCCATCGCCGGTATGCGCGTCGAGCGAGCCCTGGAAGTTCTGCACTTCGATGCGGCCGTCACCGGTATCGAGCTTCGCCGTGCCCGAAATGCCGTCCACCTTGATGTGGCCGTCGGCCGAGTGCAGGTCAAGGGCGGTTTGCGGGGGGACCTGGACTTCCACCCGCGCCCGGCGGTAACTCATGCCGAAGTGAACCCCCCACTGGTTAGGCAGGTGAACCTGCAGGTCGACGTGATCGCCATCCTGGTGTTCGGTAACCCGGACATCGCCCTGGGGGTACCCTTCGCTGACGACGTGCGCCACGATGGCCTTGCCGACTCCGCCGGTGATTTCGATGGCGGCATCGTTGGTTTCGACCCGCAGCGAGGGCTTGTCACCGACCTGGTAGGTCTTGTTCCACTCTTCCGCATAGGCGGAGAGCGACAGGAGGAAAAGGCAGGAGAGGATCAGAGAGATTTTGCGCACAAAAAATGCTCCTCGCCGCAATGGTACGGAGAGGAGCTCAAGTTTGTTCCCTGCGAAAGGAGGTCATCTCTGCGGTGCCGGGGGCATGCGGTTCCAGCGGAGAGGAAGCCACTGCATGCCCCTTCAAGCATCGCTCCCTGCTGAAGAAATAGACGGAGACCCCACGAAAGGGTTAGCGAAACGACTCAGCGGCTGTAACGGTTTTGCTTTTTCTCGGCGTGGCGCTCCAGGCCGAGTTGAATCAGCCGGTGGATCAATTCGGGATACTCGATTCCGGTGGCCGCCCAGAGCTTCGGATACATGCTGATGGAGGTGAAGCCCGGCATGGTGTTGATCTCGTTGACGTACATCTTGCTGCTCTTCGGATCCATCAGGAAGTCGACGCGCGCCAGGCCGGCGCAGTCCACCGCCTGGAAAGCCTCGATGGCCAATTGCTGCACTTCCTTGCGTTTTGCTGCCGGCAGTTTTGCGGGAATGATCAGCTCCGAACCCTCGTCCAGATACTTCGCATCGTAGTCATAAAACTCTTTCACCGGGACGATTTCGCCTGGAAGGGAGGCGATTGGTTTATCGTTGCCCAGCACGGAGCATTCGATCTCACGGGCTTTGAACTTGCTGCCGCCGACACCTTCCTCGATCACGATCTTGCGGTCGAAGCGCGCGGCCTCGTCCATGGCGGCGGGAAGCTCGTCCGAATCGTGTACCTTGCTGATGCCGACGGACGATCCCAGATTCGCCGGCTTCACGAACACCGGATATCGCAACGCGCTCTCCACCTGCTTGCGAACTTTCTTCGGCCCGTCGCGCCACGCGCTGCGCAGCACGGTCACGTGCTTAACGATCGGCAGGCCGGCATCGCGGAACAGCTTCTTCATCACGTCTTTGTCCATGCCGGCGGCGGAGCCCAGTACGCCCGCTCCGACGTAGGGGATGTCAGCCAGTTCCAGCAGTCCCTGGATGGTGCCGTCTTCGCCGAAGGTGCCGTGCAACACGGGGAAGATGACGTCGACGTCGATAGGGCTGGCGGCGGCGTGCATGGCGACAGCAGAGGTCTCGAAGGGAACCAGCGAGGAATGATTCGCTCCGGGAATGGGTGGCACAACCACGCCTTCGCCCTTGGCCAGCACAGCGGCGGCGGAGGTCGTTTCCGGATCCCCGGCGCGCAGGTGCCGCGCCTCAGCGTGCTCGGACTTGTCGCCCTTCAGCAGGCGCTCAGCATGAGCTGCCGTGACCCAGCGGCCCTCTTTGGTGATGCCGATGGGAACCACTTCGTACTTCTTCTTGTCGATTGCGTCTAGCACCGAGGCCGCCGACAGCAGCGAGACCTCATGCTCGCCGCTGCGCCCGCCAAACAGCACGCCTACCCGAAGCTTCTTCATAAGTGCAGTGTAAATCGGAGTTGCGGCGACAACGGGGAGGAGTGCCGACAAACTCAACAGCAACCAGCACGGAATCTCGGCCAGAAGTGGTCAGCGCTCCGCGGGAGAGTTCGGAAACTACTTCAACTTATGCCGCAGATTGGTGGGGTTGAATCTTTTCGATCGTACGACTCAGCTGGGCGCGTGCCTTGGCCAACTCGTAGGCGCTCTGCAGATTCATCCAGAACTCAGGTGAAGTACCAAAGAACCGCGCCAGCCGCACTGCCATGTCGGCACTAATACCGCGTTTCTTAAGGATGATGTCGTTCACTGTCTGCGGCTTGACCGCGAGCGACTTTGCCAGCCGGTATCCGGTAATTTCCATCGGCCGGAGAAATTCCTCCCGGAGAATCTCGCCTGGATGAATGGTCCATGCGGGGCCCTTGCGCCGGACAAGTGTCATTTTGTTGTCTCTCGTCATTGCTGTGTTCTAGTGATGGTTCGTGATTTCGACCTCATAGGCGTCACCGTCTTTCCATACAAAACAGACTCGAGACTGATCGTTGATCCGAAGCGCGTGCTGTCCGCGGCGGTCGCCTTCGAGACGGTGGAGCCGGTTTGCGGGCGGAACCTTGAGATCTTCCAGTCGTGCTGCCGCATCCAGCATCTGCAATTTGCGACGGGCAACTTTTCGAAGATCCGCCGGAGGCCACTTTGACGCTTTGCCCGTTTCCCACAACCTCCGAGTTTCACGATCAGCGAACGACTTGATCACTGAGGTAGAGCATAAACGCCCTAAGTGGTCATGTTAAGCATGACTACATGCGTGCCATGATGGATCAGGTTATTTCGACCGCAGGCCGTTCTTCAGTTCCTCAGCGGCCTGGTGCATGCTCGCGACGGTGCCGAGGTCGCGCCAGTAATACTCATCGGCGCGGAAGGCGAGAATTCTCTCCTGGTGGGCAGCGAGGCGCAGGTAGGTTTCGATGATGGAGAATGCGCCTTCTTCCGTCATCATCGCCAGCAGGTGGGGTGAGATCACGTGGATGCCGGAAAATGCCAGCGCTTGTAGTGACTCCGCAGGACGGGCCATCTCGGTTCGTTGTTCCCGCTCGAAGCGGCGCCCGCAAAGCTGGCCGTGCCGGTCGAAGAGCAGGTAGCGCGAACTCTTCCGCTGTTGCACGGCAAGTGTCGCCAGCGTCTGTTGTTCGCTGTGGAATCGCAGCATGCGGGCGAGATCGATGGTGGTGAGGACATCTACGTTGTGCAGCAGGAAAGGCTGGTCGCGCTCGCGGGAATTTTCGAGGAAGAACCAGGCGGCCTTTTTCAAGCCGCCGCCGGTATCGAGCAGAACGTCTTCACGCGAAATTTCAATCCGCATGCCGAAATTGTTGCGAGCTTGCAGGTAGTCCTGAACCATGCCGGCAAAGTGATGCAGGTTGACGATCACCTCGCCGATGCCGAAGGCGCGCAGGCGGGAGAGTGCGATCTCCAGCAGGGTGCGGCCTTCGATTTCCACCAGCGCCTTGGGGTGATCGTCGGTGAGCGGGCGCAAGCGCGTCCCGAGCCCGGCTGCCAGGATCATGGCTTTCATGGCTGCAGGCTTTCCAGTTCGCGATGGCATACCACCACGTCCACGCCGTTTCTCCCGCGTAAGCGCTCAGCTAGCTGCTCTGCCAGGAAGACCGAACGGTGCTGGCCTCCGGTGCAGCCGAATGCCACGGTCAGGCTGCGGAAGCCGCGGCTCTGGTAGCTGGCGATGCTGGCCTCCACCAGCGCAGAGCGCATTGGCGAGAAACTGGTGCACGCTCTCCTGCTCGTTCAGGTAGTCAATGACCGGCGCGTCTTTGCCGGTGAGGGTTGTGAACCTTTCCTCGCGCCCGGGATTGGGAAGGCTGCGCGCATCGAAAACGAATCCGCCGCCGTGCCCGGCGTCGTCCTTCAGCGGCCCGCGGTGGAAGGAGAAGCTGTTGATGCGGACTGTCAGCTTTTCCGAGGTGGAGGCGATGTTCTGCAGTTTCTCCGAGGCGATCATGCAGGTGAACGCTTCCATCAGCGACGGCAGAGCGATGGGAAGGGTTATGTTATGCAGCAGCCAGCGGATGTTCTTCAGCGCGTAGGGCACGCTCTGCAGAAAATGCGGCTTGCCCTCGTAGAAGCCGCGAAAACCGTACGCTCCCAACGCCTGCATGATGCGAATGTAGACGAAGGCATAGTAATGCTGCAGGAAGGCGTCGCGCTGAAGCGGCAGGTGGGTGGCCAGTGCGTCGAGATAATCGTCGAGCAACTGCTGGCGCAGTTGCGGCGGCAGGTCGGCCTTGGCATCGAACAACAGCGACGCGATGTCGTATTGCAGCGCGCCCTTGCGCCCGCCCTGGTAGTCCAGGAAATAAGGATTGCCGTCCACCAGCATCACGTTGCGCGACTGGAAATCGCGATACAGAAAATAGTCGCGGTCGGCGGTCAGCAGGAATTTGGTCAGGCGGGCGAAATCGTTTTCCAGCGCCTGCTCGCTGAAGGGGACGCCGGCGAGCTTGAGGAAATAGTACTTGAAGTAGTTCAGGTCCCAGGCGATGGACTGGCGATCGAAGCTGGTCCGCGGATAACAGACCTTGTAGTTCACGCCGTTGCGCACCTCGACCTGAAAGCGCGGCAGAATGCGCACCACCTCTTTGTAGGTCGCGACCACGCCGCGAGCAATGTCTTCGCCATCGCGATGGTTGGAGAGATAGTCGTAAAGCGTGGTGTCGCCCAGGTCTTCTTCGAGATACGCGCCGTGGCTCAGGTCTTCCCCATAAATTTCCGGCACCGGAAGGCCGTGGCGGCGAAAGCAGCGGGAGAATTCGAGGAAGGCGACATTTTCTTCGCGCACGCCATACAGCACTCCGATCGCCGTGGAGGTGTCGTTGGCGAGGCGGATGATATTGCGACCCGAGCCGCCCAGACCGCCCTGCAGCGGCTGCACGCGCGTGGGCAACGAATTGAAGTGTTCCTCGAAGAGCCGGTGGAGAGCGTTCATAAAGGTTGCTGGGCGAATACAGTGTATGCGATGGGGCGTAGCAGGAAAGGGAACAATCGAAGCAGGGGTACCGCCACTCCTCTAGTACTGCAGGAGTTAACATTGCCTTTTTGGTTATCCGACTCGTCTTCGGGGGTATCCCCCTCCCCCTACCTATTCCTAAAATCCTGAAAACAATGGTTCCAGTTTGAAATTGGTCGGCAAAATATTGAGCGAGTAGTAGTTAAAGGTCAAAATATTCCGGACAAAGGACTTAGAGGAATAGTTTGCACAATACCTAGTGCATATCGCGAGACGGGAGTAACTCTTCCGTTAGCCTTTTTCCGAGCGCTGCAGATTGTCAAAGAGCCGCTTTGCCGCTTCCGCGCTAGCGGAGCGGGAGCGGACACACCACTACGCCGTGCCCACCACGGCAAGCTAACAGAACGGTTCTGCGAGCACAAGATAACGAAAGGACATGTACTTTGGTAATGGGTCTGTCAACTACCGGTCCCCGGTCCCCGGTTGCTGAATGCTGATTCGCTCGTGCAGCCTTGGGGAAGACGCTTGTATCGAGCGATCAATCCACGCCCACGGTGCGCTGCCGATGCGACGAAGGTCAGGTGATCGGCCGCTCGCCCTCAACGATAGACTTTGCTGCGGTGCGCGATTGCCAAGACCAGCACCACGAGCCGCTCGTCTTCCAGCTTGCAGATGGCGCGGTAATCTCCGATGCGGTATCGCCAAAGGCCGCCCTTGTCGCCGGTCAATGCCTTGCCTAGTTGTCGCGGGTCTTCTGCCGCCATTACTCGCGAACGAAAGTAGGTGAGAATGCGCTGTTGCGTGGGGCGATCCAACGCGCGGATCTGCCTTGCTGCCGACCGCTGAAACTCAATCGTCCAGGCCAAGTTCGCGCTCCAACTCGTCTAACGAAATCCGCGGCTCCTTGCGCTCCAGGGCGGCGATTCCCAACAAATAGTCCTCGCGATCTTCGAGATACTGGCGGATGGCGAGCTTGGCGTAGTAGCTCTTGCTGCGCCCGGTTTCCTTCGCCAGACGCTCCAGACGCTTCTCTAATTCCGGCTCCAGCCGAATGCCTAACATGGAATCCCTCGGGAATTAGATGTTAAACATGTTAAACAATGTCAGCAAGGAAGAAAATTGCGGCTACAGGATCTTCTTTCCGAACGCCGACAATGCCAGCTCGACCGCCAATTCCGCGGTCTGGTTGCGCTCGTCGAGTACCGGGTTCACTTCCACGATTTCGAAGCTCAGCATGCGTCCGTGGTCGGCGATGATCTCCATGGCGAGGTGCCCTTCGCGATAGGTGGCTCCGCCCCAGACGGGCGTACCTACGCCGGGGGCATCTTCGGGATCGATCCAGTCCATGTCGAGCGAGACGTGGTAGCCGACGGTACCGCGTCCCGCAAGGCGCAGGGCCTCTTCCATCACGGCGCGCATGCCGCGCTCGTCGATGTCGCGCATGGTGAAAACGTGAATGCCCGCCCGGCGAATATTTTCGCGCTCCACCTTGTCGACGTCGCGGATTCCCACCAGCACGCAATTGTCGGGTTGCACCTTGGGACTAAAGCCAAACAGATCGCTGAGGGGCGAATGGAACAGCCCCATGATGGCGCCCAGGGGCATGCCATGCACGTTGCCGCTGGGGGAAGTGTCGGGCGTGTTGATGTCGCTGTGGGCGTCGATCCAGAGCAACCCGATCCGCTGTTTCGAGCGGCGATAGAACTCGGCGACGCCGGAGACCGTTCCCATGGCAATCGAATGGTCGCCGCCAAGGACGACGGGGATCTTTCCCGCCTCCAGGGTTTTCACCACCAACTCGGCTTCTTTCGAACAGGTTTCAGTAATCTCGTTGAGGTACTTGGCGCGGGGATCGCCTTCCGCGCGGGTCTCGGCCATGGCGACAGAAATGTTGCCGCAGTCCTGCACTTCGTAGCCAAGAGCTTCCAGCTTGCTTTCGAGGCCGGCCACGCGAACGGCCGAAGGGCCCATGTCAACGCCGCGGCGCGATTGTCCGAGATCGAGGGGAACGCCGATCAGCCGGATCTGCCGGGCTTCGATATTTTCCAGCGGTTTGGTAAATGGTGCGGTTGCCATAATAGGTCTCTGTAGTGTGACGTTTCAGTGCCACGATGAAGTCAGTTCCGCGGAAAAGCCGTCGACGGCCAATTAAATCTGTTCCAGCGTCGCCTGCAAGAACCTCCAAAAGCTCTCGACTGAGGAAAGCTGCACCCGTTCGTTGGGGCTGTGGGGATCGACAATGGTCGGGCCAAACGACACCATCTGCATCCCCGGATATTTTTCGCCGATGACGCCGCACTCGAGGCCGGCATGCATGGCGATCAGTTTGGCGGGCTCGCCGAACAGTTGGGTGTGGACCTTCTGCAGCTTCTGCACGATTTCGCTGTTGGGCTCGGGCTTCCATCCGGGGTAGCTACCACTGTGCTCGGTTTCGAAACCGGCGAGCTGGCAGGCGGTCGCCACCATGCGCGCAACCGTATGTTTGCTGCTCTCGATCGCGCTACGCTGACTGGTGACGATCTCGATGGTGTCTCCCTTCAGCGCGACCGTGGCGAGGTTGGTCGAGTTCTGCACCAGCCCGGGGACATCGGGGCTCATGGCGACAACGCCGTGATGCAGCGTGGCCAGCAGGTTGACAGCTCGCCTGGCTTCGGCGGCGTGGACCACTTTTTCGGGCCGCGCAACTTTTTCGACGCTGATCTGCAGATCCGGGTCGAAGGCCCCGAGATCGGCGCGGTATCCAGCTTCGGCTTGGGCGACGGTCGACTTCAGGTCGGCTTCGCGGTTGCTGTCGAGGACGACTACGGCTGAAGCCTCGCGAGGGATCGCATTCTGCGCGCTGCCGCCATTGATGTCCGCCAGCGAGGCCTGCAGATCGAGCACGCGCTGCAAGATGCCGCCGAGAATGCGCAGGGCGTTGCCGCGGCCCTGATGAATGTCGACGCCGGAGTGTCCGCCCTTCAGGCCGAATACCTTGATGCGATAGGCATTGCCGGTGCTTGCCGGCAACAAGGTGATCTTACGGCGGGCGGTGGTTTTGATTCCTCCGGAGCAGCCGATGCAGAGGGTACCCTTCTCTTCGTTGTCGAGGTTGAGGAAGTATTGCGATTTGAGCAGCCCGCCGGGAAATTCGGCGGCGCCGGTGAGGCCCGATTCCTCGTCGATGGTGTAGACAAACTCGAGCGGCCCGTGCGCGATGTTGGTGCTCTCCATCACCGCGAGCGATGCAGCCACGCCGATGCCGTTGTCGGAGCCCAGCGTGGTGCCCTCGGCTTTCAGCCAGTCGCCGTCGCGAACCACCTTGATGGGATCGGTATCGAAGTTGTGGGGGGTGCCTTCGTTCTTTTCGCAGACCATGTCGAGATGGCCCTGCAGCAGAGCCATGGGCGCGGACTCGCGACCCGGCCGCGCGGGCTTGCGAATGACGGTGTTGCCGACTTTGTCCTGCACGGCTTCCAACCCTAGACGTTTAGCTACGCCCAAAACATATTCGCGCGCGGCCGCTTCTTTCCCCGAGGCGCGGGGGATGGCCGCGATCGCATCGAAGTGTTTCCAGAGTTCTTTGGGTTCCAGACCTACGATTACGGTTTCTGTTGCTGTGGCCATGACAAACTCCTTTATGAATTCAGGATGATCACTTGCCGCCGGTTTCGTTCCACAGGAACGCCAGCTCGTCGGCCGTGTCGTTCACCAGTTGTGTGATGGAAACGCCGGCGCTGTGTCCGGCCTTGAGCTCGTAATGCAGCAGAATCGGCCGGTCGCTGCCGGTGTCGGCCTGCATCAGCGCCGTCATCTTGCGCGCGTGCAGCGGATCGACGCGGGTATCCGAGTCGCCCGATGTTGAACATGATGGCCGGATACTTCGTGCCCGGCTTCACGTTCTGGTAGGGAGAATACTTCAGCAGGTAAGGGAACTGCTGCGGGATTTTCCGCCGAACCGTACTCGGCCGTCCACCAGCGCCCGACCAGGAAGTTCTGGTAGCGCATCATGTCGAGCAGCGGATAGCCGCACCAGATGGCGCCGAACAGTTCCGGATGCTGGGTCATGGCGACGCCCATCAGCAGGCCGCCGTTGGAGCGTCCGCGAATGGCGAAGTGCGGCGGCGAAGTGTACTTGTTGTCGATGAGGTATTGCGCGGCGGCGAAGAAGTCGTCAAACACGTTCTGCTTCTTCTCGAACATGCCGGCCTTGTGCCAGGCCTCGCCGTATTCGCCGCCGCCGCGCAGGTTGGGCTGCGCGTAGAAGCCGCCCTGCTCCATCCACCAGGCGAACTCCGGGTTCCAGCGCGGCGTCAGGCTGACGTTGAAACCGCCGTAGGCGAACATCAGGGTCGGGGTGTCTGCCGTCGCGCTTCACGCCCTTCTTCGACGAGATGAACATGGGCACGCGGGTGCCGTCCTTCGAGTTGTAGAAGACCTGCTTCACTTCGTACTGGCCGGAGTCGAAGGGCACCTTGGGCTGGGCGAAGACTTCGGTCTTTCCGGTGGCCGCGTTGTAGTGATAAATGGTCGGCGGAATATTGAACGACTGGAAGTTGTAGAAGCCCTCTTTCGACTCCTGGCGGCCGTAGACCGGCGAGGCCGCGCCCAGCGTGGGATACGTGAGCTTGCCCACCAGCTTGCCGTCCAGGTCGAAGATCTCGGGTCTCGGTGACCACGTCATGCAGCCCGGTAGCAAACAGCTTGCCGCCGACGATCGAGAATGTCGAGATGACGTCTTTGCCTTCGGGCACGATGGTCTGCCAGTGCTCGGGCGCAGGATCGCTCAGCTTGATGCGGACGATGCGGTAGTTCTCCGCCTGGTAGTCGGTGAGGACGTAGAGGTCGTCGCCGTAGATTGTCCGGCACGAAGCGGTTGTCGATGCCGTGAATGATGGGCTGGATGGGCGCGTCGGCGCGTGCGCAGGTCCTTCACATAAACGTCGACCCGCTTGGCCGGCACACCGTGATTCACGTCGATGATGAGGTATCGGCCGTTCTCGCTGACGCCGCAAAGGATGAGTTCCATCGGGCCGAAGATTTCGCCGTTGAAGGACTTGCCGAAGATCTGCTTGTCGTCCGTTACCGGCGTGCCCATGCGGTGTAGATAGACGACGGTTCCGGATGGATCGAACTTCGAGTAGTAGATGCCTGCTTGTCGGGCGTGAGGCTGATGCCCAGGTAACGCGCCTTGGGCAGAACGTCCGGCGATTCCTTGCCGGTGTTGACGTCGAGCATGTGAACACTCTCTTCGTCGGCGCCACCTTCGCGAACACCGTAGAGCAGCAGGCGAGCCATCTTTGGAAACGTCGGCGATGCTGACGGAGGTGTTCTGGTCGGCGCTTAGCTTGGTGGCGTCAATCAGGCGCTCGTCGGAGCCGGTGAGCCCTTGCGCATGTAGATCGAGGCCTGGTTTTCTTCCGGCAGCCGCTTGGTGAAGAAGTAGCGGCCTTCCGCCTCGTGGGGAATGCTGTAGGTCTCGACGCGCACCAGTTCGGTGAGCCGCTTGACGATCTCCGGGCGGACCTTCACCTGCGACAGATATTCCTCGGTGTACTTCATCTGCGCGGCGATCCACTCGCGGGTGGCCGGACTCTGCGCGTCCTCGAGCCAGCGGTAGGGATCGGTGATGCGTCACGCCGTCGATGGTCTCGGTCACCGGCTTGACTTCGGTCGGCGGCGGAGGCGGCAGGGTCACGCCGTTGCCACCCTGAATGGTAGATGGCTTGTCGATGGCAAAGGTCATGTTGAGTGCGAAGAAAAGGAAGACAGCGAATGCAGTTTTCATCGGCAGTGTTGTTAGCATACAGCAGGGGATGGGGAGCGCGCAGAACCGGGCAGTCCGCTGCTGTGACGGAGGGATTTAGCCGATGAAAGACCCGGCTAGCGTGCGCTGCCTTGCAGGGGCACGCCGGCGGCGTTCAGCCGATTGAGGGCGGTTTTGACCTCTGTCGCCTCGGGACCGTTGGGACTTTCCCGCAGATAGGTCTGGTACTCGACGCTGGCATCCTGGTACTGACCTTTGTGCTCGAGGGCCTGTCCGGCGATGTAATGGCAGAGCGCATAGCCCTCGTGGGGGACGCTGTGTGCCCGGCGGGCGTCGCGCAGACCACCATCGATGTCGCCGCTTTCAACCTCGGCAATCGACAGCAGGGTGAGGCTAATGGGGTTGAGTGGTTCGACCGCCAGGGACTTACGCAAAACGTCTTCGGCGCGCGGGGAATTGCTGCTCGCGAAGGAGGATGCGCGCCAGGTTGCGGTCGGCGTCGGCGTTCTTGTCGTTCAATTGCACGGAGCGTTCGAAGGCCGCACGGGATTTGTCCGGTTGACGGAGGTGGGCGTACATGACGCCGAGATTGTTGAACGCCGCGTCGTACTCGGGATACTGAGCGACCGCCTTCTCGAAGCACTCCGCTGCCTTCGCGTAGTCCTTTTTCTCCCATGCTTCCAGGCCCTTGTTAAATGCCTTCTGGGCGTCCGGGGGGACCTTCAGTTGCGCGGCGGACGTCACCGCGCGCCCGCCGTCGTTCTTGACACTCTGCACGTTCGGGGTGCCTTTGGGTTTGACCCGCACGTAGAGCATGCGGTTGCGGTCCATGTCGCCGACCAGCAGCTCGTCGGAGATGGTGTCCTCAACGTACATCCCGGAGGCCCGAACCCGGTAGCCGCCTGCGGACGTGACATGAAAGTGTCCGCGACCATCAGGATCGGTAAAGGTTTCCGCGATAGTGATGCCGGTCTCGTTGAGCAGGTCGATGCGTATCTGGCCCGAGACGGAGCGATCGTTCTCATACGTTATGCGCACATCGATGTCGACGTTGGTCTGCCGGGCGGGTGGGTTGAGCTGGGCGGCAGCATACGACGCCAGAACTAGCAATAGGGCTCCGCTGAGGAAAACCGGCTTCGGAAGGCGGAACATACAACCCCCTGGCGACTGCCCTGCCGCCATTTGCTGAGATTGTACGCCTGTTGGCGAGCCGCGTAGTTGTCAAAAGATTGTCAACGGACAATGGCAAAGACGGCGGGAAAGTAATTTTCCCCTGGAGACAAAAAAGCGGCGGAGGCTGGAGCCTCCGCCGGTCAGGATGAGGGGCGGGTTATTTAGGCTGCAAGGGGACGTAGAACGGTTCGCCCGGCCCGCCACCTACGACTTTGTAGTCGGATGGAAGCTGGAACAACGAGGCGTCGGGATCGCCACGCACCACGTTGGTGAGCGTGGTGGTAACCGTACCCATCATGGGATCGGTGTGGGAGATCAATACCGGCAGTTGCAGGTCGGAGGAGTACCAGCGTTCGGTAACCACTTCGATAGGCTTGGCGTTGCCGATCTCGCCGGCCGCGATAGTGCGGGTGACGCGCACGCCTTCGGCCTGAATGCCATTGATGGACTTCGTCCCGAGTGGCTGCTCCTGCACTGACTTGCCAAGCGGCGGGGTGGGAGCGCCTGCCATATCGGGCGGCGGGCCACCGGGTCCGGCACCGCGACCGTGTCCGCGACCCATGCGCAACTCGCGCGCGGTTTTGTTGCCGGGATCAAGCATGTAACGCTTTCCCGACACCGGGTCCTTGATCATGACCATAGTGCGCTTGACCGTTCCCGTCGTGGGGGTATTGATTTCGATGGTCATCTCGCGCCGTATGCGACCCTGGCTATCGCGATACAAGCGAGTCTGCGTCTCCTTGTGAATCCGATTGCCGTCGGCCAGTACATTGTCGTGGCTGACCACGATGTCGGCGGTCAACGGCACTCCGGTGACGGTCTTGCCTTCACCGATGTCGCCATGCAGGGCTTCGGCGAGCGGCCCAGGCCCATGCATAAATGGGGCACCATCGGGCGGCAGGGGAGGGGGCGCTTGCGCGACTGCAGCCACCGCCATGGCAGAAACACTTACTCCCAGCAAAATCCATTTCAAGCGAAACTTCCAACCTTTACTTGTGCGCATCTTTCCGCCCTCTTGATTCTCCAGTCATGCAGTTCACAATCCCGCTACTGCACGATGCGGATGGCGCGAACCAATCCGTCATCGCCCACTACCACGTCGGCCATCAGCGGCTGCGACGACCCTGTCGCCGGGTTGACGCTGTTGGCCGGCAATTCCATACGGACCACCTGCGCGTCTCCCGCACAGATGAGCGGATCGCACAGCATCAGGTCGATGTAACCCTGGTTCTGCTCCGCTTGCGCCACCACCTGTTCAGAGACTGCCGGCGGCTGCGTTACGATTGCCTTGCGCGACGGCGCGGCACGCTGGGTTCGCGCTGGCGAGCGGCCGGCTGCAGATGTTACTGGCTGAGAGGCGGCCACATTCGCCGGTGTCGGCGCTGTCGCCGCCGCCGGCGATGGTTGCACCTGGGCGGATTCGGCAGGCTCTGGCAGCGACGGCTTCTGCCCGGAATGTTGCCAATACCAGATGCCTGCGGCGACGCCGACCACGGCTGCGGTAACCGCCGCGGCGTACGCTCCTACTTCCAGCCAGCGGCTCAGACGAAGGGCAAACGGAGCGAACCAGCTTTCGCGCTCGACCGGCGCAACCAACGGAACATGCTGCCGGAAAGCGCGCAGCACCGCCTGCTCCACGGCGGGTCCAGCTTCACGATTCGCGGAATGTGCCCGCAGCGAATGCATCCCGGCGGCCAGCGTCTGTTGTTGCTGCAACCAGCTTCCGCAGTTGGAGCACTCGCGACCGTGGGCCGGGATGCGCTCATCCTGCGAACGCACTACCTCCCACAATGTCAGAGGCGCGACCAAGCGATGAAATTCACGACAAGTCATGACATACACCTCGCTGCCACGCCCGAAATTCCCGCAGACGCTGCAGCCGAACCTTCTAATTTCCTGGCGAGCATGTCGTGTGCCCGGTGCAGCCGGGAGCGCACCGTACCCAGGGCGCAGCCAATGGCCGCAGCCGCTTCCGCATAGCTCGCCTCCTGCAGATCGCAGAGGACCACCACCTCGCGATAGTGTTCCGGCAACGAGAGTACCGCCTTGCGGACGGCGGCGGAGGTCTGGCCGCGAACCATATCTCCAACCGTGTCCTCGGAGCTGACCAGCGACTCTTCGTGATCCTCGGCGCGACTGGTCAGCATGGTCTCGGAGTAACTGCGCTCCAGGGCCCGGCGGACGAAGTTGCGTGCCACCCCAAACAGGAAAGCGCCTACCGCTCCCCGCGCCGGGTCGAAGTCGCGCCCGCGCTGCACCAGGAAGATGAAGACATCCTGCGTCACCTCTTCGGCGATTTCGGTCGAGCCGCTCATATGCAGCGCGAAGCGAAAGACAGGGCCCTGCCGCCGCCGGTATAGGGCGGTAAAGGCGTCTTCATCGCCGGCCAGAGCGTGCGCCAGCAATTGTTCGTCGGTCAACTCGGTCAGCATCGCACCCGGTGATGAACCTGATCTCGTTTCCGTAAGTATTTCACTTCTCATAGGGGGCAAGTTCCGGAAAATGCGGGGAGCCCAGGAATGAAGCGGCCAACGTTTATAACCCCATCCGCAGCAAGGAGATGCAGTGCTAGACCAGCAAAAGCCGGAAGCCGCGGCGGGGACTGAAGTTGCGCCAAGCTTGCGGGCTATACTGCCAGTTCAGACGGGGGCGGTTATGAACCGGGAGTATCGGGGTGCAGTGCTGATCCTTACTGCTACTGGCCGGGAATTGTTATCGCGCCGTGCCATGCCCAGATTAAGGAGTTCAGCAAATGGCCGGCGGGAACGTCACCGCAAGAAGTTGGCAAGCGGGTGGCCGAGCGGTTCGTGGCCAACGCGCAACTGAGTCTCACTGCCCCTATCTATCCGACGGTTTGCACCTGGTATGGCGCGCTGAACTTTGCCGAGTTGAGTCGCGATTCCGAACTTACCACCCGACTGATCCAGCTCTTCGACACACAACTGACTCCAGCCGTGCTCGATCTGGTCTACCAGCGCAGGCATGTTGACTTCTCTGTGCTGGGCGCGGTTCCGCTGCAAATCTATATCGAGACGAAAGGCAAGCCTAACCTGACCACCGGAACGGAGATTGCTGACCGCCAGTGGGAGCACCCGACTGCCGACGGACTCAGTGGAGAGACCCGGTTTGGATCGACGACATGTTCATGATCACCATCCTGCAGATGCGAGGCATACCGGGCCACTGGTGACGCGAAGTATCTCGATCGTGCCGCCCTGGAGATGGAGGCCTATCTCGACCGGCTGCAACAACCGAACGGGCTCTTCTATCATGCTCCGGATACACCTTATTTCTGGGGACGCGGCAACGGTTGGGTTGCGGCCGGTATTACCGAGTTGCTGCGGTCGATTGCCGCCGGATTATCCGGAGCGCGCAAGAATCATGACGGGATACCAAGCAGATGATGGCCGCGTTGCTGAAGCTGCCAGGACAAGGATGGCATGTGGCACCAGTTGCTGGATCATCCCGAAGCATGGCCGGAGACGTCGTCGAGCTCTGCAATGTTCACCTTTGCCATGATTACGGGCGTGAAGAATGGCTGGCTCGCCGGATACCTACGCGCCCGCAGCACGCAAGGGATGGCTTGGGCTGGTCAGCTACATCAGCGCCAATGGCGATGTCAGAAATGTTTGT
>CAWCTB010000018.1:0-114681 GCA_963798275.1 uncultured Acidobacteriaceae bacterium
AGTTGCTGCTGCAGAGGCTGGCACTTCCTCCCGGCAACCTGCTGCATGTGGCCGAAAGCCTGTACCACGATGTGGTACCTGCTAAATCGCTGGGCATCGCGACCGTTTGGGTGAACCGGAGACAAGGCAAGCCCGCCGCCGCCACCCGGCTGGCCGACGCTTCGCCCGACCTGGAAGTGCCGACCGTGGGGACGCTCGCCGAGTTGGCCATCCCCGAATAGACCTCGAGCCGGTTTGTTTCCCCACCAGGCGGGAAGGATGGCTCTTTTCTGCCTGCCGCCAGCGCGAGGCGGCTCTTCCGCGGGCGCGAAGCTGCATCCGGCGCTCTTTTTATGGCATCCTTGTAAGATGATGAAAATTCTGATTCCTACCCCGCTCCGCCAATACGCCGGGAAGCAGTCGACGGTCGAGGTACAGGCTGGAACGGTAGCGGAAGCCCTGGGCGCATTGACCGCCAGCCATCCCGAGTTGCGCCGGCACCTTTACAACGACGAAGGCCAGCTGCGCGCCTTTGTGAATCTCTACCTCAACGACGATGACATTCGCTATCTGCAGCAGGAACAGACCGCGGTGAAGGAAAGCGACACCCTGTCGATTGTTCCCTCGATCGCAGGCGGGCGGTAACGCAATGTCAATGGCCACCATCCCCCAGCAAGCCGCCGCTCTCAGCAACGACGAGATCTTGCGCTACTCGCGCCACCTGATCATGCCTGAGGTCGGCATGGACGGCCAGCTCAAGCTGAAGCAGGCGAAGGTGCTGTGCATCGGTGCGGGCGGCCTGGGCTCGCCACTCGCGCTGTATCTGGCTGCGGCCGGCGTGGGCACGCTTGGCATCGTCGACTTCGACGTGGTCGACTTCACCAATCTGCAGCGCCAGATTCTGCACTCCACCGACGACGTTGGACGCAAAAAACTGGACTCGGCCGCCGACGCGATTGCCGCGGTGAATCCCAATGTCGAAGTGCGCAAGTTTGATACGCGCCTGTCGAGCGCCAACGCCCTGGAGCTGTTTCGCGACTTCGACATCATCGTCGATGGCACCGACAACTTCCCCACGCGCTACCTGGTGAATGACGCCTGCGTGCTCACCGGCAAGCCCAACGTCTACGGCTCGATCTTCCGCTTCGAGGGACAGGCCAGTGTCTTCGCCACCAAGGACGGACCGTGCTATCGCTGCCTGTATCCCGAGCCGCCTCCGCCAGGCCTGGTACCGTCGTGCGCCGAAGGCGGAGTGCTGGGCATTCTGCCCGGACTGGTGGGCATCATGCAGGCGACGGAGACCATCAAGCTGATTCTCGGCGCGGGCGAGCCCCTGATTGGGCGCCTGTTGCTGGTGGACGCGCTGGCCATGCGCTTTCGCGAGTTGAAGCTGCGCAAGAATCCGGATTGCCCGGTGTGCGGCGCACATCCCACAGTGACCGAGCTGATCGATTACAACCAGTTCTGCGGCATTCGCGGAGAAGAAACAGGAGCAGCGGCTACGATGGCGGACATGACAGTGGAAGAATTCAAGCAGCGCCTCGAACGGGGCGACGACCTGTTCGTGCTCGACGTGCGCGAGCCCCACGAATACCAGATCTGCAACCTTGGCGGATTCCTGATTCCGCTCAACGACCTGCCCAAACGGGTGAGCGAGCTGGATTCCAGCCGCGAGATCGTGGTGCACTGCAAGATGGGCGGCCGCAGCGCCAAAGCCGCCGACTTCCTGCGCCAGTCGGGCTTCAGCAAGGTCCACAACCTGGCCGGCGGCATCACCGCCTGGGCCGACCGCATCGACCCCAAGGTGCCGAAGTACTAGGTGGGCTTCCTGCGCTCTGGCGTTGAAAAGCTCGTGCGGGCCCCGATTTGAAGGGGCGCGGCTTTTAGCCGCCGTCGCACGCTCTTCCTTACATTCCGAGGGGCTTCAACCCCGAAGGAAGCAGAGCCCGAAGAGCGCAACAATCGTAGCCCAGCAAGTGAGTGAGTGCTGGGTGGGCTTGCGATGCGGATCATCGAGTCCCGTTTGCGGGCAGCTCAAAATCAAACGTTGGAGGTCCGAATGGCAGCGGTCCAGAGCCCGGAGGGCGCCACAATCGTAGCCCAGCACATGAGTGCTGGGGAACGGTGCGCAATCGCCGAGGAGTCCCGTTAAGACGGCACCTCAAAACGTCGGGCCCGATGTTAGCCTTCCAGAGCCCGGAGGGCGCAACAATCGTAGCCCGGTACGTGAGTGCTGGGGGAACGGTGCGCAATCGCCGAGGAGTCCCGTTAAGACGGCACCTCAAAACGTCGGGCCCGATGTTAGCCCTCCGGAGCCCGGAGGGCGTGACAATCGTAGCCCAGCACGTCAGTGCTGGGAAAACGTGTCCGTTGTGCGATGAGTCCCGTTAGGGACGGCACCTCAAACAAACACCTCGGCCCGGCTGAATGCCACGGCTGATTTCGTTAACAAGGTCAGAAACTCGTCCTCAAAACTGCGTCGCCGATGATGCTCGGGCTGATTCTGAATGTAATGCCTGACGGCGTCCACGTTCGAGGCGCTCACAGAAAACGCCCCGTAGCCTTCCTGCCATCCCGCCCAGGCGCCGTTCTCGCCCAGCCAGCGCGACGAATTCGCTTTCAACTTCTGCACCGCCTCGGCCACCGGAATGTGGCCGGGTAATCGAAGCAGCGCGTGAACATGGTTTTCCGTTCCGCCTATCGCGAAGGGCTCGTAATGCAGATTGCGGGCGACGCCGGCAAGATACGCCCACAGCTTCGGAGGTTCGGCGATGGCCGGCTGGCGTTCCTTTGTGGAGAAAACAATGTGAAACAAGGTTGAGGTATAGGTGTGGCCCATGTGCCGTCCCTGCGGGACTCAGGTCATTTTCTCATGTCCACCCAGCACTCACGTGCTGGGCTACGATTGTGACGCCCTTCGGGCTAATTGTTGGCCCGCCTGCGTTTGGTTCAGCACAACGAGAAGATCGCATGTAGCATGCCGGAATTTCTGTCGCGGCTAAGGTTGACCGCATGGTCAAGCTCCCGCCCCGTCATCGTGCCGGAACATCTGTGGCGGGTGAGGTTGTGTGGCGGGTGAGGTTGACCGCGTAGTCAAAGTTTTCGCCCTTCATCCACAAGAGAGATGAACAACCCGCGTGAACAGAATGACCTTCGATTCCGCAGAGCCCGAAGGGCGCAACAATCGTAGCCCAGTACGTCAGTGCTGGGGAAGCGTGTTTGATTGGCGGAGAGTCCCGTAGGGACGGCACCTCAAACGTCGGCCCCGATGCACCCCTCCGGAGCCCGCAGGGCGTGACAATCGTAGCCCAGCACGTGAGTGCTGGGAGAACGTGTTCGTTCAGCCAGGAGTCCCGTCAGGGACGGCACCTCAAACGACTTCAGCAAGAACCTCCGGCCGGCTGAATGCCACACCTGATTTGGTTAACAAGGTCGCGGTGTGATGCGGCCCATGTGTCGTCCCTGCGGGACTCAGGTCATTTTCGCATGCCACCCAGCACTCACTGACGTGCTGGGCTAGGATTGTGACACCCTGCGGGCTAATTGTTGGCCCGCCTGCGTTTGGTTCTGCACAACGCGAAGTTCGCATGTATCTTGCCGGAATTTCTCCGGCAGGATGAGGTTGACCGCGTAGTCAAGGTTTCAGCCGGTCATCCGAAAGAAGGATCAACAACCCGCGTTAACGGGGTGCCCTTCGGGCTAGACTAATTGCCGGCCAGCCTGACGTTGACAGCCCATCCCTTCCTTATCACACCCCGACGTGACCCATGCACTTTCGCTGCTGCCCGCTGGCGCGCTACAAGAGACGTGCGAGGAGGAGGGTGTAGTGTTTCTTGGCACTGCCAGCCAAGAACGTCTCACCCAGTGAAGTTCTTTGACAAGCGCCACTGACCGCCCCAACCCATTGCAAGGCCGCAAATTGTGCCAGAAGTCCTTCCATATCAAGATTTTGCCTGTAAGTCTCACGGGCTCAAGATTTTGCGGACCAATTCCAAAACGGAACCAATGTTTTCAAGATTTTGCAGCCGATGGGGGAGGGGGGTACCCCGGTGGGTTAACGAGTAACGTCAATAGGGCGGTTGGGGTTTTGCGGCGGCAATCGGATTTGCCTAACGGCCGCATTCGCTACCGCTTAAGGGCTAAACCACCATGGTTTCCCCGTGCTAGAATCCACAGAGAATCTCGCGAGAGAAGTATTGTTTTGATTGAGCTAGCACCGTCCATCCTGTCGGCTGATTTCGCCCGCCTGGCGGACGATGCCCATGCTGCCATCCGCGGTGGAGGCACTGTTCTGCACGTCGATGTGATGGATGGCCATTTCGTGCCCAATATCACGATTGGGCCTCCGGTAGTGGCCTCGTTGCGCAAGGTGGTAGACGTTCCGCTCGATTGTCACCTGATGATCGAGAACCCGGACGAGTACATTCCGGCGTTTGCCGCCGCGGGAGCCAACTGGATTTCGGTGCACCAGGAAGCGTGCGTCCACCTGAACCGTTCCCTCGAGTTGATTCGCAGCCATGGCTGCAAGGTGGGAGTGGTGCTGAATCCGGCGACCCCGGTGCAGACGCTGGGCGAGGTGCTGGGCATTGTAGACTACGTGCTGGTGATGTCGGTGAACCCGGGCTTCGGCGGGCAGAAGTTCATTCCCGGGGCGCTGGAGAAGGTTCGCAAGCTGGCGACCATGCGGGCCGCCAAGGGCGTGGATTTCCGCATCGAGATCGATGGCGGCATCGACCTGCAGACGGTAGGGCCGGCGGTACGGGCCGGGGCGGAAATCCTGGTTGCGGGCAGCCATGTGTTCGGGCATGGCAATCCGGCGCAGAATGCAGAGGCGCTGCTGCGGGCAGCGCAAGAGGCTACGCTGTTGCAGGCGTAGCGTGGTAGTGGGATCCCCCAGAGGTGTTCAGGATGTTTCGTCGCGCACTCATGTTCTCGCTGATCGGCAGCATGCTGCTGGTCTTCGGATGCACTAATAAGAAAGTTCAGAACCCGATCGCCGATGTCAACTCCAAGCAGCCGGACAAGGTGCTCTACGACCGGGCGATGGACGCGATGAAGCACAACAAGTTCGACGTGGCGCGCATCAGCCTGCAGACCCTCATCAACACCTATCCGGATTCGGAATACGTGGCCCGCGCCAAGCTGGCGATCGGCGACTCGTGGTACGCCGAGGGCGGCAGCGCCGCCTGGACCCAGGCGGAAAGCGAGTACAAGGATTTCCAGACCTTCTTCCCCAACATGCCGGAAGCGGCGGAAGCGCAGATGAAGATCGCCAACATCCATTACAAGGAAATGGAGAAGGCGGACCGTGATTACACCCACGCCAAGCGCGCCGAGGAAGAATATCGCCAGGTGATCCTGCAGTATCCCGACAGCAAGATGGTGCCGGAGGCGAAGGAGCGCCTGCTGGAAGTGCAGGAGGTGTTGGCGCGCCGCGAATACATGATCGGGCACTTCTACTTCACCCGCGAGAACTGGCCGGCTGCGATTGCGCGCCTGAAGTCGTGCGCGGATACCTATCCGCTGTACAGCGACGCGGACCAGGTGCTGTTCGAATTGGGCGAGGCTTACGAGAAAGAAATCGATTTGCTGCGGGCCTCGAAGCTGACGGAAGCTGCCGAAGGGCGAGCTGATCAAGAAGTACACCAAGGACGCGGCCGAGGCGTATTCGCGGATCGTGACGCGCTACCCGTTGGAAGAGCGGGCGGGTGATGCCAAGGCTCGGCTGGAAGCGCTGAAGCAGCCCGTTCCCACCCCGACGCCAGAAGCAGATCGAGCAAAACAAGAAGGAGATCGCCAGCCGCGGCTCCCTGAGTACGTACGGGAAGGTGATGGAGAACTTCAAGCACGCGCCCGACGTCAGCGAAGCGACGAAAGTGGGCGAGCCCACCCTGGTCGATCCCAAGCAGGCCAGCGCGCCGGAGTTGGTGCGCAGCGCTTCGGCCTCGATCATGAGCGGCTTGACGGGAAGCAATAAGGCGACGGTAGAGACGGTGGGCGCGGGTGCGGCTCCGCCGGAGAACGCACCGACTCCACGCTCCGACGCGCCGCCCGGATCGGATGCTCCGGCAACGCCGCCGGGTGCAACCGCCGAGACAACTCCTCCGGCTGCAAGTGGAATGGTCAACCGCGCCCCGGCTTATGGCAACACTACGAACGACGCGGTTCCGGAGTTGCAGAACGACCTCGCGCCTCCGTCCAGCACCCCTCCCGCCACGGCGGTACCGGCTGCAGTGGCACCAGCGACAGCGCCAGCGCCAGCGGCGAGCGATACATCTGCGGCTGGTCAGGAGGGCGCACCTCCTGCGGCCAGCGCAACCCCGGCGGCTGCTTCGAGTGCGGGAACACAGCCGGGTACTGCTGCGGCCAGCTCGGGCACTCAGGCAGCCCCGGCTGATCCCAGCACTGAGAGCACTTCCAAAAAGAAAAAGAAACACCACTTCCCGTTCTAAAGTGGCTTAGTTATTGGTGGGGTCGAGGTGCTGCACAGGTGCCGCCGGCTGAAGCCGGCTCGGTGAATTAATAAGGGCGCGCTGACGCCGCGCTGAAGCGCGGCTCTACCTAACACTTTCGGAATCCGTTCCAACTCATTCCGGGACAACGCTTCGGCCGTCGCGCGCCGCGGCGGCCGTTCTTCTTGCGGAGTGTCCGGATGCGGGCAGCGGGTAACTGAGATGGACGCTGTTTCCTGGCGATGTGCCACTGCAACCTCCGCCGAATCGATGGTTTGAACTATCGGCTTGATGGCAGCGTAATTGCCTTTGTGCACGCGAGGCATCGGTTATCCCATGCATGACATACGTGTGGCATTTCGACAGTTCCGCAAGTCGCCTGGATTCGCCATAACGGTCATTCTCACCATTGCGCTGGGCATCGGCGCCAACACCGCCATCTTCACGCTGGTGCATGCGGTGCTGATGAAGTCGCTGCCGGTGGTCGATCCGAAGACGCTGTACCGCGTCGGGGACAAGGACGACTGCTGCGTGAATGGCGGTTTCCTGAACGACGAGGGCGACTTCGATCTGTTCTCGTATGACCTGTACCGGCATCTCCGCGATACGACGCCGGAGTTTGAGCAACTGGCGGCGATGCAGTCGGGGCAGCAACGTCATGACAGTGCGGCGCGGCTCGGAGCCCGCCAAGGCCGAGCGCAGCGAGTATGTTTCCGGAAACTACTTTTCGACCTTTGGAATTGGGGCCTATGCCGGACGCACGTTAACGCCGGCGGACGACACGCCGGGCGCCGCTCCGGCCGTGGTGATGAGCTACCAGGCGTGGCGCTCGGAATATGGTGGCGATGCTTCGCTGGTAGGTTCGACGCTGTATATCCAGGGCCAGCCGGTGACGGTCGTGGGGATTGCGCCGCCGGGATTCTTCGGCGACCGCATCGCCGAAAACCCGCCGGCCTTGTGGATTCCGCTGGCCATCGAGCCGGTCCTGGAGCGGGAAAATACCCTGCTGACTGTGCCGGAGGGGAATTGGCTCTACGCCGTCGGGCGGCTGAAACCGGGAGTGACGGTGGAATCCTTGCAGGCAAAGATGACCACCAACCTGCGGTTGTGGCTCGGCACACAGGAGGCTTACACCCGGAATGGCGGCTCGACCCTGATCCCGAAGCAGCACGTGGTGATCACGCCTGGCGGGGCGGGCATTCAGAACATGCAGCAGGAGACCGGCAAGGGACTCTACCTGCTCATGACGATCTCGGGCCTGGTGTTGCTGGTGGCCTGCGCAAATGTGGCGAACCTGCTGCTGGCGAGGGGCGCGACGCGCAAGGCCGAGACTTCGATACGCATGGCGCTGGGTGCGGCGCGCAGCCGGCTGATCCGGCAGATGCTCACCGAGAGCATTCTGCTGGGCTGCATGGGCGGGTTGGCGGGACTGGCCGTGGCCTATGCGGGGACACGAACCATTCTGTCGCTGGCCTTCCCAGACGCTACTCATCTGCCGATCGATGCCAGCCCGTCGCCGGCGGTGCTGGGGTTCGCGTTCCTATTGTCGCTGGTGACCGGAATCGTGTTCGGGATCGTGCCGGCGTGGATCACCTCGCATTCCGATCCGGCGGAGGCGCTGCGGGGAGTGAGCCGCTCGACGCGCGACCGGGCGTCTCTGCCGCAGAAGTCGCTGATCGTGTTTCAGGCCGCGCTGTCGCTGGTGTTGCTGGTGAGCGCCGGGCTGCTGACCAAGAGTTTGCGGAACCTGGAGCGGCAGGATTTTGGGATACAAACGACGAACCGGTATGTGCTGCACCTGGATCCGGCCGGCGCTGGCTATACGCCGGCAAAGTTGCCTGCCCTTTATCAGTCGCTGGAGCAGCAGTTCGGGGCTCTGCCCGGAGTTCAGAGTGTAGGGCTGGCGCTGTACAGCACGCTGGAGGGAAACAATTGGGGCGAGAGCGTTTTCGTTGAGGGACGACCCGAGCCGGGGCCGAACGAGCACCACGGGTCGTCGTGGGACCGGGTGAGCCCGCGGTTCTTCGAAACGGTTGGGCAGCCGGTGATTCGCGGACGCGGTTTCAGCGATGCGGATACCGCGACCTCGCAGAAGGTGGCGGTGGTGAACCAGGCTTTCGTCAAGAAGTTCTTCCCCAAGGAAGACCCGATCGGTCGCCACTTCGGCATCTTTGACCAGAAGTATGCCGGCGCTTTCGAGATCGTGGGCATTGTAGCCGACGCCAAGTACACCGACCCCGCACGATAAAGTCCGGCCAATGTATTTTCGGCCGCTGACCCAGGAGCTACAGGCGACGGACCCGGATGCAGTCATGGCGGAAGGCCGGTCGCTCTATATCAATTCGGTGACCCTATGGTTCAAGCAGCCACCGCAGAATGTAGACGCGATGGTGCGGCACACGCTGGCTGACATCGATCCCAACTTGACGGTGATCGACCTGCATTCGCTGGACTACCAGGTGAGCGACAACTTCAACCAGGAGCGGCTGATTGCGCGCCTGACCATGCTGTTTGGACTACTGGCTCTGGTGCTGGCGTCGGTGGGGCTCTACGGCATCACGTCGTACGCGGTGGCGCGCCGAACCAGCGAGATTGGATTGCGCATGGCCTTAGGTGCGGACCGCGGCAACGTAGTGCGCATGGTGCTGCGCGGGGCGTTCCTGCAGGCAGGACTGGGCCTGGCGTTGGGCATTCCGATCGCGTTGCTCGGTGGCCGCTACATGGCCGACCAACTGTATGGAGTGCGTTCCTATGACCCGTTAAGCATTGCGATTGCGGTGGTGGTATTGTCGCTGGCGTCGGCCTTGGCAGGGTTCATTCCGGCGCGACGGGCAGCGAGCATCGAACCCATGCAGGCGCTGCGAATCGAATAAGCATAGACCCACGGCTCAGCCGAGCGACAACGCGGGCCCAGATTCTACTCGGCGCGCATGACGGCGGTAGGATCGACGCGGACGGCACGCAGCGCGGGGACCAACGTCCCAAGCAGGGTGGTAATCAGACACAGCGCGGCCGCGGTTGAGAATGTCAGTATGTCGGCCGGTCTCACTCCGGCGAGCAGGCTTTCCAGCAATCTCGCCGCTCCATAGGCAAGCGCCAGCCCGGGCAACAGACCCGTCACGGCCAGCACGACGCCTTGTCTTAGTACCATCTTAAAGATATCGCCGTGGCGAGCACCCAGGGCCATACGGATGCCGAATTCCTGCTGGCGCAGGGAGACGGTGAAGGAGAGAAGCCCGTAGATGCCCAAGCCTGCAAGCAGAATTGCGATAGTGGTAAACGTGATCAAGACGCGAATCTGGATGGCTCGCGATTCGGTATCGCCGGCGACGATCTCTTCCATTGTTGTAAGTTGCGAGATGGGCTGCTGTGGATCTGCGGCCGCGATGATCCGACGCACAGCCGGGACGAGACGCTCCGGTAGTTGCGAGGAGTGGATTGCCAGATCCTTGGGCGTGTAGCCGATGATCCATCCGTCGGGAACCTGCTGGTACGAGAGATACACCTGGGGTTCGCTGGTTGCCTCGAGGCCGCGCACGCGGATGTCGCCAACGACGCCAATGACCTCACGGTCGTGAAGACCAAAGTCGAAATGCCGCCCCAGCGGCAGTTCATCTGGCCAGTACCGCCGGACAAAGGATTCACTCACGACGGCCACATACGGGCGATCGGCGGTGTCGGTTTCGCTCACGTCACGGCCATACTTGATGGGGATCCCCAACGTTGCAAAGAAACCGGGGGTCACATAACGCAGACTGGCGGAATTGCCTTCCGAGCGGTTTTGGGAGCGGCCATTAACCACCACGGGCCATATGCCTCCGCGCAATTTCATGGGAAGAGAACTAATGTAGGCGGCATCCGTCACGCCGGGCAGCTTGCGAACATCCGTCAGCACGTTGGTATAGAACTGCTGCCGGACGCTGGTCTTCTCGTACTTGGGAATCGGTAATGCGGTTTGCAGGGCAAGGATGCCGTCGGTCCTGAAGCCGGGATCGGTAGATTGCACCTTCCACAGGGCGCGAATCAGCAAACCCGACGAAATCAGGAGCACGACCGATACCACAACTTCCGCAACCACCAGAGTGGACCGTGTCCGGTGATGCCCGGCTCCTCCGGTGCGCACGCCCTCGCGAAGGCCGCTGAAGCCCGCATTTCTGCATACCCGGATGGCGGGAGCACTACCGAAGGCCATGACGGTAATCACGGTGAGGCTTAAAGCAAGCAGCAACATCCGCATATCCAGTGGAGGAACCTGCTGGATGGGAAGAGCTGTGCGGCACCAGTCGCGAGAGTAGCGGTAATGCCGCGGCGGCGATGCCAATGGCGCCGACACCACCGGCGAGTCCGAGTATGAGACTTTCAGAGAGAAGCTGCCGCGCAAGATATCGACGGTTGGCGCCCAGCGACACTCGGATGGAGAGTTCTTTTTGCCGCGCCAGGGAGCGCACCAGCAAAAGGTTAGCCAGATTGGCGCAGGTGATCACCAGCACGCAGAGCGCTGCTCCGCACAACGCCATCAGCAACAGGCGCGACTGGGTGGAGAGTTCGTCACGCAATGCGATCACGGTCACGCCGACCTTCTCGTTCTCCTTGGGATATTGTTGCTGCAGCCGGTCTGCTATCAGTTTCAGCTCGGTGCGAGCCTGGCTGAGGGAGAGGCCGGGCTTCAGCCTGCCAATCCCGACCAGGTAATTGTCGTTGCGGTCCTTGTAATCGTCTTCCTGAAATTGAAGCGTCTTCCAGAACTGCGTCTCGCGAGTGGGAAAGTGAAAATCGGGCAGGCATGACCCCAATCACCGTGTAGGCACGATCGTCGAGGATTACGGACTTTCCCAGGACGCCAGCATCGCCGCCGAAGTCGCTCTGCCACAACGCGTAGCTCAGTACGACGGTTGCCGGGGCACCTGTCTGTTCGTCACGATCGCTGAAGTAGCGGCCAAGCAAGGTGGCTCTTCCCAGCGTGGAAAAGAGGTTCCCCGTCACCCAAGCTCCCTCAACGCGCTGCGGCTCGCCCTGGCCAACCAGGTTCATTGCCATATCGTTATACGCTGCCAGGGATGCAAGCGAGGTGGTGGCCGCCTTGAAGTCCCGGTAGTTGGCGGGAGACAGTTCCATCATGGAGTAGCCCGGATGCTTCTCCCACACTTTCACCAGGCGCTGCGGCTCGGGAAAGGGAAGCGGCCGTACTAACACATAGTCCGCGAGAGTAAAGATGGCGGCGTTCGCGCCGATGCCGATCGTGATCAGAAGAAACGCCGTAATGGCAAATCCGGGCGACCGAAACAGTGAGCGCAGGGAATAGCGGAAGTCCCGGGTTGCAATCTCCCAGTGCACGACTGCGGCGTTGGAGAATACTTCGGTAAACGCCGCGAGCCAGAGCCCGCACCCTGACGCCAGTCCACTGCTATGGCGAAGCTCCTGTGTGAAGATCGCGCTCATCTCATCGCCGTACTCCGCCCGGTAGGACGAGGGGTAAAGGTGGAGCAAAAGTCGATAGAAGTTCATCACGTCGTCCTGGGCGCGACTCCGCATAGACGCGCCATTTTTAGCAGGTCGCGCAGACCGTCCTGCCTCGGCCCGCGCGACCGCCGTTCCAAACGGCGTTATGCGGTAGTATCTGCGGCGTTCATCGTCTATTTCGGGGGCCGGCCTGGTCGTGGTTTCGGCGATCAGTCCCAACTCCAGCATGCGCTGAATCGAACGGTAAAGCGTGCCTGCACTCAGCTTGAGTCTCTCCGTTGGTGCGTCTCGCCACGTCGAGAATGATGGCGTAGCCATGCCGGTCCTCGTCGGCGAGAGACAGCAGGATGTGAAAGGTCGTGGGTTGGAGCGGAAGCAGAGAGTCGGGGCTGTCGGTCATGGCTTAGCATTATATCCATACTGGCTATATTTACAACGCATATAATCAGCTCACACCGATGCATGCGCCGGCATTTCGGTTTAGGCCGGCTAGAGGTTGAGCCTGGGCCGGCCAGCTACGCCGACGATTTTCTCCAGAAAGCACACCTGAGAGGGATGCCGTGCGATTCGACTCACGAAGACGAATCGCCCGTGGCGTGGGGCGGTTTTTGCTTGACTTGAGGCGAAAGAGTACTACTATGTCGATAACCTTAGCACTTGAGTCCTAAGGTTCGTGTGCCGCACGTGCCGCATTCGACCTTACTCTGGCCGGGACATTTCCAAGTGTTGGGAGGGACGATGCTGTAGATCATCTACTTGCGATCAACGGGGTAAGTCGACCTACCCTCGACGCGGCAGGTAGATCAGGGTTGACTATATTTCCCGCCCGTCGGCCAAGGGATTGTTGCTTTCCCAGGCAGACAATGGCTCATTTCCTGGTAGAGCCGTGATTCGTGCACAGGCGTTCCCATCTTCAATCGTATGGCCGTGGCACGCCCACAGGGGGAAGCAGCAATGTGCGAACTTATGCGACCTATCAATATCGCTCGCAATCTTCTCTTAGATTCGTTACCGCCAGCGGAGCGTGAACGCCTGCTACCACACCTACAGCCGGTGAAATTCTCGTTGGGCGACATAGTGTACGAGCCGGGCGAACGCCTCGGCTACTGTTACTTTCCCACGAACGCTGTCGTCTCTCTGCTGTATACCACGCGAGAGGGCACGACTGCGGAGATGGGTCTGGTGGGAAACGAAGGTATCCTCGGTGTCGCCCTGTTTTTGGGAAGCGAGTCTACTTGCAGCCGGGCCCTCGTCCTTATTGCCGGGGATGGTTTCCGGTTGCCGGTGAAGGTGTTGCGGGAAGAATTCGCGCATTCCGGGCCGTTGCACCACTTGCTGCTGCGGTACACCCTAACCCTCATCACCCAGATTTCGCAGACGGCCGTGTGTAATCGCTTGCATTCCGTGGAACAGCGTCTCTGTCGTTGGCTGCTGCTGTGTCATGACCGGAGAGATGGTGCTGAGCTATTCATGACGCAGGAACTCATTGCCAACATGCTGGGTGGGCGCCGCGAGAGCGTGACCGTGGCCGCTGGACGCCTGCAAGACGCCGGGCTCATCCATTACGGTCGTGGTCGTATCCGGGTCATAGACCGTATTGGCCTCGAGTCTGCCGCGTGCGAGTGCTACCGGGTGGTGGAAGACGAATACGACCGCCTCTTCGGCAGAAAGCAAGGGCCGCAATTCAGCAAGCCCGAGGCAGCTTTCGAAGAAGCCGGCTGAGGAAGGCTCTTAGCTGATCGAAATTGTCGGGCCGGGTAAGGTGGACGTTGCTCCCGACCTCCACTTCCGCACCCTCATCGAGGTCAGGGCAGCAGAAGATCACGACGGGAACATCCTCGCTCAGACCAGCACCTTCGCGTATGCGCCTGGCACAGCCAATTGCGCGGGTGGGATCGAGACCAGGACTGACGAGAATCAAGTCAGGACGTTGAAGGCCTGCCTTCAGGATCGCTTCCTCCACATCTCGGGCTGTGTTCACCTGGTAGCCGCTGGCGATAAGCAAGCTCTCCACGCCGCGACGGGTCTCTTGCACATCCTCAATTACCAGGATGACCGAACGACGCTCTTGATGGGAAATCACCTTTGTGCTCTACGAACGAACATCCTTTTTCTTAACAGAGCTGAGGTCGGTTGTCGGTGCGCTGAACTACAGAGCGATCCCGTGTCTTTCAAACCAGAGATTCGGCCTCACGGAAGATCCTGCCTCTTACACTGGCCAACAAATACTGACGGTGTCGCCGTAGTAGGCAAGCATGCTGGCCGTTAAGTGCCGCCTGACGGCCGCGTGCGTTTACATGCGGGTAAATTCTCGCGCTATGTGCGCTACCGCACCGACGCCACTTCGGAGTGGTGTCACAAATGGTTGCTACAAAACCGTGGCGACGATGGTCAGTCGATAGAAAACAGGATCGGCTGAGTGGGCTTAGTCATGTCTATGTGATTCGTCATTATGGAACGGAGGAGTTTCATGGCAGAGGAAAAGATCACCGACAAGGCGGCGGCAGTAGACCATGCCCAGCTCCCGAATGAGCGCAGCCATTTCAAGAGTCTGGTTCTCGGTAACCCTAACTACTTTGGTACTTTTCCGAAGTTCGGTGGAAAAGCAATCAAGGCATTCAGTGGCAACACTACCTACGAGCAACTTACCTGTCTCGGTCTAAATCCAGGCTCCAGCCTTCTGGAAGGCGTCGTCAACGTGAAACTAAGCTCTGGCTACGGTACCGATGGCTGCGGCGCAGGCACGACCGAGCACGTGCGGTTTTTCGTTCAGGACGCGACTGGCTGGCACGATCTGGGTCTTAGTTCAGTCCAGGTTTACAATCTCCCCGCCCCGCTGCCATTGAGTTATGCGGTCTCCGTGGACTTCACAGAAGCCATGAAGATCTGCTTTACGGAGAACATCGTACACGTTCGTGCCATTCTTTCATGGGAGTGGGCACCTACCCCGGGGGATCCCAACTTTATTCCCGTCTGGGGTAACGTGGTCGATGCCGATGTCCAAGTCGCGCCTCTGCTGCTCTACGAAGTTGCTATGGCGGAGTTGATCGCCCAAAAAGTCATCACCATCGACTCAGCGGTGCTCAAAGACGTAGATACAAAGCAGCCCCTGCCGGCATCTCCACCCAATGCGCTTAGCTATGCGGACCTGAAAGGGTTATATGCCAAAACGGAGGTGCCCGCTCATCGCTACGGCTTTGCGCACGCTACAACCATATATAGCGGACCTCTCGACAAAGCTCTGGTGCAGGTGGCGCCTTCTAAGGCGGCCATCTCCGCCGGCTTGGTGGCAAGCGAGGACTTCGCCGCAATACTAGCGGCGATTGAGAAGACCAAGGGCGACACAACGTACGAGCAACTAACCTGCGCCGGATACAACCCCCAGACCCGCGAGCTGGAGGCCGTCATTCAGGTGAAACAGAGTAGTGGCTACTCCGGCGGATTGTGTTCGCCTGGCAGTACTGAGTATGTGGGCTTCTACGCTTTCTTCAATGGAGTGTGGAATGATTTGGGCACGGCTCAAGTACAGGTGCACGATCTGAAGGCAACTGCACCCACCCCGGCACATCCCATCAGCTATGCGGTGTTCAAGCCTTCGAACGTGACGTCGATGCCGTGTGAGAAATTGGCCGGCGTTCCCTTGCGCGCCATCTTGTCATGGTCAACACCTCCTACCGGCCCGAACTTTCCTGTGGTGTGGGGCAATGTTGTCAATACCCATGTTCAGCCACAAATCGAAATCGGTGACGGTGAGCAGTCGCACCTGTTGCGGATTGGGCGAGTGCAAGCCGACAGCATCGACGATATGACCGGCCTGGCTATGCCTTATGTACCGGTCGCAGGTGACTGTGTGGGAAACTCCAGTCCTTTCGGCGGCGCGCCCAGTGTGGAGGGCGACTTCATGCCGGTGAACGCGGGCAGCGTCTTCAATACAGCTTCCGGTGCGATAAACCCAGGAGCCAAACCCATCATCTACCAGGCATGGGTGACCCCAAGCGGGGGAACTCGAAAGCAACTCACCAATCAGTTTTGGATCGCAATTTACCCACCAGCGCACGTGCCGCAGGATCATGCGGTGAACTTCCTGCAGAGCGTTGGACCTGCTCCCGGCCCAGTGTTCGGGGGCGATCCAGCCGCAGAGTATTACACCTACTATGAGTCTGATGTGCAACTGGTCAATCCCAGGGTGCTGGCGGTGTTCGATGCCACGGGCTTGCCGGAAAACAACTACACCCTTGAAATTGACGGGTTCAAATGGAACCCGATCGGTAATCACTACGTGGCCATACCGGTTAAGAGCAAGATGATCCACGTGTACAACGGTTACCAGCATGACGAGCAGGTTGAGCCCATTCTAGGCGGTCCGATCGTCACGGTAACGGAGTACCGGCCAGAGATCCATCTTACAATTACGGCGCCGTCAGGAGACTGTGGCGACGTACAGGTTGGGGACACGATCACTGGCAACTACAGCGTCACCGACGAGTTCTTTGGCGGCCTCTCGCTCGCTCTGGAACCGATCACCGTGAACGACATTTTGCAACCAGAGAACCCCGTGGTGCTGACCGTCATCTCGCCTGTTGGGTCAAATCCTACGACGTACGACGGAACCAATACCAACGGGACAAGTGGAACCTTCTCCCTGAAGACTGGCGCATCCAATGATTCCGTGGACATGACACCATGCGGTTACAACATCGTGCTGCGGGCGGGGGACCGCGCGTTGGTGAGCGACAATTGCTGGGGCCACTACAACGAGATTGCCGTCGGCTTCTGCTTACGCAAGAAGCAGACATGAGCATAGCAACCTCAAGCTAGCGGGCACTGACGACAGTGCCCGCGAGTTCTCAATACGGCCGATCTAACTAGACGGTGCGGCTAACAACGCGGACCGTGAATCAGTTGCTAACAATAGAAGCGTGCGCACATACCGGGAAACTCCAGTACACTGCCGATCAGGGCAGGGTGTTTCCGTGAAGGCATGGGATGAGCGCATTAGACTTCTGGGGACGATTTGTTCTGGCTGTTCTTGCGACTTGGCGGGTAACACACCTGCTGGCGAGCGAGGATGGCCCAGCTGACATTATTTTCCGATTTCGTGTGTTGTTGGGTCGGAGCATCGTCGGCAAGCTGATGGACTGCTTCAACTGCCTCAGCCTCTGGATCGCGGCTCCCGCGGCATTGTTCGTTTCTCGCAGGCCTCTCGAGTGGTTGTTCAGCTGGCTGGCGCTTTCGGGTGGCGCTTGTCTGCTGGAGCGGCTCAGTCACGAACCTGTCCTTTCGGAACCCGTTTCCCAATCTTTTGAAGGAGAACTCGATCATGTGCTGCGGTCAGAAACGATCAGCGATGCAGAGCAGCCCGACCAGCGCGGGCGGGCGTAACATGCGACCCAACGTCACGACAGCCGTTCGCTATCTGCAGAACTCTCATGTCCGAGTCCGGGGGGCGGTAACCGGCCGGTATTATGATTTCTCGGGGTCGAAACCTACCGGATCCGTCGATCCAAGGGACGCTGCGATGCTGTTGAACACACGCTTCTTCCGTCGCGCATGACGGTCTAATGCCCTTTCAGTCGATAAAGACGAGTTTCGTGCCCTAACTCAGCATTTGATAAGCATTGAAACTCAGCGCCAATGCTGCGCATCGAGTAGGCGGAGTCTCGCGACATGCCAACCTGGTCGGCCTCGAAGATCCTGCGGCAGCGACCGGCAATGCGGACGCCATGTTCTCCCAGTCAAATTGCCAGGTTGGAGATAACAAAGAGAGCTCCAAGCGGAATACTTGGAGCTCTTGATTGATGAAACTTGTGTCGTAACCGACGGAGTGGACTAGCTCAGCTTGCGGCGGAGCAGACCGGCAAGGCCCAACGCTCCCGAGCCAAGCAGCAGCAAGCTGCTGGGTTCCGGTGTAGCGATCGGATCCCATCCGAAGTTCGGTCCCCAGTAGCCATCGGAGACGTCGCCGATGACCATGGTTCCGGTGAACTGCAGACCGCCACCGTTCCCGATCCAATTATCTCCCAGAACGTTCACCGGCGCATAGACCGTGAACCCTACATCATTGAACGCGTAGGGATCGATTACACCGCTTCCCCCCACGACTACATAGGTCTGGCCGGCAAACAGTTCGACCGGCGACACGGGGTTGAACACGAAATGCTGGGCAAAGAAACTGGAGTTATTGTCGATGGTGGTGGAAGCCAGCAGGTTGCCGGCGGCGTCGTACATGCCGACGTCGTGCGACTCAGCAAAGCCTCCGATCGTCCCGTAGTAACCCAGGAAATCGAGAGTGATGTTCTGGGTGGGCACAAACACTTCGCCCAGCGCGTAGCCTAAACCGTTGTTAAACGAACTACCTACGGTGGCGAAATCCCAAGCTTCTGTGGAGGCTAAAGCAGCAGCGGGGAGGAACAGGGCCATGGCCAGAGTAAGGGCGGCAAAGCAGAGAAACTTTTTGCGACATTGGTTTCCTTTCGTCGAATCGCGGCGAACAGTGTTTAAGGTTTTCGGTTGTGAACTACTCACCTAAGGTGACCGCAATTCTTGGGCCACTCTAAGTTGTTGAATTGATTGACTTATAAATTGTGTGGACTGCAATAACTTGCACTTATATGGAACTAAAGTGCCCAGTTCGTCGATGCGCGAACGCGTCCGCAAGGGCGGCAGCAGGGTGAACTTCGGTCATGCGCTGCCTTTGTCCAATGCTCGGCCTCAGGAAACCTCGGCGCTCTCCGAACCGGACTTCCGCCATCGGGGGTGCCGCAGTGCACGGCCGTTTTCTTGTGGCTCAGGCTTTCTTGTAAGATCGAGGATTCACCACCATTCGCTGGAACGAGTTGAACGGACTAGCATGCCCCACGATCTTCCCAAGGCCTACGAACCCGGCGCCATCGAGCCGCGTTGGGCCGAGTACTGGGTTCGCGAGAAGCTGTTTCACGTCGAGACTCCGCCCGCGGATTCGGAAAAGCCCGTCTTCACCCTGACCCTGCCGCCGCCCAACGTGACCGGGCGTCTGCACATGGGCCACATGCTGAACCAGACGGAGATGGACATCGTCGTGCGCTGGCACCGCATGCGCGGGTTCATCACGCTGTGGCTGCCGGGCACGGACCATGCCGGCATCGCGACCCAGGTGATGGTGGAGCGGCAACTGGCGGCGGAGGGCAAAAACCGCCGCGACATGAGCCGCGAGGCCTTCGTCGAGCGGGTGTGGTGCTGGAAGAAGCAATACGGCGGCGCCATCCTCGAGCAGATGAAGCGGCTGGGCGCGTCGGTGGACTGGTCGCGCGAGTTCTTCACCATGAGCGACGAGCTCTCGCGCGCGGTGCGCGAGGCCTTCGTGCAACTGCACGAGGAAGGGCTGATCTATCGCGGCAAGTACATCGTGAACTGGTGCCCGCGCTGCGTGACCGCCGTCTCCGACCTGGAAGCGGTGCACGAGGACACGCCGGGCAAGATCTGGGAGATCCGCTACCCGGTGGTGGGGGAGAAGGGCAAGTACATCATCGTGGCGACGACGCGTCCGGAGACCATGCTGGGCGACACGGCGGTGGCGGTGAATTCGGCGGACGAACGCTACCTGCATCTGCACGGCAAGAACGTGCTGCTGCCGCTGATGAATCGCGAGATCCCGATCATCACCGACGACATTCTGGCCAACCCGGAGTTCGGGACGGGTGCGGTGAAGGTGACGCCCTCGCACGATCCCAACGACTTCGAAGCGGGTCTGCGCAATGCGCTGCCGCAGGTTGAGGTGATCAACGAACTGGCGCAGATGAACGAGAATGCCGGGCCGTACGCAGGGCTGGATCGGTTCGAGGCGCGGCAGAGGATCGTGGAAGACCTGGAGAAGGGCGGCTACCTGGTCGGCACCAAGGACTACGTGGTGCCGCTCGCCAAGTGCGACCGCTGCAAGACGATCATCGAGCCGCGCTTGTCGACGCAGTGGTTCGTAAAGATTCAGCCGCTGGCCGATCGCGCCATCGAGGCGGTGGAGAAGGACGAGATCAAGTTCGTCCCGGAGAATTACGCCAAGACGTACTTCGAGTGGATGCGCAACATTCATGACTGGTGCATCTCGCGGCAACTGTGGTGGGGGCATCGCATTCCCGCGTGGTATTGCCAGGACTGCGACGAAGTGATCGTGGCACGCGAGACTCCCGAGAAGTGCACGAAGTGCGGCAGCAGCGAGCTGGAACAGGACAATGACGTGCTCGACACCTGGTTTTCGTCGGGACTGCTGCCCTGTTCGGGATTGGGTTGGCCGGAGAAGACGCCGGAGCTCGATGCGTTCTATCCGACCTCGCTGCTGGTCACCAGCTTCGACATTCTGTTCTTCTGGGTGGCGCGCATGATCATGATGAACTGCCACTTCATGCGCGGCCACAAGCAGGGCGACGTGCCCTTCCGGACGGTGTACATCCATGCGCTGGTGCGCGACGCCGAGCGCCAGAAGATGTCGAAGATGAAGGGAAACGTCATCGACCCCATCGAGATCAGCAACCAGTACGGCACCGATGCGGTGCGCTTCACGCTGGCCGCGATGGCGGCGCCGGGGACCGACATTGCGTTCTCGGAGAGCCAGACCGAGGGCTACCGCGCGTTTGCCAACAAGATCTGGAATGCGGCGCGATTTCTCTTCATGAATGTGGATAAAGCGCAGGAAGCGGGCACCTGGTCGCTGGCGGAATTCAAGGCGTCGCCAACCGACTTCGCGGCGAAGGGCGTCAGCGGTTTTGAAGTCCAGACACTGGAGGACCGCTGGCTGCTGTCGCGCTTCAATCGCGTGGCGCAGGAAGTACACCAGGCGCTGGACACGTATCGCTTCCACGAAGCGGCGCATGTGGTCTATCACTTCTTCTGGGGCGAGTATTGCGACTGGTACCTGGAGCTGATCAAGCCGCGCCTGCTGTCGGACGATCGCGAGCAGGTGCGGGTGGCATGCGAGAACCTGGTGAGCGTGTTCGAGGGCGCGTTGCGGCTGCTGTCGCCGTTCATGCCGTTCATCACCGAAGAGCTGTGGCATGCGCTGTACGAAGGCAAGCCTCCGCTGAAGTCAATTGCTCTGGCGGCTTATCCGCAGGCCGACGAGAAGCAGATCGATACGGCTGCCGAAACCGAGATGGCCATCCTGCAGGACCTGATCACCGGGGTGCGCAACATCCGGGCGGAGTTGAAGGTTGAGCAGAAGCTGAAGCTGCCGATTGAGCTGTTTGCCGAACCGGAGGTTCGCGCTCTCATCGAGCGCAATCGCGGGGCGCTGGAGCGGCTGGCGAATGTGGAGTCCATCAAGTTCGTCGATACATCGCTGGCGAAAGCTGCCGGCGCGCGCAGTACGGCGCGCTTCGATGTGCGGGTGGTGTACGAGCGTAAGATCGATGTGGCCGCGGAGCGCGACCGGCTGAGCAAAGAGTTGGCGAAGCTCACGGGCGAGATGACGCGGGCGACGGCGCAGCTGGGGAATGAGGCATTCCTGGCCAAGGCGCCGCCACAAGTGGTGGAAGGGTTGAAGAAGCGCAAGGGCGAACTGGATGTGCTGATCGAGAAGGCGCAATCTGCACTGCGCGAACTCGACGTACAGAAGTAACAGACCGAATCGGAGAACACCGTGGATTGGACAAGCCGCAGGGTCACAGCCATCCTGGAAACCGCCCTGCAAGAAGACCGCGCTACGCACGACGCTACCACGCGGGCGTGCATCGATCCGCAGCAGCGCGCCACAGCCACGATTCTTGCCAAGCAGGACTGCGTTCTCTCCGGACTGGGCTGCGTGCAGCGCACGCTCGAGGTGTTTGCGCAGCTTGATGGCAAGGTCATTGGGTATCCGGATGTGACCAGCAACCCCGAGCTCTTTGACGGAATGCGGCTGCACAAAGGCCAGACGGTCGCGGTGATCCAGCACAATGCGCGGGTGATTCTCGCCTGTGAGCGCGTCATCCTGAACATCCTGCAGCGCATGAGCGGCATCGCCACCGCGACGCGTTATTACGTCGACGCGATTGCCGGTACCAAAGCGGTGCTGCTCGATACGCGCAAGACCGCTCCCGGCATGCGCGTGCTCGACAAGTGGGCGGTGCGCTGCGGCGGAGGTACCAATCACCGGCTCGACCTGAGCGACGGCGTGCTCATCAAGAACAACCACATTGCGCTCGCGGGCGGCGTGGTCCCGGCGCTGCGCCGGGCGCTGCAAAACCGCCCGGGCAAGCAGACCATCGAAATTGAAGTGCGCTCACTGCAGGAACTCGAAGACGTGCTGGAGAACGGCGCCGAGGCGGTGCTGCTCGACAACATGTCGCCGGAAGATGTGCGGCAGGCGGTGGAGATGGTTGCCAAGCTCGATCGCAAGGTCCCGCTGGAGGCTTCGGGCGGTATCACGCTGGAGAACATCCGCCGCTACGCCGAGACGGGAGTGGACTTCATCTCGGTTGGTGCACTGACTCATTCCGTACCCGCGATCGACCTGAGCATGAGGGTTGCGCCGGCATAGCTTCCGCGCGAAATCGTCGTCAGGACGGAATTCTGAAATGTCCACCAAGCTTTATTGGATTGATGGCCCGTGGCCGGGCAAACTGGCGATGTCGGCGCGCCCGCGCGGAGGCGACTGGCTGGAAGACGAGATGCAGGGCTGGCGCGACGCTGGCGTTGACATCATCCTGTCGCTGCTCACTCCAGAAGAGGAGCGAGAGCTCGAGCTCATGGGAGAGTCTCGGGAAGCCACCGCCAAGAGGATGAGATTTGTGTCTCTGCCGATCCCTGATCGCCAAGTCCCGTCTTCCCCGTCGGAGGTAGCTGCGATTCTGGAGTCGCTCGATGCCGATCTGGCTGCCGGGAAAAATGCGGTCATTCATTGCCGGCAAGGGATTGGACGATCCGGAATGCTGACCGCGTCCTTGCTAGTCATGAAGGGCCGCGATCCCGAATCGGCAGTCACAGAATTGGGGCGGGTACGGGGTGCGCCCATCCCTGAAACGCAAGAGCAACGCCGGTGGATTGACCACTTCGCCTCAACCCTGGCGCACGCCAAGTGAATTGCTCCTGGGTGTTAATTTTGGTTTGCGGCAGTATTTTCGTTACGCCTGTTCAATCGTCCACCTCACGCGCATAATTCCGGTATCGCGACTGTCAGCACAAAACGGGGCTCTCACTCCGCCGAAGCGGCTACCGACGGACGGCTGGGGCGCATCGTGCGCCTGTTGAGCGACAACGCGACGGTGGTCATCAGCGGCACGCGCATTGCGGAGGAGCTGGGCACCAGCCGCTCGGAAGTGTGGCGCGCGGTGCAGCAGCTTGCGCGAGCTGGGGGTGCAGATCACCGGGCACCCTGCCACCGGATATCAGTTGGAGTCTATGCCTGACCTGCTGCTGCCCGACGTCCTTGGCCCGCTGGTGAAGGGTACGCTGTTTGCCGACCGCATCCATCACTACTTCCGCATCGGCTCGACCAACAACACGGCGATGGATCTGGCCGCAATTGGCGAGCCGGAGGGCGCGGTCTTCGTCGCCGAGCAGCAAACAGCCGGACGCGGTCGCGGTGGCCATACGTGGGACTCGGCGCAGTCGGTGGGGATCTATTGCTCGGTGGTGCTGCGGCCGAATCTGGCGCCGGCGGATGCGCTGCTGCTCTCGCTGCTGGCAGGCCTGGCGGTACACGAAGCGGTGCAGCAGACGACGGGACTGCATCCCGACCTGCGCTGGCCCAACGACGTGCTGCTCGGCGAAAAGAAGTTTTGCGGCATCCTGACGGAGATGAACGCCGAGGTCACGCGGGTGCGCTACGTGGTGCTGGGCATCGGCATCAACGTGAACCAGACATCGTTTTCGGCGGAGCTGGAGCCGATTGCGACGTCGCTGCGCCTGGAGAGCGGGCGCGCGTGGTCGCGCGTGGAACTGGCGGCGGCTCTGCTAAAATCGCTCGACAGCGCGTATCGCCAGCTCAGCCAGGGCGGCGCGGAGGCACGCGCCGGCCTTGATCCGCCGCTTCGAGCAGTGCTCCTCGTTCGCGCGTTCGCGTTATGTTCAGGTGGAAGAAGACGGCGGCTACGAAGGCGTGACCGAAGGGCTCGACAGCCGCGGATTTCTTGCAGGTGCGCACCGGTAACGGGCTGCGTACGGTGCTCTCCGGCGGCGGTGCGCGCCGTCGACGGGAAATAAACGAATGCTGCTGGTACTGGATGTAGGCAATACCAACACGGTGCTGGGAGTGTTCGAGCCCAAGCCGGGCGAAGGCGCGACCGCAGTACGGCCGGCTGATCGCGCATTGGCGCGTGACCACCACGAAATCGCAGACCGTGGATGAGTATGGCGTGCTGTTCCGCAATCTGTTCGCCATGAACGGGCTGGAAGTCAGCGCCGTCCAGGGAACCGTGATCTCTTCGGTGGTGCCGCCGCTGGATTCGACGCTGCGCGATGTGTGCGAACACTACTTCCACATAAAGCCGCTGTTCATCGAGCCCGGAGTCAAGACCGGCATGCCGGTGCACTACGACAATCCGGCGGAAGTGGGCGCAGACCGCATCGTGAACGGCGTCGCGGCGTTCGAGAAGTATGGCGGCCCGTGCATCATCGTAGATTTCGGGACGGCAACAACCTTCGACGTAGTGTCGCCCAAGGGAGAGTACCTGGGCGGCGTGATTACGCCGGGGATCGGCATTTCGGCGGATGCCCTGTTCTCGCGCACCGCACGGTTACCGCGCGTGGACATTCGCAAGCCGCCCCGGGTGCTGGCGACCAACACGGTCAACAGCCTGCAATCAGGTTTGTATTACGGATACCTTGGGTTGATCGACGGCATCCTCGAGCGGCTGATCGCGGAGCTTGGCGGAACCGTCAACGTGGTGGCGACCGGGGGGCTGGCATCGCTGATGGGCGGAGGCTCGAAGTACATTCGCGAGGTCGACGACTTTCTCACCCTCGAAGGCTTGCGCATCATCTACGAGCGCAATCAGGTGCACGTGCGGCGCCGGAACGAACCTAACCACTCTGGCAACGGCCCGGACGGGCAGGGCACGCGAGATGCAGTGAGCTCTACGCCGAAGCGCGACTGACGTTACACTGAAGAAGCAGGCCCGCGCCCACGGGTGCGGTTGCGGGCGGCTAAGAGCCCGAAACAATGCCCGGTGGGGCTGAAGCCCCTGAGTCTTTGAATGGACATGAACGCAGGCCTGAAGGCCCGCTCTACCATAGAGCGACTTAAGTTCTGAGCCCCGCCCCTAACGGGTGTGGGGTTTTCGTTTTGCGCCGACAATGGCCGATAACTATTTCAACTACTTCACCGAAATCGAGGAGCACTTTCAGAAGCGGCGTGGCAGCTTGCTCATTCTGTCGCCGCTCGACTGGGCCCTGATGGAGACCTGGAAGGATGCCGGCATTCCGTTGGAAGCCGTGCTGCGCGGCATCGACGCGACCTTCGAGAAGTGGGAGCGGCGTCCGAGCCACACCCGCAAGGTCAACGGCCTGGCGTATTGCGCACAGGAGGTGCTCGCCTCGGCGGAAGAGTTGAAGGAAGCGGCGGTGGGGGTTGCGCCCGTGAAGAAAGCCAATCCCGGACTGGAGCACGCGCGCGTGGTTGAGTTCCTGACCAGGAATGCGGCGGAGTTGGAAGCGGGCGCAGCTTCCGTCCGGGGCGGCCGCAGTGGGCCAAGATACGGCGGTCACGCTGCGCAGCCTCGCTGAGTCGGTCGGCGGAGGCATCCCTCCGGCGATGGAAGACCTGGAGCGGCACCTGACGGTGATCGAGGAGAAATTGTTTGGCTCCTTGCTGGCCGCCACGCCCGACGCTGCGCTACTCAAAGTACGCACCGAGGCGGATCGCGACCTGGCGCCGTATCGCAGCAAGATGACGGCCCCGCAGATCGAGCAGTTGCACAAGCAATATGTGCACAAGCGGGTACTGGAGCAGTACGGGGTTCCGCGGTTGAGTCTGTTCTACATGCAGTGATGTCCCGCAATGTGGGATAGGAGTGACAGTTGCAATTTGAAGTGGAAAAGCTGGTGTACGGCGGCGACGGCCTGGGCCGCCTGCCTGCGGACGATAAGGGCCGGGGCAAGACCGTCTTTGTGCCTTTTGTCGTGCCGGGCGAACAGGTTGAGACGTCAGTGGTGGAAAATCGCCCCGGTTTTACGCGGGCAAAGCTCGACAAGGTGTTGACCCCATCGCCCGACCGGGTGGAGCCGGGCTGCCCCTATTTTGGGCGCTGCGGCGGGTGCCAATACCAGCACATCCGCTACGAAGCGCAGTTGCGTTACAAGGCCGAGATCCTGCGGGAAACAGTGCGCCGCACGGCGAAGCTGGACTTGCAAAGCGAGATACAGGTCCACTCTAGTGAGCCATGGAATTACCGCAACCGCACGCGGCTTCGGGTGCAACATGCTCCCAGGTTTGCCATTGGTTATCACCGCAGCAATTCGCACGAACTCCTGCCGGTTGAGCAGTGTCCCATCAGTTCACCGCTGATCAACCGGGCAATTGCGGCAGTGGCATTGCTTGGGTCGCAGGGGAAAGCACCCGTCTCGCTGCACGGACTGCAATTCTTTGCCGACCATGTCGACGGAAAGCTGTTGGTGGAAGCGTACGTGCGCCCGGGCAGCGGCGCTGGGGATTGCCAGCCCTTTGCCGCGGAATTGCGTGCGACTGTTCTTGACGTAGCCGGCGTTGTGGTGTTTGCGACGTCTCCGGTCGAAGACGAGAGCCGCCAACGCGCACCACTGAGTGCAACGTTGGGCGAAGAGTCGCAGGCGATCGGCGACGATTCTCTGCTGTATCACGCTGTGGGACACGATTACCGGGTCAGCGGCGGATCGTTCTTCCAGACCAACCGCTTCCTGGTGGACGAACTGGCGCAGACGGTGGTGCAGAAGTTGACTGGCCGGGCGGCGCTCGACCTCTACGCCGGGGCTGGCCTGTTCACGCTGCCGCTGGCGAGGAACTTCGACCAGGTGATCGCGGTGGAAGGCTCGCCGCATTCGTTCGCCGATCTGCGGCACAATGCGCCGGCCAATGTGAAGCCGGTCCGCGCCAGCGTCGAGGCGTTCCTGGCGGAGCGAGGTTCGAAGCTCGCGCCCGACCGGGTGTTGGTCGATCCGCCGCGTGCAGGGCTGGGAGAAAAAACGGCCGCCGCGCTAGGACGTATGTCCGTGCCGCGTGTGACCTACGTCTCATGTGATCCGGCAACCCTGTCGCGCGACCTGCGGGTGCTGCTAGAATCGGGTTTCAAGGTCGAGCAGGCGCATCTCGTCGACCTGTTTCCGCAGACCTACCACATGGAAACGGTGCTTCACCTGGTGCGCTAGCCTGGTGCTCGCTGGAGGTTCTATGTATGCAATCGCCATCCTTCGTTATCGCAAGCCGCTGGAAGACGTGTTGAAGCACGTCGATGCGCACCGGGCCTACCTGCAGGGACTGAAGCAGGAAGGACTGCTGCTGGCCTCGGGGCCACTGGTCCCGAGGAATGGGGGCGCGCTGCTGTTGCGCCTGCCCGACGACGAAGTACAGGCGACGCTGGACAGTATTCGCGACAACGATCCGTACACCCGGTTCGGGCTCGCGCAATATGAAATGTGGCCCTGGGCCCCGATCATTGGAACTGAGGACCTGGACCGCTTATAACGAGCGGCTGTGTCGAACATCCTCCCCTCGGCGCCGCGAGCGCATCCGCCACTTCCTGCGCTCCGGAGGTTGTATTGCGGCGGCCGGGAACCTTTGTTTGTCGCTGCCATCGCATTTGCGCTGGGAATCGTTGCGTCGGACCTGGCCTGGCGCGCGCCGCACTGCTGGCTGATCACATTCTCGGTGACGGCAGCAGCGGCCCTAGTTTTCTACCGGCGCTCCCCGCAATTCGCTTACCCCCTGTTTCTGCTTGCCGTGTTTGTGCTCGGCGGATTCTACCTGCAGGCCTACGATGCCGCGCAGACCACGCCGCCAAGTGTAGAAGCCTTCGGGACCGGTGAGGGCGGCGAAGGTGAGGCCACGGTCACGGCCCATGTGGTTCGGGAAGGCTTGATCCGCGACAGCCCTTACGGAGGCAAGCAGGAGTCCGTCGATGTCGAGACGGAAGAGCTCGCATCCGGCGACCGCAGCAGCGACGCTCATGTCGGCATTCGTATGACCATCTTCAGCAAGAAGACGGAGGAAGAAGCGGCCGAGAGTTCGGGCGAGGAGTCGCCGCTGCGGGTGTACCCCTATGGCGAGCGGCTGCGGTTTCCCGCCAAGCTGCGCATGCCGCGAAACTACGGCAATCCGGGCGCGCTCGACCTAGTGGGATACCTGGCATCGCAAGGCATCCGGCTGACCGGGTCGGCGCAAGCCAGCGCCGTCGAAACGCTCCCCGGATTCAGCGGCTCGAGGCTCGGCCTGTGGCGCAGCCGGGGGCGGCGCAGCATCCTGCGGCACATTCAGCAGCTGTGGCCCGGTGAACAGGGTGCGCTTATGCAGGCCATGCTCATCGGCGGGCGCGCGTTTTTCGGGCGCGAGATCAAGACAGACTTTCAGCGCACCGGCACCTATCACATCCTGGTAGTGTCGGGCATCAACGTGGGCATCCTGGCGTTCGCGGTGTTCTGGCTGTTGCGCAGTCTGCCCTTCGGCGAGACGGCCGCGACCATCCTCACCATGGTGCTGTCGTGGGGTTATGCGTTTGTCGCCGACCTGGGCTCGCCGATAGTGCGCGCCACCATCACGCTAAACATCTACCTGCTGACACGTCTGCTCTTCCGCGACCGGCAGGGGCTCAACGCGCTGGGCGTCGCGGCTCTCGGAATTCTGCTGGTGAATCCGCGGACCTTGTTTGAGGCCAGCTTCCAGTTGACCTTTCTGTCGGTGATTGCGGTTGCCGGAATAGCCGTGCCCCTGCTGCGGCGATCGCTCTATCCGCTGCAGACTGCGACGAACAATCTCGATTCTCCGGCCTATGACTTCAGCCTGCCGACCCGCGCGGCGCAGTTCCGCTCCGACCTCCGGATGGTGCGCGAGCAACTGAGCGGATTGATCGGCGGACGGGCGGCGACATTCGTTGTGACACGCAGTGCCAGTATTTTGCTGGCGGCAGCGGAGTTGGTCTTCATTTCTACCGTCATCCAGATTGCGCTGACGTTGCCCATGGCGTGGTACTTCCATCGCGTCACCACGCTGTCGCTGCCCGCCAACGCGATGGTCATCCCCTTGGCCAGCGTGCTGATGCCTGCCGCCGTCGCAGCCGTGGCGCTGTCTTATGTTGCGAGCTGGCTAGCCTACGTTCCCGCGTTAATCACCGCCTACTGCCTGGATCTGCTGACGGGAACGGTTCGCCTGGTCGGCCACTTCCGCCTGTCCGACGTTCGCGTGCCGACGCCGACCCTGGCGATGAGCCTGGCTGCGGCAGTAGCGTTTGCCATCACGTTGCTGCTGGCGCGCAGGAGAGCCTTGGCGGCATTACTGGGCATGAGCGCGCTGCTGGCTTCGGCATTATGGATTGCCGCCTACCCGCACGCCTCGCAGATGCAGCGCGGCCTGTTGGAAGTGACGGCCATCGATGTTGGCCAGGGTGACTCGCTGCTGCTGGTGACTCCCCAAGGCCGCACCGTGCTGCTCGACTCCGGCGGCCTGGGCGCGACTTCGCGTTCCGACTTCGATGTGGGCGAAGAAGTGGTCTCGCCTTACTTGTGGTCACGCGGGTTCCGCAGGCTGGATGCCGTCGCGGTCTCGCACGCTCACTCCGATCACATCGGAGGCATGCGCGCCATCATCGCCAACTTCCGTCCCGCTGAGCTGTGGTACGGGGTCGATTCGCCGGCCCAGGATTTTGTGGAACTGAAGAAGACGGCCGCGGCTTACGGCGTCGTGCTGAAGAGCTTTCATGCCGGGGATGCCTTCGACTTTGGCGGCACGCATGTGCGCGTGTTGAATCCCCAGGTGGGGTGGGAGCCTCGCCCCAAGGCCGAAGACGACGAGTCAATGGTGCTGCAGGTGCAATACGGTAACACGGCCGCGCTGCTCGAAGGCGATTCGCACCGCAAAATCGAGAAGTTCCTAATGGAAGAAAATCCGCGCGCCGACCTGCTGAAGGTGGCGCACCATGGAAGCCTGACATCCAGCACGCCGGAGTTTCTGGACGCGGTGAAGCCGCAGTATGCGGTGGTTTCGGCGGGGTACTACAATCCCTTTCACCATCCCCGGCCGGAGGTGATGGCGCGATATGCGGCATCACACATCACAACGTATCGCACCGATCTGGCGGGAGCCGTTTCGTTTTATCTCGACGGCAAGACGGTGACCGCTAGACCTGTTCCTCGCTGACAGCCTCGTCCGCACCCGCATTCGTGTTCCGGCTCTCCTCGATGAGTTGCCGCGCTTCTTCAGCCTGCTCCGGGCGCACCAGCACCACCACCCCACCCACGCCCGGAAGCACGTCCTGGGGGGCGTCGATGTTCTCAATCATGGCCTCAATGCCAGCGGACTGCAGCAGACCGCGCACCACCATCGCCTCCGATTCCTGTTCCGTATCAAAAACTTTTACCAGTTCTTCGGTTGATTCCCCGGTTTCCTGCGGTTCCGGCGTATCTGGCATGTCTCCTCCAATGCGGTAGGATGCTAGGTGATCGTATCAGGCTCTTAGCGCGAGAGTTTTGCTGCAATAAACAATAACGATTCGGTGTATCATGCCCCCAACCGAGGTGCGCGCAACGGCGGGTTGGCATCCAACATCAAATTGTAGTCAATGAGGCAAGGGCGCGATAGCGCCTGCAAGGGTTAGGCCCTTTTGTTTCGCAGCGAGCTTTTCGAGGGAAACATGGAGCTACCAGACCGGAATGAGCCAGGACGACCGCAGCCTACCGCCAGCGAGCAACAGGAACTGGAAGAGGAAAGACGGAAGCTGCGCCGGCTGCAGATCATGATGAACATGGTGATGTCGGTCATCAGCCAGGACGAAGACCTCAGCGTGGAAGAAGCGGCGGAGATGGTGGCCAACACCAAGCGCGCCGCCCTGGCTATGTTTCCCGACAAGGAATTCGCCTACGACATCCTGTACAAGCCCCGCCTGCAGCGCCTAATGGCCGAGCGCTTCCGCCTGCAGTAGCCGCTACTTGTCCGCTGACGTGAGATACACGGTCAGTGTGCCCCAACCCAGCTTCGCCCGCATTTGCACCGGCAGGTGCTGAGCATCGTCGGTGTACCAGACCCAGACACGTCCGCGGTTCTTCAATATACCCGAGTCGCCTTCCGGGCCGACGCGGATGGTGTGAAAGGTTCCCGCCGGCGTCTTGATCTCTTCCTTGCCCTCGACGTGGGCCTGCACCGTTACCGTCTTGCCCCCATCATTGAGCGGAAAGGTATACGTTGCGTCCGGGTGCAGCGGCAGAGTGGACACGTACAGGATGCCGGAGAGCACGTCGGTCACGCACGACGGAATGTCGTGCTCTTCGCGCTTTTTCTGGTTGGTCTTGAGATTGACTTCATCCAGCACGGACTTGCCGCGGTTGTACTCGAAGTTGATGGAAGTATCGCGGCGGTGCGAACCTTCCTCGGTGTGCTTGATCAGCTTTTGCGAACACATGCTGTTGGCGTCGAACCAGGACTCGAAACGGTCCTGCACCTTGAACAGCAGCGCCACCACGCCGGTAGAATCGGCGGTGCCCAGCACATGCTCCTGCGAACCCGTGCGCTCCACTCGCAGCGTGGCCACCCCGGCGGTCCAGTAGCGGTATTCCGCCTCGTAGCGCAAGGTCTGCCGGGGAAGGTTGAAGCCTGCCCGCAACGGCTGGATCTTCGATCCCGAGCTGATCGTCGCGCCCTGGGGAGCGGGCGTTTGCGCCAGGGCAGGCGCGGGCTGCAGGCGCGAGGGAAGCTGCCCGGTGAGACTCAGGGCCAGCAGTACTGCAATGATGACGAGGCACCGCCGTAACCGGGTCTGAATCATCCTGGAAACCAGATCATTTTCACCACCAGCGCCGCCAGCACGGCGACGGCGCCAGCCAGAGCATTGTACTCGCGGTGCTTGCGGTAGAGGTCGCGCGAGAAACCGCGGGTTATCCCGGAGAGAAAAACCGTTCGCGGAAGCAGGCGGGGCACGCGTTGCACGTATTCCGCGAATTGCGGGAACGTCTGCGCCAGAAACGCTTCTTCCGAGCGGATGACGGGAACGTAAATCAGGGCGAACAGGGCGAACAGGACGATGCCGATCCAGAGATCGCGAGCGGCCAGCGCGAACCCGATGGCGAGGAGGACCGATCCCAGATACAGCGGATTGCGCACGTAGGCATAAGGCCCGGTGGTGGTCAGCTCTTCATTCTTCTTGACGTGTCCGGAGGCCATGGCCCGCACAAAAATCCCCAGACCCGCCATCGCCGCACCGATCCCGAGCCACAACCAGTCAGGCCGGGCGCGCCAGAGATAAAACGCAGCAAACACGAATCCCAAGGGTACACGGATTCGACGTGCGACCCGGCTCCATGTCACCTTGGCGGCTTGCGGCGGATTTTCAGACACCGGCAGCTCCCAGCAAACGGCCAGCGGCGGCGATGACGGCTTCCGGCAGAATCGAAACCAAGCCTTCATCGGGACGCGCCACGTGCGACATGTTGTTGCGGCTCTCTGGGCTGCGCAGCACGACGCTGTTGGTCGTGTAGGGGCCGTTGCGCTCCGGGCGGGTCGGCCCAAACAGAGCGACCACCGGCACGTGCAGGGCGGCGGCGAGATGCATGGGGCCGGTGTCTCCGCCAATGAACAGCCGGGTACGCCGCAGAATGGCGATCAGCTCGCCGACAGAGCACTTCAGCAGGTGGGCGGTGCCCGCGCTGGCTTGCTGCACCGCCTGGACGAGCGCCTCCTCGCGCGGGCCGTGGTTGATCAGCACGGCCATGCCGCGCTCGTGCAACGCCTTCGCAACCACGGCGAACGATTCTGACGGCCAGCACTTCGCACCCCAGCCTGCCCCGGGATTCAGCATCGTGACCGGCCTGCCGTCATAGGTGGCGAGAAATTCCTCAGCCCACGCATCCTGCACCGCGTCGAGCGGAAAGGGTGGATCGGTGTGTTGCAAGGGTTCGCCGGTAAGCGTGGACATAAGGGAAAGCGCTTGCTCGACCACGTGTGTACCTTGCGGATCGATGGCCTGGGTGTATAACATGCGCGCCGGAGCCTCGCGCGGTTGCGAAGAGCCGATGCGGACGGGCGCTCCGCTCAATCGCGCCGCCAGGGCCGAGCGTATCGCGCCTTGCAGATCGAGCGCCACCTGGTACCGCATACCCTGCACTTCGTGAACGCAGGCGAGTCCTTCGCGCCAGGTTTCGTCGGAGAAGAGGGCGCGCCGCCATGCCGAGAAATTGGCGATATGCACATCGTCCACCAGCGGCTTCCACACCGAGGTTGGCATGAGCCGCTCGGCCTCGCGCGCACACAGCAACTCGCTCCAACGCTCCTCGATCAGCCAGCCGATTTTCAAATCGGGGCGCTTGTGGCGCAAGGCAGCGACCGCCGGCAGGGCGTGAATGACGTCTCCCATCGCTCCCAGCCTCACGATGAGAACGCGCTCGACGCCGGCAAGCAGCGGGCTGCTACTGGTGCTGCTTTGCGATCCGCTGGTGGGGGTTGCGGACTCGCTCACGGGCGCTCGCGTCCTCCGCTGGGAATCTGCATCTGCGAAAGAAACGCAGTGGTGGAGTGGTCCTTGGGATCGCCCACGATCTCGACCCGGCCGCCATACGACAAAACCTCGTCGCGTTCGGGCACGCTCTCGCGGGTGTAGTCGGTTCCCTTCGCCTGGATGTCAGGATGAAGTTCGCGAATCAGCGCGCGCACGTCGGGCTCATCGAAAATGACAACTGCGTCCACATCGGCCAGCGCGGCGATGATTTCGGCGCGCTCCCCGGCGGGCATCAGCGGGCGGCCCTCACCCTTGATCTCGCGCACGCTGCGGTCGGAGTTGATGGCCACCACCAGGTTTCCGCCGAGCGATTTCGCACCCTGCAGATAGCGGATATGCCCGACATGCAACAGGTCGAAGCAGCCGTTGGCGAGTACAATTTGCTCACCCTGCTTGTGCCACTGCTCGGCCTGTCTGCCGCAGGGCATCGCGGCCCAGAATCTTCTGGGATGTGGCGCTCACCCGTGTACCGCCGCGTATTGCTCGATGGCGCCGATCAACTCGTTGCGGGAGACGGTCGCTGTCCCGCGCTTCATTACCACCAGGCCTCCAGCGAAGTTGGCGAGCCGCGCCGCGGTGACTGCATCGGCTCCCGCGGCAAGCGACGCGGTGAAGGTGGCGATTACCGTATCGCCAGCGCCAGTGACATCGACCACCTGGTCGGAGCCGAAAATAGGAATGTTCACCGGCGACGAATCTTTCTCGAAAACCACCATGCCGTCGCGTCCGCGGGTGATGACCAGCGACTCCAGCTTTAGCTGCTTCATCAGTACTTCGCCGGCGGCAGAGAGCTTCTCGTCGTCGTTGCCGATGGTCAGGCGCAGCGCTTCTTCCACCTCAGGCTCGTTGGGTGTCGCGGCGGTGACGCCAGAGAACTCGAGCATGCGATAGCGCGAGTCGAGGGTCACCGGCTTGTCTTTCATGCAGCCGTTGGATCGCACAAACGTCAGCAACCGCGGTGTGGCTGCGCCATAGCCGTAGTCGGAGACCAGCACCGCGTCGGATGCGGCGGCGTATTCGCGGGCCGCGTTGACCAGGTTCAGGAGCACGGGATGGACATCGCTGAGCGGCTGCGGCTCGCGGTCGACACGCACCACCTGCTGCCGGCTGGTGTGCGACATGCCGGCCAGAATTCGCGTCTTGGTGGTGGTGACGTGGCCCTTCAGCCGCTCGATGCCACCCGTGGGGATTCTCTCTTCTTTCAACTTATCGATCAGCAGAGCGCCCGGCTCGTCATCGCCCACCAGCCCGACGGGCAACACGTTGACCCCGAGCGCAGCAAGGTTCATCACGGCATTGCCGCCGCCGCCGGGAACGACGGTGCGCTCGCGATGCTTCAGAATGAGAACCGGAGCTTCGCGCGACACGCGGGCGATCTCGCCAAAGACAAATTCGTCGGCCACCAGGTCGGCGAGCACGGTGATCGAAACCTCGGGGAAGGATTGAACGATCTTCTTCCAGCGGTCGGTGTCTTTGGCTTGGCTGTGCCTGGTCATCGACGGTTATCGGCCGCGCGGCGGCAGGAGCGATTCATAGTTAAGCGAAGGTTGATTGTCTCACGCGGACTGCGATTTGAGGCGCTTGATCCGGGCCAGCAAGGCGTCAACCGCAGCATCCGCGTCGCGCAGTTCCATGTGGACAGGCACGACGTGGATGGGCGCGAGCTCGCCGATTCGGTCGCCCAGATTCACCGCATCCTTTTCCGTGGTGAGGAATATGGCAGCGCCCGCCGTGCGTCGCAGCTCCAGTAGTTGCTGAATATCGCCCGCCGCGTAGCGATGGTGATCGCGGAAGGCGTGCGTTCCGGCCAAGGGAAACACCTGCACCGCGCAGTTGCGCGAAGAAGTTCTCCGGGCGCGCGATGCCGCAGAAGGCAAAGCACGGTCCGCGCACCTCCGGCGCAACCACGCTGCGCGCGATTCGCCAGACACACTGGTGACTGAGCGGCACACCGGTATAATCGGCGCCATCGTCCAGTACCACGGCATCCGCCCGTATGAGAGAGCCGAGCGGTTCGCGCAGCCGGCCTGCTGGCATCAGCCGGTCGCGAAGGTCGTCCGGTGCGAGCAGCACGATGTCGAAGTCGCGGGCCAGGCGCCGGTGCTGGAAGCCGTCATCCAGCAGGTGAAGTTGCGGACCGAACTTCCATTCCGCGAATCGTCCAGCTTCGTAGCGTTCCTCGCCGACGATGACCGGTACGCTGAGCTTGCGGGCGATCAGCAGCGGCTCGTCGCCGTACTGCTCCGGGCTTCCCTGCGGATCGACCAGGACGACGCCTTTGGATTGTCGCCGATAGCCGCGCGAGAGCACGTCGAAGGCGACCCCGCGCTGATGCAGCAGCTCGCCCAGCAGGATGAGAAAGGGGGTCTTGCCCGTGCCTCCGACCGAGATGTTGCCGATGCTCACCACCGGGCCCTGCAGCCGATGAACGAGCAAGCGGCGCTGATCGTAGAGCCGGTTACGAATGTCGACGGCCGTGCCGAAGATGGCGTCGAGCGGCCTCAAGTGCGCTCCTGCGCGACGACTCCGCTGGTCACGGTTACCGGCTGTTGCGACAACAGGCTGAGCAACGCAGTGAGGGTGCGCTCGGTAGCTCCCTGCTGCGAACGCAGCACTTCGCGTGCGCGATGGCCCAGCCGCTCGCGCTCGTCGTAGTTCTCCAGCAGCGATAGCACGGTTGCGGTTAGCGCTTCCGGAGTGACCATCCGCAGCGCATCGGCGCGGCGAAAGATTTCGATGATGTCGCGGAAGTTCCCGGTATAAGGGCCGACGAGGATAGGGACCCCGAATTGCGCCGCCTCCAGCACGTTGTGCCCGCCGCGCGGCACGAGGCTGCCACCGACGAACGCGAGGTCGGCAAACTGATAGAGACTGGCCAGTTCGCCGATCGTGTCGATCAGAAGGACGCTTCCGGCGATGGCGCGCTCGCCATCCCACTCCGACCGTCGCTGCCAGCGCAGGCCCGACGCGGCAAGCAGGGTTGCCACCGTCGCAAAGCGTTCCGGATGCCGCGGCGCCAGCAACAGCGTCGTGCCGGAATAGCGCGCCACCGTGGTGCGGAAGGCTTCCAGCAGCATGGTTTCTTCGCCTTCGAGCGTGCTGCCGGCCACGATCACGGGACCAATCTCTTCGCGTGCAATTGCTGTCTTCAGCTGGCCAACGATGGGCGTCTCCGCCGGCGGTTTCACTTCGAACTTCAAATTGCCGCTGACCTGTACCCGATCGGCCGGGGCGCCGATCTGAATGAGCCGGCGCGCGTCTTCCTCGCTCTGCGCGAGAAACAGATGCACGTTTTGCATCACTCGCGCCAGCAATCCCTGGAAGCGCAGATAGCGCGGCAAAGAGCGATCGGAGACGCGCGCGTTGACCACTGCCACCGCTGCACCACATCGCTCGCGCTTCGTGCAGTAGATTCGGCCAGAATTCGCTTTCCGCCAGCACCAGCAGGCGCGGCCTCAGGGCCCGCAGGTAAGCCTGTACCATCCAGGGCAGATCGAGCGGAACATAAAACACGTGGTTCTCGCCGATCTTCGTGCGCGCGAGTTGCTGGCCCGTGTCGGTGGTGGTGGAGACTACGATGCGCCAGTCCGGCAACTGCGCTCGCAGGCCCGCGACCAGCCCGGTGACGGCCAGTACTTCGCCGACCGAGACAGCGTGAATCCAGATCGTGTTGGGCGAAACCTGGTTGAACAGCCGGCCGGGCACGGTACCAAGCCGCTCGCGCCAGCCGGTGCGGTACTTGCCGTGGCGCAGCATCTCCCATAGCCACCATGGCGCGCTGAGCACGAGCGTGAGACCGAACAGGAAGCTGTAGGCCGCGTACACGACTGCGATTGTACTTCGGCTGCATTGGCGAACCAACGCAGACCGCACGTAACCCTCCGAGTTGAGCTACCGGTAGGGCAGGGGCGATAATCCAGCCATGTTCCTCCGTAGCCGTTCTGTTTTCTGGTTGGCGATTGCACTCGTGTTCGCTACCTCCGTAGCGCTTTGGGCGGCGAAAGAATTCGTCATGCCCACGGCGCAAAACGCTGACACCTATCCCAGCAAGGACAATCATCCCAACGAGAAAGTCACGGCGGCGATTGACGTTTACAATTCCGCTCCTAAAGACGAGGTCTTCGGAACCCATTACATGGAGGAAGGCATCCTGCCGGTGTTTCTGGTGATCACCAACGACGGCGACCAGCCCATCTCGATGACCAAGATGAAGGCGGAGATGGTGACCTCACAGCGGTCGAAACTGGAAGCTCTCGACGTGGACGACGTCTTCCGCCGCGTGGCCCACATCAAGGCCAGCAGCACCACGCCCGGACGCATCGGGCCACTGCCGATGCCGGGCGGCGGCGCCAAGAACAAGAAGGCGCAGCAGCAATATCAGGAAATCATGAAGGCCAAGTTCACGGCGGTGGCGGTCGAGCCGCACTCCACGCAGTCGGGCTTCCTCTTCTTCGACATCGAGGATGTGAAGAACCCAGTAGCCGGCGCGCACATTTACCTCACCAGACTGCGCGACGGCAGCGGCAACGAACTCATGTACTTCGAAATCCCGGTGATCCCGTCGAACGCCGCCGCGACCGGTGGGCGGTAGGAACCGGAACCGTCGTCTCCGAAAGCTATAATCGAGCATTATGGCCACTGCTCCGGAATCCTCTGTAGCCACTCGCTCGAAATACGAGCCGGTGATCGGGTTGGAAGTACACGTCCAGTTGCTGACGAAGACCAAGATCTTCTGCGGCTGCTCGACCCAATTCGGCGATCCGCCGAATACGAACGTCTGTCCGGTGTGCGTTGGCCTGCCCGGCGCGCTGCCCGTGCTGAACCGGCAGGCCGTGGAGTTCGCCGTACTCGCCGCGAAGGCGCTGAATTGCCGTATCAATGAAAACTCCATCTTCGCGCGCAAGAACTACTTCTATCCTGACCTGCCCAAGGGCTACCAGATTTCCCAGTACGACAAGCCCATTGCCGAGTTCGGGTATATCGAGATCAAGGGTGAGCACGGACCCAAGCGCATCGGCATCACCCGCCTGCACATGGAAGAGGACGCGGGCAAGAGCCTGCACGATGGCCTGGCCGATTCCAGCGAGTGGACCTCGATCGACCTGAACCGCTCCGGCGTGCCGCTGATCGAGATCGTCAGCGAGCCCGACATCTCGTCGCCCGATGAAGCCCACCAGTACCTCACCAAGCTGAAGGAAATCATTCTGTATACCGGCGTCAGCGATGTGAACATGGAAGAAGGCTCGCTGCGCTGCGACGCCAACATCAGCATCCGACCGGTGGGGCAGAAGGAATTTGGCACCAAGACGGAAGTGAAGAACGTGAACTCCTTCCGCTTCATTCGCGAGGCGCTGCAGTACGAGATAGAACGCCACGAGCAGGTGCTGGAGTCGGGCGGCAAGATCACGCAGGAAACCCGTCTCTACAACGCCAACGAAGGCAAGACCTACGGGATGCGTTCCAAAGAGCAGGCGCATGACTACCGCTACTTCCCCGAGCCTGACCTGCTGCCACTGGTGGTGGACGAGAGTTGGCGCCGGCAGATCGCCGCCAAGCTGCCCGAACTCCCCGAAGCCCGCCGGGCGCGCATGGTGGCGCAGTACGGAATCAGTGAAGGCGATGCCTACACGCTGACTGTGACCCGCTCGCGCGCTGACCAGTTCGAGGAGGCGGCTGCCGCTGCGAAGAATCCCAAGCGCGTAGCTAACCTGGTCAATAGCGAGATTCTCGGCCGGCTCAAAGCTAAGGGCCTCGACCTGGAGCAGTCGCCGATCTCCATGCAGGGGGTCGCGCTCTCGGCTGACCTGGTGGAGAGCGGCGCGATCAGCGGCAAAATTCTCAAAGACCTGTACGATCTGGCGTTCGAGCGCGGCGAGGACTTCCCGGCCGTCTACGAGAAAGAGAAGCCGCAGCAGATCACCGACACCTCCGCCATCGAGAAGATCATCGACGAGGTGATCGCCGCCAATCCCAAGCAACTGGAGCAGTACCGTGGCGGCAAGAAGACGGTGGCCGGCTTCTTCGTCGGGCAGGTTATGAAGCTCTCCAAGGGCCAGGCCAATCCCGCGCTGGTGAACGAGCTGCTGGCGAAGAAGCTCGACAGTTAGGCACAGGATAATCTCTTGCATGTAAACCATTTAAGCTTTACGTATATATTGTCAAGTTTTTATGCTTGACCTGTAATTAGGAAAGCTTTAAAACCGTACCGAGGCTGATCTTGGCTAGAAATCGCCAGCCTGAGGACGGTCGTATCGCGCTGATCGGCGACATGGTCGGCTCGCGCGAACTCGAACCCGACCCAGCGCGCGGAGACTCAGGAGCGCTTCACGACATTCATCGAGGGCCTCAACCGCCGATACCAGCCGGCGTTGCTGGCGAAGTTCGTCATCACCGTCGGCGACGAGTTCCAGGCCTTGATCGACGATCCCGCCATCCTGCCTGACGTCATCTGGGACGTCGCCACCGGCTTCCATGATCGCGAGCTGCGCCTGGGCTTCGGCTACGGCCGGCTCGACACCGCCGTTGGTGAGTACGCTATCAATGTGGACGGTCCGGCCCTACATCTGGCTCGCGATGCCATCAACCTGGCGAAGAAAGACGGCGAGCTGGGCGGCGTGTTCTGCGGATTCGGCAGCGACTTCGATCGGCTGCTGAACGGCATGGCCCGGCTGCTGTGGTTTCATCGCAGCCAGCGCACAGAGCAGCAGATGCGAGTGCTGGGCATGCTGCGCAGAGGCATGCCGCAGGTCGAGATCGCCGAAGAGCTGCAGCTCACGCGGCAAGCCATCTCCGATCATGCGCGCGCGGCGGGTTGGAGCGCCTACCGCGAAGGGGAAGACGGCTTTCGCTCGGCGCTCGAGCTGTTCGAAGCGCTCGCCGCGGAGGAGTCGAAGTGACAGCCCTCGATTCATCCATGCTGTTGTGGGGAGAAGTGGTGCTGGTGTGGGCAGCGGCCAACTACCTGGTGTGCGCCGATCCCGTTCGCGACCTGGTGGACGGCATTCCGGTGTCGCCGCCGGTGCGCTCCCGCTGGATCGGCATTGTGGTGGCTCGCAGCCTGGCGGCCGCGGTACTGGTTGCGTGGTTCTGCGACTTCGCGAGCATCGCTCTTCCCGCGCTGGTGCTGGCATTTTGCATTGGGCTGCCGCTGCTGCGGGTGCGGGTAAAGCCGTCCTACACCGCCGAATTGGAGACCATCGTCGCCGCAGTTTTCGTCGCCGCTTCCAGCGCGATGGTCTTTCGCGGCCAACTCTCCAGCACACATTCGCCGCCGTGGCCCATGGCCCACGTTTCGGCGGGATGCCTTATTGTTGCCCTGTTTCTTTTAGCCCTGCGCGGCGGAACCTACATCGTGCGTGGCATTCTCGATAAGTGCGGAGCGCTGCCGCCGCTGGTTGCTACGGGCCACAAGGAACTCGCGGGTGAAACGGTCATCGACTACTCCGAGTTCAATCGCGGCCGCCTGATCGGCAACCTGGAGAGAATCCTGCTGGTCATCCTGGTGGCGTTCGGAAATTACGAAGCGCTGGGATTCCTGGTCGCCGCGAAAGGTCTCATTCGCTCCAAGGAACTGGAAGACCGCAACTGGGCGGAGTATTTCCTGGTGGGCACACTGGCGAGCGTGCTGGTCGCCGTGGGAGCGGGACTTTGCGTCCGGCTGGTGGTCAAGAAGCTTTGGTGAGGACGCGAGGCCACCTGCTGTCATGGGGCGTTCCGCTTCGATTTGTTACTCTGTACTCTTTGATGATTGATCGCATTCTTAGCTCGCTGGGAGCGGGCATCATGCTGGCTATGCTGGCCGCCTGCGGTATGCCCGGCGCTCCGCAGTTGCCATCCCTCAACCTGGCGCGCCCGGTGGAGGACCTCACCGCCTCCCGCAAGGGTAACCAGGTTCAGCTCGACTGGACGCTTCCGAAAAAGAATACCGATCGCACCCTGGTGCAGCTCAAGCGTCTCGGGCCGACGCTGATTTGCCGACGCCAGGGCAGGAACCTGATGGCCAGTTGCACCGAAGTTGGATCGGTGATGCCGCCCAAGGGGCCCGATAAGAAGGTCCAGGCGGATGAGCCCATCCACATGAAGTTCGTCGACACCTTGCCACCTAAGATCGAAGACCAGGATCCGGCGGGGATGCTGATGTATGCAGTGGAAACGATGAACACGCGAAACCGTAGCGCCGGGTTGTCCAACCAGGTGATGATTCCGGCAGCGCCCACCACCGCTCCTCCGCAGGGGCTTCGCGCCGAGGTGACTGCAGATGGCGTGCGGCTAAGCTGGGAATATACAGCACCCCTCGTCGCGCCCGCCGGCCTCAGCTATCAATACCGGATCGAGCGCAAACTGGCGAGTGCCTCCGGGTACATAGTGTTGAATGACGTTGACCCAGCGGCGGATAACTCGTATCTCGACAAATCCTCCGACTGGCAGCAGACGTACGATTACCGTGTCTCCACCGTCACTCGCGTGCACAGCAACGGCATCAACGCCGAGGTGGAAGGCGCAGACTCGGCTCCGGTCGAAATCTTTACCAAGGACATCTATCCGCCCGCACGGCCCACGGGATTGCAGGCGGTGTTCTCCAGCGTCGGCCAGAAGCCGTTCGTCGATCTCACTTGGGCCCCGAATATGGAGAGCGACCTCGCCGGTTACAACGTGTTTCGCCGCACTCAGGGCGGACCTGTGCAGAAGCTGAATCAGCAGCTTGTACCTGTGCCATCCTTCCGCGATGAGACGGCTACGCCGGGCAAGACGTATATCTATTCTGTATCGGCTGTCGATCAGCGGGGCAACGAGAGTCCACGCTCGCAGGAGGCCAGCGAAGCGGCCGCCGCAACTCAATAAGGGAGTTCCCATGCCTTTCTGCCGATTCGAATACGCGAACACTATCAGCTACGGGCTGATTGAAAAAGTCGCCGGCGTCGAGACCATCACCCGCACCCTGGCCCACTTTCCTGAGTCGTTCCGAGACTTCGATCAGTCGGACCATGGTGACCTCCCGCTGAGTGCGGTTCGCCTGCTTGCGCCGGTGCTGCCAACCAAGATCGTCTGCGTCGGACGCAACTACGTCGAGCACGCCAAGGAGCTGCAACACGAGGTCCCGACTTCGCCGCTGATCTTCCTCAAGCCGCCTTCCGCGGTCATTGGGCCGGGCGATGCCATTCGCCGCCCGCACCACCTCTCGCAACGTGTCGATCACGAAGGCGAGCTGGGCGTGGTGATTGGAGCCAGGTGCTATAGATTGAAAGAGGGCGACGACGTTCGCCAACACATCCTCGGCTACACCTGCGTCAACGACGTCACCGCCCGCGATCTGCAGAACAAAGACGGGCAATGGACGCGCGCCAAGGGTTTCGACACTTTCTGCCCGATCGGGCCGGTAGTGGCGCCGGATCTCGATCCCTGGCAGGGCGTTCGCGTGCAAACCAGGGTGAATGGACAGGTGCGCCAGACTGGCACCACCGCCGATTTCATCTTTCCGCTGGACGTCATTCTTCGCTATATCACGCAGATCATGACTTTGGAGCCGGGAGACGTGATCGCCACCGGGACGCCGGCAGGCGTCGGGCCGCTGCAGCCCGGCGACAGGGTTGAGGTCACGGTTGACGGAGTGGGGACGCTCAGCAACTCTGTCGTCAATGTAGACTAACCCGGCAGCGGCCGGTCGAGTGTCCGTCGAAGTCACCCGCGGTAAAACTCGCGACAGCGGGGTACTTTTCTTGCGGAATCCGCGTTATGCTTAACTCAGCAGCCCATGAGCTCTCTCCGGTACTATCCCGTAGTCACAATCTTCGCTGGGGCCGCCCTGGTCGGTTACGCGCTGCTTTCGCGCAAGAGTAAGAAATCGCCTATGCAGCAGGAGTATGAGCGGCGGACCGAGTTGACGATAGGCGGCCGGATTATTGATGGCAATATCCTGGACGTGCAGGAGCTGGAGGACGACAAGACTGGCCACCAGATGATCCTGCTCATCTATACCTACGACGTAGCGGGCGTGACCTATGAGGCATCGCAGGACGTCACCCACCTGCGTCAGTTCATCGACCTGTTTTCCTGCCGGCTGGGCCTGCCGGCCTCGGTGAAGTACGACCCGCACAATCCCGGCGATTCCATCGTGATCTCCGAGACCTGGTCGGGTTTACGCAAATCTCCTATCAAGCTGAGGCCCCAGACCGCGGAAGCCTCCAGCGCCTTCGGTTAGCTCATCTCTTCCAGACCTTCACATTTGTTAACAATGACCCCTAATTATGCCTTAGAGTTGACCGCCAACCATTGTTAGAATGAATATGTATGCATAGTTTGCCCCTGCCCCTCGCCGCCTTTGTGGCTGGGCTCTTGTCGTTTCTTTCGCCCTGTGTGCTGCCGCTGGTGCCTGGCTATGTATCTCTCATCTCCGGCGCAACCGTGGAAGAGTTGCAGGGCTCGGAACGCAGGATGCTGGGGACGGTAATGCTGCACTCGGTTACCTTTATAGTTGGCTTCAGCTTTGTCTTCATCGTTCTCGGTGCAGTCGCGACCGGCCTGGGACAGTTCTTCAATCAGTACCATCACCTTCTGGCCAAGATCGCGGGCATCATCGTGGTCGTCTTCGGCCTGCACCTGACAGGGCTGCTGAAAATCAAGGCGCTGTACGCCGACAAGCGCCTGCACGACGTAAAGGGCAGTTCCAGCGCGCTGGGTTCGTTCGTGGTTGGCTTCGCCTTCGCCTTCGGCTGGACGCCTTGTATCGGTCCCATTCTCGCCGGAATCCTGGCGCTCGCGGCGGAGCAGGACAAAGTGGCGAAGGGGGTTATGCTGCTGGCGATCTACTCTCTGGGTCTGGCGGTACCTTTCCTGCTGACGTCGCTGGGGGTCGATCGTTTTCTGTCGTTCTACGGACGCTTTCGCCGGCACTTGCACACCGTGGAAGTCATCAGCGGCGTGTTGCTGATTGCCGTAGGAGTCCTGATTTTCATGAACAATCTCAAACTGCTTTCCGGGTATCTTTCTTTTCTCAACCGGTTCGCGCTGTAGAGGCCGCCCTGTGAAACGTAACGCGATCGTCTTCGCCATTCTCGCCATCGCCATCCTCGGCATGGTGGGGGCGGGGAAGTATCTGAGCCGCTATCGCGGTAATCGGGCCGCCGCGATGGTGGGCGATGTGCGCGGCACGCAAGCCCCCGACTTCGAACTGACTTCCATCGACGGTAAGAAGGTCAAGCTGTCCGACTACCGCGGTAAGGCCGTTGTCCTCAACTTCTGGGCAACCTGGTGTCCACCGTGCAAGATCGAGATGCCTTGGTTCGTCGACTTGCAGAAGCAATACGGCAAAGATGGGCTTGTCGTCCTAGGCATCGCGATGGACGATTCTGATCCCCAGAAGATCGCAGAGTTCGCCGGCGAGATGGGCGTCAACTATCCTGTGCTTTTGGGGACGGACAAAGTGTCGCTGGCTTACGGCGATGTCGAATACCTGCCGACGACCTTCTACCTCGACCGCCAGGGCAGGATCGTGAGCAAGGCCGCCGGCCTGATCAGCCGTGACGAAATTGAGGACGATGCTCGACGGGCTTTGCGCGGCGAGGCCGGCAGGGCCTCGGCCGACGCCGCTCCTCAAAAGAACACCGAAGACGGCGACGAGACGTTGCGATGAAAGGCCCTTCGATTTTCGCCCTGCTGGTTAGCGGCCTGGTGTGCTTCGCCGCCGCGCAAGGCCCCGGATCCCCAAGCCGCGCTGCTTTTGCGCCGGCTGCGCTGCAGGAGCCGGGCATGAAGGTTCCATCCGTATTGCTGGCTCCGGTGGGCAAAGTTCAGCTTAAGGCTGGCGGCACGACAAGCGTCGAAATGGATTTCCGGGTCGGCGAGGGCTTCCACATCAACTCCAACAAACCTAGATCGGAATTGCTGGTGCCTACCGCAATAAAGCTGAACCCGCCGCAGCCATTGAGCGTTGCTGCGGTGAAATATCCGGCGGGACAGAACCAGACATTTCCCTTCGCTCCCAAGGAGCCGCTGAACGTGTACAGCGGAGACTTTAGCATCACTGCGGTCCTCAAGGCCCCGGCCAATGTCGCGGCTGGAAGGTATCCCGTCACTGGGGAGCTCAAGTACCAAGCTTGCGATCGCAGCGCGTGCTATCCGCCCAAGTCCATGCCCTTACAGTTTCAAGTCACGGTAGTGAAGTAGAAGAGCGGCCCTGCGCTTTGTCCTGCTTCTCGATCTTTGCCCAGGTATCGCGCAGCGCGACGGTGCGGTTGAACACCGGCTTCTCCGGCGTCGAGTCTGGATCGACCGCGAAATATCCCAGGCGCTCAAATTGATACCGGGTTTCCGGGGCCGCGCCTTTCGCCGAAGGCTCGAGCTTGGCGTGGGTAATGACCTCGAGCGAATTGGGATTCAGGTTAGCGCGGAAATCCTGTCCCTCGGGCACATCGCCGGGATCTTCCCTCAGGAACAAGTTTTCGTACACCCGCACCTCGGCATCGATAGCGTGCTCGGCCGAGACCCAATGAATGGTCGACTTCACCCGCCGCCCATCCGGAGCATTGCCGCTGCGCGTCGCCGGATCGTAGGTGCAATACACTTCGACTACGTTGCCGTTGTCGTCCTTCTGCACGCTGGTGCAAGTGATGAAGTATCCGCCGCGCAAGCGCACTTCGGTGCCCGGCGACAGGCGGAAAAACTTCTTCGGCGGAACTTCGCGGAAGTCCTCCTGCTCGATATACAGCGTCCGCGAAAACGGGACCTTGCGCGTTCCGGCAGACGGGTCCTCCGGATTGTTGACCACTTCAAACTCGTCGACCTGCCCTTCGGGATAGTTGTCGATCACGACCTTGAGCGGGCGCAGTACGCCCATCACGCGCAGCGAGCGCCGGTTCAGGTCTTCGCGAACGAAGTGCTCCAGCATGGCCAGCTCGATACTGCCGTTGGTCTTCGACGCTCCAATGGCGGCGCAAAAATTCCGCAGCGCTTCCGGCGTGTAACCCCGGCGGCGTATGCCGGAGAGGGTGGGCATGCGCGGATCGTCCCAGCCGCGCACGTGTCCCTCCTGCACCAGTTGCAGCAGCTTGCGCTTGCTCAGCAGCGTGTAGGTCAGGTTCAGGCGGTCGAACTCGATCTGCTGGGAGGGGAAGATGCCCAACTGCTCGATGAACCAGTTGTACAGCGGCCGGTGGTCTTCGAATTCCAGCGTGCAGATGGAATGGGTAATCTTCTCGATGGAATCCGACTGCCCGTGCGCGAAGTCGTACATCGGGTAGATGCACCACGTGTCGCCGGTGCGATGATGCGTGGCTCGCAGGATGCGGTACATCACCGGATCGCGCAGGTTCAGGTTGGGCGAGGCCATGTCGATCTTCGCACGCAGGGTCCGCGCCCCGTCGGGAAACTCTCCCGCACGCATGCGCTCGAACAGGTCGAGGTTCTCTTCGATCGAACGATCCCGATACGGACTCTCCTTGCCCGGCTCGGTCAGCGATCCGCGATACTGCCGCACTTCCTCGGCACTCAGGTCGCACACGTAAGCTTTGCCGGCCTTGATCAATTGAATCGCCCACGCGTGAAGCTGCTCGAAATAGTCGGAGGCGTAGTACAGACCGTCCCAGTCATAGCCCAGCCAGTGCACGTCCTTGATAATGGAATCGACATACTCCTGCTCTTCCTTTTCAGGGTTGGTGTCGTCGAAGCGCAGGTTGGTCTTGCCTCCGAATTCCGCGGCCAATCCAAAATTGAGGTAAGTCGATTTCGCGTGCCCTATGTGCAGGTAACCGTTAGGCTCGGGAGGAAAGCGCGTCTGCACCCGGCCGCCAAACTTGCCGGTCCTCCGGTCCTCCAGCATGATGTCGCGAATGAAGTTGGAGGCGCGCGGCGCCGCGTCGGCCCCAGAGGCAGCCGAAACGTCGTCCGTAGAATTCTTGGTACTACTCATGATGGAGCGGTTCCTCGGATTACCAGGGCAGGCAGGCTTGATCGCCAATGTATGCCGGAATCTCTATAGTAATTGACCTGCCACAATTTTCTCGTGTTCGGCTCCACTACGCGCTGAAATCACCCGTCGCGGCGACTGGACTTCGCCCGCCCGGCAAAGCTATGGTAGCGAGTTGCAGTAGGAATGGCAGCGCGGCCCGCTTGCAGCCGGACGCCATCGCCGGGGAGGTTTTTTCGTGTTTACTCGCAGGTACTTGCTGGCATTCGTCGGTGCGCTCTGCATGATTGTGGCATACGGATCTGTGCCGGCTCTCCACGCCCAGGACGATTCGGCGAAGATTACCGGCACGGTGGCCTACCGCGATCGCATGACACTGCCGGCCGATGCCGACATCAACGTCGTGCTGGAAGATGTCTCCCGCATGGACGCTGCTGCCGAAGTCGTCAGTGAAGTGAGCCTGCCGGCCAACGGCAGGCAGGTGCCGATTCCGTTCGAGCTGACTTACGACCCGGACAAGATCGTGGCCAACCATCGCTATTCGGTGCGCGCCACCATTCGCGTCGAAGGCCTGCTAGCGTATACCACAACGCAGGCATACCCGGTGATCACCAACGGCGCTCCCAAGCGAGTGAACTTGATTCTGCTGCACGTGGGCCACAAGGCCGTGAAGCCCGGCCCGGGAGCCAAGCGGGCTCCGGGGGAATCGCCGCCGCCAGCCGAGGCTGCTACCCCGCAAGCAACTCAGGAACAAGCGTCTCCTGCAGCCCCGGCTGCGGAGGCCGCCGTCCCTACGTCTCCAGCTGCCAAGCAGAAACAACCGACTGCAGCAACGACGGAGACCCAACCCGCACCAACTGCCGAGCCTGAGGCAAAGGGGGCGAAGCCTTCCAAGGCGGAAGCTGTCAAGCCTCCAGCCCCTGCGAAATTAACTGTTCCAGCCACCTTCGACGGCCAGATCGCCTGCGCCGACTGCGAAGGCATTCGCGTGACCATAACGCTGCGCCGTGACGGCATCTTCCTGGAGCGCTACGCCTACATCGGCCGCGACTCCAACTTCGTCGATCTCGGCAAGTGGTCGCTGGATGAGGATAGTAAGAGGCTGGTGTTGAAGGGCGGCAAAGAAGCGCCGGAACAATGGGCAGTAGTTGATGGCAACACCCTCCGCAAGTTGACCAACGACGGCGAGGAGATCAACTCGCAGCTCAACTACACCCTGACCCGCGCGGCCAAAATCGATCCCTTCAGCGCGCCCTTCCGCATGCGCGGCGAGTACCGCTTCCTGGCCGATGCCGGTTCCTTCACCGAGTGCCAGACCGGCCTGCGTTTCGCAGTGGCGCAGTCGAAAGACAATGCCGCGCTGCAGCGGGCCTACACCAAAGCGAGAAGCGCTCCCGGCGCTCCGCTGCTGGTGACGCTCGACGGTACCCTGACGCGCCGAGCCAAAGCGGAAGGCAAAGGCATGCAAAACGTCGTCATCGTCGACACCTTCGACCAGGTATGGCCGGACCAAACCTGTTCCGGAGCCACGTCCGCCACGGCCGCTGGAGCGGAAGCCGGCAAGCCCGAAGGCGCTGCCGCCAATCCCGAGGCCGATGCCGCCGCCACTTCACGGTTAGCCAATACGCAATGGAGACTGTTGGAACTTAACGGAAAGAACGTGGTCATCGCACCATCCGAGCGCCCGGTGACCCTGGCGTTCAGTCCGGAAGGCGAGCGCATCGCCGGTTCAGCCGGCTGCAACGCCTTCATGGGGACCTACCGGGTCGAGGGTGGGAAACTCAAACTCAATCCCGGCACCATGACCCTGATGGCGTGCCCCGAGCCAATGATGCAGCGCGAGCGGCAATACGCGAAGATGATGAGCTCAGTCGACGGATTCCGCATCGATGGCGACATTCTCTCGCTCATCAGCAAAGGAAAGGTCGTTGCAAAGTTCACGAACGCTGAGGACGACCTCCCGAACGCACCATGAGTGAAATCGGAGGGCCGTCCGGCGCAACCCCCTTCGCTTATCCACTCAGAACTTGTGCGGCGTGATGCGTTCGGCCCCGATGTACGGCCGCAGCCCTTCCGGAATGACGACGCTGCCGTCGGCTTGCTGGTAGTTCTCGACAATCGCAACCCAGGTCCGGCCGATGGCCAACCCGCTGCCGTTCAGCGTATGTACGAATTCCGTCTTCTTGCCGCCTTCCGGCCGGTAGCGAATATTGGCCCGCCGCGCCTGGAAGGCCTCGAAGTTCGAGCACGACGATATCTCGCGAAACAGTCCCTGCCCCGGCAGCCACACCTCGATATCGTACGTCTTCGCCGACGAGAAACCCATGTCCCCCGTACACAGCACCACGGTGCGGTAGTGCAGGCCGAGCTTCTGCAAGACCTGTTCGGCATCGCGGGTCAGCTTCTCGTGCTCTTCATACGACTGCTCCGGCCGGGTGAACTTCACCAGCTCGACCTTCTGGAATTGGTGCTGCCGAATGATGCCGCGCACGTCTTTGCCGTACGATCCCGCCTCGCTGCGAAAACACGGCGTGTAGGCGGTTAGCGAAATCGGCAGGCGGGCGCCGTCCAGCGTCTCGTCGCGATAGAGATTCGTCACCGGCACTTCCGCTGTCGGAATCAGGTAGAAGTTCTTCTCGCCAAATGGCACCTTGAACAGGTCCGCCTCGAACTTGGGAAGCTGCCCGGTACCGTACATCGATTCGGCATTGACCATGAACGGTGGCAACACCTCGGTGTAGCCGTGCTGCCGGGTGTGCAGGTCGAGCATGAAATTCATCAGCGCGCGCTCCAGCTTGGCGCCCAGGTCCCAATACACCGCAAAACGTGCCCCTGTGATTTTCGCGGCGCGTCCCTGGTCAAGAATTCCCAGGCTCTCGCCCAGCTCCCAGTGCGGCTTGGGCGTGAAGTCGAATTGCGGCGGCGTGCCCCAGCGGCGGACCTCGACATTGTCGTCAACAGAATTCCCAACCGGAACGCTTTCGTGCGGGAGGTTGGGAATGCCGGTCAGGATGTCGCGCAGCTTCGCGTCGTATTCTTCGGCGCGCTTCTCGGCTTCGGCGATTTTTTCGCGCAGCTCCTTGGTCTGGTTGATCTGCGCCGTCGCGTCCTGCTTTTCTCTCTTGAGCCTGGCGATCTCTTCGCTCGCCTGGTTGCGCTGGGCCTTCATGGTCTCAGCCGCGGTGATGGCCGCTCGCCGCTCGGCGTCAATGGAGCCGAAATCCTTCAGCACGACGGCCGGGTCCATGCCGCGCTGGCGCAGTTTCTCTTCGACAAGAGGCAGATGATCGCGTACAAAAGCCAAGTCAAGCATAAGCCAACAGGGTAATTGAAGAGCGCACGGCAACCAAGGCGCTTGTGCTTGGGATTCGGGCAGCAATGCCGCTTCAGGAATGTCCTATCTGAGGCACCGCTTCAACGATGGATCGCAATTGCGCCCTCAGAGCGGCTTCAGAGTACTGAAGAAATCGGAACAGCAGATCCCACGCGGACTAAAGTCGGCGTGGGATGACACAGAACAGAGGCCTAACGGCGCGGCTGAAGCCGCGCCCCTTCAAATCCTAACTGTCCTAGTTTTTCCGCAGCCTGTGAAGCCACGCCCAGTGCGACTCTTATCCTCAGTTCCTGACCGATTCGAAATCCTGCTGCCGCCGCGCCAGCGACCGGTGCCACGCTGCCGCCGCTTTCACGAAGGCCAGAAAGATCGCCCGCGACGCCGCATCGTGTGGGAAGCTCCTCTCCGGATGCCACTGCACCCCAAGCACGAAGTGATCGGCAGAGGCCCCTTCAACCGCCTCCTTCACGCCGTCTTCCGGAGCACCACGCCACCAGCCGCAGCCCATCTCCTGCGATTTCCACCGCCTGATGATGGCTTGAGTTCACCGCCAGGGCCGGCGTCCGCACCCGCCGCCAGCACTCCGGCTTCGCGCAGGATTGCAGCCAGCCGCGACTGCGGATCGATGCGCACCCGGTGCGCCACCTGGGCCTCGCGATTGTCGTGCACGTCAGCCTGGCGAACATGCTGGTCGAGTGTCCCCGTGCGCCACACATTGAGCGATTGCGTTCCGTAGCAGATCGCCAGCACCGGCTTGCGCATGTTATAGGCGTCCTGCAGCAAGAGCTCGTCGATGTTGTCGCGGAATGGGTCCGCATAGGCGGTCTCAGGAAGGCGCTCCGTCCCGTACTTCTCGGGATCGACATCGGCCGGGCTGCCCGGCAGCAGCACGCCATCGCACTGCTTCACCGCCTGCGCAATCTGCGTGGGAGTACCTTTTATGTCGATGATTACCGGCTCGCCGCCCGATTCCTCCACGGCTCTCTCATAGCGCGGCAGCACGCGCGCCACATAGTCGGGGTCGACTGAGTTGGGAACGGGAATGGCGATGCGAGGTTTCATGCTGCTTCTTCCATTCTACGCAACTGGCGCGCCGGAGCGGGCCTCAGCGAGCTTCACGAAGACAGTTGTGGAGACGGCTGCGCGTCCGCAGGGGCAAGCTGCGTCCGCGAATAGTAGGTGTTGGCGATGACCTGGCGCACCCGCGCTGACAACGTTTCCATTTCGCGTGGTGACATTCCGGTCGTCGAAATCGGCGCGCAGATGATCAATTCGACGTCGCCGGGTAGCAGGTGAAAGCTGTTCATCGGCAGCAAATCGCGCGTGCCCAGGATGACCACCGGCACCACCGGTTCCTGTGCCTTAATGGCCACGTAGAACGCGCCCCCCATGAAATCGCGCAGGTGCCCGTCGCGCGACCGCCCGCCCTCCGGGAAGACCGCCAGCGGCATGCCGTGGTGCAGTGTCTCGCTGGCGCGATTGAGGCTGCGCAATGACGCACGGGCATCTTTCTGGTCGACCGCGATCTGCCCTGACCGCTTCAGGTGCCAGCCCAGAAAGGGATAACTGAACAGCTCCTTCTTCGCCATGATGCGGAACTGGGTCGGCAGCCCCGCGTAGAGCACCGGAATGTCGAGCGCCGACAGATGATTCGCCGCGTAGACGGCAGGCTTGGAAGGATCGAGGTGCTCGGTCCCTTCCAGATGCACTCGCACCCCCGTCGTTTTCAGGATCATGCGCGACCAGGTGCGTGCGAACCAGTGCTGCACGCCGCCATAGCGGTCGAAAAACGACGACAGCAGCGACAATGTTCCCATCACGCCGGTGTAGAAATAGATCAGAGGCACGTAAACGCAGTAGGAACGCAGGCGGGTGAAGAACGATCCGCGCCCCCTTTCGCCGGTCTTCGCGGCTTGTGTGCCAGGGTTCATACTTACGCCGGAACTCCCATGTCGCGCATGACCTGGCCGACCAGAAAGATCGAGCCGGCAACCACTATCAAGCCCTCCGGCTTGCTCAACTCGCGAGCGCGGGCCAGCGCTGCCACAACCGTTTCCTCGGAGTGCAGCGCGGCGCCGGTTCGCGAGCCCGCCTGCAACAGTTCGCTAGTGCTGGCGGCGCGTGGGTTCTCCACGTGTGTCACCACCACGTTCTCTGCGATTGGAAACAGGATTTCCGCCATTTCCTGCAACGCCTTGTCCTTCATTGCGCCGAAGATCAGCGTCACCTCGCGTCCGGAAAAATTCTCCGACAGCGCCGAACGCAGGGCCCAAGCTCCTGCCGGATTATGCGCCACATCCAGCACCATCTCCCGTTGATGAGTCGCAGCGGATGGCGGCAGCACCTGGAAGCGTCCCAGCCAGTGCGTCTCACGAATGCCACGCTCGATCTGCTGTGGCGTCACCTTGAATCCGAACCGCCCCAGTTCTTCCGCAGTCGCGATCGCCAGCGCGATGTTGCGCAACTGATGACGGCCCGCCAACGGCGAATCCACCGTGATCTCCTCGCCCATTACCGTGAGCGGGTAGCGATTGCGCCCGGCCACCGGCGTAACTCGCCCGGCCAGATAAGCCGCGGCTCCGGGTGAAACCGGCGGTACATATTGCACCGCGCTTACCCCGCGAGCATTCTTCTCGAGGATCCCGTTGCCAATCACGTCATTCGCCTCAGGATGTTGCGGCAGCGTCACCACAACCCCATTCGCGCGAATGATGCCGGTCTTCTCGCGCGCGATCTCGCCAATCGTGTTGCCCAGGTACTTCTGGTGATCGAGCGCAATGTCGGCAATGACCGAGATCAGCGGTTCGACCACATTCGTCGCATCGAGGCGGCCGCCCATGCCCACCTCCAACACCGCGATATCGATGCCCACGCTGGCGAAATATTCGAACGCCATCACCGTCAGCATCTCGAAAAAGCTGGGATGCCAGGGCAGTTTACCGGCTTGCAACAGGTGCTGCGCCGTCCGCTCAACGCGATCGTGCATCTCGCCGAATTCGACATCGGAAATCGCTTCGCCATTCACCCGGATGCGTTCGTTGATGCGCAGCAAATGCGGCGAGCTGTAGAGCCCAGTCTTGTAGCCGGCCCCCTGCAGGATCGACGCCAGCGTCGCGGCCGTCGAGCCTTTGCCGTTGGTTCCGGCAATCAGCACGCTGGGAAAGCGTCGCTCCGGATTGCCCAGCGCGGCCAGCATCTCGCGTACATACGCCAGGTCGAACTTGTGCGAGGGCGTTCCCGCCAGCTCGTGGCCCAGAGCGTAGAGTTGCTGAACGGCGCTTTGGTAGGTCATGCCCGGGTTTCAGATTACAACAAGGCGGTGTCTCGCAGTCAGGCGCCGTGAAGGGTTCCTCAGTAAGCTGTTCAAACTGCAGTCCGGAAGACGGCATACCTTAGCCGAGGACGTAAAATCCCAGGTAGCGATTTAAACCCGGGTTCAGCAGGGACGGCACCGTTGTCAGTGAGTGTAAACGGGCTGTTTTCATCAAGTGAGCCAACGTCCGAATAGTTTGTCGTTCGCCTCGACCGGCAGGAACCACCAGGGGCGGTTGCCATCTCTAATTGTGAGATGGCGATTTATCAAGAGTTGCGGGGGGTAGGCAATCGCGCGGTCTGCCGTTCATCCCGTCCGCTATTTGAGGGCGTCTGCGATCATGTGTAGAGAGGTCACGCACGTTATCAACAGGTCTCTTCCTTGCATGACGAAGGGCAACGTTCTATCCACCCGAGCCAACGCGTATGCTTCGTCGAGGTCCTTACTGGCAACGTGCGCGTCTGCCAATCGCAGGTTGTAGATGCCATGTAACGGTCCAAGTGCGGGGTGCGCCCTCTCTTCCCCGATCACAGAGGCAAGAACCTTCTCCAGCGATTTCAAAGAGGCCCATGTCTGCTTAGGCGGTGGCGCAACAATTTGGTGAAGCGCTGCAGTATCAATGTGCTCGATGAGTGCCCTCACCAAGTCTTTCGCCAGTCCATAAAGCCCCGACGTGCTCAATGCCTTGAAGCGGTGGCAGGACTTGAATGCTTCTTTGGAGTCGGGGTACGGGCGAAACAACTCTATCCCGAAGCGCTTCATGAAGGCATCGTTCAGGACTGCGACGCCAACGGGAAGAAACGGCTCCGGCGGCTGCGTTCGTGCGGGTTCCCCCTGTCCTTGCGCCAAGAACAGTTCCGCAGACACTTTACCTTCGGGGCTGACGTTGAATCCGACCCACACGCGCTGGAGCCACTCCGGAAGGAGGGCCACATCCTTAGCGTAGGCGTTCACCAAGCCAAGACTGTTGATACCGAAGTGTACGTTGTAATCCGGCGATCCTTTTACGGCCCCCGTTTCTCTCGTGTACCACTCCAATGCTCCACCGCGCCGCTCCGTGAGAGCGGGTATCAGGTCGGGTTTGAACCACAACCACCTGCCACTGTCGATCAGACTCGTGGCTATCTGCTTCTTGCCTGCTGCATCCACGACGAAGGCGATAGACGGCTCTGGGTCGTCGCCCCGAATACGGGTGCTCCTCGCACCTGGCTCCACCCACTCGTTGCGCCAGACCTCGCCAACGACGCGATACAGCTTTCGTGCCTCCGAGACCTTCCGGGTGAAGCTCGAAGTCGCCGACTCATCCGAAATGCCAATCTCTGGCACATCTTCCTCAAAGTCAATGTTGGTCCGGGTTACGTGCATCACTGCCATGGAACTGCCAAACGGCTCGCCGCCTTCGTGTATTTCGTTAATGCGCCCTTCCCACCGTTCTCCGTACTTGTACGTGCCCTCCGGTTTCGGCCACCTGAAGTCTGGCTCTGCTTCGACAATCTCTTGCCGCTCTCGGTACCATGAAATGAGCAGGGCCATGCGTCGTGCGCACAGGTAATCCTTCAGGTGTTCGGCACGAACCTCCAGCAGCCTCGGCCTACCGTCCTCGTCTAGCTTTAGGCGGACCACTTCTATGTAGTCCTCGTCCATTGCAACCCAAACATTTCCTTCCCGCTTTAGGCCAAGCGTAATCACAAGGTCAGGGTGGATGTGCCAACTTGGTGGTTCGGCAGAATTACCGCGCTGTGACATTACCAGCCGAACCGACCCCTTCAGCTGTATGTCCTCACACTCGTCAGCTCCGACGTAACGATCCCGGCCTGCGTACCCGCAGTGGTCGTGCGCGAGACCAATGTCCATCCAGCCCAGCCTAGCGGCTGCATCCCGCTTGCTTAGCGGAACGGCAAGCGAACCCGCGCCGAAGAACTCGGATTTAGACCCGAGATATCCCCGCTTACCCGCTTCGCTTCGTTGGCTCGCACGAAGCGGAATCCACACTGCGCTGTCGAATCGGCGCTTGCGAATTTCCGCCATTTCGAACCATTTCTGTTCCATATCTATATCGTTTATGCGAGAGTAGAACACGCTACGACCCGGGTACACCTGCGGTCAACCGCTGATCTTTTGATCGGTCGCGTCCTATGTTGACCTTGATTTGCTGAACTCCATCACACACCTGTACGTTGCCTGTACCAACCCAGCATGTTTCAATAGAAGGCGCATGGGAGAAGACAAAAGGCTCGTTAGAGCGACACCACCCTCCCGATTAATTCTCGTCTCGCTGTACAGAAACCTGCTCCTGAAACCTCTAATGGCGAGGCTCTGAGTAAGTCGTCGGCCATCCGGAGCGCTTTCTTACCTCAGTTGCCGCGACATCGCCCTTCCATTCACAACACTCATGTCACGTCAGATGTGGAATTATCTGGTGGCGTTACTGACCGGAGATTTTCAGCCGCAAGTCTTCGGGAATGCGGTCGCGAATCTGCTCCGGCAGGCTGTCGTGCACCCGGCGCGCGCCAATAAGGGCCGCGTCTTTCATGACCAGCGGGGCCGGCGTGGCAACGGCAACCAGCAGCCACAGCAGCATGGAGAGCAGGAATCCCCCCATGGCGCCGATCTCCAGCAGAAAGGCATGGCTGGGCTGGAAGTGGCGGATGACGCCGTAGGCCAGCAGGAAAACCACCATTGACAGTGAGGCGAGCGCCATGAGGGCGATATCGATGAAACGATGCAGGCGCTGGCGCGAGCGACAGTGAGCACACTCCGCCAGGTGCGCCTCATAGTCGCCGCGCATTTCGGGGGTAATGCCGGAGATGTCATAGCGCCAGCCGGCGAGAATCTGGCCGACGACGCGATCAGTGCAAGGCGTCATTTGTCATGCCGGGCTCCGCGCCTCGTGCCGCGGGCGCTGGTTTTGCATCACAAACGAACTGCCGGCAGCGGTTCATGTTGCCCCGCCAGCAGCAGATGGTTCCGTCGGAAATCCCGCTGCCCGCCCAGGGCGCGTTCCGCTGTCATCCTCGCAATTTCGGGATGATTGTTCTTCTCCGACAGGTGCGCAAGGATGAGGAACTCGGCGCCTCCATCATAGTCGCTCGCCAGGAAATCTGCGAGCGCGTCATTGGAGAGATGCCCCACCCGGCTCATCACCCGCTGCTTGACCGCCCATGGATACGGCCCGCCTCGCAACAGCTCCAGGTCGTGATTCGACTCAATCATCAGCACCTGGCAGCCGCGCACGTGGTGGCACACGCTGGCAGGCAGGTATCCCAAATCGGTGCACACCCCAACTTTGATGCCTTCGCTGCGGAAGGTGAAGCCCACAGGATCGCTTGCATCGTGCGGAATCGTGAACGGCGTCACCGTAATGTCGCCGATCTGGAACGCGCGCCCTGACGAAAACAGCTCCAACCGCTCCAGCACCACACGGTTGCCGGCGCTATCGCGCGCCGAGCGCCGATAGGCCTCGTGCGTCGCTCCCGTCATGTACACCGGAACCTTCAGCTTGCGCGCCAGCACGTGCAATCCGGCGATGTGGTCGCCGTGCTCGTGGGTAATCAGGATGGCGTCGACGCAGCGCGGATCCTCTCCGCACAACATTATGCGGCGAATCAGCTCGCGGCAGGAGAGCCCCGCATCCACCAGCAGCCGGGTCCCCGAGCTGGAAACCATGCTGCAGTTTCCATTGCTACCACTCGCCAGCACCGTGACCGACACAGCCATAGCCGCGAGCATATCTGGAACGCTCTTTCCGCGGTAGTAACAAATTGATTAACTGGCTGTGCGAATCACGTTGACGAGGCGGCCGAATTTTGCTCACTGCCGGAGAGACATGGCCGTTCGGGCTTTGCATGCGACGATTGTCAGCTTTTGGCCGCGCTCAGCTTGGCCCGCTGCTTCTCCTCAAACTTGCTCTTGCTCACAATGGCGCGCCCGATGGTGCCGTAGCCGATCACCTCGTGCCCGTTGTGTGCGCTGACCTTGAAGGTATAGAAGCGCCCGTCGAACGACTCCAGCACCGCTTCCGTCCTGATCTTCATCCCGATGGTCGCCGGCGCGCGGTGCACGATATTGATCGCCGTGCCCACGCTCACCTCGTCGCCTTCGCAGAACGGACGCAGCGCATTGTACCCCGCCGCCTCCATCATGCCCACCATGTTGGGCGTGGAATACACCGGCGGCAGTTCTTCCTTCCACGCCGACAGTGTGTTCTTGAACTCGACCGTGGTTTCGGCTTCACCGCGCGTACCCAGAGGAATTTCCTTGGCCATGCTTCGAGAGTACCGTCAGGCCAGCGCTCTGTCACGCGCTTCCACATGGGCTTCAAGAATTGCGGACAACACGGTACGCGCTGGCTTAGCCCCAAAGAGAGCGCCCAGCGGCGCTGCCCGGCTGTGCCAACTTATTTTCTTCGCGCCCCATGCCAGACGGTAAGAATGGTGACTCGTTTCCGCCGCACCCGGTAGACAACGATGTACGGAGCTCGGCCGATCACCAACTCGCGCGTGCCCGGTTCAGCCCCGGCTCGACCCAGGTTGGGATGAGTCTTGAGCGCCTCCACCACTGCAACAATACGCGTCGCCAGTCGCTCGGCAGCGTCCGGTTTGTCCTGGGCAATGAAGGCGCGAATCTCGCGCAGTCGCGCCAACGCGGGCAGTGACCAGACGACCTCCAGGTAGGGACCCTGCCGCCTCTCGGCGTCTGACACTACGCCGTCTCGTCGCCGTGCCGTTTGCCGCACGCGCACTTCGGTGGAGGCAATTCGCCGGCGGTACCCCACGACAGCAGCCACGCCTTCATGTCCTCGTCCTTAATGTAGTGGCCGTTCTCGGCCTGACGATCCGCCGCACGGATTTTCCGCTGCAGACGTTCCTGATCGGCCACATAGGACTCGACAGCGTCGGAGATCAGGAAATTCGCGCTTCGACCTGAAGCCTTCGCCAGCTTCGCCAGACGCTTCTTGGTCTCCGGTTTGAGCCGAATGCTGAATGTCGTGCTGCGTGTGTTTGCCATAAACACATCTTACCGCACCCGCCCCGGTCTCTCCGCCGGAACCAGGAGAAACAGCTTGGGCAGCCGGGTTGCCAGCGTTTCCCATCACGCCGCCTTAGTTGGAGCTCGGCCTACCCGAATCAGGGCGGTCCTCCAGTGATTGCGGCAAACGTTAATTCTTACTTGCCCCGAAAAGTTCTCTTGACAGTCTAATACTGTGTGGTACACACTATGTTTCGTACACTATGTTACACACCGTACAAACACCGAATCCCGAAGTACTCGAAAACCTTCAGCAGGAGCTACGCCGGGGGTCGCTCATCGTCGCGGTGATGGCGGAACTGCGCACCGAGCGGTACGGCTACACCCTTCGTAAGTCATTGGCAGAGCATGGGATGGCCATCGACGAAGGCACTCTGTACCCGCTTCTGCGCCGGCTGGAGAGCCAGGGTCTGCTGGCCAGCGAGTGGCGTGAGGAAGACAAACGTAAGAAGCGTTTCTATCGGCTTTCGCCGCAGGGCAAGCTGGTTCTGACCCATCTTTTGCTCGACTGGGAGAGCCTGAACGCTTCCCTCGAAACAATCTTGAAGTCGCGGCGGGCGGATGGTTCGCAGCCGTCCGCCGCCAGCCCCAGCACGCCAGACGCAGAGTCCGGTGGCGCCATGGAAGAAGAAGTCAGTTAAGGAGCATCGCAATGGAATTAGTCGATCGCTATCTGCAGGCCGTCCGCGTCGCCCTTCCCGCGAAGCAACCGGATGACATCATCCAGGAACTCTCCGACAGCATCTATTCGCAGATCGAAGAGAAGGAATCCACTCTCGGCCGTCCACTCACCGACGACGAGCAGGTCGAGCTGCTGAAGAAGCTCGGCAACCCAGCGCATCTCGCCAGCCGTTACGGCAAACCCAAGCAACTGATCGGGCCCTCGCTTTTTCCCGTTTACTGGAAGGTCCTGCAACTCGCGCTCGGGTTGGCCCTGCTGGTGGAGGTCATCGCCAGTATTCTCACCGCCGCGGCGGGCCGCTCGTTCGGAGCCAGCTTTGCGCCTATCCTGAACTATCCCATGGTAGCCCTCAGCGTGTTTGCCTGGGTCACGCTTACCTTCGCGGCGCTGGCATTCTTCGGCACCAAATTCCGCGTGCCCGATCAATGGGATCCCCGTCAGCTTCCCCCGGTGGTGAAGGGCAGGGCCCGCAAATCACGCTTCGAATTGGTAACGTCTCTCATTGTGGGAGCTCTGGCCTCGGTATGGTGGCTCATCGGCTTGCGTCATCCGTTTTGGATCTTCGGTCCGGGCGTTTTCTTCATGACTTTCGCTCCCATCTGGCTCAAGCTCTATCCCTGGTTCGTCGTGCTGGCGCTAGCCGAAGTGGGGCGCCACGCCTTGGAGATCGCCAAGCCTTTGGCCACGCGCCTGCACCTCGCCGCTCGCATCGCCATTCGCTGCCTCAGCGTGGTGGTGCTGTTCTTTCTCATTCGGGCAAACGAAGTCTTCGTCCTCACCTTGGGCGCAGCGGGGGGGCGCAAGGAGTCCGTGATTCAGTCCATAAACTTGGCGACGCGCATTGGACTGATCGCCGCCGCCGTTATCGCGCTCGCCAAACTGGCGATCGATGTGTGGAAGCTGCTGGCCGGCCGCCTGGAACAGGCCCATCAGGCGGCGCTGGGGTCGTAATCGCAGCCGTGCGGTGGAGCTTCCGTCCGCTAGAATAGAAGCATCGCCGCACCTGCGGCGCCTGTGGGGAATGGCTCGCTTGTCGCAGTTCACTGAGATCTACGACGTCGTTGTGGTCGGCGCCGGCCATGCCGGATGCGAGGCCGCCATGGCTGCCGCGCGCATGGGCCTCAAGACCGCCCTCTATACCCTCAACCTCGATCTGATCGCGCAGATGTCGTGCAATCCTGCCATCGGTGGCATTGCCAAAGGACACCTCGTTCGCGAAGTCGATGCCCTAGGCGGAATCATGGGCGAAGTCACTGACGCGGTCGGCATCCAATTTCGCCTGCTCAACACCTCGCGCGGGCCGGCTGTCTGGTCGCCGCGCGCCCAGTGCGACAAGCAGCAATACCGCCTTAAGATGCGCCAGGTGCTCGAATCGGAACCGAACCTGCACATCAAGCAGGCCGAAGTCGCGGGACTCATGCTGGAAGAAGTTGCCGGGGAAGAAGTTTCAAGTTTCGAGTTTCAAGTTTCGGGTGGGCCCGCTGCTCCCGCTGTCATCCTGAGCGAAGTGAGGCTTAGTCGAACGCAGTCGAAGGACCCCTGCAGCGACGACGCAACTTCCTCAGTTCCACCGAGCGAAGCGACCGCAGCCGAGCGCTCTGCCCCTCTCGAAACTCGAAACTCGAAACCTGGAACTTCGTCCACCGTCCGCGGCATCCGGCTCCGCGACGGACGCGTCGTCGGAGCCCAAGCCGTCATCATCACCACCGGCACTTTCCTCAACGGACTCATCCACTGCGGAGAGCAGCAGTATCCTGCCGGGCGCAGTGGCGAGCCCAATGCCGTCCTGCTCGGCGAGGCCCTGAAGGCGCTCGGCCTGCGCGGCTGCCGCCTCAAGACCGGCACGCCCCCGCGTCTTGACGGACGCAGCATAGACTGGTCCAAATTTACTGTGCAGCCGGGCGACGACGATCCCACGCCGTTCAGCTTCCGCACCCGCCGGGTGGCGCATCACGACCGCCAGGTGCCCTGTTACATCGCCTTCACCACGGCTGAGACGCATCGCATCATTCGCGAGAACGTGCATCGCTCCCCCATGTACAGCGGCCAGATACAGTCCATCGGACCGCGCTACTGTCCCTCGATCGAGGACAAGATCGTCAAGTTCCCCGACAAGGAAGTGCACCAGCTCTTCCTCGAGCCCGAGGGCCTGAACACCAACGAGATCTACGTCAACGGCATGAGCACCTCGCTGCCCATCGAGGTGCAGCTCGCCATCATCAAATCGATTCCCGGACTGGAGAACGCCGAGATGCTCCGGCCCGGCTACGCCATCGAGTACGATTCCATCGACCCTACCGAACTGGAGCGCACTCTCGAGACCAAGAAGATCGCGCGCCTCTATCTTGCGGGACAGATCAACGGCACCAGCGGCTACGAAGAGGCCGCGTGCCAGGGAATCATGGCCGGCATCAACGCCGCGCTGAAGATCAAAGGCGAGCCGCCACTAGTGCTCGATCGCACCGAGGCCTACACCGCCATCCTGATCGACGACCTCATCAGCAAGGGCACCAACGAGCCCTACCGGATGTTCACTTCGCGCGCCGAGTTCCGGCTGCACCTGCGTATCGACAACGCCGATCGCCGCCTCACCCCGCACGGCCGCCGCGTGGGCCTGATCAACAACGCCGCCTGGGCCGATCACCTTGCCAAGCAGGAACGCCTGCAGACGGTACGCGATCTGCTCGAACGTACCCGCGTCAACGGCGACCTGCTGGAAAAGATGGGTGACGACGTGGCGGCGCACAGCGTGATTGAATCGCTGGGCAACGGATCTGCCGGCATGACCTTGGCACAAATGCTCAAGCGCCCCGAAATCCAGATCGAACAACTCGCACCCGTCCTGGCCAAGCTAATGCCGGCGTTCTTTGGGAGGGAAGGAATTGTCAGTGAAGAAGTTTCAGGTTTCGAGTTTCCAGTTTCGAGAACGGAAGCGGAGGAAGACTGTCCTTTGGATGTTTCTACCGGAGATAGGGGTCCTTCGACTTCGGTTCGCAACTGCGGCGAACCTTCGCTCAGGGGGACAACGCTTTCACCGGAAACTCGAAACTCGAAACTCGAAACTGATTTCCGCCTGCCGGCGGCAATCCGCAACCAGCTCAAATCCGTCGAGACCGAGATCAAGTACTCTGGTTACCTCGACCAGCAGACCAAGGCCATCGAGCGCCTGAAGCGGTCCGAGCAGCGCACCATCCCCGACTGGTTCGACTATGCCAAGGTCTCCGGCCTGTCGCGCGAGATGAACGAAAAGCTCACCCGCGTCCGCCCACGTACCCTCGGTCAGGCCAGCCGCATCCCCGGCGTCACTCCAGCAGCCGTCTCACTGATCAACGTTTACATCGAGATCCAGTCCCGCCAGCAGGCCAGCGCCCCCGCCAGTTAAGGCTTGTCGGACACGGCCCGTCTCCCGGTGCACCGCTACGACTACCACAGTGTAGGATAGTCTGACGCTGTGGGATTCCTCGCGCGAGAAGAAAGAGCCAGCCCGCGTTCTGGGCTGGCTCCAAGGATCGCGATCCCTTTACTTCTGCTTGGCAATGATCAGGTCCTTGATCTTGTTATACGTCGCCTGGGGAATGATCTTCTTCTGCACCAGCTCATTCTTGGCTTTGTAGGGACGCTCGTCGATGATCTTCTGCGAATAGACGTCGCCGATACCGGGCAACTGCGCCAGTTGGTCCTTGCTGGCGGAATTGATGTCCAGCAGGCTACCCGCCGAAGCAGCAGCCGCTGTAGAAGTCTTGCCCGCCGGCTTGCTGCTCTGCGCCATCGCCAGACCACTGAACAACAGAACGGCCAACGTCGCCGTCAGTATGCGAACTACCGTACGGTTCACTTTCATATGCCCTCCCATGTCCGCTGCGGCGGAATCTCCGCTTAGTGTACCGCCACCATGCTTCGCAACCGCCTAAATTGTTGTGATGCCGAGTAGGGGGCGTCAATGGCATTCGGCCTGCGCCGTCCGTCTCTGTTGATCCCTGTCGTAGTTCTCGCGCACTTGGCGGTGACGTTCATGCGCTCGCCGGCGTGCCCTTCGGCCGTACCACTGAAGTCGCGGAGGCGGCGTGCTTGCAGCCGAAGCAGCGGTTCCGCCCTTGGCCGCCTTTTGGCGGCAAACTAGCCGATGATCTTCCGGCGCAATGCGGCGCACGCCGGTCCCCCGATAGCCAGAAGGAGCAGGGAGGCAGGTTCCGGCACTGCGCCGATGTGCAGGGCGAGGTCGGTACTGTAATTGTCACCGTAGAAGCTATCGTTGGCAGTGAAAAACAGAAAATTCGCCCCATCCGGGATCGTCACCACCGTAAACGGCCCTGCCTGACTGTCGCCAATAGCTGCGATCGAGAAGTCCTGTGGTATGTCGGTAGCGATGTTACCGTAATAGGTTGGTAGGGTGAGGACCGGTTGGCCGTCCGAAGCTATGGCACCCGTAACGCGGTTCAGCATGCTTGGGGGCCCGAGTTGGGACGTTGAACTAAATACGCCGCCGATACTCCAAGGAGTAAAAAATCCGATTACACAAGAGCTTCCGTCCCAGTAATAACAAATCGTGCCTGTCACCTGCAATTCGATTGTCATTCCGGCAGAAAGACCAAGACTGGCCAAGTCAATGGGTATCGAATCTAGTGCTCCCGGATCGTCGTTCGTCAACAGATAGGTCTGGCGGGAATCGAACGGAACGGTTGTGGTGCTCGCTGACAGGGGCGCAACCAGCATGAGCAGCGCACTACTGATGAGAATCACCCTGATTCGCGGGAAACTGTTCTTGTTGAAACGTGTCATTTCTATCTCCTTTCAAGCCAAGACGGAGCGACGAATTAAGAGGGTCCAGTGTTTATCACTAAATTGATCTTGGGTCAAATTGAAAGCGGTCTTGCAAGTGGTTTTAGGTCAAGATTTCTTCTTGTCTGATTGGGGTGAAGGCGGAACGACAAACCTTAGCGGTGGGGAGCGCGTGATATTTTGGCTTTCGGTTTTCTCTCTCTCCGGCGAACCCAAAAGAAAGCCGAGTGTCTGCCATACGGCTGAGGAACGAGGAACGGCAATCGCTGCCGATTCCCCAGGGGCGCTACTGCACGCTTCGCCTACGTCTCAGTTTTCGCCGCAAGGACTCCGCGGCGGCGATCAGGCCGCCGCCCATTAGAAGCATGGTCGGCGGCTCCGGCACCTGCAGGCCGGAAATCACCGGAGCTTTTTGCCGGGCGAACTCAACCGCCGTGAATGTGTATCCCCGGCCATCCCACAGGATCGAGGTGTACCCTCCGTTGCCGCACGGGTCCGGCCCAACGTAGCAGAGGTTGACCTCGCCTACCCCCGGCACCCGGAACAGCAGTCCCGCGTTGTCGAAGTAAGTTGGCTTGGCGGGAGAGAAGTACAGGTTGTCGTAGATGAAATGGGAATCCACCCCCGTGGGAATGATTCCCGCTACGGGAATCCCGTTGTAGCGCGCGTCAATTCCGGTGATCGTCCACGATCCGTTCCCGTTGCTTTCGCCGGACAGCGTTCCGGCAACCGAAACTCCGGACCCACTGTACGAGAAAGGGATCAGATCGGCGCTGGCCGCACGCACAAACAACACCGTGAAGCACATCGCCGCGAAGGCCTGTAGCAGCTTCTTCATGGATTGTCCTTCCATCGAAGTCATGACTTCGCTTTACCTATCGGCAGGTTGGTGGCGGAAGATGAAAAGCGCGAAGGATGGAAAACCGGCGGGAGCTTAACCGTTGCTGCGGGTCAGACGAGTGGTATTGGAGAGTAACTACGTTTCCTCACCGGGCCAGGAGCTAAACGATTGCCGGCGCTGCCCGCTCCTGAGCTGCGCGCAAGTTCCGAGGCCGAGCGCTCACGCCCGCTCGAAGGCGTGTTTCAACTGCAGCTGTTCCAGCGCCTGGTCTTTCGCGGCGTGAAAGGCCTGCGCTCGCGCCATCAACCCATCCGCCGGACGCGCCTCATCCCCCGCCAGCTCGACCAGGCCTTGCCCGGCCAGAGCCTTCGCCGCCGCCCGCAGTTTGTCCAGCATCGCATCGTCGGTGGCATCGAGATACTGCGCGTCACAGGGATCGGCAACCAACACCGCCTTGCGCTCCAGCCCCGCGGCCCAAAACACCTTGCGGGCCACGAACTCGGCGACCTGTTCCGGCGTCGCCTGCAAGAAGCTGAAGTGCTTCCGCCGGATGCTATAGCTCCGGCTCGACACCGGCACCGGCTGCCGCTTGCCCGACTTCAACAGCTCCAGTTGCTTGTCGTCGAGGGCCTTGCGCGCCGTGTTGATTGCCACCCAATACGCCAGCTCGCCATGCAACGAGGGCAGCACTTCCCGGATGGTCTGCGACAGGTTCAAGGCGATATCGGCGTGCAGCGGGCCGCCATCGGCCAGCGCCAGCCGCCCATGCACCACGTACCAGTCACTGCCGCCAGCCGAAGCGTGAAACGGCCACTCCAACTCAATCTGGACCGTCAGCCCGTGCAAGGTCACTCCGCGAAATGTCTTGTCCCAGCCCATACGCGATACATTTTACCGCGCCGGAACTACCATCCCCGGGCGTCCGACCCACCCGCCAATTCCCAAATCGATGCTCATATCCGAGCCATCTGGCCCAAATCGCTTGCCTGGGCACCACCGTCTGTCTAGCCTTAGCCTAGAGATAGTTCTTGTCCGGCGCTCTGGTGCGGGTTCGTCCTCACCCGAACGTAAATCCTCCCATACGTAAACCTTCCTATAGGAGCGCCTTTATGAACTCACGTTTCCCTTTGCCTCTTTGCTGGTTGCGATTTGGGTTTACCGTCGCCATGTGCTGCTTGTTTCTTCTTACTATTACCCAGGCTGACATCGTGCCATCCCTGACGGGTGTCTTTCCCATCGGCCAGGCCTGGACCCTCCACGGGTACGGGGGCGGCACGGTTCTCTATGTTCCCTATTCCGGCAATCTCAGCTTTGCCGGTACGGTCGTGAATTACTGGGAAGATCCACCCTGTGGCCTCTACCCTGATTGTGATCAATATTACGGCGGCGACATTGCGGGTGGAGGCGTAACCTTTGACACGTTCCTCGAGTTCAGTTCCACCGATGTGGAGTATCTCCAGTTCGCCGGAACCATCAACGGTGGGAGTTTCTCTGGGGACAATCATCTCGGTTTCAGTGCATTTGATACTTATACAAGCGAGAGGATTGACATCGCCTTTGCCGGGGTCTGGAGTAACGGTTGGGTCTCCAACGGAAGCATAGACATAGAATGGGTTGATGGCGTGGACTTCATCTGGTGGCAGAGCGGCACCATGAACTTGGTGACTTACACTCCGGAGCCTTCGACACTGGCGTTGCTGGGCCCGGGGACTCTTGGATTGACGGCCGCACTGTGGCGGATGCGCAGAAAGTAACGTCTCTGGTTCTAGCGCACCCTCGGATCAAGGAGCGGCAGGAGAGTATGTCCATGCCTTCCGAACCCCCGGGTAGCTGCCAAACGTCTTAGCGTTGCACCGAAAAGCCGACGTCCGGCATCAGAACAGTTTGCTTCCGGGAGAACGACTTGCCTCAACTTTTCGATCCGCTTCCTCTGCGCAGCCTCACTCTGCCCAACCGCATTGCTGTCTCCCCCATGTGCGAATACTCCTCGCACAACGGCCTGGCCAATGACTGGCATCTCGTACACCTGGGCAGCCGCGCCGTGGGAGGAGCCGGCCTGGTCCTCACCGAAGCCGCCGCCATTTCCTCCGAAGGCCGGATCAGCCCCCAGGACCTCGGCATCTGGTCTGACGCGCATGTCGAGCCGCTGGCCCGCGTTGTGCGCTTCCTTCGCACCCAGGGCGCCTGCGCCGGCATTCAGTTGGCCCACGCCGGACGCAAAGCCAGCACCAGCCGTCCCTGGGAAGGCGGCACGCGGATCGAAATCGCGGACGGAGGATGGACTCCTCTCGCCCCTTCGTCAATCGCATTCTCGGCCGAATATCCTCAACCCCGCGAAATGACCCGCGAGGACATCGCTCGCGTCCGCCGCGAATTCGCCGAGGCTGCCGCGCGTTCCATCGCCGCCGGCTTCGACCTCATCGAACTGCACGCCGCCCACGGCTACCTCGCTCACCAGTTCCTGTCGCCGCTCAGCAATCAACGCACCGACGAATACGGCGGCAGCTTCGACAACCGCATTCGCTTCCTGCTGGAAGTCGTTGCCGGAGTCCGCCAAGCTCTTCCCGATCGCGTCCCGCTGTTGGTGCGCATCTCCGCCACCGACTGGGCCGAAGGAGGCTGGACCGCGGAAGAATCCGTCGACCTGGCGCGTCGCCTCAAGGCTGCCGGCGTCGATCTCATCGACTGCTCCTCCGGCGGCCTGGTTCCGTACGCCAAGATTCCGGTCGGCCCCGGTTACCAGGTTCCCTTTGCGGAACAGATCCGGCGCGACGCCGCCATCGCCACCGCAGCCGTCGGCATGATCACCGAGCCATCACAAGCCGATCAAATCATCCGCGCCGGCCAGGCCGACCTGGTGCTGCTGGCCCGCGAATTCCTGCGCGATCCCTACTGGCCGCTGCACGCCGCCGAAGCCCTCGGACAAACGGCCACCTGGCCGGTCCAGTATCTGCGCGCTGCCCCAAGAGGTTCCCTGGCCCGCCCCGCCCGCGAAGACTGAGTGCGATTTAAGGGCGCAGTTCTCCGTCGCCGCTGGTCGTTGTGATTTGTAAGATGGGCAGTATTGAGCAACTATGAAACCGTCATGGTTCCAACAGTAGCCGGGGCGAGAGGTTTACCTAATTTCTCGATAACTGCGATTCGCGACAGAAATCCCCATCAGGGCGAAGCCGCCTGATGGGGATCGAGGAAGCGAATCAAAGGTCGCAGCGGAGCCGCAGAGGTTTCCGCGGCTCCCGCCAGGTTAAAACTACGGCAGGTTCCACGGTGGACCAGCGTGTGGCCCGTTTAGAACGCCAAGACCGGTAACTAAGTCATAGCCCGGTCCGGCGGCGAAGCCGTTGTTTCCGGTCACCACGTCGTAGTAGTAGAAGACGTACGGATTGCCCGCATTGTGACCCGCGTATTTCAGATACAGCGAGCTATTCACGGTCGGCGATCCGGCAGCGCCCTTCAAGTTGGCCTTCCGCAAGAAAGTGGGAAGTACCGTGGTGCGAGCTGTGTCGAGATCGGCGATGAGACCAGCCATCACTGGTGTGGCCAGGCTGGTACCCCAAACGCGGTAATACCCGTGGGCGTTGCCGCTATTCAAGCTGTCCAGGACGGCGACTTCGGAGGTGTCCGCCGCAATGGCAGAAATATCCGGAGCGGCACGGAAGGCTCCGCACAAGTTGACCCCGTTGCCGGTCTGGAAGCCCTGTGCCGGCTCTGCGATGCTGCAGCCACCACCACTTCCCGGCCAACCCGTCTCGCTAAGACGATGCAGGTAGTTGGGACCCTGGTTCAGATCGACTTGCAGAGAGGTTCCACCGATGCAGGTTGAATTCGGCGAAGTGCAAGGATAGATAGCAGGGGCTCCGCTATCGCCAGACGCGAACAGGATCGGCTGGTTCAAGAAATAGATCGGGTCAGAGGCGGTTTCGCCATTGTACTCGTCCGTACCCCAGCTATTGGAAATGACCACGACACCCGGGAGTCCGGCTGCAGTGGTGACTGCGGCATTCAGGTCGCTGTCGAAGTTGGTGCAACCTTCGACCAGCACGAGTTTGGCGTTAGGAGCCATGGCGTGCGCATACTCGAGATCGAGCATGGTTTCCACTTCCCAGCCAGAATCGGAGCCGCAGGTGGTGTTCGTTGCATCGTTACCGTTCTGATCCAGGTTCCGGTAACAGCCGCTTGCCTTGGTGCAGGGAGGCAGATTCATGTCGGAACTGAAATTGTTCAGGTCCTGCTCAGTGAATACGTAATGGAACGCGTCAACGATGGCGATGGTCATGCCCGCGCCGCCGTTGGCATACGAGATGCTGTCGGTCTGGTAAGCAGTTTGCAGAGCATTCGGGCAGAGGAGAAGCCCGTAGCTGTGCGAGGTGTTACAGAAGCTGGGCAAGCCGGCCTGGGCTTTTGTCCCCACTGTTTTTTGGGCAGTCCCCAACGGGCCGCCGATCCAGATGAAGGGGCGGTAGTGTCCGGCAGGGGTGGCGGACTTAGGAACGACCGGAAGACCCTTTCCAAGGGCCTGCGCTTTAGCAGCCAGGCTCTGGACATAGCTTGCGTGCTGCTGGGACCATCCCAGTTGACAAACCAGGAACAGACATACGCTAACGAGAAGCAGTTTACGCAGATTCATTACAGCACCTCCTTACGCGACATGCGGCGGCGCAGCACACCCGCCAGGCCAAGCAGCGACGGGCCGACCAGGAGCAGAGTGCCCGGCTCCGGAACCGCGCCCTGCCCGGTGGTCTGGATCTTCAGCGTGCCGATGGCGAATACGTCGTCTTGGGTGTCAAACAGGGCGTACGAGACGTCCGGTGTGGCGTCGAACGCACCCAGGAACAGCGCGGTGCCAACGTTGGAGTCCGAGACGCCATCGTGGGAATAGGTACCCAGCAGATTGAAGCCGGAGTCGTACAAAGAGATCGTCCCGGTAAACGGACCAAAGAAATCTTCCTGAATATAAGCGCCGGCACCATAGACGGGCGAGTCGAACGACAGCAGGATCCCGCCGGGAGTGTTGCCCAGGGTTAATACGCCGTTGTAGATCAGGCCCATGCCAGCGGCGAAGTTGCCGTTCCAGCTCACGCCCTGCACCAGGTTCTGGAAGTTCTGCGAGCTGACCAGGCCGACCATACCGGTACGGCCGCCATCGGACGTCCAGTCCTGCGGAGTACCCAATGATCCTGGCTTTGGCAGCCGTAATTCGTGCACCAGTTCACCGGATCCTGAAAATCGTTGGGGTTGATACTGCCGACTGACGCCCAGGCACTACAGACGCCAAGCGCAAGACACAAAACAGCAAGGAAACTTACTTTTCTCATACTCCTCCTCAAGTTCTCCTGTTTGCTAAACGCGAACACTGAAGTCAGACACGGTTCGATTGCCGATCACCGGCGAGCTTGTACCCTGAGTTCGGTCAGCGGGCTCAATGGCAGAATCCCGACAACCCTGCTGGCAGATGACCTTTTTTTGCATGTGGCGCGACCGCTCGGAGGGGAGAAGACAAACCTCACGGTTGCCAACTTGGCTGCACCCGAAACTTGCTAGGGCATGAAAAGAGACAGCAAGTTAAATTCCAGTCAGAGTCACGACAAGATATTGAAATGATTAACCGACAGTCGAGGTTGAGCTGATGGTTGCGCAAAAGATTGCACATAGCACTTATGGGAGGGGTAAACACTTTCCATTTCGTACGACCTAGATAGTAGCAAACGCGTGAAAAGTCGCTCATGCCCGCTGCAACAGGATGCTAAACGGATTGGGCTTTGCAGGCGGTTTTCCGGCTATTGAATGCGGGCGAGTTCCTGGGAGTAGAGTTTGTTGTTGGGGAATTCCGTCGCCAGTCCAGCCAGCAGAATTCTGGCGGTGTGCTGGTCCTTGTCGCGCAACGCGGCGACCGCCAGCAACAGCCGGGCGAAGGGAGCGAGGTAGCGTCCTTTTTCGGCCGTGAGCTGCAGTTGCCGGATGCCCTGTTCTTTGTCCGTTTCCGCACCGGCAAGCCGCAGGGCCCAGCGCACCACCCCGGGATTGAGGCCGAGCAGGTAATTCTCCACCCCTCCGGCCAGGTAAGCGTCGTAACAGGTAGGATCGATGGCCAGCAGTTGCTGCGCCACCAGGCGCGATGCCTTGGTATAGCTCAAGCTGGCGAGATTGCGCTTTTCGATCAGGGCGGTATAGTCGGCACGCAAGCCGTTGGCGAGCACTTGGGCCAACATCGCATTCGTGTCGTGGGGAGACTGGGCCAGGATCTTGCCCGCCAGTTCATCGCTCTTGGCAAGATGCTGATCGAACTCCTGCTTCACCGTTGGGTCGGGTGTAGGCCGTACGCGATTCTCGAAGCGGTGATCGTCGACGAAGAGATCCGATTCCAGAATATGCAGCCGGTCGAACTCGGCGAACAAGTAGGCGGCTGCGTCCGAGGTGTAGCCCATGGGATCGTTGGGATACATTTGCTGGAACACATGGAAGGTGTCGTGTGCTCCGGCAAAATCCAGGTTGTACATCTGACGGTAGCCGTGGTCGAGGGTGGGCAGTTTTGCCGACGGCTCGACGCTGTTACCGGTCACGGGAAAGACCAGCGCTACCAATAGACCGAACAGCGCGATGCAGCTTCCCGATTTACGGTAATCCTTCATGCCTTCACTTCTCGCGCTGGCTCACTCTGCTGCGAGCGTCACGCCTGCAACCTTAGATGGTTCATTGTGCGCTAAGGTACCAGAACCTGGCGGACCAGACTGCAGATTTTGCAAATCTGTTACAAACAGCAGGTGCACTGGTGTTTCGCGGAGAACAAGTCGTCCACGGTGGTTGCGGGGGCCAATTGCCGGGCAACGGCGGGGGCGTAAATGCCGGGAACTTCGGCCCGCAAAGGCAGATTCTCTCCTGGGGTTGGCAATCGTGCATTCTCGCGCCTGCATTGAATCCGTACCATCAAAAGGGGTAAGCTGCTGCAAAACAAGTTCACCCGCCCTACTTGGAGACCTCCCAATGCGCAATGCGGCTCGATTAGTCCTTTGGATGACTGCGGTTTCATTCCTGTTTGGCCAGGCGAGCTCGGCATCATCGGCACAAACTGCTGCCGGCAGCGATGCCCGTCTGAAGCCCGCATACCGTTTCGAGCGCGCCAAGTGGGTCTATGTGCACCTGGAGGGCTCTCCGGCCGATATTGGCTACCAGCACGGCTACCTGCTGGCGCCGGAAATCGAAGACGGCTTCAAGGCGGTACAGTTCGAGGAGACGCACAGCACCAGGCGCGACTGGGAATTCTTCCGCAACACGGCGCAAAACGTCCTGTGGCCGCACATCGAGGCCGAGTATCGCGAAGAGATGCAGGGCATCGCCGACGGCCTGAAAGCGCGTGGCGTCGCCATGGACCTGTGGGACGTGGTCGCGCTGAACGCGATGGAAGAAATTTCCGACTACTACGTCCCCACCTTGGACCGGCAGGAGAAGCGTGCCAACGCGCCGAATCTGCGGGCGCCCGGCAACTGCAGCGCATTCGTGGCCACCGGTTCGTGGACCAGGGACCACAAGCCGGTGATCGCACATAACAATTGGACGGGGATTGTGACCGGCTCGCGATGGACCATCATCTTCGACATCGTGCCCACCAAGGGCTATCGCATTTTGATGGACGGCTATCCCGGCGTGATCGCCAGCGACGATGACTTTGGCGTGAACGCGGCCGGACTCGCGGTAACCGAGACTACGATCACAGGCTTCTCGCTCTACGATCCCAGCGGTATTCCGGAATTTGTACGCGCCCGCAAGGCCATGCAGTACGCCAGTTCCATCGATGACTACGTGAAGATCATGGTGGACGGCAACAACGGCGGCTACGCCAATGATTGGCTGCTGGCCGACAACAAGACCGGCGAAGTGGCGCGCTTCGAGCTCGGACTGAAGGTCCATCGCGTGTGGCGCACCAAGGATGGCTATTTCGTTGGCTCGAACTTTCCCAGCGATCCCGAACTCATCAAGACGGAGACCGACTTCGATCCCGGTAACGCCGGCAGCTCGATGAACGCGCGCCACAAGCGCTGGGATGAGCTGATGGCACAGAACAAGGGCCAGATCGACGCCGATCTGGCGCAGAAATTTCTGGCCGACCACTGGGACAGCTACGAAAACAAGCAGGTCCGCGATGAGCGCACCCTCTGCGGACATGGCGCGGATTCGCCTCGCGGCGTGCCCGAATGGGCCTGGGCTCCCTACAATCCCGGCGGGTCGGTGACGGCCAAGGCGGCCGACAGCTCGATGGTGCAGAACATGAGCTTCCGCGCCCGCGCCGGCTATCCCTGCGGCGCCGACTTTATCAAAGACACTTTCCTGAAGGAACATCCGGAATACGAATGGGAACGCCCGGTGTTGCAGGACATGAAGGGCAATCCGTGGGCGGAGTTCAAGTCGGGCGAGAAGCCGCAGGCTGCGCAATAGGGGCCGCTCATTAGTTTTTTTAATGCAGGCGGAGGATCGATTGTGACGTGGGTCCTAGCTGGAGCTGCGCGCGTGTTGCTACCGTCAGAGTGCGCAGTCTTTTTGCCCTCTGGACGCGCCGGATCACCTCATGAAACGTGCCTACATTCTTCTATTGCTACTTCTGTCCGTCTTGACTCTCGTCGCTGCCGCACAGCAGAGCGGCGCAATGCCTCCCGGCCACCAGATGCTGGCCGATCCCGAGAAGTTCGCCGATGGCCATGTCGCTGCCCTTGACGCCCGGCTGCACCTGAGCGCCGACCAGAAGGCCAAGCTGCGTCCGGTGTTTCTCGAGGAAGGCAAGCGGCTGTTCGCGGTGCTCAGCGACGACAGCATGCCACTCGCGCAGAAGCAGGCGGCAATCGCCCAACTGCACAGTGAGACCGCGGCCAAGGTCGACTCGCTGTTGACGCCGGAACAGCGGCGGCAGGCAGCGCCTCCCAATCCAAGTGCCTCACCCGTGCACAACCGCCAGACGTAATCCAGGCCGCCAGGAATTCGTCATTCTATCGCCCGACCTATGCCGATTCCGCTCTGCCCCGCAAGCTTTTGCCTATCCCGCCGATAAACAACTTGGAGACTTATGTTCGCGATCGTGGGAATGCTGGTGGTACTGGCTGCCGTGATTGGCGGCTTCCTGATGGAGCATGGGCCTATCCGCGTGCTGATGCAGCCCGCCGAGTTGCTCATCATCGGCGGCGCCGGCCTGGGTACTTTGCTGGTCGCCAATCCTCTGCGCGTGCTCAAAGGCGTGGCCAGCGGGCTGGTCGGGGTGCTGGGGGGATCGAAGCTGAACCAGCAGAGCTATCTGGAGTCGCTCAAGATGCTGTACGACCTCTTCAACAAGGCGCGCAAGGAGGGGCTGGTGGCGGTGGAGAAGGACATCGAAGCTCCCGCCGAGAGCCAGCTCTTCTCCCAGCATCCGAAGTTCCTCAAAGACCACGAGACTCGCGACTTCGTGTGCGACACCATGCGGCTGGCCATCATGGGCGGCATCGACCCCTTCGATGTAGACCAGATGATGGAGGTCGACATGGACAGCCAGCAACACGAGTCGCAGCAGCCGGTGAGTGCGCTGAGCACCATGGCCGACTCGCTGCCCGGTCTCGGCATTGTGGCTGCCGTGCTCGGCGTGGTAATCACCATGGGGGCATTGGGCGGACCGCCGGAAGAGATCGGCAAGAAGGTCGCCGCCGCGCTGGTGGGCACGTTTCTGGGAATCCTGCTGTGCTACGGATTTGTGGGCCCGCTGGCGTCGAACATGGCGAAGCTGGCGGAGGAGAAGCGCGAGTACTGGCACGTGCTGCGAGTCACCATCATCGCGTTCATGAAGGGTATCGCTCCTCTGCTGGCGGTCGAGATGGGCCGCCGCGCGATTCCCGGGCACGTTCGCCCAAGTTTCGCGCAACTCGAAGCGGCGTGTAAGAATACGGCTCCGCAACCGGCCAGCGACGACTGCCCCTGCCGCAGCGCCGCAGCCCGCAGAAGCCTCGTAGGCGGTTGCCTATGGCAGACAGCCCAGTCGTCATCGTTAAACGCAAAGCAGGCCACGGTGGCCACCATGGCGGCGCGTGGAAAGTGGCCTACGCCGACTTCGTCACCGCCATGATGGCGCTCTTCATCGTGCTCTGGCTCATGAACAGCAGCAAGCAGATCCAGCAAGCCGTAGGCGGCTACTTCAAGGATCCCACGGGCACGTCGAAGATGGTCGGCACCAACCAGTCAGGGTCGGGCCAGAACTTCACGCTAAAGAAAGAGGACATGAGCAAGCTGAAAGAAGAGCTTACGACGGTCGTCCGCCAGGTGAGCGACTTCGAACGCTTGAAAAGCCACATCGAGATGACGGTCACCGCCGAAGGCCTGCGCATCGAGCTGCTGGAATCCGAGTCAGGAACGTTTTTTGCCACCGGGAGCACCGCTCCCACGCCCATGGGGAACGAGCTTCTCGTGGCCCTCGCACATGAACTGGGCACTTTGCCCAATCAGATTTCGATCGAAGGCCATACCGATGCGCGCCCCTTCGCGGCTCGCACAGACTACAGCAACTGGGAACTCTCCACCGATCGCGCCAACGCCTGTCGGCGCCTGATGCAGCAGAATGGATTACGTTCCAACCAGGTTGCGGATATCCGCGGATTTGCCGATCAGCAACTCCGCAATCCGAAAGACCCGACCGAGGCTTCGAACCGCAGAATCACTCTGCTGGTGAGGTACCTGGAGCGTAAGCCCGAGGCTGCACCCATTGCAGCCGAGCCGCCGAAGCCGGGCGTCTCCTGACGCGCCGGCGCCGGTTCAGGTTGCCACCATGCCCAGCTCCGGAGTAGCCGCCAGCAAGCAACGTGTATAGGGGTGCTTGGGTGCAGTCGTGATCTCTTCGACGCTGCCGACTTCTACCAATTCTCCCCTCTGCATGACAGCGATGCGCGTCGCTAGATACCGCACGATCGGCAGCGAATGTGAGATGAACAAGTAGGTCAGCGCAAACTCGCGCTGTAAGTCTCGTAGCAGGTTGACAATTTGCGCTCCCACGCTGACGTCGAGCGCCGACACCGGCTCGTCGGCGACCATGAAGCGCGGTCGGAGGATCAAGGCGCGCGCGATCCCAATGCGCTGACGCTGGCCTCCGCTGAACTCATGCGGGTAACGACCCAGCACCGAAGCGTCCAGGCCGACCGCCCGCATGATCTCCGAAGCGTGTTCGCGACGCCGGTTGCGGGCCGCATCCGGGTGAATCGCCAGCGGCTCGCACACGATCTGCTCGACCGTCATGCGGGGATCAAGCGAACCAAATGGATCCTGAAAGATGATCTGCATATCGCGGCGAAGCTGGCGCAAGGCCGAGCCGCGAGCTGCGAGCACATCGCGCCCATCAAAACGGACCTCTCCCGCATCGGGTTCGACCAGCCGAACCAGCATGCGCCCAACGGTGCTCTTGCCCGAGCCCGACTCGCCCACCAGCCCAAGCGTCTCGCCCGGCTCAATCGTTAATGACACATTCTTTACGGCATGCACCTGTCCGGACGCGCCCAGCCCGAAAGCGTTTTGCCCGGAGTGGAACGTCTTGTTGAGGCCGTAGGCTTGCAGCAAAGGCATGCGGCGATGGTAGCAAACGGCCGGTCCCGCAAACTTCGCCGGCGCGCAACTCCGCGCGGAATGCGGTTTTTTCCAAATTGTCACAGTTACAGCGAGCATCGCCGCTGAGCCGCTCGTCTGCGGAAACCCGCATCAATTGCGGCCGCTACCCGAATCCGGCCGCAAACCGCTTGCGCCAGTGCACCAATTTCGGTCACCCGCCTGTGAATGGGCTGCACTCGGTTGAAAACAAAGCAGATACGGCGGCATAATTTTGGTTGACTTCAAAGCTGGCAGGCGTAAAAACACACTCGTTCTTTGACAGTTTCCGAGGTTGTCCGGTTGGTGGTGAGTCCGGGGCTGAAGCGAGTTCACTGTGCCGCGCCTGCAGCGCAAGGCCACAGAGGGATCGTGACGGTCAATAGCGAGCCGCTGGTTGAGAGAACAGGGAACCCGTCAAAGGCAAGATAGAGTCCCGAGGCGTTGAACAGTTTTTCCGGTTAGGAGTAAGCCCGGAGCCCAAACCAAGATCGCACATTGCGTGCCGCAAGGCATCCGGTGAGCGCAGGTCGGCAAGGGTCTAGCGCAAGCTCCTGGTTGAGAAAAATCGCTCAACATCACCTCGGGATTCTGCATTTCTGACGCCTGTCTCGGCCCCCGCCCTACCCACCCTAACCCGAAGTGAATGTCGCGAACCCGCGGCAAAGAAGTTGTACAACTCTCAAAAATGCCAGTTTCGTGTTGCGCTCGGCTGTTTTCCATGCCAAACTTGCCTGCCTCAGGAGGAAACAATGCTCAAATGGCGTGCTGTTTTGGTGCTTTGCTTTTCGTTACTGGCGGCCCAGGCCTTTGCTGCCAACGTTCTGGTCAATCCCGGCTTCGAGACGGGAACCTTGCCCCCCTGGTTCAACTCCAACGACTTTTGCGGCGGCTGTACCTGGTCGGTCACTTCCAGTGATGCGAACTCCGGAATGTTCAGTGCGGTGGTCTCAGGCAACCGGCTCCTCGAGCAGGACTTCTCGCCTGTCGCCGACTCGATGATCAGCGAGGTCTCCCTGTGGCTCAAGATGCCGGACACCGGCATTGCGGCGGTGTATTTCCTCTATAGCGACTCCACCACGGCCGAGAATACCGTGGATGTTGGCAGTGACTGGACGAAGTTCGACATGACCTCATTCCTGGATCCCATGAAATCCCTGGCCGGATTCGGAGTGTATGGTTGCAGCGGCTGCCCCGGGTCGAGTACTACCCTCGCAGACGACTTCATGGTGAACGGCCCCGGCGGCACGGTGCCGGAACCCAGTTCGCTGATCCTGCTCGGATCGGGACTGGCGGGAGTGGCGGGAATTATCCGCCGCCGGATCTTCTAGGGGCAAGCCGCTTACCCGGAATACCTCATACAAAGAGTCATCCAACGCCGGAGGCCAGGAACTCCGGCGTTTGTTTCTTAACCGGGATTGGTTGGGCGGCTCTTTATTATAACGAATGTTATAATACGCTTATGCAGACCAAGCTGCGCAAAATTGGCAATGGTTTTGGAGTCCTGCTTCCCCGGCAGATCATCGAGCAACTCCGCCTCTCCGAGGGCGATGTGCTTACCCTCACCGAGACCAGCGAAGGCATTCAGTTGTCGCCCTATGATGCAAGCTTTTCCCAACAGGTGGAGGCATTTCGCCGCACGGAACCCAGGCACAGAAATAGCTATCGGGAACTGGCGAAATAATGGCCAGGCGGTTGCACTGGCTGACCGTCGACGCGCTACGTTCTGTTCATCAGGAGCTCATTGCCCGCTATGGAGGAGTGACTGGGATTCGGGACGCTGGATTGCTTGAGTCGGTAGTGGCCCGTCCTCAGCAACTCGCCACTTATGACCGGAACGTAACTATCGCGGGCGTGGCGGCGGCTTATGGGTGGGGTATCTTACGGAATCATCCCTTCGCCGATGGCAACAAGCGGCTGGCACTGGCGGCGGTCGTGATCTTCCTGGACCTGAATGGCTCAAAGCTCGCCTGCTCGGAAGCGGAAGAAACCGCCATGGTGTTGAAGGCCACGGCTGGCGAGATTAGCGAAACGGATTGGAATGCCTGGGTCGTACGAAAGGTCCGCAAGAAGCGGTAGTTGCCGAAAGAATCCCTGCCGGCAGCTTACCTGGTTACCAGGTTGGCAATCAGATCATTCACGGCAGCCGTGATGCCATAGAACATGGCAAAATCCACCCGGTTGACCGCGACGAAGACCCCGACGTCCCGACCGGGCGCGAACGCCATGTAGGTCATGAAGCCTCCTCCTCCGCCGCTCTTTTCCAGGATCATCGGCATGTGCCCGTTGGCGGACTGCACCACCCAGGCGAGCCCTAGTCCCGACATCGGGCCCGCTTCATCGAAGCCGATCGCAGCCGTCAGCGCCTGGCGCTGTCGGTACACCGCATGGGCGAGCTCTGCCGCCTGCCACTTTGTTGGATCGGAGCCGAGGTTGTACTTGAGCCACAGCGCCATGTCGCTCCCGGTGGAGTAGATGCCACCGGATCCAGCGGTTTCCTCGGTATCGACACACGGGCCGGGACCGCCGATGCCGCTGCCCAGCATGAGGCGCTGGCACTGCTCCTTGGTGGGATTCAGGCCGGTATCTTTCATTCCGAGCTGCCCGGTGATTCCTTCGCGCACCAATTCACCATAGGGCTTGCCGCTGGCGGTCACCAGGGCGTCGGCCAGCAAATCGAAGCCCACGTTGGAGTAAGCGGCCACTTTTCCCGGCTCCCAGGCGAGTTGATACTTCCCGAGCCACGCCCAACGGTCCGCCTTGGTCGGCCACGTGAAGGGACGAGTATTGGGAGGAACGTCGCCAATTTCGCGCGGCAATCCTGCCGAGTGCGTGGCGAGATCAAGCAACGTGATCTCGCGGCCGGCGTAAGTCGGGATCGTCTGCCCGCCCGCATACATCCGCAGCGGATCGGTCAGGCGGAGCTTGCCTTCGGCCGCCAGGCCGGCCAGCAGGTCTCCGGTAAACGTCTTCGAAATGGAGCCCAGCCGCAGCAGCGAATTTCCATTCGGCTCCTGGCCATTGCCCTTGGCGGTCTCGCCATAGCCTTCTATCACGACATCCTGGCCACGAACCACGACGAGCACCATGCCCGGCGCACCGGAGTCCATGAACATGGCCACACCCGTGATACCGATGGACTCCCGCAACAGCGCGGTACCGGACGCAACCGCGCCGGGGGCGGGATTCTGGCCTGCGCAAGGGACGGTGAGCAGCGAGGCTGCGGCTACGAGAGCAGCGAGACAGCGAACCCGGAACAGGGACATCCGTTCAACCTCCTGAGGGCTTTCGCAGCGCGGGAATGCGCTGCAGTGCAATCTGTCGGGGAGGTGAGTATCTCACAAACGGTTCTATTGCATAGCGGCGGTGGCAAGCCCTCGCGCCCCGAGGACGGGACTTGACACGCATGTGGAGGAGAAGGATCGACACCCAGGTTTTTTCCGTTGACATCTGCAAGGCCCGTGCTACCATCTCCCCACTTTATAGATGTGGGTCAGTTTTCAGATGTCGTATTAGTCCCTTCCGGTAAGTACGGACCATTTCGACATCGGTTTCGGCATCGAGTTTCGTTTGCAGTTGCCCGACACCGTTACCGCAACCTTCAACGTGCAAGGGCGTTAACCGTCGTCCCGTTGAGCTGACTCCCTAGACATACGCCCCGGCAGACACTTGGCCCCTAGTCGCTGATGATTGAAGGAGTGTGTATGGGTACAGCGAGCTGTGGTGCGCAAGCGCTGATTCCCGGCGCCGATCCTGCAAAACCGACCACCTCCTCAGCTTCGAACCCGGAGGCGCTGCCTTTCCCCCGATCAGGTCGAATGCGGCGGCAAATTGCTGCCTTGATCTCGTCCGGCGAATCTTTTCGCTTTTCCGCGCTGATTCTGGGGCTGGTCTTGTTAGTTTCCTTCGCGATCTGTGCGGAGGTGGCGGTGTATGTCACGGTAGAAGCGGCATTCAGCCTGGTTTCGAAGATTTACCACCAAGCAATCTTGCCCCGCCATGCTCTCGACGACGAAGGGGCGACGGTTTCCCGTGAAGAGCTCGCGGATCCTTCGCCATCCCGTGCGAGTACGTCGGGTGCAAGGCGACAGCCGTCCCGCTCTACGGGGCAAACGTTGGCGAGGGGAAAAACAACGCTGAATTGCGGGTCGAATCCGCACGGGTGCAATTAGCTGGGGATGCTTGGGCTTGGGACTTCGGACGGGAGCTTCCCAAAAGCCTGTGTACGCCCGGGTGATCGCAAGAGTGGTTGCCCGTCCGCAGCTCCTGAAGGAGTGCTCGCATCACGTGGCCACAACAAAATTGTGTCGTTCTGCGGGCTCGATTTCCGAGTGCATGTGTCCCTATTTCGTCGCCATGGGGAGATGCGCCTTTTGCGGTGACGTCCGGAATTCCTTAGGAATGCATTCCCGGGTTGTTGAGCAGCTCAAGTTTGCTACAATAGTGGGGGAGCGCTTTGACCGCAAGCTATTGGTGTGCCGCTGTTTGATTGACAGGGGCCGTGCTGCTGGTCTATTCTTAGATCTTTGGTAGTTCTGCGTCTGCCCGTCTAGAGGTTTCCTGCGCATTCCAGCGCCAAGAACTCAGCGGCTCTTTCGCGGTTTTCACACATCTGGGAGATGGAAAGATGTCTACGTATTTCCCCAAAGGGGAAATTGCGCGCAAGTGGTTTGTCGTCGATGCGTCGGGCCAGACGTTGGGCCGGCTGGCATCGCGGGTGGCGCGCATGCTCTCCGGCAAGGACAATCCCAAGTACACGCCCTTCATGGATACGGGCGATCACGTGGTCGTGATCAACGCCGATAAGGTGCGTATCACCGGCCTGAAGGCTGACAGCAAGGTCTACTACCACTACTCCGGTTTTCCCGGCGGCATGAAGGCCGAAGAATACAAGAAGCGGTTTGACCGCAAGCCCGAAAAGATCGTGGAAGAAGCTATCGTGGGCATGCTGCCGCATACCAAGCTGGGGCGGGCGATGGCCTCGAAGCTGAAGGTTTATAAGGGCGACAAGCACCCGCACGCGGCACAGAAGCCGGAAGCGGTGGCGGCAGTCGTTTAAAAAAATTTCGCTCCCACACTTTCCCCAAAGAGGGAGAGGATGGGGCACCCGCATTACAGCCAGTTAGAAGAAGGGACGATGGGAGCGGTAGCTCCTGAAGGATTCAATGGCAGAAACGGTTCAGTATTACGGTACGGGACGGCGCAAATCGAGCGTGGCCCGCGTGTTTCTTCGCCCCGGCAGCGGCGAGTTTACGGTGAACGGCAAGCCGTTCGATCAGCACTTTGTGACCGAAGCGCAGCGCATCATGGCGAAGTCGTCGCTGGTGCTCACCGAGACATCGGGCAGCTTCAACATCGTGTGCACCGTCGACGGTGGCGGCGTGAACGGCCAGGCCGGCGCGGTGCGCATGGGTACGGCGCGGGCGCTGCAGGAGTTCAATCCTGAGCTGCGCGCCAAACTGAAAGCCGCGGGATTCCTGCGTCGCGATTCGCGCATCAAGGAGCGCAAGAAGTACGGCCAGAAGGGCGCTCGCAAGCGCTTCCAGTTCAGCAAGCGGTAGGCGGGTGATAGTCCCACCCTTTCGCAAAGAGCAGCGAAAGGATGGGGCACCCGCATTCTTGTTCTTCTCGCTCTTGTGGTTCCGGGGGCGAGGGGACAGAGTAAACCGGAACGAATCTTCTCGCACCCGCTGTACTAGAACAGCAACGGGGCGGGTTTCGGGAATGTAATCCCAAGCGAATCCGACCAGGCTTAAAAGCTGATGTCGCCGGGAGGGATGCACGCCAAAGTGGAGGAAACTTGGCAAATATCACGATGAAGGAGTTGCTCGAAGCCGGCGTTCACTTCGGGCACCAGACCAAGCGCTGGAATCCGAAGATGAAGGAGTACATCTTCGGCGAGCGCAACGGGATTTACATCATCGATCTGCAGAAGACGCTGAAGATGTTCAAAGAGGCGTCGAAGTTTGTGCAGGACATGGCAGCCGAAGGCAAGCTGGTGCTGTTCGTAGGCACCAAGCGCCAGGCGCAGGACGCCATCGCCGAAGAAGCGACGCGCTGCGGCATGTTCTACGTGAACCAGCGCTGGCTGGGCGGACTGCTCACCAACTGGGTGACGGTGCAGAAGTCGGTGAAGCGGCTGAAGGAACTCGACGAGATGGCCACGGATGGCCGTTACGAGCTGCTGCCGAAGAAGGAAGTGGTCAAGCTGGAGCGGGAGCGCAAGCACCTGCAGGCGAACCTGGCGGGCATCAAGAACCTGAACCGGCTGCCGGACACACTCTTCGTGATCGACTCGAACAAAGAGGCGATCGCGGTGAAGGAAGCCCGCAAGCTGGGCATTCCGGTGGTCGCAGTGGTGGACACGAACTGCGATCCGACGGAAGTGGATTACATCATCCCGGGCAACGATGATGCGTTGCGCGCGATCCGGTTGTTCGCCTCCAAGATTGCCGATTCGGTGGTCGAGGGTTCGCAGGCCGCCACCGACAAGCAGGGAGCCGACGTGGCCGCTGCCGTTCAGTACAGCGAAGGCGCGGAAGCCGCTGCTGCAAGTCCTGCGGAGGTCGAGACCATCGAAATCCCTGCCGAGACCGGTGACCTAGAAGAGGTCAGCATGGAAGAGGTGCTGGGCAAGGGCGGACGCCGCGCGGCGGAGAATTCGCGCGTATAGCAACAGCGGTAGGTTCGAATTGTTTCGTGACCCGCGCTGGCCAACGGCGCGGGTCGTTTTGCAATCGGCCATCAGCTCTCAGCCGCCAGCTTCCAGCCAGGCTTTAACCAGGTTGAAAGACATGCCGCTGCGACGGTGGCTTCTGCTCAATCATCTAATGATTTGTGGGTTGTTGCCATGGCTAAGAGCCAAGAGCTAACAGCCAGAGGGAATCGGAAAGTATGAGCACTACAACTGTGAATATCAGTGCCGCACAAGTAAAAGAGCTTCGTGACAAGACCAACGCTCCCATGATGGCCTGCAAGCAGGCTTTGTCGGAGGCCAAGGGAGACATCGAGGCGGCCATCGTCATCCTGCGCAAGAAGGGTGTGGCGACGGCGGCCAAGAAGGCGACGCGCGCTACCAGCGAAGGCGCGGTGGCGAGCTACATCCATGCCGGCGGAAAGATCGGCGTGCTGGTGGAAGTGAATTGCGAGAGCGACTTCGTGGCACGCACCGACGACTTCAAGAATCTGGTCCACGACATTGCCATGCACATTGCCGCGGCCGATCCGCGCTATGTGCGCAAGGAAGACGTGACGCCGGAGGCCTTCGAAAAAGAGAAGGACATCTACCGCGCCCAGGCTGCCGAGACCGGCAAGCCGCCGGCGGTGATCGAGAAGATCATCGAAGGCAAGATGGGCAAGTTCTACGAGGAGGTCTGCCTCTACGAGCAACCCTTCATCAAGGACCAGACCATGACGGTGTCACAACTCATCGCGTCGGTCATCGGCAACCTGGGCGAGAACATCGCGGTGAAGCGCTTTGCCCGCTTCAAGGTGGGCGATGTAGGCGAGACGGTTGCGGTGAGCAAGGCGGCAGAAGCCGGCGGCGAGTAAGGATGAATGCTTTGGCAGGAAAAAAGGGCGGGACATAGTCCTGCCCTTTTGTTTTAATGAACACGGAGGTCGGAAATGCCGTTGGAAGTGAAGAAAGCGGTACAACTTGCCAGAGAGTATTTGTCTGACATCATGGCGGTTCCGGCTTCTGAAGTACTCTTGGAAGAGGTTGAATTGTCAGACGACGGACGATTCTGGTTGGTCACGGTGAGCTATCCTGCTCCCGTCCCAACGCCGATTCTTGTGCTGACAGGGAGGGGTAACCGTGAATATCGGGTTGTCAAGCTATTGGCTGAAACCGGGCAGTTTGAGTCAATAAAGATAAGGACTTTGGCCAACGCATAGCCCTATGAGGGACCCGGCTACGCAACTCCGGACCTATAGCAGACTTGGCGTCGTCATCGACTCGAACCTGCTTCTGCTCCTTTTCTTAGCCTGCTATGACCGAAGGCAAATTGCTACCAATGATCGCCTTTCGAGATACAGTGACGAGGACTACGACCTCTTAATCCAAGTGTTGAAACCTTTCAGGCGTATCGTCACCACACCAAACATTTTGACTGAGGTCAGCAACCTGTCAAACGCCATTCCCGAGAGGTACAGAGAGGCATACTTCGCTTCATTTGCAGCTAAATTGACGCAGATCGATGAACAGCACGTGGTCAGTGCGACCGCTCTCCAGAATCGGTGGGCTAAGTATGGCCTTACTGACGCGGTGATCGCAGTCATTGCAAAGAATCGATACCTTGTGCTTACAGACGACTTCCGATTGTCCCAATCGTTGGAGAGTGATGGGATTGAAGCCCTGAACTTCAATCACCTTCGTCTGGCAAACTGGGAAATGCTCAGTTGATATCGGTGACGTCGGCCAAAGGGCGGGATTCTTTCCCGTCCTTTTTATTTCTGCGGGCTCAGGGTTTTGATCGCGGACAATAAGGCGGGGCCGAACTGGGCGGCCTTCTTGGGACCGATTCCGGCTACTTGCAGCAGGGCGACGGTAGTGGCGGGGGCGGCCAGGGCGAGCTCGCGCAGCACGCTGTCGTGCAGCACACAGAAGGCCGGCAAGCCGGATTCGTCGGCTAACCGGCGACGCACTTTGCGCAAGGCCTCGAACCGGATCTCTGCCGCCGCATCCAGGGGTTGATCGGTGGTGGCTTTTCGCTTGCGGGGCGATGGTTGAACCGATGAACCGCTTCTCGAGGGCCGCGGCTTGACCGGCGTCTTGAGCTTCGGCGGTGGAACCTTCACCTTGCCACGGCATACGTCGCAGGCGCAGTTATAGATGGGCGCGGCTTGGCCAAAGTAATTGAGGATGGCCCAGCGGCGGCAGCGGCGCGACGACGCATAGTGCATCATTGCCTCCAGCTTGCGTCCGGCGCTGGCCTGCAGACGGCTGACGTCGGCATCGTTGAGCTGGTCGTTGTTGTCGCCGATCTTCTCGATAAAAAACTGCTGAATCGCGAAATCGCGGGGCGAGTGATAGAGCACGCAATCGGCGGTTTTGCCGTCGCGTCCGGCGCGGCCCGCTTCCTGGTAATAGGCCTCAACGCTTCCCGGCAGGTTGTAATGCAGGACGAAGCGGATATCGGGCTTGTTGATGCCCATGCCGAAGGCGTTGGTGGCCACGATGACTGCCCCCTGGCCTTGCATGAAGCGATCCTGACTGTGTTTGCGGGCGGGTTGGGACATTCCGGCATGGTATCCGCAGATGATGCGATCGGGCATGCGTTCGGAGAGAAAGGCGGTGAGTTCTTCAACCGTCTTGCGAGTGGCGCAATAGACGATGCCGGTTCCCGCGACGGCCGCCAAGCCGCGAGCGAGGGCTGCATCCTTCTCGCCATCGTTGCGAAAGAAGCGGGCAGCATAACGCAGGTTGGGCCGGTCAAATCCGGTAACGTGCATCTTGGGCGAGCGGAGTTTGAGAAAGGTGGCGATGTCGCTGCGCACCTGTGGAGTCGCGGTGGCAGTGAGGGCGACGGTCACGGGCGATCCCAGGGCCTCACGAATTTCTGCCAGGCGCATGTACTCGGGACGGAAGTCGTGTCCCCAGAAGCTGACGCAGTGCGCCTCATCGACGACGAACAGCCGTGGCCGCAACTGCGGAAGCAAGGCACGAAACGAGGGCGCGGCAAAGCGCTCCGGTGCGACATACAAGATGCCCGCGAATCCGGCGCGGAGCTGGCGCAGGGTCTCACGCTGTCTGGTGGAATCCTGGGAGCTGTTCAACAGAAGGGAAGCAACCGCAAGCTCGCCAAGCTGCCTTACCTGGTCGGCCATCAGTGCGATCAGCGGCGATACGACGATGGTCAGGCCACCGAGGGCCACCGCCGGAAGCTGATAGCAGAGACTCTTGCCCGCGCCCGTCGGCATGACGCAAACGACATCGTGGCCGGCCAGCAAGTCTTCGATGACCTCCCGCTGTCGGGGACGAAAGCGTGCCAGGCGGAATGTCTCGGTCAGGAGCTGGTCAAGGGAGATCATTGGGGCTCGGTCGGCGGCGGACAAGACGTTCTTAGTTTACGGTTCTTGACTACGCTAGCACCAGATGAAGTCGCCATAGTTGTGTGCCGCCGCTCCGCGCCTCAGTCGTTTCTCATTTGGCCGTGGGTTGACATCCGCGTCCAAAACAAACGGCGCCCTTCTGCGGCTTGAACCGGCGGCTACAGCAGTCTCTGTGAAGGAGTAGACCGAAATCTCTCGGGACCTCCTACCCATGAATACCGCGGCCTCGCGGAGACTCCCTGCAAGGGGAGCCTTCCGCAAAACGGAAAGAGCCGGCACGGCACTCACTACAGGACCTTGTTACACTGCTTCTTTCCGTCGAGATGCCCATTGCAGGCTGCGTAGTCCTCCCGAAGATTTTCCAAAATGGGAAGGTGCGCGTAATCCCACAGGATGCAGTGCCCGTCCCCGCGTTGAGCGCACCTAGAATGACAGGTTGGACAGTGTCCGGTCGCGTTGCGGGCTGTTCGCGCGACGGGGCGTGACAACTTTGAGTTGTGCAACAGAATTCTCGTTGCCAAGGTGGATGTACATGCGAAAACTGCCTGCCGTAGAAGAAGCCAGGGCCATCATGCGCCAGGGCATGGAATGGGGAGTGTGGAAATGGCTGATGGAAAAGAGACGGGTCCGCCAGATCGCCGACCTCGCGACCGCGGCGCTGGACGAAGCTGAGGCAGAAGGTGAAGGCGACCTGGAGCGAGGAGTTGACCCGCGCCTACGACGAACTGGTCGAGGAAGAGAGCGGCGGCAAAGCGCGTCGCGCGAAGAGTCGCCCCAAGGGAAAAGCCATCGATCCGGAGATCAAGGCGTTGGCCGCGCAGCTCAAGGCGGCCTTCGACGAAAAGGAAGCTTGCCGGCTCGAGGCCGAGCGGATCTTCGACGAGGCCGAGCGTCGCATGAGCACGCAGGGCGCCCGCGATGGCGCGGCGCGAGCGCTCGACACCTACGATCTGCACGAGAAGGCGATTCGTAAAGCGGAAGCGGCGGCGCGTAAATTGGCGGCAGAAGAATGATGTCTTCTAAGTCGGTATCTGAAATGCTTCTCGCTTCGCCCGAGGGCACGCACAGCCGCGCGCGCGCGGAATTGGATTTCGACTTCATCGTGATCGGTTCCGGCTTCGGCGGTAGCGTTTCCGCGCTGCGCCTGGCGGAAAAGGGATACCGCGTGGCGGTCATCGAAATGGGCCGCCGCTGGACGCCCGAAAATCTGCCGAAGACGAGCTGGTCGCTGCATCGCTGGTTCTGGCGCCCCAAGCTCGCTCTCCGCGGCTTCTTCAACATGCGCTTCTTTCGCCACGTCACCATCCTCCATGGCTGCGCCGTGGGTGGAGGCTCGATAACGTATGCGTGCACGCTGCTGCGTCCGCCCGACAAAGTCTGGAACAGCGGGACGTGGGCGGGCCTGGCCGATTGGCAATCGGAGATGCCGCAGCACTACGACACCGCCTCGCGCATGCTGGGCGTTACCGAGAACCGAATCTTCGGACCCGCAGACGAGCTGCTGCGGCAGGTCGCCGAGAGCAGCGGCATCGGGAACACCTTCTACCGCACCAGCGTCGGCATCTTCCAGGCCGCGGAGGGCGAGCCTGCGGGACAGACTGTGCCTGATCCGTACTTCGGGGGCGAAGGCCCGGATCGCACCACCTGCAAAGCCTGTGGCGGCTGCATGATGGGCTGCCAGCACGGCGCCAAGAACACGCTCGACCTGAACTACCTGTATCTCGCCGAGAAGCGCGGCGTGCAGGTGATGGCCGAAACCCGCGTGGTCGATGTGAAGCCACTCGAGGGCAAGGCCGATGGCAGCGCGGGATACGAGGTTACGACGGTGTGCTCGACCGCTTTCGTGAATCGGCGGCGCCAGCATTTTACCTGTCGTGCAGTGATCTTCTCGGCATCGGCGCTGGGAAGCATGGAGCTTCTTTTCGATCTGAAAGATCGTGGTTCGCTGCCGGCCATCAGCAACCGCGTTGGCCGCTACGTTCGCACCAACTCAGAGTCGCTCATCGGCGTGCGCGTGCCGGGCTCGAGCGAAGATCTGTCGAAAGGCGTGGCTATCGGCTCGGGCGTGTATATCGACGAACACACTCACATCGAGGCGGTGCGTTATCCCAACGGCTCCGATGCCATGTCCGTATGGTCCACCATCCTTACCGGCGGACACCCCGGCCCGGGACGGGTCGCGCTCTGGCTGAGAAACCTCGCGTCATCGCTGTTCCTGCATCCACTGCGCACCATCCGCGTGTTGCAGCCGATGGGGTGGGCGCGCGAGTCGGTCATCCTGCTGTGCATGCAGGCGCTCGAAGGTCACATCGACATGCGCTGGCAGCGCTCGTGGCTATGGCCGTTCCGCAAAGTGCTGGTGAGCCGAGGGGAGCGCGTACCAACGTTCATTCCCGCTGCCAACGCGTTTGCCGAAAAATTCGCCAAGATTGCGGGCGGCTCCGCCATGAGCATGCTGCCGGAAATCCTCTTCGATATTCCCGGCACCGCGCATTGCCTGGGCGGATGCGTGATCGCCGATTCTCCCGAGAACGGTGTGATCGACTACCGGCATCGCGTCTTCGGCTATAAGAACATGTACGTCTGCGACGGTTCCGTGGTGGCGGCGAATCTCGGCGTCAATCCCAGCCTTACAATTACGGCGTTGACGGAACGCGCAATGAGCTACATCGCACCGGCGACTGAAACCGCTTGGGACGATGCTGCCGAGGTTCGGGTGAAAACCGTCGCCAACGCTTAAGTGTCATTGGTGGGGCAAAATCCGGCCAGCAGCCGGGCCGCCAACGTTTTGCCCGATAGATTCCCAAATTGGGAAAAATCGCCCCCGGCTGTGACCGATGTCCTCTTTCCGCTCCTTCCCGGTCTTTATGATGCCAAAAGGGCTTTATTCTAGAATATCTTTGGCCCGAAGTCGCCAATCGGAGGAAGCAGTGCCCACCCCAGCCGCGGAAGAACGAATCCGCATACCCCGCGACAAACAAAACGATTACACCCCGCAGATGGCCGAGACCCGGCGCGAATTTCTGCGCCAGCAGACCGGCGCTGAACTCAAAGAGGTTGCCCGCTATGCGGTCGATCCCGCCACTCTTCCCGGCAACATCGAAAACTTCATCGGCACAGCGCAAGTGCCGCTGGGTATTGCCGGACCGTTGCGGGTGAACGGCGAACATGCCAATGGCAACTTCTACATCCCGATGGCGACCACCGAAGGGACCCTGGTGGCCAGCTATAACCGCGGCATGCGCCTATTGAACGAATGCGGCGGTATCCGGACCTGTGTGGTGGAAGACGCGATGCAGCGTGCTCCCGTGTTCACGCTCGACGATGCGCTACAGGCCCGCGAGTTCGGACACTGGGTGGAAGAGCAATTCGCCCAGATCAAGGCGGCCGCCGACGCCACGACCCGCATGGGAAGGCTCATTCGCATTGACCAGTACGCCGTCGGCCCCATGCGCTACCTGCGCTTCAACTACACCACGGGCGACGCCGCCGGGCAGAACATGTGCAGCAAGGCAACCCACGCTGCCTGCGAGTGGATCAAGGCGAATTATCCCAGGAAGTCGACCTATTGGCTGACCGGCAACATCGACACCGACAAGAAACATTCGCACATCAACATGTTGATGACCCGCGGCAAACGGGTTGTGGCGGAAGCTACCATCCGCCGCGATGTGCTGCTGAACCTGACGCGCGTCGACACGCGCGATCTGCATCGAGCCGCGCAGATGCAGTTGACGGGCGCTTTCCTGGCGGGATCCGCCAACAACGGTGCGCATGCGGCCAACGGCCTGGCAGCTTTGTTCATCGCAACCGGACAAGACGCAGCCAACATCGCCGAGTCGCATGCAGCGATTACCTACGCCCAACAGCTGGACAATGGCGATTTGTACTGGTCGATCACCATCCCAGCGCTGATTGTTGCCACGTATGGGGGCGGCACCGGGCTGGCGACGCAGAAAGAATGTCTCGAGCTGCTCGGCTGCTACGGCGCGGGTAAGGTGCAGAAGTTCGCAGAAATTTGTGCAGCCGTGGTTTTGGCGGGCGAGACTTCGCTCACGGCGGCTGTGCTGCATGGAGACTGGGTGACCTCACACGAAAAGATGGGACGGAATCGGCCATGATTGCCAGCAATGGTTCAGGGAAATCGCACGCGCACCAGGCAGACTGCCTGTCGTGGGGAGATTCGTTCTTCCTTTATCTCGAACGCGAGGGGCAGCCGCTCAGCATCGCGTCGATCAGCGAGTACGAGGGCAAGATCTCGCTTAAGGCTTGCATCGATTACGTGCAGTCGAAGCTGCCGCTGATTCCGCGCTTCCGGCAACGGGTGGTGTTTCCGCCCTTCAATGTCGGCCTGCCGGTATGGCAGTACGATCCGAAGTTCGACATCCGCAACCATATTCACGAGGTCAAGCTACAGCACGGAACGGAAGCAGAGCTCAAGGCGACGGCTTCCAGTATTCTCAGTACCATCCTCGACCGGCAGCATCCCCTGTGGGACCTGACGCTGATTCGTGGCCTGAAGGGCAACCGGACGGTCCTTGTCATCCGCGTACATCATTGCCTGGCCGATGGTATTGCCGGCGTGCGGCTGCTGAGCGCGTTGATGAATACGACCCCGACGCCCGCCGGGCCCTATCCCAAGCCGGAACCCTTTCATGCCCCTCCGCTGCAGGACTCGGGGGCTCTGCTGCTCGATGGCCTGTTCCGCTCGTATTTTTCGGTGGTGGAGCGTTTGCTGAAAGTGCAGTCGGAAGTGTTGCAGGCCGCGCAGCACACCGTGTCCAGCGTCGCGCATGAGCCGCAGACCGAGGGCGACGCAAACACCCCGGCCATCCCCGGACTGGTCGATCTGATGACCGAGCTCGGGATGCCGGCGGAGCGGCTGCCGTTCAATCGGGTCTATCACGGACCCCACCATATGGCTTGGACGGAGATTCCGCTAGCCACGGTTAAGGCCATCAAGCAGGTGTGCGGTGCGACCGTGAATGACGTCATCCTCTCCGTGCTCACCTCCGCGATTCGCCGCTATGCGCACTTGCACGGTGTGCATCTTAAGGGGCGTTCGCTGCGAATTGTGGTGCCGGTGAACGTGCGCGACACCGAAGACAAGGATGGCGCCGGTAACCGCATTACGTTCGTGCCCATCAGCGTGCCGCTGGATGTGCGCGATCCGGTGAAGCTGCTGGCTGCGGTCAACCAGAAGATGGGCTATTACAAGAACGCCAAAGTGGCCGAGATGGTGAGCATGGCGGGGACCCTGGTGGGAACGATTCCGCCGATGCTGCAGGCCATCGCCGCGCCCATTGCCAGCCAGTTACCGCTCAGCCTCTGCAACCTGATCTGCACCAACGTGCCTGGCCCGCAGACTCCCCTGTACTTCATCGACCACAAGATGACGCGCTGGTATCCGGTCGTGCCCATCGGCGGGGAAATGGGCATGAACTGCGCCGTGCTCAGCTATGACGGCATGATTTATTTTGGTTTTCACGCCGCCGTTGAGGCTGTCCCGGATGTGACCCGCATGGAGGAACTGATCCAGGTGAGCTTCCAAGAACTGTGCAAGGCGAGCTTGCCGAACGCGGGGAAGAAGATGACGGAAAGGAAGCCTCGGGAGCGAAAGGCCGCGACGCGGAGAGCCGTGAGTGAGAAGAAGGTGAACCGCAAGGCTTCCTTTCGCAAAGCCGCAACGCCAACAGCTTCAACCCGCGAAGCTGGGTGATGCTGCGGAAAGCGAGACGGGTTGCAAGGGTCCTTTCTTGAGACGTGGAGGCTGCGTCGCCGACGCCGCAAGCCAGCAGACCTAAGACGAATTCCCGAAGCGGCTAAAGCTCGGTTTCTAAGCGGTTCTTAACGGGCACAGGCGAAGCTGTGCCCCGTCAAAGCTGATGTACAAGATGGCTTCTAGAAATTGCGAGCTATTGAACGACAGGGGCTCGTGAGTGCAGCCATATCGACCCGCACCCTTTGAGTCTTACTCGACGATCTAGTGCGCAGGAATCGTCACTATCGGCTGGTTCTCTTTTGGCCCAGTCTCGACCATCGTAAAGAGCATCATGATGAGCGAAAACACTTACTTGGATTCAAGATCACCGTCGTCGATCCAGAACCAGTTGTTCCGGTATTTCACCGAGACAAATGCGTCAGGCGAACTCGATTTCCCGCTATGGATGCGAATCAGTCGAACCACCCCTGGAACGCCCTTGTCATGTTCGAACCCGGGAAATGCCCGCGTTTGCGCAAGGTCTTCCTCAGGCACTTCTACTTGCGCCGCCATGGTTTGCATCAAGCTAAGGATGGAGCGCGTAATGACCGCAATCTCCTTATCGTTCGTGGAAACGGCCCCGAAGACAATCTTGAACTCCGTTGCGCTGGGGCTCAGTCCCAATATCCTCCGGAATTCCAGAACGTCAGCCTGGATGTCCGGCGGAATGTTATCGGTGCGGAAGCTCACGAAGCTAACCAACTCCTGGTCGGCATCCTTCTTGACCACGATTCTCACCGCACCGGAAAGCTGGATCTGGCGCGCCAACTCGCGCATGCGATGAAAGTCCGGATCAGCCCTTGTGACTCCGTTCAATGTTGCCTCCTGATTCTTCAAGCCGTTGATTGATGCCAGAGAAGCAAACAGAATGAGGTCGGCTGGCTGTCCGGACTGAATGCTGGAGAATACCGCCTCGGGTGGCAATGGCGTTGCGAGGCTCCGGATGAACTTGTTGCCAGTTAACGGCGTGTAGGTGATCGTCGGGCTGTTGCCATAGGTTCCGAAACCCCCCACAGTTGCGTAAGGGGCGCTGGCGTCCGGAACGATGTTTCCGCCTACCGTAACTCCTTGCTGCAGCGAATAGCTCGCCACGATGTTTCCTACATCCACAAAAACGGGGGGATCGACATAGCGCACCTTGACGATGTTCAACAGCGTTTGCTCCTTCCAGGAATCCGAGAGGGAGGCAGCATACAGATGACGATCGCGCGCCACCGACTGCGGGCCGATGGCGCGATAACAGCCTGTGGCACTCAGAGCGAGCGCACAGATGACGCAGACGAGCGAAGTCTTAGTTGACGGCATGTGAACGTGTTCCGCTACCACTTCGCAAAGTCCAAAATATTATGCGCTTAAGAATGTCGCTATGACGGCAGTCACACCGCCGCTCTTTACCCTGTCAACGGCCGATAAGGGCAGAGCATCCCACATCCCTTTGTTCCCATTGTGGTGGGCAAGTCGCAGGCTCAGTATGACAGAACAGTGGATGGTGGCATATCGCTATCCACTACCCACCGTCTTCATCACCGCCGTTTTGCCGCCCTCTTCTTCTTTGGAACCGGCTTTTCCAGGCGAGCTTCCAATTCGGCAAGGCGCTGCTGCAGTTGCTCCAGTTCCGGGTTTGGCGCGGGCGCAGATTCCGTGTGCGCCGCCCCGGCAATGAAGTTCTTTACCATGTTTATGGGAGACATCGCGGTCGACTGCATTTCGCTGAATCGGGTTTGCACCGAGCTCTGCACCTTCTGATAAGCGTCGAACGCGGACTTCAGGTACCAGAGAATGAATTCCTGGCCCACGCGATCGGAAGTGACGATCAACTGGCGCAACAATTCCAGCGGCAATCCGGTCTGCTGCTGGCGAGCATCGTCCATGATGATCTGCGCCAGGGTCACGCGAGTCAGGTCTTCGCGGGTTCTGGCGTCGACAACTTGCACCTCTTTCCCATTTCGGACCATGGCCGCCAGCTCTTCCAAATTGATGTAGCGGCTGCTGGATGTGTCGTAGAGTCTGCGGTTTGCGTACTTTTTGATGACGATGATGGATGGCGTCAAAGGGATAGCCCCTCCTTGTGCAGCGCACAATTGTTATATCGCATATTGACATCCTGTGGCCACAGTCCTACGCTATAGACAAATGCTGCAATGCAGCAATTGGAGGGTAGCAATGCCGGAAACCATGAAAGCAAAACATCATCCGATGCCGCCGGTACCGGAGTCCTCATTCTTTTCCCTGCTGTCGGGCTGGGTGCAGCAGGGCGTAGAAAATTTCTTCGCCACGCAGCGCATCCTGGTTGACCTCGCGGTCAGGCAGAACACCACCGCAATGCAGATCGTTCGCGAGCGTCTGTCGGATCCCGAGTACTGTCCCATGGCGATCGTTACCGATTTCGCCGGCGAGGCCATGACGAACTTTATCCATGGCCAGAAGCTGCTGCTCGAGCTGGCCCAGCAGGAGAGCGAGCTGGTACTGAACGGAGTTAAGGACCGCGTCGGTGGCTATGCCGTCGCGACAGCCATGACCGATCTGGTGCGCCGTGGCCTGGGCACCTTCATCGAAATGCAACAGGAATTCCTGAAGAACGCCAGCAAGCAGTCGCAGGCCTGGCTGGCCGCAGTGGAGAAGGGCGGTGGCTACGATGGCGAACACCTGATCGAGTTTGCGCGCGAGGCCATGGACACTTTCGTTCACACCCAGAAGAAGTTCCTGGACGTGATCGCACGGGAGACCGCGGTAGCGACCGGCGGTAAAGAAGAGCCGATGCACAAGGGCAGGGTGGTGGAGATCTCCGAACTGGCCCGCCAGGCGACGGAGGCGTTTATCGAGGCCCAGAAGAAGCTGATGGACGTGGCCGAAAAACAGATGGGCGCGAACATGAAAGCCACCGGGCGCGCGCTGAACATGCTGAAGCCGTTCCCCTTCATTCCCATTCCCGATCTCACCCGCGAAGGGGTGAAGAGCTTTGTGAATGCAGAGAAGGCGTTGATTGACACCATGATCAAACGGCGTGGGGTTGAGCCTAAGACCCGGACCGCTCCCAAGCCCAGAGCGAAGAAGCGGACAGCCCGTGCTCGCAAGCCCGTGCCCGTCACGGCATAGCGGAATACGTTGAGCCGTTGCTTTTGCGGGAGAGGAGCAGTGTCGAACCTGACACTGAGACGTGCCGCTGCCTAACAGCGGCACGTCCCCCTTTTCTGCACGGCAAGCTGTTAGCACCTGCAGCAATCGCGAGCCCCTCCGGTCGCTCATCAGATTTTCTTTCGCAACTGCCCCGGAAACGGATACACTACTTCCCCGGAGACAGCGCTGATGCCGTATCCCTCTACGTGGACTGCCAGGTGAATCTGCGCGGCAACTGTAGGCGCGCGAACTCACATCGAAACTGATAGGGGAGTTCCAGCTTGTCAATGGGGCCGCAGCATTCCGGCTACCGCGAAGACCTCGCCGAAGCCGACGTTCCAATCTGGAAAGAAGCCTTATTCGCCGCCGATCTGCTACTGCTTCACTCTTCACCGGTGTATTACGGACTGGGCATCCCCCGCGGCGATGGCTCCGGGGTGGTCGTCATCCCCGGCTTTCTGGGGACGGACGCGTATCTCGGCCAGTTGCATACCTGGCTGGGCCGTGTCGGCTATCGCCCCTATTTTTCCGGGATCGGCATCAACGCCGACTGCCCCAACCTGCTGATCGAGTATCAGCTACGCGAAAACGTCGAGAAAGCGCTTCGCGACACTGGCCGCAAAATCCACATTATCGGCCACAGCCTGGGCGGCATCATCGCGCGCTCCGTCGCCAGCCAGCGCCCGGACGATGTGGCTTCGGTGATTACGCTGGCCTCACCTTTCCGGGGAACGGTGGCCCACCGCAGCATCCTGCACGCTGCTGAGGCTGTTCGGAAGCGGATCCTGAAAGAGCACGGCCCGGGAGTTCTTCCCGGTTGCTACACCGGACGCTGCACCTGCAACTTCCTGGCGTCCCTGAAGCAGCAGATACCGCCGTCGATCCTGGAAACCGCGGTGTACACGCGCAGCGACGGCATTGTCGACTGGCACTACTGCACCACGGGAAACGAAGAGAACGACTTCGAAGTTCCGGGCACGCACATCGGACTGGCCTTCAATGCCGCGGTGTACAACATTATTGCGCGACGCCTGGCGGCAGCTCGCTCCCCCCATTGAAAATCCCCGCCCGGCCCCTGGCGACTCCTCTACAATAGGCACAAGTTCTTGGGTGAGGAGTATTGCCATGCGCAAAGCCGTTCTGTTTGCCGCCACCCTGCTGGCGTTCGCCGCCGTTGTCCCATCGCCGGCGCAAGCCCAGCAAATCCGCGGAGACTACATCGAGTCGCGTTCCACCGACGTTTACGTCGCGCAGTGCTTCGCCAACGGCGAAGTCGGCCTCACCGGCAACCAGGCACTGCTGGCCTGGCATGTCGACAAAGGCTCGTGGGATGGAGTGAAGTTGGATGGCTTGACCATCGCCGCAGCGGTGCGCGCCAAGGCGACGCTGGGCGATCCCTACGGCGATCCGTATCCCGCGCAGTCGGTGTTGATGGTCGACAGCGCCGCCAGCCCGGCGCAGCGGCAGGCGCTCATCGCGCTGGCGAAACACCAGGCCGGACGCCTGCTGGAAAACGTCGCGCGCGTGGATTACGTCCCGGTCATCCTCGACGCCCCTGCCGATCCGCACAGCGGCGCAGCCATCTTGCGCGCCGGCAAGCTGGCGACGATCATCACCCGTCCGCTGAACCACCACGATCACATCTGCGGCAACGAGACCAACTTCTATCCGCCGCTGACCAACGTCGAAGACGCCCATTCCGCGGTGGCGCTCACCGATGAGTTTCAGGGCGAAGGTCTCGACTCGCAGTGGAGCACCCACGGCCGGCGCAGCGCGTATGTCGCAAAGTTCAACGAAGGCTCGGCTTCCGCCAGTCTGAGCGAGGCGCAACCGATGCATCATTCCGGCGAGTGATGCAGGTTCCGGCTGCGCATCGCACAAGCCTGCGCGTTTTTCGACTTCTCGCGCTCGCCTGTCTCCTCGTGGTTACCTCGCCCGCGCAGGGACCACCGCAAGCCCAAGGCAAGGTCACCTATTCCGGCTCGGCCGGAGCGAAGTCATCGAAGGCCCTGAACAAGGCGCACGCGGCGACCGGGGAGCCCGGCAACCTTACCTCGGAAGTCGACGTGCTGGTTCACGACCTGATGCAGAAGCAGCCGATTCCGGGACTGACGCTGGCGGTCGTGCGCAATGGCGATGTCATCCTGTCGCGCGGCTACGGCAAGGCTGACCTGGAAAACAACGTGGCCGCGCTACCGCTCGCGCGAATTCCGCACCGCATCAATCGCCAAGCCCATGACCGCCATCGCCACCATGGAACTGGTACAGCAGGGCAAGCTCGATCTCGACGCTCCCGTGCAGCAGTACTGCCCGGTCTTTCCCGCCAAGACCTCGCCCGACGGCAAGCCGTGGGTCGTCACCACGCGCGAGCTGCTGTCGCATCGCGGCGGAATCCGCTGGTACCGCGATAACGCCGAGCAGAACAACGCGATCCACTACGCCAGCATCAACGATGCGGTGAAGCACTTTGCCGGCGACCCGCTGCTCTTCGAGCCGGGTACGCATATGCTGTACTCGACCTATGGCTATGTGCTGATTGGCTGCGTCCTCGAGGGCGTCACCCACGAGAATTACTTCGACTACCTGCAGCAGAGCGTGCTCGAACCCGCGGGCATGGAGTCGACCATGATCGATAATCCCCACGAGATCGTTCCCCATCGCGTTCCTGGCTACGATCGCGGTCCCGACAAAACAGGCGACCTTGAGAATGCCCCGTTCTTCGATCCCAGCGACCGCATTCCAGGAGGAGGGCTGCTCAGCACCTCGGAAGACCTGGCCCGCTTCGCTTCAGCGGTGATGGCTGCCAAACTCCTTACTCGCGACACGCTGGAACTGATGTGGACGCCGCAAGGCTCGCTGGAGAATCGCGATAGCAAGGTACCGCCTTATGGATTGGGGTGGGGCATTGGTACGCTCGAGGGTCATCGTGTCGTAGGACACAATGGAGGCCAGGCCGGTACAAGTACGACGCTGAAAATGATTCCGGACCGAAACCTCGCGGTCGCAGCCATGACGAATCTCGAAGGCGCGCAGCTCGATGATTTCGCCGAAGCCATCCTGAAGCTGTACCTCGCCGAACCCAAGCCAGCCGGGCCAAAATGAATTTAGTCGATGGATCGATTACCACTAATCCGAGCCTTCTACCATCGCTTCCAGCGACAGTTTCCAGAAATCGAAGCGCGGGGTGATGCCTGACCTTGCGCGGTGCGCGGCTGGCGAGCTATGTTCCAACCTATGAAACCTGATCGCCCAAGTCCTGTCCGTCGTACCGTTCTCGCACTGGTGCTCTCACTAGTAGCTGCCTCCGGCCTGTCGTGGGCAGCAGAGACGGCGGAAAAGGTCGAGCGTATTGGAGCGCTGAATGCTCCAGGCGCTTCCGAAGAAGTGAAGCATGCTGTCGAGGACAAGGGCTATCACGTGACGCTCGACGACGGCTGGAGCGCCGACTTCTGGTTTGCGCGCGCGCTCAAAACCGTCACCAAGGACTCTCCCGGAGCGCTCTATCCAGAATTAAGCGACGCGCAGTTTGTCGGCGTGGTCAGCCTGCCGAAGGGTATGAGCGATTTCCGCGGGCAAGCCATCCCCGCCGGAACCTACACCCTGCGCTACCAAACCTTGCCGCAGGACGCCAATCACATGGGCGTCTCCCCCAACCCGGATTTCCTGCTGGCCATTCCCATCGCCAGCGACACCAACCCGGCGGCGAATTACCTCTTTCGCAAGCTGGTGTCGCTCAGCGCTCAGACGACGGGAGCCCACCCTGCGGTCATCGCGATGGATACGGCAGGCGAGCCCGGGCAGTCGTCACTAGCGACGAACAAAAAATGGTGGTTTTCACAGCCGCGGTTACGACCGGATCAGGTCAACCCAAAAAGCTCGGCATCGTGATCAGGGGACAGGCAACGCAGTAGTTCGGGATTGAGACTGCGCGGAAGGGTCGTTGCTGCCGGCAGGGCGAACGACCAGTATTTCTTTCTCGAAATAGTTCAGCATATAACCCGCATAGTCGGAACCAGGCGCGCTTCGTGCGTATGTGCCGGACTCGATGGTTGCCGCGGTAATGACACCCCGATTGGGTGGCGGCACGAAAACCATCTCTCTGCGGCCCGGCTGAAATCCAGATCGGAAATTCCGCTCAATCGCCCCAGCGACCGGGCCGTAAACGGAATACTCCCGGAAGAGCGGCTTCACATGCCAGACCGCCAACACCCCAGCGACCAGCAGGACGGGCGCGATACGGAAGGTGGTCGAGCCCTGACGCCACGCCTGCAGCTTGGGAGAGGAGAGCCACCCCAGGGCGATACCGGTTAGCGACAACTGGATCCAGCAGTTGCGGATGATTTCATGCCGCTCGCCCACCGCTGCGCCAAAATGCAAGTACGCTGCCGCCAGCGTCAGGAAACAAGCCAGCAGCAACGACAAGCTGAAGACGAACACGCCCGATCGCGCGCGGGCGAGGGGCTTACCGCTTTGGCTCAGGCATAGAGCAGCCCCGCTTGCTACCAGCAGTTCTGCAACCAGTCTGGGGCTCAGTCCCATCCAGCGGTGATAGCGAGGTGTCCAACCGAGTATCTCCTGCACAAGCTGCCTTCCCGCAGCCCAGGCGCTGGCCAGAGGATGCGACAGTGTCGCCGACAGAACGCGCACTGGCTCTTCCGCAGCGTGGAATCGATTGAGGCGCACAATCGCCAATACCGCAACCGCGAGCAAGGCCGGAAGCCATAGCCATATGGCATGACCGCCCTCGACCTCAGTCTGCTTCCTCTTCCTAGTGGCAGCCTGCGCAGCGCGCGCCACGCCAGCTACGAACGCGTAAGCGACAACCCAGGTCGCCCCCATCTCGCTGCTGAGAGCGGCGATGGTCAGGCATAAGGCCGCCAGCCGCCGCCCTTCTGGCAGGGCGAGCCTGCCGTTAGCGGTCTGCAGGAACAACAGCAGCGTCGCCGAAAGCGTTGGCAAATACGCGACCGCTCCGGCTGGCCAGTAAAACACTTCAAATAGCGGGCCGCTGGTTAGGAATGCCGCCAGCAGTCCAAAGCCAGCCAGCAATTCTGGCAATCGAGAATGGCTGGGGCTTTCCCGCGAGGATTGCCATGCAGTGTAAAGAGCTGAAACCAAAGGTCCGCACCACAGAAGCCCCAGGAAAGGCGCGATCAGCGGCCGACGCAGGTAATTGACCATGAATCCGTAAGCGTGAAAGATCAGTTCCGAAAAGAGACGAGGGCTCCACTCCAGGCGCTGCCACAGAGCCGGCCACCCGTACCGGGCAAGTTTGCCGAAGTCGTCGTACTCGTCGGCCTGCCACTGCCCAAGAGGAATGAGTCCGGCATAAAGAAGGATGATCAGAACGAGTGCGACCAGAGCGGCCCAGCCGATCATGGCTTCGCGCTTCCGGGCTTCCCCCGGTACCGGAGTCTTTGTCTTCGCAGAAGTGAGCGGGGTCGGCATGAAAACTCAAGTGTACTGGCCGGGTGAAGAAAGACAGCTTGCATCCAGACGACAAAATAAATTTCCCGAGCGCGTTTGCGTAGTGCTCCGAGGGGGGAGCTATGTGTTGCAGACCTCATCAGTCGCTGTAGGGAATCGCAACACCTTAGGAAGTATGTTCGAGCGGCATGTAACGTAATGAATCCACTGTGCGATTCGGGATCTTGGGCAGCTTCAAAGCCACCTTCGGCGACTATCCCTGCTGCAGAACGCAACAACGTTGCCCCTCACAAACGCAATGCCCGCGGCCGTTGGATTTCGCAACAGTCGTCGTAACTGAATGCAACACCTGAGACTTACCAATCACTTGCGCGAGCATTTCCAGTCCTGCCGCGTTTGGCAAGCCGTGTGCCTTACACAAGGGTGAGAAGCGCAGAAAGTAAGGCGCAAACGATAAGGCTCAGGAGGCGGTTATGACAGTCCTACTGGTTCTGGCAACATTCGCAATCTTCCTAACCATCGATCACTTCTACGCCAAGGCGAAACGGCCGGCGATGCAACTCGCCCCGGCGCTGAGCAAGCAGCCTGCCGCAACCTTGCCACGGTTGAAGCCCAGCCTGGTGGGAGGCTTTTCGGTTCCCGACAATCTGCGCTATCACCCCGGCCACACCTGGGCGTTGAGCGAGAGCCCCAACCTGGTTCGCATCGGCATCGACGATTTCGCTTCGAAGTTAACGGGCAAGATCGAAGGCATCGCACTGCCGCAGCGCGGGCAATGGATCCGGCAGGGACAGAAGGTGTGGAGCATCCTGCGCGACGGCAAGAAGGTCGACATGGTATCGCCGATCGAGGGCAGCGTGTCCGACATTAACGAAGCGGTGGTGAACGATCCGTCGCTGGCAACGAAAGATCCCTACGGCGAAGGCTGGCTGGTGACGGTGCAATCGCCCGATGCCAAGACGAACTTCCGCAATCTGATGGGTGGCGCACTGGCCCGCTGGTGGACCGAGGAGTCCTCGATGCGGCTGCAGCGGATGATGCCCTCCGCCCTCGGAGCTCTGGCGCAGGACGGCGGCGCGGCCATCGACGATCTTGGCGAGCCAACTGCCCGACGAGCAGTGGAGCAAGATCACGCGCGAATTCTTCCTGACCTAGTTCCAAACGCCCCGGAGCTTAGCCTCCTGCTCCGGGGTGTCCTGCTCAAGCTGCAGTCTTCGGCCGCGAGGTTCGAGATCTCAGGCAAACCAGCCCAAGAGAGCCGAACCAAGCGGCCGGCTTCATTTTGTCGGCGGCAAACCCCAAGGCAACACTTTTCCGCGATTCGTCACATCGGGTCGCAGACCGTCACATACAAGTGGAAAGAAATTCGATAAACCTATAAGCCAGAGTTGCTGGTCTCTCCGCCCATGCCGAGGCGACAGGGTTGCGGCAAGGCGGAAACCAGAACGAAGAAAGCGGGGCGTATGAGTTTTCGATCGTGTTTTGTCGCGCTGGTGTTGTGTCTACCCATGGCTGGTCAGCAGACCGCCATGTTTCGCAACAACCCGGAGCATACCGGGGTCTACAACTCGGCCGCAGTTGCCGCGGCGCCGCAGGTGAAATGGAAGTTCACCACGCATGCAGCCGGTGTATTCCTCGCCCGCCGTGGTGGCTGACACGGTGTACTTCGGCAGCAACGATCACAACCTGTACGCCGTCAACCGCGACACTGGCACCCTGAAGTGGAAGTTCAGGACGCAGAGTAGAGTCTGTTCGTCTCCTGCGGTGGGAGGCGGGTTGGTCTACTTCGGTAGCTACGACGGCAATTTCTATGCGGTCGATGCGGCCAACGGCCAGCAGAAATGGAAGTTCGCAACCGCCGGCGAGCGGCGCTTTGCCGGCAAGCATCTGCACGGATCGCTGCCGGCAGGCGAGAATCGATGCCCGATCCCTTCGACTTCTATCTCTCTTCGCCGACCCTGGCGAATGGCAATGTCTACTTCGGCAGTGGTGACGGCAATGTGTACGCGCTCGATGCCGTCACCGGCAGCTTGAAGTGGAAATTTCAGACCGGCGACGTCGTGCATGCTTCGCCGGCCATCGCCAACGGCACTGGTGTATATCGGGAGTTGGGACAGCTACTTCTACGCGCTGGATGCGGAGACAGGCAAAGAGAAGTGGCGATTCAAGACCGGGGAAGATAAAGAAATCTACAACCAGGTCGGGCATCCAGTCATCGGCGGTGGTGGCCGACGGGATGGTGTACTTCGGATGCCGCGACTCGAATCTGTATGCGCTCGACGCGGCCACAGGCGAGAAACGTTGGGCGTTCAACAACAAGGGATCGTGGGTGATCACCTCGCCGGCGGTGGACAACGGCAAGCTTTACTTTGCGACGTCTGATTCGGGCATGTTCTACATCGTGAATGCGAAAACTGGCGAGCCGCTGTACTCGCACAAGTTCATCTGGCCGATGTTCTCGTCGCCCGCGATCGCCGGAAACATGCTGTACATCGGGTCGAACCTGGGCAAACTGTTTGCGCTGGACGTGACGAACCAGGAAGTGGCGTGGACATTTGAGACCGATGCATCAAAGCAAAATGGTCCTACCTACACTAAGCCGGATGGCACACCGAAGTACGAAGCTGCGTTCTCCGACAATTTCTACGACGATGTGGTGATCGGCGTGAACAAGATATGATGAGCGTAGGCACGATTCTGTCGTCGCCCGTGGTGGTGGATGGCGTGATCTACGTCGGCAGTGCTGACGGCAACCTGTATGCCCTGAAATAAAACCTGCTCGCGGGGAGGACGGTTCAGGGAGCGGCTTTGTAAACCAGGACCGGTTTGGAAGGGGCACGGCTTTCAGCCGTGCCGTAACAGGGTCCGAAAACATTGGGCTTTAGCCCCAGAGGGAAATCGGTTTGAGAGGTCGCCTTGGGATTGATGAAACCGGGTTCTACTGCTCCCCGCTATTTCGTCCGTGCTGACGGCGGTAGATATTTTCGACGGTTTCGACAGAGTCGATCCCGGCGACCAGCTTGTCTTTGCGGATACGCACGATGCGGGGAAAGCGCAGCGCGTAGCCGCTGTCGTGGCGGTCGGAACGCATGATGGCATTGAAGGCCACTTCCAGCACGATCTTCGGTTCTACCTCGCGCACGTGTCCGTGGTCGGCGATGGTGTGGGCGAAAAACCATTGCGTGAGTTCGGCGATCTCTGCGTCGGTGAGTCCGGAATAGGCCTTACCGATGTTGACCAGCTCTTCGCCCTTGCGCACGGCGAAGGTGTAATCGCTGAGCACCTGGGCGCGCTTGCCGTTGCCGAACTCGGCGCGGGTGACCACCACGTCGAGCGTGGCCAGTTCGCGTTTCAGCTTCAGCCACCAGCGGCCGCGGCGGCCGGGCAGGTAGGGCGACTGCAGGTCCTTGATCATCAGGCCTTCGTTACCGCGGGCCATCGCCCGCTCGAAGAACTGTTCGAGCTGTTCGGGCGACCCGGCCTGCATGCTGGGGGCGCGCAGGATCCATCCGGACGCGGGTTGTTCTTCGACTTCAGCTTCGAACAGCAGCCGCCCCTGCGAATGCGCTACCGGATGGGGAGCGACGCGCGTGGCCCCGGCAAAGACGCGATCGAGAACAGCAGTTCGCTCGGCGAGCGTTCGTTCCAGCATCAATTCGCCTGCGGCATAGAGCACGTCGAAGACGACATAGGCGACGGGCACTTCGGCGATTAGCTTTGGGCTGACCTGCTTGCGGCCGAGGCGCTTCTGGAGTTCCGAAAATGGCAGAGGATATCCCACATTGTCGTAGTTATGTACGACATTGTAAGAGTTACGGCTTACACTGTCGGAGCCGGGTCTGACGTCTCGAGGCTGGCGCCAGGCCACAATCTCCCCGTCCAGAATAATTTCGCCGGCAAACTCGCTCAGCGGACCAAGCAGCTCGGGGAACGATGGCGTGACCTCGTCGAGAGTGCGCGAGAAGAGGCGGACCTGGCCCCCACCGCAATGGGCCTGGGCCCGAATGCCGTCGTACTTGTCTTCGACCTGGGCCTGCTCGAAGTACTCGAAGGCCTCGGCGGCATCGGCCACGGGGCTGGCCAGCATGAATCCGATGGGATGGAAGAGCCGCATGCGGGCATCGCCGAGACGATGTCCGGCCGCCAATCGCAGGGTTTCGCCGATGTCGCCCAGCAGCATGTTGGCGCGCTGCACTTGCGTGAGCGGTTCGTCGTACGCCTTGGCGATGGCCTCTTCGACCAGGCTCTCTTTGAGCCCGATGCGCAGCTCGCCGCTGATGATTTTGAGGATGTACTTGACCTCGAGCGGCGTGGCGCGCTCGAGCAACGACAGCAGAACCGCTCCCTTGGCGCTGGCTCTGCGGGTTTCGGCGATCTGGTCGAACGCCTGGCGGACGTCAGCAAGTCGCAGGGGATTCTTCGGCGGCGGAAGGGCACGCATGGTCAGCACGTCGCAAACGGCGGCGCCCAGGTCGCCGCGGCGGCGGTATCCGGCGCTGAGCTCGGCGTCGGAGGCGCCAGTGAGATCCTGCACCACCTTCCACAGCAGCGAGCCGCCGATCTGCAGCGTGCGCTCCTCGAAACTGGGGAAAGCTCGGCCAGAGAGAAACACGGCGGAGATGGCGACATCGGCAAGCCCGCGCGAGCGCAGGTATTCAGCAACGATGGCCGTCTTCTCCAACTTTTTGCTGGTGGCGGCGACGCGCTCGCAAGTTTCGGCAAACCGTTGCATATCGCAGGAACTTTGGATGCGCGTCAGTTTAGCTCCGCGTCAGGCAACGTGCGCGTTGTTCCTTGCGGCCGACTCTTTCTCCGAACGGGCATTCACGTCCGACAATGTGAGTACCCCCTCCCCCACCTGCCCGCAAAATCTTGAAAACAGTAGTTTCGTTTTGGAATTGGTCTGCAAAATCTTGAGCGCGTGAGACTTAGAGGCAAAATATTCTATTCAAATAACTTAGCTGGTGGCGCACTCAGCGCACACTACAACCCTTCCTCAGGGACGACGTTATGAGTTGATGAATCGGGGAGCAAGGGAAAAGCGCGTTGCGATGGCACGAAAGTAACCTGGGGATTGTGAATAGTCAGTAGTTGTCAGTGGCCAGTTGTCAGTAAGGAAGGTTTCGAGTTTCCAGTTTCAAGTTTCGAAGCGGAAGTCAGAATGTCATAGCAGGGAATCTTGTTTGGAGATTAAGAATCAAAGTCCCCACACTAGTATCAGTTCGTGATCTGGTTTCGCAAACCCATGGCGAAGACTTCTTGGGGAGGTATGTCGTTGCGCTCTTCTCAAACGGGTCGGGTACATCATTCAGTATGAAGATTCCACTGCCTGCCAGAACGTAGAACCCTTCGTCCATCTCGAAATGTCGGTGGATCGGAATCCCAGTACCGGCCATCACCTGCTGGGTTCCCAAGGCGAGATGGTCGGAGCCAGTTGCGGAGCCAACTTTGATGAAAATCTTGCCCTGATCACGAAAATGAACGAGATGTTTTCCTTCGGCGGTGCCGAGCACGTATCCGTGCTGTGCTACGGTCTGCCCCCCGCTGATCCGTTACGGCAGCACCTTGGCTGATGCTGACGCTTGCCAAGGTGAAGCGGAAGGATCGGCGTTTCTGCTCAATTCCGTTCATCACACTCTCCGCCGCATTTGCGAATCGCGATGGACCTACCGCGTTTTGTGGGATAACTGCTGTAATCAGGTCAACTCACACCCAATAGCGAGGGCGGGGGTTCTCGACGCTGCTCGCGAGCGACATGGCGATTTTGGTCCAACTGAGATCGGAAAGTGGCGGGCAATCCACCAGGAGACGGTTTACCCTCCTATATCCCGGTTCTTCGCCCCATGGCAAGGCTTGAGAATGCGTTTAGAGGAATCCCACCGGAAAGCCCAGTCCGTAACCTTTAGCCATAGCACCGAGGTGGGGATCGCGGAACGCATTGAAGCCCGAGAGGTGGGCAGCTGCGGTCAGCACGATTGCCCACTTGCTTTCTCGTGCAACTACACCCATAATCCGTTAGTCGATTCCAGCCTCAGGAAAGCGCAGTCGGGGAGTTTCGATCGGGGACGCATCTGCACCCAGGATCGCGCTACCTACCATTGATTCTGTGAGTTCGTCTGTCAGCATTCCTCAGAACATGAATTGGATTGAGGTAAGCGGTAATAGTGACGCGCTGAGCGAGAGATCAGTGTGCCCGGCGCTCCTAAGCCGTTTTTCGCTAATAAAGGAATCAAACTTGAATTACGGAGGATGGAAAGCATGAACAGTAAAGTGTGGGGAGTTTTTGCCGGGCTGTGCGCACTCGCGATGGCCGCCGTCTGCGTCGCGCCGGTAAGCGCGCAGACGTCAGAGATCAAAGAAAAACCGCCAATGTATTCCTACGTGGGAAATTGGGCCATTCCCCGCGCGCAGTGGGCCGAGATGGAAAAATCAGCCGCGGCGGACCGGCCAGTCCTGGACAAGGGCATGGCCGACGGGACCATCGTGGGCTATGGCAGCGACATCAACCTGGTTCACCAGCCCGACGGCGAAACCCACGACGATTGGTGGTCGGCGATGTCGATGGCCGGGGTGCTGAACATTTTGGACCAGTTCTACCAGACCGGTTCGTCCACCACTCCCGTCCTTACCACGGCGACCAGGCACTGGGACGAGATTTACGTCAGCCGCTATTACAACTGGCATCCGGGAACGTTTAAGGGCGCCTACACTCACGGCTCGTCCTACAAATTAAAGCCAGACGCGCCACCCGACGCGGTCGAGACGCTGAGCAAGAACCTGATCGCACCGCTTATGGAGAAAATGCTCGCCGACGGGACGATCCACGAGTACGAAATCGACACCGAAGCGATCCACACCGAAGCCCCTGGAACGTTTTGGCTTTTCTACATCGCCGCCAACGCGGAAGGCCTGGACAAGGTCAACGCGGCCCTGATGCAGACCTTGAAGGCACACCCGCTGGACGCCCCGGCATTTGACTCCATGGTCGACTACAGCGCGCACCGCGATATTCTGGTCCGCACTAACGCCACCTACAAATAGCTCCGGCACTGGGTGCCCCACTCATTCGCGGTTTTCGAATGAGTGGGTGCCCGCGAGCTGAGCCCGGTCTCGCCGCTCGCGGGCCAAATTGAAGCGAGGGAACCGCTCTCTGCGGTTTGTCATCACGAACGAAGTGAGGGACCTGCTTTTCTTCGCGGCGATTGAGCATCCCAGCTTGAAGCACGCGATGGACTCCAACGGCCACTACGGACCTCGGCCAAGCCCTCGCCTCACTCCAGACAACAGCGCCTGCTCTCAGCACCATTCTGGGAACAACCGCACAAGAAATCAAATATTGTGAAACCAAAGTGCTAAGAATGAGCCACACTTAGCCCAGTGGGCGGGCGACGCCAGCGGGCGAGAGAGCCCAGCATGTCGAAGCATATGGGCAACAGTCTGGCGCGTCACAATCTTCGGCTGCGTTGATTCGCAACTGACTCTTCCAACCTTCAAACCCGCCAGTGACGGCGCGCCATGCCCGGAAGGAATCCGGGAATCCGCAATGCAATCGCGTCCTACATTGTTGGTGCCCCGACATTCCTTTTGTGACTCGTCCTAAGCGGCGCCTCCTATGTCGCTGCGCCAAGTGGACGCACAGAGAAACCCGCCAAATGACGGTGCCTCAACGGCCCCATCGGCCGCAGGCGGGAGGACATTATGAATCGCATCGCTTTTCGAATGATGACGGGCGTTCTGCTCGCCTGTCTCGTGTTCCTAGCCACACCCGCGTTGGCCGACGACCTGAACGGGTCGTCCGGCGCGGGCTGGCAACAATTCCCCAACCTGGACACTCAATGGGAACAATCTACTGGGCTGCGCTCACCGGGGGAAACGACTCGGGCGACCCGACAATCGGCTATTACTTGCACGATGACTGTGTCCGTTATCAGGACACCAAAGACGTTTCGACGTGTTTCATCAAGGGCCTGGAGTGGTGGGGCCGGCCGACCGACGGTTCCAAAGAACAGGTCTACAACACCGCGGACCTGCAGGTTACGTTCATCGGTACTGGCCAGCCTCAGTACGTGACTGCCCACCTTGCGGGCCTTGGGCTTCACACCGACTATTCTTTCGGCTGGTATGAGGCGGAGGGTGCCCAGCCGGGAACACTCCCGACAATTCATCCGCTCGCCACAGGAAGATACAGCGCCTATGCGACCGAAGCTGCGTGGAAGGCATGCCCCCCGCTCAATTATCAACCTCCTTCAACGAACCCCCCCGGAAAACACCGCACTGGCTGCTTTACGCCAGCACCCGGGCAGAAATACGGCTTCTACATCCACTCGAAAGGGGAAACTTCAGAGTCAGAGGACCCTGGTGTATATCGCTTCACGGATTCGACGTTAAATCTGAAAGAGGATCTCTCCACCCATACTTACCACAGCGAGGGGACTGGATATCAGCACCTCGCTATCTTCCGTGAGAATCCGCCGGAGAATAAGGAGGGAGAGCAGAGGGCCTACTGGCTCGGCGCCAATGACATCAATGCGGCCGACCTCGCTCACGCCGGCTTTAACGATTTCATTGTCAGGGTGTACTCGGGACTTGAAGTCGGGGGGAAAGCGGCGCGTCAACCGAACTCGTATGACTTCGGCTTGGTATTACCGTACATCTATGTACACCCACCCTTTATGATGTTCGTGCCTTGGTGGGATTCCACTACTCAGACAGAGATTGGGCTCCCGGCCTGGTGGACCAGTTGGCGTAATGGATTCCGGATCACCAACACCTCCGACTCGCTGTGGTATAACGTGCGCTTCGAGTTGAAGCCCTGGTCTGCCCAGGAGCAAACGTCGGACAAGGGGGTGTTCTCCGGGCCTGCCCTCTCTCTGAGCCGCGACGGCGTTTACCAGACGACGGGCTGGCGCTCCTCAAACCCAAAGCCGAGCCAACTGGAGGTGTATTTCGACTCCGAGCAGGGCTTGGGGCCGGTCCTGCCACAAGAGATGATCAAAACGGAGGTCGCGATCAATCGCCAGGGGGTGCCCCTGCCTGGTGCCGTTTATATCACGCAGAACGTGCCCTCTGACATCACCTGCAGCGTGTATCCGCCAAAGAGCGGCCAAGTTTTCGGATGCCGGACCTATCGTGCTGGCGACCAAGCCACAGTAACGGCGATCGCCTCTTCTTCTTCTTCTTACCAGTTTCAGTATTTCTCGGTCCTGAAGGCAGGCGGGGTAGCCCGGATATTCGGCGACCCCGACCACCCGACACTGACATTCGATCAGGTGAATTCCCCAATTAACGTGGTCGCCGTGTTCAAATTACCTACGACCACTCGGTAAGCCCGAGAGACCCGAATTTTGACGCGAACACCGACACCATATCGACGGGGAACCTCCTGGACGCGGCGGCCTCTGCTGGCCGCCGCGCCCGAGCCGTCGACACTCGCGTTAGCGGGAGCGGGTTTGGCCTTTGTGGCCCAGTTTGCCAGGCGGCGAAGAAAGTAAGAACACGCGCCCAACCCGCAGAGGACTCGGGCCCGGTGTGACCGGGGTAGGTGCCCCGGGCGATCTACCCGGGGACGCCCTATGCCGAACCATCACTAGCGGACGGGTCGCGCGACGGGTCGCGCGTCTGCCTGCGAGACTGGCAACTCAGTCCAATTTCCATCTGCCGATGTCGGATGCGTAGTCCTCTGACTTGCGCGCAGTAACTCTTGCGAACTGATAGATAAAAGCACCTGCCCCAAAAAACTTAACGGGGAATTCTCTTCAAAAAGCAGGTTACCTTCGTGCCCTCGCGCTGCATTTTTCTCTTCCATCCACAATCCAACAGTGCCTACACTGCGGTTGAGGACGCGAATTGGTGTCCGTTGGCTCCGCCGCCAGCTAAGTTCTTTGAGATCAAGATTTTGCCTGTAACCCTCACGCACTCAAGATTTTGCGGACCATTCCCAAAACGGACCGATTGTTTTCAAGATTTTGCGAGCACTAGGGGGAGGGGGTACCACGGTGTCGGACGTAAACTGCACGCCGGAAACGCACCAACAGTAACGTTGGGTTAATATTCGGTACGTCCCCCGGTTGGCTTGCCGATGCTCTCGGCCCAATGTCCCCCACGCCCAGTCGGCTAGAGAAAGGTCTATCCATGAGTCCACGCGCCAAGTCGGTTACAGCGAGATCGAAACCCGCGAAAGCCAGCAGTGCCAAGTTTGTGCCAACCACCGGAGAGACGTCTGCCACGCTTGCGGAGCTAGGCGTCGAAGGGGTACGAACCCCGGGCGATCGAGCGGACAAATTTGATTTGCGGAACGCCAACAATCCCTGGGAGAAGCGGCGCAACAACGGTAAAGGACTGCGCGCACGCACACCGCGCGAGAGCCATGCCGAAACCAAGCCAGCCGCCAACCGCCCTGACCCTCTCGACCTGCTGGCGGTGAGCAATGTCGGACGCCAGGAGGACCTGATTCCGTTGCGCATGGGACGCATGGCAGCTTCGCCGTTCACCTTCCTGCGCGGCGCCGCGTGCGTCATGGCGTGGGATCTCTCCAAAACCCCGACCTCCGGCATCCAGGTGATCATGTGTGGCGACGCGCACATCAACAACTTCGGGCTCTACGGTACGCCGCAGCGCGACGTGATCTTCGACCTGAACGATTTCGACGAGGTCACCATCGGTCCCTGGGAGTGGGACTTGAGGCGGCTGGTGGCCAGCGTGAACGTGGCCGCGCGCGAAAACGGAATGAACAAGAAAGAACGCGCCGAGGCGGTCATGCGCGCTGTCGAAGGCTATCGGTTTAACGTCCAGCGCTTACAGAACATGGGGGTGCTCGACGTTTGGTACCTGCACGCCTATCCCGACCGGAAGAACCCGCTGGTCAGGATGGACCCTAAGACCAGCGCGGTGCTTGCCAAGTGCGTGGCCAAGGCGAGGCAGCAGACCAACGCTACGCTGCTGACCAAGATCTCCGAGCGCGGAGTGTCCGGCGGCTGGCGTCTGCGGGAAGATCCTCCGGTGCTCACCCACGTGGACGATGCGACCAGCGAGAAGATTATTGACGGGCTCAACGAATATGCCGAGTCCCTGTCGCTGGAACGCCGCTATATGCTCAGCCGCTATCACGTGGTGGACGTGGCCCACCGCATCGTCGGAGTGGGCAGCGTGGGGACGCGGGCCTACCTGGCGTTGCTGTTTGGCAACAGCGATGACGATCCGCTGTTTCTGCAAATCAAAGAGTGCGTGGCCCCGGCCCACGCACCCTATGTTCCGCCGTTGCCCGAGCAGTATGTAGAGCATGAGGGCAAGCGCGTGGTGGTGGGCCAACGGGCTTTGCAGGCTTCCAGCGACATCATGCTGGGCATCACGAAGATTGATGGGCGTCCTTATTTTGTTCGGCAGATGAAGAACATGAAGGCGTCAATCCCCGTGGAGTGGCTGACCGGCGAATCGTTCAACTTCTACGCCTGGGCCTGCGGAACGCTGCTGGCCCGCGCCCACGCCCGCGCCGGGGATGCGGCCGCAATTGCGGGTTATTGCGGAGGCACCCCCGTGCTCGACAAGGCCCTGGCCACTTGGGCCGAAGCCTACGGCGACCAGACCGAGCAGGACCACGACCGCCTGCTCAAGGCCATCAAGTCGGGCAAGGTCAAGGCCATTATGGATACGTAATTGGAAGCGATCCAGGATGCGGCACCCCACTTCATGATCCAGGGTGACTAAAAGGAGCATGGGCAGCATTGTCTCTTCGTATCTTTGCGTCACACCTCCTAGTGATTGCCATCACGCATATAATGTTTGCTGATCAAAGTCCGCCACTCGTCGGGAGGTACGTTCATGGCTATCCCAAGAACGATGAAGGCAGCGGTCGTGCAAAAGTTCGGCGAGCCGCTAGTAGTTCAAGAAGTTCCCGTCCCCAGTCCTGGGCCGGGTCAAGCCCTGATCGAAATCATTGCCAGCGGAGTCTGTCACACCGACCTGCATGCGGCCGACGGTGACTGGCCCGTCAAACCAACAGTTCCTTTCATCCCCGGACACGAAGGCGCCGGGATTGTGGTCGCGCTCGGACCTGGTGTCACACACCTGAAGGAGGGCGATCGAGTTGGTGTCGCATGGCTGCATAGCGCATGCGGACATTGCGAGTTCTGCTTGTCCGGATGGGAAACGCTTTGCAAGGAACAACAAAACTCCGGCTATTCGGTTAACGGAAGCTTCGCGCAGTACGCAGTGGCGCAAGCCGATTATCTGGGGCGAATCCCCGACAACCTTTCCTTTGTCGATGCCGCACCCATTCTGTGTGCCGGTGTCACCACGTATAAAGGCCTCAAAGAGACCGACACTCGCCCCGGCGACTGGGTAGTCATCTCAGGAGTCGGCGGGTTGGGCCATGTCGCGGTGCAATACGCCAAGGCGATGGGATTGCACGTCGCGGCAGTAGACCTGGGTCCGGAAAAAATGGCCCTGGCAAAGAAACTCGGCGCGGAAATCACCATCGATGCGAAGACGCAAGACCCGCCGACTGAGATTCAGAAGCAGATTGGCGGGGCGCACGGCGTACTGGTGACGGCGGTTTCCACCATTGCATTTAAGCAGGCGCTGGGCATGCTGCGTCGTGGTGGCACTTGCGTGCTGAATGGGCTTGCCTCCGGGAGAGTTCCCGGTTTCGATTTTCGATGTAGTGCTGAACCGCTACACGATTCGAGGATCGATTGTGGGCACGCGCATGGACCTGGAGGAGGCATTGGAGTTCGCCGCGGAAGGCAAAGTGAAGGCGACGATCGAGGTGCTGCCGCTGGACTCGATCAACGACATTTTCGAGCGGCTCAAGGCAGGAAAGATCAATGGCCGCGTGGTGCTGGGGATTGGCGACCAGGCCGCGGGGAAAGAAGCAAGAGAATTCGCGACAGCGGCGCACGCCTAGCAGATGGGTGTCGAAAGAGGAGCGCTTGGCACAGTCATCCCAGGTTAGCGTCCAAAATACGGGCGCGAACCTGGGGCACCGGGCACCGGGCCACCGTCAGAGTTTTTACCGGTCGAAGCCTTCCCACGCGGTGAAGGAGTAGGCGCCGATGGCGTCAGTCAAGGTTGCGACCTGCGGGCCTGGGTCGCCGTAGATTTCCAGTCGCGTGGGGCTGGCCACGAAGACCAGTCGGGGCAGGAGTTCCTGGAACACCGGCCCGGAGAAGTGGGCGGTGATAGCGGCAGCATCCTTGTAGCCTTCGACCAGGCGGCAGGAGTTGCGGTCGGCGCTCAGCAAGAAATGGTAGGTGAGAGTGCCCGGTTCCTGCTCGCTGGCCGCGACCATTTGCTTTGCGATGGCCTCGAACTCAGCGAACTTTCCCTCGTGGATCTCGAAGTTAGCCACCAACCGTACCCGGTCC
>CAWCTB010000019.1:0-14591 GCA_963798275.1 uncultured Acidobacteriaceae bacterium
GATTTTGGGCAGAGCCTCACACCACAGGGTGCCCGAAGTCACTGGCGATTGGTTAGCCTCAGGGAGATAATTGTGGCCCTCAGGGCGTCCGGGTGTCTCTCTTTTAGTGAGACCTGAGATGCCAATCAACTCGACTTCACGACAGAAAGGTTGCTTACATGAAGTCAAAGGGCGTTTCCCCACTGCGAATTCTGTTTGTCATTGCAATCTGCTGCTCAACCGTTGCGATTGCCCGCGCCGATCAGAGTCTGAATATTGATCTGTCCGTTTCTTGCCAGGGAGCGGACCTATATGACTCGTTTCTTAGACCCCGGGGGGGAATTCTACATCAGCCCATTCGGCGGACCTGAGTTCGGCCGGGTCGACTTCAGTCCGTTTGCTCCGGGGTGGTCGTTCTCATTCCAGTCTGCGCCTGCGACCTCTTGGCTATATCAGAATGTCGGATTTTTTTACTTTTACGAAGCGTATTTCGGGCACGGCGGGAGTTTCTCGATGACAGCGCCGGGCAGTCTGACATTTACCGGTGTGGTGACCTCGGGATACGGACAGTGGACCTGCAGTGGCGGGGGCTGCGAGGCGTCTGTCGATGCTTTTTTCTTTGGTCAGTGGAGCAACGGCCAGTATGCAAGCGGAGAAGGTGGCCTAGTCGAAAATCTTGACTTTTCCCCGTACGTCAACCTACACACAGCCATCACGCCCGAACCAGCCCAGCATAGCCCTGTTTGGGTCCGGTATTCTCGGCATCGCTGAAGTGTTGAGGCGTAAAGTGAGCTCTAGGTGCGAGAGGGCGCTTACGCCGAGACCCAGAGCAGTGAATCCAGTCCTTTCTGACCTGCATCTCAGGCAGCGTGCCCAACGTCCCGGGAGAGGAGGAGTTGCCGAAGGCGTGATTATGAAAATCGGGGGCTGGAGGACTCGGAGCGTTTTCCGACCGCTACCCCAATCGTGTCACAGTCGGACATCTCCGAGGCCGTGCGGGAAGCTGGAGTTTCAGCAGAGATTCACAACGAGTCTCAAATGACGGCTACAGGCCGACTCAGTACCTTACTCGAAGCTCCCCCCGGTCAAAGCAGTCACCCAAAATAGAGTCCCTTTTTGCTTTTCCTTCAAAGTTTTCTCTTGCTTCTGGCCCTTCTTTGTATTCTGCTTTACGTTTCATCATGCGTGAATTATGCGCCTCCCGCCACTAGTCCAAAAGACACTCGACACCCTACGTGACGACTTAAGCAAAATAGGTGAGCGCCTGATAAACGCCACACGCGAAACTCAACAGGCTAAAGACAAACAGCACGGCCCGCCGCCAGAAGTAAGGGCCATTCTGGACGCCCCACAAGGCATAGAGACTCGAAAAAGCGCCACCGATGCACAGCAGGAACATGATTACCAAAGTCGAACGCTCCTCGTGCAGTGGATTCTCTGTTTGGCTACCATCGGAGCCTTCGCCGCCGCTGCTATCTACGCTGACATAGCACACAGAACCTACCTTGAAATTCAGAGTCAAACCGCTTCGGTTAAGGAGGCGGCGGGGGCAGCCAAGAGCGCTGCTGAGACTGCCAGAACCACTCTCTTGATAACTCCCAACAATCCTTCAAGGTCGAACAGAGGGCCTATGTAGCTACCACAAATGCCATAATGACCAACCCCGCATTGTGTCAGCCGCCCGGTCAAGCTCTTAGGGTGTGTGCGGACATTCATTGCGCGAATAGCGGGAGAACTCCAGCTATAGGCATACGGCTGCACCGCTATGCCACGTTTCACATGCAGAACAAACTATTAGGTGCATGAAAGTACCCGCCTACGAAGCTCCAGATGGAACTATGCTTGGCTCTGGCGTGGATCACTACGGAAGTGCTCCAACTGATCCGGTGGACGAGGCAACAGCCAAGAAGTTGGTTAACGCCCAGGTTCTTATATATATTTACGGCGTTATCCAATACTTCGACGTATTTGGGGACTATCACGAGACTGGGTTTTGCTACGAGCGCGTCCTCGACAGCAACGCCTTTATTGGCTGCGAGTTTGGCAATTGGTTTGATAAGCGGCCAGAACAGCATTGCCGCAAATAGCCCTGTCACGGCGAGCACGAGGAAAGCACCATGTCGCCATCTAGGGTTGCTTATTTCCTTGCGACTGCATACCATGCAGCACAGGCGCTCGCAAAAGAAGCAAACGCCGAAATCAGCGCTAGCAACCATAGCCATTGATCGCGTTTTGCCCTCTCGGCTTCGATCACACGCCGTTGTCTTCGTAATCCGGCGCGTATTCGTGGCGCCCAACTGAACTGGCGAAAATCGATTCACCCTGAGTATCGACGCCAAGTTTGCGTGCCCGGTCTCGGAGTTCCTGCCCCGTCGGAAGTTCGGTCATGATGTGCGAAAGGTTAGACCTAATTCTGTCCGATTTCAAACTGAGACGCTACCCTTATCCCCTTCCCCTTGATCTGCTCATCCTTCCCCACACGTCACCGCCGCGTCACGATGGCCTACCCGAGTTGTCATTTCCCTGTCCAGCTTGCAGTACCTATGGGAAGGAACACCCTCAGAGACAAACGTAGCGCCCATACCCTTGCTCTCAGAGTCATCCCCGAGTTTCGCAGTACCTACCAAGCCTTTGCTCAGCCCGGAGAAGTACCTTAAGCCCATGCAGAGAGAAAACGGCACTGCCTAGCACTTTGTGGCCAGACAAGAGAGGGCCGCGAGCCCCCCCACCCTTCGGATCGGGCAGCTCCATAGGCGTAGCCACCTGCGCCGAAAGCCTGATCGCCAACAACGCGAACCAAGCAAGGACAACGAGGCGACGAGCGACCTTCACAGTTCATCCCTCCCCGGCATAAGCAGGCTCACTTACCGAGCGTAAAATCTGCGTTGCCGGTGTCGGCCACATTCACCGGCCGGGTTTGCGGCTTGGTACCCTCGTGCCAGACCACGACGTTGTACTTCCCGTCGGGAACGTTGCCGATCTTGTAGTTTCCATTCGCGTCGGTCTCGGCAAAATATGGCGTTGGACTCACCACGATATATCCTGACATTTCGGGATGGACGTTGCACAGCAGCGGCACCACCCCGGGCTGGTCGAACTTGTAGCTCCGCTTCTCGCCAGTCGGCCAAGTGCCCAGATTGTGCCCAAACTTCTTGTTGCCGCCAATCGAAGGCCAGAACGCGTTGTGCTGCACGTTGTCGCTGTTCAGGAATTCTACGGTTGTGCCGGCCTGCACCACCAGGATGTGCGGGACAAACGCAAGGCCCTTCTGGTTCATCACCGGCTGTTTCGAAGGCGCGGGAAAGGTCTTGCCCGGAATGGCATCGACATACACCACCGACTCGCCTGCGCCGCCGGACACCTTGCCTGCAATCGTCCCGGCAACAGCCAGTGGACGACAAGGCCAGCAGGAGAAAAAGCGTCAGAACGTGAATCACGGAATTTCCCGGTGCAAAGTTGGTCATTTCATCTCCTCGCTAGTAAACGAATTCCAGTCCCAACACGGCTGTATTGGTGTGGAAGGGATTCAGAGCGACCGGCAAGCCGGTCAGGGGGTTACTTGCAATCACCACCGATTGCGATGGGCGGAACTGGTATTCGAACGACGCCTTGATGTTGGCGTGGAGGAGGAACTGCACCCCCGGGGTGAAGCGATTCCGCGTCGAACTGAAGGGCGCGTTGAAGGGCGCGCCGGTGAAGGATGGGCTTTGCAAACCGTTGATGCGATCAGAGGTGGAGTTCACTCCGTCATACCGCATCAGCACCATCATCCACGGATAGGCGAGCCACTCGACGTCCACGAATCCGCCGCTGAAGGTGGCTGGAGTGCTGTGAACGAAGCCGGCGGGCACAGACTCGCTCAAGTTCTGCAGCGGGATCAGGGCCCCCGTGGAATCAATGGGCAGCAGGTTCATGTCGTGGCCGTACATGTAGAGGCCATTGATCTGTACGCAGCAGCGAAAGTTGAAGGTAAAGTTGCCGCCCACCCGATAGAAAGGCTCGCGGGCGGTGAGCAGCGCTGAGGTCCCTTCGCTGGTGGTGGTCAGCAACCGCTGCACCGACCGCCCATAAAAGTAGTAGGTACCCAGATTCAGGTAAGTGTGGTCGCGCGGGCCGGTTGGCCCTGCCGCCTGGATAGAGTTGCGGCTTTCCTTGTCCTTCTCGAGGTTGAAGCGGTATTGAAATTGGGCGTAGATATCCTTGAAATTGGCGTCGGAGGCAACGCCCAACCCTCCGTTGTTACTGCCTGTTGCCGACGGATAGTAGGGACTACCGGGATTTCCATCCTGCCCGTTTCCGCTGGTGTTCTGGTTCACGAACGCAATGCTGTATTGGTAACCGCCGGTGTGCCGCCCTCCGCTCAGTTCCACGCCCTGCGCGGCGCTGTCCATGGTGAACTGGTTGTTGACGAATTGCTGCAGAGGAACCATCGCGTTCATCGCGCCTATGTTCGATTGCGTATAGATGTCGTAAGGGCTGATCCAGATGGAGCGGGCCTGGGTGAAGGGCAACTCGAGTTCGAACTGTCCGGCACGCAGGCTCAGGGCGTACTTCGGCAGCTTCAGAAAGCGGCCGATGTCTACGAACTTCAGGTAGCCGTCGCCCAACCCGCCGGCGCCGTTGGCTCCCGCGACACTGATGTCGTCGTCCACCCAGAAGGCGATGTCGCTGCCGAAATTGCCGGCGGTGAATATGCTGAACAGTCCGGTTTCGAAATCGGTTGTGGGCACGAAGGGCGGCAGTGTGCCCGCCGGGGTGAGGGCATTGAACCGGCTCCGGTTGGTGCTGGTGTACTGGAAGTAATTGTTCATGCGCAGACCGATAGGGGGAATTCCAGGTATCGTCCCGGGCCAGATCGCCTTCGGCCAGAGTTCCTCGTTCGCCGGGGCGCCCAACATCACCGGAGGAATCTTCAACATCTGCTCATCGTCCTTGGGGAACTTGAATCCGGCATCCTTGAACGCCTTGCCGAAATCGTTCAACTGGGGAAAATCGATGTGGCAGGTACTGCAACTGGTGCCGTATTGGCGGGCAAAGGCTGGAATCGCCTGACCCGGTTTTGCAATGGCCAGCACCAGAGCGAGAGCAAGCAACGCGGTTGCGGGGACTTTGCTGAGCGAATGTCGTCGCATCGACACATACCTCGTTTAGTTATGTTTTGCTTCCAGAACTTGCAGTACCTGCTGGGGCGCCCTGGCGGCCAAATACCGTGCTTCGCCTTGCGCGCCCAGCCGTTTGAACTCGTGGTAGGTAATAGCGAGCCCGCCCACAAGCAAGAGTCCGATAACCGAGGCCAGCGCACTCAGCCACAGGATCGACGGATCATCGCCATTGCCGCTTGGCGGCGGCTGCACCGGGCCGCCACCTGTGGCCATCGTCGCCGCCATGACCTTCCGACCTGGCTGGCTGTCATCTGAAGGCGCGTCCCCCGGTTCCGCTACGGGCGGATACAGGGTGAGGTAGAGATAGACATCGCCGGCCTCTTCTTCGGTCAGGTAATCGAACACCGGCATCCTGCCGCGCTCGGGCAGCGCGGGGTCGCCCATGACGACGGGTGCGCCTTGCGTGACCTTACGAATCAACTGGGCTTGCGTTACTCGCGTCGTCAGAGCGCTGAGCGGCGGGATTGCACCTTGCATCAGTTGGATCGCGGTCGGATTCAGGCCCGTTGCGCTGTGGCAGATGTGACAGGTCGCCTTCACGATGTGTTCTCCCACCTGCAGTGGCGATTCGCGCAGCGCGACTTGCTGCTTCTCCGCGCCGGGAAGGTCGGCAAGCTGGTTCAGGTAAGCCACCAATGCCCGGATCTCGGTTTCGTTCAGTTGAGGGAAGGGCGGCATGTCTTTGCCACCGTGGTGCAGCCGCTGCAGCAGCGCGGCCTGGGCCTGTCGCGCCATTTCGTTCGCGTCGTGCCGGCTGATGTCCATGCCTCGGCTCTTCATGCGCTCCATCAGCAGGCCCGCCGAAGTCGCCCGCACCGGGTTAATGACCGAGTTGATTTCGGGAGGGGCGCCGAGTCCAGCCTCGCCATGGCAGCCGCGGCAGTTCATGCGATAGAGGTCCGCGCCGTGCAGTGTCACCACCTGCGTTGCAAGGCCCGGACGTGCCGCGAGTGACGGGCCAGCCGGCGCTTCTCCCGGCATGGGCGCCGGCGGACCGAGTCGCCAGGTTTTGCCCATGCTGGTTTCCTGGAAGGGTCGCCGGAGGTGGCTGAGCCAGCTCTCGCCGCTGACTGGTGTCACAGGGATGACTTTCGTCCTAGGCACCTGGGCAAGTCCCGCCAGCGACAGCAGGGAAACGGTCACCAGCGCGATGGCCTGTCCAGCTTGTCGCGCAACTCGTATTGACTTACGCATGGCCGCCCTCCAGGGGAAACGTTTTTGCTTGTTGCACCCAGAGCGTACGTTGGCGGTTGACGCCGCTTGTCAAGGAAGAGTCGGGCCGTGGTCAAAGAAATGTGAACATTTTGCTGGCGCTATTTTGGCTCTACGGCGCGCTCCCCAGTAGAATCATGGGTTGGCAATCATGGCCGGCGGAAGAGGGCAACTCTACTCCGCCGCTGCGCGAAGGAGTTCGGAATGGCACACATGGTGAAATGCGTGAAGTTCGGTCGCGAAATGGAGGGTCTCGACGAGCCCCCCTTCGATGGCGAACTTGGACAGCGCGTCTACAACAACATTTCCAAGCTGGCCTGGGAGCAGTGGCAAGAGCACATGAAGATGCTGCTCAACGAGTATCGTCTGCAGCCCTGGAAGAAGGAACACCAGGAGTTCATCGTGCAGCAGATGGAAGCGTATTTCTTCGGCGAGGGCGCCGAAAAGCCCAAGGAGTACGTCCCGCCGAGTCAGTGAATCAGTGGATCGTTGTTAGTGGATAGTGGATAGAAATATGGGTTCCGGTTCTATCCACTATCCACAATTCACTATCCACTACACCGGCACATACACTGCCCAGCCTCGCGGGGCGGCCCAGAAGTCGGCATTACCTTCCGCATCGCTCTGCTTACCCTCGGGCTGAGTATTGTCGTGTCCACCCCAGGCGACCGCCTGGAAGTTGCGATTCGGCCACTGGGTCTGCACTGACGCTCCATCCCAGCCATCGCCGCGATTGTTGAGCACGTAGACCAGGCCGCTCTGGGCGCCCGAACCCAAGCGCTGCATGATGTACAGGTTGTCGTCGGCGTAGAGCACGCTGGTTGTCCCGCCGGCGTATTTCTCGTGCACCTCCACCAGCTTGGCGATCCCGTTGGCGGTTCCGGTCTTGGCCAGGCCAAGGTTGTACCAGTCCATCCAGAAGACGCTGGGATAGCCTTCGTGGGTGAGGATAAAGCTGTAGGCCAGCAGCTTGTCATTCAGGATGGCATTGCCGGAATCGCGAATAGTGTCGTGGTTGTCGACGAAGGTCACCGCCTGCGCCGGATTGTCCTGGACCAACGTTCCCGGAATGGCCAGGGTGCGCAGGCTGAATCCATAGGTGTCGCACAGGTCCTTCAGCCGGTAGTGCAGCGGAAAATCGAAGGCGTGGATCGGGTTGTCGATGAACGCGTTCACGTTGTTGAGCCAGTCGTCGATGGTGCGTTCGCCGTCCCAGCATTCGCCAACGCAGAAGGGATAGAAACCCTGCGCGTCTTTGTTGAGGTAGCGCAACTCGGCGAGCGCCTTCACCATCCACGGCGCGTAGCCCTTCACGAAGTCGAAGCGGAAGCCGTCAAAGTCGAGGTCCTCCACCATCCAAAGTGCCAGCGCGATGACTTCGCCAAAGACGTAGGGATTTCGATGGCAAAGATCGGGCATATCGCCGAAGGTCATTTCGTCGAAGGTTTCATAGGGCGAAGGATGGAAGCACTTCCAGTCGCGCGCGAACTTGCCGCTGGCCGGCGTGAACTTCGTCCAGCGCGTCTGCTTGTCGATCTGATTCACTTCCTGCGCGTCGCCGCCGCTGTTGTGATCGAGCACCAGGTCGGCATAGACCTGCATGTTGGCCGCATGCGCCGCATCGATCAGGGCCCTCAGCTCAGCCTGGTTGCCGAACCACGTCTTGACGCGGCCCTTCTGGTTGAAGTCGCCAATATCGTAGTAGTCGTAGGGATCGTAGCCCATCGACGGCCCGCCCAGGTTGGCCGCCTTCGCCGCCGGAGGCAGCCACAGCGCGGTAAAACCCGCCTGCTGCAACTCAGGCATCTTCGACGCGACATAGGTCCACCATGTGCCGTCCTGTTTTTCCACGGCCGGACAGTTCCAGTAGAAAGACTGAAAGAGAACACCCACGGGACACCTCCTGATGAAACGAGCATAGCGCAAAACCGGCCGCCAGCCACCAGCTATCAGCCGTCAGCCTAAACTGGGAATGTCGGCTTTCAGCTTGCGTGCTTGAGCGGTAGGGATGCGTCGATCCGAATGGGATTACTCAGGCTAGGAAAAACCTTGAGCGATGAACCGCACGCTGCACCCAGAAGGCAAACATAGGGAGCCTCTACCTGGCAGCTGGCAGCTGGCGGCTGACAGCTGATAGCTGACAGCTGACAGCTACCTCACGCCTTCGCGGCATCCTCCTCCGCTCCCAAGGGCAGGAAGTACTGAGTCCCTCGGATGGGCTCACTGACGCGACGCAGTAGCGCCTGCAGGTCTTCGCTGCGTTCCACGAAGTCGATCTCCGAGGTGTTCACAATCAGCAGGTCCGACGAAGTGTAGTGAAAGAAAAAGTGCTCGTACGCCTTGATTACCTCTTCCAGATAGTCATCGCTGATCGCCTTCTCGCCCGGAGCGTTCTTTTTCTTCAGCCGCTTCTTCAGGACCTCGGGCGTGGCTTGCAGGTAGATGACCAGGTCGGGCGTGGGCACGTTCTGCCGGAACAGGTCGTAATAGCGGTTGTAAACCTCAAGCTCGGTATCGCTCAGGTTCAGGCAAGCGAACAGCTTGTCCTTTTCGAAGATGTAATCGGCGACGTAGGTTTTGTTGCGGTTCGCCTTCATGTCGAGGCTGGCGAGCTGTTCATAGCGCGCGATCAGGAAAGCGAACTGCGCCTGGAAGGCCGCTCCCGCCTCGCCGCTGTAGAAGGGTTTCAGAAACGGGTTGCGATCAGGCTCGCTGAGCCGCTGTGCGTGCAGCGTCTCCGCAATCACCTGGCACAAGGTGCTCTTGCCGACGCGAATGGGGCCTTCGACCGCGATATACCGGGGTGGTTCGAACAGGTTCGCCATGGACTGATGCTTCGCAGAATATCCCGCCAGCGCGCTCGTGGCAATTGCCGTCGGCAGCAACTTTCCACAGGGCAGGAAAACCGGTTTAGCCGAGAGGTTGGGCTTCCAGCCACCGGCCACCACCTACCAGCCGGATGAAGGAAGTCAGGTCACAGGCGACTATCATCGAACCGCGCAGAGGTGCGGCATAGTCGCAGAACTGAGCAGTCGGTAGCGTGCATACTGCCATCCGGATAGCATGAGGATTTAAGGCTGGTGGCCCGTTGCTGGTTGCTGGCGGTTGGTATTCCTCGCGTCTTTTCCGCCGGTTGCGGGTTTTCACTTCTACCGACCCAAACCTCAGGAGAAACTTCGTGTCCCACGTCGCCATTTCGAGCCGTTCCAGCTACGCCGAATTCGTGAATCCCCAATGGGTGCGCCTGCTGCAATTGCTCGACATGGATGTTCACTACCAGCGCTGTGCCGGCGTCGAACTCTTCAGTGAGGATGGCGACCGCTATCTCGACTTCCTTTCCGGCTACTGCGTCCACAACACGGGGCACAATCACCCGCGGATCGTCGCGGCCCTGAAGGAAGAGCTGGATCGTAGCGGTCCGGCGATGTTACAGAGTCACGTTCCCGAATTGGCGGGAGAACTGGGCCAGCGCCTGTGCAAACTGGCGGGCGACAACCTCAAGAAAGTGTTCTTCGCCAGTTCGGGCAGCGAGGGGGTCGAGGCGGCGATCAAGTTTTCCCGCGCGGCAACCAAACGCAATGCGCTTCTCTATTGCGAGGGCGCCTTTCACGGGCTGACCTGCGGCGCTCTCTCCCTGATGGACAATGCCTTCTGGCGCGAAGGCTTCGGCACACTGCTGCCTGACACCGAGGCAATTCCTTTCGGAGACATCGCCCGCGTCGAGGAAAAGCTGCGCACCCGGAAGTTCGCCGCCTTCTTTCTTGAGCCAGTCCAATCCGAGGGCGGAATCAAGGTGCCTCCGCCGGAATATCTGCGCGAGGCACAGGCGCTCTGCCGCAAGTACGGCACGATGTTTGTGCTGGACGAAGTACAGACCGGGATGTTTCGCACGGGCAAATTTCTGGCTGCGCACAGCTTCGGCGTTCAACCGGACATGGTTGTCCTCGCCAAAGCCCTCAGCGGCGGCCTCGTCCCGGTCGCGGCGGTACTCATGACCGATGAGATCAGTGGCGCCGTTTACAGCTCGCTGCGGCGGGCGATCGTGCACACCTCGACCTACAGCGAAAATGGGCTGGCAATGCGTGCAGGCCTGGCCACGCTCGACGTTCTGGAAGGTGAGGATCTCGGCAGCCGGGCCATCTATCTGGGCGACCTGCTTCGCAGTCGCCTCACGGAGAGTCTCGAAGCCTACGAGATGTTCAAGGCCGCGCCCGGCCTCGGCCTGCTCAGCGGGATTGAATTCCGCGCCCCGTCAAAAGCGATGCTGCGGCTCTCCTACGAAGCGTTTCGCGCGGTCCATCCCGGCATGTTCGGCCAGATGCTGGTGATGCGAATGTTCCGCCAGGAGAAGATCCTGACCCAGGTTTGCGGCAACAACTTCCTGGTGCTGAAGTCGGCGCCTCCGCTGGTCGCCGAAGAGAAGCATATTGAGCAGTTTGTGACGGGGTTAACCGGGGTGGTCGATGATATGCATCGGTCAGCGGGATTCTGGACGGAGTCTCTGGCCCTGGCGCGTCGCGCGATGAATGTCTGATTGGGCCGCAGACGGTCTGTGGTCGACCCTATTGCTGGTTCGCCGCCGCCGCGGCGGTCGTCACCGTCGCAACCGTCGACACACTGATCTCGACTTTGTTCTCCACCTTCAGGAAAAGCGTGCTGGGATTCTTCATCCCCCAGGCTTCATAGGGCACGTCGAACTTCGTGGTGGCTGTGGCTCGCGACCCCTCGGCTTGGACCGGTAGCGCGAGCGTCATATCGTGGTCGCCGCCGTGAATCCGAAAGATGCCTTGAACCTGCAGCGTCGAGCTGCCTTGTGGGGGCAGGTTGCCGCTTACGTGCTTGGGCAGAAATACGATGTCTGGATAGCGCGCACTCTCCAGCACTTCCTTCTGCATTTTGCCGTCACGCATACGATTGCCGCTCTCGCCGCTTTTCGCATCGATCACGATCTGCCCACTGGCGTCGCCCGTCTTAGGATTGAATACGATGCTGCCGCTCTTCAGCTTGAACGTCCCCTGTACGGTGTGAAGCACATCACCCAATGTCCATGAGATCTTAGTCTTCGCCGGATCCAGCGTAATCTGCGTCTGCTGCGCGTGCGCAGCGAGACCGCACAGAAGAATGAGCGCGACCGATGCCAGGGGAGTGAGACGCCGATTGTGCGGACTGCCCGATTTCATGCGCCGGTCCCGGTAAAGTTTCGCACAGCTCATGACGTCAGCAATCGCCATCCAAACGACAAACCTGGGCCAAGCCCGAATTGCATGGGTGAAAGCGTGCCCGTATGCATGGCCAGCATGCGGCCGAAAGAGCCGGGTTCGCCGGCGAGAGCGCGAAAGGCCCGATCGCGCAGCCAGCCCCGATTGTCCATCAGCAGCATCAGCGCCGCCATCTTCCGCGGCATGCGAGTCACTCGAGCATGTGCTCGGTCATACGCCATGAGGTCACCGGCGCGCATCGCGTCGGCCAGCGCAAGCGCCTGCTGAAACGCAATCGACAATCCCTCCCCAGTAATGGCGTCGACCGAGCCCGCCGCTTCGCCGATGAGCGCGATGCTTCCATTCTGCACATTTCTAAGCCGGAGCGACGCGGTGGTGGCGCCGAGCGTGCCGCCCAGCAAGCAGGCATTCTTTATTTTCTTTGCGAGCCGGGGAAAGCTGGGCAGGGCTGCATCGAATCGCAATCCGTTCCGGCTGGTGATCAGGGCAACGCACACCTGGTCTTTGGCCACCGGCGTCACATACATCTGGCCGAGATCGCTCCAATGCACTTCGACGAAGTCCGACCATCGCGCGACGCGATAATGCCGGCGAAAGCCAAAGCGATAGCGGGGCGCACGTGCCGGATCGAGTCCGGAGAGCTGGCGCAGCTTCGAGTTTTGCCCGTCAGCACCGATCAGCCAGCGTGAGGAGACGACGTCTCCTTCGACCACCAGCCCGCGGGGCGACAAACCAGTGACGCGGCGGCCCCAGTGCAGGGCGACGCCACATTGCGCCGCGCGATCCACCAGCCACTGATGCAATAGGGTGCGGCGAATCCCATAACCGAAGCCGCAAGCGAAACTAGCCTCGATTTCCTGCGCTCCGTTGAGGAAGCATATGCCGCGAAAGGGCGCAGCGGCGTGGGCATCAACCTCGACCCCGAGTTTTGCCAGAGCGCTCAGGCCATCCGGCATGATGCCTTCGCCACAGGCTTTATCGATCGGAGGCTGTGCACAGTCGACGACTGCGACTTCCAAGCCTGCTCGCCGGGCAGCGATGGCAGCGGCCAGTCCGGCAGGACCTCCGCCAGCAATCAGGACTTCCGTACCTCGAAGCTTACTCATGTCACCAGCGCAGCAGGACGAGCTCCGAGCAGAATCCCGGACCCATCGCGGCAAGAATACTGTAACTGCCGGCAGCAGGGCGGCGCCGGTTCATGAACTCTTCCAACACCAGCAGCACGGAAGCCGATGAAAGATTGCCCACTTTGCGCAGGCAGTCCCATGAGACTTGCAGAGCTCCGTCCGGCAAGTTGAGCGATTCGGCGGTTGCCTCCAAGACTCTTGGGCCGCCGGTGTGCATGATCCAGGTGGAGATGTCGTCGCGACTCAGGTCATGGTCGAAGAGGAAAACATCAAGATCGTGGGCGAGGTGCTTGCGCACCATCTCCGGAACTTCAGCCGAGAGCACAATGCGGAAGCCCTCTTCCGAAATGTCCCATCCCATCACATCTTCGGTTCCGCGATAGAACGAGGACCGGGCGCCGACGATCTCCGGCCCATGGGTCGCGCGGTCTTCTCCGCTGACGATCACCGCGGCCGAGCCGTCGCCAAACAATCCGGATGAAATAAGGTTGGCAACCGACAAATCTCCGCGCTGCCACGTCAGGGAACAAAGTTCCACCGACACAAGAACGGCATGGTGCTCCGGGTAGGCGCGTACGTAATCGGCCGCACGCGCAATACCGGCAGCGCCGGCGACGCAGCCCAATCCGAAGATCGGGTTGCGCTTGATGTCGGTGCGCAGGTTCATGCGATTGATCAGTCGGGCATCAATCGACGGGCTGCAAATACCTGTGACCGAGACAAAAAAGATCGCATCGAGGTCAGCCTCGCATAGCCCCGCGCGGGTCAGAGCGCGGCAGATCGATTGCTCCGCCAGGTCCTCGGCCACCTCGATCCATGCGTCATTCGACTTTCCCCAGGTTGTCAGATCGTCGTACTGTTCAATGGGCAGGGCAAGATGACGTCCGTTCACCGCAACGCGGCTTAGCAGGCGGTCGAGCACCCTGGGATTTTCAATGCGGCTCTTCCAGTGCCGCTTCAATGCCGCGGCAATTTGTTCCTGCGTGTAGTAGTTGCGGGGAAATGCGCTGGCTACGCTTGCGATTCGCATGAGTCGGCTGGTTTGGGCCCCTTTTCATTTTGTCGCAGTCAGTTCGCTCGCCGTGGCCGAGAGTGCATGACAGCGCGGAAGGCGACATTACCTCTACTCGCCCTCAGTAAGTGTAATTGGCCACGAAAACTTAGCCGTTTGAACCCCCGGCGACGGCGATAGTTTCGGAACATGGGGCGAGTCTGCAGGTTGTGCGGCAGGTATGGAAGAGCTGATTGCTAGAATCTCCCCAGATGCTCGCCGAAGCCCTCAGCGGAGCCGCGGTCGCCGGACTGGCAACCTGGGCCGGGTTTCACTCCATGTGGCCGACTTCGCAGGTCTACGGCCGCACCTTCATCGGGCTCGAGCGCGGCTCGCCCTTCGTCGCCCTCACCTACGACGATGGCCCCAACGATCCCTGGACGCCGCGTCTGCTCGAAGTGCTCGACCGGCATTCCGTCAAGGCGACATTCTTTGTTATCGGACGTTTCGTCGCCCAGCGCCCCGACATCGCTCGCGCCATCGTCACTGCCGGACATGCCATCGGGCTGCACACCTGGGATCATCCTAACCTCATCTTCGCCGGCAGCGCTGAAGTGAGGCGGCAGATCGAGCAGACACGCCGTGCCGTGTTCGACGCGACTGGCATGGAAACAAATCTCTTCCGTCCACCCTTCGGCGCGCGCCGTCCGGGAACCTTGCGCATTATTCGCGCCGCCGGACTCGAGCCCATCATGTGGAACGTGACCGCTTACGACTGGAAGTCGACCACGGCCGAGAAGGTGGTGGCGCACATCGAGCGGCAGATGCGCGGAGGTGACGTGATCCTGATGCACGACGGCGGACACAAAGCGATGGGCGCCGACCGCAGCCACAGTGTCGC
>CAWCTB010000020.1:0-68540 GCA_963798275.1 uncultured Acidobacteriaceae bacterium
AATGTGAACATTTTGCTGGCGCTATTTTGGTTCTGCGGCACGCGCCCCAGTAGAATCATGGGTTGGCAATCATGGCCGGCGGAAGAGGGCAACTCTACTCCGCCGCTGCGCGAAGGAGTTCGGAATGGCACACATGGTGAAATGCGTGAAGTTCGGTCGTGAAATGGAGGGTCTCGACGAGCCCCCCTTCGATGGCGAACTTGGACAGCGCGTCTACAACAACATTTCCAAGCTGGCCTGGGAGCAGTGGCAAGAGCACATGAAGATGCTGCTCAACGAGTATCGTCTGCAGCCCTGGAAGAAGGAACACCAGGAGTTCATCGTGCAGCAGATGGAAGCGTATTTCTTCGGCGAGGGCGCCGAAAAGCCCAAGGAGTACGTCCCGCCGAGTCAGTGAATCAGTGGATCGTTGTTAGGGAAGGTCTGATTAAGTCAATGGACGGTCCCTCCGCGGCTAAAGCCGCGTTCATTTTGCGGCCTTTACGGACGGCCTGAAGGCCGTCCCCTTCAAAAGATTGGGTTTAATCAGAGATTCCTTAGTGGATAGTGGATAGAAATATGGGTTCCGGTTCTATCCACTATCCACAATTCACTATCCACTACACCGGCACATACACTGCCCAGCCTCGCGGGGCGGCCCAGAAGTCGGCATTACCTTCCGCATCGCTCTGCTTACCCTCGGGCTGAGTATTGTCGTGTCCACCCCAGGCGACCGCCTGGAAGTTGCGATTCGGCCACTGGGTCTGCACTGACGCTCCATCCCAGCCATCGCCGCGATTGTTGAGCACGTAGACCAGGCCGCTCTGCGCGCCCGAACCCAAGCGCTGCATGATGTACAGGTTGTCGTCGGCGTAGAGCACGCTGGTTGTCCCGCCGGCGTATTTCTCGTGCACCTCCACCAGCTTGGCGATCCCGTTGGCGGTTCCGGTCTTGGCCAGGCCAAGGTTGTACCAGTCCATCCAGAAGACGCTGGGGTAGCCTTCGTGGGTGAGGATAAAGCTGTAGGCCAGCAGCTTGTCATTGAGGATGGCATTGCCGGAATCGCGAATAGTGTCGTGGTTATCGACGAAGGTCACCGCCTGCGCCGGGTTGTCCTGGACCAACGTTCCCGGAGTAGCCAGGGTGCGCAGGCTGAATCCATAGGTATCGCACAGGTCCTTCAGCCGGTAGTGCAGCGGAAAATCGAAGGCGTGGATCGGGTTGTCGATGAAGGCGTTCACGTTGTTGAGCCAGTCGTCGATGGTGCGTTCGCCGTCCCAGCATTCGCCAACGCAGAAGGGATAGAAACCCTGCGCGTCTTTGTTGAGGTAGCGCAACTCGGCGAGCGCCTTCACCATCCACGGCGCGTAGCCCTTCACGAAGTCGAAGCGGAAGCCGTCAAAGTCGAGGTCCTCCACCATCCAGAGCGCCAGCGCGATGACTTCGCCGAAGACGTAGGGATTTCGATGGCAAAGATCGGGCATTTCGCCGAACGTCATTTCGTCGAAGGTTTCATAGGGCGAAGGATGGAAGCACTTCCAGTCGCGCGCGAACTTGCCGCTGGCCGGCGTGAACTTCGTCCAGCGCGTCTGCTTGTCGATCTGATTCACTTCCTGCGCATCGCCGCCGCTGTTGTGATCGAGCACCAGGTCGGCATAGACCTGCATGTTGGCCGCATGCGCCGCATCGATCAGGGCCCTCAGCTCAGCCTGGTTGCCGAACCACGTCTTGAGGCGGCCCTTCTGGTTGAAGTCGCCCATGTCGTAGTAGTCGTAAGGATCGTAGCCCATCGACGGCCCGCCGAGGTTGGCCGCCTTCGCCGCCGGAGGCAGCCACAGCGCGGTAAAACCCGCCTGCTGCAACTCAGGCATCTTCGACGCGACATAGGTCCACCATGTGCCGTCCTGGTTTTCCACGGCCGGACAGTTCCAGTAGAAGGACTGAAAGAGAACACCCATGGGGCACCCCCGCTGATCGATTGATCCATCGAGCATAACGCAAATTCGGCTCGCAATGAGCACAATTAGTGCCTCATAGGCGCGCTGCCAGTCGTCAACGGTCAGCCGCCAGCCGCCAGCTCAGCCGGAACATCGCCTTTCAATTTGCAGAGTTACGTGCCGGAGATGGAGATAGCTTCACAATGTTACTCAAAGGTGAAAATGTTTCGAATCACGTTTCGAGCGGACTGTGAAATCCCAGGATGCCGTTACTTCGTAGCTCTTATCGCTGGCGGCTGGTAGCTGACGGCTGACAGCTGATAACTGACAGCTTCTTCTACGCCTTCGCCGCATCCTCTTCCGCGCCCAGGGGCAGGAAGTACTGGGTGCCGCGGATGGGCTCACTGACGCGACGCAGTAGCGCCTGCAGGTCTTCGCTGCGTTCCACGAAGTCGATCTCCGAGGTATTCACAATCAGCAGGTCCGACGAAGTGTAGTGAAAGAAAAAGTGCTCGTACGCCTTGATCACCTCTTCCAGATAGTCATCGCTGATCGCCTTCTCGCCCGGAGCGTTCTTTTTCTTCAGCCGCTTCTTCAGGACCTCGGGCGTGGCTTGCAGGTAGATAACCAGGTCGGGCGTGGGCACGTTCTGCCGGAACAGGTCGTAGTAGCGGTTGTAGACCTCAAGCTCGGTATCGCTCAGGTTCAGGCAAGCGAACAGCTTGTCTTTTTCGAAGATGTAATCGGCGACGTAGGTTTTGTTGCGGTTCGCCTTCATGTCGAGGCTGGCGAGCTGTTCATAGCGCGCGATCAGGAACGCAAACTGCGCCTGGAAGGCCGCTCCCGCCTCGCCGTTGTAGAACGGCTTCAGAAACGGGTTGCGATCGGGCTCGCTGAGCCGCTGTGCGTGCAGCGTTTCCGCAATGACCTGGCACAGGGTGCTCTTGCCGACGCGAATGGGGCCTTCGACCGCGATATACCGGGGTGGTTCGAACAGGTTCGCCATGGACTGATGCTTCGCAGAATATCCCGCCAGGGCGCTCGTGGCAATTGCCGTCGGCGGCAACTTTGCACAGGGCAGGAAAACCGGTTTAGCCGAGAGGTTGGGCTTCCAGCTACCAGCCACCAGCTACCGGCCAGATGAAGGGAGGCAGATCACAGGCGACTATCATCGAACCGCGCAGAGGTGCGGCATAGTCGCAGAACTGAGCAGTCGGTAGCGTGCATACTGCATCGGATAGCATGAGGATTTAAGGCTGGTGGCCCGTTGCTGGTTGCTGGCGGTTGGTATTCCTCGCGTCTTTTCCGCCGGTTGCGGGTTTTCACTTCTACTGACCAAACCTCAGGAGAAACTTGGTGTCCCACGTCGCCGTTTCGAGCCGTTCCAGCTACGCCGAATTCGTGAATCCCCAATGGGTGCGCCTGCTGCAATTGCTCGACATGGATGTTCACTACCAGCGCTGTGCCGGCGTCGAACTCTTCAGTGAGGATGGCGACCGCTATCTCGACTTCCTTTCCGGCTACTGCGTCCACAACACGGGGCACAATCACCCGCGGATCGTCGCGGCCCTGAAGGAAGAGCTGGATCGCAGCGGTCCGGCGATGTTACAGAGTCACGTTCCCGAATTGGCGGGAGAACTGGGCCAGCGCCTGTGCAAACTGGCGGGCGGCAACCTCAAGAAAGTGTTCTTCGCCAGTTCGGGCAGCGAGGGGGTCGAGGCGGCGATCAAGTTTTCCCGCGCGGCAACCAAACGCAATGCGCTTCTCTATTGCGAGGGCGCCTTTCACGGGCTGACCTGCGGCGCTCTCTCCCTGATGGACAATGCCTTCTGGCGCGAAGGCTTCGGCACACTGCTGCCTGACACCGAGGCAATTCCTTTCGGAGACATCGCCCGCGTCGAGGAAAAGCTGCGCACCCGGAAGTTTGCCGCCTTCTTTCTTGAGCCAGTCCAATCCGAGGGTGGAATCAAGGTGCCTCCGCCGGAATATCTACGCGAGGTGCAGGCGCTGTGCCGCAAGTACGGCACCATGTTTGTGCTGGACGAAGTGCAGACCGGGATGTTTCGCACCGGCAAATTTCTGGCTGCGCACAGCTTCGGCGTTCAACCGGACATGGTTGTCCTCGCCAAAGCCCTCAGCGGAGGCCTCGTCCCGGTCGCGGCGGTACTCATGACCGATGAGATCAGTGACGCCGTTTACAGGTCCCTGCGGCGGGCGATCGTGCACACCTCGACCTACAGCGAAAACGGGCTGGCAATGCGTGCGGGCCTGGCCACGCTCGACGTTCTGGAAGGTGAGGATCTCGGCAGCCGTGCCATCTATCTGGGCGACCTGCTTCGCAGTCGCCTCACGGAGAGTCTCGAAGCCTACGAGATGTTCAAGGCCGCGCCCGGCCTCGGCCTGCTCAGCGGGATTGAATTTCGCGCCCCGTCAAAAGCGATGCTGCGGCTCTCCTACGAAGCGTTTCGCGCGGTCCATCCCGGCATGTTCGGCCAGATGCTGGTGATGCGAATGTTCCGCCAGGAGAAGATCCTGACCCAGGTTTGCGGCAACAACTTCCTGGTGCTGAAGTCGGCGCCTCCGCTGGTTGCGGAAGAGAAGCACATTGAGCAGTTCGTGACGGGGTTAACCGGGGTGGTCGATGACATGCACCGGTCAGCGGGATTCTGGACGGAGTCTCTGGCCCTGGCGCGTCGCGCGATGAATGTCTGATTGGGCCGCAGACGGTCTGTGGTCGACCCTATTGCTGGTTCGCCGCCGCCGCGGCGGTCGTCACCGTCGCAACCGTCGACACACTGATCTCGACTTTGTTCTCCACCTTCAGGAAAAGCGTGCTGGGATTCTTCATCCCCCAGGCTTCGTAGGGCAGCTCGAACTTCGTGGTGGCGGTGGCTCGCGACCCTTCGGCTTGGACCGGTAGCGAGAGCGTCATATCGTGGTCGCCGCCGTGAATCCGAAAGATGCCTTGAACCTGCAGCGTTGAGATGCCTTGCGCGGGCAGATTGCCACTCACGTGCTTGGGCAGAAATACGATGTCTGGATAGCGCGCACTCTCCAGCACTTCCTTCTGCATTTTGCCGTCGCGCATACGATTGCCGCTCTCGCCGCTTTTCGCGTCGATCACGATCTGCCCACTGGCGTCGCCCGTCTTGGGATCGAACACGATGCTGCCGCTCTTCAGCTTGAACGTCCCCTGGACGGTGTGCAGCACATCGCCTAATGTCCATAAGATCGTGGTCTGTGCCGGGTCCAGCGTAATCTGCGTCTGCGCGTGCGCAGCGAGACCGCACAGAAGAATGAGCGCGACCGAGGCCAGGGGAGTGAGACGCCGATTGTGCGGACTGCCTGATTTCATGCGCCGGTCCCGGTAAAGTTTCGCGCAGCTCATGACGTCAGCAATCGCCATCCAAACGACAAACCTGGGCCAAGCCCGAATTGCATGGGTGAAAGCGTGCCGGTATGCATGGCCAGCATGCGGCCGAAGAAGCCGGGCTCGCCGGTGAGAGCGCGAAAGGCCCGATCGCGCAGCCAGCCCCGATTGTCCATCAGCAGCATCAGCGCCGCCATCTTCCGCGGCATGCGAGTCACTCGAGCATGTGCTCTGTCATACGCCGTGAGGTCACCCGTGCGCATCGCGTCGGCCAGCGCGAGCGCCTGCTGAAAGGCAATCGACAATCCCTCTCCGGTAATGGCGTCGACCGAACCCGCTGCTTCACCTATGAGCGCGATGCTTCCATTCTGCACATTTCTGAGCCGGCGCGACGCGGTGGTGGCGCCGAGCGTGCTGCCCAGCTTCGGGGCATGGCTTAGTTTTTCTGCAAGCTGAGGAAAGCCGGGCAGGGCTGCATCGAATCGCAATCCGTTCCGGCTGGTAATCAGGGCAACACAGACTTGATCTTCCGCCACCGGCGTCACATACATCTGGCCGAGATCGCTCCAATGCACTTCGACGAAGTCCGACCAGCGCGCGACACGGTAATGCCGGCGAAAGCCAAAGCGATAGCGGGGCGCACGTGCCGGATCGAGTCCGGAGAGCTTGCGCAGCTTCGAGTTTTGCCCGTCAGCACCGATCAGCCAGCGCGAGGGGACAACGTCTCCTTCGACCACCAGCCCGCGTGGCGACAAACCGGTGATGCGGCGGCCCCAATGCAGTGCGACGCCACATTGCGCCGCGCGATCCACCAGCCACTGATGCAATAGGGTGCGGCGAATTCCGTAACCGATGCCGCTGGGGAAACTTGCCTCGACGTCCCGCACGCCGTTGAGGAACCGAATGCCGCGAAAGGGCGCAGCGGCGTGGGCATCAACCTCGACCCCGAGTTTTGCCAGAGCGGTCAGGCCATCCGGCATGATGCCTTCGCCGCAGGCCTTATCGATCGGAGGCTGTGCACAGTCGACGACTGCGACTTCCAAGCCCGCTTGCCGGGCAGCGATGGCAGCAGCCAGTCCGGCAGGACCTCCGCCAGCAATCAGGACTTCCGTACCTCGAAGCTTACTCATGTTACCAGCGCAGCAGGACGAGCTCCGAGCAGAATCCCGGACCCATCGCGGCAAGAATACTGTAACTGCCGGCAGCAGGACGGCGCCGGTTCATGAATTCTTCCAGTACCAGCAGCACCGAAGCCGAAGAAAGATTGCCCACTTTGTGCAGGCAGTCCCATGAGACTTGCAGAGCTCCGTCCGGCAAGTTGAGCGATTCGGCGGTTGCCTCCAAGACTCTTGGGCCGCCGGTGTGCATGATCCAGGTGGAGATGTCGTCGCGACTCAGGTCATGGTCGAAGAGGAAAACATCAAGATCGTGGGCGAGGTGCTTGCGCACCATCTCCGGAACTTCAGCCGAGAGCACAATGCGGAAGCCCTCTTCCGAAATGTCCCATCCCATCACATCTTCGGTTCCGCGATAGAACGAGGACTGGGCGCCGACGATCTCCGGCCCATGGGTCGCGCGGTCTTCTCCGCTGACGATCACCGCGGCCGAGCCGTCGCCAAACAATCCGGATGAAATAAGGTTGGCAACCGACAAATCTCCGCGCTGCCACGTCAGGGAACAAAGTTCCACCGACACAAGAACGGCATGGTGCTCCGGGTAGGCGCGTACGTAATCGGCCGCACGCGCAATACCGGCAGCGCCGGCGACGCAGCCCAATCCGAAGATCGGGTTGCGCTTGATGTCGGTGCGCAGGTTCATGCGATTGATCAGTCGGGCATCAATCGACGGGCTGCAAATACCTGTGACCGAGACAAAAAAGATCGCATCGAGGTCAGCTTCGCATAGTCCCGCGCGGGTCAGAGCGCGGCAGATCGATTGCTCCGCCAGGTCCTCGGCCACCTCGATCCATGCGTCATTCGACTTTCCCCAGGTTGTCAGATCGTCGTACTGTTCAATGGGCAGGGCGAGATGACGTCCGTCCACCGCAACGCGGCCTAGCAGACGATCGAGCACCCTGGGATTCTGCAATGCGGCTCTCCCAGTGCCGCTTCAACGCTGCCGCGATTTGTTCCTGCGTGTAGTAATGCTTGGGAAATGCGCTGGCTACGCTTGCGATTCGCATGAGTCGGCTGGTTTGGGCCCCTTTTCATTTTGTCGCAGTCAGTTCGCTCGCCGTGGCCGAGAGTGCATGACAGCGCGGAAGGCGACATTACCTCTACTCGCCCTCAGTAAGTGTAATTGGCCACGAAAACTTAGCCGTTTGAACCCCCGGCAACGGCCATAGTTTCGGAAGATGCGGGCGAGTCTGCAGTTTGTGCGGAAGCTATGAAGAGCTAATTGCTAGAATCTCCCTAAGATGCGCGCCGAAGCCCTCAGCGCAGTGGCGGTCGCCGGACTGGCAACCTGGGCCGGGTTTCACTCCATGTGGCCGACTTCGCAGGTCTACGGTCGCACCTTCATCGGGCTCGAGCGCGGATCGCCATTCGTGGCCCTCACCTACGACGACGGCCCCAACGATCCCTGGACGCCGCGTCTGCTCGAAGTACTCGACCGGCATTCCGTCAAGGCGACATTCTTTGTTATCGGACGTTTCGTCGCCCAGCGCCCCGACATCGCTCGCGCCATCGTCACTGCCGGACATGTAATCGGGCTGCACACCTGGGATCATCCCAACCTCATCTTTGCCGACAGCGCTGAAGTGAGGCGGCAGATCGAGCAGACACGCCGTGCCGTGTTCGACGCGACTGGAGTCGATCCGCGCTTGTTTCGCCCACCCTTCGGCGCGCGCCGTCCGGGAACCCTGCGCATTATTCGCGCCGCCGGGCTCGAACCGATCATGTGGAACGTAACCGCTTACGACTGGAAGTCGACCACGGCCGAGAAGGTGGTGGCGCACATCGAGCGCCAAATGCGCGGAGGTGACGTGATCCTGATGCACGACGGCGGACACAAAGCCATGGGCGCCGACCGCAGCCACAGTGTCGCCGCCACTGACCAGATTCTCAGCCACTACCTCAGCGAGGGGAGTCAGTTTGTCACGATTCCCGAGATGATGAGGAAGCAACGAGCCGCCAGCCGCTAACAATTAGGTCTTTGCTATTCGCTTTTGGCCGTTCGCTTTTCGCCCCTCGCCGGACAGCCAATCGTCGTACGTACAGATTATTGCGATGTGCGCGGTGACGCAGCCGTGCAGCGGTGGCATCAACTGAATTGCACCTTCCACATCCCGCAGCAACTCGCCATTTCGCCCTGCGCGTCGCGGTCCGGGAGCGAGCGAAAAGCCAGGAGCGAATAACGAAAGGCTAATTGCTAGACCTGCCGCAGTGCCTCCCGCGCCGCAGCGATTGTCTGCTCGACATCCTGCGGCGTGTGGGCCACGCTGAGAAATGCCGCTTCGAACTGCGAGGGTGGCAGCCATACTCCGGCGTTGAGCATGGCGTTGTGGAACGAGCCAAATTTCTTGGTGTCGCTGGTGGCGGCGCTGTCCCAATCTGTGACCTGCTTGTCGGTGAAGAAGAAAGTGAACATTGACCCGACGCGGTTTGCCGTCATCGCGACGCCCGCTTCTTTTGCGGCCGTCAGCACTCCGGCCACGAGCTAGTCCCGCGTTTTCGTCTAACTGGTTATAGAACGTCTGCCGGTTGGCTTTGAGCTGGCACAGCGTCGTGATGCCGGCCGCCATGGCCAGCGGATTGCCGCTCAGGGTTCCCGCCTGGTAGACCGGGCCCAGCGGCGCGACCATGTCCATGATCTTTGCCGCCCCGCCGTACGCGCCCACCGGCAATCCGCCGCCGATGATTTTGCCCATGGTCACCAGGTCGGCCGAGATGTTGTACAGCTCTGCGGCTCCGCCAAACGCCAGCCGGAATCCGGTCATCACCTCGTCGAGAATGAGCACCGCCGCCCTCGCGCTGAGTAATGGCGCGCAGGCCGTCCAGGTAGCCGGGATTCGGCGGCACGCAGCCCATATTGCCCACCACCGGTTCCACAATGACGCAGGCAATCTTGTCCTTGAATTTGGCGAAGGCCTCATCGACCGCATTGAGGTTGTTGTAGGGCAGTGCCAGGGTGAACTCGACAAACTCTTCCGGCACCCCGGCTGAGCCCGGAATGCCTAACGTGGCCACGCCCGATCCGGCTTTTACCAGCAGTGCATCACTGTGGCCGTGGTAGCAGCCTTCGAACTTCACGATGAATTTGCGCCCGGTGTAGGCCCGCGCCAGCCGGATCGCCGACATGGTCGCTTCCGTCCCTGAGCTGACGAAGCGAACTTTCTCGACGGCGGGAAACGCCTCCGTCACCAGCTCCGCCAGGTCAGCTTCGGTCGGAGTCGACGCGCCGAAGCTGGTTCCGTGTTTCGCCGCCTGCAGGATCGCCTCGATCACGTTGGGTTCGGAGTGCCCCAGGATCAGCGGTCCCCACGAGCCGACGTAGTCGATGTAGCGGTTGCCGTCGGCGTCCCACACGTAAGCTCCCTCGCCGCGCACCAGGAACGGCGGGTCGCCGCCCACCGAACGAAAAGCTCGCACGGGCGAGTTCACGCCCCCGGGGATGAGTTTTTCAGCGCGCTTTTGCAGAGCGCGGGACTTTTCGAGCGATCGGGCCATGATGACGGATTCCTCTTAAGGCCGCCCCAAATCGGCACTTTCGGGGCGGCAAACCATGGAGTTTATCAGGCACCCCGCGCCCGTGGGTGTGCGAACGGTCACACCTCTGGGGGGTGACGGAACCCAGGGTAAGTCGTCCAAAGAACATTGCCGGTATGGGAAGTTGGGTAAGCCTGGACCGATTTCGCGCAACCAGTCCCGCCGCCCGGCATCGAACTTAAGGTATGGAACGGGTATAATCAAAGGCGCACTTCTCCGGGCGGTAACCTGCCCCTGAAGAATTTCCAGCCGCGATTTTGCGTATTACACATGTCAAAGACCACCAAGCTCGTCGTACTCGGTCTCTCCTTTCTGCTCGCCTCGTTTGTCGTGGCCGGCGGGTTAGGCGTTAAGGCTGCCACCAGCAACGATGATTCCTACCACCAGCTCGGGGTGTATAGCGAGGTGCTCTCGCGCATCCGCACGGAGTACGTCGAGGATCCCAACATTACCAAGGTGACCAACGGTGCACTGCATGGGCTGCTGGAGTCGCTGGACGCCAACTCCAGCTATCTTGATCCGCAGGAGTACAAGGACTACAAACAGCGCAAGAACGAGGGTAAGGCGACCATCGGCGCAGCGATTTCCAAGCGCTACGGTTACGCCGCTGTCATCTCGGTGATCCCTGGCGGACCGGCCGAAAAGGCAGGAGTCGACGCAGGCGACATCATCGAGGCCATCGAAGGCCGTTCTACCCGCGACATGTCACTGGCAGAGATCGACGGCTTGCTGGCGGGGCAGCCCGGTTCCGTCATTAACGTTTCTGTGGTGCGCCCACGCAAAGCGGAGCCGGTGAAGACCGCCATCACTCGCGCCATGGTGACCGACCCACCCGTCTCCGACAAGATGATGGAAGACAACATCGGCTACATCAAGATCGACGACTTCCCCAAAGGCCGCGCCCAGGACGTGGCGGCCAAAGTCAAAGCTCTGGAGAAGGCCGGAGCTAAGAAGATCATCCTCGACTTGCGTAACTCCGGCGATGGCGACGAAGAAGAGGGCATCGCCACCGCCAACCTCTTCTTGAACCACGGCACCATCACCTACCTGCAGGGGCAGAAATATCCCAAGCAGATCTTTACCGCCGATCCGCAGAAGGCCGTGGTGACCAACCTGCCCATCGTGGTGCTGGTGAATCGCGGCACCGCCGGCCCGGCCGAAATCGTGGCTTCGGCGCTGATGGAGAATGCGCGCGCCGATGTCGTCGGCGATAAGACCTTCGGCTCCGGTTCCATCCAGAAGGTCATCGAGATGCCCGACGGCTCCGCCCTCATGCTCTCGGTGGCGAAGTACTATTCGCCCTCCGGCAAGGCGCTGCAGGACACCGCCATCACGCCCAATATCCTGGTCGCCGACAGCACCGATGACTTCCTGGTGCCCGACGAAGACGAGAATGCCCAGGAGGAGCAGCAGCAGGAGAAGCAGAAGCAGGCCCAGCCCGACGATCAACTCAACAAAGCGATCGAGGTGCTGAAAGGCCAGCCCCAGAAAGCCTAGCCTTTGGCCAATTCAGCAATCCAACAGCCGCGGACCTTCGGGCCCGCGGTTTTTGTTTTGCACTGGAAGAAGCGCGTTCCGAGGCGCACGCTCCAAGCGCGTACGGTCGTGCCCCCTTGAGCCGGAGAATCCTGCCGCCTTCCGCATACCGCCCCTTTCGCGATGACATCCTCCGCGCTTCCGCGGCCCATTCCCAACGCCTGTTTATAATCCTGCATTACGTCGTACGAAGGAGATCGACATGGCAGGAGTGGAAGGCCGGGTTGCGCTGGTTACCGGAGCCTCGCAGGGCATTGGCCGCGCCTGTGCGCTGGTGCTGGCCGAGGCGGGAGCAACGGTTGCGCTCTGCGCCCGCAACCAGGAAAAGCTCGAACAACTTGCCGGCGAGATCAATGGCAAGGGTGGCCAGGCTGCAGCCTTCAAGATGGACGTCGGCCACGAAGACGAGATCAAGGCCGGGGTGAAAGCCGTCATCGCCCACTTCGGCAAGATCGACATCCTGGTCAACAACGCGGGCGTCACCCGCGATCAACTCATTTTGCGCATGAAGCGCGCCGACTGGGACGACGTCCTCAACACCAACCTCACCGGCCCCTTCCTGCTCACCCAGGCGGTGATCGGCTCCATGCTCAAGCAACGCTGGGGACGCATCATCAACATCACCAGCATCTTCGGCCAGATCGGCCAGGCTGGGCAGGCCAACTACGCTTCCTCCAAGGCCGGACTGATCGGCCTCACCATGGCCACGGCGCGCGAAGTTGCTTCCCGCAACATCACCGTCAACGCCGTTGCTCCCGGCTGGATCGACACCGCCATGACCTCGGTTCTCCCCGACGAACTGAAAGAGACGATGCTCAAGAACATCCCACTCGGCCGTATCGGCAGCGACCTCGATGTGGCCCACGCCGTGAAGTTCCTCGCCTCGGAAGAGGCCGGCTACATCACCGGCGAAGTGCTCAAAGTCAACGGCGGCATCCTGATGGGGTGAACTGTCCTGAACTGAACCGTCCTGAACTGAATGGTCAGAGATGACGCCGGTGGCCGAGATCGTTGCCGTAACAACTCCGGAACAGATCGAGCAGGTTCGCCCGCTGCTGCGCGCTTACCAGTCCGAATTGCCGGCCCGGTACGGCTTTCCAAATCGCGAATGGCTCAACCTTCCTGGCGAATACGCACCGCCGCAAGGCGCGCTACTGCTGGCCACGGTTGCCGGACAGCCGGTTGGCTGCGTGGGATTGCGCCCCCACCCGCTTGCCGGCGCCTGCGAGATGAAGCGCCTCTACGTCCGCCCGACCTTTCGCGGGGACAAGATAGGTGTCCTTCTCGTGGAGAACATCATTGTCGTCGCCCGCCGCCTGGGCTATTCTCGCCTGCGCCTCGACACCCATCCTCCGACCATGCGGGCCGCCGTGGAACTGTACCGCCGCTTCGGGTTTCGCGAGGTTACGGCGGAATCGATGCCCGCGGTTGACGGGCTCAGTTACATGGAGTTGCACCTAGAATCGGATAGAGACCGATGAGATTTTCTACAGGTCCGCCCATTGGTGGGGTACCCCTCCACTTTGGTAACTCATAAGTAATTATTACAGATTGGTTAATGGAAAGCCTCTCGTCAAGAACTAGGCGGCATGGCGCAAGAAATCCCTTGCAACCCGCAATCGACTGTGGTTACTATGCAGTCAACACCGTATGCCACTTCAAGGACGTGAACCCGATATGAACATCGGTGAAACCATCCGGAATTACCGCTTACAAAAAGGAATGTCCCAGGGCGATATCGAGAAGCGTACCGGCCTGTTGCGCTGTTACCTTTCTCGAGTCGAAAACGGACATACCATTCCGTCGCTGGATACTCTGGCCAAGATTGCCAATGCGATGGAACTCCCGCTGGCGCAGTTCTTCAGCGACGGCGCGAGCGATAACGGCAGCAAGTCGGCGCCCCACCTGGGTGAAGATGAGGTTCGCTTTCTGTCGCAGATTCGCCGCTACTCCCCCAACCTGAACGACAGCGATCGCAAACTGGTGCTCGCTATGGTGAAGAAAATGGCGGCCAGCGCCGCCCGCTACCCCGGCGCGTTTCTAGAGAAGCACTTCCCTCCAAGGCTGCCGCCAGCGCCTCGACGCTGAGTGGCGCCGCAAGCATGCTGCTGTCTCTCCCCGCGTCGCCTACTCTGGAGGAAGGCTTCAGATATTCTCACAGTAGCGGCTTCATCCATTTCAAAACGCAGAGGCATCATGAGCAAGATTCAACGCGCCATCTTGAGCGTCACCGATAAGACCGGGCTGGCGGAGTTCGCGCGCCGCCTGCAAACCCTGGGCGTCGAACTGATTTCCACCGGCGGCACCGCCAAATTACTGCGCGACTCCGGCATCGCCGTGAAGGACATTTCCGACCTCACCGGCTTTCCTGAAATGCTCGACGGTCGCGTCAAGACTTTGCATCCCAAGGTGCATGGCGGCATCCTGCACGTCCGCGATAACCCGCAGCATCGCGCCGCCGTCGCCGAGCACGGCATCCAGCCGATCGACATGGTCGTGGTCAATCTGTACGCCTTCGAGAAGACCGTCTCCAAGCCGGGCGTCGAGTTCCACGACATCATCGAGAACATCGACATTGGCGGCCCGTCGATGGTGCGTTCGGCGGCAAAAAATTTTCAGGACGTCGCTATTGTGACCTCTCCCGGCGATTACGACGCGATCGCAGAGGAGATGGAGTCGAGCGGCGGATCGCTCTCGCTGAAGACGAAATGGCGCCTGGCACAAAAGGCGTTCGCTACCACGGCGGCCTACGATTCGGCGATTGCGTCGACGCTGGAGCGCATCGCCGCCCCCGGGAAGGAAGGCGATAAGTTCAACCTCGCCGCGGGCGCAGGATTTCCCGAGACGCTGCGGCTCTCCTTCCACAAGGCTTTCGATCTGCGCTACGGCGAGAACCCGCACCAGAAAGCCGCGCTGTACAGCGACGGCTCGGGCAAGGGCGTGGCCAACGGCAAGCAGCTTCAGGGCAAGGAACTCAGCTACAACAACATCGTCGACCTGCAGGCCGCGTGGGACCTGGCGCAGGAGTTCGACGAGCCCGTGGTGCGCCATCATCAAGCACACCAACCCCTGCGGCACGGCCATCGCTCCTACATTGTCAGAGTCCTACAAACGGGCACTGGAGTGCGATCCGGTGTCGGCGTTCGGCGGGGTTATCGGCGTGAACCGTCCCATCGACGCGGACACTGCCAGCGAGATGGCGAAGCTCTTTCTCGAAGTGATTGCCGCACCCGGTTTCGATCCTGCCGCGCGCGAAATCTTCGCCGCCAAGAAGAACTTGCGCCTGGTCGAAGTTGTCCCCATGGAGCAGAAGTGGGTATTGAAGAATGTCTCCGGCGGCATACTGTTGCAGGACAACGACGTGCGCCCGCTGAGCGACGCCGATCTGAAAGTGGTCAGCCAGCGCAAGCCGACCGAGCAGGAGATGCGCGACCTGCTGTTCGCGTGGAAGGTGTGCAAGCACGTGAAGTCGAATGCCATCCTCTACGCGCGCAACGGCCAGACCACGGGCGTCGGCGCCGGCCAGATGAGCCGCGTCGATTCGGCGCGTATCGGCGCAATGAAATCGGTGCTGGGCATCAAGGGCTCGGTCGCCGCGTCGGACGCGTTCTTCCCGTTCCCCGACGGAGTCGAGGTCATCGCCGAAGCCGGCGCAACGGCCATCATCCAGCCCGGCGGCTCTGTGCGCGACCAGGAAGTAATCGACACCGCCAACCGGCTTGGCCTGGCGATGGTGCTGACCGGGGTACGGCACTTCCGCCACTGAGACAGGTTGACAGTATATATTCCGAGTATATACTTATCTCATGAGCAAGATTGCCAAATTGTTTCGCAACGGCAACAGCCAGGCGGTGCGGCTGCCGCAGGAGTTCCGCTTTGCCGGCGACCGGGTACGGGTTCGTCGCGTTCACGGTGGGGTTTTGCTTGAGCCGGTTGAATGGGATGTGCGCGGATGGCTGTCGCAACTTGACCGCAGCCGGCCTTCAGAGACCTTCATGAAGGGCGGGCGGAAGCAGCCCATCACTCCCAAGCGCCGCATCTTTGATTGAAACCCGAATGAAATACCTGCTCGACACCAACGCCTGCGTCGCGGTACTTCGGGGGAAGCCAAAGAGTGTGGCCGCCAACCTCGAGCAGGCTGTCAGCCGTGGCGATGCCATACTGCTGTCCTCGATTGTGCTGCACGAACTTTGGTACGGCGTGTACAACAGCTCCCGGGTCGCGGAACAGACCCGGCATCTCTCCAATTTTCTGGCGGCCCCGATGCAGGTCGTCGTCTTCGACGAACACGACGCCCAGGCTGCCGGCGAAAGTCGCGTCGCCCTCGAATCCATTGGGAAACGCATCGGCGCCTACGACACTTTGATCGCAGCCCAATGCCTTCGCCATGGCTGTACCCTCATCACCGCCAATGTCTCCGAATTCTCGCGGGTCAAAGGTCTCAGGTGGGAGGACTGGACGAAATAGCTCACGAACCGACTTCTCAGCGATACACGTCGCGGCGGTGACCGACGCGGAGAACCAGCACCACCAGCCGGTCGTCTTCGATACGCGTGATCAGCCGGTAATCTCCAATGCGGTATTTCCAGAACTCGCCCAGACGTTCGCCATGCAGCGCCTCGCCAATGCTGCGGGGATTCTCCAAGGGTGCGATGCGCCCGTGGAGGAACTTCAGGATGCGCTGCGCCGCTAGGCGGTCCAGCTTTTCCAGTTGCCGGAGCGCCGTGTCCGCAAGCTCAATCGTCCAGGCCAAGGCGCTTCGCTACCTCGTCTAGCGAATGGGTTGCTTCTTTGCCGCTTCGTACTCGACCCAGGACACGCTCTGCAGCGTGCGCGTCCTCCAGGTCTTCAAGGTGCCTCAGGATCGCCTCGCGTGCATAGAAGGTCTTGGTTCGCCCCGTACGCTTGGCCAGCTTATCGAGGCGTTTTTCGATGGATTGCGGGAGCCGAATCGCCAGCATATTGCCTCCGCTGCGCTGCTATACAAGTATAGCACTTAACTGGATTTCTTCCTGCCCGCCACTACCCGCGGAATCCCCTGCAAGTCCGGCACCACGCGAATGTCATCCCACAATGTGGGATCGAGGAGCGCAACCACAGAGTCGCGCATCGAGTAGCCAATCTCTATCGCCAGCCAGCCGCCGGGTTTCAGCGCCCGGTGCGCCTGCTTGGCCAGCGGGCCGATGACGTCCAGCCCGTGCTGCCCGGCAAATACCGCGACCCGCGGCTCGAACTCTTTCACCGACTTCTGCACCTTGTCGGCTTCGCCGTACCCGACATACGGTGGATTGCTGACCACGAAATCAAAGTCGCGGAGTTCTGTCGTTGGAATAGGGGTCCCGCGACTGCCTCCGCCCGCTGGCGGTCTCTCTTCTCTCGGGATGACTGGGAGAGAGGTGTTGGCGAGCTTCGCGCAGCACATCCCGTTGCTGGAACTTCACCCGGCTGTCCGCTTGCAACCGGACCGCATTGGCGCTAGCGATCTCCAGAGCGTCGGCGGACACGTCCACCGCGTACACCTCAGCAAATGGCAATTCGTGGGCCAGCGCGATGGCAACGCATCCCGAGCCGGTGCCGACGTCCACGATCCTGGTTTTGCGCCCGGCGGTCGGCTGCGTCTCACGCAGGATTTCCAGTACCGTCTCCACCAGGTGCTCCGTCTCCGGACGCGGGATCAGCACCGCCGGCGATACCACGAAATCCAGCCCCCAGAATTCCTGGTGCCCGGTAATGTACTGCGCGGGCATGCCGGTGGAGCGCTGGGCGACCACCTCGTGATAGCGGGCCTGCTCTTCGGGACTCAACTCCCGCTCCGGATGAGCGTAGAGATAGGCGCGGTTCACGCCCAGCACGAACATCAGCAGCGTCTCGCCGTTCAGGCGTGGCGAGCCGATGTCGGCGGCTTCCAGCCGCTCCACCGCCGCCGCCAGCGCTTGCTTTAATTGCACGGGGAGATTCTAACGGCTATCGCCAGCGCAACGAAGCCTTACGCCATCGTCACCGATTCCTGTTTCAGCTTTTCCGACTGGAAATGCGTGATCAGCGCATCGATCATGGGTTGCAGCTTGCCATCCATGAACTCGGGCAGTTGGTGCGCGGTGAAACCAATGCGGTGGTCGGTCACGCGATTCTGCGGGAAGTTATACGTCCGGATCTTCTCGCTGCGATCGCCCGAGCCCACCATCGCTTTGCGTTGCTTTAGCCAGCGCCTCCTGCTGTTTCTGCTGCTCCATTTCGTAGAGGCGGGCACGCAGCACGCGCATGCCCTTTTCGCGATTCTTGATCTGCGACTTCTCGTCCTGACAGCTCACCACCGTGTTGGTCGGCAGGTGGGTAATGCGCACCGCCGAGTACGTCGTGTTCACCGACTGCCCACCGGGTCCCGACGAACAGAACGTGTCGATGCGCAGGTCTTTGGGCTCGATCTTCACGTCCACCTCTTCCGCTTCCGGCAGCACCGCCACCGTCACGGCAGAGGTATGCACACGCCCCTGCGTCTCCGTCTCCGGCACACGCTGCACCCGATGCACCCCGCTCTCGTACTTCAGCCGCGAATATACGCCGTGGCCTTCGATGATGGCGATCACTTCCTTCAGTCCGCCCACCCCCGAATCCGAGCTCGACAGCACTTCCACCCGCCAGCGATTCATTTCGGCATAGCGCGTGTACATGCGGAAGATCTCCGCCGCGAACAGCGTAGCCTCGTCGCCGCCGGTGCCGGCGCGAATTTCCAGAATCACGTTCTTCTCGTCATTCGGATCTTTGGGCAGCAGCAGCACCTTCAGCTCTTCTTCGACCGTGCCCACGCGCACCTGCAAGCGATCGAGCTCTTCCTGCGCGTAGGCGCGCATGTCGGGATCGGTCTCTTCCGCCAGCATCGCCTTGCTTTCCTTGATGCCGCGCGTCAGGTCCTTGTACTCGCGATATTTCTCCACCACGGGAGCGATCTCGCTGTGCGCCCTGGCCGTCTTCTGATAACGAGCCGAGTCAGACACGATATCCGGCGACAGGAGCGCCTGCGTCAGCTCGTTATACTTGGCTTCAATTTGTTCTAGACGTTCAAACATGGATGCTCACTCGGGCCGACTGCGCATTGGCAGCAGCGCGGCCAACTGTACATTCTACGGAAGATGGAAGCGGAACTCGGTAGAGCCGGCCTTTAGGCCGGCGGCAGCACGGCCAACTTTTCATTCTACGGGAACACGGAAGCGGAACTCGGGATTGGTTCCGCACAATCAGAGTTGGGAAAGCAGTTCTTTAGCGGCGGGCGCCGCTAGGCAATCACCAGTTCGCCGCCGCGAACCTTCTCGAGCTCCATCGCCTCGTTCAGCGCGTTGATGGCGCACTCCACCTGGTCGTCCGTCGGAGGCTGCGTCGTGATCCGCTGCAGCCACATGCCCGGCTTGGTCAGCAGCGCGAACAGCGACTTCCCGTGCTTGGCGGCAAAGCGGATCATCTCGTACGACAATCCGGCAATCACCGGCAGCAGCGCCACCCTCAGCCCGAACTTCGTCCAGAACGCATGGGCCGGGAACAGCATGTACACCACGATGGAGATCAGCATCACGGTCATCAGGAAGCTGGTCCCGCAGCGCGGATGGTACGTCGAGTACGCCTGCACGTGCTTCGGGGTCAGCGGATCGTGCGACTCGAAGGCAAACACCGTTTTGTGCTCCGCCCCGTGATACATGTACACCCGGCGGATGTCCGGCCACAGCGACGTTCCCCAGATGAATAGCAGGAAGATCCCGATGCGGATCACGCCATCGACCACGTTAAACAGCACCTGGTTGCCGAAGACGGGATAGACGTTTTTCAGCTTGGTGGCTGCCACCAGGGGAACGAACTTGTAGAGCGCGATGAAGAATCCTACCGAGAAGATGACGTTCAGGGCCAACACCCAGCCGCTCATCTCGGCTTTCTTGCCGTCTTCGCCGGCCGGAAGCTGGTCGAGCTGTACGTCGGCCGAATAGCGCAGCGCGCGGAAGCCCAGCGCCATGGCCTGCCCGAGCGTCATGACGCCGCGGACCACCGGCCAGCCCATCCATTTATGCTTCTCCGAAAGCCGCTCCAGCGGCTCGGAGTGCGTCGAAATCGTGCCGTCGGGCTTGCGCACCGAGATACCCCAGGCATGCGGCGAGCGCATCATCACGCCCTCCAGCACGGCCTGCCCGCCGACCAAGGTCTCCTCCCCGCTCTCCAGAGCAGGCAGCAGTTGGACGGCAGTCAAAAAACGCAGGTATCGGCGCAAATTTCCCATAGCGATTGGATGTTCCCCGGTAACCAAAGAAGCAGATAACGGCAGTATCTAGGGTAGCAGGTTCGCGTTAGGCTGTCAATCGGGACGGATGGGCCTGCTCTGGCAAGGACGGACTTCGAGCGGCGATTCGAAGGCCGCAGTTCCAGAGGTGCCCCGGCGGACGAGAAAGGGGGTTGAGCGCGGTCTCCCGTGCGTAACCATGACAACAAGAATTCAAAGGCGTTTTCTTTAGAATCAGCGGATTAGGCGGAAAATGTTCGCAAATTCTTGAGGAATAAGGTAGTTATAGCTATATTCTTGAAGGGCCTAGGTTTAGGTGGTATCAGTTGCTATGTTATGCAACTGATGGAAGATGGAAGATGGTTCGATCCACCCTCTGCTGAATGGAACTCCCTGCTCCGGCCCGTTGGACGCGCGCCTGGAGTGCCATCGTCGAGTGAGACCAGGAAATCGGGTTGTCAAAGAGCGTCGGACCGTCCGCGTCTCCATCAAGGCGGCCGCGCGGCACACTACTCCCTTTCCCTCGCGCCAAGTCTTTCATAGCTCACCAGGATGGATGCGCGATAGCGCATGAGTCACGGTTGTGATAAGGGCGAGTGGCCAATCCAAGTGTCGTGAGTGGGGAGTTTGACTTGGGGGTGCCCCGTCCAACCTTACGTTGTTTGGGCGGGGATTTTGACTTCTGTCAGTCCAATTCAGGGAGTATCGTGAAATCTGGAACGAAAGGGTTACAGGTACCATGCACAGCGCACGAAAACCCCCGCCCAACCAAAACCAGGTTGGCACCCTCGTGAGCCTCGCCCGGGCCAGCCCGCCCGGGTACAGCGGTTGGTCACGACTCGTCTAATCAGTTCCGCACAAAGCCGTGATTCACATTGTTCGCGTCGACGTAAGATCCGGTAATCGTCCCCGAAGGATTATTGCCTTCAGGGAAGGTGCCTTGGAACTCACCGGTACCCGCGCCCGGAGCATCGAAGGTCGTGATGGCGCCGTTGGAATCGCGCACGAAGCCGTGATTCACGTTGTTCGCGTCCGTATAGAATCCGGTGATCGCCCCCGATGGATTATTGCCCGGGCGAAGGTCCCTTGGCTGTCGCCGGTGCCCGCACCCGGAGCATCGAAGGTCGTGATGGCGCCGTTTGGAGCGCGAACATAGCCGTGATTCACGTTGTTCCCGTCCACGTAGTATGCGGTGATCGCCCCCGATGGATTATTGCCTCGGGCGAAGGTCCCTTGGCTGTCGCCGGTGCCCGCACCCGGAGCATCGAAGGTGGTGATGGCACCGTTGCGAGCGCGGACGAAGCCATGAAACACGTCGCTCGAGTCTGTGTACTGGGCTGCCACCACCCCAGCGGGGTTCAGGCCATAGAAAGTTGATGTGTAAACACCCTGGTAGGCGCCTGTTCCGTCGCCCGGCGGATCGAACTCAGTGATGTTGCCGTTGGCAGCTCGCACATAGCCGTGACGGGCAAGGGTTGCGTCAACGTACACCCCTGAGATCTCTCCGGCTGGGTTAATGCTCCCACCCGCGGTCCCCTGGAACGCGCCTCGGCCTGCTCCGGGAGCTTCGAAGGTCGTGATTTTTCCGTCGCGAGAGCGCACATAGGCGTAAAACCCGTTGTTCGAGACGTCGTAGCGCCCCGTGATCGCTCCCGCATCGTTCATGCCCAAGGCAACGGTTCCTTGGCCCGCGCCCGTTCCCGCGCCGGGAACGTCAAACTTCGTGATATGGCCGTTGGCACGGCGCACGAAGCCATGGTTTACGTTATTCGCGTCCGTGTACCATCCCGCGACCGATCCATCCGCGGTGATGCCGTTCACTATGGTGCCTTGGCCCGGCCCGGTACCCGCGCCGGGAACGTCGAAGGTCGTGATCGGGTGTCGCGATCGCGGCAACGCATGCGGCAACCGCTCCGCAACGAGGCCGGTCAAAGGAACCAACGCTAAAGCGCCAATACGTTTCATGCTCGCCTCCACTGCCAAATGGTCGGTCGAGTTACTTAACGCTTTGAACGACGCCCGGTAGGGGCTCGGTCCCAAAATGCTTGGAGCCCGGGGATCCAAAAGTCAGTGAGATATTGGAAAATTTGACGTTGCTGCCGCCCGTGACGGTTATCACCAACGGTGATGGTGAGACGGGTGCCGGATTTCCATTGAGCGTAATCGTGGCCATACCGGACAACTGAAATCCGTTCGTCAGCCACGTGACATCGACATCGATGAGGGTGACATGGTGAGTGTGGGCGCCCCTGGCGTTGGGATCGAAATTCCCGTTGTTTTCCGTCAAGACCCAGCCATCCGACAGCTCCATGTTCAGGGCCGCCGTAAAACTCCCCTTACCTGCGGGTGAGCTTAACTGCAAAGACCATGGGCCGTGGACCTCATAAGGACCGGTTGTCCCGGTTTGTGGCGAATAGGCATCAATCACCCCGCTAAATTGTGTCGGATTTGGTGTCGGATTTTGCGCCGGCGCGCCAATGCTTACCGCCAGCAGCAGAAACGCGACCCAGCACGCCGTCCACCCGAAAGCTTTTCTCTTCATGAAAGACCTCCCAGTCTGAGTTTCGTTCGCGTTTATCGCCCATCCCGCTTTACAACGCAATGCAGGTGCTCTGAAGGAGAGGTAAAGATTTACTGAACTCCTAAGTGGCTGATGCAGTTGCTTTTGTACGGATCATGGAGCATCATTCAGGCAACCGGCGTGAGGGCATATGTGGGGGATGTACGGCCCAGGAATTCCAGTTCGGCGATTTCACACTCGACCAGTCCCGTTATCGGCTGCAACGGGGTGAGCGTCTGCTGCGACTGGAAAAACTCCCTATGGAGTTGCTCATCCTGCTGGTGCAACGGGGCGGGGAGTTGGTCTCGCGCGAAGAGATCGCCGAGCGCCTTTGGGGCAAGGACGTCTTCGTCGATATCGATCACAGCATCAACACTGCGGTCCGCAAGGTCCGGATGGCGCTTCGCGACGACCCGGAGAAGCCTCGATTCATAGAAACCGTGGTGGGCAAGGGATACCGCTTCGCCGCCCCGGTGATCTCCAGCAATGGGGACTCCAATTTGCAGGCGCAGCCAATGCCATCACCGGCTCAGACAGCTTCGGGCGAACCGGTCCTGAAGCCCGATGTCGCGATTGAAGCCTTACCTACTTACGTCTCGCAGCATCCGCGCTCGCGATGGGCGTGGGTAGCAGCGACAACGGCGGTCGTCGCGCTTGCTGCTGCGCTTATTGCATGGTGGAGAATGCCGCCCGCCGTTCCCGTGGTCGAGTCGGTCACCCAGCTCACCAACGATGGCGAACCAAAGTTAGGGACAGTGGTGAGCGACGGAGCCCGAATTTATTTCAACGAAGGCCAGCCTAGAAGCTGGAAAATCGCCCAAGTCTCAATCAAAGGGGGACCTACCACCCCAGTAGCTACCAGGCTTGTCGATCCCCGACTCCTGGCACTAGCCCCGGACGGTTCCTCCTTACTCGCGGCGCTCGGGGGCAATGATGCACCCGTAGGCCCGCTGTGGTCGATTCCGCTCCCGGCTGGAGAGCCCCGCCGACTCGGTCGCATCGAGGCGCAGGCTGCGGATTTCTTTCCTGATGGTCGCTTCGTCTTTTCCACAGTGACAGCGTTGTACGTCGCCGACAGAGATGGCTCCAACCCGCGCAAGCTGTACTCCGGCCGTGGGGAAGTTTATAACCCAACCGTCTCGCCCGACGGGAGACGAATTGCATTTGGCACGCTGACTGCCGGATCGTTCGCATTGGCTGAGATCGCGCCCGACGGCACCGATTTTCGTGTCCTCCTGCAAGGCCCGCCTGCCGCTAGATGGATTTCCAACGGGAAGTACGTGGTGTATCGAATCGGGATTGGACTCGGGTCAGATCTGTGGGCGCTGCCGATGCAGACTGGGCTTTTCCATCGCTCGAGAGATCCGATTCGACTGACCAATGGGCCGCTGGTCTACACCAGGGCCCGGCCCAGCCGCGACGGCAAGCAGATCTTCGCTATCGGCAACCAGGAGCGCGGCGAGTTGGTTCGCTACGATGAGAAGTCGCATCAATTTGTTCCCTTCCTCTCCGGAATCTCGGCGATCAATCCAACCTTCTCTCGGGATGGACAATGGGTTGCCTACACTTCTTACCCGGACCACACCCTGTGGCGCAGCCGGAGCGATGGAAGCGATCGCATGCAGTTAACCTATCCTCCCATGGAAGTGGCCTCCCCTTTCATCTCACCGGATGGAACGAAAGTCGCCTTTAGCACCTCTCGCGGTGAAACCTACATTGTCGCCATGGACGGCGGGCAGCCGCAGAGGATTGTTGAGAAGAATTCCGATGTTGGCAACTTCTCCCCTGACGGAAACGTTTTGGTCTTTACTTCCTTGACTGAGGCGCCTGCCGGGGAACTAAGCAAAGAATTTTTTCAGATATTTGACTTCCGCACAGGGAAAATATCCGATGTGCCTTCCTCCCAGGGCATGGACGGAGGCGAATGGGTCACCCAGGACATGCTTGTAGCCGTTACGGAAGATGGTCTTAAGCTCAAGACGTTCGATCTCAAGACCCAGAAATGGAGCGACCTTCTCGCTGGCGACTTCGTCAACTGGGTAGTCACACCGGATGGCAGGTATCTCGTCTTCACGACCGGTGGAGTGGAACCCAAGCTACAACGCCTGCGATTCGCCGACCACCAGGTTGCAACCATCGACAGCTTAAAGGATCTTCGCCGGGTGGTAGATGCAAACGAAGGTACCCAACTCAACGTCGCGCCGGACGGTTCCCCAGTATTTACCCGCGACATCGGCACGCAGGAAATCTACGCCCTCACCGTGAAGTGGCCGTGAGCTGTTCACGGGAGCGTGCCACTCGCCCGGGTGGCCCAGACAAACTTCCCTTGTTTGTCTGGGTGTGTTGACTTTCATCCAGCACGGCGGATCGATGGTCTCAGATCTGTATCGAGGCAAGACTCCCCGAGAACACCTGTACCGATGGCTTGCGACGGGAATTCCTTCTTTTCACTGTGAGACTCGAAACCGGAAACTCGAAACTTTCTTTCTGGCAACTGGCGACTGACTGCCTACATGGCTACTGACAACTACTTTCCCCAGGTTACTTTCGTGCGGTCGCGTCGCGCTTTTCTCTTGCACTTCGATTCAGCAACTCATAAACCTGAAAGCGAGGAAAGGCGGTAGTGTGCGCTGAGCGCGCCATGAGCTAAGTTCTTTGAAAGCAAGATTTTGCCTGTAACTCTCACGCACTCAAGATTTTGCGGACCAGTTTCAGATTGGAACTAATGTTTTCAAGATTTTGCGAGCAGGTGGGGGGAGGAGGTACCCGGTACCAGGGTACCCCCTCATTATCGGACGTGAATTCCCGGCATGGGTCAGCCTTCCGTGCCTCCCTTACCCGCCCATGGCACAATAGCGCGATGCCCACCGAGCCACCCTTCGTCCCCGATTTTCTCTACGGCACCGCCTGGAAGGAAGAGCGCACCGCGGCCCTCACCGAACTCGCCCTGCGCATGGGATTTCGCGGCATCGACACCGCCAACCAGCGGCGCCATTACCTCGAAGCCGGAGTCGGCCAGGGGCTGGCAGCTGCCTATCGCGCTGGCGTCGTCACCCGCGCCGGGGTTTTTCTACAGACCAAGTTCACCTATCGCGGCGGCCAGGACCACCGCCTGCCCTACGATCCTGAAGCCAGCCTCTCCCTTCAGGTGGCGCAGTCGCTCGCCAGTTCGCTCGAGCATCTGGAGACCGACTACGTCGACAGCTTCGTGCTGCACGGGCCTGCGTCGTCCCATGGCTGGACCGAATCCGACGCCGAGGTTTGGGAGGCGATGGGCAAACAGCGCGATGCCGGCCGCACCCGTCTTCTCGGTGTCAGCAATGTTTCGCTGCGGCATCTTGAACAGATGGCGGCCGCTCATGCCGAAGCTCCGGCATTTGTGCAGAACCGCTGCTTCGCCCGCCTCGGCTGGGACCGCGAGGTGCGCTTGTTCTGCCGCGAGCGAAACATTCGCTACCAGGGATTTTCGCTGCTTACCGCCAACCCCGAGGTGCTTCGCCATCCACTGGTGAACCAGATCGCGGCCTCTGAAAAGGTGACTCCCGCGCAGGTTGTCTTCAGCTTCGCCCGCCTTCTCGGGATATTGCCGCTGACCGGCACCTCCGACCCCGAGCACATGAAGCAGGACCTGGCAGCCGGCGACCTCGAGTTCCATCCCAAGGCTGTGCCCATGATCGAGTCTCTGGTCGGCTGACGCCGCCAGCCGCGCGGTCGCGAACTTTCTCACCCACATGTGGAGAGGTTGAGCGCGGACAGGCCAAGACATTAGGCGGAAGCATTTAAAGATGCGGCTGGTTTAAGACGGTGGCATTTGGGGCGAGGTCATTATCCATCCACGATCTCGCCCCCCAAGACATCCCTTCACCACGCCTCTCTTCATCCACGTTAGTTCTCGCCCTCGCCAACAGGTTCTGTGGAAGTGGACAAGAAGGCGCGTCCCGCAGCGAAGTAGATGTACACCGGCTTCTCATTGCGCAGGACGTCAAGCACGCTCTGGAACATGGAAGAGGGCAGATACATGTAGATGATGTTCCCACTCTGCACGTCGTCCTCGAAGAACATGCCGGGGTCATTGAACCTGACAAATGCCACGGTCTGGCCACTCGCGTCGTACAAGGCGATTTGCGCACGATTGGTTTGGTAACCCTGGGGGCTGCCGTAGAACAAAATGTGATACTGCTTTACCTCGGTTGCCATGGCAAGGACTCCTTTCTAAATAGTAATCGTAGTGCTGCTAGCGTAGTTGGCAAGTAACCCGCAGCTCAAGATCGCTCGCCTTTTGTTTGCCCCTTGCATCAATTTGGTGGCCCCGTCGAAGCAATTCCCCCCATCTTTGCGCCTGGCCGCTAGGCGTGGCTGCCCCCGCGACGAATATCGAGTACGCTTTGCCGAAAGCGATCACGGGACTCCAGGCTCGGGGAGAATGGCCCCACGCCCGAGCAGCTCGCCACATGTCACCACTGAAACCGCAAGTTTTGCTTGACACGGTTGGAGTCTTCATCCTACCGTCTCTCCTTGGACAGTAGTATAACTATTGTCCGACTGTGTTGTCCTCCGTTGGTGCCCCAGGACCATTGTTTCGGGTTTGTGGAATTCTGGGCGGACGTTCTCTTGGCAATCGAGACTTGCATTGGGTCTTGCGTGCGTCGTTCGCCTTCAGCCTGTCAATCAACGCCCGCTCAGAGGGAGTTGACGCCGCTGAGCGGTTATCCAAACTGAAAGGATGGAAGAGAAATGCACATGCCTGGATTTAACGCAGAGGCTTCCCTTTCCAACGAAAGGCGAGCTTATCAACTGCTGGAGCGTGCCGTATCATCGCCTGCCGACCAAGCCGTCGTACCTCAAAGGCAAGATGTAAAGTGCGCCATCACAGGTGGAAGATTGCACTGTGGGGTCGAAGATTCTGAGCTCGGTATCAGTTATTCATTGTTTTAAACGGGGTCGTGTCTCTCAATGGATAGGAGCAGCCCGCCGGGCATGGCATACCCCATAAAACTTCCTCTGTCTATCTGGGTGGGTTGACTTGAATCCGGCACGGCGCGAGATCGTGTCTGGTCCGCATCGAGGCAATGTCCGGGGTACATGCGCACCGCCGGTTCGCGACGGGACCTTGTCTGTTCGCGAGGAAAATGGAAACTTTCTTTTCTGGCAACTGACAACCGTTGCGGTTGAAGAAACGTCGGCTACAGGCAACGCACCGGGCGCGCTGGCAGGGGCACGGCTATCTTGGCAGGCGACCGCCGTCGCGAAGCCGCTCGATGAGGCGCACGACATCCGGAACTGAATCAGCCCCCAGCTTTCGCATGACACTGCCCCGCTGCGCCTTGATGGTTCTTTCCGTCGTGCCGAGTTCCCCGGCGATCTGCTTGTTGAGCAGGCCCTGGGCGACATGCAGACAAACCTGCCGCTCTCTCCGGGTGAGGGTTTGAAAGAGCTCCCAGTCTTTTTGCAGCGCGTCATCCGAGGCATGGGCAGCATGACTGCGGCGAAGTGCGGCGTCGATGGCGGCGATCAGAGCGTCACCCTCGAACGGCTTGGTCAGGAAGTCGACCGCACCGGCTTTCATGGCTCGAATGGCTGCGGGCACATCGCCCTGGCCGCTGATGAAGACAATGGAGAGGCGCGATTGGCAATCCGAAATGACCTGCTGCAGCTCCAGTCCGGTCATTCCCGGCATGTTGAGGTCCAGCAACAGGCACGCCGGCCCAGCGGGAACGCCGGCGCTCAGGAATTCGGAAGCGGAAGAATAGGTCTTGACGGCGTATCCGTGAGAACGCAACAGACGCGCGACGCCGCGAAGCAGGCTGGCGTCATCGTCGACGACGTGGACGATTTTGCTCTGTGGCCTCAGGTTGCTCCACAGCAAGACTCCGCACCCGGACGTTGGAGGAGACTGGGCTATGTTACTACGGCGCCAGGGGCTGACTGCGGTTCTCGAGTAGTTTGTGGATTGCCGTCAGCAACTGCGATTCGTCAAAAGGTTTGATCACGCACGGATGGTTTCCGATCGCGAGTTTCCACTCCGCGGAGTCTGTTTCGGCGTGGGCTGTGATGAAGAGGCACGGAATCAGAATGCCATCCCGGAGCAGGCGGTCTCGAAAGGCGAAGCCGTTCATGCCGGAAAGCTGTACATCAACCACCAGGCAATGCATCTCAGGCAAACCGGGATCAGCCAGCGCACTTTCCGCCGATTCATATCCCCTACAAGCATAGTTGTGGGAACGCAGCAGGCGGGAGACTGCGCTGCGAACCGAAGCATCATCGTCAATGAGAGCAATTTTGATGGCGTTATTAGCCTTGTCGTCCATTGTGACCCGGGGAATTTGGAGCAAAAAAGAATCACTCTCGAAGGAAGAGTAACCATTTGGTGCCACGGGCTGCAATTGGACCTTGTGACTAAGAAGCCCCGTCGCCGAGTCCGGTGCCGGCTCCAGTGCGCGGCAGAGTGGGACGATCCGTACAACCTCTATAATCTGCGGGAGCACGGAACAAACGAGAAAATGCGCAACGCCACCCGAGCGTCGTTGATCATCGTGCTGCTTGCAGCGGCAGGACCGCTTGCGCCTCGTGGTACTTCGGCGGAGCCGACTCTTCCCAAACACGTCTTACTCCTGCTGCCTTTTGAGGCATCCCGGGCCGGTAGCGCAGTCTTTCTGCAGTGGGATCGAACAGGGACTGAAAGCTTCGTATTCGAGTAGCGTAGACGTTGTGACGGAGAATATCACTCCCGTTCCTCCTGAACCGGAGCAATTTTCTGCAAGAATTGCCGATTGGATTGCCTACAAGTACGGTCAGAAGAAGTTTGACGCGATTGTGGCGGTGACGTTTCCACCTGCCCGGCTGGCACTGCCTTTGCGGGACCAGTTTTGGCCGGGAGCTCCTCTTCTGCTGGTGTTAATCGACGAAGAACGCTGGGCGAACCCCGGACCGGTCCCCGCCTCGACTCGAGTTGTTCTTGCCTTGGACAACAAGGAGACGGTTCGCTCTGCCTTGCAAATGCTTCCCGACACTCGACGAGTCGTGTTACTAGGTGGAGCTTCGCAGCGAGATAGGCGAACCAACGCGGAAATCGTGAAGTCGATCCGCGAGTTAAAGGCCGAGTTGGAAATTATTGAAGCTACCGGCCTCTCTTTAGAGGAGACCAAAGCGCGCATCCATTCACTTCCCGATCGAACGATTATCGTTATCGGCTCCTTCCTGTATGAGCCCAACGGCCAGAGGTTGGATGTCCCGCAGTTGGTCGATGAATTTTACCCAAGTGCGAATGCTCCCCTGTTTGCAGATTCAGACATGGCCATGGGTAAAGGCATCGTTGGAGGCGCCGTACTGAGCGTTCAAGGCGCCGCCGAAGTCGTCGGTGAGCAATTGGCCCAGTTGCTCAAGGGCGCTGATCCGGAGAGCCTGCCCGTCAAGGAAGTGAAGAACTCGTTCATCGTGGATTGGCGGCAGTTGAAGCGCTGGGGCATCCCGGAAAGCACGCTGCCGGCAGACGCTATAGTTCTGTATCGCCAGCCGACGGCGTGGGAGCAGTACGGCCGGTACATCGTGGGCTTTCTCTCTTTGCTGGTCGTCCTGCTCTTCCTGGTGGCATTTCTCCTGGTTGAACGCCAACGGAGAAGAAAAGAGGAGGCGCTGAACTCGGCGATGCTGGAATCGTTGCCGGGACTCGCTCTGCTGGTAAACCGGCAGGGAGAAATCCTGCGAACCAACCAACTCCACGGCGAAGTCCGGGGCCGAAGGCGCAGGCTTAGACGAAGCGCAACCGGGATTCAACTACGGCGAATATCTTCGCAGGCTGGCAGGCCAGGAGGACGGATTTGCGGGCGCCGCTTCCGTCGAGCAAGTGATTGCCGGGGCGCGAGCCAGCGCAACGGCCGAGCTTCCCCTATCGTCGGAAGGCCGATGGATTGAAGTCCGGGCCATTCAACTGCCAGAGCAGCAGAGCGGCAGCCTGATTGTGCACCTCGACATAACCCAGCGAAAACAGGCGGAGCTGGAGCGAACCCGATCGCGGACGGAGATCTACCACCTGAATCGCGTTGCCGCCATGGGACAACTGGCCGCTTCGCTGGCGCATGAACTCTCACAGCCGCTCGCCGCCATCATGAGCAACGCCGAGGCGGCACAGCGCTTTGCCGGCCGTCCCAACCCCGACATGGTGGAGATTCGCGAGGCGCTCGACGACATCACTCGCGATGACAGGCGCGCGCGCGCCGTGATCCAGGGCATGCGCTCGATGCTCAAGAAAGAGAACTTCGTGATCGAGCCCGTGGACCTGAACCAGATCGCTGCCAGCGTTGTTCAGATGGTCAGGAACGAAGCGACCCTTCGCGGCATGAGAATCGAACTGGCGCTCTTCCCCACCGGTGTGGTGGTGAAGGGCGACCCGGTTGCCTTGCAACAGGTCGTGCTCAACCTGGCCAGCAACGGATTGGACGCCATGATGGACACAACGGCGGAGCGGCGACTCACCCTGCGAACGACGAAAGGACCGGGCGCAAGCGTGGGGACGGTGTTGGTAGAAGACAGCGGCCCCGGAGTTAGCGCGGAGTTGCGAGACAAACTCTTTCAGCCCTTCTTCACCACCAAGCGGACCGGCCTGGGGATGGGATTATCGATCTGCCAGTCCATTCTCGAATCGCTGGGCGGCCGCATCGATCTGAAAAACCATTCCGGCAAAGGCGCGGTATTTTTCGTCGAGTTGCCGCTGGCCTGAACCAGTTCACAGTCGTCGCACGTAACTGCAGCCGTGACCCATCCCGGCGCTAAAGGTGCGCAAAGCTCAATGCGCGAGACTCGCCATCCCGCTCGCGTACAAGATCCCCAAGATGCCGCGGCGGCAATTGTACTAAGGTCCAATTGCGGCAGTGGGGAACGCAGGATACGATTTCCGCACTCGTAAACGAAATCATAGGTTCGGATCGTAACGATCCGGCTTGGAGGAGGGCGTTTTCGGGGGGAAACGCTCTCTTCCTCAGTACATTCTGCCCCAGGCAAATCAGCACACGGTTGCAAAGCTACCAGGCAATATGGTGACTCCGGCAAAATCCGCCGAGACTTGGCAAGCGCTGATGGAACTGCGCTGCCGGCGCGAAATCATCGAACGCTGGCTGGCCGGCGGCTCACTCTCAGACAATGTGCGGCAGAGTCTGCAGACGATGCTCGCTGATGTCGACGATCAAGTGCGGTTACTTACAAATGGGCGCGGTTGAGAGCGCTGTTGCTGGAAGCGTTTCTTGCTTTTGGCCATGCCGCCCCCTGCGACAACAACAAACACCCGAAGCCCTTCGTCTCGACCGCTGTCGCGAGATCGATCCTGAGAAAGCTCAAGAAAAAATATAGAGGGATTTTAGATACGGCACACTAGGGTGGTGAGTTGGAAGTTCGCCGGTTAAATAGCTTGGTTCCCGTGGTTGAAAAAGAACATTTTCGACACGTGACGAATATGTGGTGAATTTCCAACTCACCACACTAGGGAAGGTCCGATTAAGTCAATGGACGGTCCCTCCGCGGCTAAAGCCGCGTTCATTTTGGCGGCCTTTTCGGACGGCCTAAAGGCCGTCCCCTTCAAAAGATTCGGCTTAAGCGGCTAAAGCCGCGTTCATTTTGGCGGCCTTTTCGGACGGCCTAAAGGCCGTCCCCTTCAAAAGATTCGGCTTAATCAGAGATTCCTTAGTGCATCATCCCTGCAAGTTCGGGCTGGGGTTCGTGGAGCTCCGGTTTCGCCGTTTGGCGTGTGGCCTTCGGGGTGTGGGGATGCAGGTCGCGCGCGTTGCGCAACAGGAGCAACAACGGAATCATGCCCAGAAAAATGACGCCCATAATCCAGAAGGCCTCGACGAAGGAGAGCATCATCGCCTGTTGCTGCACCATCCCGTAGATCGCGCCGAGAGCCTTGTGGGCGGCGTCAACCTTGTCGGAACCGTGCAGACGGAACCACTCGGTCATGCCGCGAACCGTCTGTTGCGTCAGGTGATCGCCCGGGGTGATATGCGCGATCATCTGATTCTGGTGCACCTGACTGCGGCGCGAGAGAAAGGTGGTCATGCTGGCAATGCCGAAGCTGCCACCGATGTTGCGCATCAGGTTGTAGATGCTGGTGGCATTACCCATCTTCTCCTTCGCAATCCCCGACATGCTGACGGCCATCAGGGGGATGAACAGAAAGGCCAGTGCGCCCCCCTGAATTACCTGCGGCCAGAAGATATCCCAATACCCTGTGTTGAGGTTCATGTGCGAGAGGCTGAACATGGTCCAGGCGCCGACGCCGAGGCCAACCACGATGAGCTTGCGGGGATCGTAGCGATTGGTGAGCTGGCCGACGATGGGCATCATGAACAAGGAACCGATGCCCCGAGGTGAGAGCGCCAGTCCGGACTCCAGCGCCGGATAGCCAAGCAGCGTTTGCAGGAAGATGGGCAGCAGCATGAGGCTGGCGTAAAGCACGAAGCCCAGCATGGTCATAAGAAAGACGCCGGCGCTGAAGGTGCGGTCCTTCAGCACGCGAAGATCGACAACCGGGTGCTTTGCCTTCAGTTCGCGAATCACCAGCGCGACCAGGCCGAAGATGCAGAGGAAGGTCCACAGGCGAATCTGGTTGCTGCCGAACCAGTCCTTGCGTTGCCCCGTATCGAGTACTACCTGCAGCATGCCAAAGCCCAGGGCGAGAAAGCCGATGCCCCACAGATCGACACCTCCGGTTTTGTGCTTGCCGATGTACTGCGGGTCCCACACGAAGGCGTTCATCATGAACAGGGAGAAGATGCCAACTGGAAGATTGAGGTAGAAGATCCAGCGCCAGGTGTAGTTGTCGGTGATCCAGCCGCCGAGGGTGGGGCCGAGGATGGGCGCGAGGATGATGCCGAGGCCGAAGGCGGCCATGGCGGTGCCGTGCCTACTGGGAGGGAAGGTTTCCAGCAGAACCGCCTGGGCCAGTGGCTGCAGGCCTCCGCCGGTGAGCCCTTGCAGCACGCGAAAGAAGATCAGCCACTCCAGCGTGGTGGCCATACCGCAGAGCAGCGAGGTGAGGGTAAACCCAGCCACGCACGACATCAGCATGCGGCGGCGCCCGAAGCGGTTCGCCAGCCATCCCGACATGGGAAGAATGATGGCGTTGGAAACCAGGTACGAAGTGACGACCCAGGTGCCCTCTTCCACCGTAGCGCCCATGTTCCCCGCGATGTGAGGAACGGAGACGTTGACCACCGTGGTGTCGAGAATCTCCATGAACGTCGCCAGCATGACCGCGCTGGTGACGATCCACGGGTTAACCGGCTTGAGGGGGCGACCGGGCATGAGGTAAATCTCTGGTTCCGATTGTAGGAACGGCAAACCTGCAAATCGGTGACGCGGAGCACATTGAGCGCGGTTACACGCCGCGAAAAAGGGGCATACGAGAGATGAAGACTGGCGGGCGGCTTGTGACTCGAATCACAAGCGGGGGTGACGCTGAATGCTAGAGTAGTAATTTATGTCCGCTCCCGAATCGCTCTTTGTGAGAGCCTGCCGGCGTCTTCCGGTTGAGGCTACCCCGGTCTGGTTCATGCGCCAGGCGGGGCGCTACATGCAGGAATACCGCGACGTCCGCAAGCATTATTCGCTGGTTGAGATCTGCAAGAGACCGGAGGTCGCCGCCGAGGTCACCATCACCGCTGCCGAAATCCTGAAAGTCGATGCGGCCATTATCTTTGCTGACCTGCTGCTGCCGCTGGAGGTGATGGGACTTCCCTTTCGCTTCGAAGCCGGCGAGGGACCGGTGATCGAGAAGCCGGTGCGCACCTGGGAGGCCGTCAAGGTGCTGAGGTCCGACCGCGCGACTGAGTTGGGCTACGTGGCCGAAGCGGTGTCGCTGGTGGCGAAGCACTTCGAGAACAGGCTTCCGGTAATCGGCTTCTGCGGCGCGCCGTTTACCCTGGCCAGCTACATGGTGGAGGGCGGCGGATCGCGCCACTATATCGAAGTGAAAAAGCTGATGTACAACGCGCCCGAGGTCTGGGAAGAACTGGTCGGCAAGCTGGTCGATGTGCTGGCGGAATACACCGCCGCGCAGGTGCGGGCCGGCGCCGACGTGGTGCAGATCTTCGATAGCTGGGTGGGCTGCTTGAGCGTGGAAGACTATCGCCGTTACGCTCTGGAGCCGACCACTCGCCTGATCCAGCGGCTGCAAAAAGACACCGGGGTTCCGATCATCTACTTCGGCACCGATAGCGCGACGCTGTTGCCGTCGATGACGGAGACGGGCGCTGAGGTCCTCGGACTGGATTGGCGGATTCCGTTGGACGAGGGCTGGAAAACGGTTGGCCATAACCGCGCGGTGCAGGGCAATCTGGACCCGGTGACGCTGTTTTCGTCGTGGAGCGAAGTGAAGGCACGGGCTGAGCACATTCTTCGGCTGGCCGATGGACGGCCGGGGCACATCTTCAACCTGGGGCACGGGATTCTGCCGCACACGCCGGTAGACAACGTAAAAAACCTGGCTGAGTTCGTGCATGAGTTTTCGGCCTCGGCGAAACCGGCTGCGAGGGGACGATGAACGAAGCGGTTCTGCTGATTGCGCACGGCAGTCCGGAGCATGTGGACGACATACCTGAGTTCCTGCAGAACATTTCGCGCGGCCGGCCGATGCCGGAGGAAGTTGTGCGCGAGGTGCAGCACCGCTATTCGCTGATCGGCAGCTCGCCCCTCACCCGGATCACAATGGCACAAGCCAAGGGGGTCGAGCGGGAGTTGGGGATACCGGTCTACGTGGGCATGCGCAATTGGCATCCGTTCCTGGCGGAAACGCTGGACCGCATGATCTCTGACGGAGTGGGACAGGCCGTGGCCATTTGCCTGGCGCCCCACAACTCGCGAACCAGCGTCGGACTGTACAAACAGGCGCTATTCGGGACTGGCGTGCCGTTCCCGATTGATTTCGTGGAGGAGTGGCACGACCAGACCGCCCTGATCGAGGCGTTTGCGGAAAAGCTTCGCGCTGGCTGGCCAAAGGCCTGTGAGAATCATGGAGGCGCAGATGCCCGTGCTGTTCACGGCGCATAGCGTTCCGAAACGCACCGTGATAGAAGGCGATCCCGTATGAGATGCAGACGCGAGAGACGGCGGCTATGGTAGCAGCACGCTTTCCGGAGATCGGGGTTTGGGATTTTGCCTTCCAGAGCCAGGGCATGTCGGGGGGCGAATGGCTTGGTCCCACAGTGGAGGACATGCTGAAGAAGTTGCGCGCCGAGGGTCATACGGCGGTGTTCTTGCAGCCCATCGGGTTCGTCTGCGACCACGTGGAAATCCTGTACGATGTGGACATCATGTTTCGCGAATACGCGGGAAGGCTGGGAATGAAGCTCTATCGGGCGGAGTCGTTGAACGACTCACCCAGTTTTGTGAAAGCGGTTGCGGAGTTGGCGCGCACCCGGCTGGAAGCTGCGCGTGCCACTCGCGAAGCCCAAACCGCTGCGGAGTCCAAGTAGACGCATGAAGCGGGTTGCCATCATTGGCGGCGGTATCTCCGGCCTGAGCGCGGCCTACCACCTGGAGAAAGCGCGGGCAGCCGGGGCCGAACTCTGCTACACCCTGTTTGAAAGCGGCCAGCGGCTGGGCGGCTCGATGTACTCCGACCGGATCGACGGTTGCCTGGTAGAAGCTGGACCGGATTCCTTCCTCACAGAGAAGCCCTGGGCCCTGACGCTGTGTAAGGCGCTCGGCATTGACGATCAGATCATCGGTTCCAACGACGCGCAACGCAAGACCTACATTGTGGTAAAGGGCAAGCTCATCGCCATGCCCGACGGGCTGATGTTCATGGTGCCCACCAAGCTGCTGCCGACAGCGCTGACGCCGCTGTTCTCGTGGGGCACGAAGATCCGCATGGCCAGGGAGTTGCTGCATCCGCCGCGGCCGATGCACGACGACGAAACCGTGGGCGAGATGGTGGAGCGGCATTTCGGGGCGGAGGTCGTCGATCGCCTGGCTGACCCGCTACTTTCGGGCGTGTACGGCGGCGACGCCAACAAGCTGAGCGCGCGGGCGGTGCTACCGCGCTTCGTGGAAATGGAAGAGAAGTACGGCAGCCTGAGCCGCGCGATGCTGGCGGCCCACAAGAAGATGGCGGCGATGGCGCACCAGCAGCCGGCACGTCCTCTGTTCAGCTCGCTCCGAGATGGCATGCAGCAGATGGTGGATGCGGTAACAGAGCGCATCGACGGCTCGGCCATCCGGCTGCGTACGCGAGTGCGCGGCATTTATCCCCAGGGCGACGGTTGGCGGTTGGCGATCGAGTTGGGAAGCGATGAACACTACGACGCGGTGATTCTGTGCACGCCCGCGAATGTGGCCGGCACGCTGCTGGAGGCGGTGGATGACGACCTTGCGAACGATCTGCAGGGCATCACGTACAGCTCTTCGGTCACAGTAACGCTGGGCTACCACATGGACCAGCTACGGCATCTGCCTCCGGGCTTTGGGTTCCTGGTGCCGCGCAGCGAAGGCACACGGATGCTGGCGTGCACTTTTGTACACAACAAGTTTCCGCATCGAGCTCCGGCAGACCAAGGCATTCTGCGTTGCTTCCTGGGCGGTGCGCGCGATGAGGCGGTTCTCTCGCTGACGGACGAGGAAATGCTCGATACGGTGCGGGCGGAGCTGAAGAAGATCGTCAAGCTCGATGCCCGGCCGAGGTTTGCGCGCGTCTATCGCTGGCGCGGCGCGATGGCGCAGTACGAGTCGGGGCACATCGCTCGCGTGGCGCGCATTGAGAAACGCGTGGCCGATATACCGGGACTAGCGCTGGCGGGCAATGCCTACCACGGCATCGGGGTTCCGGACTGCATTCGCACCGGCATGGAGGCGGCCAACGTAATTGCCGGTGTCTCCGTCCAACCTGAGGTAGCCCAGAAGCGTTAGTCCCGCATTTGGTTGTTCTTCCCTTGCACCATTCTGAAACTTCGGGCAACGCTGGGTGACCGCTATCACTGACAGCTTTGTGCCGTCGAACTAGGCTATAGATGTCAGGTTGCGGAGGTGCGCCATGCTGCTACAGGCGATCGCGATCTACATTCTGCTGGCTGCGTTTTTTCTGCTCGGCGTGGCAGTTGCATCCGCGATTAAGGACCACCGCAAGCTGCATCGGCGGTGACCTAATGTGGATTACCGGCATTTACATCTACTGCGTAGTGGCTGTGTTGTTCCTGTTCGCAGTCAGCCTGCACGCTGAACTCAACAACCGCCACAAGCCCCATCATCGTTGAGCGGCGTGGACCGAATCGTCAGACGCTCGACCTGCTAGCATTGTTGTTTCACCCACAGCGAACCAAGCTGTTTCTAACTCGCATCAGGAGACCGTTGACCATGGCAGACGTGCGTCGAGGACTGATTATCGTGAATACCGGGCCGGGGAAGGGCAAGACCACGGCTGCCATGGGAACCGGCCTCCGCGCCGTTGGCAATGGACTCAAGGTGCTGATGCTGCAGTTCCTGAAAGGCTCGTGGCATTACGGTGAACTGGATGCTGTGAAAGCCTTCGGCGACAACTTCGTGATGAAGCAGATGGGCCGCGGCTTCGTGAAAGTCGGCGGTGCGGAGACCGATCCGGAGGACGTGCGCCTGGTGGAAGAGGCGTGGGCTGAGGCGGAGAAGGCCATCCTTTCGGGGCAGTGGGACCTTGTGATCCTGGATGAGATCAACTACGCGATCAGCTACAAGATGCTCGATCCGGAGAAGGTCGTGGCGCTGCTGAGGAAAAAGCCGGAAATGGTGCACGTCATCCTGACCGGACGCAACGCGCACCCCAGCATCGTGGAGATCGCCGACACGGTGACCGAGATGAAGGAAGTGAAGCACGCGTACACCAAGGGCATCGAAGCGCAGCGAGGCATCGAGTACTAACGCGACAACCCTCACCCCTCTCGGCTACACTGATCCTTCACTTATGGCATGGTTCAAGCGGGAAACAGCCGAACTCGACACCTCCGGCGAGAAGAAGGTCAAGACCGAAGGCCTATGGGTGAAGTGCGACCAGTGTCGCCAGATCATCTGGAAGAAGGACCTCGACCAGAACCTGAATGTCTGCCCCAAGTGCGACCGCCACTTCCGCATCGATGCGCGCACCCGGCTGGCGCAACTGCTGGATGACGGCCAATATACGACCGACGATGGCAACCTGCTCTCCAATGACCCCCTGAAGTTTACCGACCTGAAACCCTATGCCGACCGCCTGAAAAAGGCGCAGAACGACACCGGGCTGAACGATGCGGTCATCAACGCACGCGGCAAAATCAATGGCAAGCCGGTAATCGTGAGCGCGATGGAATATGGGTTCATCGGCGGGTCGATGGGAGCCGTGGTGGGCGAGACCATTACGCGAGCGGTCGAGCGGGCGACTGACGAAAAGCTGCCGCTGATCATCGTGTCGGCCTCGGGGGGCGCGCGCATGATGGAGGGCGTGGTCAGCCTGATGCAACTCGCAAAGATATCAGCGGCGTTAGCTCGCATGGACGATGCCCGTGTGCCGTATATCTCAGTGCTGACCGATCCTACAACCGGCGGCGTAACCGCATCGTTCGCCATGCTGGGGGACCTGAACCTTGCCGAACCGGGGGCGCTGATTGGCTTTGCCGGGCCCCGCGTGATCGAACAGACCATCCGGCAAAAGCTTCCCGAGGGCTTCCAGCGCAGCGAGTTCCTGCTGCAGCACGGGATGCTGGACGCCGTGGTACACCGCCGCGATCTGAAGGCTTATATCTCGCGTGCGCTCAAATTCATGGAGAGCAATTAGCAACTTGCAATTACTCAGTACACTGGGCGACGTTCCCGGCGGGGCGCGAAAATCCGGCCCTTGAAGTGACGTTCAGAACCCGGAGACGGCCTGCTCCTGCCATCTCACGCTTCACTGCGTTAAACTCCCATTGATATGAAAGCTGTCGTCGTCACTCGTGTAGGTGGTCCGGAAGTTCTGGAAGTTCGCGACATGCCCGAGCCGCAACCGAAGCCCAATGAAGTGGTGGTACGGGTTGAGGCGGTCGGGATCAACTTTGCCGACACGCACTCCACGCGTGGGTCCTACCCGGGGACGCCGCCTCCGCCCTACATCTCGGGCCGGGAATTTGCCGGGATCGTCGAAGGCACCGGCGAGCGTGTGATGGGCTACTGCCAGTACGGAGCCGCGGCGGAGAAGATCGCGGTATCGCGAAAGCTGATCTGGCCTCAGCCGAAGGGGTGGCGCTCGATTGAGTCGGCTGCGTTCCCCGTGAACTTCTTCACCGCGTATCTTGCCTACTGGAAGGCCGGGCTCACCGCCGGTGCGATGGAGCCCGTATATCGGGAGGAGAGCCATCGGCCGCGGGTTCTGATCCATGCGGTGGCAGGCGGCGTGGGAACTGCGGCGGTCGAGATCGGCAAGCTGCTCGATTTCGAGACGTATGGTACGTCTTCGTCGGACGAAAAACTCGAGAAAGTGAAGAAGCTGGGCCTCGACTACGGAATCAACTACAAGCAGGCCGACTACGAACAGCGCATTCAAGAATTGACGAAAGGTGAGGGCGTCGATGCCGTGTTCGAGATGCTGGGCGGCGAGCACACTGCCAAGAGCCTGCGCTGTTGCCGTCCTTTCGGGCGCGTCATCATCTACGGCACGGCAACGGGCGAGCGGCAAAAATTCGATGTGGGCGCGATGATGTCGAAGAGCCTGAGCGCGCATGGACTGTGGCTGAGCGTTCTGTCCGGAGATCATCGCCTTATCCTCGATTGTCTGAAGGTGATGCAGCCATGGATTGAGCAGGGGAGGCTGCGGCCCGAGGTGGGACATGTTTTGCCGATGGAGCAGGCGGGTGAGGCCCATCGCCTGATGCTGCAGCGTGCGAACTACGGCAAGATCGTGCTGACCGTACCGTAAAGGGTGCACTTCGCTCTTAGCTACTCGCTTTTCGCCCTTCGCTATTGCCTATTCACCTTGGCGAACCGGGAGATAAGTACCCGGCATCGGCCGATCAATCAAAGGAATCTCCGTGGAAGCGAAGCCCTGGCTGGCGTTGATCGTGTTTCTCGGCATCTGCCTGGGTGTGGGCGGATTGGGAGCCATATTTACAGGGAGCGGCGTGCGCGATTGGTATCCGCAATTGCACAAACCGGCGGGCACTCCGCCGAGTTGGGTTTTCGGGCCAGTATGGACAACCCTCTACGTACTGATGGCGGTTTCGGCCTGGCTAATATGGCGCGAATATGGGTGGGGCGCGCGATTCGCGCTGGTCATTTTCTTCGCCCAGTTGGCGCTGAACCTGGCGTGGTCGGGCATCTTCTTCGGATCGCGTCAGCCCGGTGTGGCGTTTGCGGAGATCGTTACGTTATGGCTGGCCATCGCGTTCAATCTGGTGATCTTCTACTGGCTGCGGCCTATTGCGGCCCTGTTGTTGGTCCCGTATTTGCTTTGGGTTACGTACGCCAGTTACCTGAATTTCGGGATTTGGCGACTGAATCGTTGATCCCTCTGTGACCAGCAGACAGCGGCAAAAATGCTAAGCTGGTATATGAATTTTGTTTCACTTGTTGGCTTCGCGGCGGGCACATTGTGCACGCTGGCTTACCTTCCGCAGGCGCTGCATTCCTTCCGGACAAAGTCGGTCGGCGACATCTCCATGACCATGCTCATCAGCCTGAACGTGGGCTTGGTGTTGTGGGTGGCATATGGGTTTTTTATCCATTCTTTGCCCATCATTTTGCCGAATGCGGTGACCTTCTTCCTGGCGTTTCCATTGCTCGTGATGAAGCTGCGCTACCGGGAAGAGCAGGAGCTGGAGACGGCGGACTGAGTCTCGGCTGTACTCGTGACGGCCGCTGGTTTGCTCCGGGGGAGTCTAAGCCCGGATCTGCTTGGCGAAGAAGTAGACGGTGAGGATGAGGCCAATCGCGATGACGATGCGGCGCACATACTCGGGCTTGGTTTTCTGGGCGTAGTGGGCGCCGAAATAGCCGCCGATCGTGGAGCCGACGATCATCAGGACCGTCTCGGGCCAGTACACGGCACGCGAAAAGATGAACAGGAGCAGGGCCACGCCGTTCGAGACGGTGGTTAGCAGGGCCTTCAGCGCATTCATGGCGTGGATGTGTTCCATGCCCAACAAAGCCAGCATGGCCAGGATCAGAATGCCCGCACCCGCGCCAAAGTATCCGATGTAGAAGGCGATGAAGATTTGGAAAACCACGGCGCGGCCGGTGTTGAATTCGCCGTGGTGCGAGACTGCGGTACGCCGGCGAACCCAGCCCGAGATGCGCCCGCTGAACATGAAGATAAGCGTCGCCGCCAGCAGCAGCCACGGTACCAGCCGCATAAACGTCGTCTGCGGGGTCCTTAAGAGCACCCACGCTCCGAGGATTCCGCCCAGCACGCCGGTGATCAGCAGAGGCGCGATTCGCGCCCACGACATCTTTTGCAGTTCGCCCCGATAGGCTCCGATGCTGGCCACCTGGCCTGGCCATAGCGCGACTGTATTCGAGGCATTTGCGTTAACCGGCGGAATGCCCGCGAAGAGCAGCGCGGGGAACGAGATGAAGCTGCCGCCACCGGCGACGGAGTTGATGGCTCCGCCGATGACCGCCGCAGCAAAGAGGAGCGTGGCGTGAGCAACGTGCATGTTCAGAAACAACGATAGTAACAGGTGGGCCTTACTGGACTGGGACTGGTATCGGCGAGCTAATTCGCGACTCCGTCCTGATCGCCTCAAGCGAATGAATCGGCGAATAGAAAAAGCTCCGGACGCTAAAGCGAACCGGAGCCGTATCGTCTTGGTGGAGAGCAGCTAGCGCTTCGACTGGCCGCGCGCCAGTTTCTTCACCTTGCGCTTATGCGAACCGCGGGCGTGGGTGCGCGGCGCCTTGGGAGCCGCCTTCTTGCGGGCTGCGCGCTTCACTTTCTTGCGTTCTAACTTATCTTCGATGGTTTTCGTATTTGCCATGAACTCTGCGTCCTTTGCTGACTGGATTCGAAGCGCGGCACAATTCCGCGGGACTTCGCTAACCCCTGGCGGCCTCAGGCCTTCTCCAGTTGGGCGTATTTCTCGACCAGCTTTTTCAAGCCGTACCTTGGAAATTGTACCGTAATCTTCGCATCCTCCCCATCGCCCTCCCGTTTGTAGACCGTACCTTCGCCGTATTTGGGGTGGCGCACACGCTGTCCGGGGCGAAAGCCGAGCCGCCCCGTCGGCTCAGGAATGTCGATTTTGGGCCGCGAGAACTTCTTTCCCCGCGAGGCGAAGAACTCGGCGATGTTATCGATAGAGTTGTAAGCAGTCCCGCGGTACGAACTCCGCTTGGGAGTTTCGCGCCGCCCATACTGCGAGCGCTGATCTTCGTCCTCGTAGGAGTAGTGAGTCGAGGTGCCGTAGTCCGTGGTGTCGCTGCGGGTGGTGCGGCGCGGCGAGCCAAGGTCCTGCAGCAGCTCGGCCGGAACTTCTTCCAGGAACCGCGACGGCACGCTGGCCTCGGGCATGTCGGTGCCATAGCGGCGGCGATAACGCGCCCGGCTCAGGATCAGCGTGTCCATGGCCCGCGTCATGCCGACGTAGCAGAGCCGGCGCTCCTCTTCGATGTCGTCGGGGGCCAGCAGTGTTCGCGAATGGGGGAACAGCTTCTCCTCCATTCCACCCAGGATCACCAGCGGAAACTCCAGACCTTTGGCGGCGTGCAGGGTCATCAGCGTGATGCGTGCTGTCTCGTCATACTGATCGGCGTCGCTGACCAGCGCGGCGTGGTCGAGAAATTCGTTCAGCGTCTCGCCCCGGTCGCGCGAGTCCATGGCCGCGTTGACCAGTTCGCGCAGGTTCTCAATGCGTCCCAACGACTCAGGCGAATCTTCGTCTTCGAGCTGCTTGATGTAGCCGGTGCGGTCGATAAGGAACTTCAGCAGCTCGGCGGTGGAAGCCGGATCGCCTGCAGCGCGGAATCCCTCTACCCGCTCTTCGCCCTCGCCGGGGGCGAGAGCGCTGTCGTTGCTTTCGTCGGAAAGCGACTCGGGCGAAAAATCGGTTTCATCTACCTCGCCGAAGAGCTCGGGCGAGAAGTCGATAGAATGCTGCTCGTTCAGTGCTTCGGTCTGCCCAGGAGCAGCCGCCGGCTCCGACGCAGTTTCCTCAACCTGTTCGCGGAAGGTCCCGAGGTACATGGCGCGAGCGTCGTCAATCAGTTCTTTGAAGGCCCTTAACGCCGACAGCGCCCGCGGTGGCAGAAGCTGCTGCCGCACCACTTCGCCAATTGCGCCCCACAGCGATGTCTGGGTCTCCAGCGCGATTCGCTCGACCGTCTCCATCGTGTTCTTGCCGATGCCCCGAGCCGGCGTATTAATGACCCGCTGCAGGGCGATGGAATCGTCGGGATTCTGGATCACCTTCAGGTACGAGGTCAGATCTTTGATCTCAGCCCGTTCGTAAAAGCTGAAGCCTCCCACAACGTGGTACTTCATCTGGTAGCGCCGCATCGCCTCTTCGAAAAGCCGCGACTGCGAATTGGTACGGTACAACACGGCCGCCCGCGGCGTTTCGCCATTGTTCGCGGCTTCCCGCAAATACTTTGCAATGTAATCGGCCGCGAACAACGCTTCATTCTCGCCGTCCGGCGCCTCGTAGTAGCCGATCTTGGCTCCGCCGGAGCGCTCGGTCCAAAGGTTCTTGCCCTTGCGTTTCAGGTTGTTGGCCACTACGGAGGACGCAGCCTGCAAAATGTTCTGGGTGGAGCGGTAGTTCTGCTCCAGACGGATGATGCGCGCTTCGGGAAAGTCCTGCTCGAACTCCAGAATGTTGCGGATGTCGGCACCCCGCCACGAGTAGATGCTCTGGTCCTCGTCGCCCACCGCGCAGACGTTGTGATCGCTGCCGGCCAGCATGCGCATCAGCTCGTATTGCGGACGGTTGGTGTCCTGGTACTCGTCGACCAGCAGGTAGCGATAGCGGCGGTTGTATTTCTCGCGCGTCTCGCCCGACGCCTTCAGCAGTCGCACCGCAAACAGCAGCAGGTCGTCGAAGTCGAGCGCGTTCGATTTGGCCAGCTCCTGCCGGTAAATCTCGTAGATGTGCGCGACCCGCTCGGTCTTGGGATCGCCCGACTGCAGGTAGACCTCCTGCGGGTCGAGCATGTGGTTCTTGGCCCAGGAGATGCGTCCCAGCACATTGCGCGGCGTCAGAGCCTTGTCATCGATGCCCAGACGGCGCATGGCAGCCTTCACCACGCTCTGCTGGTCGGACTCGTCGTAGATGACGAAGTCCTTGCGATAGCCCTTGCCGCCGATCTGCAGCGCTTCGATATCGCGGCGCAACAGGCGCACGCAGAACGAGTGGAAGGTCGAGATCAGCGGCTTGGCCAGGGTGCGCGCTCCCACCAGCGACTCCACCCGGCTGGCCATCTCCGAGGCTGCCTTGTTGGTGAAGGTCACCGCCAGGATCGAGTCCGGCGCGACTCCAACATGGTCGATGAGGTGGGCAATGCGATAGGTGATGACGCGCGTCTTGCCGCTGCCGGCTCCGGCCAGGATGAGCACCGGTCCGTCAATGGCCTCGACGGCTTCACACTGCTGCGGATTTAGTTTCCCGAGATACGACAAGAACTTTTTCCTGAGATCCTTCTCTTCACGACGCGCCTGTTACGCACCTGGAGCGACTCGCGCGGCTGCCCCCGCCGATCCCAACTGCCGGCCAGTTCAATTCGGCTTTCCACTTGCCGTGGGTGCTTCCATGGCGCGCTGGGCTTTGCAATCGGCGCACGGACAATGTTCGCGCAGGTACTCCCACGAGTAGATGCCGTGCTCGTGCCCGTCGTTCCAGGTGAAGCGGATGCCGTATTTGCCGACGGGCTCGACCTTGGTGGGCCGCGCCAGGGCCTTGAACATCGGCAGCGCTCCGGCCACCGGCTTCAGGGGATCGCCCGGCTGGCGGCCATCCTGCTCGCGCTCTTCGTTGCACAGCGCGCACGGACAGGCGTCGCGCAGGAATACGAAGCTGTAGGAACTCTGGTGGCCATCTTTCCACTCGATGTCCATGCCGGTGCCGCTGGTTTTGTTGACTCGAATCGATTTGGGGTCGGCGACGAAGTCCATGCTGTACGGCTCTGACGCTTGCACTCCGCGTCATGACTACACTCCAGTATCGCAGAAAATGGCTGTGGATTGCCGGCGTGCAACCAGGACAGCAGCGAATATGGAGGGGCCTCGCTCGCCTACATCACAATCTCTCTCGCCTGCTGCGTGATCGGATGCTGCATTTCCTGCAGGTCGCCTCTGACCAGGTTCAGCCCGTAGACGCACGATTCGAACTCATGGGCCAGTTTGCTGAACAACGGAGCCAGCTTGGCGTATTCGAACTGATCGAACTTGGAGACGATGTAATAGCTCTCTTTGCCGGCCTTCACAAAGTCAATCAGGCTCTCCAGCCGCTGCCGCCGCAGGCGAAAATGGTTGATGCTCTCGGGGAACATCCCCAGCAGGAAGAGCGTGTAGTCGCCGATGTGCTTGCGCACCTGGCGCTCGCGATCGAACGACGGCGCTGGACCGAACACCGGGTCGGCTTCCAGCAGCATCTCGCCGACATCGTGCAGCGGCCGCAGGTTGGCGTTGCGGATCTTGTAGAGCTGCTCGCACTCGCAGAACTCGGTCAGGACGTTGACGACGTAGTCCTGCACCTCGTTGTCGCGAAGCCCAATGTCGCGGTCGAAATGGTGATGAATCAGCTCGCTAAACAGTCCCTGAAGCGCGTGCGATTCCGGAATCATGGCCTGGTGTCCCTTCCTCTGTCCCCTGAAACCATCCCGTCGCCGTCACAGCTTGATGTGATGGGTCTTGATAACGCAGTTTGCCGTCGAACGCAAGAGCTACTTGCATCTGCGCAGTGACTGGATCGACAACCTCCGCAAGCATAGAGTGCTTAGCCAGCGCCGTTGCACGCTCTCCGCCAGTACGCTGCTATACGGTAGGAACCCTTTTTATGCGGGTTTGGTTTGCTGCCGGCCACGGTCGAAAAGCAAGTCAGACCCCCTGTCAGCAGACTAACCGGAGGACTGCCAAAATGCCGCGCCACTCCTGCGGTATGCGAAGCAGCCGGCGGTGTGGGACAATTCCGGATCGTCCCGGAGGGGAGATATGGAAAGGCAGAACATATCCGGCAATTCGCCCTATGAACCCATCGTCGGCTTCTCGCGCGCAGTGAAGATGGGGCCATTTGTCACTGTCGCGGGTACAGTCGCGACCGGCGCCGACGGCAAGATCGCCGACGGCGACGACATGTACGCCCAGGCGGTGCAGACGCTGAAGAACATCGGGCGCGCGCTGGAGCAGGCTGGCGCAAGTTTCCGAGATGTGGTGCGCACACGCACGTACGTCACCGACATCAGCCGGTGGCAGGAAGCGGGACGCGCACACGGCGAGGTGTTCGCCGACATCCGTCCGGCCGCGACCATGGTGGAAGTGAAGGCGCTGGTCGCGCCCGAGATGCTGGTCGAAATCGAAGTCGATGCCATCATTGCCAGCGAATGGAAGTAGGTGCCTAGCGATGCGACACATACTTTGCGTTTTATGCTTGCTGTTTGCCGGTGCATGCTTTGCTGCACAACCGGATACCGTTGCGCCGGTTACCGTTATTCGCGCCGGAACCCTGATCGATCCGCGCGCCGATCAACCCCTGCACAACCAGGTCATTGTCGTGCGCGGTAACCGGATCGAGAGCGTGGGCGCAGCGGCCTCGGTGCAGATCCCCAACGGAGCCAAGGTCATCGACCTGTCCGCTGTCACCGTTCTGCCGGGGCTCATCGAGTCGCACACCCATATCTTCCTGCAGGGCGAAGATCCAGCCCTTGGAGGGTATGACATCCAGCTACTGAAGTTTCCCCTGGCCTACCGCGCCGCTCGCGCCACGGTCTCGGCGCGGCGTGCGCTGGATCAGGGTTTCACCACCATTCGTGACATGGAGACCGAAGGCGCGGGATACGGCGACGTCGGTATCAAAATGGCGATTAACGAGGGACGCATCCCCGGGCCGCGGATGTTCACCACCACGCGCGCCATCTCGACCACGGGCGGCTATCCGCTGGAGGGCTATGCCCCGGAGATCGAAGTGCCGAAAGGCGTAGAGATCATCGACGGCCCGGTGCAAGCCCGCAAGGCGGCCCGCGAACAGATGGACCACGGGGCCGACTGGATCAAGGTGTACATGACCCACCGTTCCTGGGTCGACAAAGACGGCAACCTGGTCTCGCAGCCGACCCTGACGCTGGAGGAGATCAAGGCCATCACCAGCGAAGTGCACGGATGGGGACGCAAGGTCGCCTGTCACGCTTACAGCGGCGAGGGCCTGCAGCGCGCGCTGGACGGCGGTTGCGATTCCATCGAGCACGGCCTGTTGCTCGACGACGCCAACATCGCGCAGATGAAACGCCAGGGGACCTGGTACTGCCCAACCATCGCGATCTACTACAAGGACTGGTCGCCCGAGGACACGCCCGAGGGCAAGCGCGATCGCGCCCGGGCCGCCGATCACGAGCAGTCATTCAAGAAGGCCTTGCAGGCAGGAGTGAAGATCGTCTTCGGCACCGACGTTGGCGGCTTCTCCTGGACCGAGCCGATCGCACAAGAGTTCCCCTACATGGTGAAGTTCGGTATGACGCCAATGGAGGCCATCCGCTCGGCAACGGTCCGTCCTGCCGAGATGCTGAACCTGAGCGGCCAGATCGGCGTGATCACGCCGGGTGCTTACGCCGACATCATCGCGGTTGACGGCGACCCAACCCAGGACATCACCGCTCTCGGCAAGGTGAAGTTCGTCATGAAGGAAGGGCAGGTGTACAAGAGCGAGTGATATTGAGGAGGCTTTTCGCTCGTTGGCTTTTGGCTCGTCGCTCTCGGCCCTGGCGGCGGCGAAGAGCACTTGGCGAAGAGCCGCTTCTCATGCGAAAGGGCCGGCGCTCGGCCGGCCCTGCACAACGGAACCCAACGACTAATCCGAAACTACTTCTTGGGTGCGATCGCATCCTTCGCAGCCTTGGCCACGCGGAACTTCACCACGGTCTTGGCGGGAATTTTGATGGCTTCGCCGGTCTGCGGATTGCGGCCCATGCGAGCTTTGCGGTTTGACTTCACCAAGCGGCCCACGCCCGGCAACACGAATACGCCGTTCTTCTTGGTTTCCTTCACTGCCACTTCCGCCAGCGAATCGAAAATCGCTGCGATCTGTTTGTTGCTGAGTTCGTGCTTCTCGGCCATATGCCGCACGAGCTGAGTCTTAGTCATGCCTGCTGCCATTGGTTACATCCTCCTTGAAGATTTGAGCAATGATGACGCTCATTTCGTGCGTATCTTATATCATCGGCGCGATTGGACAAAGCACTTTCGCCTGATTTTATGCGGGTTTTCCACAGCCCATGTCACGAAAACCCTCATTTTAGGCGGGTCGGGAGAGGTTCCTAGTTAGGCAACAATGCCATAATGGAACGGGTTGCCGCTGCGCCATCCCCGATAAGGCCCATTTCATGACCTGTGCGCTTTGCCATCTCCGCAAGGACAAACGGTTCTGTCTCGCCGTGCACGGGCGCATCTGCCCCCAGTGCTGCGGCGAGCAGCGCGAAGTCACCCTCGACTGTCCCTCCGAATGTCCCTACCTGCAGCAGGCACGGCAGCACGAAAGGCCGCGCAACGTCGCGGACATTCCGGATGGGGAGGTCTTCCCCAGAATCGAACTCCCGGAGCATTTCCTCCACGACCGCGAACCGTTGATTGCGGGCGTTATCCACGCTGTCGCGCAGGTCTCTCGCACTGATCGCAGCCTCACGGACCGCGAAGTGATTGGCGTGTTGGTCAACCTGGTAAAGAGCTACCAGACGCTGATCGGTTCGGGCCTGGTGTACGAGGAGATGCTGCCCAACGTTGCACAGCAGGCGCTGATCGAGCACCTGCGCGAACTCTTCGCCGAATTTCGCGAATTGGAGACGAAACACGTCGGTTACAGCTCGCTCAAGGACAGCGACATCATGAGGGCGCTGGTTTTCGTGCTGCGGCTGGCGCACAGTTACACGTCCGGCCGGCCTCGTTCCCGAGGCTTCCTGGATGTCTTGCGGGCGCAGTTTCCCGGCACCGATCCGGCGATTGCGTCGCCCTGGGAGCCAGGCAGTCGTCTCATCATTCCCTGAGCAAACCCAGCACGGCGGCTGTTCCACCCGCAGACAATCGGACTGGTTTGAGAAGCATGCGGCTTATTGCGGCTTGCTGTTACCGGCGGCGGGGCCGGCCGGCTTGGAGGGAGATGGGCTTGCGTTCGGTTCGTCCAGGTTCACGATCTGCGAACCCGGGGGCGGCTCCAGTACGAACTGGTCGTTATTCAGGGGCTCGTTGAGCGTGAGCTTCACGATGGTGAGCTGGATGTCGTACTCTTCCTGCGGACGATTGATCTGGATGACCGTGGGAAATTGCGTTCCGTTGAAGTCCTTGTAGATGCGATAGTGCACCTCGGTGGCGACATTCCCAAACTTGTCATAAATGACCTGAGTGTCGGGTATCAGATCGTCGCGATCGAAGATGACCTTGCGCGAAAGGTACCATCGGCCATCCGTCTTCCGTATGACGTCGATGACGTAGGTCGGTTCCTCGACCGTCTGCCTGGTCTTGGCGTCGATTACGTTTTCGCTGCTGCTCTCCATGACCGCGATCTCGGTGGCGGGATCAATTGCGTGCAGGAGCAGAGCGTCGTAAATCACTTGTGGGCGTAAGTTTTCCAGCGGGCTGGAACCCGGGTTGATGATGTTATTGTGGCCGACATAGAACTTACTCGTTACCGGAATGGAGAGCTTGAACTCGGTGCCGTCGCTCACCATGTCGAAGGCCTTGTTGCGCACCAGGGGAAACAGGCCGATCATGCGCAGCATTTCGGGCTGACGCACCAGCACGTATCCGGTAATTTCCTTGAAATCGGTGATTTTGCCTTTTTTTGCGCCGCCCACTGAGGTGTCGATGTCCACGGTGGCGTTTAAGGTCCGGACCTTGGCTGCCTCCGCATTAATGCGATCGATGAGTTCCTGCTGGGTCGCCGTCAGCACCTTGGCCGTGCTTTTGCGCACCTTCACAACCCGGGTGTGAAAGAGGCAGCCTGGTAAGGAGAGCATCAATGCGACCGTCAGGGCAAGAACCAGGGATCGAAGCACATATCACGCGAAGCACGCTCATAAGCGGGGAAGCACTGACAGTACGGAAGTGCTTAGTATATCCCGGTTTCCCATCCTGAAAGGGGCGGGGCGACGCAACGCCTCGATCCAGTATCGGGCGGGCAACGTCATTGCGAGTGCGCCACGGCTTTCCGGTAAGAAGCCACGTTCCGCGCATGTTCTTCGAGAGTACGTGAGAAACGATGGTGGCCGTTGTTGTCGCTGACAAAGTAAAGATAGCCGGAGTCAGCGGGATGCATCGCCGCCAGCAACGAAGCGATCCCGGGATTGGCGATCGGGCCGGGAGGAAGTCCGGGATATTTGTAGGTGTTATAGGGCGAATCGTATTGCAGGTCCGACTGGTAGATGGTTCCGCGGTAGCGGCCCGCCAGCAGAGCCGCATACACGACGGTTGGATCGGCGCCAAGCACCATGTTTTTCGCCAGCCGGTTGTAGTAAACGCTGGCCACCAGCGGCCGCTCGTCGGGCACTGCCGTCTCCTTTTCGACGATGGACGCCATGGTGACAATACGGTGGACATCGCTCTCTCCCGCCAGTCCGATCTTCTGCGCCTCTTGACGGAAGCGGTGCACCATGGCGGCTACAATCTCGTGCGCGCCGTCAATCCGAGTGAACTGGTAGGTGTCGGGAAAGAGATATCCTTCGAGCGAAGTCGCTACCGGATCGAGGCCCTTCAAAAGGAAGGAGTCGCTTTGGGCGGCGGCAAGGAAGTCGGCGGCGGTGCCCAACCCAGCCTGCTCAACGACCGCGGCAATGTCGAACATGTTGTAGCCCTCAGGGACCACGACCGTTCGGGCGTACACATCGCCACGCATGAGGCGGCGGCGCACTTCGAGCGCATTCGCCGGAGCGTCAAACTTGTACTCGCCGGCGCGCAGACTACCCTGGCCCTGGGCGTAGTGCACCAACAGAAAGGCGGTCGAGCTGCGGATAACACCGTCCCGCTGCAGCTCCCGGGCGATGTGACGGGTTGTCCATCCTGGCCGCAGCAGGACGAACGTCGTCTCCGCGGGAGTTACCGGGAGCAGTGCAGCCCAGACAAACCAGCCGGCCAAGGCCAGGATGAGCAGCAACACGAGCGTAAGGAAAGATTCGCACCGGAAACAGCAGTTTAGATGAATCGGAAGCAGTTCGTGTCGCTCAGCGGCTCTGTGACTTCCGGTATTCCAGGAAAGCCTGCAGGATCAGGACTGCGGCCAGTTGGTCGACAACTCCGGAGCCGCGGCGAACACTCTTTTCCGATTCACGTAATACCCGATTGGCTTCCACCGAGGTGAGCCGCTCGTCGAACAAATGGACCGGGAGCTTGAATCTCTTGCGCAGCTCGGCGGCAAAAGCCTCCACTTTTTCCGACTGGATGCCGGCACTGCCGCTCATCCTCAGTGGCAGGCCCATCACCAGTTCCGCGACGGCGTATTGGCGGAGGGTTCGCCGCAAATGGTCGAAATCATTGCGCTTGTTGGTGCGGTGCAAGGTGGGCAGCCCCTGGGCAGTCAGGCCCAATTCATCGGTAACGGCGAGGCCGATCCGGCTGGATCCAAAGTCGAGCGCCAGGATGCGCTGGTGTGCCGGGCGGCTCTCTGGTGAAGAACTATTTTCCATTTTCGGCACAGCAAAAGTATCATGTTCGGAATCCTAGCCATTTGCGAGTAGCATAGCCGGATGCCGGAAGACCTCATAGATAAACTCAATCCGCCGCTTGCCGCGGTCGATGCGGAGCTGGAGGCCGATGCCGCCGGCGGCGCACCCGAGATTCCCCAGGTGTCGATCAACCGCGCCACCGTGGCCGAGTTGGAGCGACGGAAACTTCTGCAGATCCAGACAGCGGCGGTCGTGATCCTGGCCGTGGCGGCTGTGTTGAGCCTCATTTATCTCGCGAAGCTCATCCTGGTGGTGATCCTGGTCTCCATCCTGCTCGCGTTCGTGCTGGCGCCGGTGGTGGATTTCCTGGTGGTCCACCAGGTGCCGCGGGCCTTCGGCTCTTTCCTGGCGGTACTCCTGCTGGTGTCTGCAGCATGCTGTGTCAGCTACGTTTCGTATAGCCGGGCAATCGATTTTGCCCACGAACTGCCCACCTACAAAGCGAAGATCAAAGACATCGTCGACCACGTGCGACACCAGGCGGAGGAACTGGAAAATACCACGGAGACGGTGCTGCCGTCGAATCCGCTCCGATCAGAGGACGGTGACCGTTAAGGAGAGCAACAACTGGAGTGACATGCTCAGCCGCAACGCCAGCTCGGTCTCGGAAATCGTTCTAACCATCACTTTCGTACCGTTCCTGGTCTACTTCATGCTGAGCTGGAAGGACCACGTGCGTACGGCGTCGGTCATGCTGTTCAAGATGGAGAACCGCAACACCGCCTACGTGATGCTGGGGTTGATTTCCGGCATGATCCGGTCGTTCATCGTGGGGAACTTCATCATTGGCGTGTTTCTCAGCATCTGCAGCATCGCCGCGTTCGGGATGATGGGTATTCCCTATTTTTACTTCCTTGGCGTGATCAGCGGGTTCCTGAGCCTGGTTCCTTACCTGGGAGTCATTTTGGCAGTCATCCCGCCACTCATCGCCAATCTGGGTCATCTCAGCGGCGCAAGTTTCCTGCTCACTTGCGCAGTGGTGGTCGGCCTTCATCTGTTCGCCATGAATGTTCTTTACCCGAAAATTCTCGGCAAACGCATGCAGTTGAATCCCCTGGCGGTCACCATTTCCCTGTTGTTCTGGGGATGGCTGTGGGGGGCGAGCGGGCTGATCCTGGCCGTGCCCATCATGGGCGCATGCAAAATCATCTTCGACCACATCGGGCCACTGCGCCCGTACGGGACCTGGTTGGGTGAGTAGATTTTGGCAAGATTCTTCGGAGCGACCTGAATCGCTGGCCTGGGGATAACCTCAGTGAGCGATAGCCGGTCCAAAGATTGCCGGCAAACCAGAGCTCAGGCCGTTCCACATGATCTGTACGCCGATCGCCATGAGGATGAATGCGGAGAGTCGCGTCACAATGTTGGTCCCTGACTTGCCCAGCATCCTTACCAGCCGGTCGGCATTGCCGTAGCACAGCCATACCAGAACGCAAAGCAGAAACATCCCTATCAGGGCCGCCAAGAAATGGCGAGGATAGCCATGTTCAAAGCCCGGGCCCGCCTGGTGTCTCAGGTGCGCGCCCAGTGTGATCGCAATGGAGATGCAGCCTGGGCCCACCGTGATGGGAAGCGTCAGCGGATAAAAGGCATGCTGCAGGGCATCTTCGAGGGTGGCCGACGCCTGCTCCCCGGAGGAAGCAGCCACCTGCTGATTGAGCAAGCCCCAGCCGGTAGACGCCACGATCAAACCACCCGTGATCTGAATGACCGCCAGGGTGATGCCGAAAAAGGAGAGGATTTCACTGCCGAACAGGAACGAGACGGCGAGCAGGGCGAAGCCATAGGCCGCGATCTTGCGTGCCAATATCTCCTGGGCCGATTGCGGGTAGCGCCGCGTCAGGCTCAGGAAGATTGGGGCATCCCCGATGGGGTTGACCACCGGGAACAGGGCAGCAAATGTGACAGCGAGTACTTTGATGAAGTCGACGGCGCCCAATTCGTTCACTCCACCCACTTCAGGGGGTTTTGATGGCTGCTACCGGCGGGCAACTCGCTTGCCGTTCTTTGACCAGTGTCCGAGACGGAACTCCGTCGCATATTCCGTCGGCCTTTCGGAAATCCGCACCTTCAAATTGCCGTTCGCATCGCAAGTGTACTCCTCTGCTATAACCCGCCCCTCCTCCGGAACAAAACGGCAGACGGGCTGATAACGAAGGTCGGTAGAGTCCCGCAAGGCAGGGTCGAAAGGCACGCGAATTTCATCCCAACGGCTGATTTCCCCCTGCGGCTGCTGGTTCGCGTCCAGGTGCGCACACTCCAGGTAGCGAAAATGGCCAATGTTATGCGCCGCGCGATAGGCACGCACTACCCGCAGTGGGGCTTCGCCCCTGCGGGGCAGCTTCACTCCGCGCGGAAAGATGACATCGAAGACCACGTTACGTCCCTCATCCTCTTCACGCCAAACCCCAAAATTCTGCATGAATTGGTCCCGCAGCGCGCCGTCTTCGTGGCCGGCCGCACGAATGGCGAGCCCAATCGCCGTAGCCGACCGCATGTAGGCAGAGCGGCGCACCCTGCGCCCAAAGGTCTCGCGCAGGATGCGCGCCACCGGAGGTAGTTCCGACCCGCCGCCGGTGAGATACAGCGTGTCGATGACATGATCCGGGTGGGCTGCCAGCAGATCTTCCACTACGGCGCGGGACGACTCAATCTGTGGCCTGCAGCGCTCGTAGAAAGCATCCACGCCAATCGTAATTTCACTCCAACCTTCCCGCACTCGCTCGAGATCGACCGTCACTTTGCGGCTGTTGGGGTTGAGCGCCTCCTTCTTTTCGCGGCATTCATCGAGCAGCAGGAACCATTCCGCCGGGGTGAGTTGGGCCTGCGCCCGGGCAGAGACTCCCGCGGCTGCGAGGGCGAGCTTCGCCAGGATCTCGTCAAAATCGTCGCCGCCGAAATCGGGGATGCCGTCCGCGGCGATAACCGTGTGCTCCGTCTCTCCCAGCGCCACCAGGGAAACGTCGAAGGTTCCGCCGCCGAGGTCGTAGACGAGCAGGGAGCCCTTGGCGCGATTCTTCCCTTCCGAGCGGTCGCGGTCGGCGAATTCAATTGCGGCTGCTGACGGCTCATTCGACAGTCCGAGAACTTCGAATCCGGCAGCCCGCGCCGCCTCTTCGGTGAGGAAGCGCTGGTTGCTGTTGGAGTTCGCGGGCACCCCCAGCATCACCTGCAGCCTGTCGGATTTGAGAGCCCCCAGGGTGGAACTCTCCACCAGTTGGTGGCGTAATGCCGCCATCATCTCGCTGGGACAAGGCTCAGATTGATCGCCTGACCAGCGATTTCGATTTCGCTTTGCGGACCCGCGTTCTTAAGCCATCGCTTGAGAGACCGCACGACGGTCCAACCGGGTTGGCCCTGCCGCTCAAGTGCCTCCCATCCGTAGACTCGGCGCTCCCCCGACACCGCCAGTACGGAAGGAAACCAGTCCCGTACGCGTCCCTCAGGAGCTTCAAAATTCACCAGTGGATAGTTACCGCGGTCGGCGGCGGCAACCACAATCCGGGTGGTTCCAAAATCGATCCCAATTCTCACAATGCATTCATTCTAACGGGTGCCAGGATGGATACCCAGTTGCATCCCAAGTCCGCTGACTGCCGTGCCTAGGCTCAGAAAGACAGTAGCTGCGGGGATGGCGCCGGTCCCGGAACTCAGTCGCCATTCACTCGCTGCCGCCGGACTAACCTGCGACTGCTGCCGGCACTCGAGACTCGTGAGCCCAGCAGATCAGCCCGGGAATGAAGGCCCCCGACATGTCAGGATGACTGGGGCGGACGCGCACGGTGAAGCCGTGCAGACCACTGCGGTTAATCGCGGTCTCGACCACGTAGTTGTAGTTGCCCTCGGAATCCCGGCCGGCTGCCTCCATGCAGACCGCTTGACCCTCGACCAACTCTCCTTGGGTGTCGACCCGGCCCAGGTAAAGCTCCACGACTACGTCCGACGGACTCAACCGGCCGAGATGCAACTGGGCCTTGACGCGCATGGCGGAATCTACCGGGACGGTGTTCGCCGGTCCGTCTTCCACCCGCGCAATCCACACCTCCGGCCACTCCCGGCGAATGCGCTCCATCGCGGCGGAGAGTTCCCTGGCGCGGTGGGCGTCGTCGGATGCCAGGGCGCGAAACTGCGCATCAGCTTTGCAGTAGTAACCCTGGACATAGTCGCGCACCATGCGATGGGTGTTGACGAAGTGGCACAGCGAATCCACGCAGTCCTTCATGCGCTCCACCCAGCGGCGCGGAATCCGATCGACGCCGCGATCATAGAAAGACGGCACCACATCGCGCTCCAGCAGATCGTAAAGAGCTTCCGCTTCCACCTGGTCCTGGTAGTTGGGATCGGTATAAGCCTCGCCCTTTCCAATCGCCCAACCCATCTTCTTGGAGGTCCTGGGATCGTTCCAAACTTCGTCCCACCAGCCATCCGGCACGCTGATGTTCAGCACCGCGTTGGCGGCCGCCTTCATTCCGCTGGTGCCGGAAGCTTCATTGGGGCGAAGCGGCGTATTCAGCCACACGTCCACGCCTTGCACCATCGAGCGCGCCACTGCCATGTCATAGTCTTCGAGGAAGACGACGTGCCGCCCTAGCGCCGGGTCCCGGCTTATCTCGGTGATCTTGCGTATCAATTCCTTGCCGGCGTCATCCTGAGGATGGGCCTTGCCGGCGAAGATGAGTTGTACCGGGCGTGCCGGATCGGTCAGCAGGCGACGCAAGCGATCCATATCGCGCAAGATCAGAGTGGCGCGTTTATAGGTGGCGAAGCGGCGGGCAAATCCAATCGTAAGCGTATCCGGATCCAGCACCTCGGCCGCGGCGTCGACTTCCGCCTGGGAGGCGCCGCGGCGCATGCGTTGCTCGCACACCCGGCGCCGGGCGAAACTGACCAGGCGTTCGCGGCGGCGTTCGTGCGTCCGCCACAACTCTTCCGCCGGAATCGACTTGACCCGGCTCCAGACCTCGCTATTCGCCGGCTCCTCGCGCCAGCTGGGTCCCAGATAGCGGTCGTAGAGCTGGTTGAACTCCGCTGAAATCCAGCTTCGGAAATGAACTCCGTTGGTGACGTGCCCGATGGGAATCTCCTCGACCGGAACGCTGGGCCAAAGCGACTGCCACATCTTCCGGCTGACTTCTCCGTGCAGCTTGCTGACGCCGTTGGCGCGCGAAGCCACACGCAAGGCCAGCACCGTCATGCAAAAGTCACCCTCGCCACGGGTGCGGCCAAGGTTCAGAAAATCGCCCATGGACAGGCCCAGTTGCCGCGCGGTCTCGCCAAAGTAGCGGCTCATTAGCTCGGGGTGAAAGTAGTCGTGACCCGCTTCCACCGGCGTGTGCGTGGTGAAGACCAGGCTGGCCGAAGCCAGCTCGCGTGCTTCCGCCAGGTTGAGATCGCGACTCTTCATCAGGTGCAGGATATGTTCGAGAGCCAGGAATGCGGAGTGGCCTTCATTCATGTGGTAGACCGTCGGCTGCAGGCCCGTCGCCTGCAACGCGCGGTAGCCCCCGATCCCCAGCAGGGTCTCCTGCCGGATTCGCATCTCGCGATCACCGCCGTACAACTGGTTGGTAATATTGCGGTCTTCGGGAAGCGGGTTGGCAGCTACGTTCGTATCCAGCAGAAAGAGGGATACCCGCCCGACTTGCGCTCTCCAGACTTGCGCGTGCACCAGCCGTCCGGCCAGCTCCACCCCGACCATCACCGGACTGCCGTCCGGGTGGCAGACCACGCTGACTGGCAGATTGTGAAAATCGTTGTCCACGTACGATTCCTGCTGCCAGCCCGATTGGCTGAGATATTGGCGGAAGTAGCCTTGCTGATAGAGAAGTCCGACGCCCACCAGCGGCACGCCCAGGTCGCTGGCCGACTTCAGATGATCGCCGGCGAGTATGCCGAGACCGCCAGCGAAAATCGAGAGACATTCGGTCAGTCCAAACTCGGCCGAGAAATAGGCAATCAGCGGCACGTCGCCGGACTTCCCGCAGGTCCGCCGAAACCAGTTCGAATCCGCGGTCAGATAGCTTTCCAGATTCGACTCCACCCGCCGCAAGTGTGCCAGGAATGCATCGTCGTTGGCAGCCTCGACCAGTCTTGCCTGCTCGAGAGTACCCAGCATGAGCACGGGATTATGGCCGGAGGTTTCCCACAAGTCACGGTCCAGACGGCGGAACAGTTCCACCGACTCGTGGCTCCAGCACCAGCGAAGATTGTAGGCGACCGTCCGCAGGCCCTCGACTGCCGCCGGCAGCGACGGAACAACGCTAAAGGTGTGAACCGGTCTCATGGTCTGTGTTCTCCTTGTTCTTTGAGCGCGTTCTACTCTTCGGACCGCGGCGAGGTCAAGTTACGCATTGCCCGGTTACGCGTGACGCGCCGCCTACAGACATACCTCTCAGCGAGGCGCCAATCGCTGGCGGACAAAGACCACCACGGGAGTTCTATCGGCAAATCGGCGTGGGAAATTAACGCCTTGGCTGCGGGATCAGAATTGACCGCTAAAACGATGAGGCGGCCGGCTTGAGCCCGGCGAAGGGCTCTGCAAACCGAGGCCGGCTTTGGAGATGACAAGCCCACCAACAGTCTCTTTCGCCATCCAAACGGACATGGACGCGGTGCGAGCGGTTATCGGTCGCCGTTCGTCTTGTACAGTTCCAGTAGGCGGTTCGCGGCACGGAAGGAAGTGAGGCGGCCCTCGGTTACCTCGCGTTCCAATTCACTCAGCCTCTGCTTCACCAGCGGGTGGCTGCGGAAGTTGCGTACCAGCCCGCGCTCGATTACTTCGTACATCCATTTCTTGAGCTGGTTGCGGCGAATGCGCTCGAACCACTGGTTCGACTTGAGCAATTCGGTGTGCTCGCCGACGCAGTTCCACAGCTCCGGAATTCCCTCGCCGGTCAGCGCGGAGCAGGTCAGGCTCCGTGGTGTCCATCCGGTGAGAGGCGGGGGAAAGAAATGCAGCGCACTCTGAAACTCGGCCCGGGTGCGCTCGGCCCTGGCGCGGTTATCGCCGTCTGCCTTGTTGATGACGACTGCGTCCGCCATCTCCATGACCCCGCGCTTCATGCCCTGGAGTTCGTCGCCCGCTCCCGAAATCATGACCAGCAGGAAGAAGTCCACCATGGTATGGACCGCGGTCTCCGATTGGCCGGTGCCGACGGTTTCGACGATGATTCGGTGGAAGCCGGCGGCTTCGCAAAGGAGCATGGCTTCGCGGGTGCGTTGGGCCACTCCGCCGAGCGCGCCGCGGGAGGGCGAAGGACGAATAAATGCACTGTCGTTCTGCGCCAATGCGTTCATGCGCGTCTTATCGCCGAGAATGCTGCCGCCGGAGATTTCACTGCTGGGATCGACGGCCAGCACCGCGACCTTCTGCCCGTGCTCGCGGATGAGGTGCATTCCCAGGGCGTCGATCAGGGTGCTCTTTCCTGCCCCAGGCACACCCGTGATGCCTAGCCGGATGGAATTGCCGGTTTGCGGCAGACATGTTTCGAGAATGTCCTGCGCCATTTCCGCATCGTCGGGGCGAGAACTCTCGATCAAGCGTGATCGCTTGCGCCAGCACCTTGCGGTCCCCGCTGAGCACGCCTTCTACGTACTGCTCGCGAGTCAACCTGCCGCGAGCTTTGCGAACCCTGGCACTGTCAGGCGGAGCAGGAGTGCGCACTCCCGGCCGCACCCGCAACGCACTGTCTTTGGCATCCAACGGTTAATTCCCCTCGGCTACCAGGCTGGCGGTGAGGGCTTCGATAATCTTTTGGGCAGCCACCGGAATGACCGTCCCAGGGCCGAAAACACCGATGGCTCCAGCCTGGTACAGGAACTCATAATCTTGTGGTGGAATGACTCCGCCAACCACCACCAGAATGTCGTCACGTCCGATCTTCTTGAGTTCTTCGATCAACTGCGGCACCAGCGTCTTATGTCCGGCGGCGAGCGAAGAGACTCCCACCACATGCACGTCGTTGTCCGCAGCATGCTGCGCCACTTCCCGGGGAGTCTGAAACAGCGGCCCAATATCGACGTCGAAGCCCAAGTCGGCAAAGGCGGTGGCGATCACCTTGGAACCACGATCGTGCCCGTCCTGGCCCATCTTGGCGACCAGAATGCGCGGCGGCCTGCCCTCGGTTTCGGCAAACTTTGCCACTGCTTCCTTGGCCTTTTGAAACTCTTCGTTGTTCTGGTTTTCGGCTGAGTACACTCCGGCGATAGAGCGCGTAGCAGCGGCGTAACGTCCCCAGGCCTTCTCCAGCGCCATGGAGATTTCTCCCAGCGTTGCCCGTTTGCGGGCGGCATCCACCGCCAGATCGAGTAGATTGCCCTCGCCCGTCTTCGCCGAGTCCGTAAGTTTGTCCAGCGCTTCGACCACGGCAGCATGGTCGCGAGTTCGCTTCATTTCCTGCAGGCGGCGGACCTGCGATTCGCGCACCGCTGCGTTGTCGATGTCCAGCACGGGAATCGAGGTTTCCTCTTCCGGTGGAGGATAGGCGTTGATGCCCACGATGATGTCCCGCCCGGCATCGATACGCGCCTGCTTGCGGGCCGCCGCCTCTTCGATGCGCATCTTCGGCAGGCCCGTCTCAATTGCTTTGGTCATGCCGCCAAGCTCTTCCACTTCCTCGATCAATGCCCATGCGGCAAGCATCAGTTCGTGCGTCAGCCGCTCGACGTAATAAGAGCCCGCCCAGGGATCGACCACGCGCGTGATGTCGGTTTCTTCCTGCAGATAGATCTGCGTGTTGCGCGCAATGCGCGCCGAGAAATCTGTTGGCAGCGCCAGCGCTTCGTCCAGGGCGTTGGTGTGCAACGACTGGGTGTGCCCCAGCACCGCGGCCAGCGCCTCGATGCAGGTGCGCACAATGTTGTTGAAGGGATCCTGGGCCGTAAGGCTCCAACCTGAGGTCTGTGAATGCGTGCGCAGGACCAGCGACTTGGGGTTCTTCGGATGGAAGGTCTTGACCAGCTTCGCCCATATCATGCGCGCCGCCCGCAACTTGGCTATTTCCATGAAATGGTTCATCCCGATATCCCAGAAGAATGAGATACGCGGTGCGAACCTGTCCACGTCGAGACCGGCTTTCACGCCGGTCCGCAGATATTCCAGCCCGTCGGCCAGGGTGTAGGCCAGCTCGATATCGGCGGTGGCGCCTGCTTCCTGCATGTGATAACCGCTGACACTGATGCAGTTGAACTTCGGCATCTTCCCGGCGCAGTAACGGAAAATGTCGCCGATGATCCGCATCGACCCTTCCGGGGGGTAGATGTAGGTGTTGCGGACCATGAATTCTTTGAGAATGTCATTCTGGATCGTGCCGCTCAACTGCTCCGGCTTCACTCCCTGCTCTTCCGCAGCGACGATGTAAAACGCCATCACCGGCAGCACCGCTCCGTTCATGGTCATCGAGACGGACATGCGGTCGAGGGGAATCCGATCGAACAGGATCTTCATGTCGAGCACGGAGTCGATGGCGACCCCGGCCTTTCCGACATCGCCAACCACCCGTTCGTGATCCGAATCGTATCCGCGGTGGGTGGCGAGATCGAACGCCACCGACAGACCCTTCTGTCCGGCAGCAAGGTTGCGGCGGTAGAAAGCGTTCGATTCTTCGGCGGTGGAAAATCCGGCGTACTGCCGGATCGTCCAGGGGTGCATCACATACATCGCCGAGTAGGGGCCGCGCAAATACGGCGGGATGCCAGCCGCGTAGTCCAGGTGATGCAGGCCTTCCAGGTCAGCCGGCGTGTACTGCGACTTTACGGGAATGTGCTCCGGAGGCATCCACTCGGACACCTCAGGCTGAGAACCGTGTTCCACGTTGGGCTTGTAGTCGATAGCGCGAAAATCCGGCCGCATGTTAGATCTGTCCTATCTTGAAGTACTGATGCCAGCGGGAAAGGGTCTCGATCACGTCGCTGCGCAGGTGAACGAAGTCGGATACGCCGGCAACTTTCAACTGTTCGGCGGATTCGGGATGTCCGGCCACGATAACCGGTGTCCTACGGCCCGTGCGCTTTTGCGCGGGCATCAGTTGCTCTACGATCGCGAGATATTCCGCATCGGAGCTGCATATCACGATGACGTCGCCTTCCGCCCTGGCAACGGATTCGGCGGATTCGAAGCGTTGTGCGACCACTTCGTAACCGGCGCAGCCAAAGAAATTCCCGGCGAAGCTGGAACGCGCAGTGCGCATCCGGGCGTCCCCAATTTCGGCCAGCAGGAAGCGAGGTTTATGTCCGCCTTGCTGCACGTGCCGCTCGGTTCGCAGGCGCAGCTCCTCGTAAGCGCGGGCCCCGCGTGGAACAGAAAATACGCGGTCCAGGTCGGCACGTTCGAGTGCGGTCTCTTTTCGGTTCGGATATTGGTTCGTGCCCAGTAGCACACGCCGTCGGGTGGCAATCGCGGATTCCAGCGCGGCCCAGGATTTGTCGAGCTCTGCCTGCAGCTTGCCGTCGGCCCGGAAGTGCGCAAAACCACCCGCAGCTTCCACGCTCTGTAGAATCTCCCACGCTTTCCGGGCAAGCAGGTCGGTGGTCGCCTCCAGGTAGTAGGAGCCACCGCCAGGATCAGCAACACGAGCGAGCTGCGCCTCGGCCTTCAGAATGATTTGCGTGTTGCGCGCAAGACGACGGCCAGGCTCACCGGGTTTCGCATACGCCTCGTCAAAGGCGCCTACTGTGATGGAATCTGCCCCACCTATGGCAGCCGACATGGCTTCCGTTGTCGCCCGCAGGACATTGACGTGCGGGTCATAGACAGTCGTGTTCCACCGCGAAGTACGGGCGAATACGGCGGTCTTTGCCTCGCTGCCCTTGCCTCCGAAGCTCTCGACCACCCGCGACCACAGCAGCCGCAAAGCGCGGAGCTTGGCGATCTCGAAGAAATAACTCGAGCCTACGGCCACCGAAAACGACAGAGCGGCGGTCGCCCGGCCTACATTGACGCCCTTGGATGTCATGCCGTCCAGGTACTCCACGCCCTCAGCGATGGCATATCCCAGCTGCTGTGCAATGCTGGCGCCCGCCTGCTCCAACGCCAGCACGGGAATACTGAACGGACGGAACGAAGCCGGCAACTTGGGCAGGATCTTTGATGCGAAATCGCAATCGGCCAACGGGTCAAAGCCGGCCGAACCGGTCTCAGGAACACCGCACGCCGCCACCAGCTCAAGCAAATGCGCGCCAGCCTGATCGAAGTGAATGCGACCCGCACCAAGACCTTCGATGAGGCGAAGAAGTTCGTCGCGACTGGTTACCCGAACATCCTGGAAGGCGATTTCATCGGCACCCGAAGCCAAAGCCTCGCGGGCAATGCGGTTCGCTTCCGGCAAGTCAAGCGCTTCCACTTCCTCGCGAATACGCCAGCCGCCGGCGGCCTGATTGCCGCGCACATAGGGGAACTCGCCAGCCCCAGCTTCGAGGAATGGTAGGTCGCGCAAGTCCTCGCGGCGGTAATACGGTTTAACGGTAAGGGCGTCGTCGGTCTTCCACAGCAATTTCCTGGCGTAATCGGCGCCTTTCAGGTCCTTCCGGATCGCCTGATCCCATTCCTCAGTCGCGACCGGAGGGAACTCCGCAAGAAGATTCTCGTCAGTCATGGTTTTAGCGCTCATGGGAATCTTCGCCTACCTCAATCCGCATTCCAAATGGATTCTCGGCGGGGTCTGGGATGGACGAAGAAAACGGTCGTACCCGCGATCCCAACCGTGGCACCCTGTCGACAATCATGTTAGTGAAGACCTGCTGTGCATTCTGCACCTGAAGAACGATGTGCGCCAGGCCGCCTCGTCCGCCGTTTTTTCTGATGGGCTTCTGCATCGGCGAATCCGCGCTCAGAGTGTCCAGCAACTGACTCAACCAGATTAGGCCGGTCTGCGGCGCGAAGCAATAATGCACGCGCTTGGGCTTCGGAGGCGGCAGATATTTCCGCCCGCCACTCGGCCGAGTCGGGAATGTTGCGCCTGTCAATCCACCTATCGCGCTGCAAGTTCTGGAGTGCAGAGTTGAGATCGTGAACGAATCTCTGCTCCATCCTCGCGGAGGAGATAAAACACCTCAGCCACCATCACCGCCGCCGGTATTGATGGCAATCTTCTTTATGGCTTCAGACATTCCGTTTCCTGATTTTGCTGAAGGTGGTCAGTCAAATTGACGGTTCACAACTTCCGAATGCTGAAGGGTGGGCCGCATCAATTCGGAACGGCGGCCGTCCGCGCTCCCAGATATTTAGCGACCGCCATCTCCAGATTGAAGTACATGGCATCGGGTCCCAGCGCTTCACCGAGCGGGGATTTCTGGATGACTTCAAGCACGTTTGGGTTCATGCCAACCAGCCACAATCTAACGCCAAGTTCACGCTGTCGCTTTTCGCCTTCGGTCAGCATCTTAAGGGCCGTGTATTCAAGGTCGGGCACACTTCGGAGATGAAGGGCAACGACCTTAGGCTGTGCCTCCTCAATAAAGAATCTTATTTTCTCGGCGATGCGTTCAGCATTGACGAAGAAGACCCGGCCCTCCAGTCTCAGCAGCAACAAGCCGGGAAATGTCTCATCTTCGGGATGTTCCTTGGAGCGGGGCCGGAACACGTTCGTGCCCGGCTTACGTCCGAGAACGTACACCGGAGGATCAGCGACCTGGTAGGCAAGCGCCACCAACGAAACAATGATGGCCACAAGAATTCCCTTCAGTGTTCCTACCAGCACTACTCCGGCAAAAGCGACGAGAGCCCACCTGAACTCGGTTCGCCGTACCGCCAGAATTTCACGAAACTCCATCGGCTTGATCAGTCCGATCGAATAAACAATGACCACAGCCGCGAGCGTGGCTTCTGGCATCAAGCCCATCAGTGGAGCAAGGAAAAGCATGGTTACGAGCGCCATGGCCGCTGTGACGATTTCCGCCAGCTGTGTCCGTGCTCCGGCGAGGCGGTTTACTGCTGTCTGCGTGGTACCGCCGCCGCCGGGCATTGCGCCCAGAAGGGCGCCGCCGGCATTTGCCAGCCCGGTAGCTAATAACTCCCGATTGGGTCGCGTCGAGGGCTCATCGCTGCGTACGAAAGCGCGGCCTGCCGCGATTGTCTCGGTGAAGCTCATCAGGGCAATTCCCAACGCGCCCGGCCAGAGTCGAGTAGCAAGCGATAAGACCGGAGGCGTGAAGGAGGGCAGGCCCTGCGGGATGTGGCCGACCAACTCAACACCGTGCGCGCCCAAGTTCAGGAAGTAAGCGCCAGCGATGCCCGCCGCTACAGCGATTAACGGTGCCGGCGCTTTTGGTGAGAGTCGCTCAAACCCAACCAACAGTACGATCATGAAAATTCCGACCGCCAGGGTGGTCAGCGACGTATGGGGAAGGCCGCGGGCTATCGACAATAGATTCTGGACGAACGTTCCCCTCGCAAAATGAATACCGAGGATTTTCGGAAGCTGGTCCAGCACAATGACTAATCCGACGCCTGCCTTGAAGCCGATCAAAACCGGCTCTGAAATGAAATTGGCAACGAAGCCCAACCGCAGGACGGAAGCCAGCACGAGCATGGCGCCAACCAAGAGTGTCAGCGTTGCCGAAGCAGCCAAGAGCGAGGCGGGATCTCCGGCCGGAACTACCGCGCCCAATTGGGCGGCAGCCAGGATCGCGAGCGTCGTCGTCGTGCTTACGCTGAGGACCCGCGACGTGCCCAGCACGGCGTAAATCACCATGGGCAGAAAGGCAGTGTACAGTCCCACTTGCACCGGCAGGCCGGCGATGGTGGCATAGGCCATCGCTTTGGGAATAACCACGGCAGCGGTGGTCACGCCTGCGATCATGTCAGGGCGCAACCATTCTTTTCGATATGAAGTCAGCCAGCTCGCCATTGCTCAGTAATCCTCGCGCCGGAGTTTCATTCGAAGACTCGGATTCAACCGGCAGTTCCTGCCCACTTCACCTCTGCGCTGACTCCGTCTTCATGCGCCTTGAAGTTCTCGCGGAAGAGTCCGGCCAGCTTCTTTGCCGTCTCATCGAAGGCGGACCTGTCCGCCCAGGTGTTTTGCGGTTCCAGAATTTCCTGCGGTACCTTTGGGCATTCGGTTATGACATCGAATCCAAAGACCGGGTCGCGCTGGGTCTTGGATTTTGCCAAGGCGCTGCAGTGGATAGCGTCGACAATCGCATGCGTGTAGGCCAGCTTGATGCGCTTGCCGACGCCATACGCACCGCCACTCCAACCGGTGTTCACCAGCCAGACGCGGGAGCCGTGCTTCTTCATCTTGTCCGCCAGCAGTTCGGCGTACTTGTTCGGATGCCATACCAGGAAGGGCCCCCCGAAGCATGGCGAAAACGTCGCCGACGGCTCGTTGACTCCCACTTCGGTCCCCGCCACCTTGGCGGTGTATCCGCTGATGAAGTGATACATGGCCTGCGCCGGGCTGAGAGAGCTAACCGGGGGTAGTACGCCAAAGGCGTCGCAGGTCAGAAAGATGATATCCGTGGGATGACCGGCAACACAGGGAATGCGAGCGTTCTGAATGAAGTTGATGGGATAGGCGCCGCGCGTATTCTCGGTGATCTTGGTATCGGCGAAATCGACGCTGCGATCATCTTCGAGCATAACGTTTTCCAGCACCGCGCCGAAGCGTTCTCCCGGTGGTCTTTCTTGCCTGGGCTCACCAACGCCAGCTGACGTTCTGACACTTCGATGCGCCCAAGTCACTCTCCCGCCACTTGTTCTCGCGTAATCCGACCGGGGGCTCCCTTGGGTTCTCTCAGCACATCTTCCGGGCCCAGACGTGCGAACAAATCAAGAACGCGGGCGATGAGACCCGTCCACCCGGTCTGATGGCTGGCTCCGAGTCCGGCGCCGTTATCGCCGTGGAAGTATTCGTAGAACAGGATGTAATCGCGCCAGTGCGGATCATCCTGGAACTTCTTTGTGCCTCCGTAGACTGGCCGTTGGCCATTCGCGTCGCGTAGAAAAATATTCGACAGGCGGCGGCCGATTTCCTTCGCTACTTCAAACAATGTCATGTAATTCCCCGAACCGGTCGGACATTCGACTTTGAAGTCGTCGCCATAGAACGGATACATCAGCAGCAAGCCCCGAATGATCAGCGCATTGACCGGCATCCAGATCGGTCCCCGCCAGTTGGAGTTGCCGCCAAACATGCCGCTGTTCGACTCAGCGGGAAGGTATTGGACTCGGTATTCCTGTCCTTCCAGGTGAAACACGAAAGGATGATCGAGGTGATATTTCGACAGCGACCGTATGCCGTAGGGGCTGAGGAACTCGTTTTCGTCGAGCAGGTAGGCCAGTATGCGCTGCAGTTTTTCTTTGTTGCAGACCGACGTCAGCCTGCGGTGTCCGTATCCGATGAAGCCGTCATCGGCTACTGCGATCTGTTTCACCACCTCCGGATGCCGCTTACGGAATAGCTCGATCAGTTCGATAATTCTGGGATGATGGGCAAAGGTATCCGGCTCGAAGACGGTTGCGGCACACAAGGGCAGCAGTCCCACCATGGAGCGGATCTTCAGTCGCATGGCAGCGCCGTTTGGGAGATGGAGCAGATCGTAGAAGAACCCTTCCTCCGTATCCCACATCTCGTCGTGGTGCTCGCCGATGCGGTCCATGGCGTAGGTGATCCAGACGAAATGCTCGAGAAATCGGAAAGCGATCTCCTCATACATGGACGAGTCGTACTCGGTCAGAATGAGCGCGATCTCCAGCATGCACAGGCAGTAAAACGCCATCCATGCCGTGCCGTCGGCCTGGTCCAGGTGTCCGCCGGTGGGCAGAGGCGAGCTGCGATCGAAGACACCGATGTTGTCGAGCCCGAGGAAGCCGCCGGCAAATACGTTGCGTCCTTCCGGATCTTTGCGGTTGACCCACCAGTTGAAATTGAGCATCAGTCCCTGGAAGGAGCGTTCCAGGAAGCGCAGGTCGGCTCGTCCCAGTTCCATTTCGATTCGGTAAAGAAACAAAGTCGCCCAGGCATGCACGGGCGGATTCACATCGCTGAAGTTCCACTCGTACGCCGGGATCTGTCCGTTGGGATGGGCATACAGGTTTCGCAGCATCAGCAGGAGCTGCTCTTTGGCAAAGTCAAAGTCCACAAGAGACAGCGAAATGGTGTGGAACGCCAGGTCCCACGCCGCGTACCAGGGATACTCCCATTTGTCGGGCATGGAGATGACATCGCTGTTCAGCATGTGGAACCACTCAGCGTTGCGTGCGCCTCCTTTGCCGGATCCCATGAGGGGGTGGGATTCATGTTCGATCAGCCATCGGTCGAGGTCGAAATAGTAATACTGCTTGGACCACAACATGCCCGCCAGCGCCTGCCGGTGTACCCGCTTCTCGTCTTCGCTTAGAGATTTCGGAGTGATTCTCACGGAGCAACGATCTCGCTTGCAT
>CAWCTB010000021.1:0-176526 GCA_963798275.1 uncultured Acidobacteriaceae bacterium
CGACGTTACGACCGGCGTTGAACCTGCGGGCGCGGACACGGACGAGCTTCTTGAACGGCCAACCCGTCGCTTGGTTGACGGCATTCTACGTGGACTCGATTGGAATCCTGACAATCCGACGCAGGTCACGGAGGAAGCGAGAAGCTGGGGTGACGATGGCGATCGACTCTATTTCGATTATCTTGGTATCGCTCCGCTCACGCGCGCGCCGATCGTGCTCGTGGAGGCGAAGGGATACGACGTCAAAGCCGCTCGGCGACCCCGAGGGAAAGATCTCGGCGCTCGCGACATGGCTGAGCTGATTAGCGCGGCCCTCGCGACGTTGAAGCGCGGAGACACAAGTCGCGCGATTCTCACCGAATGGGCCGAATGGCTGCGAGATTTGCAAACCTACGTCGCGTCTATCGGTGAGTTTGGCCAAGCCACGCTTCGACGCGTGGTGATCACAGCCGGTCGTTGGCTGATTGTATTCGAAGAGCCCGTCGCGGCGTTTATTGAGCCTGGCATACCGAGCGTCGGCCATATTCACTGTTTTGTGAGTCTTGAGGACATTATCGAGCGCCATGGCCCCGTGTTCAGGCTTCTCCACCGTCAACGGCTTGTCGACACGCTGCCGCTTACGATGCCGATTGCAGAAGCGCTGGCGATCCTTGCGCCGGCGTCCATCTCTCAGATCTTCCGAGGCGTCGTGGTCGTCACCCGCGAGACGGCGGAGCCGGAAGTCTTATCCAATCCGCTCCGTGTGGCCTTCGCTAATCGCGATGTCGTCGAACAGGCTTTTCGCGATCACCGACTACGAGCCCAGGCCGCAGAAGAACCGCTTGATCAGGACGGCTTGGGGCTTTCTGGTGGCTGTACTGTCCACGGTGCAGGAGTTCGAAGCGCGCTGCTCCTTGTTGGGGCGGTAGACTATCGACCGCTCGCGCTAGTCGAACTTTCCGGATTTCGGCACGGTGTTGGATCACGAGCTGCTGGCGACGGTGAACGCGATATCGAGCCGGTCGCCGGGGTCAACGGCAGCCTTTCGTGCGCAGAACGCCGCGCTGACTAGGCGATGGTCGTTCACACCGGCGGCCCGGCGGACTTCCCAGAATACGTCGTCGCGACCGGAGAGAGTTGGTTCTACAAGGCTGCGCTACCCAGCGGAGCGAAATGTCTGTTCCGACGCGTGGCCAAGAGCAAGGCAGGCCGGCGTGGCGGCGAGCCAACCGCATGTCGGACAATCCGCGACGTCCTTTACGCAGAGCGGCGAAAACCGACATTGCGCCCATGAGGAACTCCGAGGCATGCGGTCGCCGCGGTGCCATGTCGCCGTCTTAGAGACCCACCTCTGTTGTCGAGCGTGCATTTTCAACAGCATTTGCTGGGTTGATGATTTGGCTCGGCTGCCGTGCCCTGCATAGCCGCCTCTGACTCCGGGGGTCTGCGGATTCACGGATCAGCCGAAAATTCGGGTGGCGCCGGGTCGCCGCGGGGACTCGGGCTCCGGCCTGTCGCTGTGATGATGGCGCACGCTCGTTCAATGGAGCCCGGGACGACGATCGACCCTGGTCAGGTGCCACAGCATCACGGGCCTGGACCCGACGTCATGTCGGCCGGCCTGGACATCTCTGCTCCTGACGGTAAAATTGTCAGAGTGGGAGGCAAATTGCTGTGTGTCGTCGCCGCAGCTTGAAGAACACATTGAGCTGACACGATTTTTGAGCTTATGACGGTATTTTCGTCATCCTTCGGCGCTTCATCTCGTCATCGATAGACGCGCGAGGTTTGCCCCGAAAGGACGATAGTTGGCGATTGAATGCGATTGGAGGATTTTGCGGAAAGCCGAATTTTCCCAATGAAAACAACAGCCAGAATTTTTGACGGTATGGCTGACGGGAAGTGTGCGGGTATCTTGGACGGGTTTTCCAAATAAAAACAGACCCTTACGGGTCTGTTGAACAATTGAGTGGGAGTAGCGGAATAAGCGGCGATCAGACGAACGGGCCGCGCGAGGGACACTCCGCGCCACGCCCGGCTCTGGCACCATATGGATGGTATCGCCTACACGGCGACGTGTATGCTATCGGTTACAAATCCGAACCTTCGTGATCGCTTACATGGCCAACACACGGCTCCGAACACCCGCCGACATCGGTGCTTTGATCAAGGATCGGCGTCGCGCGCTGCGCCTTGATCAAGCGGCGCTGGCTCAGCAAATCGGCGTCAGCCGGCTATGGGTGAACCAGGTCGAGGGGGGAAAGCCGCTGGCCGGTCTTGCCCTCGTCTTGCGGGCGCTTGACGCCGTTGGTGTCCAACTGAGCGGTCAGGCCGGGGAAGCGGCCGCTCCGGAAGGCACCCCTGGGGATCCCGTCATCACGCCCGACATCAATGCTATCGTGACTGATGCTCGCCGCAAGGATCGTCCTTGAGTGAACTCCTGGCCCTTCTGGAGAGCCGCGAAGTCGGTGTCGTGCGCCGAACACGAGGCAAACTCAGCTTTGAATATGCCGACACATGGCGTAATGCGCGAGGCGCTTATCCGCTGTCCTTGTCCATGCCACTCGCTGCGGCCGAACATTCACATGCGGCGATTGAAGCGTTCCTCTGGGGACTCCTGCCAGACAACGAATTTGTGCTACGGCGCTGGGCGCAGCGTTTCCATGTCTCGCCACGCAACGTCTTCGCACTGATTGCCGAAGTTGGGGAGGACTGCGCCGGCGCCGCCCAGTTCGTGCATCCGGAACGCCGCGACGAGCTACTGGGCCGGGCGGCCGCCAAAATAGATTGGCTGACTGAAGCCGAGGTCGCACGCCGCCTGCGCGCGCTGCAGGCCGACGCCAGCGCAGGGCGCGCGCCAGGTGACACAGGGCAGTTCAGTCTCGCCGGCGCGCAACCAAAAACAGCGCTTCTGTTCGACGGTCAGCGCTGGGGCGTGCCGTCCGGGCGAGAACCTACAACCCACATCTTGAAGCCGCGAACAGGAGAATTCGACGGCCATGCGGAGAGCGAACACCTTTGCCTGTCACTTGCTCGTGCTCTGGGATTACTCCACCGCTCATTCGGAAATTCGTCAGTTCGAGGATGTGACGGCGATTGTCATTGAGCGTTATGATCGCGTTCGCATCGCAAATTTGACCGCGGCACGGGCGGCGCTCGCCGCTGCCAAAGCTGCCGAAGCCGCGATGCACGCAGCGTCCGATGAACCGGCATCGGCAGTCCTGGCAGCGCGTGCCGCCGCTGAGGCGGCGGAAGCTGCCGCGTCAGCTCAATCCCTGGCGGAGTTTGCGAAGACGACCACGACCTATCGTGTTCATCAGGAGGACTTCTGCCAGGCCCTCCGTGTGCATCCCTCACTCAAATATCAAAACGATGGCGGTCCAGGACCAAAGCAGATCGTTGATCTTTTGCGTGCAAACGCGGCGGGCGAGCGGAGCTCAAGGGAGCACGATTCTACGCCAGCATATGATGAAGACGTTTCGACTTTCCTCGATGCGCTCATTCTGAATTGGCTGATCGGAGGCACCGATGCGCATGCCAAGAACTATTCGATCCTAATCGGCGGCGGCGAACTGGTGCGGCTCGCACCCTTCTATGATATCGCCAGCATCCTTGCGTATCCGGCGATTGATCCCCAACAGGTGAAGCTTGCGATGAAGATTGGCGATCAATACCGGCTCCGCGACATCGGAATTTCGCAGTGGCGCAAATTGGCTGCGGATGTGAGGACTGATGCAGACGCACTGGTCGATCGCGCCCGTGCGATGGCGACGGAATTACCCGATCGCCTCGCGGACGAGATACGGAAACTTCGTGAGACCGGGCTTTCACATCGTGTTATCGACACGTTGGCCGAAGTGCTTACAAATCGGGCGGCACGGATCGCCGCTGCTTGACGCTGCCATGCAGCGGGTTGCTCACAACATCACCGGCAAGCCACCCGGCACGATCGAGCGGCAATAGGGACTTTCCTCGCGCCTACGCTGACAGCACCTGAACCCCGCACCGTGCGCCCGCTTTGATCAACGCCGTATCGCAAGTGGCGAGCGGCCGGCCGAGCCGCAGCGCCAGTTCGAGATAGGCCGCATCGTACAGCGTCAGGTCGTGCTGCCGCGCCAATGCCATGGTTGCAACCCAGGCGTGGCTGTCGGTTTCCTGGTCGATCGCAATTGCGAGACGGCTCAGCCGATCAAACGAGCGGGCGACATAGGTTTCATTACAACGCCCACGGCGCTCGGCATTCCGCAGCATGTTGCCGATCTCGATGCGGAACAGGGAAGGAACGACTGCCCCCTCCCTGGCAACTCGTTCCAGGACGGCATCCGCCGCGTCGGTCCGCTCATCGTCGAACAGCCAGGGGATGACCAGCGACGCGTCGAGGACGAGGCTCAACCGCGTCGCCCCTCCTCCCGCAGCGTGCGTATGCTGATGCCACCGAGGGAGTGATGCTTTCGCTCGGCGATGATTTCCGCGGCGGCCGCTTCGGCATCGCTCCGTGCCCGCGCGCGCGCTGCCGGTCGTCGGATCATCAGATCGCCGTCCTGGACATCGATCTCGACGCGCTCGCCATCGCTCAGCCCCGTTGCCTTGGCGACACTGAGCGGAATGCGGATGGCAAGGTTCTTCCCCCATCGTCCGACGGTCGCCTGCGACATGACCAATTCTCCCAACTCGGGATATCCTGGCATATGCCGCGACGCGGGGAAAGCGAATTGGTCCCTTGGTGGGCATGGCTGCCGGCATGACTTGCGGCTTTACAAACCGGCGGTTTCGGCCCATGGATGCGCCGGCCGGCACCCATGAGGATCAGCGCATGAGCACCACCATCGACCAAGCCCCGCGGCCGCCAGTTCTTCGCCAATCCGGGCCCGACCAACATTCCCGACAGCGTGCTGCGCGCGCTGGACCGGCCGTCGATCGACTTCCACGATCCGGAGTTCGTCGAGGTCTACGACGCGGCGTTCGCCGGCGTGAAGCGCGTGCTGCAAACCCAGCATCACCTGTTCATGTACAACGCGTCCGGCCACGGCGCCTGGGAGGCCATCGCTGACCAACCTGCTGTCGCCGGGCGACACGATCCTGGTGCTGGAGTCCGGCTATTTCTCCGACGAATGGGCCAAGATGGCGCGCGGCGCACGGGCTGGACGTGCGCACTGCTGCCGGCCGACTGGCGGCACGGCGTCGATATCGCCGCGGTGCGCGCGGCGCTGGCCGACGACACCGCGCACGCGATCAAGGCGGTGTGCGTCGTGCACAACGAAACCGCGACCGGCATGATGCTGCCGCTCGACGAGATCCGCGCGGCGATCGACGCGGCCGAAGCATCCGGCGCTGTTCCTGGTGGATACGATTTCGTCGCTCGGCTCGCTCGATTTCCGCATGGACGAGTGGAAGATCGACTGCGTCGTCGGCGGCAGCCAGAAGGGGCTGATGCTGCCGACCGGGCATGAGCTTCACCGGCGTGTCGGACGAAGGGCATGGAGGCGCACGCGCAGCGCGAAGCTGACGCGCTTCTATTTCGACTGGACGCTGATGGCGAAGCGCCCGCAGAAGAGCTTCATCGGCACGCTGCCGGTGAACATGTTCTACGGCCTGCGCGAGTCGATCCGGCTGCTGGAGGAGGAGGGGCTGGCGAACGTCTTCGCCCGCCACACGCGGCTGGCGGAGGCGACGCGGCGCGCCGTGCAGGTGTGGGCGGGCAACAACGGGCCGCAACTGTATCTGCACCAATCCGAGCCGCTATTCCAATTCGGTGACCGCGGTGCTGATGCCGGAGGGCTACGACGCCGAAGCTGGTGCGCAACACGGCGCGCCATCGGTTCAACGTGTCGCTCGGCGGCGGGCTGGGCAAGCTGGGCGGCAAGATCTTCCGCATCGGCCATCTCGGCGATCTGAACGAGCCGATGCTGCTGGGCGCGCTGACCGCGGTGGAGATGGCGCTGCGCATCGAACAACATCCCGCACGGGCGGTGGCGGCGTGGATGCGGCGATGGATTACCTGGCGAGACACGTAATGAGGTAAGAATTCACCACAAAGACACAAAGAACACGGAGATGGCTTGCAGCGTCTTCGTTTTCTCTGTGCCTTCGTGGTGATATTCTTTTTTGTCTACGGCGCGCGGATACGTCGAGCGGATGACGGTCGTGGTGGGCGGCGCCAAGTGTAGCGACATAGGGCTGGGCCGGGCGCCGGTGTCGCGACAGTGGCAGTCGGCTGTGGCGCTGGATGTTCGTGCACATCGACAAAACCGGCAGACCAGTGACCAATGGTCAGCAGCAGGGTATACGCATGGATCTGTCCTACTGATCTAATTCAGTGCCGCCGGCATGGCCATGCCGTGCCAGATTTGTGGCGCAGTTCTGGGCCACCGGTCACAACCGAGTGCCCAGGTAATCCGCTTGACCCTGACCACTGACCACTGATCACTGATCACTGATGTGGACCCTGCTCGACCTGGCCGGCTCGGTCGCGCTGCTGCTGTGGGGCGTGCACATGGTGCAGACCGGCATCCAGCGCGCGCTTCGGCCCCGAGCTGCGCCGCTGGCTCGGCACCGCGCTGCGCAACCGGCTGGCCGCGTTCGCCGCCGGCCTCGGCGTCACCGCGATCCTGCAAAGCAGCACCGCGACCGGCCTGATGGTCACCGGCTTCGCCGCCGGCGGCGCGGTGGCGCTGGTGCCGGCGCTCGCGGTCATGCTGGGCGCCAATGTCGGCACCACGCTGATCGTGCAGGTGCTGTCGTTCGACGTCGCCGGCGTGGCGCCGGCGCTGATCCTGCTCGGCGTGCTGCTGTTCCGCCGCGGCGGCGCGACCCGCACGCGCGATCTCGGCCGCGTGGCGATCGGGCTCGGCCTGATGCTGATGGCGCTGCACCAGCTGCGTCGACGCTGGTGACGCCGTACGAGGACGCGCCCAGCCTGCGCCTGGTGCTCGGCGCGATCACCACCCAGCCGGTGCTCGACGTGCTGGTGGCGGCGGTGCTGACCTGGGCGGCGCATTCCTCGGTCGCGGTCGTGCTGCTGGTGATGTCGTTCGCCGCCAAGGGCGCGGTGCCGCCGGAGGCCGCGTTCGCGCTGGTGCTGGGCGCCAATCTCGGCACCGCGATCAACCCGGTGCTGGAGGGCGTGTCCGGCGACGATCCGGTGGCGCGGCGGCTGCCGATCGGCAATCTGCTGAACCGGGCTGCTCGGCGTGCGTGGTCGGCGCTGGCGCTGCTGCCCGCGATCGGCCCGCTGGCTGGTGCAGCTCGAGCCGGACCCGGCGCGCGCGGTCGCCGATTTCCACACCGGGTTCAACCTGGTCCTGGCCGCTGCTGTTCCTGCCGCTGCTCGGCCCCTACGCCGCGCTGCTGCGCCGGCTGCTGCCGGCGCGCGTGGAGCCGGACGATCCCGTCGCGGCCGCGCTATCTCGACCAGGCCGCGCTGGAGACGCCCGCCGATCGCGCTGGCCGCCGCGGCGCGCGAGGCGCTGCGCATGGCCGACGCGCTGGAGGCGATGCTGGCCGGCGCGGCCGACGCGCTGGCCGGCACCGATCGCCGGCGCATCGCCGAGGTGCGGCGGCTGGACGACGTGCTGGACCGGCTGAACACCGCGATCAAGGCCTATCTGACCGCGCTGGACCCCGAGGCGCTGTCCGAGGCGGATCATCGCCGGCTGTCACGAGATCCTGGTGTTCGCCACCAATCTGGAGGCCGCCGGCGACGTGGTGGACCGCGACGTGATGGGCCACGCGGCGCAAGCGCCTGAAGCGCGGCATGCCGTTCGCCGGAGGACGAGCGGGCGGAGGCGCGCCGGCTGCTGGCGCCGCCTGGCCGGCCACGGTGCGCGCCGCGGCGGCGGTGTTCATGACCGAGGACGCCCGCGCCGCCCGCCAGCTCGCTGGCGGAGAAGGAGGCGTTCCGCGACCTGGAGGCCGCCGCGACCACGGCGCATTTCGCCCGGCTGCGCGGCGGCAAGGGCGATGCGGAGGCAGCGCTCTGCACCTCGACCTGCTGCGCGACCTGAAGCGGGTGAACGGCCACCTGGTGGCCGCGGCCGCCTACCCGGTGCTGGAGGGCCAGGGCGAACTGCTGGCCAGCCGGTTGCGCTTGGATTCCTGAGCCCGGCCCACAATCTGTGGAACATGGGGAGAACGCGTGGCGGAATGCCTTGGGCCGCGCGGCCCGGCGGCAGCTAGACTGGCGCGTTCGCCTGCGTAAGGGGTTGTCTGTGCAGCACACTGTGGCGGGGTCGCAACAGGCGCGTATGTTGTGGCTGAGCAGGAGTCGGTGTCCCACATGTTGATTGACGACACGCGGCGCGACCGGCCGACACTTGGCTCCAACAGGCCAGGGGGAATCCGACGTGCTCGACGCAGTGCAGATGCCAGGTCGCCACCAGGTCCAGATCGATCGCTCGCGCGACGCGCTGCTGACCGATTTCGGCCGCGCCACCCTGTCCGACCGCTATCTGATGCCGGGCGAGGAGTTCCAGGACCTGTTCGCCCGCGTCGCCTCCTATTACGGCGACGATGCACGGCCATGCGCAGCGCATCTACGACTACATGAGCCGGCTGTGGTTCATGCCGGCGACGCCGGTGCTGTCGAACGGCGGCACCCAGCGCGGCCTGCCGATCTCCTGCTTCCTGAACGAGGCGTCCGACAGCCTGGAAGGCATCGTCGGGCTGTGGAACGAGAACGTCTGGCTGGCGTCGAAGGGCGGCGGCATCGGCTCCTACTGGGGCAATCTGCGCTCGATCGGCGAGAAGGTCGGCGCGGTCGGCAAGACCTCCGGCGTGATCCCGTTCATCCGGGTGATGGACAGCCTGACGCTGGCGATCTCCCAGGGCTCGCTGCGGCGCGGGTCGGCGGCGGTCTATCTGCCGGTCTGGCATCCCGGAGATCGAGGAGTTCGTCGAGATCCGCCGCCCGACCGGCGGCGATCCGAATCGCAAGGCGCTGAACCTGCATCACGGCATCCTGGTGTCCGACGCGTTCATGCGCGCGGTGGAGGCCGACGAGCCATGGGCGCTGCTGTCGCCCAAGGACGAGACGCGTGGTGCGGTCGATCTCGGCGCGCGCGCTGTGGATTCGCATCCTGACCGCGCGGATCGAGACCGGCGAGCCGTACCTGATCTTCTCCGACCACGTGAACCGCGCGCGGCCCGAGCATCACAAGCTGGCCGGGCTGGAGGTGAAGACCTCCAACCTGTGCAGCGAGATCACGCTGCCGACCGGGCGCGACCAGCACGGCATGGAGCGCACCGCGGTGTGCTGCCTGTGCTCGCTGAACCTGGAGAACTGGTTCGAGTGGAAGGACCATCCGACGTTCATCGAGGACGTGATGCGGTTCCTCGACAACGTGCTGCAGGACTTCATCGATCGCGCGCCGCCGGGGATGGAGAAGGCGAAGTATTCGGCGATGCGCGAGCGGTCGGTCGGGCTCGGCGTGATGGGGTTCCACTCGTTCCTGCAATCGCAGAACGTGCCGTGGGAGAGCGTGATCGCGAAGGTGTGGAACAAGCGGATGTTCAAGCACATCCGCGAGCAGGCCGACGCGGCGTCGCGCGTGCTGGCGGAGGAGCGCGGGCCGTGCCCGGATGCGGCGGAATACGGCGTGATGGAGCGGTTCTCGCACAAGATGTCGATCGCGCCGACGGCGTCGATTTCGATCATCGCCGGCAATTCGTCGCCGGGGATCGAGCCGATCGCGGCGAACGTGTTCCTGCAGAAGACGCTGTCGGGCAGCTTCACGGTGCGCAACCGGCATCTGCAGAAGCTGCTGGCGGAGAAGGGGCATGGATAACGACGAGGTGTGGTCGTCGATCACGCTGACCAAGGGCAGCGTGCAGCATCTGGATTTCCTGACCGAGCAGGAGAAGGCGGTCTACAAGACCGCGTTCGAACTGGATCAGCGCTGGATCATCGAGCACGCGGCGGATCGCGCGCCGTTCATCTGCCAGAGCCAGTCGGTGAACGTGTTCCTGCCGGCGAATGTGCATAAGCGGGATCTGCATCAGATCCATTTCATGGCGTGGAAGCGGGGCGTGAAGTCGCTGTACTACTGCCGGAGCCTGTCGATCGCAGCGGGCGGATAATGTGAGCGAGAAGGCGGTGGCGCCGGCGGCGTTTACCGGGGTGATGGGCGTGGCGTCGCCGGCGAATGACGGGCAGGCGCCGTTGCCGCTGGTGGCGGCTGTCGCGGCGGGGGCGTGCGACGGATTACGAGGAGTGTCTGGCCTGTCAGTGAGATTATTCCTGTCGCGCGAGCGATCTTGTCATAGGGTGACAAGTTAGCGCCGGCTTAGTTTCGCTAAGTCGGCGCGGCTGCAAGATTTATGGTGCTGAGAACATAGCACCTCGGCAGTCTCTCTAGCTTCGCGGACTAGCTGACCATGATTGAAAGCATTAGCCTCACCAATTTCCGAAAATTCCCGACCTTTCAATGTAGGTTGCGGAAGGGGAATATTTTCGTCGGACCCAATAATGCGGGCAAATCGTCGATTCTCGATGCGCCTTTCGCCTACTTGATGCATGTTTTAGGCATTCGCGAACAAAGAATCCCATTCCGATTCAAATCGAGGGTCAATTTGGTGTATTTACGGGGTACGAAATACCTGAGACGGTGCTCCCTTTCGGCCTTGCAAACGTTACCCACAATTACAGTGAAGGTGATGCAATCATTGAATTTCGATCTTCAAATAAAGCCACCGCTACCATTCGATTACATCCTGATCACGCCACCCGATTCTTTGTGGATGCGGGGGGTGCATACCTTGCGACAACGACGAAGTTTAGAAACGCGTTCCCGATAGATTTCGTTATCGTCCCGACACTTGCCCCACTCGAGGCTGATGAGGCCTGGGCGTTAAGGATGAAACGGTGGTAAGAAATGCCACGACGAGACTTGCGAGCCGAGTGCTTCGGAACATATGGTACCGGAGCCGCGATGAGGAGTTCGAGGTCTTCCGTGAGGACATTGAGCGCGCTTGGCCAACCATAGCGCTGAAGAAGCCGGAGCTCCGGCGTAGCTCGCCACCGATCGTCGAAATGTACGATAGTGAAAATAGGATCGATCGGGAGGTCCAGTGGGCTGGATTTGGCTTCCAGGTCTGGCTCCAAATTCCAGACGCACCTACGGCGCGGTTCGGTCAAATCGGTGCTAATCATCGATGAGCCCGGATATCTATCTGCATCCCGACTTACAACGCCGGCTTCTCCGCACTGTACGCGGTAGATTTTCTCAGTTTATTATGGCCACACATTCCGTCGAGATTGTGAACGATGCAGAACCCGATGAGATTGTGTCGGTTACGCCTGAGCTGAAGTCAGGTCGTAGGATCCATACGGAAGAGGAATTTGCGAGCCTCTACAATTACCTTGGATCCACGGATAATGCGGACTTTGCTCGCATTGCCAGGGCTCGTCGTGTGATTTTTGTGGAAGGTAAGGACGGGCGCCCCCTGAGGCGGTTGGCGGCACGCTGTGATCTCAGGCGCGTGGCCGATTTGCAAAGCACACCAATCGTTAAGCTCGGAGGGTTTTCACAGTGGCGTCGCGCGATCGATGCGGTCTGGGCATTCAAGAACATCCTGGATCTTGGAGGTTGATGCATTTTGTTCTTTGATCGGGACTACAGGAGCGATGAACAGGTGGCATCATTCCTCACGACTGCGAACCAATCAGGCTTGAAGTGCCATGTGCTGCGAGCGTAAAGAGATCGAAAACTACCTGCTCGTTCCCGATGCGATCCATAGGACAATCGTCCGAAGGATGCGGGTTAAATGGCCAGAAGTGAGGCCCCTTCGAGCAGGCGAGTCAAGGCTGGCTGGATGTAATATGCGACGAATTCAAAGTCGCCGTCATGAGCCAGCGACTCGCGCACGTCCTGCAATACGCCAAAGGAAAGTGGAAGTTCGTTCGACCAAAGTACTCTGATCAGCAAATGCACCAATGAATTCGAGAAGGAGTGGCAAGATCCGATCAGTACGCTTGGCGAGAGTCCCAGGGAAGGAAACGTTGGCACGTTTGAATGACGTTCTGCAATCGAACCTCAAGATTTCTATTACCGAGGCGATGCTCTGTCGAGAGCTTGCAAGCTGCGACATCGCGCCCGAGCTTATGAGGATCTTCTGGAAGCCCTCAATCAATTTTGTGACGATTGATCTGCTCGCGCCAACCTTCACCGGGATCTCATCGTCCAGGATGCGCCGCAATGCGTCGCCTGTTACGCGCCGCGCCGGACGAGCTCGTCGCCGATCTTCCTGAGCGCGAACCGCTCGATGACCGCCCCTGTCGGACCATCACGTCGGGTCCCCAGCCGTGATCACCCGACGGCATGGCGGCCCCGTACTGCGTCGCCCGTTCCACCAGCGACCGCCCCGCCGTACGCCGATCACCACGACGCACCGGAATTCGCGTCAACCCATCGCCGATTTCCTGCTCGCGCGCCGCAGATCGAAGAGCTGCTGCAGGTTCATCCAGAACGCCGCGCTCATGCCGAGATAACGGCCGAGCCGCAGCGCCGTATCCGCGGTGATGCCGCGCGTGCCATGCAGGATGCCGGTGATCCGGTTGGGCGGCACATCGATGTCGCGAGCCAGCCGCGCGGCCGCGATACCCATGCCCTCAATCGCGTCGGCCAGATGTTCACCCGGGTGAATTGCGCTGCGTGCCATGCCGAACCTCGATGGTGATCCTCTATCGTCACACTCTCCGACCATGTCATTATCATTCTAAAATGATGACGCCAGTGCCTGTTGGTAACTTCGCAATTTTAACACGGAGAAAGCGCGAGGGCCACGAAGAACCACGGAGAAAAGGTGACCCTACATTCGTCGCAGCGTTCTATGTCAGCACACGAATTCAATAATCGCGCGAAGCGCACCGATTCTTCTTCGTGGTTCTCCGTGGCCCTCGCGCTTCCTCCGTGTTAAAATTAGTCAGAACCACCGCAGCGGACTGTTGCCATTCCTGGCACAAATCACCCAGGCCGGGACCCAAGGTTCCCCATCGGAATTGCCCGCATGCGCGATATCCGATACCTACCGGCGAAAAGGTTGACCCTCCGGCCCGCCATCCACGGCTTTGCTGATCACAACGCAGAAAAGTCGTGGATGCCGACCCCGGCCTTCGCTCGGGGCAGGCTCTTCGTCGGCATGACGATAACGCAACGGCCGATGGGTCAATCTTTCGGCCGGTTGGTATGAGACGGTCGCCCCGATCGAGCGGGCGCTACCTATCCCATGTAACCTCGCCGTGCCTCGGCGGCGGTACGCCCGGTCGATCCCGCGGCGGATTCTGTGCGAGCCTCTTTTCGTTCCTGCTTCCAGAACTGGCGCTTCGTCCACCGCAGGTGTTTCCACCATTGCGCCGACGGAGTGAGAATACCGCGCTTCTTGGTTGCCATTGTCAGTTCCTTCGTGCATCGATCTGGCGCGGATGTAGCCGGTGCCTGTCCGCCTTCGCAACCCTCGCACCATCAACGGGTCTGACACGTCTCGTGCGACGGATCCATCCCAGCCATCCTGCATGACGGCATCATGGAACAACTCGGCGATCCGCGGACGTTGCCGGGCCAACTCGATTTCCCATTGCGGCGTGACGATCCCGTACGCCGGTACCGTCGAGGCCGCATGATGGCTTCGCATCCGGTGGAGTTTCGCCGAACTGGACGGCGTCGAGGGCGACGCCGGATGCACGACGAATCAATTGTGGCAGGGCACGCATGTCGTTCCGGGTCGGCCCGTACAAACGAGTTCCCGACGGCCCGGTACATGCGTTATCCAGCTGACCAGATATTGCTTGGCACGTAAAAATCAAAACAGAATCGTGTTGGATCCCTCGCCCAACCAGTCGACGCCCGCTACTCCGCCGCCGCCGCCTTCTCCTCCGCCGCCCGCCGCACCCGCAGCCGCCGGATCCGCCGCGGATCGGCGTCCAGCACGCGGAACTCGATCCCCGACGGATGGCTGATCACCTCGCCCTTCGCCGGCACCCGCCCGGCCAGCGTGAACACCAGCCCGCCCACCGTGTCGATGTCCGCGTCGCGCTCGTCCTCGCGACAGCACCGGCCCCATCCGCGTCCTCGAACTCCTCCACCGGCAGCCGCGCGTTCACGTCGAGCGCGCCGTCCGGCCGCTCCACCACCATCGCCGCCTCGCACCTCGTCGTGCTCGTCCGCGATGTCGCCGACGATCGTCTCGACCAGGTCCTCGATCGTCACCAGCCCGTCGATGCCGCCGTATTCGTCGACCACCAGCGCCAGGTGCATGCGCGCCTGGCGCATCTGCAGCAGCAGGTCCAGCACCGGCATCTGCGGCGCCACCATCAGCGGCCGGCGCAGGATCGCCTCCAGCGAGAACGCCTCCGGCCGGCCGACATAGGCGAACACGTCCTTGATGTGCACCATGCCGATGATGTCATCGAGCTGCTCGCGATACACCGGCAGCCGCGAGTGGCCCTCGGCGCGGATCTGCTCGATCGCCTGCTCCAGCGTCACGTCGACCCGCATCGCCACGATGTCGGCGCGCGGCACCATCACGTCGTCGGCGGTGGTCTCGCGCAGCCGCAGGACGTTGGCGATCAGCGCGCGTTCCTGCCGGTCGAGTTCCGGCTGCTCGCCGGCGGCCGGCTGCGCGTCCGCCGCCTCCTGCACCAGTTCGGCGATCGACTCGCGCAAGCGAGTGCTCCGGCTGCCGCCGCGCCCAGCAGCTGGCGCAGCCGGCGCGAGCAACGCGGCCGGGCGCCGTTGCCGCTCATGCGCGCTTCCACGGGTTGGGCACGCCCAGCCGGTGCAGGATGCGCGCCTCGGCCATCTCCATGCGCCGCGCCTCGCCGGGATGGTGGTGGTCGTGCCCCGCCAGATGCAGCGCGCCGTGCACCACCAGATGCGCCAGATGATGCGCCGGGCGCCGGCCCGCGGCGGCCGCCTCGCGCCGGACCACGCCCAGCGCCAGGATCATCTCCGGCGCCGGCGCCGTCATAGGTCAGCACATTGGTCGGCTTGTTGCGCCCGCGATGGCGCGCGTTCAGCCGCCGCACCGTGCGGTCGCCGGCCAGCACGACGGCAGCCGCGCAGCCCCGCCGCCCGGGCCGCGCGCGCGGCGATCGCCTCGGCGCTGCGGCACCAGCCGGCGCCACGCCGGCTCCGCCACGATCACGCTGACCTGTCTCTGGATCCCCGCTTGCGCGGGGCCGCTACTTGCCTCTGGGTCCATCGCTACTTGCCGGTTCTCGCCGGCGGTGTCCCGCACGGCGGGCCTCGCGCCGCTTGTCGCCCTCCGCCGCCGCCCGCTGATCATACGCGTCGACGATCCGCGCGACCAGCGGATGGCGCACCACGTCGCGCGTGTCGAACCGCACGACGCCGATGCCTGGCACGCCCTCCAGCGTGTCCAGCGCGTCGCGCAGGCCGGAGCGGACGCCCGGCGGCAGGTCGACCTGCGTCAGGTCGCCGGTGACCACCATGCGCGTGCCCTCGCCCATGCGGGTCAGCAACATCTTCATCTGCACGGCGGTGGTGTTCTGCGCCTCGTCCAGGATGGCGTAGGCAGTGCGCCAGGGTGCGGCCGCGCATGAAGGCCAGCGGCGCGACCTCGATCTCGCCGTTGGTCATGCCGGCGGATCACCTGTTCGGCCGGCATCATGTCGTGCAGCGCGTCGTACAGCGGGCGCAGATAGGGATCGACCTTCTCCTTCATGTCGCCGGGCAGGAAGCCCAGCCGCTCGCCGGCCTCCACCGCCGGGCGGGACAGCACGATGCGGTCCACCTTGCCGGCCTGCAGCATCGCCACCGCCTGGGCCACCGCGAGATAGGTCTTGCCGGTGCCGGCCGGACCGACGCCGAACACCATCTCGTGCGAGGCCAGCGCCTCCATGTAGGCCGCCTGGCCGGGGCTGCGCGGCGCCGACCGCGCCGCGGCGGGTGCGGATCGCCGGCAGGTCCGACAGCGGCAGGCGCGGATCGGTGTCGGCGTCGGCCAGCCGGATCGCCGCCTCCACCTCCGGCCGGCCGACGCTCTCGCCGCGTTCCAGCCGCCGCCACAGGCCCTCGCAGCGCGCCTGCGCCGCGTCGACCCGCGCCGCGTCGCCGGCGATCGCGACCCGGTTGCCGCGACACGACAGGCGCACGCCCAGCGCCTGCTCGATGCCGGACCAGATGGCGGTCATGGTCGCCGAGCAGCAGCGGCAGCAGCGTGTTGTCGGAGAACTGCAGGGTGACGGCCTTGCCGCCTGGCGGGGAGGCGGCGGAGGTCGCGGATGGCGCTGGCGATTGGCTCAAGCGCAGGCTCTCTCCTGGACGAGGGTTCCGGACAGTGAGTTGGGGAGTGCGGCGGCGATCCGCACGGATATTTCCTGCCGATCAGGTCTGCCGGACCCGGTACGATGCACCGGCTGAAGAAATGGTGACCGTCCGGCGATCTGGCCGGGATGGCGGCCGGGGCCGGTGAACAGCACCGGCAGCGTCAGGCCGACGCAGCCGGCGTTGAACCGCGCCTGCTGCTCGCGCAGCAGCGCCTGCAAGCTTCGGCCAGCCGGCGCTCCTTCTCGGCTTCCGGCACCTGGCCGGGCGCGCCGGCCGCCGGCGTGCCGGGGCGCGGCGAGTACTTGAAGCTGTACGCCTGGGCGAAGCCGACCGTCGCGCACCAGCGCCAGCGTCGCCTGCGAAGTCGGCCTCGGTCTCGCCGGGATGGCCGACGATGAAGTCCGACGACAGCGCGATGTCCGGCCGCGCGGCGCGCAGCTGCTCGACCAGCGCGCAGGTAGTCGGCGGCGGTGTGCTTGCGGTTCATCGCCGCCAGCATGCGGTCGGAGCCCGACTGCACCGGCAGATGCAGGAACGGCATCAGCGTCGGCACGTCGCGATGCGCCGCGATCAGCTCGTCGTCCATGTCGCGCGGATGCGAGGTGGTGTAGCGCAGCCGCAGCAGGCCGGGGATCTCCGCCAGCTCGCGCAGCAGGCGGCCGAGGCCCCAGGTGCCGCCATCCGGCGCCTCGCCATGCCAGGCGTTGACGTTCTGGCCGAGCAGCGTGATCTCGCGCGCGCCCTGCGCGACCAGCCGGCGCGCCTCGGCGAGCACCGCGGCGGCCGGCCGGCTCTGCTCGGCGCCGCGCGTGTACGGCACGACGCAGAAGCTGCAGAACTTGTCGCAGCCCTCCTGGATGGTCAGGAACGCGGTGATCGCCCTGCGGCGCCGCCGCGTCCGGCAGGAAGTCGAACTTGTCCTCGGCGGGAAAGTCGGTCTCGATCACCGCGCCGCCGGCGCGCGCCGCGCGCGCCACCATCTCCGGCAGCCGGTGATAGGTCTGCGGCCCGAGCACGATGTCGACGTAGGGCGCGCGGGCAAGGATCTCCGCGCCCTCGGCCTGCGCGACGCAGCCGGCGACCGCCAGGATCATCCGCCCGCCATCCGCCGCCCGCGCTTCCTGCAGCCGGCGCAGGCGGCCGAGCTCGGAGAACACCTTCTCCGCCGCCTTGTCGCGGATGTGGCAGGTGTTGAGGATGACCATGTCGGCGCCATCCGGCACCGGCGCGGGCGCATAGCCCAGCGGCGCCAGCACGTCGGCCATCCGCGCGCTGTCGTACACGTTCATCTGGCAGCCCCAGGTGATGACGTGCAGCCGCTTCGCGCCGGGCGCCGCACGCTCCTTGGGGCTGTTCGATCGGATCAAACGCGACAGCGCGCTTACGCCTCCTTGGCCGGATCGCAGTCTGGCAGGAAAATGCGTCACTCTGTCAACCAGAACCGCACCCCATGCCAGGGCAATTGCTCGAACTGGCTGGCGTGCGGCGCCAGTGCGGGGCGACGGACGTGCGTGCCCCTGGGGTGCAGGCTGATTTCAACGCGGAGGCGGGCGGAGGGCCGCGAAGCGCCGCGGAGCCGACCGGATTGGCGCATTGGATCGGTATCTCCGCGGCGCTCCGCGGTCCTCCGCCCGCCTCCGCGTAAGATCCTGAGAGACTTTGCTGACCCCAGCCATTGCCCCGCCGCGAGGCTCAAGCACGCCCAAGGCGGCTCCGACCCTTGGATCAAGCTGTTCGAGCGATTGCCCTGCACCTCGTGCCAGAGCAATCGCTTGAACTGTCCGGTCCAGCGGGTCACGCCAACGGTCCTCGGCCTGAGCCGGTTCGCACGAAGGGATTCAACGCAGAGATCGCCGAGAACGCAGAGATCGCCAAGGAAGCAAAACATGGCGCTTCGCGCGAAGCGCATCGAAAAACCTTCTTTGCGCGCTCTGCGTCCTCGGCGATCTCTGCGTTGAATCCTTGCTTGCAAGCGGCGATGGGCCCGAGACCACCGATGAACATCCACACCTCCGGAGTCCTGACACAGCCCGCCCCCAACCACGCGGTTCAGCGGCATTCAAGCGATCGCCCTGAACCTCATGCATAGGCCGCATCCGGCACGACCTCCGGCGCGACCGCCGCCACCCCGGCGTTCCGGTTCTGCCGCAGCGTTGCCGCGCCGTCCGCCACCACGCGCCAAACCGCATGCGACAGCGCCTTCCGATCGGCAAAGTCCGCCGGATCGATCGGCGCGTGCAGCAACACGGTGACGCGCAGCCCGCGATGCTGCGCCAACCGCCAGAAATGGCTCGCCAGGTCCATATCGCCATACCAGGCGAACAACGGTCGGCTCGCCCGCCCCGTCGGCAAGCCGCCCAACCGGTCGTAAACCACTGATACCGGTTGCAGCAGCGGCCGTTCGGCCCCTTCCGCGACAGCAAAGAACGATGAACGGAACGGCAGCACGCGCGATCCGTCGGAGGTGGTACCCTCCGGGAACAGCAGCAGATTGTCGCCCACGGATAGCCTGTTCGCGCAGCGCATCGCGCTCCCGTCCGGTCGCGCTGCGCTGGCGGGAAACGAATACGGTACGCCCGAGCTGCGCGACCGTGCCAACGCGGCCACCGCCCCACCTCGTCTTTCGAGACAAAACAGGCGTCGAGCTGCCCGCCCAGCACCGGAACATCCAGCCAGGAAGAATGGTTCGAGACGAACACCACGGGCCGGCCTCCCGTCTGGCTGGCGAGCGAGCCGATGACCCTTACCTTGATCCCGATCAGCCGGCTGGCCATCGACCAGTACTGCGCGAACACCACTTTGGGCCGGCCCGGTAACAGCAGGCAGGCGGTCTGAATGGGCATGCACGCGAGCGTCCACAACACCACGGCGAGGCCTCGGCGGATCACCCGCGCGCGGCGCAGCAAGCCTGGGCCCTCGGTGCCGCGCAGCGGCGTATCGAACGTGTCCAGATGCGCGACCCGCCGCGCATCACCAAGATCGATCTCATGATCGAGAACGGTGAGTTCGAAAAGAGCCCCGCTCTGGTCCACGCCATGACCAAGGCGCGCACCGGCGACCGCCGCCTGCACCTGTTTGGGCTGCTCTCCGACGGCGGAGTTCATTCGCACCAGAACCATCTCTACGCCATTTTGCGGATGGCCAAACAGAACGGCGTCGAGCGTGTCTTCGTGCATGCTTTCATGGACGGTCGCGACACCCTGCCCACCAACGGTGCAGGCTACATCGAGCAGCTCGAGCAAAAGATGCGCGAGTACGGCGTGGGCAAGGTTGCTACCGTGAGCGGGCGCTACTACGCCATGGACCGCGACAAGCGTTGGGAGCGCGAAAAGAAAGCCTTCGACGCGATGGTGGATGGCGTCGGCGAAGGCGGCCGCTACACCGATGCAGTGAAGGGCGTGCGGGAGTCCTACAACCGCGACGTGACCGACGAGTTCATCGTACCCTTCGTGGTGGTGGACGAACGCGGCGAACCGCTGACCACCCTTCGCGACGGCGATGTCTGCATCAACTTCAATTTTCGCGCTGACCGCGCCCGCCAGATCACGCGTTGCCTGGCGCGCAACAGCCACTTCACCGCGCAGGATGGCCGGGAACTGGAGGGCGCCGAGGAACTCGACCAGATCATCCCGCGCAACCGCGTCCCTAAAGACCTGACCTACATCTGCATGACGCGATACGACAAGCACTTCACCCTGCCGGTTGTGTCGCCGCCGGAGTCGCTGGGCAACATCCTGGCGAATGTCATGGCGAATCTCAACCTGCGCAACCTGCGCGTCGCCGAGACCGAAAAATACGCGCACGTGACGTACTTCTTCAACGGCGGCGTCGAGAAGCCCTTCCCCGGCGAAGATCGCATACTGATCCAATCACCCAAGGTAGCGACCTACGACCTGAAGCCGGAAATGAGTGCCCAGGGAATCGCCGACGCGGTGGTGAAGGCCATCGAAGACAAGACCTTCGACGTGATGGTGGTCAACTTCGCCAACGCCGACATGGTCGGGCACTCAGGGAAGATCCCGCCGACCATTGTTGCCGTCGAAACCGTCGATGTTTGTCTTGGTCAGATCTATGCGGCGGTTAAGCGCGCCGGTGGCGCGATGATCGTGACCGCCGACCATGGCAATGCCGAACAGATGATCGACCCTGCAACCGGCGGGCCGCAGACTGCGCACACCACGAACCCGGTACCCTTCATTCTTGCGGCCGAGTACGCCGTGCCAACCGCAGGTTTCAAAGGCGACGGAAGACGCTTCACACTGAGGCCCGATGGCGCGCTACAGGACATTGCTCCGACGATGCTTGGTATCCTGGGCGTCCCGCAACCGAAAGAGATGACGGGACACGACCTGCGCGTGGTAGCGGAAGAAGCGAAAAAGTAATTTTTTCGAATCTCGAATTTCGGATGTCGCGCGGGATTGCCTCATCTTGAAACTTGAAACTGGAGACTCGAAACTGCTTTCGTGAAGCTACTGATTGCTCTCCATCATCGCAACCCCTCATGGATCGCGCCGGCGTGGTTCACTGAACGGCTTAAAACCGACTTCCCGCAGCTCCATATTGTTCAGCTGTCTACGTATGACCGTGTGACAGAAGAGATCGCGGATGCCGAACTGGCGATCACCTGGTCGCTGCGCGGCGACCAGATCGCCGCGGCAAAGAAGCTGCGGTGGATTCATTCCACGGCTGCTGCGGTTCACGCCCTGATGACGCCCGAGTTGCTGGCGAGCGACATCGTCGTAACCAGTGCTCGAGCGGTCCACGGCCCGGTGGTTGCCGAACATGCATTAGCCCTGGCCTTTGCGCTGGCCAAGCGGCTGCCCCAGGCGATGCACGCGCAAACGCAGAAACACTGGGCTCAGCTCGAGATAGCCAATGGCGAGCTGCGGCCGCGAGAGCTGCGCGGCTCGACCATGACCATCGTCGGGCTGGGCGCCATCGGCAACACGTTAGCGAAGCTCGCAAAGTCCCTGGGCATGCGCGTCCTGGCGGTCCGGCAGAGCCCTCACCTCAGCCATGAATCCGTGGACGCAACGTACGGATTCGAAAACCTCAACGCTGCCCTAAAAGAGAGCGACTTCGTGGTGCTCGCCGTGCCCGTTACCCGCGACACACACCACCTGATGAACGCCGAGCGTCTGGCGCTGCTGAAGCGCTCGGCATATCTCATCAATGTGGGACGCGGTGTGCTCATCGATGAAACTGCCTTGGTTGCCGCTCTGCGAAAGAAAAGTTTTGCCGGCGCGGGGATCGATGTCACCCAGGAAGAACCGCTGCCCTCGGAATCGCCGCTGTGGTCGATGGAGAACGTGCTGATTACTCCGCACATCGCCGGATACGCCGACAAGATGTGGGAGCGTCATTATGAGCTGTATGCGGAAAACCTGCGCAGGTATCTCGCAGGCGAAGCGCTTCTCTGGACGGTCGACAAGCGGCGGGGCTATTAGCGGCTCGTGGCTGCCCGGTCCGACACCGGCAAGGTAAAGTGAAACACCGAGCCGCTTCCCACCTGCGAGGTCACGCCGATGGTTCCTCCGTGGGCTTCGACAATCGCCTTGGCAATCGCCAGTCCCATGCCCGTACCCTGGACCCGGTAACGCTGATCGTGGCCGCGATAGAACTTCTCGAAGATCAGGGACTGCTCGAAATCGTCGATACCCGGTCCACGGTCGGCTACGCTCATCTCAACCCTTCCGTCCTTGGCTGCCGCGCTGACGGTGATGGTGGTGCCAGGGGCTGAATACTTTGCGGCGTTCTCCAGCAAATGTGCCAACACCTCCGCAATCCGTTCTGCGTCGGCCTGTACCGGTGGCAGGGCCGCGGGTATCGCGAACTCGAGCGGATGATTCCCCAGGGCCGGCCGCACCTTGTTCACCGCCGCATCGACGATCTCCGAGACGGAATGGGGAGCGCGATGCAATTCCACCTGTTGCGCGTCCAGCCGAGCCATCTCGGCGGCTTCTCCGACCAGACGATTCAACCGGTCGGTTTCTTCGTCGATCACAGAAAGCAGGTCCTTGCGCCCGGCATCGTCCAATCCATCCGAAGACAGCAACGTCGTGACGGAAGCCTTGATCGAGGTCAGCGGAGTGCGAAACTCGTGGGTCACGCTGTCGAGCAGCGCTGAGCGTAGCTTTTCGCCTTCCCGGGCGGCCTCGGCTCGGGTCAAGGTTTCCACGGCTCCAGCTCGTTCGATGGAGATCGCAATCAGGCTGCCGGCGGCTTCTAACGTTGCGCGCGACAGCGCCGTTCCTTCAACTCCCAGGCTTCCGATGGGGCGGACGCCGATCCGCAGGGGCACGAAGCTCAACTCCTGGGCATCGTCGGTAATCAGCTCGCCGCGTACACTCACCGCTTTCAGTTGCTCTTCGTTCAATTCCGGATGGTCCGCTCCGGAACGGTAGACCTCGTTGCGCTTACTCAGATAAATGGCCGCCGAAGTTGCGTTGAAGGCCTCGCAAATGAAACCCGGTATGGAGTTCTGCAGGTCGAGAACGTTCTCGGTGGTAAGCAATTGCTGGCTCAAGGAGTAGAGTCGCTCGACTTCTTTTCTGCGTCGCGTAGCGTTGAGGGCCTCGCGCCTGGCTTTTTCGGCCAGGCGACTGGCCAGGATGGCGCTGGCCAGAAACGCCAGCAGAGCGATCCAATTTTGCGGGTCGGCAACTGTGAACGTGTGAACCGGAGGCAGAAAGTAGTAGTTAAACAGTAGCGTGGCCACTACTGCTGTGATGGTCGCAACTGTCAAGCCCCAGCGCGAAGCCACTCCCAGCACCACTAGCAGGAAGGTCAGGGCGACGGTTGTAGGGTTGACCGGTAGCCGTGAATACGCCAGGGTTATGACAGCGAGGGTGCCAAACGCTAAGGCGCAACCGTACAGCAGCGGCTTCCACTTGCGGTGCAAGTGTTTTCCCGCTCGCTCACGGTCTACGGGCACGGGGCTCACGCGGTCATTGTAACGAATCGACATTTTGGGGGGCGCTGCCGCAGAATACTTGCACCGTGCAGAAGACGCCCGAGCAATGGCTGGAAGAGACCGCCCCGGAAAAGAAAGCTGGGGTATTCAAGCTCTTTCTGGGATATGCCCCGGGCGTGGGCAAAACGTATTCCATGCTGAGCGAAGCCATCCGCCGCCGCAGCCGCGGCGAAGATGTCGTCATCGGCGTGGTCGAAACCCACGGCCGCAAGGCAACGGCCGAGCTGGCCGCACGGCTCGAGACCGTTCCTCGCAAGAAGCTCGAGTACAAAGGCGTGACCTTCGAAGAGATGGACGTGGACGCCATCATCGCCCGGCATCCCCAGGTCGTCATGGTGGACGAGCTGGCGCACACCAACATCGATGGCAGTAAGCACCACAAACGGTATGAAGACGTATTCGAAATCCTGGACTACAACATCGACGTCGTTTCCACGATGAACGTGCAGCACCTGGAAAGCGTGACTCCGCTGGTGCAGAAGATCACGGGCATCGTGGTGCGTGAAACCGTCCCCGACTGGGTACTGAAGCGGGTTGACGAAATCGTGCTGGCCGACGTTACGCCGCAAGCCTTGCAGACTCGCATGCGGCGCGGCGACATTTACCCCCCAGATCGAGCCGATCGCGCCCTGGGCAATTTCTTCAGGCCGAGTAACCTGATTGCCCTGCGTGAGATCGCTTTGCGCCATGTGGCGCAGGTGGTCGATCGCAGTCTTGAGCCCTACATGGATCAGGACGCCAATGGCGCCCGGAACCTCAATATCTCCGAGCGCATTGGTGTCGGGATCAGTTCCAATCCCGCCGCCCAGTACCTCGTCGCCAAAGGAGCGCGAATGGCCCAGGCGGTCGGTGGGGAATTGTATGTTGTGTACGTCGACATCGGCTCCGACGACGAGCCAGAGCGCCAGCGGTCGTTGCAGGCCAATCTTCGCTTTGCGGAGAATCTCGGAGCTCAAATCGTAAAACTCAAGGCGAAAACGGTGGCCGACGGACTCTCCGAATTCGTGCGCGAGAAGCACATTACGCAGGTGATCTTCGGGCACTCCGCGACCAGCGGTTGGAGGCGTTATCTCTTCCTCTCCGCGGTGCACCGATTCCTGCGGGATGCGCCGGCCGTCGACGTTCACATCGTGAAGCAGCAGGCAAATTAGATGACTGCAAGAACGCACATCCTGGTGGTTGACGATGAGCCGCAAATCACGCGCGTGCTGCGCACCAGTCTTAACGCCCAGGGCTACGAGACACGGGTTGCGAACGACGGTGAGACGGCGCTCGAGATCGTGAAAGACTTCACCCCGGACCTGGTCATTACCGACCTCGCCATGCCGAACATGAACGGCATTGAACTGTGCCGCAGGCTGCGCGCGATTTCGTCCGTGCCGATCATCGTTCTTTCCGTGCGCGGCGAAGAACGCAGCAAGATCGAAGCGCTCGACTCAGGGGCCGATGACTACATTACCAAGCCGTTCAGCACCGGAGAACTGCTGGCACGAATTCGCGCCGCATTGCGCCGTGCTCCTGCAGCCGAGCCTCCGCAGACAGTGGTGGAGCGCGGCGATTTTCGCATCGACCTCGACGCTCGAACGGTTTCCGTCGCCGGCAGGGAAGTCCGGCTTACTCCCAAGGAGTTCGATGTTCTGGTCTACATGGCGCAACATCCCAACAAGGTGCTCACCCATCGCGCTATCCTGAGCGCCGTTTGGGGCGGGAACAACGTGGAGCAGAACGAATACCTCCGGGTATTCGTGGGGCAGTTGCGGAAGAAGCTGGAAGTCGATGCCAGCGCGCCACGCTACATCCTGACTGAGCCCTGGGTCGGATATCGATTCGAGCCGGGAGACTGAAATTGGCGGTAGCGCCTTTCACGGAGCATCGTGGGCAACACACCACAATCCGGACGGGAGCAGGGTTCGCCCGATGTCGGGTTTGTTCAAGCCGAAGCCTCGGGTCGTGCCTTCGCGGCCGTTCTGACGGCAATACCCTCCGCCTTGCACGGCACCGTGCGCTCTCTTCTCGCGGCCGTTCCAAGCCCCGACCTGGCGATCCGGCAATTCGAACGCCTGCTGGAGAGCACTACGAATCAGGGACTCGCGGAAAAGCTCAGCCAACCTCTGCTGATGCAATACGCACTGCTGTTGTTCGGCAACAGCGAGTGGCTCGGCGATACACTGATTCGCAATCCGTCCGTGCTGATCGAGCTTGTCCGTGACAAAGGACTGGATCGCTCGCTTTCAAGGGACAGTTTCGAGGCTCGCCTGAACTCTTGTGCCAGCCGTTCATCGCGGGGGGAGACGGCCGAGTTGCTCTCCGGCTTTCGCAAGCAGGAATACATCCGCATCTTGCTGCGTGACCTGCTGGGTATCGCAACCCTGGCGGAAACGACTGGGGAAATCTCGGCCTTGTCCGATGTGCTGATCGAGTATGCCTTGCGAGAAACCGATGCGCGGCTTCACGAAAAGCACGGCAGGCCCCAGTGGATCGATGACTCGGGCACTCCCCATGACTGCAGGTTCGCGGTACTTGGCCTGGGAAAGCTCGGTGGAAACGAGCTGAACTACAGCTCCGACGTCGACCTGCTTTACCTCTATGATGGCGCTGACGAAAGTCCGCCCACCGGTCTGAGCCATCGCGAATACTTCATCCGCCTGGCCCAGCAGACGACCGAGTTGCTCGCCCGCCACAACCGGGAAGGCCAGGCCTTTCGCATCGACCTTCGCTTGCGGCCGCAGGGAAGTCAGGAAGAACTAGCTGTCGCGATGTCCCATGCGGTGGACTACTACCGGAATGTCGCACAGGACTGGGAGCTGCAGGCGCTCATCAAGGCGCGTCACGCGGCAGGCGATGTGTCGCTCAGCCGCGAATTCCTCGACGCGGTTCGGCCGCAGGTCTACCGTCCCGAGCTGAATTTCGCGGCAATCAAGACGGCGCTGCAGATGCGGGAGAAGATTGAGCGTCGGCGGCGGCAGCGTCCGCCGATCCCGGCAGCGCTGCGGGGCATTGATGTAAAGCTGGACCGCGGCGGAATCCGCGATATCGAGTTTCTGGTGCAATGTCTGCAACGCGTCTACGGCGGTTCGGAGCCATGGTTGCGTTCGCGCGGCACCCTGTTCGCGCTGCAGAAGCTGCACGATAAGGAGCACATAACCGGCAGAGACTATCATCGTCTCACCGGCGCGTATGTGTTCCTGCGCAATGTCGAGCATCGCCTGCAAGTGCGGCGTGGCCAGCAGACGCACCGCGTGCCCAATGCCGGCGCAGAACTGGAGGCGTTGGCCCGCAGTCTCAGCTCTTCCGATGCTCGCCCTCTCGCCGCCGATAGTCTGCTCGAGGAATTGCGCTCACGCATGGCGGACGTTACGGAAATCTATCAGCGCGTCATCTACCAACAGCAGAGTCAGTCCCCGAGCGGCGACACTGTGCAGGCGGATCGCTCATTCCATGCCTGGGCGGTGCGCGGCCGAGTTTACGGACAACTGGTACACCGGTTGCTGACCGACGCTCCTGGCCTGTCGCAAGTTCTCGACCAACCGGACCTCTCGGCCCACGGACGCGCCAATTTCGATCGCTTCCTCAGCTCCGCAACCGCCAACCCGGAACGGTACAAAGTGCTGATCACCGCTGCCGCTGACATCGGTACGGTTTGCCGGGCATTGCAGGTATTCGAACTGAGCGACCACCTCACCGAGATACTGGTGCGCCATCCCGAAGATCTTGTCCTCTTGGCGGGGGCCGGAGAAGACTCAGATCTGCCGAATCTGAGGGAGCAGCTGTCCGCAGGAGCTCCGCCGATAGCCACAGCCGGCTCTGAGGCGCCCACGGCGGAGGCACAGCGCACCCATTCGCTGGAGCGGTTGCGAAGACATTTCCGTCAGCGCCTGTTCGTAGCGAGTGTACGCAGTCTCTTCGACGATCGTGACATCTACTCAAATTTGGCCGGGAACACGTCAGCTGCGGACGAAGTCATTCGTGCCGCGCTGGCCGTCTCCGGTCCCTGCGATGGGCTGGCGATCATGGCCCTCGGACGGCTCGGATCGTTCGAATTCGACGTGCTGTCGGATGCGGACCTCGTTTTCTTCCGTGACGACGGCGCTGACCAGCAAGTACTCCGCCTGACCGCGCTCAGGACCATCGAAGCGCTCACGACCTACACCTCTGCCGGGGCCGTCTTTGCCGTGGATGCTCGCTTGCGTCCTCACGGCCAGGAGGGTGAACTGCTGGCCACGATTGCGCAAGTGCAGGCCTACTGGAACACCGAGGCCAAGCCGTGGGAGGCCCTGTCCTATCTGCGTCTGCGCTTCGTGGCAGGTGACGAGCGTGTCGCCACTCGCGTGCTGGCCTTGGTCCGGGAAAGCGTTCCCGGCATCGTAGCTCAGGTTGGGTTCGGCGCGGAGCTGGCGGAGCTTCGCGGCAAGCTCGAAAAATCCGACTCGCCCCACAATCTGAAGACGGGTCCAGGAGGCACTTACGACATCGACTACCTGGTCGGCGAGTTGCAGCTTCGTCACCGGGTCTGGATGACCGGCAACTTGCGCGATCGCATTCGCGCTGTGTCGTCGCTCGGACTGCTCACCCCGGACGAGGCACAGGTGCTGGAAGACAACGCGCACTTCCTGCGCACGCTGGAGCACTTGATCCGGCTGGTGAGCGGAAAGCCAGGTAAGTGGCTCCCCGCCGGCGAGCATGGCCGAAGATCGCTGCAGAGGCTGCTGCAGCTGATCCTTCCCGATGGCGAAGGCCGGAGCGCCGAAGTGCGTCTCACCACTGCGCGGGAACAGACCCGCGCACTGTACGAAAAACACCGGGAACGGTAGCCGTTCAGATTTGTTTGAAGCCCCACCCTTCCGGTGATAACGTAGAGTGTTTGACAGAACACGGGCGTTTCTGCCAGCCGCTCCGGTTTCGCTGGCAGTACGGGGTTACATGCCCAAGCCGTCCGGGCCCGGAGAGCGCCCAATCCTCCGGCAACGCCTCGTCCTGATCAAGCCTGGCGTTAAAACCGCCAACGGCATGTTTCTACTTGAACCATTTCTACTTGAAATCCGGAGGTGCCGCGGTGGCGGCTTTATCTTTTAACGGAATTCCCCTGCCCTCAAACGGAACCAAAATCACTTACACGAACGGCAAGCTTGTCATCCCCGACAATCCCATCGTTCCCTTTATCGAAGGCGACGGTACCGGCCGCGACATCTGGAAGGCATCGGTGCGGGTGTTCGATGCTGCCGTCGAGAAAGCCTACGACGGCAAGCGTAGGGTCGCCTGGTACGAGGTGTTCGCTGGCGAAAAGGCCATGCACCGCTTCAAGACCTGGCTGCCCGACGACACCGTAAATGCGTTTCGCGAGCTGCGCATCGGCATCAAGGGGCCGCTGACAACTCCGATCGGCGGTGGCATCCGCTCGCTCAATGTCGCCTTGCGTCAGATCCTCGACCTGTATGCCTGCGTCCGGCCGGTGAAGTATTACAAGGGCATCCCTTCCCCAGTGAAGAACCCTGAGCGCATGGACATCGTGATCTTCCGCGAGAACACCGAGGATGTCTACGCCGGCATCGAGTGGAAGCAGGGGACGCCGCAGGTCAAGAAGCTGATCGACTTCATCAACAACGAAATGCTGGCTGGCACCAACAAGCGTCTGCGCGAAGACTCCGGCATTGGCATCAAGCCCATCTCCATCACCGGAACCAAGCGGCTGGTTCGCATGGCGATTGAGTATGCCCTCAAGAACGGTCGCAAATCCGTAACCCTGGTGCACAAGGGCAATATCCAGAAGTTCACCGAGGGCGCTTTCCGCCAGTGGGGATATGAAGTCGCCACTCAGGAGTTCCGCGACAAGGTCATCACCGAGCGCGAAAGCTGGATCGTCGACAATCTCGACAAACACCCCGGTCTGTCGCTCGAGGACAACGCCAAGATGATTGAGCCGGGACTGGAGTTTGCTTCTCCGCAGTTCCGCGACGACCTGCACCAGGAAGTCCAGGAAGTGCTGGACGCCATCTACGCGACGCACGGTCATGGCGCATGGAAGACCAAGCTCATGATCAACGATCGTATTGCCGACAGCATCTTCCAGCAGATCGTGACCCGCCCCGACGAGTACGCGGTGCTGGCCACCCCCAACTTGAATGGCGACTACATCTCCGATGCGGCCGCGGCCCAGGTTGGCGGCCTCGGCATTGCCCCGGGCGCCAACATTGGCGATCAGCATGCCATCTTCGAAGCCACCCACGGTACCGCCCCCAAGTATGCCGACAAGGACGTTATTAACCCCGGTTCGGTGATGCTCTCCGGGGTGATGATGTTCGACTACATGGGGTGGCACGAAGCCGCGCGCCTTATCGAGGACTCGATCGAGCGCACCATTCAGCAGAAGAAAGTGACCTATGACTTTGAGCGCATGCTGGAAGGTGCGACCAAGGTAAAGACGAGCGAGTTTGCCAGCTGCATGATCCAAAACATGCAGCCGGTGGCCTCCTTCGTCGCCAGCTAGCATTACGGGTGCAGGTAACATAGCCCGGCCTTCGCCGGTACTGTAGTTCAGGAACCAAATTCATCTTGCAGCGACGGCCGCCCCGGGCGGCCGCGGAATGGAATGAACTTATGCGTAAAAAAATCACGGTAGTTGGTTCAGGAAATGTGGGCGCAACCGCGGCCCACTGGATGGCAGCCAAGGAACTCGGCGATGTCGTCCTGATCGACATCATCGAGGGCGTTCCGCAGGGAAAGGGACTCGACCTGCTGGAGGCCATGCCCATTGAAAAGCGTGACTCGCACGTGATCGGCACCAACGACTATGCCGATACCGCGAACTCCGACATCGTGGTGATCACCGCCGGCATTCCGCGCAAGCCGGGCATGAGCCGCGACGATCTCCTCAACACCAATCACAAGATCATGAGCGACGTGGTTGGCAAAGTAGTGCAGTACTCGCCCAATTGCATTCTCATTATCGTTTCTAATCCTCTGGACGCCATGGCGCAGGCCGCCTACAAGCTCAGCGGCTTTTCGCGCAATCGCGTGATCGGCATGGCGGGCGTGCTCGACTCGGCCCGCTTCCGGGCCTTTATCGCCATGGAGTTGAAGGTGTCGGTGGAAAACGTTACCGCGTTCGTCCTCGGCGGCCACGGCGACACCATGGTTCCGCTGGCCCGCTACTCGACCGTCGCCGGCATTCCTATCACCGAGTTGATTGAGCCGACCCGGCTCGGACAGCTTGTCCAGCGCACCCGCGATGGCGGCGCCGAAATCGTGAAGTATCTCAAGACCGGCAGCGCTTACTATGCCCCATCTGCAGCAGTAGCTGAGATGGTCGAGGCTATTCTCAAGGACAAGAAGAAAATCCTGCCCTGTGCTGCGTATCTCGAAGGCGAGTATGGCATCAGCGGCCTGTACGTCGGCGTGCCCTGCAAGCTGGGCGCGGCCGGCATCGAGGAGATCATTCAGATCAAACTGACTTCCGAAGAACAGGCAGCTTTGCAGAAGAGCGCGGACGCGGTCAAGGAACTGGTCGGCGTAATCAACGTCTAGTTCGAGTGTCACGCATAACAGAATTCCCGCCTGCGAGCGGGATTTCTGTTTGCGCCCGGAATCGTCTGCCTGCTCCTACTTCTGTACCCAGGCCATTCCATCCGGCCCCCTTCCGGTCGCAATTTCTCCCGTCACGGTCAGAGTCTTGAGATCGACAATTGCGACCTTCCCCTCGGGACTCACCGCAACGTAGGCCCGCGACCCGTCCGGAACGATGAGGATGCCCGCTGTGCCCTTGCCCAGCTTCAATCGCTTGACCTGCTTGCGCGTGGGCGCGTCGACAATGACCAGGTCGCCGCTGCCCAGGTCGGAAACCAGCACCAGCTTGCCATCGGGCGTGAACTTCAGCCGGTTGGAGTGCTTCGCCCCCACGTCAAATGTCTGCACTACTTTCTTGCTGGCTACGTCGATGACCGACACGGTTCCATCTCCCGAATTGGCCGCCCAGAACTCTTTCCCGTCCGGCGACAGATCGCATCCTTCCGGACCCTTGCCGACCGGAATAACTGTCTCCGTCCATCCCGCAGGCGTGGCAGTCCGCTCGATGATGTTGACTGTGTTGGAGTCGACATTCGCCGTGAAGATGGTGTCGAGTGCCTTGCTAAGTACCAGCATGTGGGTACGGTCCTGTCCCGTTCCCAGCAGCCAATCGATCTGTTTGCTCTGCGGATCGTAACGGGCGATGGCTTTGTTCAACTCGACAGTGAAGTAGACCTTGCCATCTTCGAACGCGACGCCGTGCGGGCGGCGTAGCTCGCCCAGATCGAACCGCGTCTCTTTGCGAGAATCCAGGTCGATGATCGACAGGCTCCGTCCCGCAGAAGGCGCGTCGTATCCACCATAGTTGGTCACATAAGCGAAGCGCCCGTCACTCGACGCCGTGACTTCATGTGGAGCGTCTCCGGTGGGAGCGGCCCCCACAATCTGGTTGGTCGCCGGGTCGATGATCGCCAGGGAATTGTCGTCCTTGTTCAGCACCAATAACGCCGGCGACGGAACCTGGGCAGCCACTCCTGCAGCCAGAAGCAGCACCGCGCAGATCAGCGCAAGTCCAGTCGATCGAGTGAATTTATGAGTCATTGTGATCTTCTCCTACGCGTGGGGTGTCTCCAGCCTAAACGACAACTGGGATTTCGCGACGCATGAACTTTCGGTAACGGGCCAAATTTTTCTTGCAATGAGGCCAAGTAAACGAAAGGCCCCAGTGCCTGAATGACGACTCAGGACTGGAGCCTTTTGCTGTGAGCGTTGAATGGGGGATCGGTAGATCGGAACGTCTAGGCGATCATCGCCCGCCGGAGATTCTCCTCATCTCGCCGGTCAGTGGCTGCCTGCTCGAATCCGGGAAGCGACAGAACTCCGTCGAGTCTGGTGAGTGCGATCAGGCGCTGTACGAAATCGCCTGCATTGACGAAGCTCAGCTCACGCCGGTTGTTGCTTGCCCAGTGTTGCAGTTCGACCATAAGGCCGAGGCCGGTGGCATCCACCATTTCCACGCCCTTCAGGTCGACCCGGATGATTCTTTCGTGCCTGGACTTCGCGATTCCGCGCAAGGTCTCTGCCTCCAGTCCGAAAACCAGCCGGCCGGTGCACCGCAAAGTCGCGGCGCCATTCATGCTTTTGATATCAATTCTCAACATCATTCTATCCAGATGGTTGTGGTCGTTTCTGGCAGCGAGCTTTCGTTTCCTGCACGCCTGGATATACATCGTTTCTGTCTGCATGGTCGTATCGATCATGCACGATATGCGTTTCAGTCGAGTCAACATTGCACGAATTTTCTGCGGTGTACTCCCATATGTAACGGCTTGACTGCGTATTAGACGACTTGAACATCGCCCAGGAAGCAGCATTTGCCTCTAATAAAGTGCGTTTCACAACATCGAAACGAACCCTGGCATATGGAAATCCTGCGGCAGGCCGTAACCCACCTGGAAAGTAAACTGCAGGTGCGATCCGGCCCGCACCTTCAAGCGAATACTGACTGTATTTACGCGAGCGGCGATGAAAGGTTCCCGGCAAATATGATGTGGCCACAATTCACAAACAATTAACCCGGTTTTCACCGCATGTGGTAGTAGTCGGCCGGCACAACTTCCATAATGAATGTGTGCCACCCACACAGACGCAAGCGTTCCGCGCGGAGTTTGTCTTCCCGGGCGACGTCGCGTCGGTGCCCGCGGCGCGCGACCGCGTGATGGCGTGGCTGGGTCAATTCCGCGGCAGTGAAGATGACGAACTGGATCTCCTCATCGCGTTGCAGGAAGCGTTCGCCAATGCCGCATTGCATGGCTGCAACGGCGATCCGGGCAAGCAGGTTCGTTGCCTGGTGGAAGCTGATGACGAAACGCATCACGGTTGTGGTGCGGGATCCCGGCCCCGGCTTCGATTTCGCGAGCCTGGCCGATCCTGGGAAATATCAGATAAGCAAGCTCGATCACGGACGTGGCATCGCCCTTATGCGCAGTCTGGTCGATGAAGTTTGTTTTGCGCGTGGCGGTGCAGAAATCCGGCTCACCAAAAGAATAGCGAAGGCATGACCGTAATCATGCCTTCACCGTGATTACGTGATTAATGGGCCGCGTTGGAGCCACGACTCCATTCCCGGATGGAGGTGATCTCCTCCGGCTGGATGTGCAGGTACTGCAGGAATTCCTGATGATCGTCAGGCGCCGCCTTCTCGAATTCCTTGTGCCAGCGGCGCATGTCATCCTCATTGAATCCCGCCGACTTCATGATGGTCACCCATTTTTCCTTGGTCATGTTCTTGGTTCTCCTCAATAGCGATTTTCTCGCTTGCAAGAGTTTCAGGATGGTTTGCTGGTGACGGCGCAACTCCCCGATCTCCGCCTCCAGTTCCACCAGCCTCCGGTTGAGTAATGCTGCTGCGGCCCCGGCCGGACCCGACAGCATTTGCCGCACATCGCGGACGCTGAGACCCGCCGATCGATACAGGCAGATTTGGCGCAGCGTCTCGATTTCCTTCTCGCCGTACTGGCGATAGCGGCTCGGGCTGCGATGCGCCGCTTTAAGCAGCCCCATCGATTCGTAGTACAGAATCGCGGTGCGGCTCAGGCCGAATTTCCTGGCGATTTGCGATACGCTCAGCATCACGACTCCTACTATGAACCCTACAGTTATAGACAGGTCAAGCGGATTGTTGCGGATTTGCAGGTGAAAGAGGCGCAGGGCGGAAGTAGTGGCGAAAGCGCCAGACACCCAGACGCAGCCCCATCGGCTTGCATCGCTCTTTGTGCAAAAGTGGTTTCCCGAGGGCGATCCTCCCTCCCGATTCTGCACCGATAAATTCCTTGTATATCGTCCATTAACTTTTTTGACTGGCGACCGCGAGAGGCGAGCCTGTAATCTCGATTCAGCCGTCCAGAAAAATTCCTGCTCCACACGGACGGTTTCGCTTTATCCCATCTTGAGGAGATTCATGTCGAACGAACTGCGTAATTTCCTGGCGCTCTCTTACGACGAGTTAGAAGAACTGAATCTGCTGGCAAAATCGCAGCGCTTGAACCGCGTGCCGCTAGAAGAGATTCGGGAAGAAAGGCTCAAGTACTTGTCCGATGAGAAGCGGATCAAGGCAGTCACCGTGCTGTTCAGCGACCTCGAAGGCCGCTTGCACATGCTGGATTACGATAAGAAGTTCCTGATAAAAAGCTGGGACAACCTGACCTTCGACGGTTCTTCGATCCGCGGCTTCACCGCGCAGCGCGAAAGCGATCTGCGCCTCGGCATCGATTGGAGCGCCTTTTACTGGGGGCCTGCCGACGTGTTTGGCCCCGGCAAGATCCTCGTCTTCGGCGATGTCATCGACAAGGGCGGCCAGCCCTACGCCGCCGATATCCGTGGCATCCTCAAGACTTTCGCAGACGACCTGTACAAGAAGGAAGGCTACACCCTCAACGCCGCCAACGAGATTGAAGGCTTCCTCTTCAAGGGAGTCGACGCCGAGCGCCACTACCACGAGACCGGCAAGTTCGAGTACGTCAACACCGGCGGCTACTACCACTCGCTGCCCGGCGACACGCTGCGCACCTTCATCGACACTACCGCCGAAGTGCAGCGCGCCATGGGCTTCCAGAACGAAAAGGACCATCCCGAAGTTGCGCCGTCGCAGTTCGAGATCAACTACAGCTACGCCGAAGTTGTCGCGGCCGCCGATCACATTCAGCTCTACAAGCTGATCTGCCGCCAGGTTGCCACCAACATGGGCTGCACCGCGTCGTTCCTGCCCAAGCCGGTTGTCGGCGTAAACGGCAGCGGCATGCACACCAACGTTTCCATCAGCAAGAACGGCAAGAACCTGTTCTGGGACCCCAAGGGCGAAGAAAAGCTCAGCAAGATGGGATGGGCCTTCATCGATCGCATCCTCACCCACGGCAACGATACTTGCCTGCTGCTGAATGCCAGCGTGAACGCCTATCGCCGCCTCGATCCCCACTTCGAAGCCCCGAATCAACTCAAGGCCTCACCAGTCGATCGCGGATCGATGGTCCGCGTGCCGATCGGCAACGAGCGCAGCATGCGCGTCGAAGTTCGCTCGGTTTCGCCGGACGCCAATCCCTACATGGTCATGTATACCGTCTTCAAGACCGGCCTGCACGGCGACACGGCGAAGATCAAGAACCTGCGCCAGGCCGAGCGCTATCTGCCCGACAACATCTATACCGCCATCGACGACTTCCGCAATGCCAAGTGGACCTCGACCCTGTTCGGCGATGATGTAAAGGGTCGCTACGCCGACTTGAAGCAGGCCTCAGCCGACCGCTGCCCGCGCCTGCTGGGCACCTTCGTCAAGGCGCCCGAGGTCCAGTACCACCACGACGTTTACAACCAGTTCCTGTGGAACTTGTTCTAGGCCCACTCTTCTCTGAAAGTGCGAACGCCCCGTTTCAACCGCGGGGCGTTTTCTCTGGGTGCCGGTTGGCTCAACGCGCGTGCCGGATCGTGACAGGTGGTGTGGCAGAGTGGCGGACAGAACGGGTGACCGCTCCTCCCATCCCGATTCAAAGGGCGGCGGATCACCCCGCAAAGGTCTTCTGACGTTCCACGTAGTGCTTCTGGAAGTACTCGCGATACGCGCCGGAACGCACCTCATCCAGCCACCCCTGGTTTTCGCGGTACCAGGCGATGGTTTGGGCCAGCCCCTGTTCGAACGTCACTTGCGGCCGCCAGCCCAGTTCGCGCGTGACTTTGTCGTGGTTCAGCGCGTAGCGAAGGTCGTGCCCGGGCCGGTCCTTCACGAACTCGATCAGGTCTTGCGAGTGCCCCAGCATCTGCAGAATCAGCTTGGCAACATCAAGATTGCGCATCTCGCTGTCGCCGCCGATGTTGTACACCTCGCCCTCGCGCCCCTGAAGCAGCACTATTTCAAGCGCGGCGCAGTGATCGCTGACGTGGATCCAGTCGCGCACGTTCTTGCCTTCCCCATAGACGGGCAGCCGCTCGCCGGCCATCGCCTGCGCAATCATCAGCGGTATGAACTTCTCCGGAAACTGGTACGGCCCGTAGTTGTTGGAGCAGCGCGTGACAACCGCAGGGAAGCCGTAGGTCCGAACATACGCCAGCACCAGCAGGTCCGACGCCCGCCTTGGTCGCTGCATACGGACTATTGGGGCTGACGGGAGATTCTTCCGTGAACTGACCTTCGCCGCCCAGGCTGCCGTACACCTCGTCGGTACTCACGTGCACGAAGCGCGGCACCTTGGCGCGCTGGCACGCCTGTAGCAGGTTGTACGTGCCGTCCACGTTGGTGCGCACAAAAGCCGTCGCGTCTTCGATGCTGCGGTCCACATGGGTTTCGGCGGCGAAGTGGATTACCGCATCGCATCCGCTCACCTGATCGCTGACCGCCGGGTCGCAGATGTCCATCTGCACGAACCCGCAGCGTTTCTGCTGCAAGGGCCGGTTCGAGGCTTTGCAGGTTGCCGGCGTAGGTCAGCTTGTCGAGAACAGTCAGCTTCCAATCCGGATGCGCCGCCAGCGCGTGGTGCACGAAATTCGAGCCGATGAACCCGGCCCCGCCAGTGACCAGCAGCTTCATGCCTTGGGTACCGTCTCGATCTCGCCCGCTTCGCGCAGAACTTTTTCGCGCACCAGGTTGCTGGCCCGCCACAGCGATTCGAATGTGCCCGCGTCGCTCCACCACCCGTCGAGGATTGTGTGTCGCAGGATTCCTTCGTCGAGATAGCTGTTGTTGATGTCGGTGATCTCGTACTCCTGCCGGGCCGAAGGCTTCAGCACCCGAATGCGGTCGAACACCGTCGCGTCGTAAAAGTAAATTCCGATGACCGCGTACTGGGACCTGGGATTCCTGGGCTTTTCTTCGATGCGCACAATGCGATCGCCCTCGAAGACGGGCACGCCGAAACGCTCCGGGTCAGGCACCTCTTTCAGGATCACCATGCCGCCCTTCTCCTGCTCTTCGAAGCTGCGCGCCGCTTCGCTGATGCTGCCCTCGATGATATTGTCCCCGAGCACCACGCAAATTTTGTCGCCCTTGGCGAAGGGCTCAGCCAGGCGCAGCGCGTCGGCGATGCCGCCTTCGCCTTCCTGGTAGGCAAAGCTGAGCTGCTGCAATCCCAACTCTTTGCCGTTCTGCAGCAGCCGCAGGAACTCTCCTGCGTTATTGCCGCCGGTCACGATGAGGATGTCCCGGATGCCCGCTTCCACCAGCGTTTGCAGCGAGTAGAAGATCATCGGCTTGTCGTACACCGGCAGCAGATGCTTATTGGTGACCCGGGTCAGCGGATAGAGGCGCGAGCCGGTGCCTCCCGCCAGCACGATTCCCTTCATCGCTCCTCCCTGAGAAACAGTGACTCTCCGAGTACAGACGGTCCTGCTGCAAGGCAGAGTAACGTCGCCCGCGGCAGCCCCACGCAACCCGTCATCGAGTCGTGTCCAGCATAGCAAGCCGTAGTAAGTGCCGCCAATCCGGCAATGCAATGCCAAACTCCGCCTGCAATTTGACATTCGACAGCACCGAATTGTGCGGACGAACTGCCGGCGTTTTGTACTGATCGCTGGTGATGGGAACAACCCGCTTGGCTATGAGCGGCGCGCCAAATTCGCTGCTGTCCGCCGGCCATGACAGCAGTCCCTCGTATTCGTCCAGGATGACCCGGGCGAATCCCGCCCATGTCGTCTGTCCCGCGGCGGTCAGGTGGTACAAGCCGGAGTGCGGCCACGAGCCGGGACTGGCATTGGTCAGTCCCCTGGAAACGATCGCGGCGGTCGCGTCGGCGAGGGTGCGCGCCCAGGTCGGCGCCCCATGCTGGTCATCCACCACGCGTAGTTCTTCCCGCTCCCGCGCCACCCGCAGAATGCGCCGCAGAAAGTTCTTGCCGCGTACGTCATACACCCATGATGTCCGCAGGATAATGCGAGCGCAGCCGGAAGCGGCGACTGCCTGCTCACCCTCCAGCTTGGTGCGACCGTAAACATTCAGCGGACCGGTGGGATCGTCCTCGCGGTAGGCGTCCGCCTTGCGGCCGTCGAACACGTAGTCGGTTGAGTAATGCACCATGAGGCCGCCGCTGCGCGCCACCTCCCGCGCCAGCCATCCCGGTGCAACCCCGTTAACCGTGCGCGCCAGCTCCGGTTCGTGCTCGGCATCGTCGACGTTGCTGTAGGCGGCTGCGTTCAGCAGGATGTCCGGCTTGATCTCCCGCACTGCGCGGGCTGCAGCCTCGGGCTGCGACAAGTCCAGTTCGCTATGCGTGCAGGCGGTCACCACTCCCAGCGGCGCGAAGGCCCGCTGCAGTTGCCAGCCGACCTGCCCGTTTGCGCCGGTGATGAGGACGCGAAGGCTCATAACTCGTACCGCGGAAGAAACTCGCGCGGGACTTGCGCCAGCGGCGGGTGATGCTGATCTCTTGTCGACAAAATAGGCGATTCCGTCTGCCAGTCGATGCCAATCTCCGGATCGTTCCACAAGACGCCGCGATCGCCCGCGGGATCGAAATACTCGCTGCACAGGTAAAGGAAATCGGCGCGCTCCGAGCGCACCGCAAAGCCATGAGCGAAGCCGCGCGGTATATAGAGTTGCAGCTTGTTCTCCGCCGACAGTACCACTCCATACCACTTGCCGAAGTGCGGCGATCCTACTCGGATGTCCACTGCAATGTCGAGCACCTCGCCGTGCGCCACGCGGCATAGCTTCGCCTGCGGCTGCGTGCTCTGGTAGTGCAGTCCGCGCACCACGCCGCGCCGCGAGTGGGAGTGATTGTCCTGCACAAAACGGTCGCCGATGCCGGCGGCCGCGAAAGCATCCTCCCGGTACGCCTCGTAGAAAAAGCCGCGAGCGTCCTCGAAGACGCGGGGTTGGACCAACAACACGCCGGGAAGTGGGGTCGCAACGATCTGCAAGCTGGATTGTCTCGTACCTTCGAGGCTATGCGCGGGTCTCCGCTGGGCCGCATGTCTCGACGACTATAATTTCGACTTCCTACAGTATATGCCGCGCTGCTCGGTCATCCTCGTCACCTACAACTCCGCTGAGAGCATCACCGGCTGCCTGCAGGCGCTGGCCCACGAGGATTGCGAGATCGTGGTGGTCGACAACGCCTCGCAGGATGACACCGTCGCTCGGGTGCGAGCTTTCACGCAGCAGCATCCGGTCGAGTTGCTTGTGATCTCGCGCAACCTGGGATTTGCTGGTGGCGTGAACCACGGCGTGCGCGCCGCCAGTGGAGACGTTCTTCTGCTGCTCAATCCTGACGCAATCGCAGAGCCGGGGGCCATCGCTGCGATGTTCGAGTGCCTGGCCCGCACCGGCGCAGCCGCGGCCGGGGGCGCGTTGCTCGCGAGCGATGGGCAACCGGCCCGAGGATTCGCCTTTCGCCGCTTGCCGACCCTTACCAGCCTGCTGTTCGAGGTGTTGCTGATTAATCACCTCTGGCCGGGAAATTCCGTGAACCGGCGCTACCGCTGCCTCGACGCCGACTACGGCAACGAGCAGGAGGTCGAGCAACCCGCGGGCGCGTGCCTGGCGGTGACGCGTGAGGCATGGGACGCGCTGGGCGGAATGGACACCCAGTTTCGCCCCGTCTGGTTTGAAGATGTCGACTTCTGCCGGCGGCTTCTCGCCTCTGGCCGCAAGATCATGTATTGCACGGCTGCCCGCTTCCGCCACAGCGGAGCCCACAGCGTCGGCAAGCTATCCTTCGCACAGAAACAGATGTTCTGGTACGAGAACATGCTGCGCTACGCTCGCAAGCATTTCTCGTCTTGGAAGGTAATTGTGCTGCGGTTGGGAATCGTCAAGGGCATGTTTCTGCGCTGGCTCGCCGTACTGCTGGGCAAGGGCCCGGCCACATGTTTCCTCAGGTGAAGCTGGTCGGGCTTACTGCGAACGTCGCTTTGCTCGCCGTGGGCCTGTCCAAGTCGCATCGCTAATCGCAAGGACTTGGGCCGACTGCAAAACCAAAGGGCACGGCGCCAACCGTGCCCGATTGTTCTTAGCTATCAACTATCCACTGCCCACTATTCACTAACCTCACGCTTCGCGCAGCGCCTTGGTAATCGGCATCTGCGACGCACGCACCGCGGGCAGCAGGCCACCGAAGATGCCCATGATCACGGCAAACGTCATGCCCGCGATCAGAATGGCTGGCGTGATGTGGAAGGCAAATGCTATTTCGCTGAAGCTCTGGGTCTGTCCGCTGCTGGTGGTGAAGCCTTCCATCGGAATGGCCAGCAGGCAGCCCAGCGCTCCGCCCACGATCGCCAGGAACACCGACTCGGTGACGAACGAGAACAGGATGCTGAAGCGCGAGAAGCCCAGCGCCCGCAGCGTGCCGATCTCGCGGGTTCGCTGCGACACGATTGCGTACATCGTGTTCATCGCCCCGAACACAGCACCAATTCCCATCACGATGCCGACGAACCACGCCAGGATCGTCAGCGTAGTGGCCAGACCCCCGGCCTGGTCTTCGTAGTACTGCCGCTCCGATTCCGCCTGCACCTGCATCTGCGGATTGGCGCGCAGGTCCTTGTCGAACGCGGCGATCTGTTTGGGGTCTTTCATCCGCACCGTCAAGGACTCGCATCCGCCATTGCGTCCGACAGCCGGTCCAAGGGCGTTGTAGTCGCCCCAGATTTCGCTTTCAAAGGAACTGTCGTCGGCGGTAAACAGGCCAACCACCTTCCAGTCCTTGTGCTGCACGTTGATGGTCGAACCGATATCCAGCCCGTTCACGCGGTCAGTGATTTTCTTGCCGACAATCACCTCGAACAGCCCTGGCGTGAACATGCGGCCGTCGACCAGCTTGATGCCGTTGCGCACCTTGAACGCCATGGGCGTCACGCCGCGCAAGGTGACATTCGTCGGCTGGTTGTCGGTCTTCTTCGGCTTGCTGGCGATGACCACTATCTCGCACGACGCCAGCGGATGTCCTTCGTTGTCCTGCGCGATGCGCGGGTCGGTCATGATGAGCTGCGCGTTGCCGATGTTGATCCAGGAGGTCAGCTCCGACAGCGAGCCGCGCTGCACCACGATGGCATTGTCGTCCGATCCGGTGGAGCCCAGCGCCATCTGAAAGCCTGCGCCCATCGAAGAGATGACCACCACCGCCGCCACCACCAGGGCGATTCCGAAGATCGCCAGCAGCGTGACCTTCCAGCGGGCGCGCAGATTGCGAACGTTATAGCGAAGTAGGAGTCCCATCTAGACCTGCCTCAATGCGTCGGTAATGCGAGCCCGATAGGCCAGCACGGCCGGCACCAATCCCGGCCAGCAGTCCCAGCAGCAGGGCGATGCTCACGCCCATGAGCGCGATGTGCGGCGACAACCCAAGATTGGGAAACGCCCGCAGCACATCGCCAATGAAAGGAGCCTTGATCAGCACCGTGATAATCAGGCGCGCCAGCAGAATGCCCAGCAATCCGCCCATCACTCCGAACAACAGCGCTTCGCTGATGATCAGCGCCATGACCAGGCCGCTGGAAAAGCCCAGCGTCTTCAGCACCCCGATCTCCTGCTGCCGCTCGCGCACCGCGATGCTCATGGTGTTGGCGGTGACCAGCAGAATCGTGAAGGCAACCGCCAGGCCGATCACGTTCAGCAGCAGCGCCAGGTTGCCCGCCAGCGCGATAAAGCCTGCGCGGAACGCCTGCTCGGTTTCCGTCTTGGTCTGCGTGGTCGCTGTTCTCAAAGGTTGCATCGATGGCCTTGCTGATGGCGCCGGCCTGATGCGGATCGTCGATCAGCGAAGTCAGAGTGCCGATGCCGATGCGCTGGCCCGTCGCTTCGTACAGGTACTTGAAATTGAAGTACATGGACGATAGGTCGGTGCCCGGGTATCTGCGCTTCATCGGTGTCGTAGATGCCGTCCACCACGAAATCGAACGGCTTGCCCACGCGGTACGGCGGGATGAAGCTCTCCAGTTGGAAGCTGTCGCCCACCTTCCAGCCGAAGCGCTCAGCCAGCTTGCGGCCGATGATGCGCCGCGCACATCGTGCAGCCATTTCTCCTTCTGGTCGGGTGGCAGCATGATTTCCGGATAGATGCGCAGGAACGCTTCCGGCTGGACTGCCAGGTTGCCGAAGAAATTCTTGGGATCGCGATAGATGCCGCCAAACCAGGTGACGATGACCGTGTCCTTCACGCCGGGAATGGCGGCAATCTTCTGCTGGTAGTTGATCGGGAATGTTATAGGCCAGGCTGACGTAGTCCCGCGTCACCAGGCGATTGGAGTTGCCGGATTTCAGCCCGAAGTTCACCGCCGCGAGCACCGTCTGCAAGGTGCAAAACAGGAGGATGCAGACCGCCATCGCCAGCACGGTGCTCAGGGTGCGAATCCAGTTCTTGCGAAGATGCTTGAGAACAAGAGGTGCGTACTTCATGTCAGTGGTTCAGCACTCCCTTCTCCAGGTGCCGCTGCACGTGCGCGCGCGATGCGGCGCGAGGATCGTGCGTCACCATCACGATGGTCTTGCCGAATTCCTTGTTGAAGGTCTGCATCAGGTCGAGGATTTCTTCCGCGCTCTTGCTGTCGAGGTCGCCGGTCGGCTCGTCGGCCACCAGCACGCCGGGATCGGTGACGATGGCGCGCGCGATGGCCACGCGCTGCTCCTGTCCGCCGGAAAGTTGCCGCGGGTAGTGCTTGTAGCGGTCGGCCAGGCCCACGATGCGTAACGCCGTCATGGCCCGTTCGCGCCGCTCCTTCCTTCCCAAGCGGTGCGAGCAGCAGCGGAAGCTCCACGTTCTCCAGCGCGTTCAGCACCGGGATCAGGTTGTAGAACTGGAAGATGAAGCCGACGTTGCGGCTGCGCCATTTCGCCAGCTCTCCTTCGGAAAGCGGCGTGAGGTCGGTATCCGCCACCACCACGCGTCCTGAGGTGACGCGGTCGATGCCGGCAATCAGGTTCAGCAGCGTGGTCTTGCCCGAACCCGAGGGCCCCATGAGGGCCACAAACTCACCTCGGGGGACTTCCAGGTTGATTCCGTCCAGCACCGTGATTGACTGGCTGTCACGCTGGTACACCTTTCGAACGTTTTGTACGCTGACGGCGCTTGCCTTCGTCGCTACCTCCGTGGTGCTCATTCCACTCTCCTAGGTTTGCTAGCTCTTGACCTTCACCGCGTCGCCGTCCTGCAGCTTCTGCGGCGGATTGCTTACCAGGGTCTCCGAACCCACCAGGCCGTCTTTCACGATGATCTGCCCGTTCAGGTCGTTGCCGGTGACCACGGGCACCATGTGGACCTTTTTGTTCTCCACCTCGAATACCACCGATTTGCCGTTACGCGTGGTGATCGCGTCCTTCGATATGGTCACAATGCGCTGCGGCGGCGCGTTCGCCTGCTCCTTCTTGGAGGGCTCCAGGAAGGTGACGTTGCAGCTCATCTCCGGCTTCAGGTACTTGTCCTTGTCCAGGATCGCGACCTTCACGGTGACCGTCGCCTTGGTGCGGTCGGCGGTCGGAATAATCTGCCGCAGCCTTCCCTTGTAGTCGTGATCGGGGATGGCCTGCACCTTGATTGTCGCCGGCTGGCCCTGTTGCAGTTGGGCCACGTTGGATTCGTTGACGTCAACCTCGGCTTCCAGCGAATTCATGTCCGCGATCGCCACAATAGCTCCCGAGGACGTCGAAACATTTACCCCTGGCGGAATGGGGGCCACGCTCTCGCCCACCTCTGTCATCTTCTTGATGACCACGCCGTCGAAGGGGGCGCGGATCTCGGTGAATTCCAGCAGCGCCTGCTGCACCTGCAGATTGGCTTTGTCCTGGTCAAGCGTCGCCTTGGAAAGGTTCACTTTTGCATCGGCCGCGTCCAGCGCGTCCTGGGAGACGACCTTGTCGCGGAACAGGCCTCGCTGCAGCCGCGCCTGCCGCTCCGCCTCGGCGAGGTTCGCGTCGGCAACCCCGATGTCCGCTTTCGCCTTGGCTATCGCGGCAACATAATCGGCGTCCTCCAGCCGGGCGATGATCTCGCCGCCGCGCACGACGCTGCCTTCCTCCACCCGGAGTTCGGAAAGCCGTCCCTGGATCTTCGAGGAGATAACCGACTGCCGCCTCGCCACCAGATAGCCCGATGCGGTCAGGATGGGGGTGCCAGCGCCAGGTCCACCGCTGGTCTGCACGCTCGCCTGGGTGAGTTCCACTTCCGTCGCCGCAAACGAGGTCAGGACCGCTGGTTGCGCTCGCCAGAGATACAAGCCTGCACCCGCCACCACAGCAAGAATGACCAGCCAAACAATCAGCTTTCCCCAGTGCCGGGGCGGATGCTCCCGCTCGATGCGCAGGGACGCCAATTCTTCCTTTAAGTCCCGCATGCCGGTAGTCGAACTCTCCTCTGTATCAATGGCATTAGCATCGCACTCTTCCATCGTCTTTGGAAGGGTCACTATCTTTCTGTCGGCGGTGTGCATTGTGCTCGGCTCCCACTCTGCATGACTTTACCTGCGAACAGAATGGTGCCGAAGTTTCACACCGGGAAGTAGTGCGGAATGTCAGAGGAGCGGGATGACAATTGTCACCTGTTGATGCCGGGAATGAATCTCAAATCAGGCCGCGCTATTGCTTGTTCTTGCTCAGGTGCGCCGACGAGAAGTCATCCCATTTGTCGGCCGTGCTTTCCCGCATATCTTTCACTTTTCCGGGTTCGTGCCGTGCGAAAAGGCTCTTGAGGTCGGGCCAGAACTCATTGAGCAGGTTAACTTGCGCCACGGCCCCGAGCCCGGCTGCAGCATTTTCCATGGTCGCCGGAAAGCTCTTATCGTGAAGCGGTTTGTATCCGTTGGACAGTGCGGAACTGATCAAGAGCGTCAGGAAAAGCGAGGAGTTGAAGACGTTGCGCCCGTCGTCGCTGCGCGTGATGATGGCCCGGCTGGCGGCATAGGCCATCCGGTCGAACGCGTTCTTGGAGCCCGACGGAAAATAACGCGGATCCTGGTGCAGCAGCGTGGGGAAGAGCCAGCTTCCGAACAGTGACCAGGACTCTGCCGAGATAAGTTGCGTCCCGTAGCGCTTGCCGAAGCCGCCCATCCCGCCGCCGTATTCCGGCCACGCTCCGCTGGCTTGCAGGATCAGCGTATCGAACATCGTCCCCAGGAACATGTCCGCCGAGTAGGTATGCTTCGCCCATCCCTCGAACTTCTGCCGCGACGTCAAGGGCACGTAGGAAGGCGCATCCGGCAGCGGCTGTCCCGGAACGAAGTCATGCGCCATCATCACCATGTGCTCGCGGGTGAACGCCTCCTTCACCATGGCGCGGCTGATGAGCGGTTGCTGCTCCGGCGCTCCCCCGCCGGGTGTTCCCGTCAGCTCCGGCTCCCGCAGTTCAGCACAGGCAATGCTCGAGGATTTCACCGGCGACGCTGGCATGGTCAGGAGTCACCGTCAGCGACTCAATCCAGTTGCTGCCACCGAGCACGTTTGTCCGGCTATTTTGCGGTCCGTTCGACGCCGAAAGCGCGAAATCGCTGCTCACGTTCGCTGGAAGCGAATTGAAGGAAGCAGCGCTGGGGTTGGCCTCGGGCGAGGTCGAGCCGTACCCAGCCGTTGTTGCGCCGGCAGCGGCGAAGCGCACAGCCCGAAGAAAATTAGCCCAACCAGTCCCTTGTCCAGCATGACCCTTTGCAACCCACCAGGATGTACTGTCATTATGTATGAAGCTGCCCGAGTCAGGAAAGGCTGTTTTTCAAATGTTAGTTAACTCTGCGGTTCGGCAGGATTACTCCTGCCAGTGGCACTTTCGTGAGATCGTCGTCTTCCGGAGTACTGGATTGGGAAATTGGCTGCGAGGGCATACCCAGATGGCCGCCCCGTCGGCTATTATCTTCAACATGTGCCGACCTTGGCCCCTGCTCGCCCTTATCGTTTTGTCCTCCGCTGTGCTGGTGATTCCCGGCTGCCAACCCAAACAGAAGCCGCAACCCGTGATGGTGCGCATCTTCCGCGACCTCAATTCGCCTTACGCCCGAGAGCTGGATCATCGCATTCTCGAGTTCCAGGCTTCCAATCCGAGACTCGCCAACGGCGGCGCTATCCAGGTGGAAAGTTTCCAGTCCAGTGACTACCAGCGCGCCGCCAAAAACCTGGACGAGCCTGAGGTCGAGGTATTCGTCCTCAACTCTCCCGACGACGTCAAGGCCTTTCCTGCGTTACAGGCAGAATTAGGACACGCAGTCAATGTTTGTGCGGCCTTCAAAGCTTGTCCGCAGAATGTCCCCGCCTTTGTGCCGGCAAAAGTGAGTGGGGAACGCGCCGAGGCTGCGAACAAATTCGTGGCGTTTCTGGCATCGAAGCAGTAGACGCCGGGCAGCGACGGCACGCTTAATCTCCGCGTCTGGCTACCTTGGCCGGCTTGCGCGCTTTTGCAACGCGGGCCGCCAGCGGCTTCTTGCCGGCCACCTTCTCTTAGACTCGCGGCAGCTTTGGACGCTCTTGGCGGCTTGTCGGCTTGGCCGCCGGTTCACCCGCCATCGGTAGGTCTTTCATCTCGGCCGCGCGCCACAGGTACCAGCACGCCACGCTGCGATAAGGACGCCACCGTTCGCCGTAGGCCAACAGCTCCTTGGGCTTGGGCAGCTCGGCCAACTTCTGCATCTTGGCAAAGCCCTTGCGCACGCCGTAGTCATCCACTGCCAGCACGTCGGGCCGTCCCAGCCGGAACAGCAGCAGCATCTCGACCGTCCAGCGCCCGATGCCCCGAACCTGCACCAGCCGCTCGATCAGCTCGTCGTCGCTCATCCGGTGCGCCTGGCGCACGCTGGGTACCACGCCCTCAATCGTCTTGACGGCGAGGTCTTTGATGGCCAGCATCTTCGCCTGCGACAGTCCAGCGGAGCGCAGCAGCTCCGGCGACGCGGCAACAATCTGCTCTGGCGCAGGGAAGCGCGCTACCAGTCCGCGCCGTGTGCGGATGTGACCCGAGTTCTCGGGAAATAGAGCCTTCACCCGCCCGGTGATGGTCGCGGCCACCTTACCGTTGAGCTGTTGATAGATGATCGACTCCAGCAATGCTTCGAAGATGCTCTGGGTTGTTTCCATTCGCAGCCGGCATTCGCCGGATTTGGCGATGATGCGCGCCAGCTTGCGGTCAACCCGCGACAGGTGTTCGATAGCGGCGGTATGATCAAGTTTCTTCGGCATAAAGTAACTTCTCTAAAGTTGTATGGGTACGTCACTCCGCCTCCGGCTTCGAATCCGGTACCTCGCTCTCCAGCGCCATCAGCGTCTCGTCATCCACCTCCCACATCTTCAGAATGCCAAAGATAACCCGGCTGCCGAAGCCGGCGCGCACCAATGTGCGAAACACCCGCGCCGCCTCTTTCTGGTTCGCGGGCTTGCGGATGCGCTTACGCTGCAGGAACTGCCGCGCCAGTTGCTCTTCGTTCACGTCGTCGTAGGCCGTCCCCACCACTTTCTCGATGATGTCGCCATGTACGCCTTTGGCCTTCAGGTCCTGCACCACCCGCATGCGGCCGAACTTTTCGTTCTCTTTGCGGTAGCGCGAGTAAATCTCCGCGTAGTTGGTGTCGTTCAGATACTTGTGTTGTTTCAGGCGGGCGATGACGACATCGACCAGCAACTCGGCGAGCGGTTGTTCGCGCACCCGCTGGCGCATCAGGCGCTTCAGTTCGGCCACCGTGCGCATCTTCCGCCCCAGGGCCGCCAAGGGCGTACTCGTACAGCATCTCTTCGTCGTACACCTTGGTGCTGCGCTGGAACGCCATGAGGGAATTATAGGCGGCGTCGTGTGGGCCTTCACTTTACAAACATCGTAACTTTCTTACAAAGCTACCCGAAAGTGCCTTGATCCTGCATCGTGCCTGCTGTACTGTTCTTTCACTTTCGTCACGTCCACGTAACAACTTGCGGGTTTCGTTTCCTCCGCCACTGGGAGACTTATGTTTCGCAAAGGTTTTGCCTTTCTGCCGCTGGCCGTTCTTGTGCTCCTCGCATTGCCTTCCCGCGCGGACAACTTCAAGGCCTGCTCGAACAACGAGATGCAGGACCCGAACGCTCTGCCCGGTTCCGCGCTCTGCTACCCGACCTGCAAGCCGGGATACGTGGGAACGGGCCCCGTTTGCTATTCCGATTGTCCCGACGGCTATTCCGATGACGGTGTCATCTGCCGCAAGAACGCCATCATCACTGCCAAGGATTCCTATGGCCGCGGCGCTGGCTCTCCCATGGGATGCGGATCGGGCAAGGAAAAGGACGGCGCCCTCTGCTATCCGGCATGCAAGAGCGGGTATTACGGCGTGGGCCCGGTGTGCTGGCAACACTGCGACTCCGGCTACCGTGACGATGGGGCCAGTTGCTACAAGAGCATCGCTCACTGGTATTTCAAAGATACCTATGGCCGCGGCGCCGGCAGCCCGCTGAATTCCTGCGGCTCCGGCGAGGAACAGAACGGGCAACTGTGCTATCCCAAGTGCAAGTCGGGGTATTCGGGCGCGGGCCCCGTTTGCTGGGCTTCCTGCGCCAGTGGCTTCCACGATGACGGAGCGACCTGCCGCAAAGATGCCGACATCTTCGCCAAAAGCTCCTATGGCCGAAGCGCTGGTCACGTGCCTTCGAGCTGCGACACCAAGAGCTTTACCCGGATGGTCACTTCCACCACCAAGCAACCCTTTACCATGGTCATCTCCGGCGACGTGCAGCTTCCCTGGTGGCAGATTGCCGACGCCAACAGTGGCAGCGGCGAGGGCAGCGATCCCAATTGCAACAGCGATGCCTGCGTGAAAACCAAGGCCATCGCCATGAACGAATATCTGATAACCGCGATCGCCAACATTCAAACTCTGAAAACCTGGCCCAACAGTCCCCTGCTGACCAAGGGAGCGGGCAGCAAGATCACCACGCCGGTGGGCCTCATCATCAACGGCGATCTCACGGCCTATTTCCATCCGGACGAGGAAGAACTCTATCGGCAGTTCTACCACACCCAATTCACCCTGCCGGTTTACCCGGGCCTGGGAAATCATGACTACTCGAACAATGTTAAAACCGATACCAGCGGCGACCAGGGTTGCGCCGATAATGTCTGCGCCAACCGTGCCATCAAGTACATGAAATCGATGATCAACTGCAGCTCGGAAACCAACTTCCCCGCGGCCCAGATGACCGGCTACGACGATGGCAGCATGGCCTACTCCTTCGAGATCGGCAAATACCACTTCGTGCAGCTCAACTTCTATCCTGGGTACACCAAGAAGGAAATATCGGTCACTTCGTCGAATGACTGGCTCAAGAAAGATCTGGCCACCGCGACCAAGGCGGGCAAGCGCATCGTTATTAACCTGCATACCAACGACAGCGAGGCATGGCTCGACAATGACTTCCTTGCGGCGATTCGGAACCAGAATGTCGTGGCCATCTTTGGCGCGCACATCCATCCTTACTCGGGATTCATGCAATACGTTTCGAATGGCACGAATTCCCACATACCGTTCATTCGCAGCGGCGCGCCCCACTTCAACCGCTTCATGCTGGTGCAATTTGGCGATGACTATTTCAATTTTGCGATCCTGAGCGACGTCAATGGGGTCCCGGCTTTCGTGAGCACCACCGACTCGAAGTATCTGGGGACGTATTAGGCCAGCGTTTCTGGCCGCTGCGGGTCTGGCCCCTGCTGCGACTGGCCTAGCCAGTACCCACTTCCGCCCTTTACACTGTCGCCGACCTCTGGCAGAGTAAATGGTGGAAACCCAATCGATCGTCGTCCTCGACTTCGGCTCGCAGTACACGCAGCTCATCGCGCGCCGCATCCGCGAACAAAACGTCTTCTCCGTTGTCCTCCCGTGTACCGCTCCGCTGGAAGAAATTCAGGGCTATTCGCCTGCCGGCATTATCCTTTCCGGCGGCCCCTGCTCGGTTTACGACGAAGACGCGCCTCCGGCGGATGAGCGGGTGCTGCATCTCGGACTGCCGGTGCTGGGCATCTGCTACGGCCTGCACTTCATGACCCAGAAGCTGGGCGGCAAGGTGCGCCCCGGCGACAAGCGCGAGTACGGACACGCCCAGGTCGAATTGCTGCACACCGATTCCTCGCTCTTCAAGGGGCTCGAAGGCCCGCTCGCCGTCTGGATGTCGCACGGCGACGAAGCCGAAGAACTGCCGCCTGGCTTCGAACTGATCGCGAAGACATCCAACGCTGTCGCCGCCATCGAGAATCCCGCGCAGAAGTATTGGGCCGTCCAGTTCCATCCCGAAGTGCACCACACCAGGCAGGGGACCGCCATCCTGCGTAACTTCGTCTTCGACATCTGCGGCGTGAAGCCCAACTGGACCCCGCAGCGCTTCATCGACGAAACCGTGGCCAACATTCGCAAGCAAGTCGGCGGCGGGCGCGTCATCTGCGGGCTCTCGGGCGGCGTCGATTCTTCGGTTGCGGCCGTCCTGGTGCATCGCGCCATCGGCGATCAGCTCACCTGCATCTTCGTCAACAACGGCGTGCTGCGCAAAAACGAATTCGCCAGCGTGCAGAAAAACCTGCGCGACAAGCTTGGCCTCAACCTCGATGCGGTCGATGCCACCGAACGCTTCCTCACCAAACTCGCCGGCATTTCCGAGCCGGAGAAGAAGCGCAAGATCATCGGCAACGAGTTCATCGTGGTCTTCGAGCAGGAGGCGCACCGCATCGAGCAGTTGCAGGGCAGGGTGGAATGGCTGGTGCAGGGCACGCTCTATCCCGACGTCATCGAGTCGATCTCGGTTCGCGGCCCGTCGCAGACCATCAAGAGCCATCACAACGTCGGTGGCCTGCCCGAGGTGATGAAGCTCAAGCTGATCGAGCCGCTCAAAGACCTGTTCAAGGACGAAGTCCGCAAGATCGGCCGCGACCTTGGCATGCCCGAAGACATTTTGCAGCGCCAGCCCTTCCCCGGCCCCGGACTGGCCGTGCGCATCCTGGGCGAAGTGACCGCCGAACGCGTCGCGCTGCTACAGGAGGCCGACGACATCGTCGTCAGCGAGATCAAGAAGGCGGAGCTCTATACCAAAATTTGGCAGTCGTTCGCAGTGTTGCTGCCGGTGATGTCGGTCGGCGTGATGGGCGACCAGCGCACCTACGCCTACACCTGCGCCATCCGCGCCGTGAACTCCGAAGACGGCATGACCGCCGACTGGGTTCCGCTGCCTTATGAAGTGCTGAAGACCATCTCCAGCCGGATCGTGAACGAGGTAAAGGGCATCAACCGCGTGGTGTACGACATAACGTCGAAGCCGCCGGGAACGATTGAGTGGGAATAGCTATTAACCAGCCCGTCAGCCACCGACTCTTAGCTCCGAAAAGCTGAGGAACAAATGCGAACGAGTTCGTTGATGCTTTCAGCCGTGCTGTCCGTCTACGCACTCTCAGCCGTCGCGCAAGTAGCCGTGGAAATCAGCGAGCCCGAAGTCGCGCAACACCGGCTCGGGCCCCCGCATGTGCTGCGGATTCCACCCTCGGTCAGGCAGGCTTGGCCACCGCGATACGTCAAGCTTGCAATGCTGGTCGTGGCAGACGGTTCCGTGCTCTCGGCTCGTCCAGTCTCAGGAGATGAGTTGTACTATTCCGAAGCTTCTCGCCTCGCCATGGGTTGGAAATACACTCCGTTTGAGCGAGGAGGCTCTCCGGTGATTGCGAAGTTCGAAGAATCCGTGAGTATTTTGCCGCCCGAGAAAAGACCCGTCACTCCAGTGTCGTTTCCTGACATAGCTGACTGGAAATCGTTGCGCATTACGCTGGACCGCAGCGCTTGTTTCGGATCATGTCCCGACTACTCGCTGGAAGTACATGGCGATGGCAAGGTGTTCTACAGCGGACGAAGTTTCGTGAAGTATCGCGACGCTCATAGCGGCAGGATCTCCGCCAGTGCGGTGCGCGAGATTGTGTCCGCGTTTCGCGCGGCCGACTTTTTTTGGCTTATGCCGGAGTACGCAGCCGGCATTACCGACTTGCCTATGTACACAACCTCCATCTCATTTGACGGCAAAAAGATGTCGGTGAGGGACTATGCTGGGCAGATCGCGGGCATGCCGCTCGCGGTGGAGGATGTGGAGAACACGATCGACCGGCTAGCCGGCCCGGAGTCGTGGATACACTAGTCAAGCCAAACTCGGATCAGAAATGAGTATGGGCCCGCAATTGCCCGCCTTTTGCCATTTGGCATCACCCTTTGGGCCGTGATGCGGCCTTAGCTACGGCTGACCGATATCGCAACCCAGAGAGAAGCGCAGCGCGGCACAGATTTCGTTCATTCGTGGCGAACTCAGGCGGGCTACACGCTTCCCCAACCGCTCCTGGGAGACGGTGATCGCGTTGTGGAGGTTCACCGCGCACGACCCCTTCATGCCGTCGTCTTCATTCAGGACGACCTCGGACGGCACGCCGCGGATCGTGGACGTGATGGGAGCGACGGTGACGGTGGATAGATATACGATCGCGCTGTCACGGGTAAGTACAACTACCGGCCGCTTCTTGTCAGGAGCGGCGAAGTTGTACAGGCGGACATCTCCACGGGCTATTCTGCCGGCCACGCTGACTCCGCTTCCCACAGATGCGCTTCATCCTTCGCCTGCGGTTGCCTCGCATAGCCTTCCCGGTCGCGCTCTTCCCGGGCTCGTACTTCGAGTTTCCGAAGATGCTCCCGCAGTGCCTCGCGCACCAATGCGGAACGGTTCCGTTTGGTCCGGCGCGCGGCTCGATCGGTGGCCTGCAGAAGCTTCTTATCTAAGACAATCTGGACTATCTCCATCTGTGGAGTATACTCCACAGTCTACTCCACACGCGCGGCGTGACCTGGTTTCCTCATGCCATGCTGCCACTATGGGTTGAGGTTGGGCGCTTCCTGTTCGGTGAACTACGTTCACCAGCTTCTTTTCCGCCCTACTTCATCAACTCCATCACCGCCGAACTCATCGAGATCACCCCCGTTCGGATCGTCGGCTCGGGCAGCGGCGCGAACAAACTCGAATGTAGCGATGGCAGCGGCTGTCCGGTTCTCTTGCTCTCCGCCATCTTCTCCGGCGAAACCGCGCCTACCCGCAGCATGAACACCGGAATCTGACGGTTTGGCAAGCCGAACAGGCCGAAGTCCTCGCTCGCCATCTCAGGATGGGTACCCACCACCACGTTGTCCGCCCCCAGCACGCGCACGAACACCGGCGTCAGCGTGGCCGCAAGCTTCGGGTCGTTATAGGTCACCGGCACACCTTCCTCTTCATGATTGATGACAATCGGCGCGCGGTTCTCGGGAACGCCCGCTGCCAGCGCCACGCCTTGCGCTGTGCGGGTCAGGTCAGCCAGGATGTTGCTCTTCACCTGGTCGCTAAATGTCCGAATCGTCAGCAGCATCGTGACCTGGTCGGGGATGATGTTGCGCTTCGTTCCGCCATGAATCGAGCCTACCGTGACCACCGCCGGCTCCTGCGGCGGCGTTTGCCGGCTCACGATGGTCTGGATCGCGTTGATGAACTGCGCCGACATCACCACCGGATCTTTTGTCGCCTCCGGCCTCGCGCCGTGTCCGCCCAACCCGCGCATGATCACGTCGACCGACGCCGAGCCCGCTAACACAGGGCCGCTGATCACTCCGACTTTGCCCGCCTCCAGAGTCGCGTCATCGTGCATGGCGAGCGCGTAGTCGGGCTTGCCGAAGCGCGAGTACAGGTCGTCGGCCAGCATGGCGCGGGCGCCGTCCACGCGCTCTTCGGACGGCTGCCCGATCAGCATGAGCGTCCCATGCCATTTGTTCTTCATCTCTACCAGCGTGCGTGCTGTCCCGATCATGCTGGTGACGTGAATGTCGTGCCCACAGGCGTGCATCACGCCCACATCGTCGCCGGCTTCGTTCTTCGAGCGCGCTTTGCTGGCGTACGGCAGCCCAGTTTTCTCCTCCACCGGCAGCGCGTCCATGTCAGTTCGCACCAGCACCGTTGGACCGTTGCCGTTCTTCAGGATGGCGACTACTCCGTACGCTTGCGTGCCATCTGCATACTTGCCCACGTGTTCGGTGACGCTATACCCCGCCTTGCGCAGCTCCGACGCGAGAAGCTCCGAGGTCTGCTGTTCCTGGTGCGACAGCTCGGGGTGCTCGTGCAGGTTCTTGTAGGTAGACACCAGGCCGGGCAGTTGCGCATTGACCACCGAAGCAACATCCTGGGCATAAACCGGCAGACACAAGCAACTGCAGACCGCCAGGGCGGCAGCCATTGTTCTCATGGGTTTCTCCTGTAGTGATGGCAAGTGGGTAATGGTAACGCAAGCAAGCCTCTTCATCAGAGCCGAGACAAGGAAAGCAGCGTCAGAGTCTCTGTCGCCGCTCCATCAGGATGGCGATGGGCACTGCCAGAGGCACCAGCAGAATCATCGAGTACCGCCGGTACCGGCGAAAGGATTCGGGCCTATTCTGCAGCTCTTCCTCGACCTCGGTCAGCGCGCTCTCGCGGCGAACCATTGCGACGGCGTACGTCAGCAGCGGCGCGTAGTTAACAGCCAGCAGGAGGAAGTACGCTCCGGCGAGCAGTTGCCAGGTTGAGTGCGCTCGAAGTCCCGCCCGGAGGCTCAGCGCTCCCAGCCCAATCATCAAGACAACACCAAAGCCGAACTCAGCCAGAATGAACTTCGGGCCAAGCCCGGCAATGTCGAGCGCCACCAGCTTGCGGATACTGATCAAGTCTCAGAGCTTCACACGGTCGCGCAGCGCGTGACCGCATTGCCGCCCAGCGCTTCCAGCACATCCACCGCGGCCGAGTACTTTCCAAAGGGAGCGCTGATTTGCGCGCCCTGCACCATGGTGCGCACCGCGGACAGCATGTCGCGGGCAATGGCCACGCCCTCGGCGCGCGCTGCCTCGCCGGTACTGGCCTTCGCCATGCGCGTCATGACTTCGTCAGGAATCGCCACCCGCAACTCGTTCTTCATGAACTCGGCGTTGCGCGCGCTGGTCAGCGGCCAGATTCCCGCCACCAGCGGTATGCGGCAATGCGCCGTGTTTTTCAGGAACTCCTCCAGCAACCGCAGGTCGAACACCGGCTGCGTCACCACCAGCTCAGCCCCGGCGTCAACCTTGTATTCAAAGCGGCGAATCTCCTCGTCGATGTTGTCGGCTCCCGGATTCGCGCCCACCGCAATCACGAATCGCGTCGCGTTCCCGATGGGATTGCCGCCGATATCGAGACCGCGGTTCAGATTGCTCACGATGTTCACCAGCCCGATCGCGTCCACGTCGAAGACCGCGGTCGCGTCGGGGTAATCGCCCATCTTCGGCGGATCGCCGGTGATGCAGATCAGGTTGCGAATGCCGATGGCGCTCGCGCCCAGCAGGTCCGACTGGATGCCCAGCACGTTGCGGTCGCGGCAGGTGTAGTGCAAGACGGGCTCAACCCCCACCTGCTGCGCAATGAGCAGGCACAGGGCCTGGTTGCTCATGCGCGCTGACGCCCGCGGGCTGTCCGGAATATTGACCGCATCGATGCCCACCGACTTCAGATAGCGCGCGCCCTCGATTTCCCTGGTGGCGTCGATCCCCTTGGGGGGAACGATCTCCACCATGGTGGCGAACTCGCACTCGGCGATCTTCCGCCCCAACTCCGAGCGTTCGCGCAGTGCCACTGGCTCGATGGGGTGGGCCACCGGCGGAGCGACCACTTTATATCTGCTCTTGCGCCCCGCCTCGGCTCGCAGGCGACCCTTCATCTCGTGGATATGTTCCGGGGTGGTTCCACAACAGCCGCCGATCAGGCTGACGCCGATGCCCACGAACTTCTCGGCATAATTCGCCATGTACTCGGGCGACGACAGGTAAATGGTGCGGCCTTCCACCGAGCGTGGTTGACCGGCGTTGGGCTGGGCCGAGAGTGGAACCGTGGTCACCGCGCGCACCCGCTCGAGCGCGTCGAGCATGGCCACCGGGCCGACGCTGCAGTTGCAGCCGACCACGTCCGCGCCCCACTCCTGCAACTGCGGCCCATAGTGTTCTGGACTGGAACCGTCCAGGCAGTTACCGTCCTCGTCAATGGTGACTTGTGCCACCACCGGCAGATGGGGGTTTACGTCGCGCGCGGCCAGCAGGGCCTGATGCAGCTCTTCGAGATAGCCGAAGGTCTCCAGGATGACCAGGTCGATGCCTTCTTCGTTCAGGGCAGTAATCTGCTCGCGGAAGGCGTCGCGCGCCTCGGACAGGGCCACTTTGCCCAGCGGCTCGATGCGGACCAACAATGGCCCCACGGCTCCGGCGACCAGCGCATCACGCCCCTTGACCGCCTCGCGGGCGATCCGCGCCCCCATGCGGTTGATGTCGGTCAACTTATCCACACAACCGTGCTTGCCCAGGCGAAACGAATTCGCCCCGAAGGTGTTTGTTTCAATGATCTCGGCCCCGGCTTCCAGGTACTCATGGTGGATGCCGCGGATGAGATCGGGCTGCGAGAGGTTCAGCTCGTCGTAGCAGCGATTGATGAAGATTCCCTTGGAATACAGCAGGGAACCCATGGCCCCATCACACAGGACGGGGCGCTTTTGCAGTCGGGTTATAAGATCGGTCGCCATGCCAGGTTTTCGTCAGATGTCAGATTGTTTAGCACTCTATCGTAAATGATCGGCAGCCACCACGGAGACGGCCGGGCAGCGCCTGCCGGCGCTTTGGTATAATTCGATGTTCTTCCAACAACTTACGTCTTCTCATAGACATATACGGGGCAAACGTTTGAAGCGAGTGGTAACTCTTTTGGGAACTGCGATTTGTGTTCTCGCGATTGCATCCTGTGGCGGCAGTAACGGTACGCAAGTCGGAAACACCAATGTGGTTGCTCCCAGCCAGCTGAGCCACCGGGCCTTCCTGACCAACAGCTACTCCGGAAATCTTCAGGTTGTCGATACTGCGAACGACACAACCGCGTATTACTCGGCGACCGGCACCACCACGATCAGCAGCCTCAACAACGGGCAGTACGGCTACGCCGCGGCCGCCGTCTTTGTCCCGGTCGGGGGGTCGTCGGCGACCTTCGAGGCTTTAAGCCCCGACGGTACAACCACGCTTGTCTACGACCAGCATTTGGCGGCAATTTATTTTGTTAGCAACTCGAATGAGACGGAAACCTCCTCCGTTTCTTTGCCGGACTGGGCGGCCATGGCGCTCTGGTCTCCCGACTCCTCGAAGGTGTACGCTCCGGTGGGCAATCGCCAGATCGCGAATAGCCCTCCCGGCGCGATCCAAGTGATCGATGTAGCCAACTCCTATATCACCACCTCGTACCAGGTTCCTTCGGTGCGCTGGATTGCGCTGAGCCCCAATGGAAATACCATGCTGGCCTTTGCCGACAATTCCGACTCCATGTGGCTGATCGATCTGTCAGTTGCCACCCCCACGGTGACGCAATACCCCGGCTTCGCCCGTCCCGTGACCGCCTTCTTCAGCAGCGATAACAACACCGCCTATGTTCTCAACTGCGGCCCGCAATGCGGCTCAACTTCGGGCCCGTCGGTGGCGCAGTTCGACATCCCGTCGAAGACCATCAAAGCCACGGTTCCGGTGGGCGGAGCGTCGGCGGGCTTGCTCAGCGGCTCAACCCTCTACGTGGCGGGCTATCCCGGAGGCAATAACGGCACCCTCGACGCCATCGATGTCTCCACGCATGACCCGCACAACCGCCAACTCCATCTTGATCAACGACGGATATCAGTCGGTGATGGCGCTGAACAACAACAAGCTCTACATCGGAGCCAGTACCTGCGCTAACGTGACCACCGGGTGCCTGTCCATTGTCAACCTGGGCACGGGTAAGGCCGACCCGCCCGGTCAGCCCCTGGGCGCGGTGACCGGCCTGCTATCGGTGCCCAATCGCAATGTGATGTACGTCATTCAGGGCGGCTTTCTGAACATTTACGACACCAATACCGACCAGCAGCAAGCCACCCAGATTGGCTTCCGCGGAGCGCTGTACAGCGTCATCCAGATCGACAAGTAGCGGGCGGCAATTCGCAACCCAGGCGGCCTGAAAGATGGCCGCCTTTCTTCTACACGAGTACGCTACTTTCCCGCCGGTTCCAGCCGCAGATGATGCACTCCTGCCCGCTGCACCGCCTCGGGCGTGAACGGCAGCGGGAAGGTGCGGCCGTGATAATACGCGTCCCACTGATCGTTGTAGTGCTCGTCAAAAATATTTCCTGACTGCCCGTTAACAAGATTCAGCGTCGAGTGGTCCAGGTCCGACAGGTCTGCCGTGAAGCGTTCCGACGGCCCGAAGTGTGCCGCCACCTGCTTGATGGTGGTGCCGCTGCCCGACAGCGGTTGCGGCCCCGGCCCGGCGCGCTTCAGGACGGGAAAATTGCTCCAGAACGGATGCTCGACGTCCACCCGATGCACCCGTCCCCACGTCCACGTCGCCAACGCCCGTGGCGCATCGGGCTGGTTCACGGTGGCCTCCACCGCCGCCGCCAGCAACTCGTCGTAGTTGGCGTAGTCCGCCGGCAACCAGCGCTCCGGCTGATGCGACAGCACGCTCTCCAGCCACACCGGGCTCATGGGCCAGGCATACTGTTTTCGCAGTTCGTCTCCCAGCCTGGGCCTCAGCAGCATCTCCTGCAGTTGGATGCGCGCGTTGGACACGATCGTAGGCGCAACCAGGTCAATTCCCATGGTGCCATCCCAGTTGCGCATCAGGTCGGCCGCGTTCTTTGCCCGCGCCGAGGCCCTGGCAGCGTGATCGACGGCGTACACGAACCGCTGCGCCAGAAACCGGTTGAACTCCGACACCACATCGGTCTGAATGTTGAGCATGTCAGCCGCGGTCAGCTTCTTGTTTGCCCCCAGCAGCTTGTAGATGCGCTCGGTGCGATACGGCGCGTCCCATTCCGTGCTCAGCGTGTAGGGATAGCCGTCAGGAGTAATTCGCCCATTCGCCGTGGCAATGATTCCGGATGGAGGATCGTAAACGCTCGGCATCTGGTCGAACGGCACATAGCCCGTCCACTCGTGGGCGTCGTCTTCGCCGGGAACCGGCAGCGAGCCATCGCCTGAAGCGCGAATCGGGATGAGCCCGGTCGCCTGGTAGCCGATGTGGCCGTCCACGTCGGCGTACACCACGTTCTGTCCGGGCGCGCCAAACTTGGAGAACGCCGCTCGGAACTGCTGCCAGTTTTGTGCCGAGTCAACCTCGAAGAACGAAATGTGCGAAGCCGTTGGATCGTAGATGATCCACTTCAGCGCGAGCTGGCGTGTCTCCCCGGGAACCAGGCTGCTGATGATGGGACCGTGGCGGGTAATGACCACATCCAGATTCACCTCGTCCCCGCCCTTGACGCGGATGATCTCTTTGCGGTGTTGGGGCTGTTTCCATCCCTGCGGTGTCAGGCATTCACCCTTGTCGTTGAACTTCTCGACGTAAATGTCCTCGACATTCGGACCGAGGTTGGTGAAACCCCACGCGATCCTGCGATTGTGCCCGACAATAACGAACGGCACTCCCGGCAGGGTCACGCCAATCACATCGAAGTCGCCCGTCGGTAAGGTGTGCCTCGTACCAAACATCCGGCATGCGCAAGTCAAGATGCATGTCGTTCGACAGCATCGGCATCCCCGTAGCCGTGTGCGCTCCCGAAACCGTCCAGTCGTTGGACCCAGGACGCAAGACCGATTCCGTCAACTCTTCCGGCAGCAGCGAGAGTTCGAGTTTGCTTTGTTTCCTGCCATGGACGACCGCCGGTTTCTTTTGCCCCGGCCGCTTCGCGGGCGCGGACTCTCCTGGGATCTCATTCTCGATCGACGCGCCCTCGCTCCCCGGCGGATGATCGCGCCACGACGAATTCACATACAGATCGGCGGTCAGTCTCCGGGCCCAGCTTGGCCAATATCTTTTCGCGGCGCAGAACGTCGCGATAGACGTAGTGATTCAGCGCCTTCGTCATCGACAAGCCGACCATGATCGAGTCTTCCACCGTCCACGCTTCCGGAAAGTAGGTCATGAAGCGGAACTCCAGCGGCAGGGTCTTGCTGTGTTGCGCGATGTAGGCATTCACTCCGTCGGCATAGGCCTGGAAACGTGCGTAATCGGACCGGTCCATGCTGGCCGCAACCTTTTCCGCCACCTGCCGGAATCCCAGGATGCGTTGCTCCGTATCCACCTTCACGTAGTCGCGCCCCAGCACCGCCGCCAGGTCGCCGGACGCATAGCGGCGCGTCATGTCCATCTGCCACAGACGGTCCTGCGCGGTGACGAATCCCTGGGCGAAAAACAGGTCGTATTCATTCTGGGCCACCAGGTTGGGCACTCCCAGTTGGTCGCGGGTGACGACGACCGGCGCCGAAAGGCTGCTGAACCGCAGGGTGCCGTCAACTTGCGGCAGGGCAGCGCGCACTGCGCGGTAGAACCAGATATCAAATGCCAGAAACACCAGCAGCAGAAACGCCAGAAAGGCGATTACCAGGTGAAGCGCAAACCTGGAGCGGGAGGGGCGAACAGTAGACACCGTGGTCGCATTCATCGCAAAGCTCGATTGTAACGGAGCGGGCGATTGTCAGATCGATCTGGCGGCAACCTACCGGTGGTATGCTGGTGCCAGCGAGTCAAGGGTGAAGCGGACGATGCCGCCGAAACGGGGCAGTAGCCAGACCACGTTGCAGAAGCGAGTCGACGATCAGCCGACGATCTCGCCCGAGATGGTGCGTGAGGCCGGGTCGATCTTTCATACCCACCTGAAACGAGTCGGCCTGAAGCACACGGAACAGCGCGACACCATTCTGCGCAGCTTCCTCGATACCCGCGATCACCTCTCCACCGACGAACTCTATCGCCTGGTGAAGAAGCATGACGACCGTATCGGCTTCACCACCGTATATCGCACCCTTAAGCTGCTGGCGGAGTGCGGGCTGGCCAGCGAAGTCGCCTTCAACGACGGTATCACCCGCTACGAGCACCAGTACAACCGGCGCAGTCACCATCACATGGTGTGCAGCGAATGTGGCAGCTCGGTCGAATTCTTCTCCCCCGAAATCGAACGCGTCGAACACGAAATCGGCCGCAAAAACAAATACCTCACCACCCGCCATACTTTCCAGATCTATGGCATCTGCGAAGCCTGCCAGAAAAAAAGCAAGCGCGCCGCCAGCTGAACGGCCGCTGTCATGGCCTTTGCCTGTCGTCCTGAGCGATGTGAGGTTGCCAGGCGACCGAGGGGAGTCGAAGACCCCTATACTAGGAACACCCCATGCTCACCCTAACCGCCGCCTCCGAACAGATTCGCGGCCGCCGGCTGTCTCCCGTCGAACTCACGCGTAGCTGTCTCGATCGCATCGATCGGCTGAATCCCGCGTCTGAACGCATTCATTACGGTCACCTCTGAGATGGCGCTCGAATCAGGCACGACGCGCCGAACAGGAGATTGCGGCAGGGAAGTGGCGGGGGCCGTTGCACGGCATCCCCATCGCCCTCAAAGACAACATCGACACAGCGGGCATCCTGACGCACCGCCGGCAGCAACCAGTTTCGCGAACGCGTGCCGCTGCACGACGCTGAAATCGTGACGCTCCTCAAGAACGCCGGAGCAGTCATCCTGGGCAAAACCAACCTGCACGAGTTTGCTTTCGGTGGCAGCGGTATCGTCAGCGCCTTCGGGCCAGTGAAAAATCCCTGGGACACCACGCGCATCACCGGCGGCTCGTCTTCCGGATCAGCCGCCGCGGTCGCAGCCGGAATGTGTGTGGCAGCGATCGGTACCGATACCGCCGGCTCGGTCCGCTGTCCCGCAGCCCTGTGCGGCGTAGTGGGCCATCGCCCCAGCCAGGGAATGTTGAGCAACGAGGGAATCATCCCCCTCGCCCCGTCTTTCGACACCCCCGGCCCGATCACCCGCGCCGTTGCTGATGCGGTAGCGATCCTTCGTTGCCTCAGCGCTTCTGGCGCGGCGAATTTATCCCCCGACCTGGACGAGCCGGTCGCCAACCTGAAGCTGGCGGTCGCGCGAAACCTGGCAGCCGATCTCGACCCCGAGGTCGCCCGCTGCTTCCACGCGGCGGTGGCCGAAATTGCAGGATTGGTGAGCGAAGTAACCGAGTTCGATTTGGCATGGGAGACTCCCCCGGCAATTCGCAGTTACGAAATTTATCGCTACCACCAGGCGATGTTGCACCGCACGCCGGAGCTGTACGAGCCGCGCACCCTCGACCGCGTGCGCTCGACCGCTGGAGTGAGCGAAGCAGATTATCAGCGCGGCCTGCAGGAGCTGAAACAATTCAACCTGCAGCAGGTGAGCCGCTTCGACACGCTCGACGCCGTATTGTCTCCGACTGTGCCTGTTGCCGCGCCGGCGCTTGCCGACCTGGAAGCGCTCGACACGGCAGGGCTGCGGCAGTACGAGCTGCGCTACCTGCTGCAGAATACCTTCCCGTTCAGCTCGCTATGGTGGCCAAGCGTCTCCGTGCTCTGCGGATTCACAACGTCCGGGTTGCCGGTCGGTTTGCAGATCTCCGCCCGTCCGAGTGCCGACCTGGTTGCCTTGCGCCTGGCTCATGCCTACGAGCAGGCCACGGAGTGGCACCAGCGGCAGCCGCCGGATGCCGACTGACCAGCGCGCAAAGCCCCGGGGAAATTCGGCGTTTGGGCTGCTCCGCCATCGATGGGTGCTCGGCTCTGGTTAGAATGAAGCCCTGATGCCGATCCTCCCATCGCGCGAGTTGAGTGCACTTCGCCGCTCGCTCCTTGCGTGGTATGACGCGAACCGTCGCGATCTGCCTTGGCGCAAGGACGCCGACCCGTATCGCGTCTGGGTGTCGGAGGTCATGCTGCAGCAGACGCGCGTTGCCGCCGTGATCGAGCACTACGCGCGATTCATGAAACGCTTTCCGACGGTGCAGGCGCTGGCGGCAGCGCGGGAGCAAAGCGTTCTCGCCGCCTGGAGCGGACTGGGCTACTACCATCGCGCCCGGCGCATGCATCAGGCGGCCAGGGCGATTGCCCGCGAGCGTAAAGGTGAGTTTCCCAACCGCGCTGCCGGCTGGCTAGAGCTGCCTGGCATCGGGCGCTACACCGCCGCCGCGATTGCCAGCATTGCCTTCGCAGAACCAGTCGCAGTGGTCGATGGCAACGTCGAGCGCGTACTCGCTCGTCTCACCGGAATCGCTGAAGGCAGGGAAGCGGTGTGGACGCAGGCGGAGACGCTGCTCGACCGTCATCGCCCCGGCGACTTCAACCAGGCCATGATGGAGCTGGGCGCGACCATCTGCGCCCCGCGGGCTCCGCAATGCCTGGCATGTCCGTTGATGCAGTGGTGCAAGACGCGCGGAGCCGAGCCGCCGCGGCCGCAACCGGCTCGCAATCGCCAACGGCTCAGCTACGCGCTGGTGCGGCGAAGTGACGCAGTGCTGCTGGTGCAGCGCGCTACCGACGCTCGTCTCATGGCAGGCATGTGGGAGCTGCCGGAAATCCCAGGCAACGAATTCGACGGCGACCAGCCGATCGCAACCTTCCGCCACTCCATCACCAACACCGACTACAGTATTGCGGTTTACCGGTTGCCCGCGCGCCGGAGGGAGACTGGCAGCCAGCACCGCTGGTTCACGCCGCGCGAATGGCAGCGATTGCCGCTCACCGGACTGACCCGCAAGATCCTGCGTAAGCTCATGCCTGAGTCCGGCAGCGCGCTGGCCGAATCTAAAAAGCGTAATGATTGAGGAGGATTTTGGGGAATGGCAGCACTCGATTCAGGTACGCTCGCGCCGGAGTTCACGCTTCCCACGCTCGACGGCAAGCTGATTTCTTTGACGGAAGCGCGTAAACAGGGCCCGGTCCTGCTGCTCTTCTTCAAGGTCAGTTGCCCGGTGTGCCAGTATGCCGCTCCATTCATCGAGCGAGTGTACCGCGCCAATCACGACGACCGCATCACGGTGCTTGGCATCTCGCAGGACAATGCCGCCAAGACCCGCCAATTTCTGCGCGAGTATGGAGTGACTTTCCCGGTCGCGATCGACGATCTCGACAGCTACACAGTTTCCAACGCGTACGGCCTTACCAATGTTCCCACCGCTTTCCTCATAGACGCGAACGGTGGCGTCGATGTCTCCTCGGTCGGCTGGTCGAAGCAGGATGTGGAGACGATCAACGCTCGCCTGGCGGCGTACCGTAACGCGAGCCCGACTGCGTTGTGGCGGAAGGGCGAAGACATCCGCGATTTCCGCGCTGGTTGAAGCTCCAAAAACTGATCCGCGGTCCGCGGATCACAAGCTTGACGCCGAACACTAAGCAGACACTGCCACTTGGCGCCACAATTGCGCCGACACCTCTTCTCATGCCGTAGAATGGAGGGTTTTGCTGGTGTGCTCGCACACCGCTGGAGGCCCCCTATGCGCAAAGCCGTCCTACTTACCCTGTTCCTTGCCGTTATCGTGACCCTGATTGTTGCCGAGAGTGCTCCGAAAAGTCAGAGCGCCGCCGTTCCCGTTCCCAAAGTTACGGGCCTTTCGCCCGCGGCTGAGCAGGCGATGGCCTCCATCGATTCCGAAAAAATTCGCGCCCACGTGAAGTTCCTGGCCAGCGACCTGCTCGAAGGTCGTGGCACCGGCCAGCGCGGCGGCGACATTGCCGCCGAGTACATCGCAACCCAGTTTGCGCTGTACGGCCTGAAGCCTGCGGGCGATAACGGCAGCTACCTGCAGAAGGTGCCGATGATGGGCATCCTCACCCTCGACGACAGTACGTACTCGCTGCTGCCCGACAAGGGCCAGCCCATGAATCTTCGCAATCGCGACGACATCGTGGCCATGGACGAAACCGGTCAGACATCGGACGAAGTCGACGCCCCAATCGTCTGGATGGGCTACGGCATCGACGCCCCTGAGTACCACTGGAACGACTACAAGGGCGCCGACGTGAAGGGCAAGGTGCTGCTGATGATGGTCAACGAGCCGTCTTCCGCCGACCCGAAATTCTTCAACGGCAAGGCCCTCACCTATTACGGACGCTGGACCTATAAGTACGAAGAAGCGGCGCGCATGGGAGCTGTGGGCGTTATCCTCATCCACAAAACCGACATGGCCAGCTATGGCTGGGATGTGGTCCGCAATTCCTGGTCAGGCGAGCGCTCCTACCTGCGCAACGATCCCGCTCCCAAGCTCAAGGTCGCTTCCTGGGTGCAACTCGATGTCGCGCGCAAGTTGATGCAGGACTGCGGCAAGAACCTCGACGAGATGATGGCCGCAGCGCAGAAGCCCGGATTCCAGGCCGAGGCCCTGCCCGCCAGATTCAAGGCGCACATCGTGAGCAAGATACGTCCGTTCGACGCAAACAATGTCGTTGCTGTGCTGCCCGGTTCTGACGCTGCGCTGAAAGACCAGAGCATTCTCTACAGCGCGCACTACGACCACCTGGGCATCGTGCCGGGCATGCCGGGCGACAACATCTACAACGGCGCGCAGGACAACGCGACCGGGGTCGGCATTCTGCTGGAACTGGCGCGCGTCTACGCCGACGCCAAGGCGCAGCCCAAGCGATCGGTCTACTTCGTTTCGGTGACGGCGGAGGAGCAAGGCCTGCGCGGCTCGGAATATTTCGGTAAGCATCCGCCAGTGCCGGCGAAGGAAATCTCGCTCGATCTGAACTACGACGACATTCCGCCGTTGGGCGTGCCCGAAGAAGTGAACGTCTCCGGCGCTGAGCGCACCACGTTTTATCCCACGGTGCAAAGCACGGCGAAACAGTTTGGCTTGGCCATCGTGCCCGACTCCAATCCCGGGGCCGGACATTACTATCGCTCCGACCACTTCAGCCTGGCGCGGGTCGGCGTGCCCTCGTTTTCCATCGGCACGGGCGACCTGTACCAGGGCCACGATCGGGAATGGGGATTGCAGAAGGCGCGCGAGTTTGTCGCCAAGGATTATCACCACCCCAGCGACGAATACCATTCGGACATGGACTTCCGCAGCGACGAGGTGGTTGCGCGCTTTGGATTTGCGCTGGGATGGGAGGCCGCGAACCAGAGCGGCGAAGTCGGCTGGCAGCCGGGAGACGAATTCTCCCAGGCCCGCACGGCCAGTGGCGCGCAGTAGCGCCAACGGAATTGATATGCGTGCCCCACCCTAGTCCGCGGGCGGTGCGGACAGGGCGGGTGCACTGCTACGCCATCGCGTCCGGATGCGCTACCAACTCCGCGAACTTCGCCAGATCGATGTTTCCCCCGCTCACCACGCAGACGATTTTTCCCGTGCCGCATTTCCCGCTGAGGCCGGCGGCTACGGCACAAGCGCCCGCGCCCTCGGCGATCACGTGGTTGCGCACCGCGACCAGGCGCATGGCCTGACGGATCTCCTCGAGCGTCGAGACGATCGAACCGGCCAACAGATGATGCGCCAGCGCCCACATCCGCGGAAAGACCGACTTGCCTCCGCAGCCGTCCACCCAACTCGACTTCCAGCCGGGAAAGCTCTGCGCCGATCCGGCTGCAAAAGAGCGCGCGAGTGGGGACGCCGTTTCGGGTTCGGCTGCGAATACCTTCACGTGAGGCGCACGCTCTTTCATGGCGGCAGCGATCCCGCACGACAAGCCTCCTCCGCCGAACGACGCTACGACGCAAGCCACGTCAGGCAGGTCTTCCAGGATTTCCAGCCCAACCGAAGCATTGCCTGCGATGAACTGGTCGTCTTCGAAGGGATGCACAAAGGTTCCGCTCATCGCCGGATGGGTGCGTTGGGCCAGCGCCGTCCAACATTGATCGAACGATGCCATCACGATCGCGGCGCCCAGCCGGCGCGTCGCATTCAGCTTGGCGGCCGGGGCTGTATCCATCACCAGCACCTTGCACGGCACACCGGCCTTGCGCGCCGCCAGGGCCACTCCCTGGGCAGCGTTGCCGGCGCTGACGGTCCACACGCCGTGCCGCCGTTGCTCTTCGGGCAGCAGCCGGACCGCGTTATAGGCTCCCCGAATCTTGAACGAGCCGATGGGTTGCATGCACTCCAGCTTCAGGTAAATCTCGGCTTCGCCGTCGTAGTTCAGCCGCACCAGCGGAGTGCGTATTGCCGCTTCGTAAACGTGCTTGCGCGCATCCGCGATGAGTCCTACAGGAATATTTCGCGGTGCGGCCTGCTCGCGTGAAAGATCGGTTGTCATCGAAACCATCATAGCGTCCCACTCTTTTGCTTCGCAAAAAGGATGGGGTAATCGGCGATCCGAAATCGCTTTGAAGCTGCAAACCAGCTGTAATCGGCACATTTGCGGCACCGGTAAGAGTGCTGCGGGAAAACTGGGGAACGCCGGTTCCTCGCGGACTGAAGTCCGCTCGGAATGGCAAGAATCAAGGGATCTTTGCGGCACGGCTGAAGTCGTGCCCTTTCAAAACAACGTCGAGTTAGTCTGCAAAACTTGCGGACCGCTACATCAGTGGATGTGGTACATGCGAAACGGGATCTGCACCACCGCTTCCAGCGCGATGGGTTCGCCATTCTTGGTTCCGGGGCGGAAGTGCCAACGCGAGAGGGCGCGCACGGCGCTGGCATCGAGCCGGTCATCGAGGCTGTTCAGCACCTTGATGTCGCTGACCGTTCCATCAGCGCCGATTACCGCGTAGAGCGTGACTGTCCCTTCCACATGATCGCGCAGGGCGTCAGCGGTATAGGCGGGATCGACCTTGCTGATGGCTACCGGCGCAGTGGGCGCGCTCTTGTCGGAGGTCTGCTTCAACTCGGCAAAGCGAATGATCCAGCTTCCCGTCGCTGAGGTCAGGTTCGGCATGTTCAGCACCAGCGAGTAATACTTCTTCGTGCCGAAGACGCGGTTTTCGATGTCGTCGACGTCGAGACTGGCCGGCGGTGCTGCCGGAGGTGGCTGGCGGGTTACGCTCGGCACCAGCGGATTCATTGCCGCGGCGATGATGCGCTTGCGCTCTTCCATCTGCGAATCGGCTGGCTGTGCGGATTTGCCGTTCGGCGTTCCCGCGACCGCCGAGGTTGTCACTCCCGGAGGCGCTGCGCCTACCATGATGCCGCCAGGCAAGCCGTTCGTGTTGCCGCCGCCATTTCCCTTGCCGCTTCCGCCGCCCGGCCCGCTCCCGGTCGCGTTGGGATTGCCGGGTACATTTGGCGTACCCGGAGCATTGGGTTTGCCACTCGGGGAAGCGTGAAACTCGCCGCTACGATTTCCGTTGGGAACCTCGATGGGCCCGTGCACATCGGCAGGGTTCAACCCCAATGCGATGATCTGCCCCTGTCCCCGCGAGGCCGACAGCCCGGACAGGCTCGGTTGCGCGGGAGCGCCTTTGGCCGCGGCTTGTCCCGGCTCGCCCGCACCGCTGGCACGCTGCGGCGCTACCGGCAGTTTCGGCGCCTGCGCCTGCTCCTGCATTTGCGCCATGTTCATCTGCCCGCTCTTCAGCTTAAGCTGGTCGGGGGACAGCGGCGGTTCCACTACCGACGGTTGCGGCACTCCCGCAACCTTGAGCTTGGGCTTGATCGCCGATACGTCCGCGGTCGGTTCCACGACGGTCGGGCGCAGCTCTTTGGGAACCAGCAGCTTCGGCTCCACCCCCGAGAGATCGGCGGTGGGCTCTACCACCTGTTGCTGGAATTGCCGGATCTTGATCTGCGAAACCTTTTGCGCTGAAGCTGCGATCGGCTGCGTCGAGGGCACCGGCGTCCACGCCACAATATTGGGCAGCGGCACATCGCGGTTCAGCTTCACCTTGGGCGGCGTGATGATGGTCTGATGATTGTTGTCGGCCTCTGCCGGTACCGACAGGATTTCCTGCTTGGCCAGCTTCGGCTCGCCCTTGCGCGGCTTGGCTTCCCCCTTCTGCCCCGAATTGATCGGCGGCAGGTATTCGCTTACCGGGTAATACTCGATCTTTGTGTTCTCGTAGGGTGACGCTAACTTCACCGGTCGGTTGAACATCGATAAGCTCGAGATGAAATACACCAGCGCGATGAAGGCGATGTGTCCGCCATACGATTCGACAAATCGCAGCGGCGGAAGGCTGGTGGAAATGAAGGTATCGGGATGGACCGCAACCGGTTGCGCGGTGATTTCCACGGGCGGCGGCTCATGGCGCCACAGAAAGTCAGCGAGATTTTGGCGGAATACCCGGTGCCACGGCTCCAGTTCACAGAGCAGTGCGGGCGCATCACCCTCTGAGGAGTCGAGTTCGGGCCGCGCCGCGGTGGCTTCGGACATCACCCCTACCCTTGGAAATCGATACCCGATTATATCGAAAAACTCTGCCCTCCCTTTCGCAAGCTTGGCTGACGTGCCATGATGAAGCTTTCGCAGGAGCTTGCATGATCCGTCACCGTCTCGTCTTCGCCAGCCTGTTCTTCCTGTCTCTCGCTTCCGCGCTGGCCCAGCAACCACCGCAGCCCCCGGCCCGTGGTTTCGATCCGGCCACCGATCCCTCGGGGATGTACACGTTCTTAAAGGAAGGCGATTTCGTTCAGATCACCCTGGAAAATGGGGAGCTCTCCGGGTACGTGTCGCGCTTCGGCGACAGCGATACCGACAAAGGCCAGTTTATCGATCAGTTCTTCGACAGAGGCTCGCTCAAGGACAATCAGCTCTATTTCAAGACTAAGACTGTCCATGGCGTCTGGTACGAATGCACGGGCACGATCTCCGTCGTGGCCGGCAAACAACCGGGGCAGGAAGGCTACCGCGTCATCAAAGGCACGGTGAAGCGCCACCTGACCGATGCCAGTGGCGGCGAAACGGTCAGCGAGCGCAAGGTCGAACTCACGTCATTCCCCGCGGACTTAGGCAAACCCTAGAACTGGTCAGAGGGCCTGCTAGTGGGTGTCTTTCTCGGCCACCGATTGCGGTGACAGCTTGCGCTGGATGTAAATCACATGGCCGTCTTCCATGCTGGCGAGTTCCCCATAGAGACGCTGCAGGGGCCCCTTCGCGGTGGTGGCGGCAAGGGACTTATAAAAGGTCTGGGCTGACTCCTCCGCGTCCAGAGCCACCTGCAACGCGCGCTTTCTTGCGTTGCCCCCAACCCCCGACAGCAGGTCGCTCTTCTCCAGCCTGGGGACCTCGATGAATTCGAGCAGGTCTTCTTCCGTGAGCGAGCAACTGCGGTTGCCATACAGCTCGTTGTACTTACTCTGGAGCAGCGTGCCGTGGCCGCGCTCCTCCGCCGCCATATCCCGGAATACGCCGGCGATTTCCAGGGATTCGGGGTCACGGAACTCGACGAACATTTGCGCCAGGCGGTGATAAATGTCGGCGTTCCTTTCTTCAATGAAGATGGCAACGTGCAGCGCTTCTTGAGGGTCAAGGCTGGCGAAAGACCGTTTCATGAACACTCCCGTGGTATAGAACCTGAGGCAGCATTGTAACGGTTGGGTGGGGGTAGGAAAGGGAAACCGGGACGGCGACCAGCAAGTCGTTCCTGAAACGGGAATGGTCCAGAATGGGGGAAAGGATTGGAACTCCGGACTCGGCCTCACCAGCAGACAGCCGGTGCCCGCAGTTCAGCCGACTTTCTGTTTGGCCCGCTCGGCCTCAATCCGGGCGATGGTACGTTTCAACCAATGCTTTACGTTTTCCCGCAGATCCTCTTCCGACTGGGGCGTTGCGATCGTAATACCGTTCCGATCCAGGGGAATGTGGTGGCAGGGTACGTCTTCTCCGCGATACTGTTCCGGCACAAAGTCGTAGAGCAGGCATTCGTGGCAGGCATGCGGACGGGTGGGATCGCCATGGTTCAGGCAGCTCAGCGAATCCTGAAAGATCGACGCTGGTCCCCAGGGCGTGCTGTACCAGTTCCCATAACCGCCCTGTTCAAGAAAGTTCAGCTCATACCGCAAGACTTCCAGAACGTCGCGCTTGTCCTCTGACATTGGGCACCTCCCCGGGATGGCTCCTCTGCGTCTTTGCTTAGTGCGATTGTCGGCTGATTGCGCACCCCCGGGCTGTGACGCACCTCACGTGTGAATGTGATCTTTGAGCACGCGGCGTGCCGTTTCCCGGCGGTTGCTCGTCCCGAACTAGCCACTTGTTTTTTCAAGCAGTTCTGCTAGCCTCTCGTTCAGTCTTTTCCGGAACCGCCGTGCCGTCATCAAACGACGTAGGCGGAGTCCGGACACGTGACGGCGTTCAGGGGTGTCGTCCATGGATTCCACCGAAAACCTTATCTTGCGCTGTGTCGACCACTCGCTCCCCTTCCGCATCCTGTTCGAGGAGCATCGCGCCCGCCGTTCTCCAGATCTTTTCAAAGCGACCGTCGCGTATCTTCCCCAGGCCGCGAGCGCGACCGACCCCGACCAGGCATGGGCGCTGCTTTCGGCGGCAACCGATCGCGCCCATCAGGCCTACAACGAACTCAAAGACCTCAAGGAAGAATTGTCCCGTATGGACCCAAGCCGGGGTAGGACCCCGCTGCAAGCAAAGCAGGACGAGATCCTGGCGAAGGAAAAAGAGTGTAAGCGGCTGGATGCGCCACTGCGTCAGATTCTGCATGCCATGGACTGCAGTGCCGTGTGTCTCTCCGGCGGAGGCATCCGTAGCGCCAGCTTCTCTCTGGGCGTTCTGCAGGGACTGGCGCGCTTCAGCATGGGCAAGCTCGCGGGAGTGCAGAGCGCACCCCCGGCCGGCAAGAGCGATCCTCAGCCAGTAGCCGATCGCAAGTCGCTCATGCACAGCCTCGACTACCTGTCGACAGTGTCCGGTGGCGGATACATAGGAAGCTGGCTGATGGGGTGGGCTACGCGTGTCGGCTATGCCAATGTGGTGCAACAGCTTTCCTCTCCCGCGCCGACGTCCGGCGATCCCGAGCCGCAGCCGATACGCCATCTGCGGGAGTACACCAGCTACCTGGCGCCCCATTACGGCCTAACCGTCGATAGCCTTACCCTGGTGTCGATCGTGCTGCGCAACATCTTCCTGAACTGGCTGATCCTGGTTCCGGCAATGGTTGCGCTGTTTTGCCTGCCCTACATGCTGGCGGAATTCTCCTACTGGCTGCCACAGTCGTTACGGGGACACGAGATCCTCTACTTCGTTCTTACCATGGGGCTGGCCTGCGTCGGCATCGGCATCGCCGCGGTGGTGGCTGCCTATAACATGGCGTTCCCGACCATGGCTCGCGAGGCTGCCAGTGAGGACCCTTTGGCACAGGCCAAGGCTGGGCAGAAAGTCAAGAAGCCAGCCGAGCCTTGGAGCGTCAAGCTGTTTGTCGTGCCGCTGCTGATCGCCGCCTGGCTGGTGGGCGAGATGTGGCTGCTGAATCAGGCGCTGGCCACTCCCGCGGGAGGCCCCGCAGGATCGAGGTTTTACGTTTTCGGCTGGCTCTGGTTGCTCTCCACCCTGCCTCCGCTGGCCATCTCCATTTATCGCGCCCGGCGCGCCTTCCGCGGCGGCTCGCTGTTTACCCGGCTTGATTGGAAGCCGACCCAGCCAGCATGGAAGAAGACTGACTGGTTGCGCTTGTTGAGCTCGTTCGTGGCGCCCTTCATTTCCGGAGTGATTGCCGCCGTCCTGCTCTTCGGTGCTGGAGAAATTTTCTCCCACATGCTGCTGGAAACCGATGTTCCGCCGGACACCATTCGTTACCTATCGGTCCTGGCGATTGTCCCGACCGTACTGATTGTGCTCATGATTGCATCGGCTTTGCTGTCCGGCTTCCTGAGCAACATTGAGCGCGAAGAAGAACGCGAATGGTGGTCGCGCGCCGGCGGCGTCCTTATCGCTTTTACCTTTGGATGGGTGGGCCTTTGCGCCATCGCCTACTTCGGGGCCGCGGTGCTCGATGGCACCCTGGCGGCGGCGCTGTCCGCCATTGGTTTCTCGGCCGGCTATCTGGGCAGTGCGAGCGGGCTGAGTGTCGCCACCTCCTCAGGTTTGAAAAAGCTGAAGAAGGAACAGCTCACCCAGGCGCAGCAATTCCTCTCCAAGCATAATTGGATCGCTCCTGCAGCCTGTCTTATCGCTCTCTTCTGCCTGTCGATCCTTCTGGCCGGCCTTACCCACTGGCTGCTGGTGACGGCCGATGCCTACGCTATACCGCAACGTACGCTGGTGGTATTCGGCGGCGCGGCGGCGCTGGCTTTGGTGGCGAACCGCTTCATCATGGTCAACACCTTTTCGCTGCATGGCATGTATCGCATGCGGCTCACGCGGGCTTATCTTGGCGCTTCTAACCTGGCGCGGCATCCCAATCCCTTCACCAACTTCGATCCCCAGGACAACCTGCGCGAAGCCGACCTGCCGCACGATGGGACGGCCCCGCTTCACGTGGTGAACACCGCTCTCAACCTGGTGGCCACCCGCAACCTGGCATGGCAACAGCGCAAGGCCGAGCCGTTCTCTTTCAGCCCGCTGCATTGCGGGTGCTGGCGCATCGGCTACGTTCCAACTTCGCAATACGGAGGCGTTCACGGGGTCCGCCTAGGCACGGCGATGGCCATCAGCGGCGCTGCGTTCAACCCTAATATGGGCTACAACTCCTCCGCCCTGGTATCGCTGCTGATGACGTTTTTCAATGCGCGGCTGGGGTGGTGGCTGCCCAACCCGGTGTGGCCATTGCTGGACATGGAACGGATGAAGGCAGAAAAAGGGCCGGTCACGCGGGTGAAAGACCGGCTGGCCAAAACCAAGGAGAACGAGAGTGACGCGGTTTACAAAGCTCAGCATGATGCGGCGGCGCGCTTCCTGCGTCGCAGCGGCCCCACCTGGGCACTGATACCGCTGCTCAATGAGGCGCTGGGGCGCACCAACGACACCTCCCGGTTCATCGAACTCTCCGATGGCGGGCACTTCGAAAACCTCGGCTTGTACGAAATGGTGTTGCGCCGCTGTCATTCGATCATCCTGGTCGACGCCGATGCCGACAGTGATTACGAATTTGAGGATCTCGGTAATGCCATCCGCAAAATTTATATCGACCTGGGCATTCCCATTACGTTCCCCGGTTTTGCCGCGGGAATGCCGATGAAAAGGGACATCAAGCCGGAAAATCTGTACTGCGCTCGGGGAGTGATCGATTATGCCTGCGTCGATCTTGGCGCGCCGCAAGGCGAACTGATCTACATCAAGCCGGCACTGCGGGGCAACGAACCGGAAGACATCCGCTCCTATGCCGCCACGCACAAACCCTTCCCTCACGAGAGCACGGTCAACCAGTTCTTTAACGAATCGCAGTTTGAAAGCTATCGCCACTTGGGATCCTGGGCTGTAGAGACGATCGCGGCTGCACATGCCGATCCCACCGATACGGGCATGAAAGCGTTCCTGGATCTCGCCCGCAACTATTCCCACATGCCCCCCAAGTTCCATGCCAACCTAACCTGAAGCGCGAGGTGTCCTGGCCCAAACCTTCGGCTTGAGCACCGCCCAATTCACACCTCCTATACAGCTGTGCCCACGTGCCTCCCCTCTCGCAACATCGTGCTCGAGGCAGGGTTGCTGCATATAGCACTTTTGTCGGGAACAGACTAGGATTTACTTGTAATCAGCCGTTGTCCCGCCCCGCCAAGCCGATGCCGCGCGGGCCGGGTCAATCTTGAGGCCATACCATGCGCGGTCTTGCTCCCAGCCCAGCTCTGGGTGCTCGCACAACAGCACAGCCCGGCATTCTTGCCGCCCGGCTGTGCCTGCTCGCCGCGATGGTTTGGCTCCCTGCGTCGGCCTTGGCGCAGGCGCAATCGGGTCCGCCCTCAGCCCCCCAGGCGACCGCAGGTGGCGCGTCTCAAAGCTCGGCCTCGACTCCGCCCGCGGGGGCGCCGTCGACTGCCGTCGAAGCCAAAAATGTAGCTGAGATAACCACCCACCAGGAAAGCGATACCACCTTCAAGGTGAACGTGAACCTGGTGGTGGTGCATGTGGTGGTGAGGGACGGACAGGGACATGCCATCGGGACCCTGAAGAAGGAGGATTTCCAGCTCTTCGACAATGGTAAGCCGCAAACCATCGCGCGCTTCGCGGTGGAGAAGACGGAGAACCCTCGGCTCCCTAACTCAGGTGACGCAGTACATTCGTCGCTGAAGCCAGAGGCGCCGGAGCGTTATGTCGCCTATGTGTTTGACGACCTGCATTTGCCCTTCAGCGACGTAGCTTCCGTAAGGAGCGCTGCCATCGCGAATCTCAGTTCGCTGCAACCAGAAGACCGCGCCGCCGTATACACCACCTCGGGCACGGTCATGCTGGACTTTACCGACGACCGGGCGAAGTTGCGCGACGCCCTGCTGCGGATCAATCCCAGTCCGGTCGGAAACGCGGCGGCATCCGACTGCCCGTACATCACCCCGTATGAAGCGGACCTGATCGTCAACAAGCACGATCCGAGGGCGTTACAAGTGGCTGTGTCGGACTACATGAACTGTTTGAATATGATCATAGATGCCAACAGTGCTGAGCACGTGGTTGTGTCGACCGCGCAAAGAGTGGCGAGTACCAGCAGTGACCAAAGCCGCATTGCCCTTGGTACCCTGCGCGACGTGGTCAACCGGATCGCGGCGATGCCCGGTTTACGAACCATCGTGCTGGTGTCCCCCGGTTTCCTGTTGATCGACACCACGCCCTGGGAAACAGATCTCATCGACCGCGCCCTGCGCTCCAACGTCGTCATCAGCACCCTCGACGCTCGCGGCCTCTACACCGGCGATGACATCACCCGCAGGAACCAGAGCTCCCAGACCGTTGCCATCATGCACGAGTACGCTTCCCAAAGCGCCACCGATGAGGCCAACGTTCTCAGCGAACTCGCCTACGGCACCGGGGGTACGTTTATCCATAACACCAACGACATGGAGGAAGGGCTTAAGCGTACCGCCGCCCTGCCCGAGTACTATTACGTCCTCGGTTTCGCGCCCCAGAACCTCAAGAACGACGGCAAATATCACACACTGAAAGTTACCCTGGCCAACAAGTCGCCCTACACCTTGCAGGCGCGCAAGGGCTATTACGCTCCCACCCATTTGCAGAATGCCGCCGAGCAGGCCAAAAGCGATATCAACGACGCTGTCTTCTCGCAGGAAGAGCGCAAAGACATGCCTGTCGAAGTGCACACCAAGTACTTCAAGACCTCCGACGCGGCTGCCAAGCTGGCGGTGCTGGTAAAAGTGGACGTGCGTCATCTGCACTATCAGAAAGTCGACGGCCGTTACCGCAACGATCTGGTGGTTGTTTCGGCCCTGTTCGACCACAACGGCAACTTCCTGCAGGGCGACCAGAAGACGCTGGAGATGCGCTTGACCGACGAAACGCTGGAAACGAAGCTGGACTCGGGTGTGACCCTGCGGGCCAACTTCGATGTAAAGCCCGGCAGCTACCTGGTGCGCTGCGTGGTGCGCGATAATGACGGTCAGTTGTCGGCGGCCAACGATGCGGTGGAGATTCCTTAGAGAGAGCTGGTCTCATGAACGGTTTTGAAAGGGCGTGGCTCCTTGCCGTAGCCAGCGCCGAAAACATTGCGCAAGTTGTATGAGGTATGCAGTATGAAGACTCCGCGGTTCGTGCTTCTCGCAATTCTTCTGGCGATCGCATCCGGCCGGCCAGGCCTGCCTGCAGCTCAGGCCCAGCAAGCCCCCAGCCCCCAGGCCGCGCCGGCTTCATCCCAGCCGGAGCAGCCCCCGGCCGCGGTCATCAAGGCGGAAACCCGGTTGGTTATCGTCGATACCATCGTTACCGATAAGCACGGCAAGTACATCCGCGATCTTACGCAAAAAGACTTCAAGGTGTGGGAGGACGACAAGGAACAGACCATCAAGAGCTTTTCCTACGAGGCCGACCCCAACTCTCCCACCAACGGCCAGAAGCACTACATGGTGCTGTTCTTCGACAGCTCGACCATGGAGTTCTCCGACGAAGCCCAGGCCCGCCAGGCGGCGGCCAGCTTCATTGACGCCAATGCCGGTCCCGACCGCTATATGGCGATCATCAACTATGGCGGCTCGGTGCACGTGGCCCAAAACTTTACCTCTGACGCCGCCCGCCTGAAGCAGGTCGCCACGGGCATCAAGATCTCCAGCATCTCCAATCCCGGCGCGGCCGTGCCGGTTGATGTTGCCTCTCTGGGCGCGCCTCCGGTGCTGTACGGCGCCGAAGCCGATTACGGCGCACGCTCCATGCTGCTCGCCCTGCGCAGCGTGGCCAAGAGTCTTCCCGACGTGCCCGGCCGCAAGAGCCTGGTGCTGCTCACCGCCGGCTTTCCCTGGACCTCGGAAGCGCAATCGGAGCTGACCGCTGTGATCAACGCCTGCAACAAGGCGAACATTGCTGTCTATCCCGTCGACGTGCGCGGCTTGTTCTCGCCGGTGCGGCCCGCGGGTAGCGCCGCCCTGCGCCCACCCGCAGTCGCTCCGTCCGATGGACTCCTCGAAGCCAACATTAACTTCATGCCAGCCCAGGCGCCGAACCAACCCCGCCTGGTGTACGTGGCGATGCCCGAGGGAGAAGGCCAGCATGGCGGCACCGGTGGCGGCGGCGGCCACGGCGGCAGCACCGGTGCCACCGGCAGCCGCGGCGGCACGGCAGGCACCGGCGGAACCGCCGTCCGTACGGTTCCCCCACCCAGCTCGATTCCAAGCCCGTACAATCAGCCGCGCCAGATCGTGCCCACCTTTCCGCCCAGCGCTACCACCAACCAGCAGATCCTCTATGAACTGGCCGAAGGCACCGGCGGCTTCGTGATCGTCAACACCAACGACCTCGCCGGCGGTTTAGGAAAGATCGCCAACGAACAGGTCGAGTACTACAGCCTCGGTTACACCCCCGACGTTTCCGCCGAAGGCTCCTGCCACACCTTGAAGGTGAAGGTCGACCGCGGCGGGACCGTCGTGCGCGCCCGCAGCGGCTACTGCAACGTCAAGCCGGTGGACATGCTCGCAGGCAAGCCCGTCGCCAAACAACTCGAGAGCCGCGCCGCCGGGACGCAATCGGGCAACGTGCCGGCCTCCATCCTGGCGCCTTACTTCTTCACCTCCGCCAACATCGCCCGCGTGAACCTGGCGATGGAAATGCCTTCCAGCGCCATCAAGTTCGACAAGGACAAGGGTAAGCAGCACGCTGTCATCAATGTGCTTGGTATCGCGACTAAGCCCGACGGCAGCGAAAGCGGGCGCTTCAGTGACGCGGTCGATCTGAGCTTTGAAACCAAGGACCAGATGAAGGAGTTCCTCAGCAAGCCATTCCACTATGAGAACCAGTTCGAGCTGGCCCCGGGACAATACCAACTGAAGGTCGTTTTCAGTTCCGGCGGCGAGAGTTTCGGCAAGGTCGAAACTCCGCTCGTGATCGACCCTTACGACGGCAAGCACTTCAGCCTGAGCGCCGTCGCCCTCAGCAAGGAAATGCGCCGCTACGGTGAGGGCGACACCACGCTCGACGCCGAGCTCTTGCAGGATCACAAGCCGCTGGTGACCCAGGGGCTGGAGGTCATTCCTGCAGCCTCGAACCACTTCAAGAAGAACGACACGACTGCCATCTACGTCGAGGCCTACGATCCCCTGCTGACCGGGCCGAATCCACCCAAGATCGGGCTGCAGCTCAAGATCATCGACCGCAAAACGGGCGAGGACAAAATCAACGCCGGGGTCGCCGACACCTCCAGCGCGGTCAAGGCGGGAAACCCGGTTGTCCCGTTGGGACTGAAACTTCCCACCGACAAGCTGGCTCCCGGCTCGTACCGCGTCGAACTGGTGGCCATCGATTCGGCCGGCAACCGTACCAAGGTCAGCTCCGCCGACTTCGAATTGGAATAGTCTCGATGCTGCTTACCATCGGGTTGCGTGCCTCATGCAGGCGCAGCTTGAGTGGGGCTTTTCCACTTGCATTGACAAGAGGCATCCCAGTTGCGCCGGAGCGGCGCAGAAGGCCCTGGATCAATTGCAAGCTGTTATCTTGATCGATTGACGACGGAGGTTGAATCCCGATGGGTGGATGCAAAAGGCAGTTGGTTTCCGCACTGATCTTGCTGGCGCTGGCAGTGGCACAGGCTTTCGCGCAGCAGCCTTCCGCCGATGCGCAGTTCACGGATAGCAGCAGAATCGCTCCGGACGGCACCGCTTACGTGACGCGCATAGTGCCGGTACCCACCACCATCAGTCCCGAGGCGCAGAAGGTTTTGGCGCGCGTGGTATCCGACGCGGCGGTGCCCGAGACGCTCGAGCAGCGGCGGACCCATACCGACAAATGGCAGGCGGGGGCCGGCGAGGCTTCGAAGAAGCTGTACCCGGTCAACGTGACCGCTGACACCATCGCTGGTGTCCCGGTGCGGGTAGTCACCCCGCTCAGCATCGCTCCCGAAAAGCGCGACCGGGTGCTGATCAATCTGCACGGCGGCGGCTTCAATTCCGATTCTGGCTCGCTGACCGAGTCCATCCCCATTGCCAACCTGACCGGAACCAAGGTCGTCGCTGTGCTCTACCGCCTCGCGCCCGAGCACCCATTTCCGGCGGCACTCGACGACGCTGTCGCCGTGTACAAAGAGCTGCTCAAGACCTACCAGCCGAGCCACATCGGCATCTACGGCACCTCCGCGGGCGCGATTCTCACCGCCGAGGTAACCGCGAAGCTGAAGCAACTTAAGCTGCCGCTGCCGGCGGCGACCGGCATCTTCTCCGGCATGGGCGATTTCAGCCAGCCCGGAGACTCGCTCGCCATCTATGCCTTGAACGGCTTCTCCGGCCACCTCGACCCGCCCCAGCCGGGGGACCACGATTCTGAATACACCGGCTCGACCGATCCCAGGGACCCGGTGCTGTCTCCCTTGTATGCCGATCTCACCGGCTTTCCCCCGACGCTGTTCATCACCAGCGGGCGCGACCTGCTGTTGAGCGGCACCACCATCCTGCACCGCGCTTATCTGCGGGCCGGAGTTGATGCCGAGTTGGTGGTGTTCGAGGCCCTGCCGCACGCCTTCTGGAACGATCCCGCGCTGCCCGAATCGAAAGAGGCCGACCATATCATGGCCAGCTTCTTCGACCGGAACCTGGGAAAGTAGGGTTGGTATGGGCTTCCGCCCACAAGGAATCTGCTTTCCTGCATTTTTCATCACTCCCTTGAGCGACGGGCGTTTAGGCCGGGTTTCTGAATCGCGGCCACCTTGTTAGAATCCACTGTGCACCGCCTTTGACAAACTCTTGCGCTGCAGGGCTTTCCAGCGCCAATCTGCGGCGTTGCAACTTCCGGTGCGCGGAAGAATCTACATCCAGTCCTATGCCAGATAATATTCGCGACGTCATCATCATCGGCTCCGGGTGTTCGGGGCTGACCGCCGCCATCTACGCCGCTCGCGCCAACCTGCGCCCCCTGGTCATCGACGGCCACGAGCCCGGAGGCCAGCTCGCCATCACCACACTGGTCGAGAACTTCCCCGGCTTCCCCGAAGGCATTCAGGGTCCCGAACTCATCGACAACATGCGCAAGCAGGCCATGCGCTTCGGGGCTGAGTTCCTGCCGGGGCACGTGAGCAAGGTCGACCTCAGCCGGAAGAAGTCGGACATCGGCAGGGAACCGATCTCGGTTGACCTGGGCAGAGACACCCTGCTCGCGCGCACCCTGATCATCGCCAGCGGCGCTTCGGCCCGCTGGCTCGGCTTGCCCAGCGAGCAGGCGCTGATCGGCCACGGCGTCTCCTCCTGCGCTACCTGCGACGGCTTCTTCTTCTCAGGGAAAGAAATCGCCGTGATCGGCGGCGGCGACTCGGCCATGGAAGAAGCTCTGTTCCTCACCCGCTTCGCCTCCAAGGTCACACTGATTCATCGCCGCAACGAGTTCCGCGCCTCCAAGATCATGCTCGACCGCGCCCGGCAGCACGACAAAATCGAGTTCCTCACCGACACCGTTGTCGACGACGTTCTCGACGTCGAGAAGAAAGAAGTGACCGGACTGCGCCTGCGCAATCTGAAGACAGGCGAGCAGTGGGACTTTCCCACCAGCGCCATGTTCCTCGGCATCGGCCATACTCCGAATGCCGATTTCGTTGGCAATCAACTGAAGCGTGACGGCGAAGGCTACATCATCCCCGAAGGCTATGTCTGCACCAGCCTCCCCGGCGTCTTCGTCTCGGGCGATGTTGCCGACCGCCACTACCGGCAGGCCGTCACCGCGGCCGGAACCGGCTGCATGGCTGCCCTCGAGGCCGAAAAGTACCTGGAAGAGATCGGCAAATAAAACCTCTCTGGATGGGTGTCTCTGTCGACGAAAACGTGTCCGATTGGCGGCACTACGATACCATCTCCGCGGAGGGGCGCTGCGTATCGCGCCGATGCTTATGAGACCCTTCTGGAGACCCTTCCTTGTTGCGAATCGCGGCTCGCTTACCCCCGTTTCGGCTGACCCCTCATCCGATTACTTTACCCGCGCTGACCAGGCCGCGGGATTCATCTTAACTGCCACCAAACTGCGCCCGCGCATCGCCCTGGTGCTGGGCTCCGGCCTCGGCGGCTTTGCTGACGAACTGGAAAACCCAACTCGCGTCCCGTACGCCACCATCCCCTCCTTTCCCTGCAGCACCGCCGTCGGTCACGCGGGGCAATTAGTGATTGGGACTGTGAGCGGTATCCCGGTCGCCGCCATGCAGGGCCGCGTGCACCTCTACGAAGGCTACTCGGCACAAGAGGTCGCGTTCCCGGTGCGCGTCTTTGCTCGCATGGGGGTGAAAGCGCTTGTCCTTACCAACGCTGCCGGCGGCATCAACCCGCAATACGGACGCGGCGCGCTGGTCGTCATCCGCGACCACATCAACCTGCAAGGGCAGAACCCGCTGGCCGGTGCCAATGACGACCGCTTCGGTCCGCGTTTTCCCGACATGACCGACGCCTACAACGAGCAGTTCCGCCAATTCGTTCTGGCGGAAAAACCGGCTCTCGGCGGCGACCTGTACGAAGGCATCTACGCCGCCATGCTCGGCCCCAGCTATGAGACTCCGGCAGAGATTCGTTTCCTCCGTGCCATCGGCGCCGACCTCGTGGGCATGTCAACCGTGCCCGAGGTCATCGCGGCGCGGCACATGGGAATCGAGGTGCTCGCCATCTCTTGTGTGACCAACATGGCCGCCGGCCTCAGCGGCGAGAAGATCAGTCACGACGAGGTGCTGGCAACCGGCGAGCGCGTGGGCGGCAAGTTCCTCGCCCTGCTGCGCACGGTCCTGCCGAAAATTGATGAGCACACCACCGCCTCCAAGTAAACTGGTCTGCTCATGTCACCCAGCACCTATTTGATCGGGATCGCCGGCCCCTCCGGCTCGGGCAAAAGCTTTCTGGCTACGCGGCTCGCCCGCCAGTTGCAGGGACACGTGCTAGGCACTGACGCCTACTATCGCGACCTGGGCCATCTTCCCCCGCACGACCGCGCTCATTCCAACTTTGACGATCCTGCAGCCATCGATCACCTCCTGCTGATCGAGCAGGTTTCGCGGCTGCGCCACGGCGAGCCAGTAGACGTCCCGCTGTACGACTTCGCAACCCACACCCGTAAGCCTGAGACGCGGACCTTCGAAGCTTCCGGGGTGGTGATCGTCGAAGGCCTTTTCACCCTGTATTGGCCGGAACTCCGCGCCCTGTTCGGAACCAAGGTTTATGTCGACCTGCACGACGAGCTTTGCCTGAAGCGCCGCACCCATCGCGACGTGCGCGAACGCGGTCGCACTCCCGATTCCGTGCTCCAGCAATACAACACCACCGTAGCACCCATGGCCGAACACTATGTCCGCCCAACCATTGCCCATGCCGACGTGGTCGTCTTCGGCGCCGACCCGATCGCAGAAGAAATTGCCCGCGTGCTCGAACATTATCGATCTCAACGTCCAGAAGACCTCGAGCCCCACATCACAGTTCGTGCCCAACCCTGAGCGCTACTATTTTCTGAGGACCGCCATGAACCTCCGCCGCTTTTATCTCATCGTTCTGCTTTCATCCTTTATCCCCACGCTTATCCCCACGCCGGCTGTCGCGCAGTCCGCCACCAGGAAAGACAAGAAGGACATCGACCTTCCCTCCAGCAAAGTATTGCTCAGACCGGTGGTGGGCACTCCCCAGCGCACCAACAGTTTCCCCACGGTCATAGCCCTTAGTCCGGACGGCAAGCACCTCGCAGTCCTCAACAACGGGCGCGGCACGCCGGAGTCACAGTACGACCAGTCAATCGCCATCCTCGACCTGGCCACCAAGCAGCTGCGCGATTTTCCCGAACCCCGCCTGCAGGTGTACCAGCGCCAGACCTACTTCCTCGGGCTCGCCTGGAGCAGCGATGGCAAAGAACTTTATGCCTCCATCGCCTCGCTGACCGATCCCGAAGGCAGTGCCATCGATAAGGACGGCAAAAAACTTGGCGGCATGGGCAACGGCATCGCGGTCTACCGCTTCGCCAATGGCTCTATAACTCCCGACCGTTTCCTTCCCCTTCCACTTGCGCCGCTGGCCAAGGACAAGGTCCTCACCTACGGCGCGAAGAATGTTGCCCCTGGGCACGCGATCCCATATCCCGCCGGACTCGCCGTGGTGAAGGCCGCAAGCGGCGATGAGCTGCTGGTTGCCGAGAACCTCGCCGACGATGCTGTCTTGCTCGACGTACGCAATGGCAAAGTGCTGCAGCGCTTCGATCTCACTATGGGAAAATCCGTCCCCGGGTCCTTCCCATATGGCGCAGTGGCGACACGCGACGGCAGCAAGGGCTGGATCTCGCTATGGAACGGCTCCAGCGTCGCCGAACTCGACTTGCACTCCGGCAAGGTTATTCGCCAGATCGCGCTGCATCCGCCCAAGCTGCCGACCGACGCGTCGTCCCATCCCACCGCCATGCTGCTGAGCCCCGACGAGCAGCACCTTTACGTCGCGCTCTCCAACCGCGACCAGGTTGCCATCATCGCAACCCAGGACGGAAAGGTCGCTCGCTTGCTCGACACGCGTCTCCCGGGGCAGCGCTATGGCGGCACCTATCCCGAGGGCCTGGCGCTCTCGGACGACGGAATGCAGCTCTACGTAGCCAACTCTGCGTCCGACGCCATTGCCGTCTTCGACCTGCGCGATACCCGCGGCGGACACGCCAACGCCAACGAAGATCGTGCCGCCTACTTCATTCCCACGGAGTGGTACCCGACCGCCGTTGCCGTCCAGGGCGACAGCCTGCTTATCGCCACCGGCAAGGGCATTGGCACGGGACCGAACTCCGCCTTCGACGGCCCAGCGCATGGCGGCAAGCCTCAGCACATGTACATCCCGTCGCTGATTCGCGGCTCTATCGCGCGCGTGAACTTGAAAGACGCCGAGCGCGATCACGAGAAGCTGACCGCCGAGGTCGTGCGCAGCAATCGCATGGACGGTCGCAGCGGCGAGATCGTCTTCCAGGCCGGCAAGAATCCCATTCGCCACGTCATCTACATCATTAAGGAGAACCGCACCTACGATCAGCTCTTCGGCGACATCAAGGAAGCCAACGGCGATCCTTCCCTGGTGATGTACGGCAAAAACATCACCCCCAACCAGCACGCCCTCGCGCGCCAGTTTGGCATCCTCGATAACTTCTACGATAGCGGCGAAGTTTCCGGCGACGGACATCCCTGGTCCACCTCGGCCATCAACACCGACTACGGCGAGAAGACTTGGCAGATTGCCTATCGTGGTCACGAGCGCGACTACGACTCCGAAGGCACCATCGGCGACATCCGTCCGCTCGACTACGGCATTCCCGACGCCAACGAGCCTGCCACCGGATACCTCTGGGACAATCTCGCACGCCACCAGCTCACCTATCGCCACTATGGCGAGTACATCGAGACCCGCTGGTGCGCCGACCTCGGCCAGGACTACTCGCCCTCCGCCAGCGGAGCGCCCACGGGCCATCCCGCTCATTGCGCCCGCGCCGAAGTGAAGCCGGGAGAGGATCTGCCCGCGAAGTTTGGAGGCGGCAAGAGTCCCTACCAGTACGTCATTCCGCTGCCCGCCCACAACACTGCCACTAAGCCCGACCTGCGCGACCACTTCGATCCCAAATATCCCGACTTCAAGGTCGAGTACCCCGATCAGCTTCGCGTCGACGAGTTTCTGCGCGAGTTCGCCGGCTTCGTCGAAGCTCGCAAGACGGGGAAGGGAACTGAGCTCCCCTCGTTCGCGCTGGTGCGCCTGCCCAACGACCACACCGCCGGAACCAAGCCCGGCTCGCCCACGCCTAACGCTTCGGTCTCCGATAACGACCTCGCCGTAGGCCGCGTCGTCGAGGCCATCTCCAACAGTCCCTACTGGGACGACACTGCCATCTTTGTTCTCGAGGACGACGCGCAGAACGGAGCCGACCACGTCGACGCCCATCGCAGCCTCGGGCTGGTCATCAGCAAGTATTCGCCGCGCCAACCACGGTCCTACGTGGATCACAACTTCTATACGACGGTGAACATGATTCACACCATGGAAGTGCTGCTCGGCCTGCCGCCCATGAACAACAACGATGCCTTCGCCGCCGTCATCGCGCCGCTGTTCACCGGAGCCGGCGATCAGCCGCCCTTCCACGCTGACTACCGCAATCGCGACAACGGCACCATCTATCAGGCCAATAAGCCCAACGCTCCCGGAGCCGGGGAGTCAGCTAAACTCGACTTTTCTGTCGCCGACGCCGCCGACAACGAGGTCCTCAACGCCATCCTGTGGCGCGCCGCCAAAGGCAACGTTCCCATGCCCGCGCCCCGCCACACCATCATCCCCGCCGAGCCCGGAGAGAAGTAAAGCTGGAGTTCGCGGCGGTGGCCCTTCCCTGACTCAAAAACCTGGAGCTACTTCGGTTCCACCAGGGAAACGCAGAAGGCTACTGGAGAGGGAAGATAGCGCAGGCGATTACTATTTCTTTCTGGCGGAAACTAAATAAACCGACGCAGCACAACGTAGCAGTGGTATCGAGGACAACGGCTCTAAGGCCGCGGCTACGCGAATGTTGAGATCAGGAAAGCGATCCAAAGGATAGACGAAGAAATTCGAATATCGGCTCCGCTCGGGCTCTAGTCCGTGTTGCCGAAGCAGTGCCCGATATCGCCACGGCACGCAGAGGTTGCGTTGGAACGGAGGACCTGCCTGTCCTTGCGCATATTTCCGAAAAAGGACGCGTTTGACCGCCCGCCACACTGGTCCCACGGAGAGGCTTACAACTCGATCGCTGATGTTGTACAGACTAACCCGGCTTGGAATGGCAAATACCGCCAGTCCACCCGGGCGCAGGACACGGCGGATCTCGTCCAGGGCACGGTTGTAATCGGGCAGAAACTCGAATACCCCCAGGCAAACCACGTGGTCCATCGACTGGGCCGTAAAGGGAAGCCGTTCGATATCCGCTCGGAAGAAATGCACGTCACCATCGCCGGCAAAGCGATGCTGCGCAAAGTCCAGCATCTCAGGCGACAGGTCAATGCCAATAACGGAGAACCCTCGACTTCGTAATTCTGGGATCTCGCCGCCGGCCGCGCAGCCAATGTCCAGAATCCGCCCGCTCTCCCCGGCCAGCAGCGCAAGAACGATCGCCAGTTGTGCGCGAAAATACGGGGTTCGCTCGCGCTCTGTGGCGTAATGGTCGGCACTGCTCCCGAAGATCTCGCAGACTCGCTGCTTAGGGTCCGGCAAACTCTCTTTTTCAGGCATTCAGATTCCGTCAAAGTCCCCCAAGGCAAGTTGCCAACCCTCGGACGCAAGCCAATTGGAGCTCTTCCGCCCATCTCCGAGAAACCGCATCGCAACATGGAGGTGGGGTACCGATACCTTCCAACAGGTGCGTTGCAAGACTTGCGTACTGGCGTGATCTGCGCCTGACTGCAGTGTCCAGGCATGCACCGACTGCATGCCGTTCTGCAGCATTTGGTTCATGCCTTCTCTTAGCAGCGCCCCAGCTGTCTCCACATCCGGCGGATCGGTAAACAGGTCGACAAGATTGCCGCTTCGTTCCGCTCGGTTCAGAAACTGCGTCAGATATCCCGTGACGCGGCCGTTTCGATGCGCAATCCATAACTGGTAAGGAGTCGGACACTCCGCGTAGCGCCAATTCAGGTAAAGGCCGTCTTTTACCAGGACGAACGAGTAATGCTCGCGACTCCTCTCCCAAAAATCATCTACGTCACTGTCGAATCGGGTTACCGGCTCAACCGTGGTTGAGCCGGAAGCGCGAGGTAGCAAGAGTTGACGCGCCAGCCAATCCACCCCCAGAGCGCGCGAAACCTTCGATTTGATGCCTGCTTTTCGCTGAATCGCGGCACTTGGAACCACGTAGCGCCGTGCATCGATCTTCTGCACTTCGACAAAGGAAAGTCCGGGCGCCAGCAGGCGAAACGAACTGGGGTTTGGCCGGACGTAGGCAAAAGCACCCCCGCGTTGGGTTGCTTCGTCACACACTAATTCGATCAGGCCGGAAAAAAGCCCCCGCTTCCGATACTGCGGGTGAGTAATGAAGTCGCCCAACTCGAATGCCACTACAGTCTCGGAGCGCACCTTAACCCGCTTAGGAACGCCAGCCACCAGGCTCACGACGCGCTGGCCGTCCATCGCCACGCCCACTATCGCGTCTCCGCATGGGTTGGAGAAATATTTCCAGCGGCAGAAGTCAACCACCGTCCGTCCCGGAAAGCGCTCCGCGAAATACGGTCCGGCAAGGTCCGGCAATAGATACCCGATCTCCGCCAAATCGTCGGGACCGGCTAATCGCATTCGAAGGTTGGATTCCGTGGCTGCGCTCTCTCTGAGATCAAGACCTGCTCCAGGCATGGTGCCCAGGATGACGGATCTTCAATTGTAGGACCTCATGCTCGAAAGATCGGGTTATGCAATCGGGCAACGGCCGGCAACATCGCCAACTTGGATCCTGAGACTCCCTATCATTACTCGCTAAACGCGAAACGCTGCAGCATGCATCTTGAAACGGTACAAGGGCAATTCGGCACCGCCCGGAATTCGTCTTAGCAGGAAGGGGTCGTCCCTCTGAAAAACCTGCCCCGGAATGGTCGTTACTGAAGTTTGGTACCCTGCGTCGGATACCATTTTGACGATGGTCGGCGAGACATCCTGCGGTTGCCCGTTGGGGTACGCAAAATGCAGCACAGGCTTACCCAACTCGGCCTGGATTCGGTCCCTGGACCGCACGATCTCTTCATAGACCTCCTCCTCTTCCCCCAATTGAGTCAGGATAGGATGATTTACCGAGTGAGCGCCGAATTCAACTCCGTCGCGAGCCATGAGTCTCACTTGGTCCCAATTCAACATGGCCCATTCCTCCGGCGGCTCCTCTGGAAGATGGACTTTCAGTGCCTCCTCCAACTGATTCAAGTAGATCGGAAAACACTTATAAGGAACGGCTTTCATTCGCTCCAGGTACTGCTCCGCAATAGCCAATCGCTGCTCCCTGCTCCCTAGCACAGCGTAACCAGGCGCGGTCTGGTTGGGCCTGGATGACGCGCCTCCCGCCATAGTCGGGTTGGGAAGCTCAGCGACTCCCAGCTTCGAGCTAAGGAAATCGTATGCCACGCGGTCAAACCACAGCCAGCCGCGATTGTCTATGGGACCTGTTGTAAGAAACATGGTTATTGGGAAATTGAACTCGGTAAAGACTAGGGATGCGTGCTGATAGAAATCCCGGTGTCCGTCGTCGGTGGTAATTGCTATGGCCCATTTCGGCAGCGGATCGCCATTCCGGAGTAGTTGCGACAACCACCCCAATGAAATCACTTGGTAGTGTTTCCGAAGATATTCACACTGCCGTTCTAAGCTTTGCCGGTCGGCTGGAAACCGGTGGTACATCAGAATCGTTACGCCTTTTCGATGCAACCAACGGACCGCCTGCATCCCGCCGCAACCTTCAAAAAGCTCACGTGAAACCGTCCGATACCACATATTCAGCTTCCGGCGCAGACTTGCGCTTTCGGAGTTTCCCGGGACACGGACAGAATAACTTTCCACGGCCCGTAATCAGCGGGGAAGTGTTCAATTGCAGAAACGTTTCCCGATTTGGGCGGAGGGAAGAGTCGGGGCTTGCGGGTCACCCGCCTTGCCGGGCTCCACGGAAACTACGAGCAGCGGCCCGAATATCCATTGCGTGGAAGTGCACCCCACTTCCACACCCGCGCGACGGCGGTTGAAACTCTGCACGAAGGGTGCCCCTCGATAAGGACGAAGGGGCCCCACACAAGCCTCCTTTGCTGGTGTGGGATCATCCGCGGCATCGCTGTTAGCCCAGCGTGCAATGCAGTGCTGCCACAGCGCCCGAGGCACACAAAACTCACTTAGACTCGGCCGTGACGCCGGGTTGCCGAGCGATCGCCAAAAGCAGCGCTGCAGCAAGCGCTCCTCCGTCCGATCCGCCGCAGCAAAGACTGCCGTTCGCGCCGGATTTACGGGACCAGCACCTCGCGATCCTCCAGCGACGGCCGCTTGGAGGAAAACTTCAGGACCAGCGGTTTCACCAGCTTCTCGAAGTCGTCGTAGGAGAGCCGAATCAGTTCGTAGTGCGAGCCGGCGTTGAACACGATCTCCTTGTCGTAGGTGAGCGTCTCGTCCACATAGACCGGAATGCCATACAGATTGCCGAAGGGCGGCATGGCTCCGGTCTCGCAGTCGGGAAAGTGTTTCTTGAACTCGCGTTCGCTGGCCAGTTCCGCTTCCTGGACGCCGGTCGCTTTGCGCAGCGCCATCAGGTCAACCTGGAAGGAGGCCGGCAAAACAGCCATGCCCAGGGCTCCATCGAGTTTCACGATGACGGTCTTGGCCAGTTCCTTGCCCGGGATGTGGGCGATGGCAGCGATGCCTTGCGCGGTAAAGGCCTTGGAGTGCGAGATCACGACGTAACGGATGTTCTGTTGATCGAGGAAAGTGCGAAGCTTGTTGAGCGGCATATCCACCTCCCGTGGGCGTGCGGTTAAGGGTCGGTGCCGAAGGAGTCCGCAATTTCGATTGGCGTGTGCGGCGGGCTAACTCCTTGCGGGCCGACGTGCCTGACTGGTTTGAGTGTAGTCGCTGCGGCCGGCTCCGCAAGTCCGCCCGTCACAGGGGCGCTGTGACGCGGGGCGGCGGGCCACGTAACAGGCGGCCTGACCAGCAGCGGAGGTTGCGGTGCGGGACGGTGGAAGTGTCTTAGGAGCTAGGTCGCATGCTGCGGGTGTTCAGAAGGGATGGCATGCCCATGTCCCGAGTGGCTGTGTCTGCGCTCGAGAGCGTCCATGGTCGCTACGATGGTATCGGTGACGAACTCCAGGCCGGAGTCCGAGTTCAGCATGAGGTGATAGAGCCAGCGGCTGGGCCACTCGGCGTTGAAGTACTTGCGGACGAAGGCCGCCCGCTCCTGGTCGATCGTGTCGACCATCTCGGTGGCTTCCTTCTCGTTCATCTTGAGGCGGATCATGCGCCTGATCTTCTCTTCGCGCGAGCCGTAGACGAAAACACGAAATGTGTCAGGGCGGCTGCGCAGGATGTACGGTGCGCCCCGGCCGACGATGACGCAGTGGCCTTCCTTGGCTTTCTCTTCAATGATCTGGTGGGCCAGGCGAACCATGAGGTCGGTGTCGAAGATCTTGTCGTCGGCGATGGGAAGGGCGCGCTCGTAACTGCCACGCCAGAAGACCTTGGCCAGGCGGTGCATCAAGGTGTCGCATTTCTCGTCGCAGCGCGCGACCACCTTATCGTCGACCGCCGCCAGCCGCGCGATCTCGCCGGTCAACTGTTGATCGAGCAGTTGCCATCCCTTGCGATGAGCCAGTTCGGCGGCGACCAGGCTGCCGCCGGCCCCATACTCCCGTTCCACAGTGATGATCCTGAACACGGCCAACCTCCTGGAAGTGTGCCAGCATGATAACCCGAACGCCTGAATTGCGTCGCATGGTTTGACAATTTCCTGCCGTCCCCTCCGCCATCCCCGGACACCAGGACCGCCTGCGGGCGCATCTCAGGCTATCAGGTGGGAAGCCTGCGAGGCAGGTTTGGTTAGCTGCCGGCGCTCAGCCTGAACCGCGTTGAACATGGATCGCGCGAAGGGAACTGCCTCGCCAGATTACGCAAAGGCTGGGTAACGTGTCGTAAGGAATCGTATGCCGCCGCCAACGGGCGCGACCCTATTGGGCCGCCGATTCGTCTAATCAGTAAGAGGAGGATGACGACCATGCGAAAGCTGATGCTAGCGTTGATGATTGTGGTGAGCACCGGAGCACTGGCGCAAATTTCCAGTAATGGTCCCGTCGTGGTGGATTACGGCAAAACCATTCAGGGCGGTGATCCCGTAGAGCAGAAGATCGCAAAGGAGGTGCGGCACGAGCTGCTCATGCTTCCCTATTACTCGCTCTTCGACGATCTGGAGTACACCGTACAGGGCCGCACTGTAACTTTGAGCGGCTCAGTCACCAGCGGGCACGCGGCCACGAAGTCGACTGCGGAAAACGTGGTGAAGCACATTGAAGGCGTCGACAAGGTGATCGACAACATCCGCATTCTGCCGCCGTCGCCCATGGACAATGAGATTCGCGAAAAGGTGTTCCGGACGCTGGTGAACACCGGATCGCTGTCGCAGTATTTCTGGGAGGCCGCTCCCAGTATCCACATCATCGTAGAGAACGGGAGGGTGACACTGGCTGGATTCGTGAACAGTGAAAACGACAAGAACATGGCCAACATCGCGGTGAACGGAGTCTCCGGAGTGTTCCAGGTCACCAACAATTTGCGGGTTGTGAAGTAATTCCTGTTGCGCGGCCGCATCGAAAAAGCGGCGAGGGCATGCGCCCATTTCGGTGTCCTGATACAAGGCGTTGCGTCGCCGGAAATCGGATGACACGTTACGAGCTGGTTGAGATGCTCGCAGACACGCCCGCAGGCTTTGATGCGCGGCCTGCCAGTCACGACGAAGCAACGGGTCGGATCGACTTTGGAATCAGTCGAACTTGTTTGTATAATCGAAGGCGAACGCATCCCGCGTCGTACGTGCCATTCACCCAATCCCCCGGATCGTGGGGCTATAGCTCAGCTGGGAGAGCGCATCGTTCGCAACGATGAGGTCGTCGGTTCGATCCCGACTAGCTCCACCAAAATAAAGCCATTGCTGATCAGGGAAGGATAGTGACTCTGCCTTGCTAGGTTGAGGCGTTTCGACTATCGTGGGCCGGCTGCTGCTGCGACTTGAGCGGGATTACTGACGCATCGTACGGAATCCGCCCGCCGCCTCCCAAGACTTCCAATAAGAAACTCTACTGCCGCACCAGCATCGCCAGGCGCGGGAAGACGAAACGCCCAGCCGCATCGTCGATCACGTTGACCTGGCAGTTATAGAAGCCTGGCTTGAGTTCGGACAGAGGCACGTCGAGCTGGAAGACCGCGGCCTTGCGGTTCGGCACGGTGAGCTGTAGCACCTGCACCAGGGGAGTCTCGTAGGCCTTGGTGCCGCCTTTGAAGAACGCGACATTGCTCATCACCCGCACGCCGGGTTTCGCAGCTCTGTCCTGTGCGTTTCCCGCGTCGGGAGCAGACTCTTTCGCCGGATCGTATACCTCGTAGTACAGGTAAAGGTGCTGGTTGGCCGAGAACACCCGAGTGACGCTGGGCACGATCTCCTGTCCGTTTTGCACCAGCGGATTGCCGGTATCTTTCTTGGGCGCGGGCTGCAGTTGGCTGGCCATCACGATGGAGCTCATCTTCACCGGCGTGCCTTTGAGATCTGGAATGGTGAAGTCGGTTTCGAACGAGCCCATACGGCCAGCCTCGTTTTCCCGTACCACGACCTTGAGGTGATACGTGCCGGGCGGAAGCGTCAGCCCGGTGTCGTACTGCACATTCTTCCGACGCACCTCGTTGGAGGTGTTGACGGCCAGCTTCACGGTTTCGCGAATTTCGCCGAACGGAAACTTCTTTTCATCGGTGACGAGCGCCAGGATGTCGAGGGTGGCCTTGTCCTGGTCGCGGTTGCGGCTGAAGGGGATCTCCGACCCGGGCACGATCAGCGACAGCGGAACGTAGAACCGGTTGTCAGACACGCGGAAGTAGGCGGTCGCCAGGTAGACCGGCAGATCGGTGTTCGGTAGATCTGCCGCCAGCTCCTCCTGCAGTTGCCGTTCGCGATCTTCCTTGTTGGAGTGCCGGAAATCGGCATCTGCGTAGTACCCGCGGCGGAAGTCGATCTTCACGCCGGGACGGTTCACGCGCACGGTGATGCGGCGGTACTTGCCATCGCGGGCGGTGTTGGTGCTGTGATAACCGAGGAGGTAGTACATCGATGTATCGTCTTGCACGCCCTTGAAGACCCGTCCGAAATCGTTGGAGTCGAGAAAGGCTTTGCCGCCCGTATCGGCGGCGAGCGTGACCAGCGTCTCCTGGGTCTGGAAATTCGAATCGAGCGCGTTCAATTGCGCCTGGCCGGAGTATGCCGAGGTGCCACGCAGGCTGGCGTTCTGGGCTTCGCCGCCCGGCGGAAGCGCCTGCAGTCCGCGAATGTCCAGCGTGTAAATTGACAGGTTCGCCAGGACCGCCGAATTGATCGCGGCCCGCAACTCCGACTGGTTCTCGATGCCGGTGCGCTGCATGCCACTGGAAAAGTAGATCAGCGACTTCTTCTGCGGCACGTTGGCCACCTGGTCGGCGATGGCGCGCAGCGCTTGCAGACGGCGGTCGGTATTGAAGATGTTGTACTCGGTATCGTCAACGGTGAACGACTGACCGGTGTCGGGCGTTCCTTCGGTCGTGCCGGTTGAGCCCAATTCGAATCCGGCGTTCGCGCCCAGGTTGAAGGACTGCAGTACTGACCTTCAGCTTTTCGCGATCGGAGGTGAAGTCCTGGTTGACGGTGATGGTATTTCCCAGCGACACCATCGAAACCAGATCGGCTGGCTGCATCTGCTGGTTGAGGTAATCCTGTGCGGCGTCGGAAGAGCGCTCGATCTCGTCGGGCTGCATCGACGACAGGTCGAAGAACAGGATGATCAACCTGCGATCTTTGATCGCCGACTCCTGCGCACTGGCAGCGGCAGCGCCGGTCGCGACCGTCTTCATCTTTTTCGCTGGCGCGCTCAACAGATTCGCCTGCTCCATCGGGACCTGCTGCACGTTTTCCGTGTTCTCGATGTCGAAGGTCGCTACCTTTTGCGGCTTGTTGTCTTCCAGCACGGTGAAGTCTTCCGGTTTCAGATCGCGCACCGGATTCCCATTCTTGTCGCGCACGGTGACGTTCACCAGCACCAGTTCGGTCTGGGCTTTGAAGGTGTAGCCGCCAGCCTCCTGCGCCGGTGAGGCCATCGGACACAACAGTCCAACCAGCGCAACCAGGGCAGTCAACTTGCGAGCCAGTTCGGTGAAGGAACACAACATCGCTGTACTTCAAAACCGGAACCTCGCCGTCAGTAGTACCGCCCGCATGGAACTGACCGAGATCACGCGGCCATAGGTCGGAGAGTTCAACACCGTGTCGATGGACGAGTAGATCGGGTGGTTGAAAACATTCGTCGAGGAGAAGCGCAGCTCCAACATGCGCGATTCCTTGAGCGGGATGACCTTGGTCATGGCCATGTCGAACAGCACTTCGCCGGGACCTGTAATGCTGTTGCGCCGGGCATCCCCATATTGTCCCGGTGGCGGAGCAATGAAGGCGGCAGCGTTAAACCACTCGGCGATACTGGGGTCGGATATGCTGACCGGCTGGCCGGTAACGTCGGCGCGCAGTGTGCCGTTTACGCCGCTGTTGACGTTGGCGTAGGACCCTAGTAGGCGCGGCGTGAACGGCAGCCCAGAGGCGATCGTCCAGTCGCCGCTCCACTGCCAGCCGCCAAGAAAGTCTTGCGCCAATCCGGGGCTCGACAGCCAGCGTCTGCCTTTGCCGACGGGCAGCTCCCAGAGATAGTCAGCGGTAAAGCGAAATTCCTGGTTGAAGCTCGACAATCCTCGCTCGGCAGAAAGATCGAAGGCATTCTGCGCCACGACGGTGACGCCCGTGATCTTGCCATTGGCGCTGACGATGGAGGACCCGGCTCCGATGGTCGAGGCGTTATCCAGCGACTTCGACCAGGTGAACGTGCCACCGATGGAAACTCCCTGGCTCAGACGCTTGCGCACGCGCAGGCTGCCGGCGTTTGCCGAAGAGTCACCCTCCGCTGCCTCGTAATAGTACGGCTGAACTCCGGGTACGAGAACTCCGCTCGCGGTCGAATTGGGAGCGGTGAGTACGTCGAGCCTGGTCCCCTTGGTCCCGGTGTAATCGAGGTTGATGAGCAGCGTGCGAGTGATCTCCTGCTGGATGTCGAGGTTCCAGATCTGCACATAGCCGAGACCATAGTTCGGGTCGATGCCGTAATTGTTCGTAACCGAGGTGGTCGCGGGGAAGCCATTTTGCAGGGTCAGAATGCTACTGGGCGATGCGACGTTGGTCTGCGTGTTCGAGAATGGCGGCTGGAACGCCATGTTCTGCACGATGTTCTGATACGCCGCGGTGTTGTAGTTGATGCCGTAACCAGCGCGCACCACGGTATTCTTCGCCGCTTTCCAGGCCACGCCAATGCGGGGCGCGAAATTGTTGCGGTCCGGATTCACCAGGGTGATGGGATACACCATTCCCGATACCGGACCCACCTGTCCCGGCAGCACCGGAGCAACTTCTGTAAACGTCGGATTGGTGTCGAGGTTAACGATGCGGTCGTTCGACTCGCTCAACGGCGATACGTATTCGTAGCGTAGGCCGACGTTGAACGTCAGATTGCCGCGCGCCCGCCACTCGTCTTGCACGTAGAGGTCCCAGGAGTTTCCGCGAAAGTAGTACCGGTCATATCCATATTGCACCGACGTCTGCTGCGGCAGACCCAGGAGGAAGTCGGCGAAGTCGTATCCGGTACCGGGTACGGCGCTGCCATTCGCGAATTGCGAGGTCAGAGCGCCGGTGAATACGAAGCTGCCACGCGGGTTGCTGTCGGTCTGGGTGTTGAGCTGTAGGCGCCGGAAGTCTCCGCCCCAGCGCATAGTGTGCTTGCCATGCGACCAGATCATGTTGTCCGTGAACGTCCATGTCTGGTTGCGATCGTTTACCGGGTTGGTATCGTTGATGCCGCCGAAGTGAGTAAACGACAGGTTGGGCAGTCCCCAGGCGAAGGGGTTCTGGGAAACGCCTGTAATGCCGAGCTCTCCGGTAATGTCGGTGTTGTAGGCATACAGGTTATTCGTGGTGATCGAGTTGCGATTGAAGTCGAAGCGAAAATTGTTGATCAGCTTGCCGAAGCTGCGGACATAGCCGATGGGAATATCGTAGCCGTTGGTGGTGGTGTGTCCCGCCGACCGTGGGATACGAATTGATCAGGGTCTGATCGACGTTGTGATAATGGAACCCGAAGTTCAAGTTGTTCTGCGGCCCGCGTCTTCGTCCCGGACCCGGCGTGGCTGGGGTCGCTCCCAAAGCCTGGTTGAGGCGAAAGTTGAAGTCGGTGCTGTTATTGGTAGCTGCGGTGATGTACTGGAAGTTTTGCGTCGTGCCAGGGAGATTGGGCGATGGGATGTAACTCAGCAGCCCCTTGGACGCCGAGTTGATCATGTTCTGCGGAATGGTCGCATTGGCAAACGGCAGTCCTGTCGCCGGATTGAAGATCTGTACGGGATCCCCGTTTACCAGCGTTTGCGAAAAATCGCCGCTGCGTTCCAGTGCGGTCGGCACGGTGGTGAGGAAGTTGTACGGCGTGTCGCCGTAGCTGCCGTTGTAATTCAAGAAGAAAAAGGTCTTCGAGCCGCCGTGGTATATGTGCGGAATGTTCAGCGGGCCGCCGATCGCGGCTCCGAATCGCTGCTGCAGGTATCCGGGATTCTCCGTGGGTGCGCCGGTCAAAGCGTAGGGTGTGGCGTTCAGGCTCGACGTGTTGGCCGAGTAGTACAGCATGCCATGGGGCTGGTTGAAGTTGAAGCCGCCGCGGCGGAAGACCATCGCGCCGCCCGGAGGGGGACCGAAACCTCCGCCACCCGGACCTCCTCCCGGCCCGAAGCCTCCGCCCGGACCTCCGGGTCCACCCGGGCCGCCTTGCTGGCTGCGATATTCCTGAATACGCGCCCGCATCTCCTCACTGCTCATATCGAAGATGTTTCCCGAGGATGACGAAGAACCGGAGACGGCAACCGACTCGTTCGACAAGGAGGGTGGAATGCCGGGCACGGGCATACCTTCGGGGGCAACCGAATCGCCGCTGCCCGCGCCGTTGCCCGTGTTGCCGGCTTCCGCGGCCATGACGGACAGCGCCTGAAAACCGCGATTGCCCATGCCGCCGCCGCGCGCGTACATGCCGGCGCCCGCACTCTGCGCTCGCGACAGCAACGTGATCTGCAGGTCGAGGTGCGGATTCGGGTTCTTTGCGCTCACGTCTACGTGTTGGATCGCTACCGCAAAGCCCGCCATCTGGGCGCGGACAACGTACTCTCCAGCCGTAGGCAGCGCCAGGGTGTAGCTGCCATCGGGCAGCGTCCAGCCAACCACCTTCTGCCCGGTTGCGGGATTGATGGCACTGACCGTCGCTCCCGGCACGGGCGTGTTGCCGGACTTGATTTTGCCATCGAGTGTGGCGGCGGGGGCGGAATCTTCCACCTTCGCCTGGACCTCCGGGTTCTTTCCCGGAGCCGAGGACGTTTGCGAAGCCGGCGAATTGGACTGGGCCGCATTGCTCGGAATGGCCGTGGGCGCGGTTAGGGGAGCACCGGGGTCCTGCGCGACCAGGCTGATCCAGCAGAGTGCCGGAAAAACGATTCCAGCCAGCCAATGCCGTTGGCATCTGCTGCGTGACAACTCAAAATATCCCTTCTCCGGCGTTGCCGCCGCTGCATCCATGGACGTGATAGACCATTCGGCAATAAATATTGGACGGGCCAGGCGGAAGTATCGGGTTGTTAATCCGTTAAAAATAGCGACCGCGATTGGAGAGGCTTGGCCTGTTTTGCGGGCAGACCGATTTACACGTCCCACTTAAAACCAGCGTCCTTGCCAGGTATTCGGCGGAACAGGCAGGAGGGTTCCGCAAAATTGCCGCATCGGTTTGCCGGATTCCGTTGAGGAAGCTCCCTGGCGAGGCGACCGCCTTCGCTTATTCCTCTTTCGCCGGCCCGGTGTTGCCTGCCGTCACCAGAGGAGCGAGGCTGCTGCCCTCCAGGGCGTGATTGACGGCGGGAAGATCCTCTTTCAGAACCTTCCGGTAGTCTGCGTCCACTGTGGCTATTTCCGCTTCATATGTCTTGAGTAGCTCCAATTGGTTTGCGGTAGGGGCGAAGTTGGCACTGCCGGCGACGTCACCGCCCCCGCTTCCGACCTCAGCGTTCAGCCAGATCAAATTGAGATAAACCCCGTAGGGCTCGACGAAGTACTTGTCATCGCTGTTCAGCAGCGCCTGCGAAACCAGCTTGTGCTCGATGGCCTGCAGCTTTTTGTCCAGGTCCTCGACTACTTGCAGAAGTTGGGCCTTTTGCTTTGTCTGGGCCTCGTCCAATGCCCGGGGCGCGGCGGGTGCGGGCTGCGGCTCATATTCGTCGCCCTCCTCAGCCAAGGCCGGCTTCGCCTCCCCCGCTTTCTTGGGGGGCCGAAGCATGGCTTCGACAACCTCGAGTTGCTTGCGGAGCCACTCGATCTGGTTGACGGTGTCGGAAACGTGACTGATGTTGTCGCAGATGCGCAACAGAGTCTTCACGGAAAGATCAATGTCCGCGTCCGAGCCGGGTGCATGGGGATCGCGCAAGACCGTAAGAGATTGCGTGTAGGACTGGCCGTCGACCTTCAGGCGAACCGTGTATTTTCCTGGAGCCACAATGGGACCTACCTCGGCCGGCTTGGTTCCCCAGTGAGTGATAGGCCGCGAGTCTTCATCGCGGAAACGCGGCTCGTCCCAGATGTGCGGATTGTCGGGGGCCGCCGTCCGCAGGGCAACCACTCGTGGAGATGCATAACGCAAGTCCCACTTCATGCGGTTGATGCCGGGCTGGCCCTTGGTTTCCAACTTTCGAATAACCTTGCCTTGCGAGTCCAGGATCTCGAACTCAACCGGCCTCTTTGGTGCGGTCTTCAGCGAGACGTTGAGCATGGCCAGGGGAGCGCGGACAAAGCGGTAGTTCTGTCGCGGTTCAAACAGGGTGACCGCCGCATCGGAGCGATTGCGGGCGAGCTGTTCCAGCGGCGTGATGTCGTCAAGAATGTAAAGTCCGCGCCCGTAGGTGGAGACCACCAGATCGTGGAACTCCTTCTGCACGACGGCCCAGGTTACGGGGGCATGGGGCAATCCCGCCTGCAAGGCTGTCCAATGCTCTCCGTCATCGAGCGAGTAATACAGAGCGTTTCCCGTACCGGCAAACAACAGACCCGCGCAATTGGGATCTTCGGTGACCGTGCGGACATACGACAAGGCATCTTTGGGCAGATTACTGCTGATGGGCTTCCAGGTCTTTCCCAGGTCGGTGGTCTTGTAGATGAAGGGGTCGCGGTTATCCACCAGATGGAGATCGACGCTGATATATGCGGTGTTGGCATCGAAGCTCGAAGGCGCGATGCTGGTAACCGTGCCCCACGGAGGAAGTCCCGGGATGTTCTTGGTGACGTTGGTCCAGTTTGCGGCGCCGTCTTTCGTGTACCAGACCTGACCATCGTCGGTTCCCGCCCATATGAGCCCCTTCTGAACCGTGGAAGGAGCGATGGCGTAGACGACTTCTCCGTAGAACTGCCCGAGATTGTCTCCGACGAGGCCTCCCGAGGAAACCAGGTGAGCCGGGTCCTGGGTGGAGAGGTCCGGGCTGATGACCGACCAGTTCTGACCGGCGTTGGAAGTTTTGAAAATCACCTGGCAGCCGTAATAGACGGTGTTGTGGTCGAAGGGATCGATCGCCAGAGGCGGTGTCCAATGGCAGCGATACTTGATAGCGTTGGGCGGTGAGTCCAGGGTATGCATCCAGGGGCTGACGGAGTGCGCCTCCTTGTTGCGGGCGTCCCAGCGGGTAACGGTGTCTCCGTAGCAGGTGGCCCACACCACGTTGGGATCGACGGTATCGGGAACGGTGAAGCCGGATTCGCAGCCGCCCATTCCACGGTCCCAACCGGTCTCCCCGTAGCCCAAAGGCACGCTCGGGCCGCGCATGTTCCCGTCGTCCTGCATGTTGCTGTAGAAGTAATAGGGAATCTGGTTGTCCACAGCGACGTGGTACATCTGGCCGATGGGCAACGTCACCCGATGGAAGCCACGGCCGTGGACCGTGGTAATCAGCATGCCGCCGTCATCGGTAATCACAAACCGATCGGGATTGGCGGGATCGATCCAGATGTCGTGGGTGTCTCCGCCCCAGCGCACTTCGTGAAAATTCAGGCCCGCGTCGAGGGACTGGTGGAAGGAGCTGTTGGCGACAAAGACTTCATTGTCGCTGCCGGTCGATACCGCGATCCGAATGTAGTAGCCTGCGCGTCCGATCAAGGCCCGCTGGTAGTTGACGGCCTTCCATTGTCCTCCCCCGTCATCGGAGCGCCAGACCGAGCCCTGGTCTTTGGTCTGGATCAAGGCAAAGACGCGATTCGAATTGGTAGGAGCAACGGCAACGTCAATCTTGCCCAGCGGCGAATTCGGCAAGCCGTGGCCATCGATGCGGGTCCACTTGGTTCCGCCGTCATGAGAAACGTAAACTCCGCTGCCGGGGCCGCCACTGAATTCGCCCCAGGTATGCATCTCCACTTGCCACATTCCCGCAAATAAGGTGCGTGGGTTGTGCAAATCCATGGACAGCCCGGAGCAGCCCACATTTTCTCCAGCAAAGAGCACGCGCTCCCAATGCTGGCCGCCATCAGTGGTGCGGAAGACGCCGCGTTCCTGTTGAGGCCCGGTCGTGCGCCCCAAAACGCAGGCAAACACGATGTCGGGGTTCGACGGGTGGATGACAATGCGGCCGATGCGGCCGGACTCCGGCAAGCCCATGTTGGTCCACGTCTTGCCGGCATCGGTCGATTTATAGATTCCGTTGCCCATCACGTCGCTCTCGCGGATTACCCAGGCCTCGCCAGTCCCCGCCCATACCGTGCTCGGATCGGACGGTGCAACGGCCAGAGCGCCGATGGCGGCGACCGGTTGCTTGTCAAAGATCGGCGTCCAGCGATTTCCGCCATCCGTCGACTTCCAGATTCCTCCGGAAGCTGCTCCGGCGTAGTAGACGCTCGGGTCGCCGGGGACGCCGGCCACGGCGGCGATACGATTTCCAACCCTTGGGCCCACGAAGCGAAATCGAAACTGGCCTTCCTGCTCGGAATCGGGCTCTTGCGCAACTGCTGAAACCACCACGACCAGGATTGCAATCGAGACAATACCAAACCCAAGTTTTCTGATGACCATTACTGGAATGCCTCCGGCTGACCAGCGTGAATCTTACCTTATTCGAAATCTTTGGCGATGGTGACAGTACGGTTGCCGGCTCAAGAGGTTCGGCCAACACCCGTTCATCAGCGTCGAGCCGGAGGTGTGCGCGACAGTGATCGTTCTGCGAATGGAGGATGTCGCCCTGGTCGCTGGCCCGGGGTGAAGTGGAAAAAATCCCCGAGCTGCGTAGCGGAAGCATTTGCCGTACACGGAGGAGGAAGGCGGGCGCCGGAAATGCATTGGTCCAGCGCCGCGCGCTCCTCCGGCGAACGGATTGCTAACGATTGCGCTGGCGTTGCAAGAGGCCGAAGATCCCGAGGATGCCAGAGCCAAACAAGGCGAGCGAAGATGGCTCTGGAGTCGCGGAGTTGAGCACGCCGTAGTCGATGGTGCCTGTTTCGCCGTTACAGCACCCGCCGACGACGCTCAGATTCACATCGATCGTCTCGGTCGTCCCGGAGGCAGTCAGAAACAGAATCCGGCCGCCCCCTCCGCTATAAGCGCCACCCCTTGCAGTGATTCCTGCATTGCTGGTGTCGATGGTCGGAGCCGCAAACAACAATCCTCCGCCAGATCCGCCACCCCCGCCCCACGAGTCACAGCACCCGCCTGAACCGCCGTCAACGTGAACCCCTGACCCGGGAGTGAAGTTGATGGCCGTCTCTCCGACAAACTCCAGTGCCCCGCCGCCCCCACCGCCGCCTACGCCGCTGGAGAGAATGTTCCAACTGCTCCCACTCCCACCGCTGCCGGCCAGAAGCAAGGAGTGGAGGTCGCCATAGGTAGTGCTTTGCCGCGGGCTGCATCCCGGCGTGTAGCAAAAATCACCGTTGTCCGCGCCGCGACCGCCGTATCCACCTCCAACTCCGAAGTCCAGGATGGTTAAGCCCCAAACCCCGTTCGAGGGGCCTCCACCGGGGCCATGTCCCGGCCACCCCGCATGGGCGAACCCGCCACCGAGTCCGCCATTAGCGCCGCCCGCGGTGCCCACTCCGCCGAGAGCACCCTGACCGGTACCGCCATAGGCATTGACGGTGCCGGTGATGGTCATCGAGCTGCGTGATAGCAGAGCCAGCGGATTAGGCCCCTGAACGTTCACCGTCGCGCCGGATCCGATGACGAGCGAGCTGAAGTCGAGAACCCCGATGCGCGGATCGAAGACGCCTTCCGAGTACGGCAGTCCGCCTTGGTTGTAAAACGACCCAGTTGCCAGGACGTTCCCGCTGGAGTCCATCAGGACGGGACTTGCCCCGCCCGTATCCACGGTGTACGTGCCGCTTCCCAGGTTCAGGGCCCCACTCGAGGTGAATGCCAGCGGATTCAACGGGCCGGCGTAGCCCAACAAAGCAGTTGTGACGATGCCGGTTAGCAAAGCCATTGTCCGCAAGATAAGTTTGCGGCGCGCCGCGACGAACAGTCCCAGTACGCTGGAGCCAAACAACAGGAGTGACGAGGGCTCGGGAGTGCCGAGCGACCGTTGCCGATAGAGTAGTTGTCGGAAACCGACTTCGTCCAGAGCGAAGGTGTCAAACAGGACGGGATCGCCGAATGAGCTGAAAACCCTAGTCGAATGTGCGCGTGGTCTGTCATAGCAGCGATTCAGTGACAAGTTGAGTCAAGCCGCTTATGTTGAAGAGGAGATCGACATTTTCCAGCTGTCGTACGGAACGTGCCGATAATCGGAAGACCCGGCGTGATCAGTTGCGATCTGGCCATTCGTAGGACATTGATGCCTCCACGAGAAAGGCGCTAACCCCGGTGCAAGCCCTGCGAACTGCCACTCGCTCTGACTCGCACTGCTGCCAATGTAAATACCGGCGGAAAGATCGATCAGAGGGCCAAGCGAGACATCGCTGTGGTAAGGGCCGGACTGACTGGCGACCGAGCCATCCACGGAGACAGCTTGCAGACCGGACTGTACGAGAGTGTTCTCCACGGATACGGTCGTTGGTCCAAATTCTGTCCCATCCATCCTGCCCCGTGAGATGTACCCAGGATGAACGTCGCGAGTGTCTCAAACGCCAGTGGAATAGAGTGTGCCCGCCACCGCCTTGGGCGCCGTTGCCTCCAGCATGGCGGCGATCAAAAAGGCAAATCCAATGACCGAAAGCGCTATACGTTTCACGGTGATCCTCCTTTGTTATCGGAAAATGGTTGAGGAATTAACTCGCCGGGCTTAGAGCTTCAGCCGGCGGCGAGCGACAACGAAGAGACCGAGGGAGCCTGACCCCAACAGGGCGAGCGAGGACGGCTCAGGTGTCGCAGCCGGATTCAGAGTGAGGACGAAATAGTCGACCGGCCCGGGCGTTTGTATGCCTTGCATGTGCAACTGCACCGAGTCGTTGGTGAACGACAGGCGCGTCAGGTCGAGGCCAGCGAGATTGGTCGAGAGCGTAACGCTGGTTATCGGTGAGCCGAGGTTGAGGTTTTCAAAATCAAAATAATTGGGCGGCGTTGGTTCGAACGCCGAGCAGCAACCAGTGAACGTGTAGGTGATGGTGTTCTCCCCGACGGCGATGGTTTGCACCGGAGCGGTGAGCAGACTGCAGACGTTGTAAGGTCCTGGACAGGTAATGTCAACGCCCCCAGTGACCGTGAAGACGTCGGTCGTGGTCCTGTTCGGGGCGTGATAGTCGAGGGTGACCGTGGTGCCAACCAGTCCGGCGTAGGCGGTGGTCGATGCCATCACCAGTCCCAACAGGACGGCCGGGACAGGGCATCGTTTGGTCCACTTCATATCTTTGAGCTGGGATCGGGTGCGCATTTGCTTCCTCCTGTTTCAGCGATAGACCTCCCCGAGCGCGGCGCGAACGCTGCGTTAGCGACAAGCTTGAGGGGATTGACTTCCGGCCGCGTCACGGTCGGACCCGCTGTTCGGGTCGGAGTGTGCGTCGGTTCTCCTGCGGAAACAAGTAGCGTTGCGGTGCGCTACTGTAGCGCGACTCGTAAGTAGTTGAGGCTGCTACTCAAGAGATCCTCCCAGGTCTGGGTGATTATGGAAGTCGGTGGTGCTTCGCGAAGGCAAGCTACGCGAAAGCTGTGGCGCAATAATGGGTATTGCTGGTAGCGGAGAGCTGAGCTATACTCGCGCCACTCTCACCCGAGGTCAGCTTTTCCAGAAGCGGAGTCCAAAGACTGGCCATGCAGGAACCGGCTCCAGGAAGTTTGGTATCTGGCGACGAGCAGTCCCCTCCAAGGTCACCGGTGACAGCAGGCGAGATCGAAGCCGAGCTGCAAAAAATTCTGCAGTCCGCCGCTTTTCAGAATGCACCGCGTCACAGCCGATTCCTCAGCTTTGTCGTGCGCAAGGCACTTTCCGGCCAGAGTGACCAGATCAAGGAATATGTGATCGGGCTAGAGGTCTTCGACCGCCCCCAGGACTACGATCCGGGCAGCGACCCCATCGTCCGCGCCGAGGCCCGGCGCTTACGTGCTCGCCTGGCTGATTACTATCGCGAAGCGGGTTTGCACGATCTGATTCAGATCGACCTTCCCAAGGGCGGGTATGCGCCAATCTTCAGCCGTCGCAACGGACGGAGCACCGGAGCAAGCTTGTCCGGTGCGATGCTGCGGCATGTTCCGCAAATATCGAACCGCCACTGGCCCTGGAAGTGGGTTCTTGCCGTCGTTGCGTTGGCGGCAATCGCCGGCGCCACAATTTATTGGCAGGTCCGGAAATCGCGCGCTGTGCCCCTGGCCGCCACGGACAGCGTTGTCCTGGCAGACTTCACCAATAGCACCGGCGACGCAGTATTCAACGGCACACTGCAGCAGGCCCTCACTCTGCAACTGGCGAAGTCGCCACTGCTGAACGTACTGTCTCCCGCCAGAATGCGCGAGACTCTGGCGCAAATGGGGCGCCCGGCAGACTCACCGGTAACCCGCGACGACGCACGGGAAATTTGCCAGCGCACGGGAGGCAAGCTGGTTCTGGAAGGTTCTATTGACCGCCTGGGCAGCGAGTATGTAGTCGGCCTGCGCGCGTTGAACTGCTCCACCGGAGAACAGGTGGCCGGAGACCAGGAGCGTGCCCCTCGGAAAGAAAAGGTTCTGGATGCGCTGGCCAGTGCGGCCGCCAAGATGCGGGGCCGGTTGGGCGAGTCGCTGGCTTCGGTTCAAAGCACCCCCATTCAGGCGGGCACCACCACGACCTCGCTGGAGGCTTTGAAGTTCTACACCGACGGCGTCAACGCCCAAAACTCAGGAACGGATGCGTCGTCGATCCCGTTTTTCAACCGGGCCATCGAACTCGATCCTGACTTCGCCATGGCATATGCCGCCCGTGGGATGGTGTACCGCGACATGGGAGAAGAGGGTCTGTCGAACGAGAATTTCACCAAGGCCTTCGAGTTGCGGTCTCACACCACCGAGGTCGAAGGCTTCCGCATCGCGGCCTTTTACTACAGTTACGTGACTGGAGAGCTACTCAAGGCCAATGAGTATTACCAGATATGGGCTGATCGCTATCCCAACGATGCGGTGCCGCACGCCAACTGGGCCATCAATTGCAACGCACTGGGAGAATACGACAAGGCGGTAAAGGAATCCGTCGACGCTATCCGCATCGAACCGGGAGAGGGCCCCCCGCAGGGAAACCTGGTGGGCTTTTACACCGCCGTAAAAGAGTTGGATAAGGCGCGTGAAACCTATGAACTAGCACTCACCCGCAAACTCGACGGCATAGCCCTGCGCGGCAATCGCTACGGGGTGGCGTTCCTGGAAAAAGACTCGGCAACGATGGAGAGCCTGATGAAGTGGGCCTCCGACAAGCCCGGTGTTAACGATCTATTTCTCTCTCTCCAGTCCGACACCGAGGCCTTCTACGGGCATCTTCAGCAGGCGCGAGACACGTCCAATCGCGCGGTGCAGTCCGCCATGCGCAATGGCCAGAAGGAAAGCGCTGCCCTCCGGTTACTCGACTCGGCTCTGCGCGAAGTGGAATTCGGTAACTCCGATGTGGCGAAACAACAGGCGAACCGCGCTCTGTTTCTCGCTCCGACAGCGAGCGTTCAGATTCTCGCTGCCGTGATCCTGGCGCGTGCCGGTGATGCCGCGACCGCCCGAAAACTGGCGGACGGCCTCGAAAAGCGCTACCCGCTCAACACTCCCTTCAACGGATATTGGCTGCCCACCATTCGTGCCGCCATCGATCTCAGTGGCAAGGCTCCGGCAAATGCGGTAGAAGTCCTTGAGGCTGCGTCGCCCTACGAATTGGGACAGCCCGATCCCACGGTCGGGCTAGGCGGACTGCTCTATCCACCGTATCTGCGTGGGCAGGCCTACCTGCAACTCGGCAAGGGTTTGCAAGCAGCAGCCGAATTCCAAAAGCTCATCGACAATTGGGGAGTCTTGCAGAATGCTCCTCTGGGAGCGCTGGCCCGGCTGCAACTTGGGCGGGCGCAGGCGATGGCGGGTGATACCGCGGCCGCGCGCAAGTCCTACCGCGATTTCCTCGGCCTCTGGAAAGATGCCGATCCCGATGTCCCGGTCCTGCAGCAAGCCAAGGCGGAATACGCGAAATTACCTTAGCGGCTGCGCTCGTGCTCTGCGACCAACCCGGGCTCACCAGGCCCCGAGCGAGCAGGCGATCGTTGGGACGCTAAACTAGAAACCCCATCTCGGCAGACCGGATTGCATGGCGTGCGTGTCGGATCGTACGGCTTCGACCTCACAACACCGGCCACGGGGTCGCGCACTACAACCGGAGTTCCGGACTAGGTTGATCTACGCGGCTCCGCGCCTAATGCGGAGACGGGCGACAGGCAGCTTGCCGTACTCTCCAGGTGGAGGCCCTTGGGCAGTGGCTCGCCGAAGGTGCGCGCCACATCGTCGCGGTCGGGGACCACGAGTTTCTTCAGGCGTTGAATGATCGATTCGTCTGCGAGGCTGGTCTCAACCAGCCGTGCAATCGCAAGCTCGCGCACCTCGCCGGCAACGTCGCGAGTGCGATCGTCGGTGCAGCGGGCAAGCTGGAGAATCGCCGAAGCCGTCTCGTGCGTCAATTCGCTCGAATCCAGAAGCGCCGTAGTCCAGTCTGCCGCCGTTTCTGACGCTACGATGCAATTGAGCGAGCCGTAGAGCGGAATGCGCGCACCAAATCTACCCAACGACCACAGCCAGCTTCCGTCGGCGGGTTCTTTCTTGAGCTTGCGCAGGAGTTCGTTGCCGAGCGCGGCACGGGTGGCCCCGGAGAGGTGCTCGAGACTGGCCAGCAAACGCCATCCATCGCGCTCCAGTTGCGCATTCAGCCGCGCCCCTGGCTTCTTGCGGCCGATGCCGAGACCAGCCAGGTAGTTGCGAAGCTCATGCTGATGCGCCGCATTCAGGCCACCGGCGATTCGCCGCCACAACACCAGCCAATCAACTTGCGACTGAAGATTTCCCGGAAACTTGAGCCCAGCTTGATAGATCCTTCTCGCCTGGCTGGTGCGGTGGCTGTCTTGCGCATCTCCGAAGCCTGGCCGTAGGCAATACCCAAGAAGATTAAGCCAGCGCACTTCGTGACGCGGGCTCAGGGTTCGGCCATCGGCAACCTCGAGGAGGGCGTCTGCCAAGGGGCGAACAACGGTAAGGGGCCAGGATTCCTTCCTGAGGCCCAGGGCGGATTCCAGTTCACTCATGAGCGATGCAGGGTCGCTGACTGCGCCATCGGAAGCCTGGGTGAAGGTCGCCTGCACCAGTCGAGTGGCAGATTGCAGCGCTGGCTCGAGAACAGGCGAGGCTGGTGGCTGAGTTATCCTTCCGGTTGGTGTTGCCTCCGGTTTTCCGCCCTGCGATTGATCAGCCTGCCCACGCAATTCAAACTGCAGTCGCCAACGATGTGGCGAGTTCAGCGATTCGCACCAAAGTTCGAGCGTCCCGACTTCGGTGAAGCTCACGGCCAGCCGCACCGCCAGCTCGAGCTCCTGCAGTTTCTTGCCGTAGCGCAACAGGGTTACAAGCGGCGCGTGCCGGTGCATCTGGACGGGATCCAAGTCGGCCAAATCTCCGTGGGCATCGTGCCGGACAGTCGAGCTATACAGGTTGAATGACACGGGCCGGTTGGCCAGAGCCGCAAACTCGCGGCCAGAGAGCGAGAGTGTCGTGCCCTCATCGGCGCCGGCAGGTAACACGCAAACCGCCTGGCCACCATCCTCCGAGCGCATCGCAATGTAGTAGCTGCGGGCACTGCCCGCCTTGACGCGCAAACCAGTCCCGCGCCGCACGCGACCGTAGTACGCAGCGCCCAAGGCCACCGCGCTGCTCATCGAGTCGTTACGCAGGATTTTCGGACGCCAACCGTCTTCTGGCCTGCCCGACCAGTGCGATATGGCTTCGCTGATGCGCTGGCGGCGATCTCCGGCACGCAGAATCCTCCATTGAAGAGCACAGCGTCGGGCAAAGCCATTTCAGCGTCGCCAGGTGAAGAGAGCGCCCTTGTCCCGGGACTCATGGCCAGCGCTGCTTGCCGCAGAAATCCGGCAAGATGCTTTGTGATTGCTGGATCACCCTCGTAAGGCAGACCGATTTCCCGCAGCCCGCTCGAGCGAGCGCGCGTGGGAAGCTCGCCCCGAGGAATCAGCGGCAGAAATCCGTTGGTCAACAGGTCAACGACTTCGTCGCGGGTTAGTTCGCTGGTGAGCATCTGTCCAACAACGGCTCGACCGCTGCCCAGGATATTGATCGGAAGGCGATCAAGGCTCCCTTCTGTGAGGAGGCGCTCCTTGGCGGCGGAGCAGGCCAATCTGCAGGGCCCGACGCTGGCGCAAGCTTAGCGTTGAATTGAGCTTCTGTTCCACACGACGTGCCAGCGCAAGGTCAAGGTTCTCTCCTCCCAGCAGCAGGTGGTTGCCAATGGCGGTCCGCTCGAACTCCATCGCATCGCCCCGGGAGCGCGCGCGTACCAGGCTGAAGTCAGAAGTGCCACCGCCGATGTCGCAAACCAGAACCAGGTCGCCGTCCTGCACCTGCTCATGAATCGCGTCTTGGTGGTCCGCGATCCAGGCGTAAAAGGCGGCAAGCGGTTCTTCCAGGAGGGTGAGGTTCGCGAGGCCGGCGCGGCGCGCCGCTTCCACCGTAAGCTCGCGGGCTTCTTCGTCGAACGAAGCCGGAACCGTCAGAACAATTTCCTGCCTCTCGAAAAGCTGTTCGTCACGGCTGGGCTCGTCCGCAGCTATCGCGTAGTTCCATGCATTCCGGAGATGCAGGAGATAACGCGCCGACGCCTCGACTGGAGAAATCATGGCCGCCGATGGCTCGGCCTCGACCGGCAAGATATCGGCAGTGCGGTCTACGCCGCTCTGGCAGAGCCACGACTTTGCGGAGGAAACCTGGCGTCCCGGCTGCAGCGCGCCTTGCTCGCGAGCCATCGCCCCCGCAATGGAGGAAGGCCGATCCTCCCAGGGAAGCGCGAGTGTCCCAGTGGCGATTTCGGCTTCCGCGGGGAAGTAGAGAAAGGAGGGAAGTTGCGGAAGCGCCCTCACCTCTCCGGGCCCTACGAGTTGGGGCACATCGAATACGTGGATGCCCGACGATTCCTCAACTTCCGCTTCCTGGGTGTCGATATAGGCGACGACCGAATTTGTGGTGCCGAGATCGACTCCAATCAGGTAGCGGGAAGCATGCTCGATCACCGCCGGAGATCCCTTGGCAGCCGAGTCCATCAGTCGCTCTTATCGCGGATGTTGAGTTCGAGCTTCCAGCGCTGCTTGCCGTCACGGGAAACGCACCAGAGCTCGAGCGTGCCGATTTCGGTTACGCGTGACTCGAGACGAACCGGCAAAACGGCTCCTTGCGCGCCGTCGACGTTGAGCGTCACCTCGAGCGGGCTAAGCTCCTCGATGTCCGTGCCCCAGTTTTCCAGCAGGTCGCCAACGTGGTCCTGCTTGCGAATGGTCGAGCTCAGGAAGCGGAACTCAGCGGGCTCGCCTACTACCAAGCCAAACTCTCGGCCAGGGACTTGCGCTTCGCTGCCTTCTTCCATGCCGAAGGGCACAACGCAAAGCGCCTTTAGCGGGGCCTCCATGCCCGGCACTGCCGGCATAGCGCTTTCGATTCCGATGTAATAGGTGCGCGAGGCGCCGCTACGGATTCGGACACCCTGTCCTCGCCGCGCCCGGCCATAATAGGCCGCTCCGCGCGCGACGGCATGATCCAGATCAGGAGCATCCAGGACTTGCGCCGCTCCCATCGCTTCGAATCCTTCGTCGGCCAGCCAATGATTCAGTACCTCCACCAGGCGATTCCGCAGCGCTGCTGCTTTCATCACGCCGCCGTTGAACAGGACGTGGGTGGGGCAAGCCAGCCCACTCCGGCCACGGCGAATGTTGGCGGCTTCGGGGCTGTTCTGCACTTGTTGCGAAAGGAAGCGCGCCAGATGCTTGGTCACCGCGGCATCGGCGGCATAGGGCAGCCCCAGCTCCTGGAAGCCGATTCGGCGCTGCCGCAGCGGCATCTCGTCGCTCTGGACTTTGGGGAAGAAACCTTCCAGCAGCACGCGATCCACGTCCTCCCGCACCAGTTCGGTCTTGATCGTGCCGCCAACTAGTTTTCGTCCTTTGCCTAACAAGGTAACGTCATGCTTCTGCTTTTGGGGGTTCTCGAAGAGAAATTCCTTCGCCAAGCGAGACTGGTGCCAGAGACCGAGGAGGTGGTGGGTGTCGATCTGATGACCCTCGGCCTGCAATCGCTGCTGCAGCATCCGCGCGAGCGCCAGGTCCATGTTGTCGCCGCCCAGCAGAATGTGATCGCCGACGGCTACGCGCTTCAGGGCCAGATCGCCGTCTTCTTCCGAAACCGTAATCAAGCTGAAATCCGTCGTGCCTCCGCCAACGTCGCACACCAGGATCAAATCGCCAACCTTGATGCGTTTACGCCAGGCATCACCTTGCGCCCCAAGCCACGCGTAAAACGCAGCTTGCGGTTCTTCGAGCAGGGTCACGCGTTGCAAGCCGGCCTGCTCGGCTGCGCGAAGAGTCAACTCACGGGCTTCTTCGTCGAACGAAGCGGGCACGGTCAGCAGCACCTCCTGCTCGCTCAAGGGTTGCTCGGGATGGTTGTTGTCCCAGACTGTGCCCAGATAGCGCAGATACTGCGAAGAGGCCTCGACTGGCGAAAGCTTGGATACCTCGTCAGGCGCTTGCCAGGGCAGAATCGGCGCTGTGCGGTTCGCGGCGGCGTACGAGAGCCACGACTTGGCCGAAGCGACGAGCCTCAGCGGACTCTCAGCGCCTCGTTTTCGAGCCAGTTCGCCGATGACATATTTTGGGTCCGCATCCCACGGCAGTTGCAAGCTGCCCTTGGGAAAATCCAACTCGCCCGGGATGTATAGAAACGACGGCAACAGCGTCCGGTCGCCGAGTTCGTTCGGGTTAACCAATTGCGGGATGGTCTCGAGCTCGATGCCGCTACCGTCCTCGGCAGTCGGGATGCGAGAGCGTGCCATTGCAGAATTCGTGGTGCCCAGATCGATGCCAACGATGAATTGTGAATCCAAAGAAATCTCCAAAAAGGGGATCAGGTTCTGTCTGAATCAATATGATCCGAGACTGTGGGGTGTTTGTTACAGGATCTCCACCTCGGCGGGAGCGACGATGGCCCGTCCTGCACCCTGAGGCAACGACGGCAAGGTAACTTCCTTCACTCGCCATCCGCGATGCCGCAGAACGCCCCGCAGCGGTGGTTCGCCGGTGACGTTTCCAACCAGCTTGATGGTGGCGGGATCAAAACCAGCGGGCACGGTGACCGGCTGGTCCTCTTCGGAATCGATTACCGGATCGAGCTTCACGTATCGCTCAAGGACTTGGCGGCAGGAGGTGTGAATGCTTCGCACCGCTGCCCCTAGTTGCGCATCCGGATAGGGTGCTACGTCTTCCGCCAGGAAATCGATGAGCCGTCCATCTCGTTGCAGCAAGCCGAGCATCTGCACCGCGCGATCGGCTGATTCGGCCGCGAGAGCGTCCGCCGCTTTCGGCTTCGCCGCTGCACTGGGCGAAGCGGTTCGTGAAGCCGGCACAGCGTCAGCCGCAGGCTTGATTAATGCACCCGCGATGTCCGGCGGGATCTCAGCGCGCAAAAGGATGGCGAAAAAACATCGAAGCGCGTAAGCGAGTCTTGTCCAAAATCCAATCATAGTAATGTGCTCCCCAACGACTGGCAACAGCAGCCGACCGATCACCTTAAGGAGAACACACCTTGGAAGAATTCCTCAAGCCGGGCGAAACCCAGAGGCTGGTCTTCTAGTATGCCGCGAATACACTTCAGCCGCCCCTGATACAGGGGTACCTGGCGGAGAGATGCGCTGCTCAAATACGGCCATGAATAACACCCGTCGGGTGGGCGAGGACCCTCGAAAAGCCTCGGCATAGCTGGGGATTACACTTACGCGGCGCAAGGAGTAAGGTAACGCCCTCATTCGGAAGCCACCGGAATTGCAGGTTGCCCTTTTCTTGGCCCGCGGACGTGTTGATTGAGAGCGTCGGAGGACGGGGCTTTCGCAGCCGGTTACAAGAATCAAGACATCGATCTCGGGATTGAACCGTTCCGCAGCCTCTGTATTCTCGAAGATGGCCGAGCCGAGCCCAGGCGTATCCATGAAGAAGAATCCCCGGCGAAGAATTTCCGCGGGTAGTCAAGGACGCCAGGATCCAGTTAGCACTGAATTTGAGGAAATGTGAGGCGGAAACCCCTGAGTTCCCTCAGGAGTCATCAGATGCGAACCACAGCGGCTAGCGGTGGAACTCCTTCACCGTGTGCTGAAGATAACAAAATCGCGCCTCAAGCTTACCTTGGCCGCTTCAGTTCAACAAACGTATTAGCGAGGCGGGTCTTCAAGCCCGCCGCGTTCGCCTGTGACCCGCGGCTTGACTTCTGGCCCGATGTAAGTTATCAAAAAAGGTATTCAAGGGTGAAGGAGTTCACCCCCAACCGCTGTCCTCCCAAATTCCGGGACAGATGATGACTCCTGACGAGGAAAACTTGTCGCGGAGTCATGTCTCCCGGCGAGTTTTCTCAAGAGATGATTTAGGAGCAACGTCCCATGGAGAACGTGTGTGTGCTCGCTGCCTGCTACACCTGTGTGGTGTCGCATCGCTCGGGCGAAACGGACGATACCACGATTGCAGATTTCACCGTGGCCACCGGCGTGGGACAGATCAAGACAGGATCGGCATCGCGCGGCGAGGGTATCGCGAAATACAACCGTCTGCTTGAAATTGAGCTGGAATTGGGCAGCTCGGCCAGGTACGCCGGCCGCGGGGTTTATGCTAAATGGGCCAATGGGGTCGTACACCAGTGATGAAGGAATTCGTCGCACGTGGCGCACAGTTGGAGCACGACGAGGCCGGCATCGAGGGGCTCGTGAAAGGACTGTTCTCGCTCACCGACGGTGAGCTGAGTGTTGCAGCCCTTGTGGGCATTGGCGAACCTGCGATTCCGGCCTTGCGCCGCGTCCTACTGGAGGGAGCGCCCAGTACGGTGTTTCTCCCGCGACAGCGGGTCGTGCGCGTACTGAGCGAATTGCGGGCGTTTTCCGTATTGAGTGACTACCTGCTTCGCGAGAGGACCATTCGGGACCCAGAGCTTCGTCTGGCAGAAGAAGCGGTAGAGAACACCGCTGCCCGTGAGCTGGGCCGAAGCCAGTCAGAGGAGGCCTTTTCTGTCCTCCGTGCGGTTGCTGCCACAAGGAAACTGCCTGGGGCAGTGGAGGCGCTGGCAGGATTTGGTCGCGACGCAGCGGCCCCCGTACTTGTGGCGGCGCTGGAGAGCGACTTCTGCCGTAATGTAGCGGCGGATGGCATCCAGCTTATCCGAGCAGCAGCGCTCCCTTACTTGATCGAGAGTGTCCGCTCGCCCGAGCCGTCGCGGGCTGAGGAGACGCCTAGTAGCCTGCGTCGGCGCCGGTCTGCGCTTGCGTTGCTTGCAGACGATGAACTGGACGCAAAGCATTGGGGAGCGCTCGCGTTCCTACTGTATGAAACTGACGAATGGTTGCAGTCCTGTGCGGCCAAGATCTCCGTCCGGCTCAGCAAGTCGGAGGCCGCCTTTCGCATTCTTCTTGATCATCTGAGCTCGCGCGACTGGGTTTTGGTCGATGACATCACGCATTTTTTGCGAGAACGCCTGGTGGATGTGCACGATCTCATCGCCCAGGAAGTACAAATGGCTGATGCATCTGCAACGCCCGAACTGGCAAGTCGTTGCCGCCTGCTCCGATGGGTTGCCGGATCGGAACTGCTTCGCAACACAAATGGTTGAAAGAGCCGCGGTGCACGACAATCACATCACGTTGAATCCGAGCCAGCGCCAGCACCTGCTGATAACGTGCAAGCATATCGACAAGCTGATGGGGGACGTCGAAGAGACCCTGAATGCCGCGGCTTCCAAAAGCGTCTTTCCGAGCTACGCCGGCGATATCACTCGCTTGCAGCGAAACACGATCGAAGACTATATTGCCCGGATTCGAGGGCAGCTTTTGCAAGTGCTGGCTGGACAATCCCTGGCGCCCGACAAGCCGCGCATCTCCGAGGCTCATTCGATCAAGGTAAACCTCACTTTCGTCGAGATCGCCGTTGCCGAGCTCGCGCCCCAGTACATGCGGGGATACGGCCCTGTGTCGCCTGAGGGTGCAGCCGACCTGGATGGTATCGTTGGCGAGTTGCAGTCTGCAGTGAAAGAGCTGCTTCGCTACGTCTTGCAGCCTCGGGCCGGCGACCTGCGAGAAAGAGTTGAAAGGCTGGCGAAACAGGGCTGGGATGTCGAGGCGCTGCAAACGCTCGCGGAGATCATTGACCACCACGGCCTCATCGAGTTCCGTCCAACCATCGGTATGCTGCTGGATCGCGCGGAAGACACCGCACTCGAGATCGCTGTATTTGGTCGTGTCAGTACCGGAAAGTCCTCCTTGCTGAATCATGTAATTGGCGCCGATCTGCTTCCCGTTGGGGTGACGCCGATTACCGCCGTGCCCACGCGGATTGGATACGGTCAGAAGCCGTCGGTCAGAGTCTGGCGGGAGGGACGCGGAGTTTCCGAACATAAAACTGAAGAAATAGGCTCATTCGTTGACGAGCGCTTAAATCCCGAGAACCAAATGCGGGTAGGAAGAATTCTGGTGCTCTATCCTTCAGAACGTCTTCGCGAAGGCATCATCTTTGTCGACACGCCTGGCATTGGATCTCTTGCCACGAGCGGCGCACCCGAAACCCTGGCCTATCTTCCTCGCTGCGATGCCGGTATCGTGCTGGTCGATGCTGGCTCAACGCTCATACCCGACGACCTGAAAATCATTAGCGCGTTGACCGCGGCTTCGACGCCGACGACCGTTCTGGTCAGCAAGGCGGACCTTCTTTCCCGGCAGGATCTCGAGCAGCAGATCAGCTACATCAAACGGCAGCTCCAAACAGAGCTCGCCATCGAGCTGCCGGTATTGCCGGTGAGCGTCATGCCCAGCCATGCGGCGCTACTTGAGCAGTGGTTTGCTGACGAGCTGTCTCCTTTGTATGAACGCAAGCAACGGCTGCTGCAGGAGTCGCTGGTGCGAAAGACGCTGTCCCTTGCCAGTGCGGTGCGCTCCGCTTTGGATATGGTCATCTCGTATCCCCGCCCTGAAGGCGAAGATCGCCTGCAATTAGAGGAAATCGACCTCGAGCTCCGCCGCAGTGCTGGCGACCTGCAAAGGTTTCAGTCCGACCTTCGTCGTTCGACGGAAGAGATTCCTAGGCTCGCATCCTTCATCCTGAACAAGACGGCGGACAGGCTGGCACACCTCTGGCGCACGGAGGGGGAGGTGGACGGTGCGGAGTTGCTCAGGGCGACAGCCGCAGAGGTCGCAGTTGAAGTCGCGGGTGAAGTTCGGGCCAAATTGCTGAAGACAGGAGAGCTTTTTCAGAAGCAGTTGTCGAAGACAGCCGCTTTGTTGGGGTCGACCGATTCGCCTCGAGGGGAGGATTTCCAGGTCCTCGCCGAAATGCCCGTCTTCCATATGAATCGACAGAACAGTTTCGCGGGTCGGCCGGTATGGGCAAGCTTTGGGCGATGGTTTGGAGTCACTTCGGCGAAGCACCGGCTCCAGTCCTATGAGAGCAGCCTGAATCAGGCTCTGGAAAGCTTTTCTCGCTTGCTGTACTCCTGGGGGAGCGACGCCGGCTCAGAGCTGGAACGCCGCTTCGACGGCTTTGCCAACCGCTACCGTGCCCAGTTGGAGCGCTTGCTCCTCGACCGTACTCGAACCACGGTCGATCCGGAGCGGATCAAGTCCGATGTTGGCACGCTCACAAGAATGTTGGCCGCGGATGTCCCAGCGACCAACAATGAAGCAATGGCTTCCTGAAACATGACTGACATAGAGAGGACTATAGACTTTGCAGAAATACGTCGTGGTGGGGATCGGTGGTTTTCTCGGTGCGGTGGCCCGATACGTGGTCGGCAACTACATCGGGAGCCGCTATGGAGTTCGGTTTCCGTATGGCACGTTCGTGATTAACATGACCGGCTCGTTCTTGATCGGATTGGTCCTAACGGTGCTTGCCAGGACCACGGCAAGCCCGTATTGGCGGTATCTAATTCCGATTGGATTTATCGGTGCGTACACGACGTTTTCGACGTTCGAATATGAGACTCTGCGGGCCGTTCAGGACGGCCAAGTCACGACCGGATTGCTGAACATAACTCTTAGCGTGGTTGTGGGCTTTCTGGCTGTATGGGCCGGAGCAGCAATGGGAAGAGTTTTTGTATGAGACCCCAAGCCGCTCTTTCTCCTGCAGCCCCGATGATCCAGGCACTCGCCCGCGGTGTGTGCCCGGTCTGCACGCTGATGCGGGCTTTTCAGAACGCAATGGTCGAGGCTCCCCAGCGTCACGGTGCGACTGAGCTTTGCAATTTTCACGCCTGGTCGCTGGTCGGCGCTTCTCCCGCCGTCGATGCAGTACCGATCCTGCGCTCTATGCTCGAGGGTTTCCCGGCCAAACCAATGTCCGAATCGATGGAATCGCACTCCTGTGATTGGTGCAGAACCCTCCGCGAACATGAAGACGAGAAGCTGGCGGAATATTCGCGGGAGCTGAAGCGCGACAATTTTCGCCGCTGGGTAACCCAGTATGGGACTGTCTGTCTCTTCCACGGCCGAAGGCTGATTAAAAGCCTTCCGGAGCCGGAAGGTGGGGTCATCCGGCAGATCCTCGCGTGCAATCAGGAAGAGCTAAACAGACAACTGGTGGAATTCGACGTAAAAGTAAGAAGAGGAGAGAAAGGCGCCGGTGGCGTTCTCGGCCACATTGCGGAGTTTCTGGTTTCTCAGCGAGGCATCACGCGTTAGGAGGGCAAGTGCTAACCACTGGACCGGCTAAGAAAGTGACCGTCTACGTAATCGAAGGGAAGACGTATCACGGGATGGCCTGCTACGCCGCGATTCTCGACTATTTGTTTTTCCGCGGCATATCCGATGCAACTGTCACACGAGGCATGGCGGGATTTGGAACCGACCACAAAATGCATACCAGCCGGCTGGTTGATATATCCGACCAGATGCCCATCAAGATCGAGTTTATCGAAACGCCGGAGCGGGTGCAGGAAGTCCTGCCAAAGCTGGTGGAAATCGCGAGCCATGGCCTCATCGAGGTGCACGATACGACCGTCATTCGGCCGCTACCGCCCGGAGCAAAGCGAGCGCCCGATATGCCTGCAGCGAAGCTGCAGTCGCGGGCCAAGATGATGCGTATCCTGATCGGCGAACATGACAAGTGGAATGACAGGCCCCTCTATGAAGCTTTGGTGCAGGCGCTGCGAGCGAATGATATTGCGGGCGTGACCGTTTACCGGGGAATTCTGGGATACGGAGCCAACCGTCGCACACACAAGGATTCGGCGCTGAACCTGTCGCACGATGCCCCGATCCTCTTGACAGTCGTAGACACCGAGGAAAAGCTCCGGGCCATTTTTCCTGTGCTCGACCAGATGATAAAGCAGGGCCTGGTGGTGCTCTCCGACGTTGACGTTATCAAGTACTCTCACGCTCAGCCTCTCCCAGAGATGCAGGAGACAAAAAAATGAAACTCGAGGGCAAGGCCAAGATGTTGCGCATTCACTTCGGGGAAGACGATGAATGGCAGGGGCAGCCGTTGTACCGGGCAATTGTGGAACGATGCCGTAAGCTCGACATCGCCGGAGCAACCGTGTACCGCGGTATTCAGGGTTATGGCGCCAGCACCATGATTCGGCGTTCTCACCTCTTCCATCTTTCGTCGGAAGCCCCGATCCTGGTTCAGATCATTGACACGGAAGAGAACATTCAGCGCCTCATTCCAGCATTGGACGAGATGGTCGCCGAAGGCCTGATCGCTGTGTCCGACGTTGAAGTAATTAAGTATGTACATCAGGAAGGACAACGGTCGCAGCCGTGATGCCGGAGCCCAAAGCGAACTCTAAGTTCGGAATGAACGCTCTTCCGGCAATCACCCAGTCAGCCATTTTTCATCGCGCCGAGGAGATCGAGCAACTGCGCCAACGTTTAGCGGGCCGACGGTCGTTCCTGTTGCATGGCCCCACAGGCGTGGGCAAGACCTTGCTTCTATCTTTGGTATTGCCAGACTTCCCGGACATCTTATATAGCCCCCAGAATCCAACACCACAAGCACTGCACTGGAATTTAGCGGGATTGCTCTTGGCGGCGGCCCATCCTGTATTCACCAAAGCGTGCCCGAACGGCTTGTTGTCTCTTCAGGCGAAGACTGCCGTCTCCATCAAAGGATTGACGCGGGATGCACTATGGAACTCGAAGTATCTTGTCGTTCTTGATCACCTTACGCGCCCATCGCAGTCGCTGGCGGCCTCGATTCGGGAGCTGATGCTGAACTGGTCTGTCCCGGTGGTCGCGGTGTCACGTTCCGCTCACATGGAAGACGTGGGATTTGTGCTGCCACTTTTCCCGGACCGAACGGAGAAGTTTGGTGTTCGTAATTTCGATTCCGAGACTGCCCGTCTGTTTGCGAAAGCGTATGCGGAAAGACAGGCCCTGGGCGCGGACAATCTCCCGCAATTTCTGGATAAAGTCGTCGAGTACAGTGACGGGAACCCTGGCGCAATGTCGCGGATGATCTGCATGGCCAAGAATCCCAAATACTCCCACGGGAACCAGATCAAGATCACGCCGCTTTACATTGACTACAAGATCGCGATGATCAGCGAATAATGCAAGGCGTCGGCTCAGGTTGAGCGAACCACTAATGCAAAACGTAGAAGATAGACCGATTCCCGACCAGGCACCCCGCTCTCGGCCGCCCGACGCGCAAGCACTTGATCGCCTGGCTGTAATAGCCGAGCAGCTGGGCGAAGGTTCAGTCGCCGCCGACGTGCGGCAACTCGTGGCAAGAATCAATGAGGGGCGCTTTTTCGTCGCCTGCGTTGGCCAATTCAAACGAGGCAAATCCACGCTGCTCGATGCGCTGGTGGCTGAACCGGTACTTCCCACCGGGGTGGTGCCGGTGACCGCCGTGCCCACCGTACTCCGATATGGAAACCAGCGGACGGCGCGGGTTCTTATCGGCGCAAAGTGGCGAACCATTCCTCCGGACGACCTTCCGCAATATGTTTCAGAAGAATTGAACCCGGAAAACTCGAAACATATCGCTGGTGTGGAGGTCTTTCTTCCGTCGGCGTTGCTCGCCAGTGGCATGTGTCTCGTCGATACACCGGGGATTGGGTCGGTGTTTTCCGGGAACACGGAAACTACTAAGGATTTTATCCCGCAGGTTGACGCGGCGATTCTGGTGGTCGGCGCAGATCCCCCGATCTCGGGAGAGGAGCTGGCACTCATCGAAGCGGTTGCGGTCAACGTGGACGAGATTCTCATCGTCCTCAACAAGATTGACCGTGTCTCGACCGAGGAACGGCAACAAGCGTCGGCCTTCGCGACCCGAGTTGTGGAAGCTCGTCTTAAGCGAACCATTGGACAGGTTTACGAAGTCAGCGCACTCAACCGGCTTACCAACGCTACCCACACCGACGACTGGAACACGCTAATCGAAGCTCTCAGCCAACTGGCCAGTAAATCAGGGCAGGCCATGACTCGTTCGGCGGCCGAGCGCGGCATCCGCCGATTCTCGACTTCGCTGCAGCGCTCGATCGATGAACGCGTCCGGGCGTTAACGGAACCGATCGCTAACTCAGAACAACGAATCGTCAAGCTCAGACAAACCATGGACCAGGCTGAGCAATCCCTGCGGGATCTGGGAGCGCTGTTTTCCGCCGAGCAGATGCGGCTCTCCATGACATTTCTGGCGCGCCGCAAGGAATTTCTGAAGCAGGTTCTGCCCATCGCCCGAGAAGAGTTCAAGCACGAGGCCCGCGCGGTTACCACCGGGTTTGGTCCGGCGAGGCGGCGCGAGCTCGCAGCGACCGCCCAGGCAGTCGCTCGACGTCATGTTAGGCCGTGGTTGGATACCGAGGAGACAGAGTCGGAGGAAATCTACAGCGCGGTCACGCAGCGCTTCGTGAATCTGGTAAACGGTCTTCTGCGGCGAATTTGCGAGGAGGAGGGCGCCGACATTTCGCACTTGCCACGATCATTGGAGGAAGAACACGGCTTTCGAACGCGCTCCCGCTTCTTCTTTCACGACATGATCACCATCGGGCAGCCGCCCTCGCCGCTGTTGTACCTACTTGATGCCCTGATGGGAGTACTCCACGTCGGTCGCTGGTTCACGAATGATGCGTTGAACTTTCTGGAACGCCTCCTGGACACCAACGCCTCGCGCGTTCAAGGCGACGTGGAACAGCGTGTAGTGGAGAGCCGTTTGCGGCTTGAATCCGACGTGCGCAAGTTGCTTCGCGAGGTGAGCCTCTCGGCTGAGCAGGCACTATCGAAAGCCCGAGAGCTGATGGCCGCTGGCACCAGCGCGGTGCAGAGTGAGATCGAGCGTTTAGGCAACCTACAGGAGCAATTGAACAGTCTTTCGGCTGCCCGCTAATTACACCCCGGAATCCGCTCAGGCTCCATCTCGCTAGTCACGGACGGGCACGGACGCGTTGGGTTCGTTTCACGGAGCCAGGTCGCGTGCTCCTGTGGAACTCTTCCTGCGACGAAAACAGCTATCTCTTCTTGCTTGCTATCTTCTTCCGTTAGGCCGCAAGATTATGAACAATATGCAACATCCGTTCGGAGGTGATATGAAGAATTTCCTAGTCGTTACCGAACACCCCGTCGAGCGTGTCCTCCGCGTTCTTGTCGGTGTCGTTGTCCTCTCCCTTGTCTTCATTGGGCCAAAGACTGCCTGGGGTTGGATCGGCCTTCTCCCCATGCTGACGGGCGTGACCGGTCTCTGCCCTCTCTATACAATCCTTGGGATCTCCACTTGCTCTAAGAAGTCTGCAACATAATGTCAGCGGCTAAATGACCACCGGCTAAAAGCCGGTGGGTCATTTAGCCGCCGCCCTTTTCAGGCGATCGAGCACGCTCTCCCAATCGGCGTACGGTTCCGGAGTCTCGACTGCGATCCAGTCGAGGCTCTCTACATCCAGATCGTGCAGGGTGGCATAGAGTTGCGCCGCATAGGCTTTCGCATCCTGCGGCATCTGCACCGTTCGCACCGGCCGAGACGGCGGATGTTGCAACTGGAGATAGGCGCCGCGTCCCTGCTCCGGCACAGCTCCGTCCCGAACTAGGAGCAAGGCGGTCCGTGGACTGTAATGCCTGGGATGCTGGCCCGGCGAAGCATGCGCCGCTTGCGTCGGCGCATTCTGGATGCGCACCGGGCCGATCAGTGCTTCGATCTCACTGCGCGAGACGCCGCCGGGACGCAAGAGAACTGGTGATTCTCCTGCAAGAGACACCACCGTCGATTCAATGCCCACCGTGCAAGGTCCGCCATCGAGTATGAAGTCGACCCGATCACCGAGACTCCGGCGAACATGGTCGGCCGTGGTAGGCGAGAGTTGGGTGAAGCGGTTGGCGCTGGGCGCGGCGACGGGAATATGAGCCCTTCGCAATAACTCGAGAGCGAGCGGGTGCGCTGGCACGCGAATACCCACCGTGGGCAGTCCGGCGGTGACGATGTCCGGGACGGCCGGCTGCTTCCGCAGGACCAGCGTCAGCGGTCCCGGCCAGAATCGTTCAGCCAGGATCTGCGCGCGCTCAGGCCATTCAGCCGCGACGGTGCTCACCAACTCCACACTGCTAACATGCACAATGAGCGGGCTGGTATTCGGCCTCCCCTTGGCCTCGAATATGCGGGCGACCGCATCGGCGTCGAGAGCGTTCGCTCCTAATCCATACACCGTCTCGGTCGGAAACGCGACCAGTTTGCCCGCGCGCAGCAGCGCCGCGGCATGCTCAATCTGCGCATCGGTGACGCCGAATTGTGATTCGAGATTCAATGGCTGCTCAGGGCAGCGGCTCCGTTCTTGCGCTCGACGGGTCGGCGGAGGTCGCGGTGTCAATGTCGATGTGCAAGCCGGTGCTGGACGCCACTCCGGGAGGATAGCAGTTGCCATCGGGGGCGTAGGTTTTACGGCACGCAGCCGTCATCTCCGGTCTGCGGGGCGATTGCGCGTACTGCCATACTTCGGCAAACTTCACTCCGCTGCTCGCCGGGTTCGGCGGTGGCTTCGGATAGACGCAGCCCGGGGCCGGCCCACACCCGTCGTTGCTGATGAAGAAGTGGATCTCGCGCCCACCCGTATTGTCGCGGATATCGTTCGCCGTCACCACCGAGATGCCCTTCGATTCGCGAAACGGAATCCCGGAGCAGTAGATTCCAGCGCGATACCCGCCGCTTGTCACGGTATCGACCCAGGCGTGAATGTAGGCGCGCTGCTCGGGCAACATGCGACCGCCTTGCTCCTGGTCGAGAAAGAGGATCGACTGGACGGGAAAGCCCTCTTTCGTTGCCACTTTGATCGCGGTTTCGCCGTCGCGCTTACCCACCCGGGCGGCATCGCCGGAGGCCTTGAGTTCCTTGTATTCGCGCCCGTTGAACAGCAGCAGAAATCCGTAACCCAACTGCTGCAACGCTGCCCGTTTGCCCTGCCAAGTGTTGCTCGCAGCTCCAGGCGGATTGTTGAGCCAGTATCCGGTGAAGGCGAAATAACTCTTCAGCGTTCGCATAGCGGAGTCGCCGGGATAGGCGTTGCGGTCCAGGCCAAGATAGGAGCGTTGTTGCGCATGCACCGGAGGAGCGCTCAAAGCAAGCAGGAGCGAGATCAAGATTACAGACCGGATATATCCGCCGACGAATGAAGTCTCCAGACATAGCTCGCCAATTCAGGGAAGTGGTCACACTCTGCGTCACAGCAGCAAGGTGTCCAGCAGTTCGGGTTACAGCGGAGGTCGTCACCTCAGCGGCTAAAAACCTGCCTCAAACCTGCAACTTTGCGGCACGGCTTCAAGCCGCGCCCTTGCAAAGCAACCTCGAGTTACAAAACAACGCGAAGCTACTCTGCTGACACTCAGCGCGCGATGCTACTGGGGCGCAATGATGCCGCCCATGTTGCGCGAGGGCGGCAACTTCGGCGCGGCCGCGAACGCTTCCATGCCCCAGTAGTTCGCCATTGTGTCAAGGTACTTATAGCCTGAGCCGGTGTTGAACAGCACCACCGGGTCCCTCTCGCTGAGGAAACCGTCTTTGAGCAGCCGCTTGTAGGCGGCCAGCGCGGCGCCGCCTTCGGGAGCAGCGAAGATCCCCTCCGACGTTGCCAGGTCCTTCACGCCTTGCATGATTTCGTCGTCGCTGACCGCCACTGCGGTGCCTTCGCTTTGGCGCAAGATGTCGAGGATGATGAAGTCGCCGTAGGCCTTGGGGACGCGCAATCCCGCGGCGAGGGTCTGCGCATGGGGCCACATTTCGGACACTGATTTTCCCTCATCGAATGCTTTAGGGATGGGGGCACAACCATCTGATTGCACGGAAATCATCTTGGGACGCTTTCCCTTGGAAATCCACCCGATTTCTTCCATCTCCTCGAAGGCCTTCCACATGCCGATGAGGCCGACGCCTCCGCCAGTGGGATAGAGAATCGCTGCGGGTAGCTTCCAGCCCAACTGCTCGGCCACCTCGTAGCCCATAGTCTTCTTGCCCTCGACGCGAAACGGCTCCTTGAGCGTGGACATGTCGAACCAGCCTTCTTCGTCCTTGTGCTCGGCGACCATGCGACCACAGTCACTGATCAATCCATCGACCAGCGTAAGGTGCGCGCCGCTGGCTTCAACTTCGATGCGGTTGGCGATGGGAACATCTTTAGGCATGAAGATATGTGCTTCGATGCCGGCCGCTGCCGCGTACAGCGCGAGAGCACCACCGGCGTTTCCCGCCGAGGGTGTCGCGAGCTTTTTCAGTCCGTAGTACCGCGCCATGGTCACCGCCGCGCTCATGCCGCGCGCTTTGAAGGAGCCCGTGGGATTCAGCCCTTCATCCTTGATGAGCAAGTTGGAGTACACCCGGCTCGGCAACATCGGCGTCAGGCCTTCCCCCAGGCTCACGGGTTCGGGATCGGGCAGCACCGCCGCGTAGCGCCACATGGTTTTGGGACCGCCGGTGACGCGGTCGCGCGCAGTGTTGTCCCCCCGCACTTTTTCCAGGTCGTAGCGCACGTAGAGTGGGCCGCCGTCCTTTGGGCAAACATTCTGGGGCTCATTTGCCGGCAATTTTTCGTGGCACTTGCTACATTCCAGATAAGTAATTTTGGCCATGGATCAATCCTCAAAAGAACGTCGCAGTTTACCACTCGGCGCAGGCGCTGCGCGTGAAGGCGAGCCTATTAGCGGGTGTTATAATCCGCGCAATTCCAGCAATGACTGAGCCGTCCACTCCTTTGATGCGGCAATACGCCGCGATCAAGAAAGAACATCCCAACGCGCTGTTGTTTTTCCGGCTGGGAGACTTCTACGAGCTCTTCTTTGAGGATGCCGTCGTCGCCGCCCGCGAACTGCAGATCACGTTAACCTCGCGCAACAAAGAGAAAGGCATTGCTGTGCCCATGTGCGGCGTGCCCTACCATTCTGCCGAGAACTACATCGCTCGGCTGATACGCAAGGGATTCAAAGTCGCGATCTGCGAGCAGATGGAAGACCCCCGCTACACCAAAAAGATCGTAAAGCGCGAAGTCACACGGGTGGTCACACCGGGTACGGCGGCTGACTCGCAACTGCAATCGGAGGAGAACAACTTCCTGGCCTGTGTGGCCTGTGTGCGGGACGAAGTCGGTTTCGCCGCGCTCGACCTGTCCACGGGAGAATTTCGCGCCACCGAGTTTCGCGGTCCCGATGCTGAGCGCCGGGTGCGCGAAGAGCTGCTGGTCTTGCGTCCGCGTGAGGTGTTGTTCGCTTCGTCACTGCCGCTGTTCGATCAGCCGCGGCAATATGCGACGGCTCCCCAGGCCTCGGCTGCGCCCCGCATGACATCGCTGGAAAATGCCAGTTGGGCTGAGACTCCGCTCGACGACTGGGTTTTCTCTCCCGACTATGCCATCCCGCTGGTCGAGAATCATTTTGGCGTGCTGTCGCTGGAGGGGTTCGGACTGGCCAATCGATCGGCCGCGGCGACGGCCGCCGGAGCCATCCTGCACTACGTGCGCACCACGCAGCGAGGCTCGCTGCATCACGTTGACCGCATCGGCTACTACGAACGGCAGAACTGCCTGGTGCTCGACGCCGTGACCGTACGCAATCTCGAGTTGATCGAGCCACTGTTCTCCGGCACCGGCGACAGTGTCACGCTCTTCCGTTGCCTCGATTGCACTGTGACCCCTATGGGCAAGCGGTTGCTGCGCTCATGGATGTTGCGGCCGTCCATCGATCTGGCGGAAATCAATGCGCGCCTCGACGCAGTCGAATCGATGGTGGCCGACCTGGTTGGACGCGAGGAACTGCGGCGCGCCATGGAAGGCATCATGGATCTGGAGCGTCTGCTCAGCCGCGTGACCCTGGAAAGCGCGAATCCGCGCGATCTGCTGGCGCTGGCGTTGTCGTTCGGCCGGCTGCCTGGCATTCGCGAAACCTTGGCCCGCGTCCCCGCCGAACGTCTGCAGAAACTGCACGCCCAGTGCGACGAACTGGCCGACGTGCGCACGCGCGTTCTCTCGGCCATCGAAGACGAGCCGCCCCTGACCTTGACCGAGGGAGGCGTGATTCGCGCCGGAGTCGACGCTGGGCTGGATGAGCTTCGCGACCTCAGCCGCAACAGCAAGCAGTACATCGCGCAAATCGAGCAGCGCGAGCGGCAGCGCACCGGGATCGGTTCGCTCAAGGTGAAGTTCAATTCCGTTTTCGGCTACTACATCGAAATCTCCAAGGCCAACCAGCACCTCGCGCCCCCCGACTACGACCGCAAGCAGACGCTGGTGAATGCCGAGCGGTTCACCACTCCTGAGCTGAAGGAGCACGAATCGAAGGTGCTGGACGCGCAAGAGAAGATGGTGGAGATCGAGCGTCGCCTGTTCACGGAACTTCGCTCCACCATCGCCGCCGAGGCGCGGCGCATCCGGCAGACCGCGCTGGCTCTGGCCGAGATCGATGCGCTCGCCGCGTTCGCGACCCTGGCCGCCAACCGCAACTACTGCCGCCCGCGTTTCGACGACAGCAACGACGTCGAGATCGTCGAGGGACGGCATCCCGTCATCGAGCAGCAGGACATTGGCATCACCGCCGATCGGTTCGTGCCCAACGACCTGTATCTGAACGGCACTACCCATTCCGTGCTGGTGATTACCGGTCCCAACATGGGCGGCAAGTCCACCTACCTGCGGCAAGCCGCACTGATAGCGCTGATGGCGCAAATGGGATCGTTCGTTCCCGCGCGTTCGGCGCGGCTCGGCGTGGTGGACCGCATCTTCACCCGCATCGGCGCCAGCGACAACCTGGCGCGAGGCCGCTCGACCTTCATGGTCGAGATGACCGAGACGGCGGCCATCCTGAACACCGCCACGCCACGCTCGCTGATTCTGCTCGACGAAGTCGGGCGCGGCACCTCGACCTACGACGGGCTGGCAATCGCATGGGCGGCCATCGAATACATCCACGCCCATACCCGCGCCAAGACTCTGTTTGCGACCCACTATCACGAACTGACCGAGCTCGCCGACCGGCTCAGCGGCGTGAAGAACTATCACGTGTCCGTCAAAGAGAGCGGCGGAGGCATCGTGTTTCTGCGCAAGGTGGAAGAAGGCGTCCGCTGACAAGAGCTACGGCATCGAGGTGGCCAAGCTCGCGGGCCTGCCATCGGAGGTGATCGTGCGTGCCCGTGAAGTGTTATCCGAACATGAGAATGCCGAACTGAATGCAGTGAAGCACCTTGCCGCTGAGGGCCAAACGAGCGAAGGTCCGATGCAACTGACGATCTTTACTCCGCTATCACAGAAGATCGTAGACCGCATCAAGGGGACCGACCTGAACAGCATCAGCCCGCTGGACGCTCTGAACCTGCTGCACGAACTGAAGCGGCAGATCGACTGAGGCGAACCACATTGCGTACCTGATGGCAGGCTCTCGCGCCGCGATACACTTCCCTGTTCACCTTTATGCCCTCAAGAAGCGCACTCGAGCTTCGCCAACAAGTCGGTCAGTTGATGATCATGGGCTTCGACGGGCGTGTCTGTCTCGGCCCGCCTGCGGTCCATGCTCGGAACCATCAGCCCGGCAGGCGTCATACTTTTCCGGCGCAACATCGTCGAGGCCGCGCAGGTACACGCGCTGTTGCGCGACGCGCGGAAGACGGTTCCCACGCCGATGTTCCTCTGCGCCGACATGGAGGGCGGCACCGTCGACCGGCTGCGCGACATCATCGCGCCCATCTCCCCGGTAGCGGATGTGGCGGCCACCGGTTCTGCGAAACTCTTTCGCAAGCATGGCAGGCTCATCGGCGACGAGATGCGCTCCCTGGGATTCAATACCGACTTCGCGCCCAGTGTCGACCTTAGTCGCGAGGTCTCGGCTAAGGTGCTCGGTTCGCGCACGGCTTCAGGCGATCCGGAAGAGACTATCCGCTTCGCGCGTGAGTTTCTGCGCGGTCTGCGCGATGCCAAGGTGCTTGGTTGCGGCAAACATTTCCCTGGACTGGGCGAGGCCAATCTCGACAGCCATGTTGGCCTGCCTTCGATCGACAAACCCTGGAAGGCCCTGTGGAAGGAAGACCTGCTTCCCTATCGCAAACTGCGGCGCGACTTGCCATTCGTCATGGTGGCGCATGTGTCGTATCCGGCCGTTACCGGCGACACCGCGCCCGCATCGCTTTCGAAGAAGTGGATTTCCGATATCCTGCGTAAGAAGATCGGCTATCGCGGACTCATCGTTTCCGACGATCTTGATATGGGCGGGGTGCTCTCGGGGGCTTCGATCGAGGCAGCCGCAGTCGGAACGCTCCGCGCCGGGGCCGACATCATGCTAGTGTGCCAAAAAGAAGAGAGCGTCTGGCGCGCCTTCGAAGCGGTCTACGCGGAGGCGGAGAAAGACAGGAGGTTCGCCAGGCTCGTCGCTGAGAAGGCTTCGCAGGTGCTGAAGTTCAAGAAGAAGTCGCCGCGAACTGAAGGTCGCGTCCTTCGTCCGCGCCAACGCCGAAGACGGTGGAAAAATTGCGGCGCCGCGTGTGGGAGTTCAGCGAAGAAGTGCGCCTGACCACGCGGGCGGCTCACGAGGCGGGCGGACAATGATTGTCGCCGGGGTCATGAGCGGCACCTCTGCCGACGGCATCGATGTCGCCCTGGTGCGGATCCAGGGACGCGGCTTCCGCTCGCGGCTCGAGCTGCTGGCACACTACGATTTTCCTTATCCGCCTCAGGTTCGGCAGACAATCCTCGACACCATGAACGCCCACGCCAGCGTCGCCGATATGGCGCGGCTCAACTTCACGCTCGGAGACCTTTACGCCAACGCGGTGAAAGCGGCGCAGCGACGAGCGCGCCTGGAGTGTGAGCTGGTTGGCTGTCACGGCCAGACCCTCTATCACCAGGGCACTCGCGGGCCTTACCTCGGCCAGCGCATCGCCTGCACATGGCAAACCGGCGAAGGCGCGATGATCGCGGCGAAGTTGGGCATTCCGGTGGTTTCCGATTTCCGTCCGGCGGACATGGCTGCAGGCGGAAAGGGCGCGCCGCTGGTTCCCTTCCTCGATTACGTGCTCTACCGGCATCGCCGCTTCGGACGCATCGTGCAAAACATAGGCGGCATCGGCAATCTCACGGCGATTCCGCCGCGTGCCACGCCCGAGGACGTGGTCGCCTTCGACACCGGCCCGGGCAATATGGTGATCGACGCCGTTGCCGCGCGACTCTTCCAGCTGCCCTTCGATCGCAATGGCCGTCTCGCTAGGCGGGGCGATCCCATCGAGGCCGTGCTGCAACAACTCATGCGGCATCCGTTCTTCCGTCAGAAGCCTCCGAAGACAACGGGACGCGAGCAGTTTGGCCGCGAATTCGTGGGCGAATTCCTCCGCCTGTGCGCGCGACGTGAGAAGCATGACGTGATCGCTACGGCCACGGCGCTAACCGCGCGATCGATCGGGAAAGCGGTGCGCGCGTTCGTGTTGCCACTCGACGAAGAGTTCGATGCGACGAATACGCGACGGCCCACGCAGTTTCGCGAATTCGTCGTCTCCGGGGGAGGCACGAAGAACGCGACGCTCATGGCGATGATCCGCGAGGAGCTTGCGCCTTGGAAGATGCGCGTGCGGACCAGCGACGACTTCGGCCTGCCTTCCGAAGCCAAGGAGGCGGTGGCCTTTGCCTTGCTGGCATACCAGACATGGCGGCGCACCCCGTCGAACATTCCATCGGCCACCGGCGCAAAGCGCCCGGCGATTCTGGGCAAGATCAGCTATGCCTAGAAGCCTGCGGCCGCAACCCCAAACGACTTGTCATCCCGAGCGAAGTCGAGGGACCCCTATTGTCCCAACGAACCTCATCCCGCCCTGTCATCTTGAGCGAAGCGAGGTCGCCCGGGCAACCGAGCGCAGTCGAAGGACCCTTTATCTTCGTCGATTGCTCTCGCGTGCTACTCGTCCTGCTGCTGGCGACCTCGTGCTCCCGCAAGCCCGATCCGCACACGCTGGTGATGATCATCGAGAGCAGTCCTACGAATCTCGACCCGCGGGTTGGCATCGATGCGCAGTCCGAGCGCATCGACGAGCTTCTGTTCGATTCGCTGGTGCGCCGCGACGAACACTTCGAACTGAAGCCCTGGCTGGCGGAAAGCTGGGAAACCCCCGATCCGCAGACGTATATCTTTCACCTGCATCGTGGCGTGCGATTTCACAATGGCCAGGCGCTGACTGCGCGCGACGTGAAGTGGACCTTCGATTCGCTGCTTAGCGGCAAGATTCGCAGTTCAAAGACAAGCACCTATGCGCCGATCGACCACGTTGATGCGCCAGATGACTACACCGTAATCTTCCATCTGAAGGAACCTCTGTCTTCCTTGCTGTGGAATCTTTCCGACGGCGCGATTGGCATCGTGCCCTACGGCAGCGGAGAAGATTTCAATCGCAATCCCATCGGCTCCGGCCCGTTTCGTTTTGTCAGCGCGCAGCAGGACAAAGAGGTCATTGTCGAGCGCAACCCGGACTATTGGACTATGCCTCCCAAGCTGCAGCGAGTACAGTTCAAGGTCATTCCCGACGCGACGACACGCGCGCTCGAGTTGCGCAAGCGCAGTGCTGACGTGGCCAGCAACGCCCTTACTCCCGACACCGTGGTCGCGCTCAAGTCCGATGCCGGGCTCACCGTGATGGAGGCGCCCGGAACCATTTACGCCTACCTGGCGCTCAACCTGCGTGACCCGATCTTGCGGGATGTTCGCGTCCGGCACGCGCTGGCGTATGCGATCGATGTCGAGCCCATCATTCATTACCTGTGGCGCGACCAGGCGCGTCCGGCGTACAGCATTTTGCCGCCGCAGCACTGGGCCTACGATGCCAATGTGGCGAAATACCCTTACGATCCGCAACGCGCGCGGCAGATCCTGGACGAGGCCGGCTATCGCGAAACCAACGGCGTGCGCTTCCACATCACGATGAAGACTTCGACCGAAGAGTCGACGCGCCTGCTTGCCGCGGTCTTGCAACAGCAACTGCGCCAGGTGGGCATCGCGCTCGACATCCGCAGCTTCGAGTTCGCTACTTTTTTCTCCGACATTACCAAGGGCGCTTACCAGGTTCATTCGCTGCGATGGGTGGGCGGGAACCTCGATCCCGATATCTTCGACTATGTTTTCTCGACCGCCAGCTTTGCGCCCAAGCGGGCCAACCGCACTTACTACTCGAACCCGCGGGTCGATGAGTTGATTCTGCAAGGCCGCGCCACCCTAGACCGGGAGAAAAGGAAGCTCATCTACGACGAGATTCAGGAGATCGTGGCGCTAGACCTGCCCTACATTAACCTGTGGTACTACGACAATGTGGTAGTGCACACCAACCGGGTGCGAGGCATCGAGCTGAATCCCTCGGGCAACTACGACTTCCTCCGCACCGCCGAGCTCGCGCCTTAGCGGCCAGCCGCACACTTGCGTGCTACCATCGAAGTTTCAGCACAAATAACAAGGAGTCCAGCGGGTTGCGCATTCTCTTCGTAGGCGACATTTTCGGGCGCCCCGGCCGTACCATCGTTCACGAGCGGCTGCCCGAACTGCAAAAGCAGTACGGCGTCGACCTTACCATCGCCAACGGCGAAAACGCTGCCGGAGGCTTCGGCATCACTCCGCAGATCGCAGAGGAACTCTTCGAGCTCGGCATCGCCGTCATCACCACCGGCAACCATGTCTGGGACAAGCGGGAGATCATCGACTACCTGAACTCGGCCAACGGGAACGAGACCTCGCTGGCGCGTCGCCTGCTTCGTCCAGCGAACTATCCGGCCGGCTCACCCGGCTTCGGTTGGTATCAGGGTCGCACCAGCGAAGGTGTCGATTACGCCGTCATCAATCTTCAGGGCCGCGTTTTCATGGGCAACAACGACGATCCGTTCCGCGTGGCCGACGAACTGCTGAAGCGCATCACCGCCAAGGTCATCCTGGTGGATATGCACGCCGAAGCTACGTCGGAAAAGGTTGCGATCGGCTGGTATCTCGACGGAAGGGTAACGGCCGTGCTGGGCACGCACACCCACGTGCCTACCGCCGACGAGCGGGTGCTCACCAATGGCACCGCGTTGCAGACCGACGTGGGCATGACCGGCCCCTACGAGAGCGTCATCGGCGTGCAGAAAGAGATGATCGTGCAGCGCTTCCTGACCAATATGCCGGCACGCTTCGAAGCCGCGTCCGGTGATGTTCGCCTGTGCGCTGCCCTGATCGACTGCGACGCATTAACCGGCCGCGCCAGCAGGATCGAGCGCATCATGCTGAGGCAGGAGTAGGAGGAGCGATTTAGCAGTTAGCAATTGGTGATTCGCCCTTCGCCTCTCGCTCTTTGTCCCCACCGGCAGTGGTGGCACCATAACCCAGATTGAGATAAACCGCCTTCCTTAGCTGGTAGCTGGCGGCCGGCGGCTAACAGCTTCTTCGTTAACAGCTTCTTCGTTGCTACTTGCTAGCGGCTGATTTACCCTTCCCCTTCATGTCCCAGTCCGACGAACTCTTCATGCAGGAGGCGCTGCGCGAGGCGCAGCGGGCACTCGCGCTGGGCGAGGTGCCGGTCGGAGCCGTGGTGGTGCGCAACGGGACAGTCATTGCCCGCGGCTGCAATCGCCCCATTACCTCGAACGATCCCACGGCCCATGCCGAGATCATCGCTCTGCGGGAGGCGGGATTTGCCCTCAGCAACTACCGCTTGCTGGACTGCGAGCTCTACGTCACGGTCGAGCCCTGCGCGATGTGTGCCGGAGCCATCACCCACGCGCGCATCCGCCGGCTGGTTTACGGCGCGGAAGACCCCAAGGCCGGGGCGGTGCACTCGGTCACCCAGGTGCTCAACCATGCCAAGCTCAACCACCGGGTCGATGTGACCTTCGGCGTGTTGGCGGCGCAGTGCATGGACCTGCTGCAAACCTTCTTCCGCGAAAAGCGCAAGGCCGAAGTCGGCTGAGAGCATGTACGGCTGCACGTCACAAGCGACAGCACCAGCCAAAATCGCGACACTCGATTCGATTTGCTAAACTAGGAGCGCTGGCAACTCCGGCCAGATGCAACCGCGCGCGGAGAGGTGCGTGAGTGGTTGAAACGAGCCGCCTCGAAAGCGGCCATACCTGAAAGGGTATCGGGGGTTCAAATCCCTCCCTCTCCGCCATCGTTCGATGCCCAACAACGACTGAAGTGATCAGGCGTCTTTGGTTGCTGCTTCATCTGGATGAGCGGGACGCCAAGCCTTCCGCCAGGGACAAACGCCACGTCAGCGAAAGGCCTCTTTGTTGACGACATACGGCATCTGGCTGATGTCGCCTCCGTAGTTCCCTTCCAGCACGTCGATCAGGCCTTGCACACAGCGGCCAGCCATCCCTCGGTTCGGGTCCAGCGATAGCCGGGTAATGCGCGCGGCGCTGGCAAAATGCGGAAACAGCCGGCAGCGATCTTCGATTGCGGGGTCGCGCAACGGTGAGTCGGCCGGCAGGGGCTCGGTTTCGTATACGTCGAGCGCCGCCCCGGCGATCCAGTTCTCTTTCAGCGCGCGCGCCAGGGCCGCCTCGTCGATCACCGGACCGCGCGAGGTGTTTACGATGTAAGCCGTGGGCTTCATCGTCCGCAGCGTCTGCTGGTTGATCACGTGATAGGTGGGCGTAGCGCTCTCGCCTTCCCGCAGCAGCGGAACGTGAATGCTGACAAAATCGGCCTGGCTCAGCGCTTCCGCCAGCGAAACGTAGCTGATGGCGGTGCGCTCGCTTTGCAGACCGTGCCGGTGACGCAGGTCCATCTCTTCCTGGATGGCGGCCGCGAACTTCGCATTCGGCCCCAGCGGCTCGTAGCAGAGGATGTTCATGTCGAAGCCGACGCACTTCTTGATGACGGCCTGCCCGATGCGTCCGGTTCCTATAATGGCGATCGTCTTGCCGGTCATCTCGTCGCCGAGAAACGGCAAGTACGGATGCCAGGAACCCCACACATTGTTCCGCACCAGCAGTTCGGCAGGCCACAACTTGCGAACCAGAGTTGCCAGGGCAAAGAAGGCAAACTCCGCCGTCGCCTCGGTCAGCACGTCAGCCGTATTCGTGAACGGCACCTTGTATCTGTTCGCGTCGGCGCGATTGATGTTGTCGAAACCGACGGCGTACTGTGCCACGCACTTCAGCGTTCCCTTGCCCGCCTCGAAGACCTCGGCGTCGATCGGGTCGCGAAGTGTGGTGATAAGGCCGTCAATTCCGCTGCGCACCTTCTCGATGATCAGTTTCTTCGGCGGAGGCTGCGGATCGGGATAGACTTCGACCTCGTAGCCGCGGTCGCGCAGGCGTTGGAAGGCAGCGTCGCCGATATCGGCGGTCGCGAAGACGCGGAAATGCTTCTCTACCATGAACACCTCTTTCCGTTCTGCAGGATACTGCTCCGCCGGGCCGCGCTCCACGCGCGGTTCTTGCGATAGTACAACGCAGGAAAAAGGCCCGCTTTGCCGCGGGCCCTGAGCCAACGCCTATCATCCTATTACAAATGTTTCTTGGTCCATTGATCGATGCGGTCCAGCGCCAGATTGATGTTGTCGATCGAGTTGGCCACGCTGAACCGGAGATAGCCTTCTCCGAACGCGCCAAATGCCGTACCAGACAACGCCGCAACGCCCGCCTCCTCGAGCAGTGCGTCGGCCAGCTTCTTCGATGCCCAGCCCGTCTGCTTAACATTGGGGAACGTGTAGAATGCGCCCTTTGGCAGGCGGCATGAGAAGCCCTTGATCTGGTTGATGCCCTTCACAAACACGTCGCGACGCTTCCTGAATTCCTGGTTCATGTGTACGGCGTCGCTCTGGTCGCCGCGCAGGGCTTCGATACCGGCCATCTGCGTGAACGTCGCGGTGCAGGAATTCGAGTTCGTCATCAGCCGCGCAATGTGTACTGCGAGATCCTGGCGCATGACGCCATAGCCCATGCGCCATCCTGTCATGGCGTAGGTCTTGGAGAAGCCGTCCAGGATAATGGTGCGGTCTTTCATGCCTGCGACGGCGGCGATGCTGTAATGCTCGCCTTCGAACAGCAGGCGCCCGTAGATTTCGTCGCTCATCACCATGATGTCGCGGTCGCCGATCGCGTCGGCAATGCCGAAAATATCCTCTTTGGTCAATACTCCGCCCGTTGGATTCTGCGGCGAGTTGAGGATAATCAGCTTGGTGCGGTCATTGATCAGTGTCTTCAGTTCGGTCACATCGAGACGAAAATCGCGCTCCTCGCGCAGAGGGATTGGAACCGCCTTTGCGCCCAGGAAGTGGATCATTGACTCGTAGATGGGAAAGCCGGGGTTCGGGTAAATGACTTCGTCGCCCTCTTCGACCAGCGCCAGCATAGTGAAAAAGATGATGGGCTTTCCGCCAGGCACGACCACCACTTCGTCGGCGCTCACTTCGATGCCGCGCGACCTGGCAACGTCCTCGGCGATCGCCTGTCGCAAATCGGGCAGACCCGCCGAAGGTCCGTAGTGGGTGTAGCCGCGATGCAGGGCGTTAACAGCGGCTTCCACGATGTTGCCGGGAGTGTCGAAATCAGGCTCGCCAATTTCGAGGTGAACGATGTGCTTGCCCTGTGCTTCCAGGGCCCGCGCCCGAACCAGAACCTCGAACGCCGTCTCCGTACCCAGCCGCGACATCCTCCGGGCCAGACGCAACTCTGACTGTGTGGTAGTCATAGATAAACTCATGGATTATACCCCCGCATTGAAAGTACGGACGATGGAACCAGTCCGCGGGATGCCAACTCATATTGTTGCCGCGAGCGCCGCAAGTCGCTGTGACGCAAAGCTCATGATCCTGTGACGCACCGCACGTCAAGCCCCTACCGTCGCGCTACACCCGCTTGTCCTCTTGCTGATGCCCAACGTACTCGATGACGAACTCGATCTTGGCGGTCTTTTCCAGCATGGCCGAGACGGAGCAGTATTTCTCCTTCGACAGGCGCACCGCGTCCTCGACCGCCTTCGGCGTGACCTCGCCACCGACCCGGTAGACCAGCTTGATGCTGGTAAAGACCTTGGGGAAATCGTTCGCCCGCTCCGCTTCGGCATGCACTTCCAGGCTAGTAAATTTCTCCCGCTTCTTGCGCAGGATTCCCACCACGTCGCTGGCGGTGCAGGCGCACAACCCGATCAGCGTCAGTTCTAACGGCGTACAGGCAGTCTTCACCTGACCAGCGTCGACGACCAGTGCGTGGCCGCTGCTAGCTTCTCCGATGAAACGATCTTTATCAGTCCAAATTGCTTTGGCTTCAACCACGATGACCTCCGCTGAATGGCACCATCATTTCACACCCGCGGTGCATTATTATCGTTCGATGCCTGGGGACGCCATCCGTATGGAACAACTTCGCCATGTGTATCGCAAAGGCAAGACCAACACGGTCCGCGTCTTGGCCACGATCCTGCGGTGCACGCGCAGGCGCGCTATTGTCGCCGGACACGATGTGAGTATGCAGCCTGTCGCCGCGTGCGTCTGCATCACCGCCGCAGCCGACGGCAAACCGTTGACCTGCGAAGTGAGCGACCAATTGCCCAACAGCGCCACCTAGTGGTTCGCGGAGATGCAGTCTTAGTCCTTTGCCTGCGCACTGCCCGCGTGGCTGGCCGGTGCCAACCGGTAGCCCGCGCTGGGTGCCTTGCGGCAAATTCCGATCCAGGGCACGCCGTCCCGGATAGACCACCTGGCCCTACTGTTACTATCAGCAGCAATCCACGTTTCAGGAGACAAAGATGTATTCCGGCTGGAATAAGGGCTTATCATTCGTGGTTATTGCAGGAGTTTTCTTGGCGATGACATCGGCTGGTCAGGCGAACGCTCAGCAGTCTTCGGCCACCGCTGCTGCGGACAAACCTTTCGTGATCGAGTATTACTACAAAGTGAAGTGGGGACATGCGGAGGAATTCATCACGCTCTTTAAGAAGAACCACTACCCTCTCCTGAAGAAGCAGGTGGAGATGGGCCGCTTTCTCAGCGTGAGTGCCGTAACGCCGCGCTATCACACCACGGAAGACGGGCGATGGGACTACCGCGTGACCATCGTCTTCAAGAACGCCATTACGGCCAACGACAGCGGTTTCGACGAGAAGGCGCTCATCCGCCAGATGTATCCCGACCAAGCAACCTATGAGAAGGAAGAGCAGCGGCGCTTTGAGATCCTCGATGCCCATTGGGACCTGCCGATTAAGGATCTGGAGCTCAATGCACCATAGGCAATCGGCGGGAGGTTCGAGAAGGCATTACTGTTGGTTGCTTTAAAGCAGGCCTGGGCGTACGACTACTATTGCGAGGCTGGCTGGCGACTTTCCTGCGCTGCTAAATGAAGCCCACCCTGAGTTCGCACGTGAAACCCGACGCGACTGCGTCCTCAGAACACGCCCAGGGTCTGTTGCGGCAGATCGGTCTCTTCGACGCCACCATGCTGGTGATGGGCGGTATTGTTGGCGCAGGCATATTCATCAACCCATACGTAGTTGCGCAACAGGTGCACACGCCGCTACTCATCCTCGCGGTGTGGGCGGTGGGTGGCGTAGTCGCCATGATCGGCGCCTTCATTTATGCGGAACTGGCTGCACTCATGCCCGATGTCGGCGGCCAGTACGCCTACCTTCGCGAGGCCTTTCATCCTGCAGTCGGATTCCTCTACGGATGGGTGCTGTTGCTGGTGATTCAGACCGGAGGCATGGCCGCCGTCACCATTACCTTTGCGCGTTATCTGCTGGAGTTGACGGGCTGGCCGGTTTCCGAACGCGTCGTCGCCGTTGTCACCCTCAGCCTCCTGACGCTGATCAATTGCCTCGGCGTGAAGCTGGGCACGCGGGTGCAGAGCCTCCTGATGATCTTGAAGATCGGCGCCATCGCTACCTTGGTCTTCGCTGGACTGTTTCTGGTGCGCGCTCCTCAGCCGATCGCGCGTCCCGTCCTCGACCGTGCCCCGTCGCTCGATCTTCTGACGGCGCTGGGCGCGGCCATGGTCCCCGTGCTCTTTGCCTTCGGCGGATGGCAGACGGCAAACTTCGTGGCCGCTGAGATCAAGGATCCGCGCAGAAACCTTACGAGGGCGCTCATTCTCGGCGTGGCGGGAGTGATCGTCCTGTACCTCGGCGTGAACTTCGTTTGTCTGCGCGCTCTGGGCGCAACCGGCCTGGCGGCGACCACCGTTCCAGCTAGCGCCGTCATGCGCGCCACCATGGGAGAGCGGGGTGCTCAACTCATCGCCCTCGGTATCGCGGTCTCGACTCTAGGCTTCCTCAGCCAATCGGTGCTGACGGCGCCGCGTGTCTATTTCGCTATGGCCAGCGACGGCCTGTTCTTTCGCGAAGTCGCAAAATTGTCCGCGAAGACGCACGTCCCCGTGGTTGCAATCGTTTTGCAGAGCGTGTGGACCATCGTCATCGCCCTCTCCGGCAGCTACGAGAAGATCCTGAACTACGTCGTGTCGATGGACTTCATCTTCTTCGGCCTGACCGGAGCGTCGCTCTTTGTATTCCGAAGACGGGCCGAAATGCGGGGCAGCGGAATTGCGGTGATGCAGGCCGGGTATCGTGTCCCAGGCCATCCGCTGACAACCGCGATCTTCGTCGCGGTATGCTGGCTGGTGGTTGGCAATACAATCTACCGCTATCCGGAAAATACATTGGTCGGCCTGGCCATTCTTTTACTGGGCCTGCCAGTCTATGCAATCTGGGCCTCGCGCAAGAAACAGCAGGGCAGGGAAATCGCATGACCTCTCGTTCGCACATGAATTCGCCGTACATGCAGTTCGCCAAACTGCGTTCTGAGGCGACCTACAACTTGGCCACCAGCGGCATCGTTAGCTATCCGCTCTCCGAGCTACCTGTGCGGATCGAAGACCTGGAAATCAATGGTCCAACCATCTACGGCTACGCACCGTTGCAGGAGCGGCTGGCGCGCTATAACAAAGTTTCGGAAGATTGCATTGTCGCAGCCGCGGGAACCTCGATGGCCAACCACCTTGCGATGGCCGCCACCTTCGATCCCGGCGACGACGTACTGATCGAGCACCCGACCTATGAGTTGCTGGTGTCCACGGCTCGCTACCTGGGCGCGAATGTTCGCTTCTTCGAGCGCCGCATGGAGAACGAGTTTGCTGTCGACCCCAGCGAAGTGGAGCGGCAGTTGACGCCGCGCACCCGGCTCGTCGTTCTGACCAATCTGCACAATCCGACCGGCGCCCAAATGAAAGAAGATACGCTGCGCGCCGTCGGGGAGATCGCGAAGGCCCATGGCGCCCGAGTATTAGTCGACGAGGTTTACCTGGAGGCTCTCTACGAGCAGCGGCCTCCCACGGCATTTCATCTCGGCGAGCAGTTCCTCGTGACCAGCAGCCTGACCAAGGCTTTCGGACTAAGCGGTGTGCGCTGCGGGTGGGTGCTGGCCTCTCCCCAGCTGGCGAAGCGCATGTGGCTGATCAATGACCTGTACGGGGCAACGCCCGCTCATCCCGCGGACTTGCTAAGCGTGATCGCGTTCGATCATCTCGACAAAATCGCCGCTCGCGCCAAGGATCTGCTGAGCGCAAATCGCTATGCGCTGCACGGATTCTTAGCGGCGAGCCAGCATATCGACTTCTTCCTGCCCGAGTTCGGAACCATCATTTTTCCAAGGCTGCGATCAGGCAATGCAGACGAGTTCTACAGCCTGCTTCGTTCGAAATACGACACCAGCGTCGTCCCCGGCGCATACTTCGATATGCCACAGCACTTTCGGATTGGCCTGGGTGGAGAGCCGGAAATGACGCGGGCAGGGCTCGAGCGTTTGCAATCCGCCCTCGACGATTTCAGCGGGGCTTGATCGTCGAATGTACTTGCTCACGACCTGCGTCATTGTGGGGCTGTCGCTTTGGCCGCCGTTGACCCCATCGTCAACTTGCGGATGATCTCGATCTCCCGCGTTCGGTAAGGCGTTCCATCGCTGCGGAAAACTTCGTGGAACCACACCATGGGCTGCTCCAGCACGTACGGCCGCTCCCAGGAGTCCCACGGGAGATAGGTCTGCGTTTTGCCGGCGACGAGCCCCCAATTCACGGCTGCAACGTTGTACTCCTTCGCAACCGGAAGGATGGTGTCGAAGGTGCTTCCCGCGGGCCGAGCCATGAACTCAGTGCAGACGATCGGCCGCCGATATTGTTGCAGCCACTTTATGTGCTGTTCAAAATCTTCCGGCCAACTGTAGTTGTGAAACGAAATAATGTCCGACTCTTCCAGTTGAATGCGGGTCGTGTCCGAGGCCTTCCCGAGCGATGACCAGTCCCCCTGCCAGACTCCGCTGGTCAGCGGCTGCGAAGGATGCACGGCGCGCGCCCAGTCGAATACCTGCGGCAGCAGCGCGTTGACGTAATGTGCCTTGTTAGCGAGTTCAACCTTCCCATATGCGGTGGCATTATCGTTGTCCGGCTCGTTCCACAGGTCCCAGGCCAGCACTCGTGGATCGTTGGCGAACGCCCCGATCACTCCCTGAACATATGCCTTGAGGCGCGGATACTGGCTCGCGTCACCCAGCGCCTGCCTGCCCGGACTCTGCACCCATCCGGAATTGTGCACTCCCGGAATCGGCGGGTGCTGCGGACCAAGCTTCGGGTTGGGGTCCCAACAGGAATCGAAGAGCACGAAGATCGGACGGATGTGGTGCTTCGCGGCGATCGCCAGGAACTGATCGATGCGTTTCGTGAAGCCCATTGCGTCCTGCTGCCACAGCAGGTCGTGCAGGAAGACCCGCATGGTGTTCATGCCGATGGCTTCTGCCCAGCCCAGCTCCCGATCGATCTCATGGGGATCGAACGTCGGCTCCTGCCACATCTCGAGCTGATTGATCGCATTCGACGGAATGAAGTTGCTGCCCACCAGCCACGGTTGCTGCTGGTACCAGGCCACGGCTTTCTGCTCCGTCCAACGCTGGGCCTGGGCAGCGGCACCCAGCAGAAGGCACACCGCGGAAACCAGCAGCAGGCATCGTTTCCATGCACCAACGGTTGAAGGCCGATAACGAAGTCGCAGTCTCATAGTAGTCGTCATGTTATTTCGCAAATCAGCAACTTTACAAGTCACGGTCGTTTCATAGTTGCTGCAGGCCAGACACCGCCTTGCAAGGGCACGGCTTTCAGCCGTGCCGTAAAGCTGAAACTGCTCTGGGGCAATCAATCCTCATCCTAGCGGCCGCGTAAGGATGATAGATCAATCGACCGTTGCAGTCAGTGCTGGGGCGAAACCGGGGCAATGAAGTTTCTCACTCAAATGGAAGACTGGATGGCTTTCGAGAACGAGAAGTTCAGCGGACTTTCCGGCGAAGACAACTCGCCCCGATGGAACATCATGGGACAGATTTACCGTTCATCCTGGCAAGTGGTCAGCGGAGGTGCAGCCCTTTCATGCAGCACATTATCTGCTGCACTGTTCGCATTTATGCGGCGAAGCCTGCGACCTGGCAGGCCCAGGAATCCATGTGCCCGGCTGCCCCGCTACAAGAGGCTGGACGGCTCGGAGTGGGAGGAGAGTAACGCGCCCGCCTCGAGATGCCACGCCTGCCCGGCCTATTTCACCGGACTCCACGTCTCGTCCGGCGTGTCGCTGGTCATTTGCTGTGCGATCTCGGCGGTATTCGCGCCCAGGTCCTTCTCATAAATGACGCCTTTCTCGTTGACTAGGAACGTCATGACGCCACTCGAGCGATATTCCGCGGGGTAGGCGAGGAAGCCGAAGCCCTGCGCGCTCGGAATCATGCGGTAGTAATACCCGTGGTAGGGAACGCGTTTGCCGGAGGTGTCATATCCCTCCGCGGCGGCCTGTGCGAGCATCGGACCCGCCGGGCTGGGGGGCTCGCCCGCCTTCACTTCCCAGTAGAGACCGTTTTCTTTGCCGGGCTGGCTGACAATGCGATGGGCATACATGCCGGCCGGTTCGCCGTCGTGCGCCGAGGCCGCGTAGTCGCTCTGCGCCGCCACCACACCTTTGCAGACCTTTATCGCCGCGAGTTCGTTGCGGCCAATCCGCCGGTAGAGGATTTCTTCTTTGCCTGCGGCTCCGTCCCAGTACCATTTGTCGCCCGAGTGCACCAGTGGGATGGGCAGTGGCCAGCCATCGTTGCCGACCTCCAGCGTGAGTCCGTCCGCGGAGGGAGCCAGGGAGTGCTTTTCGTCGTACTTCTTCAGGAACCCTGCGCGAGCGTGCGCATCGGCCACCGGGTCACCGGAGTTCAGGATCTGTTCGCTATCCGGGCCGAGAATGGCTTGTAGCTGGGCCGTGTCATCCGCGCGCGTCGCCTGAATGAAAGCCTCGAGCGCGTCCTGCGAGGTTGGAAACGTCTTCTGACCGGCCGCTTGCGCATACGCCGACGCGTTGAGCAGCAGTGCCGATACCAGAAGAGCCATTAGCGGAAGGAACTGTGCGGTTTGACGATTGCCATTCATGAACGTAGGTCCTCAGATGCTCGCTGCGGTAATTCATTCTTTCGGCTAATTTCGACTGGCGCTTACTTCTTACGATTGCCGGAAGAGCCGCCTGCAGCGCCCATGCTGGAGCGCCCGCGGCTGCTGGCGGCGCGTTCGGTCTTGGCATTGCCGCCTCCACCATAAGCGCCACCGCCATTTCCACCGCGATTTTGCGTCGGCTGCTTTTGCGTCTGCGCCGGACGAGCTTGGGCGGTCGTCCGGTTGGGACTGGAGGAGGCGCTGCCATATCCGCGATCGCCACCGCGGTTCGCGTTCGACCCCGCGCCAGGCCGATTCATGGAAGCGGCGTTATTCCCGGCATTCGGGCGATTCGCTGCCCCCGCGTTGTTGCCGGCATTCGGGCGATTCGCTGCGCCTGCGTTGTTGCCGGCATTCGGGCGATTCGCTGTCCCTACGTTGTTGCCGGCATTCGGGCGATTCGCAGCCCCCACGTTGTTCCCGGCATTCGGGCGGTTCGCAGCCCCCACGTTATTCCCGGCGTTCGGACGATTCGCTGGATTCCCGTTGGCCATCCCCGCGCCGGGTTTCTGACCGCTCGCGTTCCCACGAGCGCCCTGATAGGTGCTTTGCCCCTTCCAGTTCGGCTGACCAGGCTGATTGCTCGCACCCAGGTTCTGACCGCGATTCGTATTCACATTCGTATTGTTGAAGCGGTTGTAATAGTTGTTGTTCACGTTCACGTTGACGTTGCGGTTGTACTGGTTCCAGTGGTAGTTCGCCGGCGGGTGGTATCCGTATGCCGGGCGATACCCCGGATAAACCGGACGGTACGGCGGCGGATAGTAGGGCCGTCCGCCGTAGTACACGCCTCCGTAGCCCCATGCCGGATAGGGATAGTAATTATTGTTGTTATTGATGGCCGCTCCGACCGCCATGCCCACGCCAAACGAAAGCAACCCGATGGCGACCGCCGTGCCCGTGCTGACTCCGGAACTCTGCTGCACCACCGTCGTCGTCGCCGGTGCTGCTGGAGCCGGGGTGTTATAGATGGTCACCGGGTTGTACTGGGGGACATACACCACCTGGGGATCGGCGGGCTTGATTTCTATGTATGTGGCACCGTTGTCGGCCTTTGCGTTCTCCACCGTAATCTGTGGCCCGGATTTCAGGTTGCCCGTCTGCTCTGCCTGTGCGCGCTTGCGCTGCACCGCGTCCATCACACCCTTCTGGTCTGCCTGAAACGCCTCGCCAAGCTCACGTGTCCAGTCGATTTGCTGACACATATTGTCGACCACCTGAGGAAAATTCATCAGGTATTGCATGCTGGGGCTGAAGCCCGCCTGCTTGGCGGCGTTGACCAGGGCATCGCCCTTGAGGTTTTGATTCTGCAGAAGCCAGTTGCCGCCATCGAGGACCTCCTGCGCGTTGGTGGACGCGGTCAGAATCTGTGCCAGCAGTTGGTCGGGATAAAGCGCGATGGGCGCAACCAGGTCGTCTACGTTCATTTGCTGCGCCTGCTGCGCCGGCTGACTGGGGGGGGCATTCTGCGACTGACTCTGAGCCTGAACCGCCTCCGGATTCCCAGGCCCGTTGCTCTTGTTCGACTTGCAGCCAGTCGTAATGCTGGCATAGGAGAACACTGCGGCCGCCAGGACAGCGGTGTGTGCGCGTAAAACGGGGTTCATCGGTGACTCCTCGGGGGGGAAGAAATTTCTGTTGCCAGGTTTTTTGTGACGTCAATCTTAGTCTGCGGTCAGCACCCACCCGAAGGCGACATCCCCGAGTTAGCCGGTCTTTCCACTCATCCCAATATATCTTCGCAGACGGCACAGAGGGTACTGCTAATACTACCAGCCTGGCCACTGAAGAACACAGAAGAACTACAGTTTCCCCACCCAGGAAAACGTTACGCCGACTGGAGGCAATCAGGAGCTTTCCACCCGACCTGTTTACGCCCTGCCGCGAAACTGTATGATCCTGCGCCGGTCGCGTTTTGAGGGTCTGCCCTCCGGCGACAGAGCGATAGGCTGCATCGCCTTGCGCTCCTCGGCCAGCGTCCGGCGCAATTCCCGGCTCGCCTCAGTCTCGCGGTAGAGCGCCTGGGCAACCGCCGCCGGGCCGCGCACCTCGCTCAGCAGCAGGACCTCCACCTGAAAGTCGCCGCTGTCGTTGGTCACCTGCAAGTTGTCCCCCGGCTTGACCTCGCGCGCCGCCTTGGCTGGTTGTCCATTGCAGCGAATCCTGCCCAGTTCACAGGCTCGTGCGGCCAAGGCGCGCGTCTTGAAAAACCTTGCAGCCCACAGCCACTTGTCCATTCGTACGCCGGTCATGTTCAGTCTTCCTGTAGATGCCTGGTTCGCGAGCGGTATCGGCAGCACAAGCGCCGGGACAGAAGTTCCCAGTCGCCTGTAGCAGCCATCAGCCATCCTTGCTTGAAAGGGCATAGCTTCAGCTATGCCGTTAGGTCTGCTTAGAAATCGGGCTTCAGCCGCTGCGGGAACTCGTTTTCTCCTCGTCCACCGTTCATGGTATCAACTCGAATTCCGGCCCCTATCAGTCCTTAATGTGCCACCTTAACCGGGCTGCCCTCGTTCGCCGCCCGCACCGAGCCGGCGTGCACCTTCTTGCGACGATGTTTTGCCGGCGGACGCAGCACCACCTCCACCCCATGTTCCGCTGCCCTTGGATCTTCGGCATAATCCAGGTCGAACATTGCGATTACCGCTACCGCACGATTGCGGTAGTGTTTGGCCCATTGACTTTGGATTAGCGTCTGTTGCACGGCTTTCCATTGCTCTCGCTGGCTTTCCGTACTGCCTTCGCGTAAAGCCGCATTCTCCAAGGTCGGGTTGCCGTTAAGAGCACCCAGGAACTGAACAAACTCCTCCAGGTTCACACCCATCTGGAACACCAGTTGGCTTAAGGCCATCTGTTGTGCCGCCGTCAACTCGTCGAAATTACGGCAATAGGCCCGCGCGTTGTGGATGGCCTGCTCGGTCGAAACCCGCAGCAGACTCGTCGCCTCGTCTTCCGTTAGTTGAGGCGGTAGCTTGTGAGCGTTGATCTTTTTGCGATAGTTCTTTTTCTTCCACGCTTTCAGGTTCCGCTCGAACTGCTCCAGTATGCTTTGCAGCCTTTCCGGATCAAGCCCGGCAGCTTGCCACAGTTGCGCGCTCGATGGCTCGAGGAACGTATGCGGATTGAGCGGATCGCTCTGCCGGTGTTCGCGCGCCTCAAGATCGAGACTGAACCCCGCCCCGATCAGCGGCCGGCTTGTTTTGGGGTCGGGATACGCCGCCAGCACCCAGCCTTCATGCCGGTTGTCCCGCAGGACGTTCATCAGGCTCGCTACGTCGAACTTAACGTTGTAATCCGCAAAATCGAACAACGGCGGAGCCGTCCCTGCCACCTTGGGAGCCGGCAGGGAAGTTGGCACGGCGGAATTTCCCGGCGGCAGGCCCTTCAGCACAACCCAATCGGTGGGCAACTGGGGCGACAATTTCAGGGTCGCGGATGGCGGCTCCTGTCCCACCGATTTCCGCCCGGGAGCTGCCATGGCTAAGATAAGCGTCACGGCCAGAGTAATTGGTTTTTTGACCCTGCTCTTTCCCATGGACTGCTGACTCAAGCGGCGCGGTGGCCATGCGCCACCAACAAAATTCGGTACGTGAGGAACAGAGTAGCGCATTCTCCAAAATGAGCAAGAACGATCCGGTACAAAACGCGCTCAACCGGCTGGGCGAACTGCGTCATTCCGAAACCCCAGCCCAGGTTGTCGAGGAAGTGCGCGGCTTTCTCGCGCAACCGCTCAAACCTGGTTGTGGCCCGGGCGGCCCGGGTCGCCCGCGAGTTGCGGCTCGGCGCTGTGCTCCCCGATCTGCTCCTGGCTTTTGACCGGTTCATGGCCAATGCGCCGCGGCTCGACAAGCGCTGCGCAGCCATCACTGAGATCGTAAGCGCTCTCTACGAGTTGGACTACGACGATCCGCCGCCCTTCTTGGCAGGACTGAAGCACATCCAGCTCGAAGCATCCTATGGGCCTCCCGTTGACGAAGCAGCGAAGCTGCGGGGCCTGAGCGCCCAGGGCCTGCTTCGCACGCGCTATCCCGACGCTCTGTCCGAGGTGCTCCCGCTGCTGGTCGATCGCGAACCGTCTGCGAGAGTCGGCGCCGTTCGCGCCTTGGCCGCAAATGGAGGAGAAGCCGGCGTGCTCTTGCTGAGGCTGAAGGTGCTCACCGGAGATCCCGAGGCAGAGATTCTTGGCGAATGTTTCGCCGGCCTGCTCGTCGCCTCGCCGGAAAAATCAGTCCCCTTCGTCTCCCACTACATCGACTCCCCGGACAGCTCACTTGCAGAAGTCGCGATCCTGGCCTTGGGCGGATCGCGTCTGCAATCCTGCCTTCGAAGTTCTCCGGGAAAAATGGCACAGAACGGCGGGCCGCCCGCTCAGAAAGCTCCTGCTGGTTTCGCTGGCGGCATCCAGGCTGGACGAAGCAATCGCCTTCCTCCTCTCCCTGCTGGAGCAGGAAAGCGTTCCCACGGCAAGCGATGTGCTTGAGGCTCTCGCCATCTATCGGCAGAATGAGCGGGTGAGAGAATCAGCGCGCGAGGCTGTACTCCGGCGACGAGACAAAATGGTCGCGGAACAGTTCACCCGCGAGTTTGAAAGGTGATCGAATCCAGGTAAGCTGAGCGTGTTTCCGGGGATTGGAGGAGTCAAGGCCGGGCGGCTCGGCTTTCGATGTCGGAGCCATGCTGGTGTGCGCCGTGGTACGAGTGGCCAAAATGGCCGTGACTTCAGAATTGGGATATCACGGGGTGGCGTTTTGGCGATCGAGCCCGGAAGCGGTCACCCGCTGCCGTGAGGGCGGTCACAGTGTTAGCCCCCCTTTTTCATGGAAGATACAAGGTTCGGATTGTCAGAATTATTAAGGAGAACGTCATGCCGGAGAGCGCAGTGAGTGAACCGATCGAAGCCGCAAAGGATGCACGCCAATCGGCTCCCGGACAACCGCCTAAGAAGTCAGTAAAGGCTTTCAATTCATTTCAGATTGCACAAGCACAGTTCGACAAGGTCGCGGAGTATCTCGGGTTAGATCCCGCCACGCGCGAGCTCCTGCGCTACCCCTTGCGCGAGTTCCACTTCGCGATCCCGGTGCACATGGACGACGGCTCGGTGAAAATCTTCCGTGGCTTCCGCGTGCAGCACAACGACGCGCGTGGACCGGGGAAGGGGGGCATCCGGTTTCATCCCCAGGAGACGATCGACACGGTTCGTGCCCTCTCGATGTGGATGACGTGGAAGTGCGCTGTGGTGGACATTCCGTTGGGCGGAGCCAAGGGCGGTGTCATTTGCGATCCCCACAACCTCAGTTCGCGGGAACAGGAGCAGGTCTGTCGCGGCTGGGTACGTCAGGTAGCCAGAAACGTCGGTCCAGTTTCCGATGTGCCCGCGCCCGACGTCATGACCAATGCGCAGCACATGCTGTGGATACTCGACGAATTTGAACAAATCCATGGCGGCCGTTATCCCGGTTTCATCACCGGCAAGCCGGTGGGCATGGGCGGATCGCTCGGCCGCACCGAGGCAACAGGCTACGGCGTCGTCTTCACTTTGCGAGAAGCCCTCAAGGAATTAGGCATTCGGCCTGAGAACACTGCGGCGAGCGTCCAGGGTTTCGGCAACGTGGCCCAGTACGCCATTGAACTTTACCAGCGGCTGGGCGGGCGAGTGATCGCTGTCTCCTGTTGGGACCAGGCTGACCAGTGCGCTTACACGTATCGCAAGCTTGATGGAGTCGATTTGAATCAACTTCTGTCGATCACCGACCGTTTCGGCGGAATCAACCAGCAGAAAGCCAACGAGTTGGGTTATGAAACGCTGCCCGGCGAGGCATGGATTGAGCAGAATGTTGACATCCTCATTCCTGCAGCGATGGAGAACCAGGTTACCAGCGAAAACGTTGGCAAAATCAGCCCCCGGGTTCGCGTCATTGTAGAGGGCGCAAACGGTCCAACGACTCCCGAAGCCGACGTCAAGATCAAGGAACGTGACGTCCTGTTGATTCCTGACTTCCTGGCCAATGCGGGCGGCGTGACCTGCAGCTACTTCGAGCAAGTACAAAGCAACATGAACTATTTCTGGGAGAAGGACGAGGTCCTGGGAAAGCTCGACGTCAAGATGACGGCGGCGTACGTGGCGGTTTCGGAACTCTCCCGTCGCGAGAAGCTGTCCATGCGGGATGCGGCTTACGCCATAGCCATTGGCCGGGTCGCCAAAGCCTGCCACGACCGCGGCTGGGTGTAATACTTCGGGCCCTCGACCCTGTCCCGCGGAAGATGCTGAGAGCCGCTTCGCCGGGAATCCCGGATGGAGGCAGCGATGACCGATCTTCATACTGTGGTTGCGGATCTGCCGTCGTTCGACCGGCACTTCTGGAATGGCCCCTTTCATTTCACGCGTATCGGAAACGGCGCGTTGGGTGGTAAGGCTAGTGGGCTGGCCTTCGCGAAAGATCTGCTGGCGCGCGAGATCGATGCCTCTGCGTTTCCCGGCATTGACATCAATGTTCCCACGATGGCCGTCATTGCCACCGGCTGCTTTGACCAATTCATCACGAGGAACCGTCTTGGCGAGTTGCCTTTCCACGAACTGCCTGACGATCGCATCGGACTCGCCTTTCAGAAGGCCGATCTTCCGGCAGAGCTGCTGGGCGATCTGCGCGCCCTGATCACGCAAGTCAAGACTCCGCTGGCAATCCGATCCTCCAGCCTGCTGGAAGATGCGCTGAATCGTCCATTCGCTGGCGTTTACGGGACCAAGATGATCCCGAACAACCAGTTTGATTCCGACAGCCGTTTCCGGCGACTGGTTGAAGCCATCAAGTTCGTCTATGCCTCAACTTACTTCCGTGAGGCGAGAGATTACATTAAGACAACCGGCCGCGATCCCCACCAAGAGAAGATGGCCGTCATCATTCAGGAAGTAGTCGGCAGGCGGCACGGAGACCGCTTTTACCCCGATGTGTCCGGGGTGGCGCGCTCTTACAACTTTTATCCGACCGGGCCCGCTCGTCCCGAGGAGGGTGTGGCCAGCCTGGCTTTGGGCCTGGGCAAGACAATTGTTGACGGTGGAGTGTCATGGACATTCTCGCCCGCCTACCCGAAGAATCCGCCGCCGTTCGGATCGGTGCAGGAACTGTTGCGCGGCACCCAGACCGAATTCTGGGCGGTCAACATGGGCAAGCCGCCCGCCTACGATCCAGTCAATGAGACTGAGTATCTGGTGACGCCAGGCTTGAAGGAGGCGGAAGCCGATGATGTGCTGCGTTATTTGGCTTCGACCTTTGACCCGCTACGCGATCGTGTTATTCCCGGCGTGGGCGCCCGCGGTCCGCGTATCCTTGACTTTGCTCCGCTGTTAGTCCTTGAGCAGTTCCCGGTCAATCACCTTGTCAAAGTGTTGCTTAAGGCGGCGGAAAGCGCACTCGGAGCTAATGTCGAAATCGAATTTGCGATGACGATTGAGGAAAGCCGGAGCCAGCCAACCCGGGCGCGACTGGGATTTCTCCAGGTCCGTCCCATGGTGGTCTCCGAAGACATGGTAGACGTCAGTACGGCGGATCTTTCCGATCCCCGGGCCGTCCTCGCGTCAGATTTGGTGATGGGCAATGGCGTCGCCGACGACATCCAGGACATCGTCTTCGTGAGGCCAGAGAACTTTTCTCCCATGCAGACACCCGTGATCGCACAGGATTTGGAGTTGATCAACCGGCAACTCTCGGATCAGCATCGCCCATTCCTGCTGATCGGTTTCGGGCGCTGGGGCAGCTCTCATCCCTCGCTGGGCATTCCTGTGGTCTGGAGTCACATATCGGGAGCCCGGGCCATGGTTGAGGCCACGCTGCCTGATATGAACGTCGAGCTCAGCCAGGGTTCGCACTTCTTTCACAATTTGTCGAGCTTTCGCACCTCCTATTTCATGGTGCGTCACGACGGGCCATTTGTTATTGATTGGGATTGGCTGAATCGCCAGCCGATCGTGCAGGAAACAGAGTTGGTTCGCCACGTGTGTCCCGCAGGTAGGTTGACGGTTCGGGTGGATGGCCGCTCCCGGCGTGGAGTTGTGCTGGCGGCAGAGCCCACCCACACAACTGAAAAGGAACCATGACCCGAGACGAAACCCAAGTCGGCATCATCCTTCGCGAACTGCAAGAGCGCGCCAAGGAGTTGAACTGTCTGTACAAAGTGGATGAGCTGCTGAATCGCCCTGAGCTTTCCCTGGAGGAGATGTTCCGCGAGATGGTTGACGTTCTGCCTCCGGGCTGGCAATACCCAAACGAGTGTCAAGCGCGAATCCTCTTCGAAAATCAGGCGATCCAGCCGCCAGATTTTGCGCCTACACCGTGGGTGCAGAGCGCCAACATCGTGGTGCAGGGCCAGATCGTTGGCAGCGTGGAAGTCTCATACCGGGCCCAGATGCCCAAGTCAGACGAAGGCCCCTTTCTCAAGGAGGAACGGAAGCTGATCGAAACCATCGCCGACCGCATTGCCAACCATGTAATGCAACGACGGTTGAAAGCGGCATTTGAAGGGTTGTCCACGGTAACCGGCGATTTGGCGAACGAAAAAGGCGAGTGGCAGGTTGTTCTCGAATTTCTGCGGGACACCGATCCTGTTCTTCTGCGTCGTATTTCGCGCAAACTGATCAATCACTTGAGCTGGTGTGGAGTTCAGGAGGCCAAGGATCTCTTGCAGCGGGGTGGGGTTATGACACTGGTCGAAACTGCGGCTCCCGGCGACGAAAATCGGCCGTTGCGCCGTGATACGCCCGGCGAGTTTGCTGACCTCACGGCAGAAGCGTTTCGCCTCGCCAGTCGGCACCTGAGTGAATCCGAGATTCTGAACTGCGTTACCACCTGGATTAAGGAAGAGAAATGCAGCTTTCTGGTGCGCGCTTTGGAGAACCGTGCCACCTCGCTGGGAGAAGTGATCGAGGCGATCGAGCGTTACCAGCACACTGCCATCGAAGAGAGCGAGCTTTCGCTTTCGACCCAGAAAGGTCTCCGCGTCTCGCTCATCCGCCGGTTTTTCTCCGAGAATCTCGAGTTTATCAACATCGCCAAGAACTTCATCGCGATCCAAGACTTTTTCGATCTGCTGGGGAGAATCATCTTCCCGCCTGACTGTCATGGAAAGCTGGGAGGCAAGAGCGCCGGCCTCTTTCTCGCCAAGAAAATCATCGACAAGGCTCCGGAGTCAAGCGCACAACTCCGCCAGTTGAAAGTGCCCCGCACCTGGTACATCACGTCGGACTGGATTCTCAACTTCGTCCACCACAATGAGTTGGAGGACGTACTCAACTGGAAGTACATGGAAATCGATCAGGTGCGGCAGGAATACCCGCACTTAGTCGCGCTCTTCAAGAGTTCGTCATTTCCCCTGGAACTGGCCAAGGGACTCTCGCTGGTTCTCGATGAGTTGGGCGACCGCCCATTGATCGTTCGCAGTTCGAGTCTGCTCGAAGACCGCGCCGGATCTGCCTTTTCGGGGAAGTACAAAAGCCTCTTTCTCGGAAACCAGGGAAGCCGGGAGGACCGGCTCACCGCCCTCATGGACGCCGTCGCCGAGGTTTACGCCTCGATCTTTGGACCCGACCCAACCGAGTACCGGGCGGAGCGTGGTCTTCTGGATGTTCATGAAGAGATGGGGATCATGATCCAGGAGGTCGTGGGACAGAAGGTTGGCAAGTACTTCCTTCCCGCCTGCTCCGGTGTTGCCTTCAGTAACAACGAGTTCCGCTGGTCTGCCCGAATCAGCCGCGCAGACGGACTTGTGCGCCTGGTACCGGGGCTGGGAACGCGCGCGGTTGACCGAGTCAGCGACGACTATCCCGTGCTGATCGCACCCGGTCAGCCCAACCTCAGAGTGAACGTCACCGTGGAGGAGGTCTTCAAGTACTCCCCCAAGCGCGTCGACCTTATTAACCTGGAAACCAATGCGTTTGAAACCGTGGATTCCGTGGAACTACTTCGCTACTGCGGCGCCAGCTATCCCCAGATCCGCGATTTCGTCTCCATCGTCGAGCATGATCGCATCGAGCAGTTGGTCGGCCCAATCCCGGACTTCGGCACACGCGATGTGGTTTTCAGTTTCGAAGGTTTGATCCGCAAGACGCAGTTCGTTCCGCGCATCCGCGAGTTATTGAGCCTCCTGCAAGCCAAGTTGGGTACGCCCGTGGACATCGAGTTCGCTTACGACGGAGAGGACTTCTATCTTCTGCAGTGCCGGCCGCAAAGTTACAGCGGCGACACCGTCCCGGTTGCGATTCCCCAGAATCTGCCGGCCGACAAGGTGATCTTCTCCGCCAACCGCTTCGTCTCAAATGGCAAGGTGCCCGAGATCACTCACATTGTTTATGTCGATCTGGAAGGTTATAGCCAGTTGTCCGACCAGGCCACGATGCGCGATGTCGGACGCGCAGTCGGTCGTTTGAACAAGTTGCTGCCCAAGCGCCAGTTCATCTTGATTGGCCCGGGACGCTGGGGCAGCCGCGGCGACATCAAACTCGGCGTTCCGGTCACCTACTCCGACATCAACAACGCTGCCATGCTGATCGAAGTCGCGCGCCAACGCGGCAATTACCTCCCCGACCTCTCCTTCGGAACCCATTTCTTTCAGGACTTGGTCGAAGCTTCCATTCGCTATCTGCCGCTCTATCCGGACGATCCTCAGACCGCGTTCCAGGAAGAGTTCCTTCGCCATTCGCCCAGCGTGCTGGAGGAGTTGCTTCCCGAGTTCGCCCACCTATCCGACACCCTCCGCGTTATCGATGTGCCGAAGGAAACCGGCGGCCTCATCCTGCGAGTGCTGATGAATGCCGATCTGGACCGGGCGGTGGCGTACTTGTCGCCTTCGCGCCAAACCGACGGACACCCTGAATCGGACGTCGAGATTGTCGATCGCAACGGTGAGGAACACTGGCGCTGGCGCCTTCGTATGGCGCAAAGGATCGCGGCACAACTCGATCCCCAGATGTTCGGCGTCAAGGCGTTTTACCTGATTGGCAGCACCAAGAATGGAACCGCGGGTCCCGCAAGCGACATCGACCTGCTCATTCATTTCAACGGGACTGACGAACAGAAGAGGGAATTGATGCTCTGGCTCGAAGGCTGGAGCCGCTGTCTCAGCGAGATCAATTTCCTGCGCACCGGCTATCGGACGGAAGGCCTGCTCGATGTCCAGTTCATCTCCGATGCGGACATCGCAGCCCGATCGAGCTATGCCGTGAAGATTGACGCCATCACCGATCCTGCGCGAAAGCTGCCGATGAAAGAGGCGTTGTCTGCACTAAAGTAACTGGCATTGCCTCGATTTTGCTCTGGCCGGCCGCTTCGCATTTGCTGCTGCCGGAGGGTTAAATACCCATACCGCCGGTCGGCGTTGAATGCCGCACTACCTCCTGCGCTGCCCAGGTTCCGAATCTTCGTCTTAGATCCGGGCGGGAAGAAGATTGCCGGTCTGGCATGTTAGGTTCCTTGCCCACGGCTTCGCGTAGAATCTTGCTCATGCCTCCGAAGCCGGAAGCCGTCGCGCTCGCCTTGTTAAAACGCGTGCCCATTTTTTCCAGCTTATCGGAGCAGGAGTTTGCCTTCCTAACCTCGCATCTTGTGCAGCGCAAATACGGGGCTGGCGAACTGATCTTCGGCGAAGGTGACCCGTGCGCTGGGATCTACGTCGTGCAATCGGGAAACGTGCGGATTTTCAAGAGCTCGGCTGGCGGACGCGAGCAAGTGCTTTCCATCGATGGCCCGGGCAGTTCAATTGCCGAGTTGCCCGTGTTCGACGGCGGAAACTACCCAGCCTCGGCGCAGGCAGTCAGCGATAGCACGCTCTTTTTTTTCAGCCGTCAGGATTTTCAGGCTCTCTGCTTGCTGCATCCGCAGGTTGCGCTGAAAGTGCTGCGCGTGATTGGCGGACGCCTGCGCCGGCTGGTGGGCATCATCGAAGAGCTCTCGTTCACCACGGTTCGCCACCGCCTCATCGCGCTGCTGGTTCGGCTGGGCAAGGCGGAGGGCATTCGGAACGGAGAGGCCATCACGCTGACCCTGCCGGCAAACAACAGCGAACTCGCAGCGCAGATCGGTACCGTACGCGAGCTGGTGTCGCGCAACCTCAGCCGTCTGCAGGCCGAAGGACTGATACAGGTTGACAACCGCGAGCTGGTAATCCCGTCGCTAAAGCGCCTTGAAGTAGAACTGCAGGCTTCCGGCGGCTAAGTCCTCGCGCTCCTCCCGCTACACAAATATGCGGCGCAGCCCGCCCGTGCGCCCCCGTGACCAAAGTCTCAGCCGGTCAGATTTGCGGCGAATTCAATAATTCCGTCTGCCCGTGACAGAAGTCATAGGTGCAGTGCGGCACGGCAACTAGTCTGTAGTCGAAGGCGGGAATCTCCACAACACCCGGAGACTCGCGGAGGAAATGGAAATGACACTAGCACCGACCAAAACCGTAGGCGAAATTGCTGCCGATATTCCCAACGCCACGCGCGAATTCGAAAAGCTCGGAATCGACTACTGCTGTGGCGGAAGCCGTACCCTGGGCGAAGCCTGCGCCGCAGCTAACATTTCGATTGACGAAGCCCTCAAGCGCTTGGAAAAAAGTCAGGCCTCCCCTCAGTCCGGGGACAGCCAAGATTGGCAGAACCAGTTGCTGGCTGACCTGATTGCTCATATCACCAGCACCCATCACGTGTTTGTGCGCGATGAGTGCCCGCGCATTGAGGCGCTCGCCGCCAAGGTGGTTGGAGTGCACGGCAAGAATCATCCCGAACTCCTCCAGGTGCAGCAAGTCTTTTCCGCCCTCGCCGAGGAGCTGAGAGTTCACCTCATGAAGGAAGAGCAGATCCTCTTCCCCTACGTGGTGCGCATGGAAGAATGCGTATTGGCGGGAGAACCCGCGCCCCCGGCGATGTTCGGAACGGTGATGAACCCGGTGCGCATGATGATGCAGGAGCACAATGGCGCAGGCGATGCGCTGCGTTCGCTGCGTACCATCACCAACGATTACAAGCTTCCGGAAGACGCGTGCATCAGCTACCGCACGCTTTTCCAAGCGCTGCAGGGCTTTGAGGCCGACCTGCACCAGCACATTCATCTGGAAAACAACATCCTCTTCCCACGCGCCATCGCCATGGAAGCAAAGCGATAACCAACAACGTGCAGTCGACCGCCATTCAGGCTGTAAAGGTGGACTAAAGATTACCCCGCCGCTCGTTTTCCCCAGCCTGATGGAAACATCAAACGCAGCTGCAGAACGCGTTCACGACGGCGCTCGGCATCGAGAGTGTGGGCCCTCGCTTTGAGCAGATCGTCGAGCGAAACCATCCCCACCAGCTTGCGGGAGCCGTCGCATTCTACCACCGGGAAGCGCGTCAGCCCGGTCTCCGCCATGCGATAGACAACTACGCGCAATGGCTCATCGGCATACGCGACTTTTGGATCTCTCCTGATCACGTCTGCCAGGCCGTGGCCGTTGCCCTGTTGAATCAACTGCTGCAGTTCACGCCGGGAAACCACACCAACTAACTGCCTGTCATGATCGACCACGGGATAAAGCCGCTGCCGCCGTAGACTCTGCCCATCATGCAGAGTCTTGGCCAGGTCGGCGACTGGGGTGTCTGCCGGAATCGCTGCGATGTTCGACCGCATGACCTCCCGCACAAACAGGATCTCCAGCGGATCCACCGAATATTCCCGGCTCAGGTGATAGCCCCGGCGGGCCACCTTTTCCGTCAGGATGGAGCGCTTCAGAGTGAGAACAGTGAAAGCATGCGCGACTACCGACGCCAGCAACAGGGGAAGAATGGCGTTGATGTCATGCGTCAACTCCACCGCGAACACTACGCCGGTGAAGGGTGAGCGCATCGTTCCTCCCAGAATCGCACCCATCGCAATCAACGGCCAGAAACCCATTCCTTCATTGGGCAGGAACCCGCTCAGCAGGCCGCCCAGTGCGCCACCCATCATGAGCAACGGAGCCAGAACGCCACCGGACGTTCCTGACCCCAGCGACACTGCCCAGATGATGGACTTCACCAGCAGGATGCCGGCGATGGTTGTCAGCAACACGTCACCTTGAAGCAACCCTCCAATCGTGTCGTACCCGACGCCCAACGCCTGCGGAAAGATCAATCCACCAATGCCAACGATGAAGCCGCCGATGATCGGCCACCACATCCAGTGAATGGGCAGCTTGAGAAAAGCGTCTTCCGCGGCGTAAACCGCCAACGTCAGCACTGCCGACAGCGCGCCTGCCAGAATTCCCACAAGTACACAGCCCAGTAGTCCGTGAAATCCTATGAACACAGCATGAGGGGGCGCGGGGAACAACGGTCCCATGCCGATGATGTAGCGGCGCGTGGCTGCCGCCGCTACGCTGGCCAACGCGACTGGAATCAGGCTGCGCGGCTTCCACTCGAAAAGCAGCAGCTCGACAGACAGAAGGACAGCGGCCAGCGGCGAGGCGAATGTTGCCGACATTCCTCCGGCGGCGCCCGCGACCAGCAGCGTTCTGCGCTCGGCGCTGGTCAGATGGAAGAACTGCGCGATCATGGAGCCAAACGCGCCGCCGGTCATGATGATCGGTCCCTCAGCTCCAAAAGGTCCACCCGAGCCAATGGAGATGGCCGATGAAACCGGCTTCAGAATGGCAACCTTGGGCTCGATCTGGCCGCCCTTCAGCAGAATGGCCTCAATTGCTTCCGGGATGCCGTGACCGCGGATACGCTCCGAGCCGTAGCGCGCCATGAGGCCGACAATGAGACCGCCGAGCATCGGCACGAATACTTCCAGCCAGCCAAGGTGGTTGCCCGAGGGGGAAACCATCGCGGTGCCCCAGCGCTGGTAGAAAAACAAATTGGTAAAGATTCCAATCAATCGCAGCAGGGCAAGAGCAACGAACCCGCTGAAAATGCCGATGCCGATCCCTAGCAAGGTGATCGGGATCACCTCACGCGTCGTGGTAAAGTCACCCAGCTGTTCCTGGCCGCGGCTGTGCGCGTTGCGACCGAAGACCCGTGCGACCGCTTCCCCGAGGCTCATTTTGAACTGCGCCTCTCCGTTCCCGCAGCCGTGGCTTGCTTTTGCTCGTGGACTGTACGACTACCACGCGAGGCGGCCGTCACCCTCTTCAGAGTACTGACCAGCGTCGGCGCTACCGTCCGTAACTCCTCGCGATGATGCAATGTCAAGTGCCTCAAAATGCGCTCTCCCCGTGGCGTAAGGCTCACGTGAACTTCTCGCCGGTCTTCGTCTCCCCGGGTCTTTTGGACGAGGCCCCGCTTCACCAGCCGGTCCACGAGTTCGACGGCGCTGTGGTGTTGAAGTTGGAGGCGATCAGCGAGATATGCGATGCGCGGCCCTGCGCCGTCGCCCGCGCCCTTCACTGCGAGCATCAGTTGATGGTGTTGCGGCTCAAGTCCCGCTTGCCGGGCCGCTTCCCCGCTGAAGCGGAGGAAGCGGCGGATCTGGTAACGAAACTCCGCCAGAGCCTGGTAGTCTGCGATTTCAAGGCCGTTGCTGTCAGCCATAAAGAACAATATAATACTATCGTATTACGATATATTATTGGCCGCCAACTTCGGGCTTGGTTCGCCCCCTGAACAGTGCATACACGGACGGCGCTTTTGGGCAGCAAGTTGTTTCAACGCTAAACACGCCAGTGTGACTAAAGTCATCTACGTGGCCCGCTTGTGTGCATACCGTTGAACCTTGGAGAAATGTGTCATGCGCGAAGCGGTCGACCACAAGGCCAACCGCGTTCGGTATCACGCATGCCTGATCTGAGGTGAACGTGAAACCGTAATACAAGAAGAAGTGACTAGGACAGACTTTTATGCCAGAGCATTCATCCTCCAAACTTCAACTCACACTGGGCACGGGAGCATTCGCCCTTTGCTTTGCCGTTTTCGGGTCGATGTCGGCCATGATGCCAATCATCAGCAAGCACATGGCATTAACGCCGGTACAGAAGAGCATCGCGATTGCCATCCCGGTGCTGCTGGGCTCCCTTGGCCGCATCCCGTTGGGCATTCTCACCGACCGGTTTGGTGGCCGCATCGTTTTCAGCCTGGTGATGGTGTTCTCCATCATCCCCGCATTTCTGATGGGCGGCGTCAGCGGTTACGCGCAGCTACTCACCTACGGGTTCTTGATCGGCATTGCGCTGGCCAGCTTCTCAGTCGGAGTACCCTTCGTTAACGGATGGTATCCGCCGGAGCGTCAGGGTTTCGCGCTGGGTGTTTACGGCGCGGGTAACATCGGACAATCGCTGGCTGCCTACGGATCGCCGGTGCTGGCCGCAGCCATTGGATTCAAATGGGGCTTCTGGACCTTTGGCGTGCTGCTCTCCATCTGGCTGGTGATCTTTGCCACCCTGGCGCGTAACGCGCCCAATCGCGGACCGGCAAAGTCGTTTGCCGAGATCGTTCGTCCGCTCCACGACAAGCGCAGTTGGTTGCTGAGCCTGTACTACTTCCTCACCTTCGGCGGATTCGTGGCCATGGCGGTGTATCTACCCACACTCCTTACCGAAGTGTTCAAACTCACGCCCCAGGATGCGGGTTTCCGCACGGCGGGTTTCGTTGTGTTAGCCACGGGCATGCGCCCGGTCGGCGGCGTGCTCGCCGACAAAGTTGGCGGGCGCGCAATTCTTAAGTGGGTCTTCCCGGCCACTGCGGTGTTCGCCATCTTCCTGGCTTGTCCTCTCATGGCAACGTTCACCATCGGTGCTCTGGGAATGGCGGCGGCGATTGGTCTCGGCAACGGAGCGGTATTCAAACTGGTTCCAGAATACTTCCCCAAATCCGTGGGCGGCGTGACCGGACTAGTCGGCGCGGCGGGTGGACTGGGCGGATTCTTTCCGCCCCTCGTGCTCGGCGTCATCAAGCAGCAGACAGGAACCTTCACCTTCGGCTTCGTTCTGCTTAGCGGCTTTGCACTTGTCTGCCTCTTCGTTCTCCTGCGCGGAGCGGGGACGCGTAAAATTGTCGAAGCGGCTGTTGTCTGACCTATGGACGGTCTTAAGCCAATCAACCTTTCGGCGCGGGGCTCCGACACCGCTCATGCCCTTATCTGGGGTCTGATCGCCGCCACTGCCCTCATCGTTGGGATTGTTGTTGGCAGCCGAGGCTTCAAGGACTTCGATCCCGCGCTGGTTTCTTATGCCGGAGCGACGGTTTTCTCAGCGTTCGGCCTGGGTTATCGCTACGCCATGTGGCTGCGGCGGCCACCGACCCGCCTGTATTGGTTCCGCGGATGGCAGATCTTCCTCAATCCCGAACGGCTGCCGGCAAATCTCGTTCGCCTCTTGGGAATCTTCTGGAACAACGTGGTCCTGCAGCGCTTCATCGAGCGCCGCTCGAAGACGCGTTGGATGGCGCACTGGTTTCTGGCCTGGGGATGCCTGCTCGCCGCCGCGGTCACCTTTCCTTTATCGTTCGGCTGGATCCGCTTTGAGACCGCGCCCGATGACCAGCAGATCTATCGCGCATTCGTCTTCGGCATCCATGTGGGCAGTTTCCCACTGGACTCGATCGTCGCTCCGCTGGCATTCAACATTCTCGATATCTGCGCGGTTATGGTGCTGATCGGGGTATTCGTGGCAGTGTGGCGGCGCGGTCGCGACCGCGGTGCCATGAGCGTGCAACAGTTCTCCAACGACCTTTTGCCGCTGATCCTGCTGTTCGCGATTTCGGCAACCGGCCTGTTCCTCACTGCGTCCACGCACTTGATGCGGGGACTCAGTTACGGCTTTCTCTCGCAACTGCACGCCGTAACGGTCATTTTTACGTTGCTTTACCTGCCCTTTGGTAAGTTCTTCCACATCTTTCAGCGCCCGGCACAAATGGGGATCGATTTCTACAAGCGCGCTGGCGAAGAAGGCGGACAGGCGAGCTGCGTTCGCTGTGGAGAGCCGTACGCCTCGCAATTGCAGATCGACGACTTGAAAGCGGTGCAGAGCGCACTTTGCATTCAGTATCGGATGCAGGATGGCACCCACTATCAGGATGTCTGTCCCGCATGTCGTCGCAAGAATCTGGCGCTCACGCAGGATGCATTATGGCGCACTCCTGAAGCTGAGCTTCAGCGGTTCGAACGGTTTTGATTTATGGCAAAACTCCCTGTTGATATTCCGGAATTGGTGAAGCAGTTCGGTCCCACGCTCAACCGCGTTCCCGCCGGCGGCTGGGTCACCTCGGAGGAAGAAGACAAGATGGTGAAGACGCATTGCTGCTTCTGCGGGCAGCAATGCGGCATTCAGTTGCGAGTGCGCAATAACAAGGTCGTGGGATGGGAGCCGTGGGAAGACTTCCCCTTCAACCAGGGCAAGCTCTGTCCCAAGGGTGTGAAGCGTTACATGCAGGACGAGCACCCGGACCGGCTCAAGCATCCCCTGCAGCGCGTCGCCGGCAAGGGCTTCGAGCCCGTCACTTGGGATGCCGCGCTCAGCCGCGTCGCCAGTGAGATCCAGCGCATCCAGCAAACTTACGGCAACGATGCTTTCGCCATCTTATCGGGCGCTTCTCTGACCAACGAAAAAGCCTACCTGATGGGCAAGTTTGCCCGTGTAGCTCTGCGGACCGCCAACATCGATTACAACGGCCGGCTTTGCATGGTATCGGCCGGTGCCGCGTCGAAGAAAGTTTTCGGCATCGACCGCAGCGCCAATCCGTGGTCCGACATTCCCAAAGCTAAGGTCATCCTGGTCGCGGGCGCCAACGTCGCCGAGTGCGCTCCCATTACGACTGACTATCTGTGGCAAGCGCGGGAGAACGGCGGCAAGCTCATCATCCTCGATCCGCGCATGACGCCCATCGCACGCAATGCCGACCTCTTTATCCCGGTGCGCTCCGGCGGCGATATCGGCATCTTCAACGGAATGCTGCGCGTCATGATCGAGCGTGGCTGGATCGACCGCGACTTTATCGCGCAGCACAGCACCGGCTTCGACGAGGTGGCCGAGACCGTGCAGAAGTACACCCCGGAGTACGCGGCGAAGATTGCCGGCGTCCCCCCGGAGATGATCGTCCGCGCCGCCGAGCTGTGGGGGCCGGCGCCCACCAGCTTCCTGCTGCATGCACGCGGCATCGAGCACCACTCCAAGGGTGTGGATAACTGCATCGCTGCTATTAACCTGGTGGTCGCCACCGGCCGTATTGGCCGCGAGGGTTGCGGCTACGCTATGATCACTGGCCAGGGTAACGGCCAGGGCGCGCCGCGAGCAGGGGCAGAAGTGCGACCAGCTCCCCGGGGCGCGCGATGTCACCAATCCCGAACATCGCAACTACATCGCAGGTGTATGGGGCGTCCCGGAAGAGTCGCTCCCCGGCAAGGGCCTTTCCGCCGTACCGCTGGTCGAGGCCATTCACGAAGGCAAGATCAAGGGGCTGCTCTCCATCTGCTTCAATCCCACGGTTTCACTCCCTGACGCGAATTTCGTGCGCGCTGCGCTGGAGAAACTGGAGTTCTACGTCAACATCGAATTCTTTCTCTCCGAAACCGCCCAATATGCCGACATCGTCCTTGCCGGGTCGTTGATGGAAGAGGACGAAGGCACAACGACAAACGTAGAAGGCCGCGTCATCCATCATCGCAAGGTGGTCAGCCCTCCCGGCGAGGCACGCGAGGATTGGAAGATCATCTGTGAGATTGCACGCCGCCTTGGCCACGCCGACAAGTTCAACTACAACTCGCCCCATGACATATTCGAGGAACTCCGCCTCGCCTCCAAGGGCGGCGTGTCTGACTACTACGGCATTACCTGGGAAGGCGTCGACCAGAACAACGGAATGTTCTGGCCGTGCCCGGAAATTGGTCATCCCGGCACACCGCGTCTTTACGAAGGTGGCAAGTTTGGACACCCTGATGAAAAGGCCCATTTCATTCCCGTCGAGTGGCGGCCGTCGGCGGAGATGCCTGACGACGAGTATCCCATCATCCTGACGACCGGCCGTGTGGTGTCGCACTTTCTCTCCGGTACCCAGACGCGCCGCATTGGCGGACTGCTGGACCAGTATCCGCAACCGCTTTGCGAAATGCATCCCCGGCTCGCTGAAAAGCTAGGTGTGCAGGACGGCGACTTCGTGAAAGTCGAAAGCCGTCGTGGAAGTGTCGTGGTCCACGCGCAGGTCGTGAAAACAATCCGCCCTGACACCGTGTTCATCCCCTATCACTGGCCGCTGGACCGTTCGGCCAACAATCTGACGATTCGCGCCATCGATCCCGTATCCAACATCCCTGAGTTCAAGATTTGCGCGGTGCGTGTCAGCAAAACAGAGCAACCGACTGACCCGATCGCGCAGCTCGAGGTGCAAGCCGGAGGCATTCGTTGAGCGAACGTGCCTTCTACATCGACTACTCGCGTTGCATTGGATGCCAGTCGTGCGTGCAAGCCTGTGCCGAGTGCGATACGCATCGCGGCGTCTCAATGATTCACCTGGAAACCATCCAGCGGCGCGAGAGCGTGCAGACCGCGCCGCAGGTTTGTATGCACTGTGAAGACCCCATCTGTGCGCGAGTTTGTCCCGCCGACGCCATCAAGAAGACGCCCGACGGCGTGGTGCAGAGTTCGCTGAAACCGCGCTGTATCGGTTGCTCAAATTGTGTGCTCTCGTGTCCGTTCGGCGTGCCCAAATACCAGGCCGAATTCGACCAGATGATGAAGTGCGACATGTGTTACGACCGCACCAGCGTAGACAAGAAACCCATGTGTGCGACGGTTTGTCCTTCCGGCGCTTTGACCTATGCCACGGCGGAAGAGATTCAGCGCTCGCGCCGTGGCATCGCCATCAACCGCTGGAAGTTCGGCAACGAGCAAGTAAAGACCAAGGTATTTGTGATTGTGCCGCGCGAGGTGGAACGGGTGAATGTGGAGTTGGTGCAGATTTCTCCCACACCGACCGTGCTGTCCCAAGATCCCTACGACGTGGCACTGATGTTGGAGGGTCTGTAATGAATACCGGGATCGAAGACGAAGGTTGTGCAGGTTGCAATCCGGCGCCCAAGTGGAGGCAGGACTTTCCCATCGAATGGGAAGGCGACCATTACGTCAGCCGCCGCGAGATGGTGAAGTTCTTGACCCTCGGATCGCTGCTGTTGGCGGCGGCGAACTGGGTCGTTGCAGTGGCCAGCAGGTTTCTGCATCACGGCTCCAGCGCGGAGCGTTACGTCGGGTCTATGGCCTCGCTGAAGAAAACGGGCTCCATGCTGTTTCGCTATCCCACAAACCAGGACCCCTGCATCGCGGTGCGCACGCCTGACGGCAAGCTGGTTGCCTATTCGCAAGTTTGCACGCACCTCTCTTGCGCCGTGGTGTATGACACCGCGACCAATGCCCTGTTCTGTCCTTGCCACCACGGCTTGTTCAACCTCGAAGGTCAGCCGGTTGCTGGACCGCCGACGCGACCCCTGCCGCGCGTACGACTCCAGCAGCGCGGCGACCAACTCTTTGCCATTGGACTGGAGGCGTGATGAGCCTCCGGCGACAAGGCACAACGCTGTTTGCGGCGATGCTGGCATTCGTGGGTGCAGCTGTCGTGCTGCAGTTATGGCTTCTAACCCTCTCTGTCGAAGCACTGCTCGGTGGAGAATTCAAGACGCTTATCTCCGCGGCTGCCGGATCAACCGTATTGCTCGCTATCAACGCCGGGCTGTTGCGCTACGTTTTCCGCTTTGACCGCGAGGCCGGGGGCGAGTAACGGTCAAGGCCACTGATGCTCCTTTCTTTCCCGATGAGTCCGCCCAAAGGTGCAATCCGAAATCAAAGAGCCGGAAACTCATCGGCAGATTTTCTGTCTCACCAGTGCGCGAGAGCGTTCCCTGGTGGTGGATGTGGACCCCGTGATATTTGTATGTCCCTTTCCCCAGCTTTCTGTCCGCCACCCACGGCCCCACGACGTGCAAGTCGGAGTTGTAGTCACCGGCTGGCAGCGATTCGGGTTTGTCGTCGACAATAATGCCCAAGACCGTCGCATACGCGCGGCGGAGCGCTGCCATGAGCGGCTCGTTGCTTGAGCACATCTACACTGCGGACACGGTCGCGATCTCGATTACCTGCTCCAGTTGTGTCAGCGATCCTCAGCGGAGCTATCGCGGTCGAGAAGTAGCAGTTGGCGATGGGGAATGCGCCAGGGGTGACACCACGTAGATCCGATCGAGCACTTTCAACATGAGAGCGTTGCTGTTGGATTTTCGTCGAGCGATACCGTCAGGTTGGTCCACACCACAAGCGTCATCTGGCTGTTAGGGTCGTAGCCCATGAACGAGTTGTAACCGGGGGTCTCGCCGCCGCGACACAAAGTTCCTCATGTGAGCGATTGTGACCATACGCCGTAACACCGTGAAGGCTTTAATCGGGAGGTGCGATTTCCGAAGGAACTCCTCCCGGGTCTACCGGTGCTACTCGCGGACCCCCCGATGGAAGTCGCAACATCAGAACGAAGGACCTTTTCATGAAACGACTCTCGCTGCTTTGTCTGCTTGCGCTGACACTCTGCACCGTCGCAACGGCTAACATCATCCCCACCAGCATCACCATTACCGGCACGGGGCCGTACACCTGGACCTACGACCTGCAATTGTCGAAGGACCAGAACGTCAATAGTGGCTTTGCCCCGACGGTCAACCCGGTTCCGCATATCAACCTTAACTTCGCTGGGTTCCTGACCGTTTACGATTTCGCCGGCTACATTGGCGGCTCGTGCTCCGGCCCCGCAGGCTGGGCCTGTACGACTCAAAACGTTGGTTACACTCCGGATGACGTGGTTCCGACGGACAATCCCAACATCGTCAACATCACTTGGGCCTACACCTCCGGCCCGACCCTCTTGGGCCAACCCAGCGGAATTGACTTAGGCCTGTTTTCAGCGCAGTCGATCTATCAAAACGCCACTCTGGTCAGCTATAGCTCGCGTGGTATCGCGAACAGCGGACCGCAGGAAGGGACGATTGCGGACAATGTTGGCAATACGCAGGGGCCCACGCCAGTTCCAGAACCCGCCACATTGGTGTTGGTCGGCAGTGGATTAATTGCCGGTGCGATTCGAATGAAGTCCGCGTGGACCGTAAAGCGCTGACACGTTAAATAGTTGGTATACCCGTGGCCCGAAGTTCACGGACAAGAAAGTGAATTGGGGCCACGGCAAACTCGGACATAAGTTGTGGTACAAGGTGCGGCATTGCCGCCCTTCTTCCACGAAGTTCGATCGAGGTGCCCAATAAAACTGCTGCGAGTGGCCTTCGTGGTTCTCCCTCTTCTCGCACTGTGCGCTCACGCCAGCGTCCTCAACAGCGCCAACGGCTTCGGCGTTCTGGGCGCGTCAACCGTCACCAACATCGGTCCAAGCGTGATCAACGGCGACCTGGGTCTTTGGCCCGGTACTTCGATCACGGGCTTTCTCGCGATCGACGGAGGTCCGGGAATCGTCAACGGAGCGATCCACCAGACGGATGGAGTCGCACAACTGGCGCAGGCGGATGCGCTGACTGGCTACAACTATCTCGCAGGCCTGTCCGTTACGCAGACGTTGACCGGTCAGGATCTCGGAGGCCTTACGCTGGACCCCGGGGTTTATTTCTTTGCCACATCAGCTCAGATGACAGGACAACTCACTCTGGATTTCCAGGGCCTGAACAACGCATTGATCGTCTTCCAGATAGGGAGCACCCTCACCACGGCAAGCGCCTCGTCGGTGTTGATAATCAATCCGGGTCTGAATGACCAGGTTTACTGGCAGGTTGGGAGTTCTGCGACGTTGGGGACAAGCACTGCTTTTTATGGGAGTGTTATCGCGGACCAGAGCGTCACTCTGAACACCACCGCTACCATTGATTGCGGTAGAGCAATAGCCCTGAATGCTGCTGTCACCATGGACACCAACACCGTCTCCACCGGTAATTGTGTTGGCACTACGACTACACCCGAGCCCGCAACTTTATCTCTCGTCAGCACGGGAGCCATTGCCGCGGGTGCGACAGCTTGGAATTCAGCCTTCACGAGTCTGGGATTAGCGGGAGCGTTTGCTGCGATTCGCCGAAGAATGCGTCGCTGATAGCGCCTCGGTTCGTGCTTTGAGAGGAGTAATAATCCGACCAGGGTTCGCTTTCTGGTTCGAGCGACTCAAGAATTGCGACGTGGTGGACCATGACCGTGCCGGCTTGGAATTGATTTGGCATTGGTCCTCGCTCCTTCCCTGGGGCGCAGGCAACCGCCGCACGCGAGTGCTTTTTCTTCTGCAATCTCAGCGTCTTCGCGAACGGACACCGCCAGGCGGGGCTTCGCCATTTCCCTCGCGATGTCGGCAAGGGTCGCTCGGGTGAATCCGTTCTTCTTTGCCATCTTCTGCGTCATACCCAGATCATGTCACGCGTGAACCGCAAAAACGGTCAATACGGACCAGCGTTCCCCGAATAACACACTCGCCAGCCGCCATCTCACAACACGTGGGGGCATGGATTAACGCCTGTCGTACTCCCCGCTCGTCCTCTGAGCAATAGTGAGCAGATTCGCACCGAGCCATTTGGCGACACTACCGTATGTCTCCAAAAGGATTTCTCGCCTTTCGAAGCAACTTCTGGATATCGGTCTTTGTTCTCTTCTTCTTAATTGTCCCCGTTGGCTGTGGCAGCGGAACAACTGGAAATAACTCAACTGCTCCAACCTGGCAATATGCCTCGCTTGGGGATTCCCTGGCTGCTGGTGCATTGGCCCAACAGGGTTACGTTCCTCGCTATGCGACGTACGTCAATACCGATACGGGCTCCAATGTAACTACGCTCAACTTGGGTATTCCGGGATGGCACAGTGGCGATCTGCTGAATGCCTTGCAGAACGACCCGATCTTTCGGAATCAGGTTTCGGGCGCCGAGATCGTTACATGGGATATCGGTGGAAACGACCTGGCGAACGCCCACGACAGCTACGTCCAGAAAACATGCGGCGGCCCGGACGACCAAGACTGTCTTCGCACTGCCGTTGCAACTTTTCAAACCAACTGGGATGCGATTGTCGTCGAGCTGCTGAAGCTGCGCGTGCCCAGCAAGACGATTCTCAGGACGATGGATATCTACAACCCGTATGTCGCCGCTGACACGACATCAGGCATCTTTACCACGATTGAGCCGTATCTTGACCAGGTTAACAGTCACATTCAGGCGAATGCGCAGGCCAACGGCATTCCGGTAGCCGCAGTCCACCTCGCATTCAATGGCTCAGCCGGAACAGTAGACCCGATCGCAGCTGGCTTGATCGCCGCCGATGGATTCCATCCGAATGATGCTGGCCACAAGGTGATTGCCGACCAACTGCGGATGCAGGCTTACGCGCCCTTGCACTAAGCCGAACTAAACACGTCGAGTCAATGCAATAAGAGCCCTGTACACCTGCGCGAGTTGTCGATCCATCACGACAAATTTCCCCGGCCACACGGTTACCAGCTTAGCGATGGAGCGCCAGTCCACAGTGGCTGCGAGTTCAACTTGCTTGGCAGATCTTTCCTTGTGAAATAAGCCTCGTTACACAGTGCGTCAACTGCACATGGGCGACTTCAATGTCCAGCAACGATCCGTGAACGGTCAAATGTGCTCAGTATTAAGCAGGGGCAGCCTTGAGGATGGACGTTGGTAACTATTTCGAAGGAGACTCATAGTGAAAATTACGACAATGTTTCTACCATGCCTAATGGCATTGGGCGTGTCGGCGTTGGCGATGCCACCTCCGTCGCAAGCACAATCCTCGGATTCTGCCCCACAGCAGACGACAAAAGTCGTTACGACTACCACGCAGATAACGACCTTTCACGTGAACGTGGTAAGCCGGACGGTGCAGGCCGTGAATTATCGCCATCGCGGCGGTGCGACCAAGCTGGACTTCGCAGGAACCGACCTGATGCCTGCTGCCACTGGCGAAGCCAAGGTGGAGAGCAAAAAAGGTTATATTGAAATCGAAGTCGAATTTGCCAAGCTGGCGAGACCCACGACTTTTGGCAACGAGTACCTTACTTATGTGATGTGGGCGATTAGTCCTGAGGGCCGCGCCGTCAACCTCGGGGAAGTATTGGTGGGCGACAACGACCGCAGCAAACTGGACGTCACCACCGACCTGCAGGCGTTCGCACTGATTCTTACAGCGGAGCCGTATTACGCCGTCCGTCAGCCCAGCAACGTCGTCGTCCTGGAAAATGTTGTGCGTGAAGACACCAAGGGAACGACCGAGGCTGTGAGCGCAAAATACGAACTTCTCGAACGCGGCGGGTATATTCCCACCGGCTACAAGTTCGATCCGGTCGTGCTGAACGCCAACCTTCCGCTGGAATTCTTCGAGGCGCGTAACGCACTGCGCATTGCACAGTCGGTTGGGGCAGACACCTACGCTTCTTCCAGCTACCAGCATGCTGAGAGCCTGATGAACAAGGCCGACGCGTACGCCACCAGTAAGCACATCGACAAAAAAGAACTGATCGCCGTTTCGCGCGAAGCCGTACAGACGGCGGAAGACGCCCGCGAAATTGCAGTCAAGAAATTGATCGCGGAACACCAATCGAACGAATTGCAGGCGTCCGCCCAGGTAGCCGACGACGCAACCCGGCAGAAAGAACTCGCTGAGGCGCAGGCTGCCAAAGCAAAGTCGGACATGGAGCGCAGCCAGACCAATTCGGCCAATGAAGTAGCTGCGGCGCAAGCCGAAACTGAGCGAGCTCGACTAGCTGCTGCTCAAGCCAACGCGCAGGTACAGGTAGCCGAAAACGACAAAGCCGCGATGCGGGCGAAGTTGGCGCTACAGTTGAACACCATTCTGCAAACGCGCGACACCGCACGTGGGCTTATAGTTAACATGTCGGATGTCCTCTTCGATACCGGCAAGTACACGTTACTGCCGGGCGCCCGGGAGAAACTCTCCAAGGTCGCCGGCATTCTGATCGCCTATCCTGGACTCAACATTGCGGTTGGAGGATACACAGACAATGTGGGCACCGATCAGCTCAACCAGGGCCTGTCAGAGCAGCGCGCGTCGGCAGTGCGCGACTATCTCGTTCACCAAGGCGTGCCGGCAGATTCCATAACGGCGAATGGCTTTGGCAACACGCTGCCAGTAGCCTCAAACGACAATGCCGCCGGACGACAGGAGAATCGGCGGGTTGAGCTCGTCGTATCGGGCGAGTCCATCGGTACCGAGGTCAACATCACGACTGGAAATCTTCGATAACGAGCTATTGCTGTCTTTCGTATCGCGCGATTCCGACGGGGATCGCGCTTTTTGTGTCCCAAAAACCGACGGGTCTAAGCCCGGCCGTGGTGTTCCTTCGCTTTCGCATGTACAGTGCAACGGCGACGGCGATTACCAGAACCACTGCCACTGCGAGAATAATCAGTTTTGGATCCATCAGATTGAGATTCATTGAGAACTCCTTACGCCTTGAGCGTTTACAACCAGGTAAGGTCTGGTTTAGGAAGCTCCTCGCCTGAAGTAGAGTCTTGTATCATTGGTTAGTATCCGTCGATCAGGTTGCCAAAAGCTGGTCAGAATTGCTCGTTCGCCATGACCCGCGCAGCGATATGGTGGCTGCTCTGCGGCTTGCTGGTCACGCCGGCTCTCGCGGTTTCTGCGACCCCGGCAAGTGGCAGGCAGGCTCAGGTCGCAGTGTTGCATGTGCCGGAACTCGAGGCCGGCTTTCGCCTGCTCTATGAGTTGAAGCCCGAGGAGGCTCGCGCGCAGTTTGAGGCCTGGCAGAAGTCTCACCCGGAAGACCCCCTTGGGAGCGCCGCGGAAGCGGCAGCTTATCTATTCGAGGAGTGTTACCGGCAAGGCGTCTTGACCTCCGAATTTTTTCTCGACGATAAGCGTTTTCTGGGCAAGGTCCCTCTTAAACCGGATCCGCGATTGCGCGCCGCATTCTTCGCCGCGGACAAACAGGCGCAGGAATTGGCGCAAAAGCGATTGCAGACAAACCCGGGCGATACGAACGCGCTGTTCGCCATGACATTGAGCTTGGGCATGCAGGCCGACTATGCCAGTCTGATCGATAAGCGTCAGGTGGAAAGCCTGAAAATGATCAAAGATGCTAATAGGTACGCCGACAAACTGTTGGCGGTCGCGCCGGATGCCGCCGATGCCTATCTCACCTTGGGCACGGCGAATTACATCATCGGAAGCCTGCCGGGATACAAGAAGTTTTTTCTCGGATTCTCTGGAATCCACGGCGACAAGAAAGTCGGGATCCAACAGCTTGAGATCGCCGCCGAGCGCGGTCATTATCTCCGGCCATTCGCAAAGATCATGTTGGCGCTGGCGGCCCTGCGTGAGAAAAACACAGAAGTAGCCCGCACACAACTTACGGAGCTGGTCGCGGAATTTCCTGACAACCCGCTTTTTGCCAGTGAATTGGCCAAACTCAAAATTCCTCCTGCCTCGACTTTCCCCCCGAAAGCCGCGTGAGCATTTCCGACGGATTTCCGGAATCCAATGGATCTCCGCGTCTTCCTCTGTCCGTTTCGACAGGAAGCCGAGCCCCCATCAGTGATGTTCAATTCTGCTCAGACCTCGTAACGCCACAAGATTACAAAAATGACAGCTTCGTAAAGGCTCTGACGTGCCGCGATCGGAGCTTCACGACGGCGAAGGAGAAATATGAAAAACAGTACGAAAGATAAGCTCAAGGGCAGCTTCCACGAAGTGAAGGGCACAATCAAGGAGCAGGTCGGGAAAGCCACGAATGACCGCGCCCTGAAATCCGAAGGGAAAGCCGAAAAGAATGCCGGCAAGGTTCAACAGCGCATCGGTGATGCCAAGGAAGCCGTCGTAAAGTTGAAAAGAAAGCTGGCGGACTTAAACAGCTAGATAGGGCATTCCGACGTCAATTGGCAAGTATGTAACGCCGGACAGTAGAGACACCCAGCGCTATCAAACCCTCGTAACTTATTTGCGCAAACACGAAGGCGAGCACAAGCGGCCTGTGCCCGCCTTCAGCCTCAGGACCGGGTAATGGCCATCCAAGATGTCGTGCCAAAGTACCTGAGCGCCCGGGCGCTATGCGCGGTCGTTTCGCTCCTCCGCCTTGGCTGATCGTCCGCGCTGCAGATCCGACAAACATCCAGGACCACGCCGCCATGTTTCGTTCTCTGGTTGGCCTTCCATTCCTCGAGTTGCAACGTATCCAGAGACAAGCGGACCCTTGCATTCGATGCAACGTCATGCGGATCCCGAGATACCGGCAGCGCGGCAAAGCCTGGAACTCTGCACCGCGATTTGTAATCGGACGAGGGTTGCGACTTCTAGATTCACTTCATAAACGTTAGAAACTAATTGATCAAACGTGCTGGATCTCACAGTGTTCTTTTGTGAACAGACTGCTCACTCGTCGATCTGTCACACTTTTCTTAGGAGAACTTCAATATGAGCCTAGAAACGATTCTGATTATCGTCGTGATTGTGTTCCTGCTTGGTGGAGGCGGTTGGTACTGGGGTCGTGGGCGCGCTTAACGCGACCGGCTCTGAAACCGCCGCTCAGTAGCCGAAACTGAGTTTTCGCTTATGGAAATGGGCGAAGGGCGGAACAGCCCGTCACCATCGTTCCGGGTTTCAAGGCGGCTTGAGGTCTGTGCTGGACCCTTCGCCCTGAACGTCGATAAGGAACGGCTCAAACTCGCGCCGGGTTTGACAAGCACCACTGGCCAAACATGGGTGACCGCCCCTGGGGCCGGCAAGTGTACACGTACTACGGTGCCAAGCCTTATTGGGAATTAACGAAGGGCGGCAGCCAAGGCAATGGCCAGGGCCTGCATTTTCTCTTTTCCGGCGGCCACCAGGCGCTGGTAAAAGGCCCGCAGGTATGGCTCCTGATGGGCCGCCGTCAGCGCCGACATGTATAACGCGCGGCGCAAATAGGCGTTGCCGGCATGACCGATGTGCGGTTTTTTCTGCACCGAGCTGCCGGAAGTAAACTCCACCACATCCCCTGCGGGCTGATACGTTTGGTTTTTAGTGATGGGACTTTTTCTCGCCGCGGTTTCCGCATGATTGCGTCAGGAGCGCATAAACTCCAAACCGCGTTATGGAGTCGCCGTAACGGTTCAGGAACAACGGGTCAGAGGCATCTCGTCCTCGGATGAGCGGTCGGAGTTCAGTCATCGTCTTCTTCCAGAGTGGACAGAACCGAACCTTCCGGCCTTTTCCACGGATCTTGACCGAGCAGGTGCCGGACGTGAAACCCATCAGAGAACTGCAGATCGGTGCCAATCAGTACGGCCCAAGGGCTGGATGGCAGAGAACTACCTCTGCTTCGGCGTAGGGAGAAGTGTTTTTCTCTGGGCATCCCCTCTTACAGAACCCGCCGCGCGCAAGATCATGCCGTCCAGCGCCAGCCGGAAAAGGGCGGACCTGAGTTGTTCTATAACTAGAGCTCATCTCAGAGATGCCGAAAGGCCCAATGCGAGTGCCTTGGGGGACAAAGCCCGGTTTTGGGCAGAGGCTAACGGCACGGCTGAAAGGGCCGCTGAAAGAATCCGAACGCCCGATCGCTTGCCGACTAGAGTCGTCTCGGGATGGCAAAATAATAAGAAGACTCAACAGCGCTGCCGAAGCCGCGCCTCTTCAACGCGTTGAGCGAAAACTGATTTTCCCCGGAGCCGGTAAAGCTACGCCCCTTCAAGACGGGTTAGCTTGGAAGAGCGCGATGCGGAGAAGCGAATGAGTGGCGATTCCTTACCCTTGGCGTTGCCAATGGCGCGATTGGCGGGCGATGGGTGCGAGGCCAGTAATCTGTATCGCGAACTGCGCAAACCTCTGCTGCGATATCTGGTGGGCTTGGGGCTCTCGACTGAGGAAGCGCAGGATGTGGTGCAGGATGCCTTTCTGAGCCTGCACAAGCATCTGGCGGGAGGCGGATCGCAGGAGAACATTCGCAGTTGGCTGTTTCGCGTCGCGCACAACCGGGCGCGGAACTTTCAGCAAAGCTACGCCCGGCGCTTGGGCGAGCCGCTTGATGCCGGCATGGAGTCGAACCAGGCGACGCCGGAGCAGGTGGTGCTGGAGAAGGAAAAGTTCGGCCGGCTGGAAAGGGCGATCCGCGGGTTGACGGAGCCGGAACGGGAGTGCCTGATGTTGCGCGCGGAAGGATTGCGTTATCGCGAAATCGGGGAAGTGCTGGGGATGGCGACTTCGACGGTGGGCGATACGGTGGAGCGCGCGGTGAGGAAGTTAGCGGAGAAATGCGATGTGTGACGTTGGCGGAAGACTGGTTGCCTGGATGGATGGCGAGCTGGCGGGGGACGAGGCCGCCGCGGTGGAGCAGCACGTTGCGGGCTGCGCGGAGTGCCGGGTACGTGTGGCGGCGTACGAGGAAGTGAGCCGCGGCGTGGCCGCCTACTGCGATGCGGTGATGGAAACGGCGACGGCGGCCCAGGTGGGTCGCAGAGTGCCGCGCTGGGCGCCTGTTCTAGCGGGCGCAGCGGCAGTGGTAGCGATGCTGTTGCTGGGGCTGGCGCTGCGAACGGTCAAGCCGACAACTCTTCCGCCGCAGGTGGCAACGGTCGCTCCGGTCATGCCGCGACTGGCGGAGGTGGTCCCGGTCGTCGCCCCGAAGACTGCGCCGGCGGCGCTGAAGCGGGTTCATCGGCAACACGTGGCAACCCACCAGCAGACACCGAGCGCGAATTGGGCGATGGCGGAGCCGGCAATTCAGATCGCCATTCCAGCGGAGGCGATGTTTCCTCCGGGGGCCGTCCCCGAGGGAGTTAACTTCATCGCGAACGTGAGTCTGGCAGCCGACGGATCGGTGCAAGGGCTGCGTTTGCGGCCGTGATTTCTGGGTATTGAAAAGGAGATCGAGGCAACCATGAAACGTACCTTGATATTTGTTGTGGCAGCTTGCTGCTGCGCCCTGGCGCAAGAGGGGGGAAACGTAACTTTTCAAACCGCCGGCCCGGTGGGCGCAATGGCCTGGGGCGCGATCGAGCGAGGGCCGCTGGCTCCGGTGAAAGGTGCGCCTTACTCGGCCACGATCAGCAACGAATCGGTGCAGACGCTGGCGGACGGCACGCACATCACGCAAAGCAGCACGGGGACGATTGCGCGGGATTCGCAGGGCCGGACGCGGCAGGATGCTCCTTTGCCGACGATTGGCAATCTGTCGGCGGCTGACGCGCCGCACCTGGTGTTCCTGCAGGATCCGGTGGCGGGCACATCTTATACCTTGAATCTGACCGAGAAGACGGCGTGGAAGAGCCCGGTGCCGACGATGGGAGCGGGCGGGCCGAGTACAACGGTCGCGACGAACGGCACATTTTTCATACAAACGGGAAGCGACGGGGTGCCGCCAGTTGAGCCTCCGCCTCCGATGGTCATACAAAAGCGGTTAGTAACGGAGGACGCGGCGGACGTGAGCACGGAAAACCTGGGCTCGCAGATGATGGAAGGGGTGCAGGTGACGGGAGTGCGCACGACACGCACCATTCCGGCGGGCCAGATCGGCAACGATCGGCCGATCAGCATTGTTACCGAAGTATGGACATCGCCGGAGCTGAAGACGATTGTGTTGAGCAAGCGGAACGATCCGAGGATGGGTGAGCAGACCTTTAAGCTGACCAATATCCAGCGGGGAGAGCCCGATCCGTCGTTATTCGCCGTGCCGTCGGATTTTAAGGTCAGCGAAGGCGGGGCCAAGACGATCATCTACCGGACGAAGCAGTGAGGAAGTTGCAAGTAGTCAGTTGCCAGTTGCGCACGCAATGAGAACTGCCCGACGCGAAGGAAGTTGCGTGGGGCACCAGATAGTCCTGCGGATGAAGCAAGGCTGCGCCAAGGGCGCGGACTACCGCAATTTCAATGAAAGCGTAGACCGACAACCCTCAGCGGCCGAAGCCGCGAAATGGCGTCTTTGGTCTCAGCCCTTCTGGCGTGGACAGGGGCTGCATAGTGTGCGCACAAATGCCCTGTCGTCCCTACAGGGCTCGGTCTTATAGCGCGACTAATCGCGACTTATCCAGCGCTCTAAGCGCCGGGCTACGCTCTTTCGCCCCATTCTGGGGCTAGATACTCGGTTGGTTGTTTCATCACCGCAGACCAACAAACTGAGTTTTCACACGCACTGAAGCTATGGGCAAGGCAACAGCCCGCAACCCAGGCTGAAGGGTCTCCAGAGTTACGGTAGCCAATGGTACAGATAGAGCGGCGCTTCAGCGCCGCGTCCACATGCACCCATGTGGCATCTGCGGGTCAAAGTGGTATGCGCGCAACGCAGGCCTGAAGGCCTGCTCTACCAGGACACAGCAACTGTGAATCGCCTGTAATGCTCAGCGCGGCGAGCTTGGAATTTTTCGTTGTGTGCAATTTTGACCATACAGATAACACACCGGGTGCGGTATAGTTTGGTATCCAACACGCCATCGCGCTTGACAACTTTGGCCGTCGCGGGTGAGAGGTCCAGTCCTCCAAGAAAGGGCGGCACACGTTGCTCCGTGCGCATCTTCGCAAAATACCGACGTATCTGCTGCTGACGATCTTCCTTGTGCCTTACGCTGCGGCCGAGGAGATGAGTGCGGCTGCTGACCGTCTGACGATTCCAGACGGCACTCCCATTCACCTGCGGCTGGCGGAGAGCATTTCC
>CAWCTB010000022.1:0-27070 GCA_963798275.1 uncultured Acidobacteriaceae bacterium
CCGGCGGGGATCGATGGTCACGTGCCTTGGGAAGGGAAGAGATATCCCGCCAGCATCCGCTTCATCGCGGCGATCACACGGTCGCGCTCCTCGCGGGTTGGCTGCTCGTATGCATACGCGATCAGCCGTTCGCCGGCTTCGCTCACCACACGTAGCGCCAGATCCAGCTCCGGCGTATTGGGAACTCCCAGCCGTTCCAGCATGAAGTTCTTCAGCATTGCCGGCAGCCCGACATTCGGCGATGCCTCACGTTCTTTGGTCGCGGCGCTGATGTGCTGTCCGAAGGAGATCGTCCGGAAATCCGGATGCGCGTCGAGATAGAGGATGTAAGCATCGACCACGTTGTCGAGAACTTTCGCCGGATGGAACGTCGCCAGGTCGCTGAACTCGCGTTCCAGCGACTTCATCACGCTTGACTCCAGCTCCGCCTTGAACTGCTCCACATGCCGCACCGCGATGGCGTCAATGATCGTCTGCTTGTCCGGGAAGAAGCGATACAGTGCGCCAATCGAGAGCCCGGCTTCCGCCGCCACCCGCGTCGTGGTCAGCTCCTCCAGCGGAATCCGCTGCAGCAGCGAACCGGCTGCATCCAGAACCCGCTGCACCGTCTGCAGGCTGCGCGACTGCACCGGGGCACGCCGCCTGGAGTTCCTGGGTTCTACTAGAATATTTGATCTATCTTCCTGATTCATAAAGGACGCGGTTGCGGCTTGTCAGCTCTTGACTGCCATTTTCCCACATTGTGCGTTACAATGCGAATACGAGTTCGCATTCTCGTTTCGAGGCGAAAAGCAAACAGCCGTCCGCCCCGCCCGCGAACTCCCGAGGAAATTCCCGCATGGGTGTACCCGTTTCCCAGATGTGGACCGTCGCCTCCTACGTGCTCAAGCAGCGCGTCCGCGGCCGCAAGCGCTATCCCCTCGTCCTGATGCTCGAGCCACTCTTCCGCTGCAACCTGGCCTGCGCTGGCTGCGGCAAGATCCAGTATCCCGGCCACGTTCTCAAGCAGCACCTCTCGGTCGACGAGTGCATGCGCGCCGTTGACGAATGTGGCGCGCCGATGGTCTCCATCCCCGGCGGCGAGCCCTTGCTGCATCCCGAGATCGACAAGATTGTCGAAGGCCTGGTCGCGCGTAAGAAATACATCTACCTGTGCACCAACGCTCTGCTGCTTAAGCAGAAGATCGATCTCTTCCAGCCCAGCAAGTACCTCACGTTCTCGGTTCACGTTGACGGCCAGCGCGAGCACCACGACTTCTCCGTCTGCCTCGAAGGCGGATACGAGAAGGCGATCGAAGGTATGCGCGAAGCCGTCAAGCGCGGCTTCCGCGTCACCACCAACACCACGCTCTTCGACGGTGCCGACCCCAACAGTGTGCGCGCTTTCTTCGACGAGATGATGGACCTTGGCGTCGAGGGCATGATGCTCTCGCCCGGCTACTCCTACGACAAGGCGCCCGACCAGCAGCACTTCCTCGGCCGCGACAAGACCCGCCGTCTCTTCCGCGCCATGCTCGCCAACCGCAAAGAGAAGTGGATCTTCAACCAGTCGCCGCTCTTCCTCGAATTCCTCATGGGCAAGCGCGACTACCCCTGCACCCCGTGGGGCATGCCCACCTTCAACCTCTTTGGCTGGCAGAAGCCCTGCTATCTCTTGCAGGACGGCTACGCCGACACCTTCGAGGAGCTGATGCAGGCCACCGAGTGGGAGAAATACGGCTACGAGTCGGGCAATCCGCGCTGCGCCAATTGCATGGTGCACAGTGGATACGAGGCCTCCGCCGTCAACGACACCTTCAACTCGTGGAAGGGATTCCTGGCCACCGTTCGCGCCACGTTTTCCAGCAAGTATCACGACCCCGAAGCCGCCGAGATGCTGAAGCAGGAGTTTCGTCCCGTGCACTGCGGTCAATCCCCTGGTCCAGATCGCCGGCTCCAATCAGGTTGAGGAGACGGTCGCGTGAGCGAGCCGCAGCGGGTAAACAACGAAGTGGGTGCCCCATCCTTTGCGCAGCAAAGGGTGGGAACGAAGACTGAAACTGACGCGAATGAGGTCGTCTCCGGTCGTCAGCACGAGCCAATCGAAGGCTGGATTCCCCAGCTTGCTTCCGAAGAAGACGTTCGCGCCGCGCTGGAGAAGGCTTTCGATTATCGCGGCGATGTGACCATCACACGCAAAGATGGTTCCAGGATCGAGGGCTACATCTTCGATCGCCGCAACGGCAAGACCCTAGCTGACTCGGTCGTACGACTCATTCCCAAGGACAATCCGCGGAAGCTCTCCATCCCCTACTCCGACATCGCCGCCCTGGTTTTCAGCGGACGCGACATGGCCGCCGGCAAAAGTTGGGAAGCATGGCTGCAGCATTACTGGGAGAAGAAAAACGCCGGCGAAAAAGGCTTCGGCCTTCAACCCGAAGCGTTGGAATAATTCTTCTTACGAATTCTCGGCCTTCCCCTTCGTCGCCTGCTGCTGCACCGAAACCCACTTCACATTTTCCTGCGACAGCAGCGACTCCACCCGCTCCGCCAGCATAGCGCGCGGGTTCGACGCGCTGGCGTAGCTGGAAGCATTGGCCAGATAAAAGTACTTCTCGTGCTTCAGGGCCTCGCAGGTGGCGCGATAGGTCGTCCAGATTTGCTGATAGTTGTTGAGCTGCAGGATTCCTTCCAGCGAAGTAATCAGAACACCCAGTCCAGCCGTAATCCAATTGACGTGGGTGATGTTGATCGCAGCGAGGAAGGGAATCAGTGCGGCCGCAATGATCTCCGTGATCTTGATCCGCTTGAATGTCTTCTGGTTCTTTGCGCTTTTCCGCTCGTAAAAGGCGATCTGGTCTTCCAGGCGGTCCATGATGATGTCAGGGCCGGACGTCGTGGCTACCGCAGGTGCGCTCATAGCGGCTCATTTTACGGGCAGCTACTCTGAATGCAAAGCAAATCCCGCGGTTCGCCCGGTAGACTTTTCTGTCTTTACGATTATTCAGGAGCCCATCTAGTGCGGTGTCCCGGAAGTTTGCAGATAACTCGACGTTGTTTTGAAAGGGCACGGCTTCAGCCGTGCCGCAAAAGCGCATCTATAGGCGCGGCTTTTAGCCGCTGAGGTGACGACGTTCTCCGCAATGCCGCCGTTTAGAGTTATGGCACGAAATTGCGGGATACCACACTAGCCCTGCGCGAATTAATGGTGCACCGGCGGAGAGAACGCCCGCAGCAGCAGCCGCAGCGCTGCTAGACATGTCCGCTGCAGATCGGCGGCAGAACCCGTCTCCGTGCCCGCCGCAATCATCCCGCGCGCCGTGCCCAGAACCAGCGAGGCAATTGCCAGCGCCAGATCATCCAGTTTGCTGCCCCGCAGCCCCAGATTCACGGCCAGGCGTTCCTTGAACAAGTCGAATACCGGCGTGGGACGGGAACCCGCCAGCCGCGCTCCAAAGGTGTCAATCATCAGGTCGAAGCGATGTGCGTGCCGCATCGAAAACCGCAGGAATCCCTTGACGAAACCCTCCACCGAACGAGTGGGTGCCAGCTCTGCCAGGATCTCATCCATGACCAGGAGAACTACCGCCGCAATCAGCTTCTGCCGGTCTGGGAAGCGCTCATAGATCGTTGGCGTGGTCGTGCCTGCCTCCCGCGCCACCGCACGCATCGTGATTGCTTCCGTTCCGCCCCGATCGAGCAGGCGCAACGCGGCCACAACAATCCGTTGTTCCAGCTCAGGGTCGGGTGTCCGAGGCAGTGGCAGCCTCCTTCAATGGGCTGATGGATTTTAGCATTGACGCAGTTAGCATTACGTTGTATAAATAACGTCGTATAAGAAACAGCCTGCGTACTTACTCCGCGGCTCAATCTTCGACATCTTTGCTTCTGTGCCATGCCGGTTTTCCGGCCTCCCTAACAGGAAACGGCCCTTCGCTGTACCCAGCATCACGCTTTAAGGAGAAACAAGACACATGACAAGGCGATCGGCCCTGTGCGGCCCTCGTCGGCCTGCTGTTTGCAGTATGCCTCGCTGCCAGCCCCGCTCAGTGCCACCACCTTCAATCGGGAAGTGAACCTCGTCGACCTGGTCAGCCAGTCCGAGCTCATCCTCCGCGGCACCGTCAAGAACGTCACCGACGGCATCGACGAGCGCGGCGTCCCCTACACCGAAGTCACTTTCACCGTGTCCGAGGCCATTCGCGGCAACGTCGGCACCGAGTACACCTTTCGCCAGTTCGGCCTGCTCAAGCCGCGCAGCATGGGCAACGGCACCATGAACCTCATGGTCACCCCGGCGGGCTGGGCCACCTACACCAAGGGCGAGGAAGCTATTCTCTTTCTGCACCAGCATGCCAAGTGGACGGGACTGCAGACCACCGTCGGTCTCGGCCAGGGCAAGTTCAAAGTGCAGATGGGCACCGCCCTCAACCAGTCGGATAACGCCGGCCTGTTCAAGAATGTCCGCGTCGACAAGTCCTTGCTTGCACCCAACCAGCAGCGCGTCATGATGAATGTGCGCGGGCCGGTGAACGCCAACGCCTTCGTTTCACTCGTCAAACAAGTGGTCCAGAGCAAGATGATCGAGAGTGGGAGGATGCAGCATGTACAACAATAAGTACGCTGGTACTCCTCGTCGCCTGTGTTGCGCTACTCTCCGCCACAGCTTTTGCCGGAGGCCCGCTGCTCGTCGATCCGCAGACTCGCCAGGCCTATCACTACAGCTCAGAGCCAATCCCGGTTTTTTACGACCTGGGCAATTTCGCGACGCCCTACGACTACAACACCAACCAGTACGTCACCTTCGACAACTCCGTTGGCAAGCATCTGGTCGAGAAAGGCTTCGGTGACTGGTCCAACCTCCCCACCACCTCCCTCCGCGCCGTGGTGCAAGGCGACTTCTCGCGGATCGGCCTTCCCGATATCGACGCTACCAACGTGACCGAGATCATCGGCAAATCCAACGGCCGCGGCATCTACGTCATCTTCGACGCTGACGGCAGCATCATGGAAAACTTCTTCGGCGTGGGGCCTAACGTCCTGGGCATCTCCAGCCCGCAGTTCAGCATTGAAGGCACCACCATCATCACTGAGAGCTGGACGGTCCTGAACGGCGCAGCCGTCGATCCCAATGACCGCGAACCCACCGGTGCCGCGCCGCTTATTTCCAGGGCGTCGCCACCCACGAGTTCGGACACGCCCTCGGATTGGCCCACACTCAGACCAACGGCGCGGCGTATTTCTATTCCGATCCGGTGGGCCCGGCGAGCTGCACCAGCGTGCCCTACGCTACCAACCTGACGGTAGACGACATCGAGACCATGTATCCGTACATCAACCCCCTGGTTGGTGGCACCGGAATGGCTCAGGCCAACCTTCATACCCTCGACACCATTTCCGCGATTTCCGACTTGTATCCCGGTCCCGGCTGGCCGGCGGCCTACGGCACCATCTCCGGCAAAGTGTTCGACCTGAATGGCAAGACGGAGCTGACTGGCGTCAACGTGATCGCTCGTAACGTGGCCGATCCCTTCGCGGATTCAGTCTCGGCGCTGACCGGTCAGATGACGCAAGGCCAGCTCGGTCCCAGACGGCAGCTTCACCCTGCATGGACTGAAGCCAGGCGCGAAGTACGCTATCTACCTCGACGCCGTGATGGCGGGTGGTTTCCCCACACCGCCGCAGTGGTTCCTGCCCGGGCCGGAAAAGTTCTTTGCTTATCCGAGCACGATCCAGGCATCGGCCCCGTGCCGCTATAACCTGCTTTCGCCGAAGCCTGGCTCGACCGTCAGCGCTTCCATGAAGTTCGACCATCTCCCCGGCGCTCCCATGCTCTATCAGTTGGGATACGCTGCAGGCGTCAGCGACATCAGCGGCGATGGAACCATTGTCGTGGGCAACTATGGTCTTGGTGGCCCGGTATTTCGCTGGACGGCCAAGACAGGCGTTCAGTCCATGAATGTTCCTTCCACCGGCGAAATCACCAACATCTCGCGCAACGGGCGCTTCATCTCCAGCAATCTGTACGACCCCAACTCCGATTCGGCGATGGGTGCATTCCGCTGGGATGCCACCAACGGATGGGTCGGCGTTAAACCGGTAGGTACTTGCGGCACCGACACCACCGTCCCCTACGGCGTGGCCGACGATGGATCGGTCTACGGCATGGCCTACAAGACCTGCAACGACTACAAGGCATTTCGTTGGAATCCGAAAACCGGAACGCAGATTCTGCCCTCGGCTACAACCAAGGACGATGGATCACCGGCCAACGGGCGTCCCAACCGCATCTCGGCTGACGGCTCGACCGTCGTCGGCTGGGAAGAAGTCTGGTGGGGCGGGCGTATCGGCACCGTCTGGAGAAACGGGCAGCCCAGCACCATACTCGATGCCGACGGCAATCCCACCAGCGAAGCCTACGCTACCAGCAGCGATGGCAGCATCATCGCCGGCGGATTGTTCGACGGGCAAGCGCCGAATGGAAATGGGTGGTGGCGCGCGGTGGACTCGACAGAGCTGCAGTACATCAAGCCCTTGTCCGACGATGCTTCTCCGCTCAAGCCCTTCGCGGTCTCGAAGGATGGCAGCGTAATGGCTGGATTCAGCGGCGATCCCTGGTTCAGTTTCCAACCTGCGCCATTTATCTGGACCAAGCAACTTGGCGCCGCTGACCTCAACGAATTCGTCAAGAACCAGGGCACCAGCATCGAGCAGTGGTCCAGCCTCTGGCAGCCCATGGCCATCTCTGACGACGGCACCGTGCTGGCAGGCTGGGGCGTTGGCTTCCAGTGGTACGGCGGCTGGGTGCTGGACATGAAGAAGGCCTTCGTGTGCCACGCCGACTCGACGAACCACTTGCAATCTACCAGCGTGGCGTTCCCCAAGAGCTTCGATGAACACCTGGCGCACGGCGATACCCCTGGACGTTGTCCTGACGCTCCGCCCGCACCCTAGCGGCGCGCCAGTCCTCCCCCGGGCTACGGCGGTACCATTCTTTATGGTGCCGCCGTTTGTCGTTCTCAATCATTCATCTGCTTTAGGGATGCTCTGATTAAGTCTGGTTTCGAAGGGGACGGCCTTCAGGCCGTCCGTAAATGTCCCAAAATCACCGCGGCTTCAGCCGCTGCGGGACTTCGCCGCGACTTGATCAGAGAGTCCTTAGCAGGCCGCGAAGTCTTAATTCTGCCCAATTCGGCTCCAGTCGCACATTTCTGTAATTAATAGTAGTTGCTATCCTTTCAGGGAGGTATCATCTCCACTGGCAATTGCGAATGGTAAATGCCGTGCAGGGGAAGGAAGAGCATAGGGTTTAGTGGTTCCAACAAACGCGGAGAGTGCACAGAGCCACCTGAGCGGCCGCGGGCGGTAGCACGATTCCGCCGTCAGCGAACCGGCTTCTAGTCTTCTCCCAGGAATCTTTTGGCTTACGTGTCCGGCATGAAGAGCAGACGCCTATGGATATGAATTCCGCCAGAGTGTGGAGTTATCACTTCTGTTATGCGTACCACCGCTTCATTTGGGCGATGTGGTGGTTATTTCTCGCCGTTACCTTTGCCAGCTATCAGGCCTTTCGCTGGGCCAGCCACATATTTCCTCATTCTCGCTGGCCATTCTACTTAGTCTATTCGTCCGCTAGCTTGGTGGCGTTGCTGCTGCTCGCCCTTGGACCGTTAATCTTGTTGGCAGGGCTGTTCAGTGTGCGGTTCCGCTATGTCGCCCTATGGGTGTCTCGCGCTGTGGGCGCCATCACAAGATGGTTGCTCACGGGGTGGCGCAGCACTTTTCTCTTGCTGGTCACGGTCGCGCTCGCAACCTGGGCCGTTTACCGACTGTCCGACAAGTCATACCGTCTATCACAATTGTTGAATACCTCTTCTATTATCAAAGTAATAGTACTTGCAATGTTGATTCGGGTTGTGTTGTGGGCCTACAAGGCAAGCTCACGTCTCGTCATCCTTCCCTTCAGTAACTATGCTTCCGACGAGAAGCTCAAGGCCAGCGTCGGAGGAATTGCCACGCGGCTTTTTAGTGAACTGGCTGGCCTGGCCCACTTGTATTCCACCATTGATGACATGGCGCCAAACGTCGGCGAGGGCGAGGAAAAGATCGCGCAAGCGAGCGTCCAGGTCCAGGATGTAGGTACCGTCCTTCAAGGCATGATTAGCGGCGAATCGAAAGTCAAGCTCGGGCCGGTGGAATTGCCTATCGGAGCGATGCTGGGCGCATTTGACCGGATGGTGCAAGGCCCACGCATATCTGGCAGCCTGCACCGGGATGCAAGCGGAATCACCTTGATCGCCAGTCTGACCGGCGGCGGCCTCCAGGGGAACTGGTGCGTTACCTCCGAGGACTTGGACGAGGTGTGCGCAAATGACGATTCCGCGCTTAGAAGCATGATTCGGCAAATGGCGTATCGCATCTTCACAGACCTGGTCCGGACCGGTTCGAGTCGCTGGCGCGCGGTTCGCTGTCACTCCTTGGGGCTGCGACTCTATCGAGACCAACTGCAAAGCCTCAAGGGCAAGCAACTGAGCCTGCGAAAATCGGAGCGCGCATTCATTCAGGCTTTGGCCGAGGACAACGACTTCGCCCAGAATCACTACAACTTGGGCATTGTTTACAGAGAACTCGATTCGGGTGCGGCTGAAGCTGAGTTTTGGGAGGCGATTGCAAGAAATCGCCGTTTGGCAGCCGCGTATTATGCCTTGGCCGGGCTCGCCGGCGATAACTTCGATCGCGTGCGCCTTTGTGAGCAGGTGATTTCCCTGCAACCCGATCATGTCGAGGCATGGTCGCTGCAGGGAAGACTACGTACCAATACCAAGGACCCCAAGCAATGGGAGAAGGTCATTGAGAGTCGCGCAATCGCCGCCGCTCTTTCATGGAAACTGCTGTGCTCTGCTGCGTGGAACGGCACTCTGCAGGCCAGGCCTCGCGCACTCGCCGCGCGCTGTCTTTTCAACTTAGCCGTGGCTTACGCGGGTGCCGCCAAGAATGCCGGTGTCACCGCGACGATGGTTCGTCAAGTCCTTTATCTCGACCCAACCGACGCGCGGGCACATTTTAGACTGGGCAAGCTACTGGAATCTTCTCAAGCCTATGACCAGGCCGTCTCAGCTTACTTGGCCGCCTTACGCTTACAGGACCGGATAGATGGGTCACCCTTGACCAAGCAGTACTGGTGGCAGCTGGTCAAGACTTTGACCGCCCTGTACCAGCAGTCTGGACGCGACACAGAAAAACAAAAGTACCGCGAAATGGCCATTGAAGTGTGCCGGGTCGCTGCGGACCGGTCAGTGGTTAAGGATGAAGCACTCGATCTCTTGGCCAAGCTGTGCGGCGCGTCCAAGCACGAGGAAGTCGATGAACAGGAGAAGTCGAACCAGAAAAGCGCTCGCAAGAAACTTGACGATGCCAGAAGACTTGCCGGTCAGGCGGCCAAAGCGAAAGCCGAACAACGCCTGGACGATGCCAGTCGCAAGTTCGCCAAGGCTCATGAGAATTATGAATCCGTCATGGGTGAGTTCACGGAACAAGAAATACTCAGGGAGGATCTGTACAGCGAGTCGGCACAATGTTACTTGGACGACGGCAAACTCGAGCAGGCTCTCGATCAGGGTAAGAATGCGGTCAATCTTGAACCTTTGAGCGCGGACAAGCACAGGTTCATCGCCGCTATTTACAATGACCTAGGCGATTACGAACGCGCCGAGTCGGAATGGCAAATCTGCCTCGATCTCGAGCCCGATGACCTGGAGAGCCTTAAAGGCATAGCCTATACATATTGGGATCGTGGCGTACTCATCCGTTGTCCGGAGGAACGCAGCAAGGCATTTAAGCGGGTCATCGAGATATTCAACCAGACAATCGAACTATCCAAGGATTGGCAGACTGAGGCCTGGACGCATTATTGGCTGGGTAGGTTCCATGCCGACCAGCGAAACTACGATAAAGCCTACTACCACTTTAATATCGTCAAGAACATGAACTTCCGCCCCCTCGACACTCGCTTCCAATTGGGCGTGACCTATGTCGAGAGCAGGGCCTGGGACAATGCTGAGGACATGTTTCGCGAAGCCCTCATCCGGACTAAAGAGCATATGATGCAGGCGCGCAAACAAGGCGTGGAACTGTCGCTGTCGCTCAGGCAAACGTTTGATGACTCGGAAGACGACCCAGTGGCTACGGTGCTCGTCAACTTGTACCTGTACCAGGCGATGATGTACGCCGAGCGCGGAGTAAATCTCACACAGGGCCTGCGTCTGGCTCGAAAGTCAGGTTCGTTGATCGCCCATGCTGACCCATCCAAGGAGAGTCAATTCCGCTCCTGGCAATACGAAAGTCTGGGTTTCATAAAACTCCGGCAAGGTTTGATTGACAACGCCATTGCCGATTTGGAAAAGGCTATTGCCATGCGGTCGGATGGCCTGGTGGCCGAAGGAGGCGGCTACTACCATCTTGCCATGGCGTACTTGGCGAAGGCCCGGGCCAACCCCGCCGACTCCGCACCCTGGCTCGCCCAGGCGCGACGGCGATGTATCGATGCGAGCCAGAACAATGTCCGGGGCGTGTACAAAGAGGAGATCTCTAATCTGCTTAAACAATTGGACGCATTGGAGATTGCTGCTCCGCCACCTTCACCCCCATCTCCAAAAACGGCGGGGAATTGATTCTACGTATTGCCAGGGAAGCAGGTACCCTAGACCGCAGCTTGGCGACAAAAGGACGAGTAGGCACCTCTAAGACCTTGTGGCTGATATAAATAGATATAAATCAAACGGGTTCAATACCTTACAAACAATTTCTCGCCAAGTTATTGATTTCATTAGGTCGCGACAAAAGTAAATTATCACCTGATAGTTGTAGGTCCTGGCCGATTCGCTTCTTGCAGGCGTGGCCTCCCAACTCAGTCTGCACTCGTTATGCAACAAAGACCTTCTCCCCCAAAAACTCCATGCTCTGGACTATGATGGCTCGGGCGAAGAAGCGCTGCTTCTAGAGCGTGTTTTCTCCGGCGGTTGTTGTGGGGCGGTGTTTCTCGCGCCGTACGTCTCCGGCCCCCGGCGTGCCGCCGATTCTCTAAGGGGCGCGCTGGGTGCGGGTCTGGTGAGCAGTTGTGTGGTTGGCATCATGGTAAGAGGGTGTTGACCCAAGTTCCGTTGGCTAGAGTGGGTGTGGCAGGCGAGTTATTGCAAAATTTCTTCGGGAGGGTCCGTTCTTCATGAGCAAGCATTCGTTTACTCGTCGTGATTTCATTCGGGTTGGCGCAGGGACTGTATTGGCCGGCGCGGCCGCGAAAGCCACCATTCTCGAACCCAGCCCGCTGTGGGCTTCGCCGCGACCACCGCAAGCCAGCGATGTGGTGCGTTTCGCCTCCATCGGCACCGGGGTGCGGGGTTGCGAACTATTGAAAGCGAGCACGCTGGTCCCGGGCATTGAGTGCGTCGGGGTTTGCGATCTGTGGGATGGCCGCCACATCGCCGCCCAGGAGGCGGTCGGCAAGACCGTCCCCGCGACCCGCAATTACAAGGAGATTCTCGACCGCAAGGATGTCGATGCGGTCATCGTCGCGGTTACCGATCACCAGCATCGGCAGGTGGTCATCGACGCCTGCGCCGCGGGCAAGGACGTGTATTGCGAGAAGCCGCTGTCGCATACGGTCGACGACGGGTTCGCCATGGTCGCTGCCGCGCAGAAATACAACCGGATCATGCAGGTGGGCAGCCAGCGGGTCAGCTCCATCTTGTACGCCAAAGCGAAGGAGATTTACGACTCGGGCAAGATGGGCGAGGTGTTTTGCATTCAGGCCTATTGGGACCGCAACAGCGCGAGCGGCGCATGGGTGTATCCCATTCCTCCCACGGCCAACGAGCAGACCATCGATTGGAGTGCCTTCCTCGACGGCGCTCCGAAGATTCCCTACGATCCCATCCGCTTCTTCCGCTGGCGCTGTTTCCGCGACTACGGCGAGGGCTTGGCGGGAGACCTGTTCGTCCACCTGATCTCGGGCATTCAGTTCATCACCGGAACGAACCTGATTGCTTCGCGCGCGCAGACCTCGCGGCGGACTGTTCCGCTGGAAGGATGGGCGGGAATTTCCCGACCTGATCGAGACCTTCTACGACTACCCCAACTTCCGCGTCGAGGTTCGCTGCAACCTGAACAACGATGGCGGCGAGTTCATCGGTTTCTACGGTACCAAGGGCACGCTGATCATCAAGGACACGACCCTCAGCTTCAGACCGCAAAATGTGGTGCCGGAGCCGGAGACCTACTCCGTCGTTGGCTGGCCCGCCGACTTGCGCAAACAGTACCTGGCGCAGTGGCATGCCGAGCATCCGCTGCCTGCAGCGCTTGCCTGGAAGATGGATGAAGAGGATGAGATGTACGTTCCGCCGGCGGGCTACAGCGACGTGGTCGATCACGAGGCCAACTTCTTCAGCAACGTGCGCTCGCGCAAGCCGAGCGTGGAGAACGAGGTCTTCGGCAACAACGCGGCCATTGCGTGCCACCTGGCCAACTACGCGTACTTCAACAAGACCATCGCGACGTGGGACGGAGCCGCCAAGAAAATAATTAAGGGCTAAGGGTCTGGCGATCCGGGGACCTCTGCACGGGGTCCCCTATTTTTGTGCCCGGCGGTGGCTGGCTTCTCCCGACGTCGCGCCGCGGTGGCGGCGATGGGCGAGCGGCAAGTTCGAGGGGGGCGTTTCCGTAAGGCACTGATTCCCGGCCAAATCCAGTTCTTGACATTGCAAATTGCAATAGTAAAATCGCTAATTGCAATATGAAACTGGGAGAGAAATTACGTTACCTGCGGCTGGTGGAGGGCACCCTGCGCGGCCTGGACCAAGAGATGACCCAGCAGGAACTGGCCCGCGCCCTGAAGAAGGAACTGGGGCGCGGCTTGAGCCAGTCGTACCTGTCGCAGATCGAGAGCGGGGCGCGGCCGCACCTGACCAACGCATCGCGCATGCTGCTGGCGCGCTTCTTCAAAGTGCATCCCGGCTATCTGGTCGACGATCCGGAAGGCTTCCACACCGAACTGACCAGCGATTTGCGGGCCACCGAAGACCGGCTCGACCTGTGGCTGATCAACGGGGCCGAACAGTTTGCCCGGGATGCGGAATTGAGCCAGGCGTTGCTGGACGTGGCCAAGCACAAGGAGACGCGCAAGTGCCTGGTGTTGCTGGGCGCCATCCTGGAATCGCCCGAGTTGGTGGACCGGCTGAGCGAAGTGCTCAAGCCGGCCGGCGATGGGGCGCGGCGGAAGACGCGGGAAGGGGCGCCGCGGGCGCGGCGAAAGAACCGGGTAGGAGCGAACGTATGACGTGGGCCCTGTTTTTTCTGGCGTGTTTTCTGATTGGCGTGTCGCTGAGCGTTTTGTCGTTCATCGGCGGAAGCTGGCACCTGCCGCATGTGCATTTGCACGTGCCCCATGGGGGAGGACATATGCACGTTCCTCATGCGGGCGGCGGAGGGCGAGCCGGCACGGGCCCGGAGGCAGCGATGCCATTTGTGAATTTCGGCACCATCATGGCGTTCCTGGCATGGTTTGGCGGATCGGGATATTTGCTGACGCGCTATTCGTCGTGGGTGATCACGCTGGTGCTGGTGGTTTCGATCGTTTTCGGGCTGGTGGGTGCGAGTGTGGTGTTCTGGTTTGTGGCCAAGTTTCTGTTGGCGCACTCGCGCGAGCTGGATCCGGCGGACTACGACCGGGTGGGGGTGCTGGCGCGGATCACCAGCCCCATACGCGAGGGCGGCACCGGAGAAATTATCTTCTCGCTGGAGGGAACGCGGCAGGTCTGCGGCGCCCGCAGCGAAAACGGGGAGGCATTGCCGCGCGGCTCGGAAGTGATCGTCACCCGTTATGAGCGCGGCATTGCCTATGTGCGGAAGTACGAAGAGCTGGCCGGAGACACGGCGGAGAGCACCCAGCCTTGAGCCGGTCGCGAAAGAACGTGAGCAAGGTTTCCTGGCGGTAGCGAATCGCTGACGGCTGAAGGCCGGCGGCTTGCCTTAAGGAGGCGTATGGGATTTCACATTCCAACCGACGTAGTGGTGATTGTGTGGGCAGTAATTGCGGCCACTGTTCTCATCATCGGCATGTTCACCAAGCTGTACCGCAAGGCCGGACCGAACGAAGCACTGGTGGTCTACGGCATTCGCGGGCCGCGGGTCATCAAGGGGCACGGCACGGTGGTGATGCCGATGGTGGAGAACTGCCGCGAGCTCTCGCTGGAGCTGATGTCGTTCGACGTAGCGCCGCAGCAGGACCTGTACACCAAGCAGGGGGTGGCGGTGACGGTCGAGGCGGTGGCGCAGATCAAGGTGAAGTCCGATCCCGAGTCGGTCATGACCGCGGCGGAGCAGTTCCTCACCAAGGCGCCGCCGCAGCGGGAGGCGCTGATCCGGCTGGTGATGGAAGGCCACCTGCGGGGCATCATCGGGCAGTTGACGGTGGAGGAGATCGTGAAGCAGCCGGAGATGGTGGCCGATCGCATGCGCTCGACTTGCGCAGACGACATGAACAAGATGGGCCTGGAGGTGATTTCGTTCACTATCAAGGAAGTCCGCGATAAGAACGAGTACATCACCAACATGGGCCGGCCCGATATTGCGCGCATCAAGCGCGATGCTGACGTGGCCACGGCCGAGGCGGACCGCGACACGGCGATCAGACGCGCCATCGCGTTGCGCGAATCGGCCACAGCCAAGGCGCAGGCCGACCAGGAACGAGTGGCGGCGGAAACCGCTTCACTGGCCCGGCAGGCCGAAGCCCAGCGCGATCTGGAGGTGAAGAAGGCCAGCTATCTGGAAATGGTCAAGCGCCAGCAGGCGCAGGCCGACAAAGCCTACGAAATTCAGACCAACGTGATGCAACAACAGGTCACGGTCGAAGCCGTGAAAGTACAGCAGGTGGAGAAGGAGCAGCAGGTGAAGGTGCAAGAGGCCGAAATCCTGCGGCGCGAGAAAGAGCTGATCGCGACGGTGCTGAAGCAGGCGGAGATCGAGCGGCAGCGGATTCAAACGCTGGCCGAGGCGGAACGGTCGCGGACCATGGTAGAAGCCGAAGGCCGAGCCAGCGCGATTCGCGCCCAGGGCGAAGCCGAAGCCGAGATCATCTTCAAGAAGGGCGACGCGGAAGCCCGTGCCATGAATGTGAAGGCCGAGGCTTATCCAGGAGTACAACCAGGCGGCCGTGGTGGACAAACTGCTCACCGGTCTTGCCGGAGGTGGTGAAGGCGCTGGCCAGTCCGCTGAGCAACGTCGACAAGATCACCATTGTCTCGACGGGGAATGGCAACTCGGCGGGCATGCACAAGATAACCGGCGACATCACCGAGATCGCGGCGCAGGTCCCGGCATTGTTCGAAGCGCTTTCGGGCATGAAGATGTCGGAGTTGCTGGGCAAGATTCGGACCATCGGCGACAAGACGCCGAAACCGGAGGCTTTACCGCCGAGCGAAGAGAAGAAGAGCAGTGAATAGTGGCTGGTGGCTACTGGCTACTGGATCGTGAACAAAAGACCCACTCAAGCAGAAGCGGCTTGAGTGGGGGCACCCGGCGAGCGCGAACGAACAACATCGGTTAGCGGATGAAAAGCTAATCGCTGACAGCGAGAGAACAGGAGTTAGTTATGGCATTACTCGATCGTGTGGCAACGTTGGTGAAAGCGAACCTGAATGACCTGGTGGACCGGGCGGAAAATCCCGAGAAGATGCTGAAACAGGTCATCCTCGACATGGAAAACCAGTTTATGCAGGTGAAGACGCAGGTGGCGATTGCTCTGGCCGACTTGCACCTGCTGCAGCGCAAGAAGAAAGAGAACGCGGAGAAGCACGCCGAGTGGATGCGCAAGGCCGAGCTGGCCGTCGACAAAAAAGACGACGATCTGGCGCGGGCGGCGCTGGAGCGGGCGATGAGCTTCCAGCAACTCACCGAGAGCTTCGATCAGCAGATCGTTGACCAGGAGGGGCAGGTGGAGTCGCTCAAGACTGCGCTGAAGCGGCTGGAGACGAAACTGACCGAAGCCCGGGCGAAAGTGGACCTGCTTACCGCCCAGCATCGCCGGGCGCGAGCCGCCAGGCGGGCGGCCGATGCGCAGGAGGCGCCGGTGGGCGAGAACCGGACTTTTGAACGCATGCGGGCCAAGGTTACGCGGGAAGAGGCCATCGTGCAGGCGAAGGGAGAGTTGCTGGGCACCAGTCTGGAAGGGCGGCTGGATGCGCTCGACCGGGAGGACAAGATCAACTCCCTGCTTGACGAGCTAAAGTCGCGGCGGCGGTTGGGCGCGTAAGGACAAGCTGGCTGCGACCGTCGCGCGTGCGGGATAGAGCGAGAGCCAGTCTGGTGAATCGGGGGGACCTCGCCAAGAGTCCGTTTGCTTTCTACTCTACGCCCGGCTGATCCTTGCGGCGATCAGGAAAATCGCTGCGGGGAGAACGGTTGCAGATCGAAATCTGGAGTTTGCTGGGTCAACAACTGGGTCATCACCAATGCCGTAATGGGCGCCAGCAGGATGCCATCGCGGTAGTGTCCGGTTGCGGCGAAGTATCCGGGGAGCCGAGTCTCGCCCAGGACCGGCAGGTTGTCGGGGGTACCCGGGCGTAAGCCTGCCCATGCGTCATGCAGGCGCAGTTCGGCGATGGCCGGCACTGCGTTTGCGGCGGCTCGCTGCAATCGCTGGATGGCGCCGGGATTGACGTTCTTATCGAACCCGGCATCTTCGACGGTTGCACCCAGCAGGATGCGTCCATCGCTGCGCGGAATGATATACACGTCGGGGGTGCGCACGACGTGCTGCAGCAGCGGCCGCTCGTGATGCTCTCCGGCCTGCGGTACGACACACGCCATTTGTCCTTTTACTGGCCGAGTGGGTGGGCCGAACGGCTCGATTTCTGCCGCCCACGCGCCCGCGCAGTTCACCACCGCGGCGGCGGGATAGTGCGATCGCTCGGTGCGTACTCCGGCGGCGCGGCCCTCCTCGACCAGTACGGCCAGCGCTGCCGATCCGGTGACGAAGTCTACGCCGCGATGCTTCGCGGCCTTGGCTAGCGCGTTGCCCAATGCACGCGGATCGACGCTGGCCTCCGGCAGGAGATAGGCATTGCCGCGAAGTGCCAGCAGCGGCTCCAAGCCAGTCAAGTCGTCATTGCCCAGACAACGCGCAGCCGCGCAGGCCGGCATATCTTCGAGTTCCAGGAACGCAATGGCTCCAGCATCGCGGAGATCGGGAGAAATCCCCGACTCGTCCTGCAGTTGGCGCACGAACTCGGGATACAGCGCTGCGCTGGCTTGCGCCATGGCGCGTAATGCGGGCGGGGTGTGGGGATCGCAGTGCGCGATCATGCCTCCGGCGGCGTAGCTGGCCTCACGCGCCGGTTCGCCCTTCTCGATCACCAGCACGCTGGCGCCGGCATGCCGCAAGCGCCACGCCAGCGACAAGCCAATCGCGCCCCCGCCGATGATCACCACGTCCCAGGTCTTCACCATTCGATTGTAGGACAGCGCTTCCCGCCACCTCGTTCGCTCGCGCAGCCAGCCAAGTGTGTCCGCCGGTCACGTCCGAGTGTCTGGTTCCGCCAGAGCACAACTTTCGTCGTTGGGCAGGGTTGAAAATGAGGTAAAGGAATGAAACGTAAGAGCTCCGGGGTCACGTCCGTAACGCTGCCTGGCAGGTCAATTTCGTAGTGGCGACTTAGTTATCTATCCCGCACTCGCTCCGCGCCCTTCTATGGTCCGCAAGATGCTCATTGACAGGCAATTCTGCGTCCCGGAGAATTGAGCTTACAAGGAAAGGATGTATTGATGTTCGAAACAGGTACGAGTAAGGTTCTGGATACCCCCCAGCCGGCTTCTCCGCCGCCGCACCAGAGCCCGATTCTGAAATACATATTGTTTGCGCTGGCAGTGATTTTCGTCGGCGCGTCGTTGTACTTCATGTACACCCTGAAGACGCGGATCGATGCCCTTGACCAAAAGCAGGCTGCGGCGGATGCCGCTCAGCAGGAACTGGTCTCCCGGCTGAGGGCCACCTCTTCGGAGTTGCGGCAGGCGCTGAGCACCGAAGTCAGCACTGCCAAGCAGGAGGCCGCGCGCCGCGCTGCCGAACTCGAGCGCCAGCAGAAAACCGGCGAAGCCAAGCTGAGCGCCGCCCAGCAGCAGCAGAGCCAGCAACTGGCCGCAGTTGGCACCGAAGTTACCGGCGTCAAGTCTGAACTGGGTGGAGCCAAGGGTGACATCCAGAAAACCCAGTCCGAGCTGGCGGCCACCAATGCCAAGCTGGAGCGGACGATCGGCGATCTGGGAGTGCAGAGCGGACTGATCGCGCACACTGCCGGAGAACTCGAAATCCTGAAACATAAGGGCGACCGCAATTACTACGACTTCACCCTGCAAAAGGGAAAAAAGACGCCGGTGTCCACGATCAGCCTGGAGTTGAAGAAGGTCGATCCCAAGAAGAGCCGCTTCACCCTCAACGTGATCGCCGACGACAAGACCATCGAGAAGAAAGACCGTACGGTGGGCGAGCCGCTGCAGTTCTACACCGGCCGCGACCACATGCTGTATGAGCTGGTAGTCTTCACTGCCGCCAAGAACACCATCACCGGCTACCTGGCGACCCCCAAGAACGCCCCCACTCCGGTAACCCCGTAGACTGGTTTTTCGGGTGACCCAAGGCTCGCTTCGCGGCGGGCCTTTTTCTTTGGTCACCTACTGTCGAGCCAATTAAGACTAAGTTCTCCAGAGTTCCTAGTTGTATATACAGCAGGCGCATAGAGGCTGGAAGAAAACCCGGCTATCCGAATGGATAGCGAAAACAAGTCTAGCGGATAGTCAAGAGAGTAATCTGCGCAGGCTCACCCGAGTCACTGCGTGGCTAAGTACCAATGGCGGCATAGTTGGAGTAGCTGAGAGCTTCTACACAAAAAGCTTCTACACAGATGGCCATTCACTTGCCCTAGAGAGACGCAAGTGAAGATGGCGACCCGACAGAGAGTACCGCTTGCCTCACACGCTTTCTGCTTTAGCGCTGTCGAGTTTGGTAGAGCGAGCTTCCCAGAGTTCGCAAGTCGCATCATCAATTTCCTTTAGTTACTGCGTCACATCGGAATACTTAGGAGGCACCATGGATCAGAAAGCAACCGCAACCGCCACAGCACTGCAGGGGGTACACGACCTCGCTATCAACGAGGCGGCCCTGCAGGCCCACGTCATCAATCCACCACACCTGCAAGGGGTAGTCTCCAGCCGGGGGCTGCACGAAGGGAATCCGCAGCTGGAATTTCACCTGCCTCCGGGGCCCGTCTATCATCTCGACGTCAAAGGCTTCGGAGACGCACTGCACGCGGCGCTGAAGGATTGCGTAGCCGGCTACGTCATGCGTCTCAGGCAGAATGGCACCACGATTTACACCCTGGAGTGGAATTGGGCCAAGCTGCCGGTGGACGGCGGCGAAGGCTGGAATCCCGATGTGCGCATGCATATCGCAAGCTGCAGCAAGCTCATTACCGCCATCGCAATGACCAGGCTGCTCAACAATAAGGGAATCTCGTATGATTCTCCGATTGCCCCACATCTACCCAACTACTGGGTGAAAGGGCCGCACGTCAACCAGGTCACCTTTCGCCACCTGATGACCCAAAGGTCGGGCTTCAATTTCGGTGTGCAGAGCTCCGCCTCCGATTATGGGTTCATGAAGTCCCAGGTAGCCGCCGGCACCACACACCTGGGTCAATACTGGTACCAGAACATGAATTTCGGCTTGTGCCGGATCCTGATTGCCACCATCAACGGGAACATCTCGCCGGGCTTCATCGCCACCGACCAGTTTTGGGATTTCGTCACCATCCAGGCGTACAAGACGTACGTGAACCAGCATTTGTTCACGCCCTCCGGTGTCTCCGGGCCAACTCTCGATCATCCCTCTCCGGACGCGCTGGCCTACGAGTTTCCGCCCATCACCGGCTGGAATTCGGGCGACCTGTCTACGGTGAGCGGCGGTGCCGGATGGCATATGTCCCCAGACGACCTGCTGAACGTGATGGGGACCTTCCGTCGCAATGGCACCATCATGACCAACGCCCAGGCGCAGACCATGCTCGACGACGGCTTCGGTATCGACGTGATCATGTCGACTCCGCTGGGGAAGCTTTATAACAAGAACGGATTGTGGGCTGACGGCGCGGGTCGCACGGAACAAAGCTTGACCTACTTCCTGCCGCAAGGCATGGAACTGGTAGTGTTGGCCAACTCGCCGATTTGTGTGCAAAAGACCTTTTTCCGCGATCTGGTAACCAACATTTACCTGGCGAACATCAAGTCCTAGTGTCATGACTGGGCCTTGCAGGAACCGGGGGCGGATGGCCTGGCAAACTATCCGCCCCTAAATGGCCGTGAAGGTTGTTGTTCAAGCCTCCTTGGCGGGGGCGACGATTTTCTCAAGCCAGGTGGTTGGTTAAGGGCCGGGTACCCGAGCTTTCGCTGCCTTGGGCCGCGATTTGCATTGACACCCGAAGCGGGACAAAGCTACTGTAATGCCGCTTAGCGTAAAAGCCGCAGCACGAAAGTGCCAACGCCATTCCGAGCCTGCGATCCGTCTGCACTGCCTGTCACAGTCGCATACGACTACAGTTGCGAAACCAAGCAACAGTGTAACTTTGGACTCTCGGGCATTCGTCGAAGCCTGAGCGCCCGGAAATCAACCGCAAACTTTGCACCCAGCAGCCAAGAGAAGGAATTATGGCGAATCAAGGAAGAGTCGTAGCTCTACACAGCAATGATGTTGTTTTTCTGGCATGGCAATACGACGAGCAGATCCCGGGATGCCTGGGATTCACGGTTCGCCGCAAGGACCTGACGCAGCCCGCTGCCGATTTCCAGGCGTTGCCCGCGTGGGTGGGATGGCAAGGGGGGAGCAATGCGGACTGGAAGCCGCAGACCACGGACGTCTGGCCGGTGCAGAAGTTCACCTGGCGGGATTTCTCGGCGCAGGCAGGCGGCAGCTACCAGTACCAGGTGATGCCCATGATCGGCTCGCCTGGCTCGCTGCAGCCCGACGAAGACCTGCTGTTGACCACTGAACCGGTGAATCTGACGCCGGCCACGGCCAACAACATCTCCGCCTATTTCAACAACGGAATCCTCTCCACCCAGAGTGTGGCCCACTTTCTGCCACCCGATGCCAAGGGCGCTCCCAGCTCGGGGGCGCTGATGAAGCACATCACGGTGCCGGGAGATCCGTTGCGCAAGAGCCTGGCCGGCCAGGCGATTGAAGCAGTCATGACCTTGCTGAAGCGTGCCCAGACGGATGGTGGAGAGTGTTATTGCGCGCTGTATGAACTTGACGACCCTGAGCTGATCAAGCAGATCCTGGCGACCGGCGACAAGGTGCACGTCATCCTGTCGGCCACTCCGACCAACGACACCTCCAAAGGGGGAGCGCCCACCAGCCGCCAGCAACTGCATCAGGCGGGCATCGATATTTCCGACCGCATGCTGCCGCCGCAGGACATTGGACACAACAAGTCCATCGTGTATGTGGACGCCTCGGGCAAGCCGGCAGCGGTGCTGGCCGGCAGCACCAACTGGACGGTGACGGGATTGTGCGCCCAGAGTAACAATTCGGTGATCATCGAGGACCCGAATCTAGCCGCGGTTTACATGGACTATTGGAACCGTCTCAAGGCAGACACCGACCAGGCCAAAGGGGACCCGAAGGCGTATCAGGCGGCGGCTTTCCGCACTGCCAATAACCAGCCCCACAAGTTGGGAGAGACCACGGTATGGTTTTCGCCCAACACGGCGCGCAAGTCCAAGCCGCCGGGCTTGAGCGTACCGGACGACTTGAGCGAGGGAGCCAAGTGTCCGGCGGAAGCGCCGGGCGATATGTTCGAAGTCTTTCAGGCCATCCACGCCGCCAAACAAGCGGTGCTGTTCCTGGAGTTCATGCCGGGAAGCCCGAGCGTGCTGGACGTGATCAAGGATGTCGAGCAGAGCAATCCCGCGCTGTTCATTCGCGGCGCGGCCACGGACCCACAGGCCATCCAGAAATTCGATGACCAGCATCCGATGACCACGGAACTGTATCACCGCAGCGCCACCGGCGATCCCGACGTGGTGTTCGAAACCGGAGTCGCGGCCACCGCCATCAACGATCAGTTCGCTTATTGGAAGAAGGAGCTGTTGAAGTCGTCGCCGTCGGCTCACGCCATCATTCATGACAAGATCGTTGTGATCGATCCCCTATCGGAGAGCGATTGCGTGGTGGTGATGGGCAGTCACAACCAGGGATACAAAGCGTCCTACGCCAATGACGAGAACCTGGTGATCTTTCGCGGCAACCGTCCGCTGGCCATGGCATACACCACGCACGTCATGGACGTATACGACCACTATCGCTGGCGGTTCGCTGTCCAGAACAAGCAGACGCAGGCCTGGACGGGGCTGGTCACTACACCCGACTGGCAGGACCGGTATTTCCAGCCGGGAAGCATGGCCTACCAGGAGCTGGCGTTCTGGGTCGGGGCGCCATCGCAGGGCAACGGAACGGCTGTGCCAGCGCCGGGTGCCCCCGGGGCGGCGACCGCGGCCGGCGTTAAGGCAGTTGCGAAACGGCCATCACCTCCACCACCGCCACCTGCGGCGACCGCTACTGCTGGGACGGGCGCGACGGGGAGTGCGGTGAAAACAACGCCTGCCTCAGCGCCAGCCACTACGGGCCAGCCGGCCGCGGTTCCATACAAGACAGCTCACAAAGTCGCCCACAAAACCGCGAACAAAGTGGCACACAAGGTGGCACATAAAACAGCGCCTAAGGTCGCCCACAAGACGGCGCACAAAGTCGTACACAAGACCGCGAGCAAGACGGCGCACAAAACGCCGCACAAGGCAGTTCATTCACCGGCGAAGCGCGCACCGAAACGCTGAGTCCGGGCGTCCGGCAACGGTTCTCGGCGGAGTAGGAGAAAACGGCGGAAAAATCGACCGGCCCTCGCTGATTCCAGGCGGCTTCTGGGTGGCGAGGGCCGCGCTATTTGGATCTACTGCCCCCAGCGGAGAGATTTCGAGCAAGTCTGGGTACTTCGTGAGTTGTCAGGAAGAGGGCAGGAAGAAAGGCGGCCCCGAAGGACCGCCTTTAGGTTCTGGATCAGGTTTCAGTCGGCGAACAATCCTAGGCGCTTGCGCATTCTTCCGACCAAGCCGAGTAGTCCGGTACCGAGCAGCAGCATCGTGCCGGGTTCTGGAGTTGCAGCACCACTTACCAGAAAAGTCTGGCCGTAGGTAGCGGTGTCGGGGTTGCCGAAGGCTGAAATGGTGCTGGAACCATCCCATGCGTAGGTCGTGTCGTAGGTCAGCCCGGAAGCGAAGTGAGCCGTCCAGGCCAAATCACCGAAATCGGCGAAGTCGTCCCACGGCGTGGTGCCGATGTTGCCGTAGAGGTTTTCGTTGTTGTAGAAGTTGAAGCCGCCCCCACCATCGCCAGCAACATGCTGGAACAGGAGGTCGCCGAAAGCGATCTGTTCCAACCGAGTTGGCGTAGTCCTGAGGCTGGGAGACGGTGAACAACGCGACGTACGCGCCGTTGGCCAGGGCGAGTCCGCCGGTATTGATCGTTATCGGCGTTAAGGCGGCGGTTCCGGTATACACGATGGGGCCAGTGCTAAAGAGCGGGGCACCCAAGGCGCCCTGAAGCGGGTTGCCGCCCAGCAGGTTTCCGTTCCAGGCGTAAATCTCCGCATGGAAGGTCTCGATTGAAGTCGAAGGGCCGGTGAGGTAAAAGGTGAAGTCGTTGAGGACATCGCCGGCATTCATGTAGGCACTCAAGGCCAACAGAAGAACGCAGAGCGTTGCGAAGACGTGGCAGCATTTTCATGGTTTTCCTTCTCTTCCTGCGGATCAATGGGGCGCAACGCCAGTTGGCGGGAAATCGCGCCGAAGGCGTCTGTTTTTTGACTGCGTGACACAGAGCGAAGCCGAGCGAACAAACTTAGGCCCAACCCCCACGGTTGAGGCTGAAAAAGAGTATGACCTAACCGTCCGAATGTCAACCCAGCACTTTCGTCGGCGGCACTTTCGTCGGATGTAGAGGTTATTACGATTTCAACCAGGCAACCAGGCATAGTCGGCTGCAGCAGGGGCGATGTTCAAACAAATTCGCAGGGGCGTAGTGGGCTGAGTTATTGACGGGTTGTGCCACCATCGCGAACCAAGCCGAGTCCGGACACAGCGAGACTCTATCGGTGCTGCTTGCGGCGGATTCTTTTCAGAAAGGGGACCGACCCGGCGACGTTGTGCAAGAGGCAATTGCGTCCGGTCGCATGTAGCTGTTGCGGCAGAACTTGTCGGAGACAGAAAAGGCAGCGCGACTGGCTGCCTTTTCTGCGGTGCCCGGACCGGATTGAATCGTAGCGCTATGCGCGCCGCCGTATCTTTCCGGCCAGGCCGGCCAGACCGGTGCCGATGAGCAGCAGGGTACCGGGCTCTGGGGTGATATAGAAGGTCTGGCCATAGGTAGCGGTATCGGGATAGCCAAACGGCTGGACCGTACTTGATCCATCCCACGCGTAGGTGGTGTCGAAGGTGTAGCCCCCGAAGTGAGCGGTCCAGGCCGAATCGCCGAAGTCGGCGAAGTCGTCCCACGGCGTGGTGTTGATCGCGCCGTAGTTGCTGTTGTTATTGTAAAAATTGAACCCTCCGCCGCCGTTGCCGGCGACATGCTGGAACGGGAGATCGCCCCAAACCACGGTGCCATTGGAGTTGGCGTAGTCGTTAGCCTGGGAAATGGTGAACAGAGCCACATAGGGGCCCCATGTCAGGTTAAGTGCTCCGGCATTGATGGTGATGGGGTAGAAGGTCCCAACCCCAGTTCCGGTAAAGGAGATGGGGCCGGTGCTAAAGAGCGGGTTTCCCACGGCGCCCTGCAACGGGTTGCCGCCCAGCAAATTTCCGTTCCAGGCGTAGATCTGAGCTTCGAACTGTACGGTTACACTCGGATCGCCGGACAGGTAAAAGGTGAAGTCGTCGGCACTCATGTAAGCGCTGAAGGCCAGCAACAGAGTGCACAAAATGGCGATACGTGGCAGCAATTTCATTTAATTTCCTCCCTTCAATTCACAGCATCCGGAATTGGGGCGCTTCTCTCCGACCTAGAAATAATCCTCGCGCCAGGCAGCGGTGTTCGCGCGTCCAACCCGATGTTCTCTGAACGTTCACAATTGTGGCGCAAGAATCTGGATAAGCGAGACAAAATCGCGAGTCGGTGGAAGGTGGAGTTCCAAGTTGGGATTCTTGGACTTGTGTACGGTACCCTCCTGAAAATGCTCATGTGCGGCAAGGAGCAAGATGAAAGGGTGTATGGGAGTTCTTGGCCTGCGCCCGACTGCGCCGGGTAGCGCTCGCAGTTGTGAGGTGAGAAGTTCGGCGTGCCTGCGGAGAGCTGCGTTGTCAGCCAACTACGGCGGTCACCTATTTGGCGTTCTCTTTCAGCACAATCGCGCGCTGATCGTAGGGTTCGATGTTGACGGTAAGCTGTTGGCGCGCGTCGAATTGCTCCTTGTCGACCGGGAAGGTCACAATCACAGTGCCGCGCTGTTCGCCGCCGGGCAAGATCTTGGCTTCGACCTCCAAGGGCTTCAGGACGTGATCCTGCAGATCGGGATAGGCCTGGAGGTAGCGCGGGTAGTCGGAGGGGGAAGCGGCGTCGTCGGTCCACTCACCCTGCGCGGTCTTCAAGGTGGCGGTGATGGCCTTGATGTAGAGGGGCTTGTCGGAGACGTTGCGCAGGTCCACCTGGATGGCAATCATGGCGGTGGGCTGTTCGGCCTGCTTGCTGAAGGCGACGTTGTCGATGCCGCCTTGCGCCATGGGCTTGGAGCGGAAGACGTAAGCCACCCCGAGGATGAATACCACGACGACGACAAGAGCGGCAAGAAGAGGGGCCACGGCGGGCAAGCTGCGACGCGCGCTGTCGAACTCCTCGGTGATGGGTACGTGCCCGGCGTCGAACGCAGGACGGGCATGGTGCTTGGGGGTTTTGCTGTGTGCCACAGATGCCTCCCTGGGAACGGACCGCAATTCTGCGTGCGTAGTCTCGCCAAGCCGCACTAACTCGTCGGCCAGACGTGCTTCATGGCTTTGCGGAACTCTTTGAGGGGAAGAGTATTCAGCACGTCGCCCGGTGTCAACCATGCTCTTCGGGCCTGCAGAATTCCGTACTTCAGCTTCTCGAAATGGGAAGTGTGGTGGGCGTCGGTGTTGATGACGATTTTCACCCCGCGGTCGCGCGCCATGCGGAGATGCACGTCGCTCAGGTCGAGCCGGTCGGGATAGGCGTTGAGTTCCATGGCAACTTTGTTGGCCGCAGCAGTCTTGAGGACGGCCTCCATGTCGAACTGGTAGGCGTCGCGCTTCAGAAGCAGGCGTCCGGTGGGGTGGCCGAGGATCGATACATTCTTGTTACCGATGGCGCGGAGCAGGCGGTCGGTCATCTGCCCGGGCTCCTGGCTGAACAGCGTGTGCACGCTGGCGACGACGACATCCATCTGCTCGAGGACGGAGTCGGACAGGTCGAGTTCGCCGTCGGCGAGGATGTCCACTTCGATACCGGCCATGATGGTGATGCCTTCGATTTCGTCGTTGGCGGCGCGGATGCGCGCGATGTGCTGCTCGGCACGCTGGTCGTCGAGGCCGTTGGCGAAGGCCAGGTTCTTGGAGTGGTCGGTGATGGCGATGTACTGGTAGCCGCGTTGTTTGGCGGCTTGGGCCATTTCGTCGATGGTGCAGCGGCCATCGGTCTCGACGGTGTGCATGTGCACTTCGCCGCGGATATCGTCGAGGGTGATGAGTTTGGGTAGAGTGTGCTTCTCGGCGGCTTCGATCTCGCCGCTGCTCTCGCGCAGCTCGGGCGGGATGCAGTCGAGCTTCAGCCTGGCGTAGATATCTTCTTCCTTCGCGCCGGCAACTTTCTTCTCGGTATCGAGCTTGAACAGACCGTATTCGTTCAGGGTGTAGCCCATCTTCAGGGCGCGCTGGCGCAGGCTGACGTTGTGGCTCTTCGATCCGGTGAAGTACTGCAGGGCGGCCC
>CAWCTB010000023.1:0-169499 GCA_963798275.1 uncultured Acidobacteriaceae bacterium
ACGGCAGTGTTCGAATTGGGACGAGCGACGACTACACCTTGTTCGTGGACCATGAATCCCACGACAACTTTCCACTTCCGGAAGGTGTCGAAGTGTGCCGTATAGCTACCAGCGTTCCGACCATCAAAGCGGCCGGAGCCGACAGACCAGGCGATCGCTTTCGGACACGTGGGCGGTGGCCAACGCGGTGCGTCGCGCGAAGGTCGACGTGATCTACTTTCCCACCGACTACAGTTATGTTCCTTTTTCATGGGCGCTCCCCGCATCGTGACCATTCACGATGCGAATCGCGGAGCTGTTTCCCGACCTGGTGTTTCCCACGCTGCGCTCGAAACTGTTTTATCGCGCCAGAATGATAAATCGCGTTTCACGGCCGCCTGTTGGTCACGGTTCGGATAAATTTCGCGCCGGCAGCTCGTCGAAGAACTCAATATCTCGCCAGCCGGGCTGCGCGTCGTCAGCGAGGGGCCGCGGACCCGATTTTCCGGCGGATGGAAGGGAATTCAAAGGGCGAGGCGTGGTCGCGATGGGGAATTCCGCCTGGACGCGCCGTGCCTGGATGACTGTAGGCGGCTTCAGCCGCACAGAACCTGTTCCTGCTCTCGATGTGGTCTGTGAGCTGGTGCGTCGCGACGAATTTCGCAAGCTGCGGCTGGTTCTGGTGGGCGACTATTCGGCGACTCTTTCTCTCGTGCTATAACCAGTTGTCCGAACGCGTGCGTCAAGATGACCTGGCACAGAACGTGCTTTTCACGGCCGCCTCGACGACAACGATTTGATCGTAATGCTGCATCGCTCCGCTGCCTGGTGCTGCCGTCGTTCTGCGAAGGCTTCGGGCTGCCCGGGGTCGAAGCCGCAGCCTGTGGCACACCGGTGTTGGCGACCACGGAGGAGCCCGCTGCCAAACTGCTGCGGAAAAGGTGTGTTGGCAGTCGATCCCGCCGACCGGGCGGTTCGGTGCACTCCATCGAACGCGTGCTGACTGACGCTGCCCTGCGCGGGCGCATGAGTGCTGCGGCCCTGGCCGCGGCTCGCGCCGCCTTTCCTGGGAAAAGTCGCACGCCAGCTTCTTTCGGGTGCTCGACGAGGTGGAGCGGTATGCCGCGACCACTCAGGTTCTGCTTTCTCTCGATTTTTATCCACCGTACAGCTTCGGCGGCGACGCCATATTTGTTTCCCGGCTGACGAACGCTCTGCCCCCCGCCGCGGGCACGAAGTTGAAGTAATATTCACTGCGTGGATAGTTACAGGACGCTGGCCAAAAAGGAGCCGGTCGAGCAATTTGTCAATACATCCCAATGTGACGGTGCATAGCTTGCGGAGCCGGCTGGACGCTTTTCGTCGCTCATCGCGCAGCAGACCGGACGGACGTGGCCGAAACCGATGCCATCCTCGAAGTCTTTCTACAGCAAGAAGTTCGATGTGATTCACTACCACAACATTTCCTTGTTCGTTCGGCCCAAAGGTTCTGCAGTTGGAGCCGGACTATCGCGATTTCATCAAGCTCTACACCACCCATGAGCACTGGCTGGTCTTCCCATGCACGTGCTCTGGAAAAACGACCAGCGTGTCTGCGACAAGCCGGAGTGTTTGTGTTGCACACTCAAGTTCAAACGCCCGCCCCAGCTTTGGAGCAATACCGGGCTGCTGGAAAAGTGCGCGGGTTCGTTGAGTGTCTTGTTTTTGTTTCACCGAGTCAGTTCACGGAAAAATGCATCACGAACGCGGATTCATGCCTGCGATGACGGTGGTTCCGCACTTCGTGCTGAAAAAAGAACCGAGCCCGACGCGAACTCACTCCCGCGTCACCCGTCCCTGGCCCTATTTCCTCTGTGTCGGGCGGCTGGAGAAGTCGAGGGCGTGGAACGCTGCTGGCGGATTTCCGCGGTTATCAGCATGCCGACCTGTTGATCGCGGGACGGGATAGAGGACGCGGCGTTGCGGCGTAAGGCGCAGGGCACGGCAAACGTCCACTTCCTCGGTGCGGTTCCACAGGAGATTCTGGCGATTGACCGCCATGCGATTGCGCTTCTGGTTCCCTCTGCCGGATATGAGGTCCTGGGGCTGGTCATCCTTGAGGCCTATCTGGAGCGGACACCCGTCATCGCGCGTGACATGGGGGCATTCACTCAAGTGGTCGAGCAAAGTAAGGGCGGCTTCTTGGTATCGCACCGGAGACGAACTGCGGACCGCGATGGACCGCCTGCGCACCGACCCGCAGCTTCGGCGGGAAATGGGAGAGCTCGGGTACCAGGCCTATCGAAAACGCTGGACCGAGGATGCCCACTTCGAGGGATATTTCCGGCTTGCTCGAAGACACGGCGCTGACAAAGTCCGGGACCGTTCCCTGGCACGAATTTGCGGGCGTCCTTGCGATTAATGCTGGGACGCAACCCTAACGGTGTCTGAGCGCCGGTGGGGTTTGCTCCTTTCGCCTCTGTAATGCTTGCCGAATCGGAGTACAATGCGCGTATCCACGGTGGGTCGGTCGCCAGGAGGCAAGTTGGAAACGGCGGAAGACGACCCCGTTCAGAGCTCGTTATTGAGGGCCTTCGCTCCTTGCACCGGGCAGCGAATGGGCGTCGCCTGGGGTGTGGTGGGGGGTGTCTGCTGGCCATCGCCACCACCATCCTGGTCATTCGTGGCGACGGTACCCATGGTTTCGGTCTGCGCGAATTCTTCTGGGGTTACTCCGTCTCCTGGCCTGGCGTGCTCATCGGTTTCTTTTGGGGTTTTGGCGTAGCCTTCGTAATGGGATATGGGTTCGCGCTGGTACGCAATGCCGCAGTGTGGATCTGGCTCACCGTGATTCGATCGCGGGCCGAGATCGAGCAGTATTCTGACTTCCTCGATCATCTGTAGGAGACCTCATGGAAACCGAAGAAGAACAGATTGAACACGCGGTTGTGCTGCTCAACGAAAAGTTACTCGGCATCGTGTTGGGATTCCTGTTCGGCGCCGGCCTATTTTTGGTGACCAATTTCCTCGTCCTGAAGGGTGGCCCCAACGTCGGGGTACATCTGGGCATGCTGTCAAACTTCTTTCCCGGCTATCGGGTTACTTTCCTGGGCAGCATTATCGGCTTCTGTTACATGTTTTTCGTTGGTCCGATAACTGGCGCCGTCCTCGGCGCGGTTTACAACAAGATTGTCAAGGCCTGAGACGATTCGCTCGCTTGCTTCTCCCACAGTTTGATGGACGCCGCATCTTATCCCGTAATCCTGACCTACCACTCGATCTCCGAGGGAGGCTCTCCGCTAAACGCCTCCCAGTTCTTCTCACCGGGCAGATGGAGTGGCTGCGGGCCAATGCGCGAGTGGCCCCGTTGGGCGATGTGGTCGCTGCACTGGCAGATGGCAGTCCGCTGCCGGAGCGCACGGTTGTGCTGACCTTCGACGACGGCATGGGCGATTTTTATTCGGCAGCGGCGCCGGTGTTACGCCGCCTGAAATTGCCGGCCACGATCTTCATCACGACCGGCTTCTGCGGCAAGACGAACGCCTGGCCGGGCCAGGCCGACTGGGTCAGACCACAAGCCCTGCTCGACTGGCATCAAGTCACGGCGCTGGCGCAGGACGGGTTTTGTTTCGGGGCACATAGCGTCACCCACCCCGCCCTCCCCGAATTGTCCAACGCCGAGGCCGAACAGGAAATCAGCGCCAGCAAGGCCGAGATCGAAGAGCGGATTGGGGGCCAGGTGGAATTCTTCGCCTATCCGTATGGACGGTGGAGTCCCGCGGTTCGATCTCTGGTGGCGGCAAAGTATCGTGGGGCGTGCTCCACCGCTGCGGGCGTGGTGCAGCCCAATGCTGATCCATTTGCCCTGCCGCGTGCCGACGCCTATTATCTTCGCCGTCCTATCTGGTTCCGCGCCCTGTTTACCGCCCCTGTTCTCGCTTACTTGGCCACCAGGCGCTTGATCAGGCGAGTTCGCCGTCAACCCGAGGGCTTTTACGCCACAGTTTAGGATCTCTCTCGACCCCGAGTCATTTCCCGAAAGGCTCTCCATCGATGAGAAGGCTGAACTTTTTTCTCTACGAAACCGATAAGTTCAGTTGTAAGATAGGGCACCATTACTTACGTTGGTTCCTATGCACCCCACTTCGTCCCTGGAGCGCAAGGTAGTAATCGTCGGTGCCGGCCCCGCCGGTCTAACCGCAGCCTACGAGTTATCCAAACACAAAGTCCCCGCGGTCGTTCTGGAAGCCGACAACACCGTTGGAGGCATATCCCGGACGGTCAATTACAAGGGCTATCTGTTTGATATTGGCGGACATCGTTTCTTCACCAAATGGGATGAGGTCAACCAAATCTGGCGTGAAGTACTCGGCGGCAAGTTACTGGTTCGTCCCCGGCTTTCCCGCATTTTTTACCGCAAGAAGTTCTTTTTCTACCCGTTGAAACCCAGAAATGCTCTCTTCGGGCTCGGGGTGGTGGACAGTGTCCGTATCGTCTTCAGCTATCTGAAGTCGCGGCTGTTTTACTACCATAACGAGCAGAATCTGGAGCAATGGGTATCGAACCGATTCGGCAAGCGCCTCTATGAAATCTTCTTCAAGACCTACACCGAGAAGGTGTGGGGCGTTCCCTGCACCGAGATTCGGGCGGAATGGGCCGCGCAACGAATTCAGGGGCTATCCCTGACTACCGCTATCCGCAACGCTCTCTTCCCACCGAAGAAGACCAAGGTCAAAACCCTGATCAACAGCTTCCAGTATCCCGAACGCGGGCCCGGACAGATGTGGGAGACGATGACCGAGCTGCTGCGGCAGCGTGGTTATCCTGTCCTGCTGCAACGGCCTGTGACACGGATTCTTCACGATGGTCAACGAGTGACCACAGTCGAGACTAACGGCCCAGACGGAGGGCAGAGCTTTCCTGGTTCGCACTTCATCAGTTCGATGCCCATACGCGATCTGGTGAGCGCGCTCGATCCGCCGCCTCCTGAAGCGGTCCGCCGGGCCGCCAACCGGCTTCGCTATCGCGATTTCCTCATTGTCAGCCTTATCGTCAACCGCCGGGATGTCATGCCGGACAATTGGATCTACGTCCATGAGCCGGGCGTGCGTGTGGGACGGATCCAGAACTTCAAGAACTGGTCGCCGGCCATGGTTCCCGACTCCGAAAAAACCTGCCTCGGAATGGAATACTTTGTGTTCGAGAACGACGATCTATGGGCCAGTCCGGACGACAAGCTGATCGAGCTGGCAAAACGGGAAATCGGAATGCTCGGACTGGTGAACCCTGAGGATATAGAGGACGGCTCCGTCGTACGCATGCCGAAGGCATATCCCATGTATGACAACGGATGGGTGAGGCAAGTGGCCATCATCCGGGATTATCTGGAATCTTCGTTGCCCAACCTGCAGCTGGTTGGCCGCAATGGTATGCACAAGTACAACAACCAGGATCATTCCATGATGACGGCTTCGTGTGCTGCTAAGAACATTATGGGAGCTAACTACGATCTATGGGCCATTAACAGCGAACCGGATTATCACGAAGAAAAGCAGGACAAAGCGCCCTTGCTCTTGGAAAAAGAACCTCCCCGTCCGGCATACGCGGAGCCCACGCTTGTACCAGCTGCAGCCCGTAATCGAAGCCGCCGCGCCAGTGCGTAGTCGCGGAATCTGCGCGGACGTTACCCGAGGTTACTGGTCGCTCAGGATAAGAATCCTGCGAACGCCTCCACATCCGCCTGCGCGTTAGAGAAGTACCCGGAGGCTTGAGAAAAAAGTTCCGTCCTGCTTCAGAAATTCTGCTAACATGCTGACTCATCAAGCGGGCCAAAGGCGGGGCGGAACCATCCGGGGTCTAGCCAGCAATACTGCAACACACAGATCGCTTCCTCACGGCGTTTTACGGTTGGGGACAATTGTTTGTTGATGCTGCCGGTCGGCGAACGGGAGTCAACGCAGCTAGTCGAGAACTCGCCATGGTTTTCAGGCCTGGACTCATACCATGAACTGGAACGAGCCGGCTTCCTCGGGTGAATCTATCAGTCGAAATCAACTGCCGCCCCACGGTTTTCGACAGGCGATAGAACCCGCTGAAACCGTGCCGCAGGTTGGGGTGGATGTGGCCGAAAGTCCGCGCCCTTATCGTGTTCCCTACACCCACCGATTCATGGCGTCGCTCTTCCAACCAGTCACACTGCTGCTTTTCCTTACCATTTTAGTGGTGACTCGAGGCATGAGCCAGGGAGAATTCTTTTTCTACAACGATGAGATGCGCCATGCCATGACGGGAGCTTTCTTTCGCGACTTTCTGGTCGACCTGCCCCTCCGTCATCCGCAGCAGTATGCTTTCCAATACTATGCGAAGTATCCCGCGGTAGCCGTACCGCATTGGCCACCTCTTTTTCATTTTGTAGAGGGAGTTGCGTTCCTTGTTCTGGGCCTTTCGCCTTGGGTAAGCCGATTGACCGTTCTCGGCTTTGCCCTCATGGGAGTTTATTTCTGGTATCGCATCGCTGAATCGGTAGGTCCACGTTACCGGGCGTTCTGCTCCGGACTTATCCTCGTTTGCCTCCCGTACCTGTTGCTGTACGAGCGGGTGACAATGCTGGAAATTCCTGCGCTTTCGACCTGCCTGGGGGCGATCTACTTTTGGATAAGATTCACCGAGAGCGGCCGAGGTCGTTACCTCTGGTGCCTGACTGCTTTCGTGGCGGCAAGTTTCTTGATAAGCCAGAACGCGATTTTTCTGGTGCTTTTCATTCTGGCCGATTCTGTCATCGAGCGCCGCTTTGAATTATTGAAGCGGATCGACGTCTGGCTTGCTCTTGCGCTGTCGTTGGCGGCTGTACTGCCCTGGTACATCTTTACTCAAAAAACCGAGCGAGCTTTGGGTACAGTAGTTTCGCGCCTGGCAGGGCGCAATTTCTCTCACTTGACTAACCGCTTCACCTACATGTTCTATCTGGTGCCCCTGCGCCAGCAGTTGGGGTTGGTGATGCTGGTGCTGGCTTGCGCCGGATTGCTGATCGCATTGTTTAAGCCGTCTCGCGGTAATCGGCTGATGCTGCTGTGGGTGCTTTCCGGATATGTCTGCTTCTGCCTCGTGAGCGAGAAGGACATACGCCACACTATCATGTGGATTCCCCCGCTCGTGTACCTGGCTTTGGTGGCGGTCGAGACCGTGTGTCGACGCCGGGCCTGGGCAGTGACGGCTTGCGCGGTCCTCAGTCTGGGTTACTTCGCAGGCGCAATTCGCTCCACCCGGCCGGTAGTTTCAGGAGCCCGGCAAGTGGCTGAATACGTGCTATCACTGCCTGAATCTGACATTGTCTATTACCAGGGTCCCCTGGATGGCGACTTCATCTTCTTCGTGAGGAAGTTTGATCCCCAAAAGAGTCACATGGTCGCGCGCGACAAGCAGTTTGTGGTGAGCCATCTCGGCGGACGGCCGCGGGCGGTGTACAACTCGCCGGAAGACGTTCTCAACTTCTTCAAAACCTGGGGAATACGATACGCGGTAGTCGCAGGCCAGGACCGTTTTCCGCAGTTAAATGCCGTGCGAGCGATGTTCCATTCCGACAGCTTCGAACTGATAAAGACCTTCCCTATCGAAACCAACCTGACCTATCTCCATGGCGACAACATCGAGGTCTATCGCTACCGGGGCGAATTGGCCCGTACGCAGGAAGCCGTGGCTATCCCGATGGAAACGATTCGTCATCCGATCATCGTCTATTTACAGCGCCTGGTTGGCCACCCTTGGCCAAACTAAAGGGCACCGAGATCCCTGCACATTCGACTTTTCAGGTTCTCGAGGTCGGCAGCTATAGGGGAAACGACTGGGGCGGCCACTGGCCCCAGGTTCATGTGGGCCCGCATGGCCGCATCGCACACTGCGTAACCCCAATTGATCAAGTCCTTCTGTTGATCTGGTTCAATTCGCTTGAGGCGCGTCGGAATATCTGCCAGCAGCATCGTCTTTTCGACCGGGCACGGCAATGCGTCCGGCAGCGCGTAGTTTTTGATATCGGTGCGAATACCCCAATAGGTCCCTTTCCTTAAGCCGGCATTGAAACCACCAATCAGTTGCCGTTTGCGAAGGGAGCGCACCTGGTTGTCGACGATGTTCAAGATGCGATAGGCATGGCGGGCCCAGTCGTGCTTGGGCTCGGGTTCAGGCTGCGTCGCACCGCCTCCATCGCTCACCAGGATCGTGCTGTATCTCTTCCAGGCCGTTTCCAGGCCCAGGTTGTCGTACACCCCGCCGTCGGTCAGGACCATGTCGGTGGTGTAGGGCTCGCTCTGCAGGTCGGTTCCGGTGTTTGGCTCGAAGTCGGAATCGTTGAAATGAAGCTCGACCGGCGAGAGCACCGGCGGGAAAGCGGAAGAAGCGCCCACCGCCGCGGCCAGCTCGATCTTCGGATTCGCTATCTTGCCCACGCGATAGTCCCACATGTAGGGCTTGCTGAAGCGGCACAGCGCCATAGACTGCACATTGGTAGCGTTTATGACGAAGCGAGGCTTATCGGGCAAGTCCTGCAGGGTGGCGGCGCCGAACAGGTGACTCTCATACGACTTGCGGATTTTGTCGGCCACCGACCCGGGCAGCAGCACACCTTCGATAACGGAAGAGGCATCGATGGTGCGCAAACCCATGGCGCGCAGGGGCGCGGTGAAGCACTCATCCAGGTTCCCGGCGACGCCCTTGGCGTCGAATTTCAACTTGTTCCAATTCAGCCCCAGCACCCCGGCGGTAATGGAGCCTCCCGAGACGCTGGAAATCCGGTCGAGCTTGGGGAGATACCCAAGCTGGTTGAGGCGGATGATGGCGCCCACGTGAAACAGCATGGCCCGGTAGCCTCCGCCGGAGAGACACAGGGCAATGCCTTCCTGTTCCGGCTGCAACACGTCCGGATCCTTTTGCAGGCGTTCTACCGGCGCGATCAACGCGTGAAGTTCGGGCACAGTCTGCGGCATGGCTCCTCCTCTCAATCCAGAACGTAGTCGAACCAGAAATCGCCCTGTTGAAACACGGAGGGAATCGCCGTGCCTTTCGGCGCCGACGGCGCACCAGCGATGGGAATGGCATCGCTGCGGACCCACTGCTTGCCGGTTTTGCGGTCGAGCGCAGGTAGCAAGCCGGGAGCCGGAATCGACGGCCACGGCGTACTCTGGGTTGACATCATGGCGGCAAACTTGGCGTCCGGCATTTTCTCCAGCGCTTCCTTGGGAGTCGCGTTGACGCTGCCATGATGCGCAACTTTGTAAGAACGAGACACTGCTCAGCAGGTTGCCGCTTTCGCTCCGATCCCAACCACGACTTCCAGTTGCCATATTGCGCATCGCCGGGGAACAGCAGGTTCTTGCCCTGATAGGAAAACAGCGCAACGATGCTGCAATTGTTTACGCATTGATCGAGGGCAAAGGCCAGGTCTTCCACCGAAGAGGTGGCGCGCGACTTGAGTTGGTCCTTGTAGTCCTGCGGAAGCTCCGGCCAGTCGAGAGCCGGGTCAGCCGCCTGGAATGACCATTGTTTCGGCACAAAGGGCTTCACCGCACTCGGATCATCCGCATCGCCTCCACTGAGGCGCAAGTAATGGTCGTTTGCGGGAGGATCCATCTGCGACAGGAAACTCTGATCGGTGGGAGGTCCGAGAATCGAGACGTTGAGGCCCTTGATCCCAGCCGGCTCGGTCACCGAATCGCCGGCTTTGAAATAACGGACCTTGGCCCCAACCCCAAAGCCGGAATGGAGCGCATTGAAGGCGGGCGCATTGCCGGCCATGTTGGCCACCGCCGCCGCGGGCCCGGAATCGGCGGATATGCCAAGCGCCGCAAAGTGAGCCTGCAGCTTGGAGACCAGCGCTGTGCGCTTGTCGTGCAAACTCTTCGCTTTGGCATCGTTGGGGTCTTCCGTCCAGGGCATCCAGACTTCGTCGATGGAGAACGCGCCGAACTGCTTGGCGAAACCGCCGAATCCCGAGATGTGGTCCTGATGGGGATGAGTGGCGATGACAATGCTCAACTTCTTGCCTGTCACCTGGGCGATGTTGTCCACCGCCTTGCCAATCAGCGACGTGCCATCGACTTTGATGTTCCCCTTGGAATGAACCCCACAATCCACCAGAACGTAGCGTGGACCATCCGCTGTCGGCAAGGTCAGCAGGAAGCAATCGCCGAATCCTACGCGATACATCCGAACCTGGATGTTCCCGCCGCCGCCGCTCGTGGTCCCACCGCCGCCGGGCTGAGTTTTCTTCCTGGTCCTGGTCGGAGCCTTGGTCTTCTTCGGCGTCTTGGTCTTTGGCCGGAGTCTTGCTCTTGCTGGCTTTTTTCGCTGGCATTTCAGTACCCCCGATGGAGAGCGCGGAAGTTGATCTGGGCGGTGGACACGTTCTGATAGGGCGAAAGTGCGTTGCCGTTTTGCAGTTGCATCTGGAAGTCGGGCTGCGATGCCGCCAGCCGCTTGGCGCTCTTGTGAATCGCATACCGCACCGTTCCATCGATGTCGAAGACCAGGGCCGCCCCGCCGTGGACCTTTACTGCAGGCCCGCCGCTGTCGCCGGGGAGCGTCATGGTTTGCAGGATCTGCACCACCATCTCGAGAAGCGGCCGGCCATCGGGAGCGGTACGAAGCACGGGATGGAAGGAACGGACGCTGATCGGATTGTTCTGATGCAAGGGGTCGAGCCCAAGTTTGACCGCATGCTGCGAGGCAAACTTGTAGATGAGTTTGGCATCGTGTGTCTGCTTGGCCCGGAAATCCTCTTCGGTCGTCTGTTGCTGCAACATGGCGAACATCCCTTTGCATTGCAGTTTGCCAGTGTGCACGTTGGGACCACCCCAGCGCAGCGCTTCTTCCGAGTAGGAGCTGGCATAGGGCCGGATGCCGCGCGAACGGAAAGCGTCAATGAATGCGCTGCGGTAACCGTATTGGTCATCGGGAACAAGATCGTAGTCGGCCGTGATCAATGCCTGCAGGAAGTCGCCGAAATGAATGTCTGTGACCGGGCAGTAATCGAGAGCCCGAATGCAGATGTGCTCGAACTCTTTGGCGGTCTTGCTGGCTTCATCGGCCAGGCGGTTGACCAGGTCGGGATGCAGATCGGCCTTGCTGTCGGCCTTGGCACTCGCGATCGCCATCAGGTCACGGGTCTTCTTGATGTAAGAAGTGAAGTACGCGTCGAAAACCGCGGCGACCAGGATGGAGCCCCGATCGTGCGGCTCGGTTTTCGTGTCCAACTCATGGGAATCGGGTGGAGTGCCGATGGCGGAGCGCAACCCGCCGCGCATTTTCATGGCGCCTCCGAACTGTCGGGCCAAGGAGACCAGCGGATTGTCGCGCGCGATTTCCGCGTTGATCCGCTCACCCTCCGATCCCTTCTCGGCATAGGGTGCCAGGTTCGCCATCTCCAGCAGTCCGTGGGTTCCAGCGATCGCCTCGCGCATGACGTCGCCCATGCTGAAGTGCTGCAGCAGCGCGATGATGTCGGCAAAGGCCTCATGGAACGCCGGGGTGTCGAGACTCGTGTACTCCATGAAGTAGGGACGGATGCGATCGATCACGGCGTGCGTGGTCTCGTGCGCCACGATGTCATGCGACAGGCAGCTGAAGACGGTCTGGCCCGGCAGGTTCACCTTGTCGTCAGGAGGCGCGGTGAAGTAGCCAAACAGAATGGCGTGCAACGCAGGATCGTAGTAGGCATTGGCTTCCTGCATGCAGTGCGGAAAGATCCGCAGCTTGCCGCGATAGGGATCGTTTTTGCCGCCCACGGCGTGCCAGGAAATGGGGCGGCCCAGGGCGAACTCGAAGCGCTCGATCGTTTCCTTGACCACGGCGTACACCATCTGCTGATGGAAACGCGGATCGGCTTCGTTGGGATCGAGCCCGTTGCGAATCAAAATCACGTCCTCATCCAGGTTCACCGGCTCGTAATAGCAATCGTTCGACGCGTCGTAGTCGATGACCGCGATTTGCTCCCCAATCGGGCCCGGCTTCAACGGCTCATATTTCACGTTGAGCATCATGTAGTTGCCGAAGTATTTCCCCTGGCTGGGATCGAACGCGTAGGCCTTCAGCGGTCGATAGGCCGAGGGGGCGATCGGCGTGGGCTTTCGAGACTTGATAGGTGGAGCGGAGGTGTTTCTCGATTTGGACTGCGGCATGGAGTCCTCCTCTGAATGGTCGAGCCGTGGTGTAAGACTTTATCGCACCGGAGCGCCAGACAGGTAGCTGCTCACGTTTCTGCTAGGGCGATTCAGCGGACGAAGAACAAGACAGCCGGAGCAGAGTCGACGCTGACATCATGAAAGAGTCGAGCGTGCTCGGCAAGGGAAATCTTCCTACTATCATCACGTAGTTCTATATCGGGCGCGGCGGTTCGCCCACGAAGGGGCACAGCTTCAGCTGTGCCGTTAAAGTCTGCTTGAAACCGGGGCTTCAGCCCCGGAGGGAATTCGCTTTGCGTCGTTAGCGCGGCGATGAGCTGAGATCCAATTTACTCTGCTCGATTTTCGCCAGCTCTTCGCTGCACCAGTGGGACTCCCCATCACTCCGGCAGGGGTGCTCCCGCGCGCACCACGCGAATATCATGCTCGGTGAACTCGTGGTGCATCCCGGGAAGCTCGTACTTCGGCATGTGACAACTGGTGCAATCTTTGTCGCTCACCGGACAGGCGTGCCCGGGCTGCTCCGCGGTGGGCTGGATGTGGACATCCGGCACATGGCATGCCAGGCATTTGCGATCGTAAAACGATGCCTCATGCATCCAGCGGCTGATGAGGGTCGTGACATGCCGTGCATTGGATGCGCGCATCGTTCCTCCAGCAGCGGCTGTTCTGCAAGCGATAGGCGGGAAAGCGCACCGAGGGCAGTCCCAGTGCGCCGCCCAACTGGATGTCCATGGAGGTTGCGTGGCAGGAGCCGCAGAAGTCGACCTGGTCCACCGGCCTGAGATAAGCGGGGTTGAAGATGAGCCCCGGACCCTGTGGCAGGCCGGCTCGCATGGCGATAGTGTGGTCGCTCCCGGGACCGTGGCAAGCTTCGCACACAACTCCGGGAATAATGTTGACGATCGGGCCGTTGGCCGGCACATCGGCGGCATGACAGGCGAAGCAGCGCCGCGCTTCGATCATATCGACGGTGCGTCCCCCCGCCCGCTTGCTGGCATCGGGACTGGCGTCGCGGGCGGCTGACGCTCCCCGAACCGATGGTTGCGCGGGAGTGATATCGAAGCCATCGATCGATCCGAAGTAGCTGAAGTGACTCTCGTTGAATCCATTGTTCTCAGGGGTCAAATAGACTTGGCTGATTTTGCCCGAGCCAAATGCCCACGTCAGTGGCTTGGAGATGGGCGGTGTACTGGAAACCAGGCGAAAGGAGGCGCCCTGAGGGCCGTCAAAAAGCTCGTAATGAAAGCCGTCGACGGTTATCTGCTTTCCCGAATGGCTAGCCAGAATCTCGGATTGATCGGCCGGTATCAGCGTCTCCGCCATCTCCGACTTTGCCTGCGACTTGGCGATGCTGGCATGACAGGCGGCGCAGGTTTTGTTCCCCACGAACTGATCCGGAGCGGTGGAGAGTTTCGTCGGCCACCACGGGTGCTTTTGCAGGCGCTCCGGCGTGGTCATCTGATCGACCAGGTCGCTTTGCGAAGAGGCCATCAGCGAAACCATCAGAATCGGCCGCCAGCGTGAAGATGAGATGTCGACTGCCGACCACTAAATTCGCCCTGCTGTCTCAGGCCAGCCGCCTGCTCGGAAGGGGCGCTTGCGATTGGGGAAGGGCAGCACCAGTTCAAGCCCATCGGCAACACCGGCAGCGCCAGCACGGCACGTCAACCCGGAAACCCAATTCTCGTTATCCATATTCCAGCCATGCCGATCCACAGCGGCACGTCCCATATCGTACATGGAAATAACGCGTCGGCCGCAACCTGACTTGGTTGCGGGATAGCCTCTGTCGTGCCGAACCTGACGCCTCCCACCTGACGGCTATCTCCGACATTCCCGTTTCGCACCTCACGTTCCATTTTGCCGTCCATCACCTCCTGACGTGACCTGTCTCACAGCGCTTCTCCGCAGAGGGGCACAACCTGTAAGCAGATTGAGCCCAACAGCGTTGTCGTGCTGTTGCCGAAGTCTGCTGCGGGGGCATTGGCCCCCGAGCTGGTTTCTCTCCGAACGGAAGGAGCGTCCCGGCGCATGCCAACTCTCGAAGCCACGCTGAGCACCACCGACCAGGCCTATTTCGACCAGGTGATCGCCAAGAATAAAGGGCGTCCCGGAGCGTTGCTCGCCATCCTGGAAGCCGCCCAGGAGCGCAGCCCGCATAAATACCTGCCGGCGGAGGCGCTGCGGTACGTCGCGGCAAAGATGGAAATTCCGCTCTCGCGCATTTACAGCTTTGCCACTTTCTACGCGCTGTTCAACCTCGAGCCCCAGGGCGAAAACACCATCTGCATCTGTCGCGGCACTGCTTGCCACACCCGCAACTCGCGCACCTTGCTGGAGAGCCTGCGCCTGGAACTGGGCCTTTGGCGGGCCGACGCTGACGACCTGCACGAAGCCGACAAGCTCGCCCTCACCACCCGGGACGGCAAGTTCACGGTCCGCACCGTCGCCTGCTTCGGGCAATGTGCCCTCGCGCCGGTGGTGGAAGTGAACCACCGTATCTGCGGACACGTGAACGAACGTACCTTGCAGCGCGAGGTCCGCTCGCTGCAACGGGAGAGTGAATAATGCCGCGCATTGAAGACATTGGCGTGTTCAGCGCCGTTCGCGAAGCGGGCCTGGCCAAGCTTGTCCCTTCCGTTCCGCGCATCGGCATCGGCATGGGGACCTGCGGCCGGGGCAATGGCGCCGAAGGCTTATACCATGCCTTCGTCGAGTCCATCGAGCGCAGCGGCACGGACTTCTACCTCACGACCGTGGGGTGCTTCGGCGCCTGCTATCAGGAACCGCTGGTCAACGTGCGGGTGCCGGGCAGTCCGCTGGTGATCCTCAGCCGGGTTCAGGCCAACGATGCCGACCGCATCCTGCACGACGTGGCCACCGGCAATCTCACGCCCGAGTTGGTCTACTGCAAGATCGAGGAATGGGACCACGTCACCGGATCCATTCGCTACGGGCACGGCTATCCCGAAGTGCCTTCCTGGAACGAGATCCCGTTCTTCAAGGGCCAGAAGAAAATTGTCCTGCGTAATTGCGGATTGATCAATCCTGACGACATCGAGGAGTACATCGCGGTGGGCGGCTACCAGGCGCTGTACAAGGCGCTGATCGACGGCAAGCCGGAGAGCATCATCGAGCAGGTGAAAGCCTCGAAGCTCCGCGGCCGCGGTGGTGCCGGGTATCTCACCGGCAATAAATGGGAGTTCCTGCGCAAGGCCGTTTCCGACCAGAAGTACATCATCTGCAACGCCGACGAGGGCGACCCCGGCGCTTACATGAACCGCAACGAGATCGAAAGCGATCCCCATGCGCTGCTGGAAGGCATGATCATCGGCGGCTATGTCATGGGCGCTTCCCAGGGCATCATCTACGTGCGGGCCGAGTACCCCCTCGCCGTCCATCGCCTGAATCGCGCCATCGAGCAGGCCCGCGAGTACGCTCTGCTGGGCGACAACATCCTGGGCCGCGGATTCAAGTTCGATATCGAACTGGTCGAGGGCGCCGGCGCCTTTGTCTGCGGTGAAGAGACGGCGCTGATCGCCTCGCTCGAGAACCAAGCCGGCCGCCCGCGTCCGCGTCCTCCCTTTCCCGCCCAGAAAGGTCTCTGGGGCAAGCCGAGCAACATCAACAACGTCGAGACCTGGTACAACATCCCGCCCATCGTGACCAAAGGCCCGGCATGGTTTACCGAAACCGGAAGCGCCAAGAGTGCAGGCACGAAAGTCTTCTCGCTGGTCGGCAAGGTCCATAGCACCGGACTGGTTGAGATGCCGCTCGGCACTCCGCTCAAGACGTTCGTCTACGACATTGGCGAAGGCGGAGTCGATGGTCGCGCCATCAAATCGGTGCAGACCGGCGGCCCTTCCGGCGGCTGCATTCCGCAGGAGATGTTTGACACCGCGGTCGACTACGAGAGCCTGGCGCAGTTGGGCTCCATCATGGGTTCCGGCGGCATGGTGGTGATGGACGAAGACAACTGCATGGTCGACGTGGCCCGCTACTTCATCGAGTTCACCAACTCCGAATCCTGCGGCAAGTGCGTGCCCTGCCGCGTGGGACTGAACAAGTGCCTGCGCATCCTGAACCGCATCACCGAAGGCGCCGGCCGGCCGCAGCATTTGGAGACGCTCGACGAGCTAAGCCGCTACATTCGCGACTGCTCGTTGTGCGGACTTGGGCAGACCGCACCCAACCCGGTGCTGACCACGATGCGCCACTTCCGCCAGGAGTTTGAAGATCACATCCTGGCCCATCGCTGCCAGGCCGGGGTCTGCGTGGAACTGGCGCTGTCGCCCTGCGAAAACAGTTGTCCTCTGCACATGAACATCCCGCGCTTCCTGCAGCTCTACAAGGAGAACCGGCTGGAAGAGGCCTTCGATTCCGTCATCCTCGACAATCCGCTGCCCTCGTCGACCGGGCGCGTGTGCCAGCATCCCTGCGACGAGCGCTGCCGCCGCCAGTCGATGGACTCTGCGGTCAACATGCGCGAGGTCCACCGCTTCATCGCCGACAGTATTTTGCTCTCCGACAGCTTTGAAGGCGCCGTCGCTCGCCTGGCGGCGCGAAAGCTGGATCACACCGGACGCAAGATCGCCATCGCCGGAGCCGGTCCGACGGGTTTGACCGCAGCCTTCTATCTCGCGTTGCTGGGACACGACGTTACCGTGTTCGATCCCATGCCTGAAGCCGGCGGCATGCTGCGCTTCGCCCTGCCGGAATATCGCCTGCCCAAACCCGTGCTGCAGCGCGAGATCGAACTCATCGAGCGGCTGGGCGTGAAGTTCGTTCTCAACACTCGCGTCGGCGTCGATCTGCCGCTGAACGATCTCGACGACCGTTTCGACGCGGTGTTCCTCGCCATCGGCACCTGGAAGGAAACCTGGGTCTATCTTCCGGGAACGGAGTTGAAGGGAGTTTACCCGGCGCTGCCGCTGCTGGAATCAATTGCCAAGCGCGAGCCCGTCGAACTCGGCCGCAAGGTCGTCGTGATTGGCGGCGGCAATGCCGCCATCGACTCCGCTCGTACCGCCCTCCGCAAGGGATGCGACGTAACCGTGTTCTACCGCCGCGAGCGTAAGGACATGCCGGCAATCGAGGAAGAAACCGCCGCCGCCGAAGACGAGGGAGCGAAGATTGTCTTCCTCTCTGCGCCCCACCGCATCATTGGCGACGCGAAGGGCAATGTTCGAGCCTTGGAAGTGGTAAAGACGCGGCTTGGCGAGTACGATCCTTCCGGCCGTCGCAAGCCGATTGCCACCGACGAAGTGCAGCGCATCGAGTGCGACTCCGTAATTCTCGCCGTGGGCGAATCCGTGGACCTCGATTTCTGCAAGGCCTCCGGCCTGCAGGTCAAGGAGAGCGGCACCATCGAGGTGGACCGCTTCACCCTCCAGACCAGCCGGGCCCGCTTCTTCGCCGGCGGCGACCTGGTCACCGGGGCATCCAATGTCTCCAATGCCATGGCTTTCGGTAAGCAGGCAGCGCGCAACATCGACGAGCAGTTGATGGACGCCCGCCGCTGGGAGCGCTTGTTCCCCGAATTTACCTACGACCAGACGCCGCCCAAAGAGGTCAGCGAGAGTCCGCGGCATCATGCGCATGCCGTCGCCGCCCGCGAGCGCGTGCAGTCTTCGCTCGAGGTCATCACCGGCCTGGAGGCGGAAGAAGCCTACGAAGAGAGCTGCCGCTGCCTGCGCTGCGACATCAAGCTTCCGGCTGCCCGCTAGAGAGGAGAAGCGAGTCTTGCCACAGAAGAAAGTCTCAATCCGCATCGACGGCGAACTGGTCAACAGCTTCGAGGGCCAGACCATTCTGGAGGCCGCCCGAGCCAGCGGGAAATACATTCCCACCCTTTGTTTTCTGGAAGGATTGTCGCCGGTGGGCGCTTGCCGCTTGTGCATGGTCGAGGTCTCGGGCGTCGATCGCATGTTTCCCGCCTGCACCACCCCGGTACAGGACGGCATGGCGGTGACCACCACCTCTCCCAAGCTCACGCGTTACCGCCGCATCACCACCGAACTGCTGCTGGTGGAGCGCAATCACGTGTGCGCCGTCTGCGTCGCCAACGGCCACTGCGAGCTGCAGGACATGGCCTACTCGCTGGGCATTACCAGCGTGCGCTTTGCCTACAACTTCCCGCGGCAGCCGGTCGATTCCACCCATCCCCGCTACGTGCTCGACCACAACCGCTGCATCCTCTGCACCCGTTGCGTGCGGGTGTGCGCCGAGATCGAAGGCGCACATGTGTGGGACGTGATCTCGCGCGGCATTCACGCCCGCATCGTGCCCGATCTGGGCGGCACCTGGGGCGAAGCCCGCAGTTGCACCAACTGCGGCAAGTGCATCCAGGCCTGTCCCACCGGAGCGCTGGCGGAAAAGGGCAAAGCCGTGGAGGAGATGGCGCGCTCCAGCGCCGGCATCACTCTCCTGACCAGGCAGAGAGGGGCCCGGCCATGAAGAAGCTCAAGCTGGCGACCGTATGGCTCGACGGCTGTTCGGGATGCCACATGTCGCTGCTCGATCTCGACTCCGCCATTATCCCCGTCCTGCGCAAGGTGGACATCGTGTACGGGCCGCTGGTCGATGCCCAGGAGTTCCCTGAAGAAGTGGATCTCACCCTGGTGGAAGGGGCCGGTGAGCTCGCAGGAAGACGCCGACCGCATCGTGAAGATCCGCCAGCGCACCAAATTGCTGGTGTCGCTGGGCGATTGCGCCGTCACGGCCAATGTCGCGGGAATGCGCAACACCTTCCCGGTGAACAAGCTGCTGCAGCGGGTCTATGTCGATGGCGCGGATGAGAACAAATGCATTCCAGGCGCCGGACTGCCGAACTTGCTGAAGCTGGCGCGCCCCGTGCACGATTTCGTCAAGGTCGACACCTGCCTTCCGGGCTGTCCTCCGCCCAGCAAAGTGATTGCCAGCTTCCTGAACAATTTGCTCGACGGGCGCAAGCCGGAGTCCACCACCAAGTTGAAGTTCGGATAGGAGCGACGATGAAGCGCATCACCATCGAGCCGGTCAGCCGCATCGAGGGCCACGCCAAGATCACCCTTCAGCTCGACGATGCCGGCAATGTGGCCGACACCCAGTTTCAGGTCACCCAGGTCCGCGGCTTCGAGAAGTTCACCGAGGGCCGGCCCTTCTACGAGATGCCGGGAATCACTTCGCGCATCTGCGGGATCTGTCCCATCAGCCATCAACTGGCCTCGTCGAAGGCCTGCGACGCCATCATGGCGGTACGCATTCCGAAAGCGGCAAAACTGCTGCGCGAGATCGTCCATTGCGCCCAGTTTGTGCAGTCGCACGCGCTCAGCTTCTTCTACCTCTCCGGGCCGGACCTGCTGCTGGGCATGAATGCCGATCCCGAGGTACGCAATGTGGCTGGATTGATCGAGGCCGATCCCGAGCTGGCGCGGGCGGGCATCGAACTGCGTAAGTTCGGACTGCTGGTGATCGAGGGCCTGGCGGAGGAGCGCGTTCACCCATCGTGGATTGTGCCCGGCGGAGTGAAGACTCCGCTCTCGGCGCAGGCCCGCGACCGCATCCTCGCCGGCATTCCCGAGGCGATTGCCACCACCGAGCGCGCCATCGCGCTCTTCCAGGGCAAGCTCGATTCGTTCGCCGAAGAGATCGAGAACTTCGGCGCATTCCCGACCATGTATGCTTCGCTGGTCGATGGAGCCGGCAATTTGCAGTTGTACGACGGCGCCCTCCGCTTCCGCGACGCCCTGGGCGAGATTGTGCAGAGCGGCATTGCCGCCGAGGATTATTCCGAATTTATCGGCGAAGCCTCCCTGCGCAACTCGTATCTGAAGGCGCCGTACTACCGGCCCGTCGGCTATCCCGACGGCGTGTACCGGGTCGGTCCTCTGGCCCGCATCAACGTCGCCGAAGCTTGTGCGACTCCGAAAGCCGACGCAGAATTGGCCGAATTTCGCCGGCGCTTCGGACGCACGCCGCATAGCGCATTTCTCTATCACTATGCCCGGCTGATCGAAATCCTCTATGCCCTGGAGCGCATGAACACCTTGCTGACGCGGCCCGAGGTGCTGGACACGCACGTCCGGGCCTCCGCTGGCGTGAACTCACAGGAAGGTGTCGGCGTAATCGAGGCGCCGCGGGGAACGCTGATCCATCACTACAAGGTGGACGAGAACGGCGCGATTGTCTGGGCGAACCTGATCGTGGCCACCGGACATAACAATCTCGCCATCGGGCGGAGCGTGCGCCAGGTTGCCGAGCACTTCGTGCACGGCGACCATCTGGAGGAAGGCATGCTGAACCGCGTGTCGGCGGTGGTGCGGGCGTACGATCCCTGCCTGAGCTGCTCGACCCACGCATTTGGCGCCCCGGCCGTCACCGTTTCGTTGGTAAGTTGCGAAGGAGAGTTGCTCGACCAAATCAGTCAGCGCTAAAGTGCAGCAGGACAGCTTCGGGTCTGCTTCCATGTCTGCGCGCTGAAATAGGACCGACACCTTTCCTCGGCTATCCCTTCGGTGAGTTGGGAGACTGCGCGGCATTGGCCGGCTGTTGGGCCTCGATAATCAGGTGCTGGACCTCTTCTTTTTGCGGGAAGTCCGGATTGAGCTTGAGCAGCTTTTCCCAGGCGGCGATCGCGCCCTTTACGTCCTTCTTGGACTGCCACTTGATGATGCCGATGTTCATCAGCGTTCCGGCGTGCTTGGGATCGTAGGTCAGCGACTTGTTGAGCTGCGCCAGGGCCCCATCGACATCGCCGCTGTAGTACAAGCAGGAAGCCATTACCGTGCGCACCGTTACATTCTTGGGATTCACCTCGAGCGCCTTGTCGTAATAGGCTGCCGCCTCGGGGAACTGATGTGTCGCCCGATAGATGTCACCCACCTCAACCAGCAGTTCAAAGTTTTTCGGATCGCTCTTCAGCTTCTCCACCAGCGGAGCGGCTTTGCGATCGGCCATCTGCTTCATCTGCTCCAGGCTCGGCATCTGTGCGGGCGGCTTGGGCGCGGGCGTCGCGGCGGCAGGCTGGGGCTTTTCCGGAGCGGCCACGGCCGGCGTCGCCTTAGGCGTAGGCGCCGCCGAGCCCCTGAGCAGGTATCCGACCGGCAGGCCGATGAGCAGGCAAACCACCGCCATCAGGTAAGCCTGCATAGGACGCCACCCCGAACTGGAACTGCCCGATTCGACTGCTGGGTTTGCCATTGCTTCGCTACTCCTAGGAGAGATCGGCGGCGTATGGGCCGCATGCCCATACCTGCACAGGTAGATCAATGCAGGAACCATGCCAAACGTGCGGCGAAAATGGGGCTAGTATCTGCCTCGTTTACAGATAGTTAGGGCGAGTGCTCGGGGCAGACAATACGTCCCGCGGCCCCGGACGGGTCATTCCTCGCACTGCGAGGGTGTTTTAACCCGACTGCGCAGTAGGCAAATACCCGCAAAAGGCGAGCTTTCAGCGGGGTTTCCTGGCGGCGGCGGCGCCCTGCAGGTTGTGGGCGTGACCATGGCATACCAGGCTGCAGGAGTTACTGGCGTGGCTGTAGGAGACGGGCGTGGGCCCGTTCTCCGCCACCACGTTCATGTCGAAGTTCACCATGCGCTCACCCGAGATGGTGCCGCTGCTGGCGCCCATGCCGTGCGCGGTGTGACAGACCGAGCAGGAGAAGCCGTCGTTGATGTGGCGGCCATGTTCGGAGAACGATGCATTGGCAACCACGTTCGACAGATCGTGGCACTTGGCACACAAGCTGTAGGGGCCGGTGGTGGTGAGGTCGGGACTGGGAAACAGGTTCGTGATCTGCATTCCGCGTCCCGCCGCCTGGCTGAATTCGTAGCGCCGTTCCAGGAGGTGGGTCCACTTGGAACCGTGCGGCCCGTTGGGGCCGGTGCCGCCAAACTCGCGGTCGTCGTCGCTGTTGTGGCAATCGGTGCACAGGATCTGCGTCCCGGTGGTACGCCCAAACGTCGAGCCATTCAGGTTCAACATCTGCTGGCGCAAGCTGGGCTGCGGGTAGGGGCTGCTGGAGGCGTGCGTCACGGGATGGCTGGAACTCGAGATGGCGGCGAATTGCGGGATCACGTTGAGGGGATCCAGCGCGGAAACCGCGCGTAACGGCAGGTAGCCGTATTTCGGGTCCGCGACCTTGCCCACACTGGTGCTGTGGCAACGCAGGCAATTCTCATATTGATTGACGGATGGTTTGAGGATGGTGACCCCGTCGGTCGCGCTGATGCCGGTAACTCCATCCTGCGATAGGCGTACCACCGGAGGAGGCGGGAAGCTGCCAACACTCTGCGCCGCATGGCCATCGTGACAGTCAGCGCAGGTGGCGTGGCGGTTCTGGTTGAGCAGCACGCTCTCGCCCGCATCGTGCTGGTTGTTGCCCGAAGGCACTGGGTGGCCGACCTTGGTCATTTCCTGGAAGATATTGGGCGCGGCCGGTGAGATGTTCGTGCCGCCGCTGTGGCAAGCGGCACAGTCCTGCTCGTTGGGGCCGCGCAGCAGCCAGGCAGGGCCTTTGCCGTTATGCGGCATGTGGCAGGAGAGGCATGCGTTCTGTCCCACTGTGGCGTAGCTTCCCGCGTTGGCCGCAGTGGCCACCCGATTGGTCGCGGTGGCGTGAATGCTGGTGCCCCATCCGAAAAGCGGATTCGTCTCGCCGGTCACAGTACGGGCCGGATCGTGGCAAGCGAGACACATCTCGCCGCTGGAACTGTCGCGCACCAGGAATTGCTGCGCGACCGAGTCCACCGCCTGCACGTGCGGATTGTGGCAGGAGGTGCACTCGATGTTGCCCTTGATCAACTTCACCTTGCCCAGGGGGTCGGCGGTCTGCCCTTTCGATGCCAGTGTCTGCACCAGGTCGGGCGCGTCCACCAGCGGCAGGCTCAAGCTGAAGGGGTGAGAGCTCTGCAGGTTCGTGCCCAGAATGTCGGCGCTATTCATGGCGCCCGTCATCATGATCTTGCCGGAGACGATGGTTTGCCCGGGCGCCACCGTGCCATCGTGGCAACTGAGGCACAAGCTGCTGTCACTGCCCAGAACAGGTTGCGCGCCTTTCTGGTGATACGTCGAGCTGGTATAGGGCGAGTAGACCTGGGTCGAAAGGGTCTGGTTCCACAGGGCGCGGCCGGTCGCCAGCCCGGAGTGCGGCGCGTGACAATAGGTGCAGGACCCGGGGCGCGCTCCCGTGATCGGCGACTTGCTGCCCGGGGAGAGGTCGTGCATGCCGATCACGTCATCGGTAAAGTTCTGCGCAAAAGCCGGGCCCACTGCGAACAGCAGCAGCACGAAGGCAGGCAAGCATCGCAGCTTCACTGGCTGCCTCCCCCTTTGCTCTGCTTGTTCTCGCCGTAAAAGTGAAAGACCTGGACTCGCCGGTTGAAGGAGTCGACCACGAAGATGCGGTCGTTGCCATCGATGGTGAGTCCGGCGGGCAACTGGAACTCTCCTGGCGCGGTGCCGCGATTGCCGAAGTAGTAGAGCAGTTCGCCCTGGCGGTTGAACGCCTGCACGGTGCCCCAAAGTCCGTCGACCACGTAGAGGTTACCCTCCGAGTCGAAGCCAATTCCCTTTGGCCGGAACATCGCTCCCGACTGATCGCCAATTTGCCCGACCGCGTACTCGAACTTGCCGGAGCGGTCCAGCACCTGCACCCGAAAATTCATGGCATCCACAACCACCAGGTTCTGGCCGTGCAGCCGCAACTCGGTGGGATAGTTGAATTCACCTTCCGCCGTGCCCGCCGGCCGATGGTCTGCAGCACATTGCCCTGCAAGTCGAGCAGGAAAATCTGGTTGCGCAGTGTGTCGGTGACGTAAATCCGTTGCGCCGCCGCATCCACCGCGATCCCGGTAGGACGCTTGAAGAAGCCCTCGCCGCCCTTCAGGCTGCCAATCGCCCTCTGATACTTGCCATCGGCATTGAAGACGAATATCTTGCCTGCCTCCGAGTCGGTTACATAGATATTGTCGTGCTCATCCACGGCGACGCATTGCGGCGACAGCATGGGATCTTTTCCCTTGCCGGCGCGCGACAGGAACTTGTATTTCTGCTGCTGAAAATCGAAGACGTGGACGCCGATGGCGCCCGGGTCGGTCACGATGATGCGTCCCCGTGAATCGGTCACCACGCTGTAGGGGCGGAGGAGAGCGTGGAACTCGGGCTCGCCAATGGCGAAATCGACGACGCGGGTCCAGAAGCCGCGCTTGGGTTTGACCTCACGCTCGTTGCTGAAGCTGCGTTCATAGGTGAGCTTGCGGCCGCCCAGCAGGGGTAACTCGGGCGGCGTGGGTTCGGCCACTACGGGCTTCTTTTCTTTCGGCGCTGCCCCGGCCATGGCCAGCAGGGCCAGCGTGACGGTTGCGATTTGTATAGCCTTCCTCAGCAAAACCCGACCCAAGGCCATCAGAAAAAATTGAAGTAGCGGGAGATACCAAAGTAATACGAATTGAGGTCGCTTGCCGGCAAGCCGGAGGCGCTGAATTGCTGCACCAGCCGTCCCCACCCTCCCGTTACCGTAATCTTCCGGAGCTGGTAATTCATAATGAAATTGATCTGCTCGTTGTAATTGGCGGAGTAGATCAAGTTGGCCGTGGTGTTGCTGTGGGCCTTGGAATAATTGGCTCCCAGACTCAGATGGCGGAACGGCGAACCGCCCACGGCGAACGAATAGCTGTTGCCGCCATACAGGATGATCCACTCCGGCGGAATCACCCCCGGCGGCAGATTGGGCGGGGGCACGATTCCGCCCGAGCCCAGCAATCCGTAGCCGTTGGACTGGGTGTAGGCCGCGGCGGCGGTGAGCCGGTAGCCGCCGATGCTGGTCGAGTAACTCTGTGCCCCGTTGCCTGTATTCGGCTGATTGGTTATGGCGCTGTGCGAGCCGGCCGCGCTCGCCGTCCACACCACCCGCCCAAAGCGGTGGCGGACGTTGCCGCTGTACAGGTAGAACGAGTTCGTGTACGACACCAGGAAGCTCTGCACGTTTTGGGCATAACTGAAGTTCACGCTGGTGAACCAATCGGCAAACGTCCGATTGTAGCCCACGTTGGTGGTGAAGCTCACAGTGTTGCCACTGATGGTATCGGATGTGTTGGCAGCAACGTTTAACGAGGTATTGAAAAATCCTCCCAGAAACCCATGGGTGTAGACGGCGCCGGCGCCATAGGTGTTGGCCCCATAGGTGGCGCCGAGGTAGGTCTGCTGACGGCGCTGCACCTGAAAGTTCAATTGCAAGTTGGGCGCCACGGCGTACGCTCCGTAGCCTTCGATATAAAAGGCATTCGACGACGCTTCTGTCTGCTGATAGGGGCCCACCACGGTTGCCTGGGAGACGCCGGTGCCGGTTTGCACCCCGGTCGCCTGGCCGGACACGCCGCTGCCCGGAATGATCGACTGGTAGAGCGATCCGGTGAGGTTGTTGGTATAGCCCATGGATGCCGAAAAGCTCAGCTTTTGCGTGGGATTGATGCCGGCGGCCGCATTGACCTGGTCGATGGTACCGTTGAAGCTGTAGCCCAGATAGTTGGAATCGACGTAGGAATGAGAATAGTTGGCCGAGGCCGAGCCGTGCATGGGCAAGTTGTGCGAGGCTCCGACCTGGAAGGAATTATTGTTCGAGTCGATGGTTTGCAGGGTCTGGTTGCCAATGACCTCCGGGATCTCGGAATGTGCCGTTCCCAGATTATAGGAGGCGTTCAGGTTGAAACCGGCCAACATGTAGTTCGACCGCAAGAGGAAGTTCTTGTTGCTGTTGCTTCCGTTCAGGTCGGTGCCAAAGACGCTGTAATCGCTGCTGCCCGTGTTGAACGTTGCCAACAGGCTGGGAAAGTTGGGAACGTACGCGCCCCATCCGATGCTGAACCCTTGGCCGCTGCCAACGGTTGTGTAATTGGGTGTGCCCGGAATACCGAAGTTTCCTTCGCTGTTCCACGACTTGGAATAGCCCACCGATCCAGGAAAATGGCTGCCCGCGAAAATGTTGCTGCTGAATTCCAGACCGCTGCTGTCGAAAATGGACTGGAACTGCGAGTTCTGTTGCGACCGGCCGTAGAAGGGAGACAGGTTGAAAGACAGAAAATTAGGATCGTAATAATAGCCTGATAGAGTTCCGCTGCCGCCGAAATTCAGGCCGTGGCTCGCCTGCACCATGTTCCCGTAGGTGCCGTTATAATCGACGGTAACTACGCCATTCAGGTTCATCTTGAGGTTGTCGCCCACCGTCAACTGGGCTGCAGCAGGCAGCGCCAACAACAGCAACCACCCCAACGCTGAATAAAGCCTGCAACTTCGCCGGGTCACATTCCACCGCCCTATAACACTTCGATCTTGGCGTTCTGCCGTAACTTCTGGCCCAGGCCGGCGCGCACCTGGTTGGTCTTCTTGGTCTGCAGTTGCTTCATCAACTGCGCTTTCACGTCCTCGAACTTGGCCTTGCCGGCGGGGATGTGCTTGTTCAGACGGACGATGGTGAAGGCGTTATCGATCTGGATCAGGTCGCTGACCTGGCCGTCCTTCATGGCCAGCAGGGTTTGTACCATCTGGGGCGGGAGCTTGGCGCGATCGACCTTGCGGTGGTCGCCCATCATCACGCGATAGTCGTCCTCCGAGATCTTCTCGGCCAGCAGTCCAAACTCCTCGTAAGTCTTGGTCGCCTTGGCCTGCTTCAAGGCGTCGTCCGCTTTCTGGCGGGCCTCCTTCAATTGAGCGGGCGTGGCCTTGTCGGGAGGAAGAAACGAAATGGTCTGGAAGGCGAACGCCTCGGGATACTGGAAGATGGTGGGGTTCTTGTCGTAATAGGCGCGGGCGTCGGCCACGGTGACCGTGGCTTTGGCGTCCACCTCGGTCTTGAGAAAGCTTTCGATCAGCAGGGAGCGCTTGATCTTCTCGCGCACCGCCTGCTGCGAGCCGTTGAATTCAGCCTTCACAAAACTGTTGTAGTCGGCCGGGCTGGGAAACTGCTTCTTGAAAGCCGCCTCCGCTTCATTCAGGCGCTGGGGAGAGACCGTCATCTTCCGCCGCAGCGCCTCCTGGTATACCAGCTCCTCGAAGATGATCATCTGCATCGCGCCCTGGCGGATTTGCGGTTCCATCTCCTGGGGAATGCTGCCGTTGTGCTGCCGGGCATAGGGAAAGATGGCGAACATCTCGCGTTGCAGGTCACGGTCAGTCAACACCGTGCCGTTGACCCGGGCCACCGGTTTTCCGGTGATGGGTGCGCTCGCCACCGGAGTGCCCGGACGGGTGGGGGGCTGGGAGATCATGGTGGGAGCGTGCGAGGCGACTTGAGCGAGGGCCGGGAATGCTAGCAAAAGAATCAGCGCGCAGATCGAGAAGTCGGGACTTCATATTGCCTCATTCATGTAAGGCTTTAATGTTGGGGAGAGATTACTCTCTCCCCGGTTAGAGAAGCGACTAGAAAGTGGTGCCAGCCGTGCTGTTGTTCATTTCGTTGGCTTCGCCACCGTGGCACTCGCGGCAGAACTGCGCCGTCTGGTTAGCGCCGACGGTTGTGCTGCCCGGGTTGTAAGGTGCGCGGACGAAGAACATCGTCTGGTAGTAGCCGGAAGGCAGACCCGACTTCGCGCCCTGGGTGACCTTCACCACGTTCATCACGTGCTGGTTGTGGCAGGTGGTGCAGGTGACCACCGGGGTGCCGTTGTAGTTGCCGGGGCTCACGAAGAAGCCGTAGTTCTGCACGAACTGGTACATCTTGGTGCCCTGGGGATAGGTGATTGCGCCGTTGACGATGACGCAGTCCCAGTTGTACTGGCCGCCGCAACCGATCGCGGCATTCAGTCCCACCGGGTGATCGTTCAGGTAGTTGCCCGCCGTGGTGCCGTCGTTTCCGAGCAGGGTCGGAATCGTGTTGTAGGTACCGTAGGTGGAGGGCAGGGTCTCGTATACCGCATTCTTCATCATCGCGCCCTTGGCGAGGTTGCCGTCATGGCAACTCAGGCACTCGGTGATGTTGCGATCAGGGGTAGTGGCATCCAGGCCGGGCAGGGTCTCGGTCCAGGTCCCGCTGTCGCCAAACTGAAGCGTCTGGCCAACGAGCGAGCCTACATCCTGGCCCCACAGAGCGTGGTTGCCAGCCTGGGCATAAGCGGTCTTGGCTGCGCCGTTGCCGTACGAGCCGCTGTGCGGAGCGTGGCAGGCCGCGCAACCCCGGCCGTAGTTAAGGTGGGCACCGAGAACGTCGTTCGGCGGCGCGTAACCGATTTGCGCCACCGCGAACGTCATGGCGAAGGCGACGAATAGAACAACTAGCATTACTTTCTTCATGAAGAAATGACCTCCAGATTTATACTGCAACGATCTGAAATACTTGGAGGCTAGGCCCCATCGACCTCCGTCCTAGATATATGCAACTGCCTCGCCGTATTCAAGGCCTGCTTGAGTAGAGCGTAAGCTACAGATTTCAGATATTTTGCTGGTTTCGGAACGAATCGTGACGAGCGTCACATGTGGGTGAAAAGAGCCAACTTCCCCAGGGCTCTGGTGAAATCCCGCAGTTACATCAAGTTAGAGGGTGGAAGGGCAGGTTCGGGGGGAAAAGAGTGGCTGGCAGGCAGTTGCCAGGAAAGGCGACTGGCGGCGATTCCTGGCAATCCTTTTAGTCTAGAACCTACCGCTGACGCAGGGCGCGATTTTGCGACAGCGGCGGATGGGCGGCTGCAGCGATTTCCCTCTCGATTTTCTCTGGATATTATTGAAAATAATAAGACTATATTTTTGTAGTAACATTGTTTTACATCAACATAGCAAAAATTATTGCTATATCAACATCTTCACATTTAAATGTCTTTACCCCAATAGACTTTGCGATGCGGGTGCGGCGCTCCCAGAGGCGGCGCGGCAGTTGGACGGAAGGAAACCCGGGCGACATCCGGATTCATGCGGGAGGCGGAGGCATCGCTGGCTGGCGTTTCTTGCCGTCCCTGCCGGGGCTTTGATTTTTCTCCCACTTTACCCAGTGCTGAAGCGCTGGGCTAAGCTCTTTTGCCCATTTCTGGGCTGGTTCTTCGCGTGTTCTTACCACAGTCGCGATCAAAAGCTGGTACTCACGCACACTCCGAAGCGCCGAGCTAAGCTCTCTCGCCCTCGATGGCTATCCCGGGCTGGTCATCTGGGACGGGACCCTCGGGGCCTGTTCCGTTCCGGTCATGCAGAGGGATCCACGGTAGCCATGCTTTGATCTTGAGGCGGCGGGAACACAGCGTGGGGCTAAGCCGGGCCGCGTTGTTCTAGCCGGCGGAGGAGCGCGGGGAAAGTGCAAAGCTCATCATCCGGCAGGGAAGGCCGACGCTGCCGGATCAGCACCCCTCATTTTGGAGGGGTGGCTGGGGTGGTGGCCGTCTGGGGCGCAGTGTCTGGTTTCGGGGCTTCCTTGGTCGCCGGGACGGTTGGGGTCGCGGTCTGGGGCTTGGGAGCTTCCTTGGTTGCCGGGGTGGTGGCGGTCGCGTCTGACTTAGCCTGCTGAGTCGAGTTCGCCGGTGCCGGATTGGCGTCGGGCCCATTCAGCTTGGCGCGTTCCTCCTTCAACTGGGCCGCCTCAGCATCGGTGATGTAACGGAACTGCTGCACCCGTCCCCAGGGATACTGCTCGGAGACGAAGACCTGGTTTTTGTCGTCGATGGCGATGCCCATGGGATCGTTGAACCGGCCCAAGGCGCGTCCTGGACCGCCGACATAGGCGAGCAGCTCTCCGTCCTGGTTATAGATCTGGACGAGCGCCAGACCGGTATCGACCACCCAGATATGGCCGTCGCTGTCGACGGCAATGCCCTTGGGGCGCTTGAAGCAGCCGATGGCGTCACAATGTTTGCCAAACTGCTTGATGAACTTGCCTTCGGCATCGAACATCTCGACCCGCCAGTTGAGGGTGTCGGTGACGTAGATATTGCCGTCCTTATCCACGGCCACGTCGGTGGGCAGAGCGAAATCGCCCGGGGTGGTCAAGGTATGCTTCTTCCCGGTCGTACCGATCTTGCGCAACAGTTTAAGAGTGTCAGCGTCGTAGACCAGGACCTGGTCGAGCTGGGTGTCTACGACGTAGAGGAAGCGGTTTTCCTTGTCGATGGCCAGACCCACGGGATCGACCAGGCCCTCATTGATCTGGGCCACGACCTGGTGCTTGGGGTTGAAGACGAGCACCTTGCCCAGCTTGCCGTCGGAAACGAAGAGCCGGTCATTGTCGTCGACGGCGACCGAGTTGATCATGCCGAAGTGGGCCTCGAAGCCGTTGCGGATGAGTTCCGCTTCCTTGTTTTCGATGTTGAAGACGAAGATCGCGCCCACCTTCTGGTCGGCCACGTAGAGATGTCCCTTCGAGTCCGCCGTCATGCCGTAGGGCCCCAGCAACTGGAAGGGAAAGTTCTTGCCGCTGAACTTGTCGCTGACGGGCTGAGCGCCGGCGAGGCGATCCATCCAGGTTTGCTTGGGCTTGGTGGTATCGACGGAGTAGTCGATCTTCATCCCGGCAAAATACTGGGTGTAGCGGATGCGCGGGATGTTAGGGGGCTCGGGCCAGACCAGTTTGGTAATGTCCACCTGCGGCCTGGGTTCGGCAGGCTTGGTGGCGGTGTTGGCGACTTTCTTCTTTTTCTTGGAGTCGGCGTGGGCCGCACCGGGCACCACGAAGGTGAGGCCGAGTAAAAACAGCAACACGATGGCCGATTTTCTGATCTGGGTTGGGGTCCACTGAAAGTCAAACATAATTACTGCCTCTCCCCGGTTTTCGTCATGTCCATGCGGTTCTTGTGGCAGGTGTCGCAGAAAGCCATATTATCCGGCTCATCGTTCACCAGCATCATGGGCTGGCCGCCACTATGGGGCTGGTGACAGGTGAGGCAGCTCAAGTGCTTCAAGACTTTGCCCGGATTGGCTGGATCCATCAGGTCGGAAACCGGGTGATTCTGCACCGGATGGCCCAGTCCATACTTCAGCGGCAACAGCACTGCCTTGTTCTTTTCAAAGTAATCTGCCGGCAGCTTCACCTGGCCGTTGAAGATAGTGATGAGATGTTGGGCCTCGAGAATTTGCGGCTGGGTATCGTTGCCGTGACATTCGAGGCAAAGAGCGTTGCCCTTCACCCGCAGGAGCTTGTCATTGTCGCCGCCGTGCGGCTCATGGCAGATGGCACATCCTTGCTGGAAGGCGGGCTGGTGATGCACCGGTTTCTTCAGCAGGTCGGCTATGTCGCTGTGGCAGGCAAGACAGGCTGAGACCGGGCCGGGCTGCAGGAATCCGGGCGACGTGCCGGCATGGGGATTGTGGCAGGTGGTGCAGTCGCCCTGGGCGCCGGGATGCTGTACTTTCGCGTTCTTGATCTTGTCGGCCTGGTCGCTATGACAGGCGATGCAGATGTCGTTCACCTGGGGTTGGGTGAGTACAACTTTGCCATCCTTGGCCGGCTGATGGCAGACATCGCACTGCTGCCCGGCGAAGGGCGGATGGGTAAACGTCTGCATTAACTTGGGCTGCGACGACTGGTGAGGATTGTGACACTGCACGCAATTGGCGGTGGCAAAGGGTTGTCCGTGGTGAGCCTTGATGAGGTCGTCGGACTTCACGTCGTGGCAGTCGATACACAGCGCCGGGGTTGCCTTGGTGAGGTGATAGTCAAATTCCTGCTGGCCCTTCTCGCCGACCTTGTGGGTAACGTGGCAGGTGTCGCAACCCATATCGAGGGCGAGGTGGCGGCTGCCTTTTTCCGGGACGTTCAGGCCCTGGTTGTGGCACTCCAGACAGAGGTTCTCGCCTTTGCCGCCGGACTCCGGCTTGAGCAACTGGTATTTGTTGTCGGACTGATGGGGACTGTGGCACTTGAGGCAGTCGCGTACTGCCGGAGGATGGATCGTCCCCTTCAGATCGGCAGCATTCATGTCGGCGTGGCAGGTGATGCAAAGAGCGGCCGGGGTCGGGGTGATGAGCCTGATCCGGGTGACATCTTTGGTGACCCGGATTTCGTGACAGGCGGTGCAACCCGCGGCGATGGCGGAATGAACGAACTTGCCCTTGGCTTTATCTTCGTGGCACTGGACACAAGTGGCCGTGTCGGCGTTCTTCTCCAGTGGGACCGGGTGAATGGCAGCAAAGAGAAAACTGGTGCTGACAAAGAAGGCGACACCCAGGATCACCCGAACTGCCTTGCTCACACCTACCTCCAACCGTCACTGTACGCTTGTGCAATATCCATGCCGTCACCACCGGGACCTGCCGGGCGGAGCCGAGGTCAGGGTGGAAGTGGCTGAATCGTTGAGAGTTAGTCTAGTCGATTTTTGCCAAACGTGGTGCTGGGAAGAGCCGAAGGCGAGGCCGGCAATGGGTTTTCCGCCGCAATGGGGCTGTGAAATTGCGCAGCATCCGACCACCAAAGGGTGCGCGGTTGGGGGGTGAACGTAGCGTTGAGTTGCGTGCTTTTGTCACCGGCTTGGGTGATATCGCTCAGTATCACTAATTCGGGCTGCTGCGCGTTGCCGGCTAATCCGTTACTCGGCAGTAGCTTACAGGGTGCCAACGGGTTTGGTTGCAGACGTGCGTTATGGGAGTGTGGAAGGAGTCCGCATGGCCTTCAACGTACTATCGATACCAAAGCGTTTCCATAAGACACTCTCGAATCTGCGCACCGGAATCGTTCTTTTGTTGCTGGTGGTGATCGCCTCGGCGCTGGGGACATTTATTCTGCAACGCCCGGCTACGGATGCTCAAAAACTGCAGGCGGCCTACTCGCCGCAGGTACTGCAGTGGCTCGATCGACTGGGCCTCACCGACGTGTTTCACGCCTGGTGGTTTCTGACCTTGTTGACGCTGGTCAGTTTGAGCATCGTCTTTGTTTCGATCGAACGCTTTCCCAATGCCTGGCGCTTCTACGCGCGTCCCTATCGCAAAACCGACGCGCACTTCCGCGGGGCGAACGCCTACAAAGTTGAATTGCCGATCAAGAGCGCCGAAGCGGGACTGAACGCCGCGGAACGGGCGCTGAAGAAGCTGCACTGGCCGGTGGAGCGCGTCACGGATAACCGCGAGTCGTCGCTGTATTCGGAGAAGCATCGTTTTTCGGTGATGGCGGTGTATGTCATCCATGCCAGCCTGCTGTTGATCTTTCTGGGCGGGATCATCGATGGCGTGTTCGGCTACCGCGGCTTCATGAGCCTGGTTCGCGGCCAGCAGAGCAACGTCATCGAGATGCAGGACGGCAGCAAGAAACAGATTCCGTTCAGCGTGAAGTGTTACAGCGCGGGCCAGGAGAACTATCCCGATGGATCTCCCAAGCGCTGGTGGTCGAAGCTGGCGGTGGTGAAAGACGGCAAGGAAGTGGAGACGAAAGAGATCGTAGTTAACGATCCACTGACTTACCAGGGCTTGCGCTTTTACCAGGCGAGCTACGGCATGACCGGCAAACTCGATGGACTGAAGTTGATTGCCACCCCGGAGGGCGGAACCGGCCGGGAAATAACCCTGCTGGCCAATGAACCGTACGACCTCGATTCCAACACCAGTGTCACGCTGGCGGAATACATCCCGGACTTTTTCATTCGCGACAACCAGGTGTTCAAGCGGTCGGACGATGCGGTGAACCCGGCGTTCCAACTGAAGGTAAAGGACAACGCGACTTCCCAGGATGCGACGCTGTGGCTCTTTCCGGCGTACAACCAGGCCGCACAAGGTCAGGAAACGGGCTACCACTTCGAGTACCGCGACATGCAGATGGGTTACTTCACCGGGCTGGAGGTATCGCATGAGCCGGGACAGTGGTTTGTGTGGGCGGGCTGCCTGCTGATGGGCGTAGGACTGTTCGTCGCTTTCTACATGGTCCACATGCGGCTGTGGGTGACCGCCATACCCGATGCGAAGGGCAAGCTGGTGCTGTGGCTGGGAGGCGCGGCCAACAAGAACAAAGATCGCTTCGAGCAGAAGTTCAACGAAGTTGTCGACGAAATTCGCAAGGAAATTGACAGCACGTCAGGGGTTTCTCGAACTGCGCAGGTAGAGGAGCCGGAACTGAAACTGGCGGGCGTGAAATAAGACGGAGGAATGATTCAATGTCGACTCGAGCACGAGTAACCCAACTGGAAACTCCCGCGACCACCGGCGGCAACGCGTTGCTGGTCCTGGTAGGACTGGGAGTTGCCTTCCTGCTGATCACCGCTTTGCTGGGAGCCGCCAAGGCGGGGGGAAATCTTTTTACCGAAAGCAATCTTCTCTACGTGGCACTGATCTTCTATGCAGGTGCAGGCGCGTTGTACATGGGGTTCGGTGTAACCGGCATTTCGAAATACGTGAAGTACGCCTCGGTGGCGACGGCCCTGGGCTTCGCCGCCAACACTCTTGCGGTGGCACACCGCTGGTACCAGTCGGGGCGCCCGCCCTTTGCCAGCATCTATGAAATGCTGCTCAGCTTCGTGTGGACGCTGGCCGCTCTCACGTTGATCACCGAGAAGAAGTTTGGGGTCAAGATCATCGGCAGCATCACCATGCCGCTGGCGGTGGTGTGCGTCATCCTGATGCAATTGCTGCCGTCGGAAGTGCGGCCGCTGGTGCCGGCGCTGCAGTCCACGTGGCTGCACGTGCACGTTACCCTGGCGATGTTGAGTTATGCCGCCTGCGCGGTGAGCTTTGCGCTGGCGATGATGTTCCTTATCCAGGACGATTTCCGCACCGACACATTTCTGGCCTGGACCAGTGGGCTGGTGAGCGCCATCTACGTGGCCATTCTGGCGACCCGCTTCGAGAAGTGGGGCGGTCTCTCGGTGACGGCCTGGGATGCGAAAGACAAGAGCGACATGTTCCTGGGGCGCGGGGTGCGGCTGTTCGTGACCGTGCCCGACCTGGGCTGGCTGTTCGTGATCGCGGCACTGGGCGCGGTGGTTCCGTTAGCCCTGTACTTCGTTTCGCGCATCAAGAAAGGCGACTCGTACCTCGCTGTGGCCAACAAGGCGGTGTTTGTCGGCATCCTGCTGCAAGTGGTGGTTCTGGGCGCGTTTGTTCTGCGAGTGAAGGATGCCAGCTACGCTTCGCCTTATCAGGATGGGTTGTATCCGACTTCGCTGGCGGCTTCGCCGTTCATCCTGGGCGGCCTGGTGACGGGCGTTTTCGCCTCGCTGCTCTACTTGATGTTGCTGTGGCGGCGCAACGATTTGCAGAACCTGCTGCCCAGCGCTGACGTGCTCGACCGCGTAACCTACAAGACGATCTGCATCGCGTTCCCGCTGCTCACCGGCATGATTGCCGCAGGAGCGTATTGGGCCAATCGCACCTGGGGTTCGTACTGGAGCTGGGACCCGAAGGAGACCTGGGCCGCGATCACGTGGCTGGTCTACGCCGGGTACCTGCACATGCGGGTCACGCGGGGCTGGCGGGGACGGCGCGCAGCCTATTTCGCAATTCTGGGATTTGGTGTCGTGATCTTCACTTTCCTCGGCGTAACGTACCTGCTTCCCGGCTTACACGCATACGCATGAGGAGCACAGGGCCGAAGGGAGCGGAACTGACTACGAGGAAGGCCCCACGAGTCAGCTTGGCTTCGTCGGCCCTGCTAATATCGGTAACCGGGCCTGAATAGGAAGTAGACGTCAGATGTCGGCTTCATCCCCCACCCCGCTCAGTCACGCAGAGTTGAAAGCAGTGCACGACGTAGCTTCCAGCGGACAGGGGCGCATCGTTCGCAAGCGGCACATCAACTGGGCACTGAAAGCGGTGTTGCCGATCGCGGCGGTGCTGCTCAATGGCCTGCTGCTGTTCGTGCTGGTTGCCTCGTCGCTCGATCCCGCGCCGCGCAATGACGTGATTGCGGTGGCGGCGGGGGGGGCGTTCGTGATCTGCGTCGCGGTGATCATGGTGCTGGCGGTGCAGGTGCGCCGTCCCATGCTCGAGTTGCAGGAGAAGATTGCGCGCTTGCGGCTGGGCGACATGGATGTCGCCGTCAGCTTCGCGGAGCGGAACGATGAAATCGGCGATCTGGGCCGCGACTTCAACGACATGGTGAAGCAATTGAAGTCGAGCCGCGAAGAGATCCAGCACCTGCATCAGACGCAGATGTCGCGGGCGGAGCATTTTGCCACGCTGGGAGAATTGGCCGCGGGCCTGGCCCACGAAATCCGCAATCCTCTCGCCGGAATCGCCGGGGTGATCGAAATTGTAAGCCGCGATCTTCCTGCCGAGAGCCCGGCAAAGTCGGTGATCGCCGATGCCAAAGAAGAGGCGTTGCAGATCAATCGGATTCTCAGCGATCTGCTGGAGACGGCGCGTCCTAAGCCGCCGCAGTTCCGGGTGAGCGATCTTGCCAGCACCATTGAGCACGCGGTGATGTTCGCGCGGCAGCAAGCGGTAACGAAGCGCATCAACATCGAATTCGAAGTGGTCGAACAGATCCCGCCGGTGGAACACGACCCGAACCAGATCAATCAGGTCTTGCTGAACCTGATACTGAATGCGATTCAATCGATGGACAAGCCGGGTACGATCCGGGTGTCGCTGGACAGGGACGAAGATCGCGTACTGATCACCGTGGCCGACGAGGGCAAGGGAATTGCGCCCGAGCACATTTCCAGCATCTTCCGCCCGTTCTTTACAACGAAGGGACACGGAACCGGGCTGGGCTTGTCGCTGGCTAAGCGAACGGTGGAAGCGCATGGCGGCACGATCGAGGTCAGCAGCGAAGTGGGGAAGGGTACGCGATTTGCTATCAGCCTGCCCACCGAGCGTACGCCGAAGCCTGTCGTCTGATACTTCTAAGTCTGAGTAAATATTGTTGTTACTTGGATATCTGCGCATCCGGTCTGCGGAGCAACAGCCATAATAGTGGCAGCACGCTTAACCAAAACCTGTCAATTTTATATTTTTCTTGCCTTCTGCTGAAAATCTGCCATACTCCTTGCTACCTCCCCTGTACCAAATTGCGCTTTCGTAACCCGAAGGTTTTGAAGATTTAAGGAGAAGAGAGTGAAACGAACAATAGTACTGGCCGCTGTTGTTATCGGGCTGGCGCTGGCCAGCGTCGCCATGCCTCAAGAAACCCTGCAAGAAACCTTTGCCTCTGGAGCCACCTTCAACGGCACACTGACGTTTCTTCCAGATTACAGTAACCTGACGGCCGTCAGCGGCTTCCTAAGCGGCGGAGCTTACGGTAATGACTACATCAACTGGATCTGGAATCCCACAGTTAACTTCGCCGCTGCCGGGGGCTACGTACCGAATTACGGTGGCAACTTTCTGATGGATGGAACCACCTGCGGAATCCAATGCGGCACCTACACGTATTTCATCACACTGACCTGGGACTTCAGCGCTGCGCCCAACCTGTTGGTCGCCACCCCCGGTCGGCCTCCTGTCTGCCTACGGCGGAAACAACGTGAACTATGTTGACCCGCTGGTGAGCGGCTCGTTCAACGGCGCGACACCGGAACCGGGCACGTTGGTCATGCTGGGATCTGGAGTGGTTGGACTGGCGGGGCTGCTCCGTCGTAAGTTCAGCATCTAAGCCGAAGACAAGTTTTGCATTGAGCCGGAAGCCCAAAAGCTCCGGCCTTTTCGTGTTTGCAAGAGGGGCGCGGAAGGAATTACCAGTCACTCACCGCGACGAAACCGGCTGCGCGAGCTGTCGAAGCGCGGCGGTGCGGTGCCGCCAGAGGTAGGTCAGGGCCAGAATTGCCGCAACTCCAGCGAGTAACAGGTAAGGCCAGCGCACGGAATCGGCCGCTCGTGAGTCCACTACGTGCAGCGGGAGGGGGAACGCGCTCTGCCGCATATCGTGCTGCACGAGGATGTTGAGACTCCAGTCGCCGGCGGATGGGAGTTCGACTTCGGCAGAGTGCAGCAGCTTGTTCTCGGAGTCTTCGGTGTTGGCGCGCACCCTCACGGGAATTGCGTCAGGGCCTGTCTTTTGCAGGTCGAAGTCGGTTTCGCCATCCAGTAACACATCGTGCGTGTCGCGGGCCTGGACGAGCACGCTAAAGGCCACCGGACCGACGGCTACATCTCCTTCCGGGCCGTACAACGCCACATCGAAATGATCGGACTGCGCGCGTGAACGGAGCACCTGGTCGTCGTCTCCCGGCAAGGCCAGTAAATACGCGAAGCACAAGCCGGCGGAGACAAAGAGAACCGTGAAGGTCATTGCCTGGGCCGCTCTCGGCTGCAGGCGGGAGGCGAAACGGCGCAGCGGCAGACCGGCCTCGATGTTGTCCAGGATGCGAGTGGCGAGCGAGTCGTCAAACGAACGCGACGAAACTGCCTGCCTTGCAGTGCGCTTGGACAGGCACTGCACGGCGATGATCATGGCAGGGACCACGTAGGCCAGCGAACCGAGGACCCACATAATCGCGCCGGCGGCTGCCTGGTCCTGTGCTGCCGTGAGGCCGAAGAGTCGCGGAACGTTTGAGTACCAGGGATAGAGTACGCGGTCGGAGAACACCAGGATGGCCGACAAAGCGGTGTTCTGCAGATCGGCGACCACGAGATAAGGCACCATGGCCCAACGCGGCCACTGCGGCTGACTGGGCCAGGGTTGCACCACCGGCCACCAGAACAGCAGCGAGGCGCAGAAGAAGCACGCGTGCTCGATCTGGTGCCAAAGCTCCGAATCGAGCGCCAGTTGATACAGCCGCGGCGTGTGCCAGGCGAAGCTAACCAGTCCCATCAGCACCAGCGCAAAGAGCGGGCTGACCAGCGTACGTCCGACGCGCTGCGCCAGCGTCCAGTTCAGCAATGGGCCGGCAAACTCGCGCGCAGCAAAACGCGGCAGTCCGCGGACCATCGGGATCAGCGGTTCGCCCAGCAGGATGAGCGGCGGCGCGACCATCATGAGCGTAATGTGCTGCAGCATGTGGGCGGTGAGTACGAAGCCGTTGAAGACGTCCATGGGGGAGGCGAGCGCGACCCAAAGAGCGAGCAGACCGGCGAGAAACGACACGGCCCGCCAGGGTGGCAACAGGGGCAAGCCGGAGCGGCGCAGGAGCCACCATCCGCGCAGATAAACCAGTCGCAGTGAGCAACAGCGCAAAAGTTGCGGCCGGGGGAATCGCCCAGGAGCGCAGGACCGCATTCAACACAGGCGACATAGTCGGGTCAGGGTGCGTTTCCGCTGGATGCCGGTTGACTGGTGGGCTGCAAGGCCTCTTTGGCTGCGTCGCGAGCGGGCGGCTGGTTCGCCGGATGCAGCGTTTCCAGAAACGAGACCAGCGCCGTGACTTCGGCGGGTTTCAGGTTCTTTCCGTAGGCGGGCATGTTGCCGCCGCCCTGGATGACCTGGCGGACCAACTGGTCGTGGGTCAAGGTGACGGCTACCGCATCGAGGGCGGGACCGCGCTTACCGCCGCTGTCGCCCAGAGAATGACAGTTGCGACATTGCTTAACCTGGAAGACCAGCGCACCCTGGCGCTGCAGGGGCGACCGGCCATTCAAATACTCGACGGGCACGGGATCGCCGCTCCAGCCGTTCATTACCGGGCTCCAGGGGGAGTAGGTGGCCAGCTTGGTGAACGTGCCCAGCGCAACCGCGATCAGCACCAGAGTCAGGACCGCGACGGGCCGTCGCTTCCAACTCTTTTCCCCTTCGCCCGATAGGAATGGCAACAGAACCAGGAAACCGATCGCGATGAGCGGAGCGATGAGCAGGACAGGCGTTTCCATCGCTGGCGGTAGCAACGCCAGCATAGCGTACAGCCAGAGGAAGAAGTAGTCGGGCTTGGGAATGGTTTGAACGATGGTCGGGTCGGGTACGCCGCTGGGGCCGAAGGGGCCAAAGAACGCCGCGCACGCCAGAATGGCGACCACGATGACCGCCGAGAAAAACATGTCCTTCCAGATGGCGTCGGGCACAAACGGTACGCCGTCTTTTTTGGTCAGCTCGTGGTACTCGTTCAGGTAGGTGGAGCGGCGCACGATGCGACCGGGCATGGGCCACTCGTTGATGCCCAGCTTGAGCACCATCAGCAGGTGCAGCGAGACGAATCCGATGAGCAGGCCGGGAATGATGAAAACGTGCAGGGCGAAAAATCGCGACAGCGTGGCTCCCGCAATGATGGGACCGCCCAGCAGCAGGTGCACCAGCCACGCGCCGATAAATGGGACTCGGCCGGTGATGGATGCGCCGATGCCCAACCCCCAGTAGGCGTCCTGGTCGAAGCGCATGATCTGCCCGGTGAAGGCCATGGCCAGCGTCATGAGCAGCAGGAAGACACCGACGATCCAGGTTAGCTCGCGGGGAAATTTGTATGCGCCGAACAGAAACACCTGACACATGTGGATGAGCACGATCGCAACCATGAAATTGGAGCCCCAGCCGTGTACCGCGCGCAGCAGCCATCCCAGGGTGACGTCATGATTGAGATATTGCAGGCTATTCCAGGCTTCCGCCGCCGAAGGCACATAGATGAGCGCCAGGAAGATGCCGGTGAGAACTTGCAGGATGAAGACGGTGAGGGCCGCACTGCCGAAGATGTACCACCAACTTGCCGAGGAGCGCGGTATGCGGTGCGTGGCCGCGTCCTCGATCACGCCGCCGATCTGCAGCCTTCGCTCGAACCAGTCGCCGATCCTGGCTAGCCTTGACATCCGTTTTTCCTCGCGACCAGGCTGGCGGTGGTAGACATCGTGGGCAACTGGCCTGCTTCGATCAGCAGCTTTCCGTTCTCGACCTTGTAGCGGTATTCGAACAGCCCCCGCTCTGGCGGACCCGAGGCGCGCGAGCCGTCCTGATAATAAACGCCGCCGTGACAGGGGCACATGAACAGTCCGGATTGTGGGAACCATCGCACTGGGCACCCGAGATGGGCACAGTTGATGGCGAAGACCTGGAAGGTGTCGCCGGAAATGCGCCGCACCCAGCAGGGAATCTTGTCGGTTTCGCCGTCGGAAAAGCTGGAGATGGGATTCAGAAACTTCGCCAGCCGTGTCTGGCCCTCGGGAAATTCGTCCAGTTCGCCGAGTTCTACCCAGCGCTGATAGTTACCGCCCTCGGAACGCAGAATCGGCGAGAGCAGATAACCGAGCACCGGCACACTCAACAGCGCGACGGCTGCGCCGTTCAATAGGAGACCGATTTTCGCGAACAGGTCCCGCCGGGAGAGTCCAGGCTTGGCCTCTGGTTCCGGGGATTTCGCGGGCTCTGGAATCAATGAACACCTCCGGGGATGGAAGAAGCCATGGTCTGAGCCGAGGCAGCAGGACGCTGCGATGCCAGGTATGCCACAACGTCAGATATCTCCTGATCGGTCATGGGGCGTCCGGGCAGGTTGTTTCGCCAGTCAGGAGCGTTGAAGTCAGGACGCCCAACGATGACAATCGTGCGCAAACCTTGATCGCTGATCAGGCTGAGATAGGTGGGATCGGTGACCGATCCGGCCTTGGGGCCACTCTGCAATCCCGTGCCGTGGCACGATGCGCAGAAGGTTGCATAAGCTGCCTGCCCGCGTTGCGGGTCGCCGGGAATGTTCGGCGCATAGGGTGGAACGTTGACTCCGCTGAGAACGCCGGGCTTGCCCCAGCGCTCCCGAATGCCGCGAATAATCGCGTTGATCTGCTCGTCGGTCAGCATGCCGCCTTCCTTCTGCGCGAAGGCCGACATGGCGGTGCCGGGGCGTCCCTTGGAGGCAACGGTCGCGCATCACCTTCTCATCGGCGATGGCCAGGTAAACCGGATCGCCAATGGCCATCGCGGCTCCATGCTTACCGTCGGAGCCGTGGCAGCCGGCGCAGTTCTCGCTGTACAGAGTGACGGGATTGAGGATGGAATCAGGACGCGGCACCTCCGGTCCGGGCGCCGGTTTGCCGCGCAACTGACACGCGGTGCAGGCGAGAACGATCCCGCCCAAAAAGATTGAGACAGCCAGGCGGGAGGTCATGGACGATGGTCCTCGCCGTCATGTTCGTGCATGAGGCCCGGAGCTTCAATGCCGGCGCGCATAGCAAGCGGAACGTTCTCCGCCGTGAGCACCTGGCTATGACGCACGACCACCAGGCCAGCGACAACTCCGAAAGCCACTTGTGAAGCTGCAAACCAGATCCAGTTGATCTCCTGATCGAGCAGTGGATTGACGAAATCGAGGATCTGATACAGCAGGCCGGTCCACAGCAGCGGCCCGATCACGCCGCCCAGCAGAATGGGGCGGGTCGGCAGCATGGGCAGCATGGCTCCGTAGAGCAGGCCGACCAGCAGGCACATGGTGGCGTGCATGGCCAGCGCGAAGAGGAACCAGTCAAATCGAAAGTGAACTAGGGCCGCGGGCGTGGGCATCGCGGGCGCAGAGTAGAGGCTGCCGGCGATCAGGTTGATGGGATACCAGACGCTGTGAAAGAAGATCAACCCATAGAGCATCGCGAGCAACGCCATGGCCACGCCACCGGCGAGGCCGCCCCTTACGCCCGCCGCGATGGGATAGATCTTCAGCGGCAACCAGGCGCGTTCTACCTTGGCTGCGACTGCAAGGCGAGTGACTTCGCGCGGCGCGACAACGGCCGGCAGTTCTTCGGCAAGCACTGGCAACTCCACGTGATGTTCGTGGGGCAAGACCTGGCGGAACCATCCCACCGCGGCGGCGAGGTACAGGATCGCGCCCAGAATGCTGATGGAAACATTGGTCAGCAGCCCGGCAAACAGCAAGGCCACTCCCAGCGCGCAGACGAAGGGCCAGGCGGTGGGCTGCAGGCATCACGACGTGTGCCGGTTGGCCGTGGGCGGCGGATTGTTCTGGCGGCGTTGTCATAGCGTTGCTGTCACCTCGCGATGAAGTACACCACCGAGAGGACGACGACCCAGACGGCATCCACGAAATGCCAATACAAGCCGAACACGGCGATGCGCTCGGCGTGCTCCTGCTTCACATAACCTAGAACGGCGAAGATAAAAATGATCGACAGCCCGGTCAGCCCCACGATCACGTGAAAGGCGTGCAGCCCCACCAGCGAGTAGAAGGTGGTGCCGAACAAGTTCGTCTTGATGGTCAGCCCTTCGTCATAGATAAGGTGATACCACTCGCGGGCAGTGCCGAGGATGAAGATGGCGCCGAGCGCAATGGTGACGAACCACCAAGCGGTGAAGAGCTTCCGGTTGTCGCGGGCGATGGCGCGCTCGGCCATCACGATGCTAAAGCTGCTGGAGAACAGGCAGATCGAATTGAAGATGGGGACATGCAACACCTGGCTGGGAGTGGGACCGCTGAGGCTCTTGCCGGCGTAGTACAGATAGGCGACCACGAAGATGCTGAAGATGGCGGATTCGGCGGCGATCAGGCAGTACATGCCGACGCGACCGCGCAGTTCGTGCGCCAGCGGCATCTCGGATGGTTTCAGCGCGACTGAGGTTGCTGCCAAGCGAGTTTCTCCTTTACTCGTACTTCCAGTCCGGATCGTCCGGATGCTTCAAGTCCCACAGCGGCCGGCGGCTGCGCACCACCGGAATGGTGGCAAAGTTGTATTCGGGCGGCGGGGAGGTGGTTGACCACTCCAGCGTCCAGGCGTCCCAGGGATCGTTGCCCGCCGGCTTTCCCTTGTAGTACGACCACAGGAAGTTCACCACCCAGCACAGGATGCCGGCGATCTGAAAGATCACACCGATGGAGACGATCATGTTCCAGAATTCCCAGCCGCGGCCCGGTTCGTAGGTGTAAATACGTCGCGGCATGCCGAGCACGCCGGGAATGTGCATGAAGTCGAAGGTGAGATGAAAGCCGATCAGGAAGAGCCAGAAATGCCACTTGCCGAGGGTTTCGTTGAACATCCGCCCACTGACCTTGGGGAACCAGTAATACAGGGCGGCGAAGATGGTGAATACCAGTCCGCCGATCAACACGTAGTGAAAGTGGGCTACCACAAAGTAGGAGTTGCCCAGTTGCCAATCGAAGGGAGCCGCGGAGAGCATGATGCCGGTGAGTCCGGCGATCAGGAACTGGAAGAGGAACGCGATGCAGAACAACATGGGGACGGCAAGGCGGATCTTTCCACCCCACATGGTCCCCAGCCAATTGAAGATCTTGATGCCGGTGGGCACGCCCACCGCCATGGTGGTCGCGGTGAAGAAGGCGTTGGAATACGAGGTCATGCCGATGGTGAACATGTGATGGGCCCACACGCCGAGGCTCAGGAATCCGATGCCCAGTGTGGCCGCGACCATGATGGAGTAGCCGAAGATGGGCTTCCGCGAAAACACCGGAATGATCTCAGAGGCGATGGCAAATCCCGGGATGATGAGGACGTAGACCTCCGGGTGCCCGAAGATCCAGAAGAAGTGCATCCAGATGACGGCCGAGCCGCCGGCCTGGGTGTCGAAGAAGTGCGCGCCCAGGTAGCGGTCGAGCAGCAACATGATCTGGGCCGCGGTCAACGGCGAGATCACGATCAGCACCATGGACGAGACCACGAGGTTGAGCCAGGCAAACAGAGGCATGCGCCCCAGCGTCATGCCCGGGCAGCGCATGCAGAGGACGGTGGTCACGATGTTAACCGCCGTGCCGATGCTGCCGATGCCGCTAACCAACAGGCCGATGATCCAGTAGTCGGTACTGTGTCCGGGCGAGAACGCCTGGGCGGTGAGCGGTGCATAGGCGAACCATCCCACATCGGGCGCGCTGCCCGCGCCATACAGTCCGTTGCCACCGACAAAGCTGAAGTACAGGATGATGCCGCCCAGGGCGCTCATCCAGAAGCTGAAGGCGTTCAGGCGGGGGAATGCCATGTCGCGAGCGCCGATCATCAGGGGGACAAGGTAATTCGCGAAACCGAACAGCAGCGGCATGCCGACCAGAAACACCATGGTGGTGCCATGCATGGTGAACAACTGGTTAAACATTTGCGGCGAGACGAAGTGATTATGCGGAATGGCAAGTTGTATCCGCATGACGGTGGCTTCAAGGCCGCCGATGACGAGGAAGAGGATGCCGTAAGAGATGTAGAGCAGGCCGAGTTTCTTGTGATCGACGGTAATGATCCATTCGTGCACGCGGTCGAAGAGAGGCCGGCTGGCGGCAGTCTCGGGTGCGACGAACATTGGTTTCGAGAGCGAGTCAGCGTCCAGCATGCACAGGTCCCCAGTTTCTCCTAGCGCAAAGTGAGCAAGTAAGCGGTAACGGCGTTCAGTTCCTGATCGTCGAGTTGCATGGCCGGCATGAGCGAGCCGGGCTTGAAGACCTCCGGGTCCTTGATCCATTGCCGCAGATTTTCCGGAGTGTTCTGCGCGGCCCCGGCGCCGATCGTCTCCCGGCTCATCAGGTGCGTCAGGTCCGGGCCGAACTTGCCATGGGCGTTGGTGCCTGCCACAGTGTGGCAGTTGACACAGGCGGTCGATTCAAAAATCTGGCGTCCTTGGACAACCGAGTCGAGTTGCGGCGCGGGCTGATGCTGGCCGGCGGCCCATTTCTCGAACTCTTCCCGCGGCTGCACAATCACGCGCAACAGCATCTTGGCATGCTGGGTGCCGCAGTACTGCGCACACTGGCCAACGTACACTCCCGGCTCGTGCGGATCGATCCACATGCTGTTGGCTCGGTTGGGAATGAGATCGGTCTTGCCGGCAAGCTTGGGGACCCAGAAGCTGTGGTCCACGTCGGCCGAGAGCAGCGTGATGTGGGTGGGCTGCGGATGCTTCGCGTCACTGGCTGGAATGTGCAGCTCGTTGGCGGTGACGAAACCCTGTTGGGGATACTGAAACTCCCACCAGAACTGATGGCCGACGGCGGTGATCTCGGTGGTGCCGGCAGGGAACTGGGCATCTTCGACGGCGTGGATGACGCGCGCGGTGGCGAGGAACAGCACGACCACGATCAGCACTGGGATCACCGTCCAGGCCAGCTCAACCTGGTTACTGCCGTAAATCTGCGGTGGCTCGCTGCCATCGTCCGCCGGGAGTTGGCGGAACTTGAAGACGGCGTAAACCAGCAGGGCGCACACCAACAGAAAGATGGCCGCGCAGATCGCCAGTACAAATAGCGACAGGTGATAGATCGATTGAGCCGGGGTTGCAGCCGGAGAAAAGATGCTGGGTATGTCGGGGGCTTTAACGGAAGCGGCGGAGAACGTGGCGTGGGAGACGCACAGCGCGACCAGGGCGACGCGGCAGAACAATGCAGGCCGGTGATTCCCTTCGCTGAAGCTGAACCTCACCCTCAACTACCCCCGGTGCTTTCGTACAACGTCCGGAATGCCTTGCCATCCCGATTCCGGCATTCCCGTCAGTGAAAAAAGTCAGTGTTATTGGGAGGTAAAATCCTCCGCCTGACCAGAAATCTGGCCTGCTGATTGGTGCCCGAATCATTGCTGCCGGGGCAATCGTTTGTCAAGAAGTTTTGCGCCCTGGTTTTCTGTCTGAATGCTGAGCAGATAAAAAAGCTTTAACCATGCCGCAGCGTGGGCAGTCTCGCGGAAGCTTTCAAAACGGAATCGCTTGACAGCTTGTAGGGCCGGCCAAAATACCACAATCGTTTACGGATATAAGCGGTACAGCATGCGGGGGAAGGGAATCGTCTCGCGCACATGTTCGAGGCCGCAGATCCAGGCCACCGCCCGCTCGATGCCCATGCCGAAGCCGGCATGGGGCACGCCGCCGTATTTGCGCAGATCCAGGTACCACTTAAACGCCTCTTCCGGGAGATTGTGCTGGTGAATGCGCTGCAACAGCAGATCGTAGGAAGCCATGCGCTGCGAGCCGCCGATGATCTCGCCATAACCTTCAGGCGCGAGCACATCGACGCACAAAGCGAGATCAGGACGTTGCGGGTCGGGCTCCATGTAAAACGCCTTGATCGACGCCGGGTAGCGGTGGATCATCACCGGACGGTCGAATTGTGAAGAGATGTAGGTTTCGTCGGGCGAGCCGAAGTCTCCTCCCCACTCGAATCTGGTTTCGACCAGAGCCTTGGCGTGGGCTTCCTGCAGCATCTGCACGGCATCGTCGTAACTGATGCGGGGGAAGGGTGTGGCGATGTTCTCCAGCTTGGCGATGTCGCGCCCGATCGTCTCGAGTTCGGGACGGCGCCGCTCCAGGCAGCGCTTAACGATGAAGGTGATGAACTCCTCGGCCAACTGCATGAGGTCGTCGAGGGTGGCGTAGGCGACTTCGGGCTCCACCATCCAGAATTCCGTGAGATGGCGGCGGGTCTTCGACTTCTCCGCGCGGAAGGTAGGGCCGAAGCTGTAGACCTTGCCCAAGGCCATCGCGGTGGCTTCGACGTAAAGCTGGCCGGACTGAGTGAGGAAGGCCTGCTCCTCGAAGTAGTCCACGGGGAAGAGCGTGGTGGTTCCTTCGCACGCCGCCGGCGTAAGGATGGGCGGATCGGTCAGGGTGAAGCCGTGATCGTCGAAGTAATCGCGAGCGGCCTTGATGATCTCGGCACGCACGCGCAGGATCGCCGCCTGGCGCGGCGAGCGCAGCCAGAGGTGACGATGCTCCATCAGGAAATCGACGCCGTGCTCTTTCAGCGAAATCGGGTAAGGGTCGTCTTCCTTCACGCGCTGGATGACCTGGGCGTCGGTGACGTCGAGTTCGTAGCCGCCGGGCGCGCGCTTGTCGGCACGCACTTTGCCGATCACGATGACGCTGGATTCCTGCGTCAGGCCCTTGATGGCGTCGAACAGTTCTGGCGAGACGGCGTTTTTGGCGATGACACCCTGGATGACTCCGCTGCCGTCGCGGAACTGGGGGAAGAGCAGCTTGCCGCTCTCGCGCAGGTTGTAGAGCCAGCCGCGAAGAGTGACCGTCTGGCCTTCGTGCTGGCCGATTTCACGGATGGTGGTGATGGGGGCTTCGACTTTTGCAGTTTGCGTTTCCATGAGTCCGTCGTCTTTCGAACCAATCTCCAGAAATGTCAGCAGGCCTAGGAACGAAATTCCCTCAGGGGCTAAAGCCCGGTTCCAAGCCGATCTTTACGGCACAGCTGAAGCTGTGCCCTTTCAAAACTGATTCATGCCCATCAAAACTGATTTATGGGATAGCCGATAGCTTCCTATTAACTCTCCAGCTTCTTGAACGTTTCTGCCATTCGTTCGGAAATCTTTTCGCCTTCGACGCCTTCGATCTCCAGCAGCAGGGGCGGGACGTGCGGAGCGGTTCGCAGCAGCGCCAGAGCCTCGCTCCAATCAATGTTGCCTTGTCCGGGCCAGAGGTGCGAATCGCGGTCCTGCGCGTTGTCGTGGACGTGGGTCGAGCGGATGCGGTCTTTCAGTATCGCGAACGACTGCGGAATGCCCTGCATGATGTGAGCGTGGCCGAGGTCGAAGCAGATTCCGATGCCGGCAAAGTGGCCGGCGTGCAGCAGTTCCATGAGCTTTTCCGGAGTCGAGAGTTCGTTCTGCATGTTCTCGACCAGCAGTTGCACGCCGAGAGGCTTGGCGAAGGCGTGCAGATGTTCCAGCGACATCATGGCGGCTTCCTGCTTGTGCTCGTCGGCCTCTTCTCCTCCGATGCCGACATGCTGCACCAGAAACTGAAACGGGCTTTGCTCGGCCACTTCGATGGCGCGCTTGATCTCGTCCATGGCATCGATCCGCCGCCGCTTGTCGGTGGCGGCGATATTGAGCGGCGGTGCGCCGCTGCGGCCCCATTCGTCGTCGCCATGCATGGGTGAGTGCATGGAGTGGAACTTCACGCCGGTGCCGCGAAACCACTTGGCAATCTCGCGAACGTGTTGCCGGTCGGCGTAGTTGAAATGACCACGGGCGGCGAAAATCTCGATGGCTTCCGCTCCGCCGGTGACCATCTGGTCGAGCAAGCCGGGATGCAGCCGGTCGCGCTTGGCGAAGATGTAGGTCGACATGGCGCGCCGCATCAGAATCCTACCGCCTTTCCATTGTTCCGCCCATCGCTGGCGCCCAACCGCTCACCGGTTTTCGGATCGACTGCAATGCACTCGGCATCGCCCCAGTAACGGCGGGCAAGGTCGATCTTATGTCCCATCTGATCGAGGATGCCGATGGTATCGGGCGAGAAGCCGACAGGCTCCATCAGGATCTTGTCGGGCAGCCACTGATTGTGGAAGCGGGGCGCATTCACCGACTCCTGGATGTTCAGCCCGTAATCCACCACGCCCATGAGAACGTTGGCGACGGTGGTGATGATGGTCGGGCCGCCGGGTGAGCCGAGCACCAGGAAGAGCTTGCCATCTTTAAGTACGATGGTGGGCGTCATGGCCGAAAGGGGACGCTTGCCCGGGCCGACGGCGTTCGCCGGCCCCTGAATGAGGCCGTACATGTTGGGCACGCCCTGCTTGGCGGCGAAATCGTCCATCTCGTCGTTCAGCAGGAAGCCGAGCCCGTCGGCGGTCACGCGGGAACCGAAGCTGTCGTTCAAGGTCGTCGTCACCGAAACCGCGTTGCCTTCGGGATCGACGACCGAGTAATGCGTGGTGTGCTCCGGCTCGTGTACGGATTTCGGCTGCGGATGCGTCTGGGCGTAGCGATCCAACTGATTGAAAACGGCCGGCCGCTTCAGCTCATTGCTGGGAGTGGCATGGCGCACGTCAATGGTGTCGCGCCAGGCTTTGGCATAGCGTTTGTCGATCAACTGGGCGACCGGAATTTTGGAGAAGTCGGGATCGCCGAGGAATTCCGCGCGGTCGAAGAAAGCGCGGGAAAAGGCCTCCGCGGTAAGGTGAATGCTCTTGGCGGAGCGATCACCTTGTTTGGCGAGGTCGTAACCCTCGAGGATGTTGAGCATTTCCACCAGCGCGACGCCTCCCGAAGACGGCGGTGGCGCGCTGATGACGTCGTACCCGCGATAGGTGCCGCGGATCGCCTGGCGCTCTTTCACTTCGTAGGCCGCGAGGTCTTCCACGGTGATCAGGCCGCCACCCTTCTGCATGGCGGCGGCGAGTTCGCGGGCGAGTGAGCCGTGATAGAAATCGTCGGGATTCTTGGCGACGCGCTCCAGGGTGCGCGCCAGCTCCGGCTGCTTGAAGACTTCGCCGGGCTGGTAGTAGTTGCCGTCGCGCTGAAAGATGCGCTTGGAGTCCGCGAACTTGGCCAGGTCGGGATCGCGCAGATCCAAGGCTTCGTTGTACTCCAGCTGGAAACCGTCCCGCGCCAGGCGGATGGCGGGTTCCATGACTTGCTGCAGCTTGAGCTTACCCCAGTGCGTCTGCGCGTAAGCCAGTCCGGCAACCGAGCCGGGTACCGCAATGGCCTTGTAACCGATGGTGCTCAAGTCCTCGATGACGTTGCCGTTCTGGTCGAGATACATGTCGGCTGTGGCTTTGGCTGGGGCCTTCTCGCGGTAATCGAGGAAGTGGACCTCTCCGTCGGCGCGGCGGAAGAGCATGAAGCCGCCACCGCCGATGTTGCCGGCCTGCGGATGGACCACGGTCAAGGCAAATCCGATGGCCACGGCGGCGTCCACGGCATTGCCGCCCTGTTGCATCACGGCCACGCCTGCCTTCGAGGCTTCGGGATGCACGGTCGCCACCATGGCCTTGGGCGCATGGCTGGGGTGCATGACATCGCCGGCCACCGTCGGCAGGCACAGCAGGCAAAGCAGCGCGAGACTTGCAAGTTGGCGAAATGTTTTCATACTGAACTGGGCGGCAGGACAGCCCGAGTGCCGTCGCTCCTGCACCCCAGTCTCGCAGGGATGTGGATCAGAGCCCCCAGGTGCAGCAGCCAAGGCGTCGGCAACACAAGCAATTGAGGCTAGCCGACGCAGCAGGCAGAGTCAAATGGCGGCGGCGAACGGTTGCGTGTTAGCCTATCGCGCAGAATTGAAGCCAGCGTCTTTTGATGGTGTTGTCTTATGAAAAAAGTTAAGTCCGGTGGCCACAGTTCGGCCACAAAACGCAGTGTGGCTGCGAAGAGCGTAGATGAATACCTAGCCGGCGTCCCGGAACCTGCCCGCAGTACCTTAAACAAGGTTCGCGCGGCGATTCGGTCCGTTGTGCCGCCGGAGACGACTGAGGTCATCAGCTATGGGATTCCCACGTTCAAGTACAACGGGCCGTTGGTGTGGTTCGCCGCGTTCTCGAACCATTGCAGTCTGTTTCCCACCGCGTCCGTGATCGAGGCGTTCAAGAGCGAACTCAAGGACTTCCAGACGTCCAAAGGCACCATCCACTTCCCCGTGGACAAACCTCTGCCGGCCGCGCTGGTGAAAAAAATGGTAAAGGCGCGGATCGCGCAGAACGAAGGCAAGAGGAAAAAGCTCTGAATGGGCGGAGCGTTCGAGACCAATGCGCACTACAGCGCCTTCATGGAACAACGTAAACGCGAAACCCTCAGGGGCTGAAGCCCGAATCTATTGACGTCGCTTGACGGCGCGGCTGAAGCCGCGCCCCTTCAAAACGCAGAACAAGGGCACTGCTTCCCGCAGCCGGTGAAGGCCGTGCCCTTTCAAGACGATCGGCAGTCTAGCAACGGTGAAATCGCCAGGATCCCTGGGGCAGAGTTCACGCCGTTTCGGACTTCTGGGACGCATCGGATTGCGGGGCAGTCGTTTCCTCGGCAATGACTGCGAAGCGGGTCAGGTTGGCTGCGCCAAAGGAGGTGGTGATGGCGACATCCGACGCGTCACGGCCGGTCGCGATCAGCACCCGGCCAATACGCGGCGTATTGTTGCGCGCATCGAAAACCCACCATTGGTCGTCCAGGTATACCTCGAACCAGGCGCTGAAATCCATGGGCGGGGTGAGAGGAACGCCGATGTCTCCCAGGTAGCCAGTGCAGTAGCGCGCCGGAATGTTCAGGGCGCGGCAGAAGGCGATGGCCAGGTGCTGATAATCGCGGCAGACGCCCACCCGGTCGGTGAACACGTCGAGCGCGGTCCGGGTGGGACTCGCGAGATGGTAGCCAAACCTCACTCTGCTGTTCACCCAGTTGCAGATGGCCTGCACTCGTCCCCAGCCGGGCGCGACAGCGCCGAAAAGTTCGGTAGCGATATTGGATAACCGGTCCACCTCGCAGTAGCGACTGTTCAGCAAATAAGTGAGGGTTTCATGAGGCAGCTCACCCACCGGGTGCTCGCGCGCATTCCAGTCGAATGGATCGGCGGTTCCGGGGTCTTCGATGAGCGTTTCACTGCGCAGTCGAAGTGTGCCCGCGGGCGCGTCGAACCGGGTGCAGAGATTGCCGAATCCGTCGATGTAGCTGGTGAGCGGGACCTCGGGCTCAACCTGCAGTTCATCCGGGGCGCGCAAGTCTGGCACGCGGGAGGGATGCACATGCAACATCGCGACCATGGCCACCGGCGCCGGAATGTCGAACTCGATGTCGTAGCCCAGGCGGATGAACATGCCGAAGTATAGCCCCTTCCGGGTATGGCGAATTTGTGTGGAACCGCACCTATCCAAGAAAGGGATCAGGCAGCGGTGTGCCAGACGATGGTCCGATTCACCCCGCTGCACGGGGAAGAGACGGATGCCCTCCACATTGCGGCTCTAGTAACAATCAAGGTAAACTTCGAGTGAACCCGATCCTTTTGCGCTATCCAAAACATGGTATCCAAACCCCAAACAGCCACGTCCGACCTGTTGGAGCAACATGGCGAAGTCATTCGCCTGAGCTGGCTCATTCGGAGAACCGAACAACGGCTGCTGGAGTTGTTCAAGCAGGGAAAGCTGTTCGGGACGGTCCATACCTGCATCGGGCAGGAGTTTGTGGGCATTGCGGTCGCCCGGGCCCTGCAGCCGCAGGACAATGTGTTCTCCAACCACCGCTGTCACGGCCATTTTCTGGCTTACCGGCAGAGTCTGGTGGGCTTGATCGGCGAGGTCATGGGCAAGTCCGTCGGGGTGTGTGGAGGACGTGGCGGTAGCCAGCACCTGCACCAGGGGAATTTCTACTCGAATGGCGTGCAAGGGTCGATTGTGCCGGTCTCCGCCGGACTCGCCTATGGCCAGAAGGTGAAAGCCAACAACGGCATAACGGTTGTCTTTCTCGGGGACGGCACGTTGGGGGAAGGCGTCGTTTACGAAACGATGAATATTGCTTCCAAGTGGGAGCTGCCGGTGCTGTTCGTGTGCGAGAACAACATATACGCGCAGTCCACGCACCAGTCGGAGACACTGGCGGGAAACATTCGCGCGCGGGCAGAGGCATTTGGGATCGAGACCGCCTACAGCGACACCTGGAACTGGTCCGAGCTGCTGGACGCCATGGCAGTGAGTGCGAATCTGGTTCGAAACACATCGAAGCCGCGATTCCACCAGGTCGACACCTACCGATTGATGGCGCATTCCAAGGGCGATGACAACCGGCCGGAGAGCGAGGTCGCGCCCTACTGGGAACGCGATCCTGTCGCCATGCTGGCGGAGCAGTACGCCTCAGACCCGCGCTTCCAGGAGATAGCCCGCGAGGTGGAGCAGTTGATTGACGCTGCGGTGGCCGAAGCCGAGGCCGCGCCATTCAGCAGCGACGCTCTGACTGGTTTGACGGCCGTAAGCGGCAGAGATGTCTGGGAGGCACGATCGTTTCCGAAGGAGCGAGTGGTTGACTCGGTGCGCCGCGGACTGGAAGAAGGTCTGGCGGAGCACCAGGAGATGGTGCTGATTGGCGAGGATATCGAATCACCCTACGGCGGAGCTTTCAAATGCACCATGGGGCTGAGCGCGCGCTTTCCCGGCCGAGTGCGCAATACGCCGATCAGCGAGGCGGCCATTGTCGGAATCGCCAACGGCATGGCGCTGGCCAAGCTGCTTCCGGTCGCCGAGATCATGTTCGGCGATTTCCTGGCGCTGGCGGCCGACCAGTGGATCAACAGCGCAGCGAAGTTCAGTTGGATGTACAACGGGCAGATCCAAGTCCCGACCATCGTGCGCACCCCGATGGGAGGCAAGCGCGGATACGGCCCGACGCATAGCCAGAGCATCGAAAAGCATTTTCTCGGGGTGCCCGGCACCAACGTTTTGTGCCTGCACCACCGCTACAGTCCGGCGCAACTGTATCGCGATCTATTCGCCGGCATCGAAACGCCCACGCTGGTGATCGAGAACAAAATTCTTTACACGCGCTTTGTCAATCCCGAACCTCCGCCGGGATATTCGTTACGCTTTACCCGAGAGACCTTTCCAACGGTCCGCCTGAAGCCAAATCAGGCAGCCGATTTGACCATGGTGGCGATCGGCGGCATGTCGGTGGAAGCGGAAGAGGCGATGCTGCGGTTGTTCGATGAAGAGGAACTGCTGGTGGACTTGTTCCTGCCGACGCGACTGTATCCCTTCGATGCCGGGGTCCTGGAAGACAGCCTGGCGACAACGGGGAAGTTGCTGGTGATCGAGGAGGGACAGGGATTTGTTTCGATGAGCAGCGAAATACTGGCGCAAGTGGCGGAGCGTTTCGGTGAGCTGAGCGTGCGCTGCCGGCGCTTGACGGCTGATTCTTGTCCTATCCCATCCTCCCGGCCGCTGGAGGAACAATGCCTGCCCAACACCGAGTCGATCGTGCGAAAGGCGAGGGAATTCGTCCGTGAACTCGTTCACTGAAATCCGCATTCCCCAGGAAATCGTCAACGACGATGTGGTTTTGATCGCGGCCTGGGAGGCGGAGCACGGCGCGAAGGTCGCACCCAAGCAGGTGGTTGTCTCCATTGAAACCTCAAAGGCTGTGGTGGATGTCGAAGCGGAAGCAGAAGGCTACCTGGAGATTCTCCATCCCAAGGGCGCTGAGGTTCCGATTGGTGCGTTGATCGGGCGCATACAGGCACAACCGCTTGCCGTGGCGACGATCCCGGCCCCGGTGGGGCATGCTGCGATTGGCGGGCCGGCCTCCGGAGGAAACGGTTCGGCACAGGCTGCGGCGGCGAGCGTTTCAGGGTCGCGAATCTCGCGCAAGGCGCAGGCATTGATCGAGCAGCATGGCATCGATGCCAACGCATTTGCCGGAATCGAACTGGTGCGTGAGTCGGACGTGCTTGCCTATCTGGAGCGGCAAAAGTCCGGGGCTGCGGCGGTAACGGCGACCATGGAGGTTTCCGCTGTTGAGGAGTCTGCACCAGCGAAGGCTGAGGAGACTGCTCCAGCCAAGCCTCCGAGTGCGGCAGGCGGCACACCGGCGGAAAAGCGACGCGGCTTTTTGTACGACGCTCGGGTGTCGGCCGCCGACCGCGGAGGGCGCAGCCTGGTGGGGCTGGCGTTCAATTACCTGTGGCGTAACTGGTTTCTGGGAAACCTGGTGCGCTGGGCGCCGCGTGGCGTCATCCTTCCGCTCCATCGCCTGCGCGGAGTGAAGATTGGCAAGGATTGTTACATCGATCCCAATGCCATCATCGAAACCGCCTATCCGGAGAACGTCATCATCGGCGACGATGTTCGGGTCACGGCAAGAGCCATCATCATGACCCACATCAAAGCTCCCCACCACTTACGCGAGACGGGCATTATGCCGGTCGTTCTAAAGCCGGTGGTGCTTGAGGACCACTGTTTTATTGGCGTGAATTCTGTCATCATGCCGGGAGTGACGGTTGGCCGGGCAGCGGTCGTGGCCAGTGGAGCGGTGGTGGTAACCAACGTGCCGCCGTACACCATGGTGGCCGGCAACCCCGCGAAGGTTGTGAAGACCTTCCGCAAGCCGCCCGAGGAAGCTTAAATATGTCCTCCGCAACCAGCAGCGAAATCCTGAACGCCTTCTGTATCGACCTGGAAGAGTGGTTTCATGTCTGCGAGGTCAGTACGCCGTACGACGATCCGAAGACGTGGGACTCAGCCGCCAGCCACGTGGTCAAAGACACGGAAGTAATTTTGCGGCTGCTCGATGACGCCAAGGCGCGCGCCACGTTTCTTACGGTCGGCTGGGTGGCAGAGCGCCATCCCGAGTTGATTCGGCGACTCAACGACGCGGGCCATGAGGTCGGCTGCCACACCCACTTTCACCGGTTGGTCTACACCCTGACGCCGGAAGAGTTCGAGCAGGATTTGAAGCGCTCCCTCAAGGTCTTGCGCGAGGTAAGCGGCCAGGCAGTGTTGGCGTTCCGGGCGCCGGGATTCTCCATGAAGCGCGAATGCTTTTGGGCGTATCCCATTCTGCGGAGAAACGGCATCACGGTGGACGTCTCCGTGGTGCCCGCGCCCCGCGATCATGGCGGTATCGACGGATTCAGCCGCGATCCGTTCCTGCTGCACACCGAAGCCGGCGATCTGACCGTGTTTCCTGTATCCATCCTGAGCGCCATGGGGAGACGTGTGCCCTTCTCCGGAGGTGGTTACCTGCGGCTGTTTTCCATGCCCATTATCAAGTACGGGTTCCGCCAGAATCATCGAGCTGGCCGGCCGGTGATGACGTACATTCATCCGCGTGAAATCAATCCGGCGCAACCGCGGCTGCAGCTGCCGCGAGTGAAGAGCTTCAAATATTACGTCAACCTAGATAGCGCCGAAGACAAGCTGCGAACTCTGCTGAAGACCTACCGCTTCGGAACGGTCGCGGACGTCCTGGCGCGCGTGCCCAGCTTCCAACAGTACGAGTTGACGGACGGCGACATCCTGCCGTCATCGGCGGTGGCGGCGGTGGGCCCACATCGCGACGCGGTCGTGGAAGCACATCAGTAGCCGCGTGCCTTTTCAGATATCTTCCCGAACTAAGCCCGCCCTACCTGGTGCGCGGCGCCTCGCTCAGCCGCACCGTCTTCTCTTTCCATAGACTCTGAGGGGGAACGAAGAAAACGCGCAGCGCGATCAACGTTGCGCTGATCAGCACGAGGAATGTGCGGATCGGCGAGGTCAGGCGCTTAAGCGGAAACCGGGCAGGAAGAATCGTGTCGAGGGCAGCGAGTCCATAGAACCCAACTTGTCCGGCAATGGCCAGCGTGCGCCAAGGCGACGGCAGGCCGATGGTGGCCAGGGCGATAGCGATCAGACAATAGGGCAGCAGTATGCGGAAGTACTTGCCCGAGACGAAATGGAAACGCATGCGGTTGCGGCGGGTGAGCATCTCGGGCATGATCTGCAGGGTTTGATACAGACCGGCCTGCAACCGGACCTTGCGCTTGAATTCCGATTGCAACGCAATAGGCAGCTCATAGACGATTGCTGTCGGTTCGAGCAGCAGGCGGTAGCCCTTAAAGAACGCGGTCAGCGGCAGGTACACGTCGTCGAGCAACGTATCCGGAGACACCGGCACCCAAAGGGAGCGGCGCATCACGTAAAACGGGCCATTGCAGCCAAAGGTAGAATCGATCCTCGCCATCTGGGTACGAATCCAGACCTCGTAGCGCCAGTAGAGACCGAAATCGTTTTCGTCCTGGGTCTCGCCCGGGGCAACCTGCAACTCGCCGCTGACCGCGCCCGTCTTGGGATCTCCGAAACAGGCGACAACATTGCGCAGGCAGTCGGGATGCAGCGTCTGGCGGATGTCGGTGAGCGCCAGGATTTCGCCCGTGGCCAGCGGCACGGCGACGTTGAGCGCCGCCGGCTTGCCTCCGCGCGGAACCTGGATCAGGCGAACGCCTTGCGGCGCAAAGCTGCGCGCAATTTCGTCGGTGCGATCGTCGGAGCCGTCGGAAACCACGATGATCTCCATCAGCTCGCGCGGGTAATTCAACGCCAGAATGGAGTTCAGCTTACGCTCCAAAAACTTCTCGCCGTTGTGGACGGCGATGACGAAGGAGACGGAGCGCAGAACGTCATCGCGGCGGACAGGCTGTTCGTGACGGTTGGCCATCCAGCCGAGCAGGAGGGGATAGCCGAACAGCGTGTAGACGATGGTCGCGCAGGCGATTGCAAACACCCAGATGCAGATCACCTGAATCGAAGTAAATAACATGGCCGATGAGAAGCCCCAGAATCCGATGCCGTCGTTGACCATGCTGATCATGCCGGCAATCGCGAACCGGCGGGAAACCCTAATTCACCGAGTGTATTTTTGCGCACCGAAGGATGCACTCCGTGCCACGGCCGCGCGTGAGATATTACGCGGTGCCGCGGCGAAACTTGTGTGTAACCAATCGAGAGTAGAACAGCGTCTGATGACAGTCAACGAAACATCCCGGCCGCCTGTATCGTTTCCGCTAATTCGTTCATCCAAGTCTCTGCGTCTTGTGTCTCAATATTCATCGGCAACACCAACCCACACTCAAACAGGAGAAGTATGAAAGTCGCTGTTGTTTCGAAACCGCAATCTCCACTGGTCATCGAAGAGCGTCCCATTCCGCAACCCAAGGCGGGCGAAGTTCTCATTCGGGTTCGGGCCTGCGGCATCTGCCATAGCGACCTGGCTGTGCAGCAAGGGTATTTTCCGTTTGCGTCCTATCCCCGCGTCCCCGGACACGAAGTCGCAGGCGTGGTGGACAAAGTTGGTGAGGGCGTGACTTGGCCCAAGGTTGGCGACCACGTCGGCATGCCCTGGCTGTTCTCGTCCTGCGGACACTGCATGCTCTGCGCGCAGGGCGATGAGGTGATGTGTCCGGAAGTACAGGTCACGGGCGTCACCCAGGATGGTGGCTACCAGGAATACATGATTGCTCCGGCCCATTACGTAGCGCCCATTCCTGATGGGCTGAGCTTTGAGGAAGCCGGCCCTCTCATGTGCGCCGGGCTGACGGTTTACAACGGCATGCGCAATGCGGGATTCAAGCCGGGCTACAAAGTCGCCGTGATCGGACTGGGTGGCCTTGGGCATCTGGGAATCCTCTACGCAAAGGCGATGGGAGGACGGGTGGCGGTGATTTCGAACACGCCCGACAAGGAAGCCGAGGCGCGCGAGCTGGGTGCCGAGTACTTCGTGAATACCAAGGCAGGCAAAGCCAGCGAGGGGCTGCAGAAATGGGACGGCGGAGCCGACATCATCCTGGCGACCGCTCCCAGCAGCGAGGCCGCCACCGACGCGTTCTCCGGGCTGGCTCCCGACGGGACGCTCGTGGTGCTGGGGGTAGGTCCGGGCAACATCTCGGTTTCGCCGATGGAACTGATCGGCGGCAGGCGCCACCTGATGGGATCGCCCTCAGGCAGCCGCAAAGACATTCGCGCCACGCTGAGCTTCTCCGCCAATCACGGCGTGGTACCACGGATTACGAAGGTTCCTCTGGAGGAAGCCGGCAAAATGCTGCAGGCGATGCACGAGGGCAAGTTGCGCGGGCGCGGGGTCATCGTGTTCCCGTAAAACCGGCATGCGCTGCGAGCTATGGCGATGCGCTGGGCCCGCCGCGATCGAGGGGTGCGGGCGCAGCTTCTGGCCGGCGAAGCACGGTCATGGAGAGGTAAGCGCCTATCCAGGATCCCAGCGCCGCAAAGCACACGTATACCCAGTTGCGGGTGTAGCTGATGACCGCGAACGCCGAGAGCAGATACCACACGCTGCTCCAGGTCGCCGCCGGCACCCGCCGCCGGGACGAAACAGCAGCATTGAACAATACGTAGACCGCGTCGGTCGCGGCGGTGGAGGCAATTACGCCAAGAGCCAGCCAGGGATCGATTTGCGGCACAGGCTTCACCTCGCGTTGGTCAGATTAGCTTTCGAGACTATCCCATCCGGTCAACACGGGTGGGGCCTGGGCGAGATGGCTCGAGCCCACCCCAAGAAAGTCGGGATCCCGCCACAACAATTAGCCGCCGCCCTTCCGTGTTGCTTGCGAGTTGCCGACAACTCAGGAGTCGCTAACGAGGGAGAAACGCTACCGAGGCCCGCACTCTCGATAATTCATGTCCAGAGCTATTGTCTATTTGCTCGAGTCGGCTGTCGCGGCTGACACTCTGTCAAAGGCTGGGCGCGCCAGCAGAAGCGCCAGCACACCATGCACAACAGCCGCCGGCCACAGCAGGTAACTGGCAAAACCTCCGCCGACCCGGAGATAGCCGAGGTACAGTGCTGCGAGCAGGTTGTAGGTGAACAGGGCACGAATGGCGTGCGGGGCGGCGCGATCCGTACCCGGCCAGCACGCGATCGCCAGAGAAAGCAGAGCTACCCCGGCCACCCGGCCGACCGCGACACCGGCTGCACCCAGACTGGTGCCCAAGAGCACTTGGGCGACCAGGCGAGGATCGGCGATCAAGGCAATTCCGGTTGCCGCCTCAATCGCTGCGGAGAGCATTACCAGAGTTCTCGTGGTCATCGCTGATTTCTCGCGTAGATCACTTCGGCCATTGCTTGAACATCTTCTGCACGGCTTTTTCCACCATCTGCTGGTTCTTGTTGCCGTTGTTGTTGAGGGTATTTTGCGCGATTCCACGCCAGATCAGCGACTGCGTCTTCGCGTCGTAGAGGTCAACGATCATGGTTGCCTCAACGTTTTGTTCCGGGCTGATGCCGCCCATGCCTCCGCCAATGCCGCGCATGCCCCACGCGCTGTAGGAGGTCTGCTGTCTCATGCCACCGTTGGCGGTGAGGATCAGGTCAGGGTTCTGCGATTCCTGCACCATCTGCAGACCCTTGCCCTGCATGGCCGTGTTGATGTCCTGCTGCGCCACTTGCGCCAGGATCGAGTTCTTAATTTCGTTGGAATTATTGGAGCCCCAGGCGTAGGTGTGGTACTGCGCAAAACTCGCGTTGTGGTCGTAATTGACCGAGACCTGTTGCCCGACAGCCATCGTCGCAGCGATGCAAACTAACATCGCGCATAATGCAAATCTGGTTTTCATGATTATCTTCCTTTCGAATTTGTCTTCCGGATCACCCGTGCGCTGTTTCTTTTTCTCTCTTTGCCTGCCGCTCGAAGTAAAACGCAATGCCTAACGCAAGTATGAGGGCTGCAATCCCAAATAAGGTCAAGCCTGGCACGGTGTTGGGTTCTTCAATAATGACCTTCCGGGCCATGGCGATGAGCGCAACTTCCAGCACAACGCGCACATGAATGACGTCCTTCCGCACGTAGGCTTTCAGCGTCTCCAGCAGCTCCACCCCGATCAGCACCAGCAGGAAATATCCAAAAATCTCCAGTAGGCCCTGCACCGGAATAAGCCACTTGGGTGGCTTCCAGACTTCCTGACCGATGAGCACGCCCAAGTGCCGGGTGGAAAGGACCATGACCACGACCAGCATGCCAGCCAGCGCCATCACGGTAAGCTTCTGAACTTTGCTGATCAGCGCTTCCAAGATGTGCTCCTTCATACTCGGTGCCGGCGATTTTTGTCTGTACGCGCCGCCAATGGGGGCTGGCAGCGCGCGGGTTTGGATTCGCGGCGGTTCGACTTGTATGCCGCTAGTTGTTAACTCTGGCCATTGCGTCGTCCACCTTTTTCTGGTCCTCTGCTGACAACTGCGATGGCCCGAGGTTGTAGGTTAGTTTGTCGATTGTTCCCGTGAATTTGAACGGCAGTGCATAGGCCCAGTCCACGGGCGTGCGGGTGTCCAGCCCGATGTCGAAGGACTCATCGATCGACATGAGCAGCGGAATGGTGTGCTCGATCGTCTTGCGGGCGACCTCTTTGCCGTCCACGGTCAGCACTCCGGTACCGCCCTTGCCGGGGCCAGGGCCGTCGTACTTGAAGTCAAATACGATAGTGTGCTTGCCCGAGCCGAGCGAAGACAGCCCTCTCCACCGGAAGCGCTCCAGATCAAGCATGTTGTACACAAACACCGGTCGGCCTTTGCCGAATCCGAAGATGTCGGTAGCAAACACGGCAACCAGTCCAAGTGCGGCGATCAGCAACAGGGCGTAGCCAAACCGCCTGCTCCAGCCTGGCCTACTCCGCCAGACTAGAAACAATCCCAAAATCAGCAATACCCAACCCATTGTCTTGAACAACCGGCTCTTGAGCCACCAATTGAAGCTATGAGTCAGGTACAGGCCGTAGCCGCCGAAGCGTCCACCCATGGTTGCGATCATTCCCTCGGCGCCGCCATCAGGGACGGTCACCTCCGCAGTGATGGTGTAGTCCTTGTTCAGAATGCTGGGAGCATTGCCCACGGGAATGCCGGCATTCTCGCCTGTGTAGGTGAAAACCGTTTTCCCGGCGACCGCGCTCGGTCGCGCCGTAAGCAAGCGCACGAAGCCGGTGTTATCCAGCGGGAAGACCTGGTATTTCGCCGCCTCCTGCTGGAACAGCGCCTGCATCTCCTTCAGCTTGTCGGGATGGCTGGCGGCGAGGTCGTTGTATTCCGAATAGTCCTCGGTGATGTTGTAGAGCTCCCACTTATATTGGTCGAGGGGCGGCATCGCCCCCGTTCCCAGCTCCCAGGGTGGGGAGGGCGGTGTGGTAGCGGCAATCCAACCATCGTGGTAGATGGCGCGGTTGCCGACCATCTCGAAATACTGGGTGTCGCGCTTCGAGGGTGCATTGGCGTTGGCCGAGTCAAAGGTGTAGAGCATGCTCACGCCTTCGATCGGCTTTTGCTTGATCCCATTGACCTCCTCTGGCGCCTGGATGCCGGCGGCTTCGAGGATGGTCGGAACGATGTCAATGACGTGGTGGAACTGGGTGCGAATCGCGCCCACGTCCTTGATGTGGCCGGGCCACGAAATGGCCAAGCCCTGCCGGGTTCCGCCGAAATGCGACGCCACTTGCTTGGTCCACTTGAAGGGCGTATCGAACGCCCAGGACCAAGCCACTGCCATGTGCGGGTAGGTTTTGTCCGAGCCCCAGTCGTTATAGTGCAAAATATCCAGGGCCTTGACGGCCTTGACGGCCGGATCGGTAAGAATGCCGTTGTAGGCGGTCATCTGGTTGAACGTGCCATACAGGCTGCCTTCCGCGCTGGTGCCGTTGTCGCCGTCGATGTAGATGATCAGCGTGTTGTCGAGCTTGCCCATTTTCTCGACTTCGTCGATCACGCGGCCAATCTCATGGTCGGTGTAGGCGGTGTAGGCGGCATAGACCTCCGCTTCGCGGGCATACATCTTCTTTTCCACATCGGTCAGGGAGTCCCACTTGGGCAGTGGTCGTCCGGCCACGGGGTCAGCGTCGCGTTCGGCGGAATCACGCCCAGCTTTTTCTGGTTTTCGAAGATCTGGTCGCGCATCGCTTTTCCCAGCCCATGTCGAACTTGCCGTGGAACTTGTCGATCCATTCCTGCGTCGGCTGGTGGGGCGAGTGCGAGCCACCGGGCACGTAATACACGAAGAACGGCTTGTCGGGAGCGGAAGCGTTCAGGTCCCTCAAGTAGCGGATGGCGTCGTCGGCCAGGTCGGTGGTGAGGTTGTAGCCAGGGTGGCCGACCCAGGGATACACCGCAGTCGTGTCGCGAAACAGGTAGGGCGTCCACTGGTCGGTTTCGCCACCCAGGAAGCCATAGAAATACTGGAACCCCATGCCGGTAGGCCATTGCTCGAAGGGTCCGGCGGTGGTGCTGTACTGGAAACCTGGCGTGTTGTGGTCTTTGCCAAACCACGATGTAGCGTAGCCGTTTTCCTTCAGGATTTCGCCGATGGTAGCGTTATCCGGACCGATGACGGAGTCATAGCCCGGGTAGCCGGTGGACAATTCGCCGATAACGCCAAAGCCGACCGAGTGGTGGTTGCGGCCGGTGATCAGCGCCGCCCTCGTCGGCGAGCACAGCGCCGTGGAGTGGAACTGAATGTAGCGCAGCCCCGACTTGGCGATGCGATCCAGGTCGGCGTTGGGATGACACCGCCAAAGGTTCCCGGCACGCCGTAGCCCTGGTCGTCGGTCATGATGAGCAGCACGTTGGGCGCGCCTTTGGGCGGCACCACGCGTGGCGGCCACCACGGCGTGGAGTCCTTGGCGGTTTCCTTGATCACACCGCCGAACTTCGGAGGCGGCGGAGGAATCTGTTTGCCGTTGATTGTGGTGGTGGCGTCAGCCTGACCCAACGTGCCCGTGACCACCTGCGCCAGGCGCGCAGCTCCCGCCCGCAAGAAAGCTCGAGACGGCAAGCGCTCCCAGGGCCAGTTTTCGAATAGAGGTTGCAGAATTCATGCGATGTCTCCTCGCAAGTACTGCTGGTTAGCCTCCGTCCGCGGGAGGATGCAATGAGTCGGCCCCACAACCAACTCAGCGAGGTCAGTGTCCAGCCGTGATACATCGCAGATGGACTCAGAGATGAGCCCTTTTGGCGCTCGAAGGATGCTAGTTCCACCACCCTCCCAAAGCCACTGGCAAAAGTGCTAGCGCGACTGCGTCTTTCTTGCAGGGCCGCCTCTCTGGCCAGTAACACAGGGTTAGTCTCCGCCGGGGGAGGGCCGCGACGAGCCGGTTCCACGCCCACACTGACGGTGATTTCGGCTTTCTTGCACTCTTGAATTTGAGTGGCCCGAGCCGTTCATCTCTGCCCTTGCAAGCGTGCTGGTTCTCCCTTGCGACCAGTGCTTCTTCCGAGCGGCAGATGCCGACGGCGAGCAGGCAATTCATGCAGATCGATTCAAACGTCCCGTCAGGACCCTTTACGTGCTTGAACTGGGACTGGGTTCCCATACTCCATTTCACCTTTCCACGAAGGCAGCACCGCGATGCAAGCTGCGGTAGCTTCACGAAGGTTTTCGATCCACAGGGTCATGCAGTGTTCTGACGACCCGGTCTAACTGTCACCGAAGGGGACCGCCTCGATATACTCCAAGCCGCGTACCTCAGACACCAGGCGAACTTCCAGCACCGGTGCCTCAGGAGCCGTTTCCATTAACATCAGCAGCTCCGTAAACGAGCTGGAACATATGTGTGATTTCAGTTCTGGTTCGCTGGACCAGTCTTCTTCCAGACAGAGCGCCTCCGGATTTTCCACGTCCTGATAAATCCGGCTTGCCAGGTACCCGCGTTCCACCCTCGCCTCGATCATGATCGATCGCAGCGCCTTAACCGCTTCGACCGCACGACGAGGCTGAGCCGTCATCCTTAAATTGAGTTGGAACATGTTTCGCGGAGATGCAATCGAGAGGCCAAGCGGATCTGATGAACAAATCGCTGACTCGGTCGTTGCAGATGAAGGGCTTACTGCAAATGCGAAGGTGGCGAGGTACGCGCCTGCAACAGTCCCGTAACAGAGCAACTCCGACTGGCCGGAGGAGGCTCCGATGGGCCGGAGGCCGGGGCCCGCGATCAGTCTGCCTCGCCCACGTTCTTTAGGCTACGCTCTTGAACTGACCGCGAAGATTCTCAATCAGGATATGTACGCTGACGAGCAGAACCCAGAGCGGGAAGACCAGGGGAATCCATTGAATGGTTCCGACGCTCAGCAGTAGTGCCAGCGCTAACATGTAGCCGAGAAACGCCATCCAGTGCGGAAACACCCGGGTCCGTAGCGAGATCGTGGAAGTCGTGATCATGAACACCCCGGCCATCTTCATCGCATAAATGTGCATAGTCTGAACAATTTCCGCGCGGGCGAGGGCGTAGGCGCCACTTTCTACCAGGGTTTCCGATCCCGTGCCTAAGACTGCGATGAGCCCTCCTGCAGCGGCTGCTGCGTGGAAGACCATCGCAATGAACAGCAATCCGCTGCCGAAGAATGCGGTCGCAAAGAAGCGATCTTCGAGCTCACCTAAACGGTCGCGCACCACGGCAACGAACCATAGGAAAGCGATGCCGGCGAATGGCAGCAGGTTCAATGAGAACGAGAGCGTTTTCTTATGGCTGATAACTTCCGCTGCCGGCCCCAAGGGATTGGCAGGAATGGAAATCCAGATAAGCAGCAAGCTGGTCATGAATAACAAGGAAAAGACGATGCCGGCGATGGCGGCGGCGCGCGGCGTCTTCAAACGCTGTCGGACTAAGGCGGACTCTTGGTTCATTTATCCTCCGAAAGCCCTATCTCAGGCTATGGATCCAAGGCTCAATCGGCCGCTCGCACGGGTTGCAGGAAACTTCAGCAGGCCGGAGGCGGGTTCTCCCATCAGCCAACCTTGTCTTCGCTTGCTCTTCGGGTGATGCCGAGCCGCACGATCATGGAATCGAGAGTGGTGGGTTTCAACCCCAGGATCTCAGCGGCGCCATCTTTTCCCCGGACGCGCCATCCCGTCATTTCCAGCACACTGCGGATATGCTCGCGTTCCGTATCGCCTAGGAGCAGACTGGGACCCGCCTCCTCGGAGGCGATGCTGGGTGGGCTCACATGCAGCCGTGGGCCAGTGGCAAGTATCATGGCTCGCTCCACGGTGTCACGCAGCTCCCGAATGTTACCGGGCCCGGCATACCGTTGCAGCGCATCGATGCTCTCTTTGTCGATGGACTTAACGGGCTTCCCGAATGATTTGGCGAATTCTAGCAATCGAGAGGCCAAGCCGAGCTGATGAACCAACATCTAAGTCGGCGGTTGTAATGGTAACAGCAGAGGCGCCGGCCAGTGCAATTGGGCCGGTCCTGCCCCTCGCCAAGATCCTCAATATTTCCGCCGAACGCCGGTGTCATCGATGGCCAAAGATCAGGTTCCTCTGGAGTGACGGGCAAACCGGAAACAATCCTCTGCGCCGCGCTCGCCTCTTCCAACCGACCCAGGACCGGGGCAGTCAGTGGTTCCGGAGCCTCCCGCGAGGCGCGATATAATGAGTGGTTTGCCGTAACATCCGGTTCCAGCCCTACATTCCGCGGAAGGAAAACATGCCGACAGACGTAGTCATGCCCCAGATGGGCGAATCGATTTTTGAAGGGACCATCACCAAGTGGCTCAAGCAGCCGGGGGACAAGGTCCAGCGCGACGAACCGCTGTTTGAGATTTCCACCGACAAGGTGGACGCCGAAATTCCTGCGCCGGCTTCCGGCACACTGCAGGAGATCAAAGTCGAGGCCGGGAACACGGTGCAGGTCAATACCGTGGTGGGCGTGATCTCCGGCGATGGAGAGGCAGCCGCATCCGCGCCCGCCAAAAGTGCGCCGGCCGCGCCGCCTCCGCCGGTGAGGAGCGAAAGCAGCCGTGCCCGCCGGTCTGTCCGAAGACGAAGCCGAAGGCATCGAGCGCCAGCAGCAGGGAACTGTTACCGAGGTTCAGGAAACGGGAGAGCAGGGCCGGGTTCGCTCCAGCCCACTGGTGCGCAAGATCGCCAAGGAAAACAACGTCAACCTGGCGCAGGTTCCGGGCACGGGGTTGGGCGGACGGATTACCAAGGAAGACATCGAGGCGTTCATCGCCAAGCATGGCAAGGCCGCGCCCGCAGCCGCCGCGGCTCCGGCAGCGCCCAGCGCTCCTGCCGCGCCCGCTCCGGTCGCCGCACCTGCTGCAGTTTCGACCCCGGCGCCGGCATCCCCGCACCCACCGGCCCTATGCAGCCGGTCGGCGGGGTGACCCCCGGCGAAGTGGTGCCGATGTCGGTGATGCGCAAGAAGATTGCCGAGCACATGGTGATGTCGAAGCGCACCAGCGCGCACGTGCACGGTGTGTTCGAGATTGATGTCACGCGCATCGTACGGCTTGCGCGAGAAGAAGAGAGCCGAGTTCGAGCGCGCCACCGGCAGCAAGCTGACCTTTACCCCGTTCTTCGCCCGCGCGGCGGTGCACGGCATCCGCAAGTGGCCGATCATCAATTCGTCGGTGGAAGGCGACAACATTCGCTATCACTCGTCGATCAACCTTGGCATTGCGGTGGCGCTGGACTGGGGGTTGATCGTCCCGGTGGTGAAGAATGCCGAGGAGCGCAGCTTTGCCGGGTTGCAGAAGGCCATCACCGACCTCGGCGAGCGGGCGCGCTCCAAGAAGCTGAAACCCGAGGAGGTGCAGGGTGGGACGTTCACCATCACCAATCCGGGCGTCTTCGGCGCGAAGTTCGGCATGCCCATCATCAACCAGCCGCAGGTGGCCATCCTGGGCGTAGGCGGCATCGTGAAAAAGCCCGTGGTCCTGACCGACAAGGACGGCAACGACAGCATCGCCATCCGGTCGATGATGCACCTGAGCATTGGTTACGATCACCGCATCATCGACGGCGCGGTAGCCGACCAGTTCATGGTCGAGGTAAAGAAGTACCTGGAGAACTGGAACGAGGAGTTGCTGTAGGAAAGATTTTTTGGGTGTCGGACGTCAGACGGCAGGGTAATGAACCCTGCCGTTCATTTCTCAACCCGGTAGGCGATACGCTGTTGGCGGCACCCTGTAGAATCAGCCTTATGGATTTCGCAACCGCACGGGCGGGCGGTGATTTTGGCAGTTTGCGACAATGAAGAGGGTTCGCTGACGAAGCGGATCATGGGACGCCCTCCGGACCAGGCATCATGAGCGCATATTCTGAGAACCCGGGTTCCGACAACGGCGGCAGTAATCCAGGCCCGGTGCTGGTGGTTCCTCCACCGCCGAAGCAGAAGAAGGCGCATCTCTGGGTGCAGCGCACGTGGCTGGTGGTGTTCGTTCTGTTCTGCCTGGAAGTCGGCATCATGCTGACCGCGCTGCCCTGGACCCGAATCTGGAGCAACAACTCGCTGCTGCTGAACTTCCCGGCTGTTCGCGAATTCATGATGAATGGCTTCGTGCGAGGCGCGGTTAGCGGCCTCGGCTTGGTGGACATCTGGATGGGTGTCGCGGAGGCCATCACCTACCGCGAGAACGCGAGTTAAATGCGCCGGTTGTCCTCACTCCACACCCGCCGCATCGAATCTACTGCGCCTTGGGCTCATGGCGCGTAATCCGCTGGCGCCGGTATGACCGATAAAGAAAAACATCACGAACGGTCCCAGCGGGTCCCCCTCGCTTACGAAAACAAAAAATTTCTCGAAGGTCCCGATGGACGCGCCCTGCGCATTCTGTCCGAGTACCTGGAGCCGCTCTCGAAGTTTCGTCACGAACGCATTCAAGACACCATCGTATTTTTCGGCTCGGCCCGCTTCCACAGCCAGTCCGAGGCCGAGGAGGCGCTGCAGTCGCTGGAGAAAGCGGGTTCGGCCACGCTGGCGCCGGAAGCGGAGCGTGAGCATGTGCGCCGGGTTGAGGCCGACGTCCGAATGGCGCGTTACTACGAGGACGCGCGGAAGCTGGCGTTCCTCATTACCCAGTGGACCAATTCGCTCGGCCAGGCGCGTCACCGTTTCGTGGTTTGCACCGGAGGCGGCCCCGGCATCATGGAAGCCGCCAATCGTGGCGCTTCGGAGGCGGGTGGCAAGACCGTCGGCCTCAACATCAATTTGCCCTTCGAGCAGGTGCCTAACGCATACATCACTCCCGAGTTGAACTTCGAATTCCACTACTTTTTTATGCGGAAGCTCTGGTTCGCCTATCTGGCAAAAGCTCTGGTCGTCTTCCCCGGCGGATTCGGCACCTTTGACGAGCTGTTCGAGTTGCTGACGCTCTCCCAGACCGAGAAGCTGGCTAAGCGCATCTGCATCGTGGTTTACGGCAAGGACTACTGGGACCGGGTCATCAACTTTCGGGCCCTGGTGGATGCCGGGACGATCTCTCCCAAGGACCTCGACCTCTTCCATTGGGCGAATACGCCGGAAGAGGCGTTCGAGATCCTGCGCAACGATCTGGAGCGATACCACCTGGAGCCGGCCAACCATCGCGAGAAACAGCCGGAGATCGCCAAAACCAGGCCGTGAGGACAGTGGATAGTGGCCAGTGGATCGTGGATAGAAACAGGCGAAAAGCACGATCGTCGCGCCCCTTTCTATCCACTAACCACTATCCACTGACCACTATCACGCTCTGCCGCCCGGTCCGGGAGGAGAGAAATCCCAACTTTCGACCCCCGGGTGGCACTTTCGGCACTCGCGGTATTCTTCATCCCGTCGTACACTGTACCGCGCATGCCATTGGGACTTGAGATTGCGGGACGCAGCGATGTGGGTAAGGTGCGTCCTTCCAACGAAGACAGCATCGGCTACGACCAGCGGTTGGGCGTTTTTGTCGTCTGCGACGGCATGGGTGGCCACGCCGCCGGGGAAGTCGCCAGCAAGATCGCTGTCGATACCGTGCTGTCGTATTTTCGCGACCAGGAACCCATGGCCGCCGACGCCTCGCTGGCCGACGCCCCGATAGGGGCACGCCTGCTGGCCGATGCCGTCAACAAGGCCAACGAATCCATCCTGCGCTACGCTGACGAGCACCAGGCCACCTCCGGGATGGGCACCACCCTGGTGGCCGCCCGCTTCGCCGACGGCAAGTTCAGCATCGCCCATGTCGGCGACAGCCGCATCTATCTCTTCCGCGATGGCCAGCTCGTGCAACTGACGGAAGACCACTCGTTTGTCATGGAACAGGTCCGCCGCGGCGTGCTGACCATGGAAGAGGCCAAGCACTCCGCGGCGCAGCACATCATCACTCGCGCCCTGGGGACGGGAGAAGACAGTCCGCCCGGACCTGGCCGAATTTCCTGCCCAGGATGGCGACGTGCTGATGCTGACCACCGACGGAATCCTGCGGCACGTCAGCGACGAGGAAATCCAAACCATCCTGGCCCAGATTCCCTCGCTGCAGACTGCCTGCGACACCCTGATCGACGCGGCCAACGACGACGGCGGCGAAGATAACGCCACTTGCCTGCTGATTCGGGTGCGCAATATGAACGGCACCAATCCGCAAAAATAAACTTCCCGGCCCTCTGCTACACTCGAATGTTTTGCGTGGGTCTCCACGCCTACCGAGGGCACTCATCATGGAAATCAAGAACGTCGGCGTCATCGGCGCCGGAACCATGGGCAACGGCATTGCTCACGTCTTCGCCAAAAGCGGCTACAGCGTGACCCTGGTCGATATCGAACAGCGCTTTCTCGACCGTGGCCTGCAGACCATCACCAAGAACCTGGATCGCGAGGTCGCCAAGGCCAAGCTGACCGATGAGCAGAGGAACGCGGCGCTGGCGCGTATCTCCGCAACCACCGATCGCCAGCAGCTTGCTGCCTGCGACTTCATCGTCGAGGCCGCCAGCGAGCGCTTCGAAATCAAGTCGGAGTTGTTTCGCGACTTGGACGCCAGTTGCCGCCCGGAAGTAATTCTGGCCTCGAATACGTCGTCGATCTCCATTACTAAGCTCGCAGCCGTGACCAAGCGGCCCGACAAGGTTATAGGAATGCATTTCTTTAATCCCGTGCCGGTGATGAAGCTGGTTGAGGTAATTCGCGGCCTGGCGACCTCGGACGAGACTTACGCTACCGTCAAGCAACTGGCCGAGAAGCTGGAGAAGACCCCGGTCGAGGTCAACGACGCTCCGGGATTCGTCTCTAACCGCGTCTTGATGCCGTCTGCTCAACGAAGCCATGTACACGGTGATGGAAGGCGTTGCCACGCCCGCAGCGGTCGACGAGGTATTCAAGTTGGGCATGGCGCACCCCATGGGGCCGCTGACGCTGGCGGACTTCATCGGGCTCGACGTTTGCCTCGACATCATGCGCGTCATGCACTCAGGCTTGGGTGACCCGAAGTATCGGCCCTGCCCGCTGCTGATCAAGATGGTTGATGCCGGCTGGCTGGGACGCAAGTCGGGACGCGGGTTTTACCAGTACTGATGGCCGCTCCCAGGACAAACACGGGTGTTGCCGCGTATCTTTTTGCTGTGGTTGCAGGCCTATTCACGGGCTGGGTCAACCAGAGGGTTGATGACGCCCTGCTGACCGCACTCTGCGTGCTGGCCTTCACCATGTTGCTGGGCACCTGGAAGCCGCAGCGTCCCTGGCGATGGGGGCTGCTGGTCTGGGTCGGCGTCCCCCTGGTCCTGGCGTACTACCAGTTCATCGTCAAGTGGCCGCACGACCGAGGACAGGTTTACGGCGCATTCCTGCAGCTTCTGGCGGCCAACGCCGGCGCGTTCGGCGGCCAGTTCATGCGTCACGTGTACGACAGCATCTTTCTGAAGAAGAGCGAATAGCCGCGCAACGAGAAAGGCGCGATCGCTCGCGCCTTTCGTTCAGGGCCGAAGCCCACGCAATTTTTACGGCCTTGGGCACCGACCCTTCGGCTTCGCTCAGGGCAAGCTCTAAAGTTCGGCTCTACCAGCGTGCTTTGCGCAGTTACTGACGGCTGATGGCTGATAGCTTCTTAGTCGTGCACCCCGTCCATGAACGCGCGCAGCTTACGCGAGCGCGACGGATGCCGCAGCTTGCGCAGAGCTTTCGCCTCGATTTGGCGGATGCGTTCGCGGGTAACCGCGAACGACTGGCCCACCTCTTCCAGCGTGTGCTCCGAACCGTCTTCCAGTCCGAAGCGCATCTTGATCACCTTCTCCTCGCGGGCGGTCAGGGTGCGCAGTACCTGCGCCGTCTGCTCCTTGAGGTTCACGTTGATCACCGCTTCGGCCGGCGAAACCACGGCGCGGTCCTCGATGAAGTCGCCCAAATGCGAATCTTCTTCTTCGCCGATGGGGGTCTCCAGCGAGATCGGCTCCTGCGCGATCTTCAGCACCTTGCGCACCTTGGCCACCGGAATGTCCATGCGCTTGGCGATCTCTTCCGACGTGGGCTCGCGACCCAGCTCCTGCACCAGTTGCCGCGAGGTGCGGATCAGCTTGTTGATGGTCTCGATCATGTGCACCGGGATGCGGATGGTGCGTGCCTGGTCGGCGATGGCGCGGGTGATGGCTTGCCGAATCCACCACGTCGCGTAGGTCGAGAACTTGTAGCCGCGACGGTATTCGAACTTGTCCACCGCCTTCATCAGGCCGATGTTGCCTTCCTGAATCAGGTCGAGGAATTGCAGGCCGCGATTGGTGTACTTCTTGGCAATCGACACCACCAGGCGCAGGTTGGCTTCGATCAGCTCGCGCTTGGCGTACTCCGCGTCGACATCGCCCTGCACGATCTCGCGCTGGGTGCGCTTCAGTTCCGTGAAGCTGGCGCCGGCGTCGTGCTCCATGCGCTCCAGGTCGGCGTGGATTTGGCGCGACTGCTTGCGGAATTCCTTCTTCTGCTCTTCCGAGCGCGTCTGCTCGGCGCGCTTTTCGAAGTTGACCGCCTGCTTGTCCAGCCCGCGCATGCTGTCGACGGTCTTGTTGACCCGGTCAATCAGCCGCTTGCGCTCGGTGTTGGTGAAGCCCAGCTTGCGGATGACCTTGGAGATCGCCACCTGCTCGCGTCCCAGCGTCCAACGGCAGCGGCGATGTTCCCGGGGCTTCTTCTTCTGCGGAATGGTCGCCAGCTTCTCGATCAGCTGCTGCGATTTCTTGTAGTGCTTGCTGAGTTCGTCGATGCGGCCAGTGATCTCCTTCAGCCGGTTGAGCAAAACTTCTTCGGTGAGCTCCTCTTCGTCGAAGAGCACGACTTCCTTGATGGAGCGCACGCCGCGCTTGAGGTCCTCGCCCATGGCGACGATCTCGCGGATAACGATGGGAGAGCGGGAGAGCGCCTTGAGTACGCGGAGCTGTCCACGCTCGATGCGCTTGGCGATTTCGACTTCGCCTTCGCGGGTCAGCAGCGGAACCGTGCCCATCTCGCGCAGGTACATGCGGACGGGATCGTTGGTCTTCTCCAGCGCGCCCGGCGTCAGGTCGAGTTCTACGTCTTCCCCGGCTTCGAGGTCGCCATCGAACTTCTTGTCGCCTGAAAGTTTGGGCCCTTCGAGCACGTCGATACCCTGCGTGCCGATCGTGGTCATCAGGTCGTCGAGATCCTCGGGCGAATGAACGTCGTGCGGGATGAGATCGTTGACCTCGTCGTAGGTCAGGTACCCCTTCTCCTTGCCCGTATCGATCAATTTTTTAATGTCGTCGAACTTGTCGTCTAAAGCCAAAGCGGAATTCCTCTAACGGCGCCCGATCAGGCGCCTTTCTTCGGTGCACACCACGGCGGGACCGGTACTTGCGTACCGGCACATGCAGAAACTTACAGATTTTAGCACAGGCTGAGCCCGTCTCCCTAGCCTTTTCTTGTGGTGAAAACGGCCAATATGCGCCTGCCCGGGCGCATGTCTGTTCGTAACACTCCTCTGACTTAGATGTTGCGAGTCCCGGAAGCGGTTCAGTCTTTTCTTTGCAGATACTTAGCACGAAAGCCGTAGATGCCTTTTCGGGGCAGACAGGACAGCGTGTGCTCAAGCTCCCTCGCCCAGCGACCCCATCTCCCGCCGTATGCGCACCCTCTCTTGCAGCAATTGGGCCGTCTGGGAGAGGTCCTGCCGTCTCTCGGCCTCCTTGAGCTGATGCTGCAGCTCGTCAAGCCTCCTAAGCAGGGCGCGGCGGCGCAGCGAGCGCAGGGCACTTTCCAGCAACTCCGGCGTAAGCTCCTCGCCGTCCTGCATCAAGATCGATGCCAGCAGGCTCCGGTCGGTGTCGTCGAGCGGCGCAGCCATCGGATCGCCACCCTGTTCCCAAGTCGTCAGCAGTGCGTCGATCAGCCGCTCGGTGCCGCATCCAGCGTGCAGCCGTTCCTGCCCCAGCGCGAAATGCGCCTGGCGGGCCGCATCGAAATCGAGGTCCTGCCCCTCCCGCTGGCTCACGGGATCATGGCCAAGCTCCCGCCCCGCCAGCGCCCGGATGAGCACGCGCTCAGCGTCGGTCAGTCCAACATTCGTTGGAGCGTTCACCCGGCCCGCGGTGCGGCCCGTAGCTGCCCGCCGCAACTCCTGCCGCAACACCGCGGAGTCGATGCCCAAGCGGTGCGAAATCTCGTTTGCCAGCTCATCGCGGACGATGCGGCTGGGCACGCGCTGCACGTGCGGCAGCAGAAAGTTCACGGCCTTGACCTTGCCCTCGGGCGTCCGGAAAGGGAACTGTGCCCGCGCCCGCTCGATCAGGTAGTCGAAATACTTGCTGGAGTGGTTCAGCGCCTCGGCATACGCGTCCTTGCCCTGGCGGCGGATGAACAGATCGGGGTCGAAGCCCGCTTCCAGCGTCAGCACCTTGATTTGGAAGTCCTCGCTGACCAGCAGCGCCAGCGAGCGCTCCGCTGCCGCCGCGCCCGCCGTGTCAGGATCGAAGTTCACCACGATGTTCTTGCTGAAGCGCCCCAAGAGCCGCGCCTGGGGCTCGGCAAACGCGGTGCCTGAGCTGGCAATGACGTTCTTAAACCCGGCGGTGTACACCGAGATGCAGTCCATCTGGCCCTCGACCAGGATGGCGTAGTCGAGCCGACGAATCGCCTCCTTGGCCTTGTCGAGGTTGAACAGCACCCGCGACTTCGAATAGATCGGCGTCTCCGGCGAGTTCAAGTACTTCGGGCCGGATTTCTCATCCGCCGCCAGCGTGCGCCCGGTGAAAGCGATCACCTTCCCCTGTTCGTTGGCGATGGGGAACATCACGCGATTGCGGAACTTGGAATACAGCGACGCTTTCTGGCTGTTCGCGCCTTCTTCTCGCGGATCTTTCCACGAGAACAAGCCCGAGTCGCGCATCAACTCTTCCTCGAACTGCCCGCGCAGCGCGTCCCGCAGCAGGAATCCCGAATCCGGCGCGTAGCCCATGCGGAATTCGGCAATGATCTCGGGCGTCAGACCGCGCGACGTCAGGTATTCGCGGGCGTGCGCCGCCTCCGGACGCCGCAACTGCTCCTGGAAAAATGCACAGGCGCGCTCGTGGATGTCGAGCAATCCGCCGCGCTGCTTCGCCTGCCGCGCCTCTTCGGGCGAGGAGTAGGTGACCTTCGGCATGGGAATGCCGAGCTTTTCCGCGACCATCCGCACCGCTTCGGGGAAGGTGATGTTCTCGATCTTCTGCACGAAGCTGAAGACGTCGCCCGAAACGCCGCAGCCAAAGCAGTGAAAGAACTGGTTCGACGCATGGACCGAGAACGACGGCGTCTTCTCCTGGTGGAACGGGCACAGTCCCTGGAAGTTCTGCGCGCCCGATTTGCGCAGCTTCACGTACTCGCCCACGATGCGGACGATGTCGGCCTGCTGCTTGACGGTGTACGCGAAATCCCCGGGATTGGCCATCTGATCAGTGTGCCCGAGCGACCATCGGGATTCACCGAAATTCTGGTTGTCCCTGTGGATACCTTGTGGAATACCGCTCGAAATCGGTGAACGTCAGTGGAAGACCGGACAGATTCTCGGGTCGTCGAATCGTGTCCGCAGAAGGGTGATCCTGTCCCCACAGAGGAGGAGCCATCGTGCGAGGACTGGGTTGTTTGTGAGACGTAACTCCGCTGAAATCGAGCTCGGAACGTCGCGCCCCTACTGCCCCTCTCCCATGGTTCCCGCGATCACGACCGGCGAGGTTGGCTTGTCGGAGCCGGCCTCATCTTCCACCGTCAGTGCGAACGCCTTGCATTGCACCCCCGGAGGCATGGCGTGGCCCATCATCATGGCGTTGCCATGCTCGTCGGGCTTGAAGACGCCCGCGTTGATCGGCGCGCCCTGCATCGGGATCACCCACAGCTCGTAGGCTTTGCCTTCGGGCAGCGGAGGCAGCGCGCTGGCCATCAGCGTCATGCGGTGCTGCGATGGGCTGACGATGGCCGTCGCGTTGGGCTGTTTGCCCGACTTGGGCGGAGTCAGCGAAACATGCACGACGTCGGGTGCCAGGAAGAGCCGAATATTCTCCTGCGCTTGGGCAAGCTGAATCTTCTGATCGTTGTTGCGATTGCGCAACCCGGCGATTTCGTCATAGAGCTGGCGATTGCTGCTCCACAATCCGAGTGCCGCTGCGACAGCAATCACCGCCGCCAGCGCGGGAATCCACGCCCACCACAGGCTGCGACGCGGAGCCTCCACTGGTGCCGGCGCCGAGACACCGCGCGGCTCGGCTGCGATGGCCCGCAGCAAACGCTCTTTGCTGCGCGCCGGAGGCTTCGGTCCCACGGTGGACAAGCCAACCAGGCCCAGATCGTGGCGCAGCGCCAGCAACTCGCGGCGGCAGGCAGCACACGTCTCCATGTGCTGATCGAGCTCGCTCCGGTCACTACCGGTAAGCTCATTCAGCGCATAAAGCGTAAGGTCGTCCGCGAATTGTTCGTGCGTCTTCATGCAAACTTGGCCCGCAACAGCTGCAGCCCGCTTCGAATCCTGGTCTTGATCGTGCCCAGCGGCTCGCCCGTCTTCTCCGCGATCTCGCTGTGCGTCAGCCCCTCGAAATACGCCAGCTCCAGCGCCTTGCGCTGGTCGGCACTCATCTCATTGAGCGCGGTGCGTACCTTGCCAATCAGCAGTGAGCGCTCGGTTTCGTCGCGCACGTCGATTCCGCTGGCAATCACAACGTCTTCCAAGTCGGTCTCCGGACGCCGCTGCCGCAGCCGGTCAATCGACCGGTGGCGCGCAATGACCGCCAGCCATGCCGCCAGACTGCCGCGGCTGCTGTCGAACGCGTCGGGCTTCCGCCATAGCTGCAGAAAGATGTCCTGGAGCACGTCTTCCGCGGCGGCCGCATCCTGCAAAACCCGCAATGCAACCCCGTACACTACGTTGGAATACCGGTCATAGAGCTCGGCCATGGCCTGCTGATCGCCTGCCCGAATACGCGCCACCAGCCGCATTTCGTCGGCGGCCCCAGCGCGATTCTCCGAGTTTTTGTCGAACGGCTCCATAAAGGGTACGGCTCACGCACTCGGGCAGATTGTTAGAGTTGTCAGTTGCCAGATGTTAGTTGTCAGAAAGGCAGTTGTAAGTTAATAGTGCTCAGGGGCGAACTCCGAACTTTCTTTCTGAACACCATAACTGAGCACTGACCGCTCGATTCGCCCTTGCATCCTGCGCTCCTGCATGGCGCGCAGCAGTTCGTCTTGCGCGGCCTGCGGCAGAAGGGAGCCGATTGCGGGGAAGATCACCTCTTCTTCCAATTGCAAGTGTGCGCTAAAGGTATCGTCCAGCCCCCTGGTGATGGAACACATCTCGGCACCGGTTTCCCGCAGCGTATCAGGATTGTTCTTCGCCAGCACCAGCAGCGGCAGCAGCCGTTCAATCAGCTCGTCGATGGCGCGATGTTGATCGTCCATGGCCAGCAGCGCACGCCGCACCCGCTCGTCGCCGGCGACTTCCAGCGGAGGCTGCAGGCTGTTTTCCTCGTCCGCTTCATGCAGCGGCAGGGAAACGGAGTAGTACCGATAAACGGCCTCAGCCGCCTGCTGAATCTCTTCGGAGGTGGCGCCCTGCGCGTGGGCGAGCTTGACCGCAACTGCAGTGAAATGTCGAATGCGCTGATGGCATCCCAGTAGGAGGTCAAGCGCGCTTTCGGGCTTACGTTCTGGATCAGGCCGGAGCGGAGCGATTTGGTTCAGCATCTCTTCCATTATCGCCCAAACAATCAGGCTCGATGGAGTGTCAATCGGGCAACACTCCCGGGTTGTCATCACCAGCGCCTCCGCTGTTGAGGCGCGAGGGATCTGCTTTGCCTTCCCCGGCGAATGCCTTCTCGGGTGACGGAACGCCCGCCCTACCTCTGGAAGTTCATCTCCACCGTGATCTGCACCGGTACCGGCTGACCATCTTTCGTCGCCGGCCGGAACTTCCACTTCTTCACCGTATCGACGGCGGCCTTTTGGAAGGCCGGCCCCGTGCTGCGCAGCACATGTACGGGTTCCACGCGACCCTGTGCGTTCACACCGACCAGCATGACGACGACCCCTTTCGTTTCGGCATCCGGTGGAAGCTCGGGGTACTTGGGATTGGGGGAATGCTTCGCTTGAGGCGGTGTGATTCCCGTCATCACGCGCTGATATCCGGCGAACGCCTCGTCATCGGCAACGTTAGTAGGGCACGCTCGAAATTTTCGACGACGAATCGGGTGACGATGCCTGCGACTGTGCCGCGAAAGCGGCATTACAGCTCAGCAAAAACATCACAAGCGCGGTCAGGCATGACCAGCGCATGCGCATCGTGGTATCGGTTGGCTTTCGTGACAAGCTCGAGTTCTCCGCGCGTATTGTAAACTGGAGGTACCCGATATTCCCTCCGTTTGCCCTGATGCACGCGGTTTCCATCCGGAAAGGACAGTTTTGAGTACGAGTCTTCGCAATATCGCCATCATCGCGCACGTCGACCACGGCAAGACCACTCTGGTGGACGCCATGCTGAACCAGAGCGGCACCTGGCGCGCCAACGAGGCGCACGTCGAGCGCGTGATGGATTCCAACGAACTGGAACGCGAGCGCGGTATCACGATCCTGGCCAAGAACACCGCCATTTTCTACCATCCCACCATCGGCTCAGCCCTGCCTGAAATCAAGATCAACATCGTCGATACTCCTGGCCACAGCGACTTTGGCGGCGAAGTCGAGCGCGCACTGAAGATGGTGGATGGAGTGATGCTGCTGGTGGATGCCAGTGAAGGCCCGTTGCCGCAGACGCGCTATGTCCTGAGCAAGGCGCTCGAAGCCAAGCTGCCGCCGATCGTCGTAATCAACAAAATCGACCGGCCGGATGCGCGTCCGCAGGAAGTGCTGAACGAAATCTACGACCTGTTCATCGACCTTGACGCTGCCGAAGACCAGATCGACTTTCCCGTGCTCTACACCAATGCCAAACTCGGCACCGCGTCTACCAGCGCCGACAAGCCGGGCGAAAATTTGCGGCCGCTCTTCGAAGCGATCGTCTCAACCATTCCTGAACCGCAGGGCGAACTCGACGGCCCGTTGCAGGTGCTGGTCGCCAATCTCGATTACAGCGATTATCTCGGACGCATTGCCATCGCGCGAGTCTTCAACGGCACCCTGCGCAACGGAGAGGACGTGGCCATCGCCAAGCGCGACGGCTCCATGCAGAAGACCCGCATCACGAAGATGTTCTCCTTCTCCGGCCTGAAGCGCACCGACATCGAGGCTACCGAACTGGGTGACATCGTGGCCGTCGCCGGCGTGGAGGGCATCAACATCGGCGAGACGATTACCGATGTCGAGAATCCCGCGCCGCTGCCGGTTATCAGCATCGACGAGCCCACCATCGCCATCCAGTTCATGGTGAACACCTCTCCCTTCGCCGGACGCGAAGGCCAGTATGTGACTTCGCGCAACTTGCGCGACCGGCTGCAGAAAGAGCTCCTGACCAACGTTTCGCTCCGCGTCGAAGAGGCCGACACCACCGACTCCTTCCGCGTGATGGGACGCGGCGAGCTGCAACTGGCCATCCTCATCGAGATGATGCGCCGCGAAGGCTACGAGCTCGCCGTGGGCAAGCCCGAGATCGTCACCAAGCGCATCGACGGCAAGCTGATGGAGCCGGTCGAGCTGCTCACCATCGACGTGCCCGAGTCCTTCGTCGGGGTTGTGATCGAAAAGCTGGGCACGCGCAAGGCGCAGATGGAGAAGATGCACAACCACGGCTACGGCCGGGTGCGCATGGAGTTCAACGTTCCCAGCCGTGGCCTGATTGGGCTGCGCAGCGAGTTGCTCACCGACACCCGCGGCACCATCGTCATGAATTCGCTGTTTGCGGGATACACCGAGTGGCTGGGCGACATTCCGCACCGCGTGACGGGAGCGCTGGTGGCCGACCGCGGCGGATCGACCACGGCCTACGCGCTGTGGGGACTGCAGGAGCGCGGCGAGTTGTTCGTCGGGCCTGGAGTCGAAGTGTACGAGGGCATGGTCGTGGGCGAGAACGCGCGCGACAACGATCTTGACGTGAACATTGTCCGCGAAAAAAAGCTCACCAACATGCGTTCGTCGACCGCCGACGAAGCGATCCGGCTGGTGCCGTTCAAGAACCTGAACCTGGAGCAGGCGATCGAGTTCATCGCCGATGATGAGCTGTGCGAGGTCACGCCCAAGAACCTGCGCCTGCGCAAGAAAATCCTGCAGGCCAATCGTCGGCCGCGGAAAAACGCACAGCCGGCGGGAGTCGAAGCGTAGCAGCTACGGCTTCACTGGATACTGCTGGAACATCTTCTCCACCGCAGTGTTCACCTGATCCAGCAGCTTTGACCGTTGCTCGCTCAGCTTCTGCGTGGCCATGCCGCGCCACACCAACTTTTTGCGATTGGCGTCGAGCAGATCGACCACGAGCTGACCTTTGTGCACCACCACGGTCGTGACCGAGCCCGGCACGACGCCCCACATCAGGAAGCTCTGGTCGAATGGCGCGATGCCGCCTGCACCGTAGTAGAGATCGGAATAGCTAACCGCCGCGTCGGAATCAACCGCGCCATAGGACTGGATGCGCAGGTCTGGGTTGGCGTCTACTTTCCTGAGTCCGCGCTTGTTTAGGTCGTCTTCCACTGCGCCCTGGATGGCCAGGCGCAACATTGGTTTGTTGGTCTCGTGTGCGAAATCGTCCCAGGCATAGGTCTTGTACTGGGAGAAGTCGACGCTCTTGTCGAATTCAACTTTGATCTTCTGCGCCATTGCAACAGCGGAGCAAGCCACGAGCAACAACCCTACCGCCATCAACCGGGAAGTAAGACGAACTAAGCCAGACACTTTCATGCACGCTCCTGAACCTTGGGAATCGTTTGAACAGGGAAGCTGTATTACATCACACCACTCGACGCCATGCCGGATTCCACGACTCAATACGAGAACGAAGTGCGAGCGCGAAGCTCATTCGATCGCCGTCAGCCGTCCATCGCGCAGTGTGAAGCGCAATCCACGCCACACGATGGTGTGTCCCACAAAGCTGGCAAACCAGACTGCCAGAGGCAACGAAGTCACGCACCGGCACCAGCCAGAGATCACGCTTTACCTGCGCATCGTCCAGCACGCGAATGCCGATCACCCAGGCAGCCGCGAATCGAACGACTGCGATCAGAAGCAACACCGCCCATGTCCACCAGACTCGCGGCGCCGCCAACACACTCAGGATTGCCCACGGCAGACCGAAGGTGACCATGAGGCCCAAGTATTGCGCCTCCCGGCGGTCCTTCACGGCCCGCGCCCAGCGCTGCTGGTGGAACCAGAATTCGGCGAAATCGTATTCCGGTAATGCTGTTTCGACCACAACGTTGGCTAGGGTGACTTGGTAACCGGCCCTGGCCGTGCGCGCTCCCAATTCGTAATCATCGCCGAGATAATTCACCAGCGCGCCCAGGCCTCCGATGGTGCGCAGCACGGTCTTCGTCGTCGCCATGGTCGCGCCCAGCGCGAATCGGATGCCGCGCTCCATCTCGCGCGCCACCAGCACGCCTCCCATGAAATCGGTGCTGATGCCCAACGCCTCGAGCCTGGAGCCCAGCGTCGCGTTGGCAATCGCGCGGTACAGCGTGGTAACCAGCCCAACTTGCGGACTTGCAAATGGCGCCATGACGTGCCGCAGGTAATCCGGCGTGACCAGGATGTCGCTGTCGTTGATGAGGACATGCTCGTAGCGTGCCTGCGGCAGCATCTGGGTCAGGTTGCTCATCTTGCCGTTCGCACCCAGCAGCTCGGGGCAATGCACGATCCGCAACTGCCTTTGCGGAAACTCTTGTTGCAACTGTCGGACCAACCCCGCAGCGGGGTCGGTCAGGTCGCTGACCCCGAACAGCACTTCGTATTCCGGATAGTCAAGTACACAGTGGCTGCGGAAGGCCGCATCCATGTGAGGATCGACGCCCTTCAGCGGCTTGAGAATGCTTACCGGAGGAGCGAACACCGGCAGCTTGTCCTTGGCGACATAACGCAGAAAACGTCGTCCCGCCCAGATGCACGCGGCAAAATACCCTGCGCCGGCCAGGGCCAGCAGTGCGCAGAGCGCCGCAATGAGCGTTAGGGCAAAGTGCATGGTGAGCCGATCAGATTAGCAGACCGGCAGGGAACCGCCATCGCGACGGACGCGACCAGGGTACCGGTGACCGCGGGCAGCGGATGAGATGGGCGAGACGCCGACGCGGCCGATCGACAGGCCAAGCGCGAATCCCAGGGTAAAGATCTTAAAGATAATGTTGCGGGCGTGGCATCAGCTCCGGTTTTGCGGTTATCGCAATGGCATGTTATTCTTTTGAACGTAACGACATACGATTACAGAGTAGGAGCGCAGCCGATTCAGTGTTAGCACGAGAGAAAAAGACTGCCGTAATTGACCAGTATCGCACGCACGCGACCGACACCGGTTCGCCGGAGGTGCAGATCGCGATTCTGAGCGAGCGTATTGGTGAATTGACGGAGCACTTCAAGGCGCATAAGAAAGACCATGCCTCCCGGCGCGGTCTTCTCATGATGGTCAGCAGGCGTCGCAGCTTGCTTGACTACCTCAGAAAGTCCGATACCGAACGCTACAAAGCCGTCATTCAGAGACTCGGCATCCGCAAGTAACCATTGCAGCGGCTGACTTATCCTGAACTACGCAGCGTATTCTGTGTCCACAGCTTCCCCGCAGGCGCGATGCGAGCGCTTGCCGGGGACGGCGCATTCATGCGTCAACTGCCATGGCAAGATTCAACGGCGACAACGAAGGGATGCCCGATGGCATCTGGTTGCACGCGTCCGCGAGTTCTTGCCACGAAGCTTCCTCTCGCACTCTCTCCGCCGCCGTACGCACTGCTTACGGACTTGATTTCTCACCCCACGGCACAGCGGAGACTCCATCGATTGCGCTCAGAACGGAAGGAATATCCAATCAATGAAGCACGAAATTACTGTTGAGCTGCACGGCGGCAAATCCATTCACTTCGAAACCGGCAAACTAGCCAAGCAGGCGCATGGTTCCTGCATTGTCCGCATCGGCGACAACGTGGTTCTCGCCACCGCCTGCGCCAACGCCGATCCCCGCGAGGGCATCGACTTCTTCCCCCTCACGGTCGACTACCGCGAGTACACCTACGCTGCCGGACGTATCCCCGGCGGCTTCATCAAGCGCGAGGGACGTCCCAGCGAGCGCGAGATTCTGACCAGCCGCCAGATCGACCGTCCCATCCGCCCGCTGTTTCCTGAGGGCTTCCGCTGCGAGACCCAGGTCATCGCCATGGTGCTGTCGGCCGACACGACGAACGATCCGGATGTCGCCGGCATCAACGGCGCCTCGGTGGCACTCAGCGTTTCCGACATTCCATTCCATGGGCCTATTGGCGCGGTGCGCGTGGGCCGGTCGAACGGTGAGTTCGTCATCAACCCGACCTATGACGAGCAGCGCGAAGGCACCATGAACCTGATGGTGGTGGGCACGGCCGACGGCATCGTGATGATCGAGTCGGGCGCGCGCGAAGAGTCGGAAGAGATCGTCGTGCAGGGCATCGAGTTCGGCCACGAGCAGATGAAGAAGATATGCGCCGCCATCAGCGAACTGCAGAAGCAGGTGGGTAAGCAGAAGCGCAAGGTCGAGCCGCCGGTGATCGACGAAGCTTACGTCAGCGAACTGCGCTCCAAGTACGGCGAGCGCCTGCTGGATGCGGTCGAACACCGAAAAGTATCCCAAGACCGAGAGCTATGGCCTGATCAAGGCGCTCAAGGACGAGTTCCTTGCCACGTTTGACGAAGATGACGACGAAGGCCGCAAGAAGGGCAAGAGCTACCTCGAAATGCTGCGCGAGCGCATCTTCCGCGAGCAGGTGATCAAGGAGAAGCGCCGCCCGGATGGCCGCAAGTTCGACCAGATCCGCGATATCTGGATCGAAGTCGGCGTGCTGCCGCGCACTCACGGATCGGCGATCTTCACCCGCGGCGAGACCCAGGCGCTGGTCACCACGACGCTGGGCACGGGCGACGACATGCAGCGGCTGGAAGCCTTCGAGGGCGAAGCCAAGAAGCGCTTCATGCTGCACTACAACTTCCCGCCATTCTCGGTGGGTGAAGTGGCGTTCCTGCGCGGAGCCGGACGCCGCGAGATTGGCCACGGCGCTCTGGCCGAGCGCGCTCTCTCGGCGGTGCTGCCCGGCGAAGCGGACTGGCCGTATGCGATGCGCGTGGTCTCGGACATTCTCGAGTCCAACGGCTCTTCGTCGATGGCGACTGTCTGCGGAGCTTCGCTCAGCATGATGGACGCAGGCGTTCCGCTGAAGGCTTCGGTTGCGGGTGTGGCCATGGGACTGGTGAAGGAAGGCGACGAGTATGCCATCCTGACCGACATTGCCGGCGCGGAAGATCACTACGGCGACATGGACTTCAAGGTGGCGGGCACGCGCGACGGCATTACGGCGCTGCAGATGGACATCAAGGTGATGGGCATCACGCCGCAGATCATGCGCGAGGCGCTCGACCAGGCGCGCCGCGGACGGTTGTTCATCCTCGACAAGATGAACGAGATCATCGCCGAGCCGCGCACCAAGATCAGCGAGTTTGCTCCGCGCTTCTACACGCTGCAGATTCCGACCGACAAGATTCGCGACCTGATCGGACCGGGAGGCAAGGTCATCCGCGGCATCATCGAGCAGACCGGGCGTGAAGATCGATGTCGAAGACAGCGGCAAGGTCAACGTCTCGTCGAGCGACCAGGAGGCGGCGGCCAAGGCCATCCAGATGATCAACGACATCACCGCGACCGCCGAAGTCGGGAAGACCTACCTTGGCAAGGTCACGCGGCTGGCGGACTTCGGCGCGTTCGTCGAAATCCTGCCGGGCACCGATGGACTGCTGCACATCAGCGAAGTCGCCGAGCACCGCATCAAGGACGTTCGCGACGAACTGAAGGAAGGCGACCAGGTACTGGTAAAGGTGCTGGCGGTCGAAGGCAATCGCATCAAGCTGTCGCGCAAAGCCATCCTGAAAGAGCAGCGCGCCAAGATGGGCGGCGGCGAAGCGGCCCCTGAGAGCGAAGGCGGCGCGGTGGCGACCTTCGAAGGTGGACATGAAGCGGCCGACGAAGAAGCCGAACCCAGTTTCAACCGTGACACCCATGCCGGTGATCGCGGCCCGCGCCGCGATGGCGGATATCGCGGCGGTCGTGGCGGTCCCGGAGGCGGACGTGGCGGGGACCGCGGACGGGGACGAGGCGGGCGGCACTAAGGCTGCGCTTCGGAGAGCCAGATGAAAAGAGAGGGGAGGGCATGGCGCCCTCCCCTTGCTTGCTTTCTGCCCTTAGGCTGCGCTCGGGCAAGCTCTGAGTGCCTGCCCTACTCGATTAGGTCGTTTTTCCCGTAGCTGTCGGCGTGATTACTTGCGCTTTGATTTCTTCAGCGCGGTCTTGGCAGCGGTCTTGCTCCTGGAATTTTCCTTCTTCCGCAAGTCGTCGATGTCAACGACGCTGAGCACCACACCGTCGATGCGGTTATCCAAGGTGCGGTACGGGGTGACGCGGAAGTTGCACCAGCGGCCCTGGTTGTCCTGCAACTCGAATTGCCTGGGCTGGACCTGCTGCATGACGTCGAGCATCATCTGCTCCAGGTAGTTGACGTCGATCTTCAGCTTGAGCCGTGGCACGGGACGTCCGATGTCGTTTGCCATGAAGCCCAACACGGTGGCTGCCTGGGGATTAAAGCGGCGGACGCTCAGATCGGCCCCCACCAGTACCAAGGGCAGGTTCACGCTGTTGAGCAGGTTGGTGAGATCGTTGTTTAACTGGGTCAGCAACTCGTTGCGATGCTGCATCTCTTCATTGACGGTGTGCAGTTCTTCATTGGCCGATTCCAGCTCTTCTTTGGAAGTCTGCAGTTCCTCGTTGGTGCTCTGCAACTCCTCATTGGCAGATTGAATTTCTTCATTGGCCGACTGGAGTTCTTCGTTGGTAGTCTCGTGAGTTTCGATGATGGACTGCAGATACTCCCTGGTTGCCCCCAACTCCTGCTTTAGGTACGCAATCTCCTGGTCCCGGGCCTGCCGTTCGTTCTCCGTTAAGGGAGTACCATCCCCGGATTGCGCCGGCCCGACGGCGCCGGGTGAAGCGTCAGGCACAGGAGGTTCGAAGGCGATAAGAAAACTGAACTCGCTCTGCAACGGCGCTTTGAAGGGCACGACCCGGATGGTCAGCAGCGACGGATTTCCGTTGTTTTCGGCGGTGGCCGCGCGGCGCACGGTTTCCGCACTGGTCTTGCGAGCCTGCTCTATGGCCGATTGCAGTTCGAACAGCAGACTGGGACGAGCCATCTTCATCAGGTTGAGGCTGGCCTTGCCGCCGGGCAGCTCCAGGAAGCGGCCGGTATGGCCCCGGGTCTGGAGGATGTCGAGCTGCTCGTTGACCACGACAGCCGGCGGCGCATACTTCGCCAGCAGCAGCCGGTCTGCCTCGCGCTGCAATTCCGGGGGCACCCTCACGCCGTCAGCGGGTCTGGGTGGAGGAAGCGGGAGCTCAGCGTCGGCATCGCCGTTGCCTGGGACCATGGCAAACCCGGACATAACGGGGGTTGCTACCAGTTTCTTTCGATAGATTTTCTGCCTTTTGTCAGCCATATCAAAAAGATCCGAGCCTGCGCCCAGCAGTCCTTCCGTGCTTCCAATCATCAGAAACCCGGTGGGCTTCAAGGCATAGTGAAAGATCGGAATCACCTTTTTCTGCAAAGACTGGCCAAGATAAATCATCACATTCCTGCAACTGACCAGGTCGAGGCGCGAAAAGGGAGGATCGCCAAAAATGTTCTGCGTGGAAAATATACATAAATCGCGAATGGTTTTGCTGATCTGGTAGACCCCGTCGGTCTTGTGGAAGAAGCGGCGCAGACGCTGAGGCGTCAGGTCTGCCTCGATGCTCTCCTTGTAGATTCCCGACCTGGCTTGGCGAATCGCGGCCTCACTTAAATCCGTTCCGAAAATCTGGATGGGAACCTCGGAACGCTCCTCGCCGAGATATTCCACCAGCGAAATGGCATGCGAGTAGGTTTCCTCTCCGGTGGAGCATCCCGGCACCCAGATGCGAATCGGCATGGATGGCGAGGTGCGAGCCTGCAGGATGGCCGGGTATACCAGCTCTTTCAAGATGTCGAATGCCTCGGGATTGCGGAAGAAGCTGGTGACGTTGATCAGCAGGTCTTGATACAGGGCATGGACTTCGTTGCGGTCCCGGTGGAGAAGCGAAATGTATTCGCTCAGCTTGTGGATTTTGTGCAGCACCATGCGGCGGTGAATGCGGCGGGCAATGGTGGGCGGCTTGTATTCGGAGAAATCCACCTTGGTAGCGCGCCGCAACAGGCGGAAAATCTGGCCCATCTGGACGTCGCTAGCCGCACCGCCGGGCCTGGTTTCGTGCAGCGGCGAACCGGTCACGTAGGGATGTTTGCGGATGCGGGCGAGCTCCCGGGCGATGGCTTCCGGGGGCAGCACGAAATCCACGCAGCCGGCGGCAATCGCGCTGGCCGGCATACCATCGTACTTGGCCGAGCCGGAGTCCTGAGCGAAGGTGATGCCGCCCTCACTTTTGACCGCGGCGAGTCCAATGGTTCCGTCGGAAGCGGTGCCGGACAAAACAATGCCAATCGCGTTACTGCCGTGGGCTTCGGCCAGCGACCGTAGAAACACATCAATGGTTGTGTTCACCAGGCGTGGTTCGTGGCGGTCGGCCAGGCGCAAGGTTCCATCCAAAATGCGCAGCTCGCATTTGGGAGGAATGACGTAAACATGGTTTGGCGCCACTTGCAGGCCGTCCTGGGCCTCCAGCACGGGCATCTGGGTAGTCCGGGAAAGGATCTGGGTGAAGGCACTCTCCCGCGAGGGATCGAGGTGAGGCACCAGGATGAACGCCATGTTGAGGTTTGGCGGCAAGGCCTTCAAGAGCGCCGTGAAGGCCTCGAGGCCTCCGGCGGAAGCGCCGATGCCTACGATGGGGAAGGTCCTGGTCGGCTGGCGGGTGGTTGAGTCCGTCGCATTTTTTTTGGTGGAACCTCGGGCAGCGATCGACGGCGGGCTCTTCGGATCAGGCTTTCGGAGACTCTTCGTGGGGGTCATGAAAGGCTCGGAGCCTCACGGCTCAAGAAGATTACTACTTCGTAAGCTATGCTGAGAGGCTGACCGGCGCAAGGAAAACGTCGCGATCGGCGATTATATTCCCACCTTGTATATTCCACCTCGCTGATCGCTTGGGCGATTTCCATCGTCGATGGCGTGATACTGGTAAGCCGGAAAGGCGATATTTGGTCAAGAGCTTGAAGATCGACGCTGCACCATTGGCGTGAAGGCTTGAGCCGCTCGGGACTGTTCGCTAAGCGATCCGCTTCGGGTCGCGGGTGCAAGCTGCTGGCGAACTCTGATCGAAGGAGTTCTTTGAGGCGGCACTGATTGGGGCGGTACCTTCCCACTCCCGCCGGCGCAGACGGCTGCAAGTCTGGGTCAGTTGGCTGAGAGCCTGCCGGAATTGCTCCAAGAGTTCCTGATTGGCGTTACGCAGCGCTTCGGCCGTCCGAAGACGTTCACTGAGAACGGAGAGCGTGGAAAAAATCGGTTGTGTCGAGCCATTGACCTGCGACCCATCGCGAGCGGACTTAGCCACCCAACCAGACGATAACCAGGCGTCCAAATCGCTGCGGCGCGCGAGTACTGTGCCCTTGCGATCGGCACCAATTGGGCGCCGCACGGGCAACCCGTGGCGCTGCTCCCAGCGCTGCACGGTCCGCACTCCCTTTCCCATGTATTGCGCGATCTCCTTCCACGAGGTCAGCACGTAGGGTTCGACTGAGGGACCTTGGCTCGCCATGGTTCACTCCAACTGCCTATGATAATAGTCCTAGTCTTGTGGGGAAGATATCACATTCCATTGCGTCAATGGGTTCGATGCAGCTGGGTGAAGATGTGTAAAGTGCGGAGATCTCCCGACGAAGCTCAGGGACCGACGGAAACGAGTGTGAACGGCCGCAACCTTATTTGCGCGCCAGTTCGGTACCACAAATCGCGTGAAGCTTGGCAAGCGCGGTTGAAAGACGCTGGCAACGCACCGTACACTTAGCTTCGCTTGCAAAGCAGCGGTGGAGTCGCGAAGTCGCGCGCGATTGGGATCCATCATCGCGGGGCAAAGGATTGAAGCGGTTCACGGGTATGGCAACTGCGAAGGCGAAATCTGATGCGAAGAGGCGCGCGTCCAAGAGCGCCAGGGACGAGTTCGCGTTCTATGTGTATGGGGTTGCGCAGCAGCACGAGATTGCCGAACCGCCGATCTTGGCGGAAGGGGTTGACGGGTGGGCCAGAGTCGAAGCGGTCGCCTGCGAGGGCTACCTTTGCTGGCTGAGCCGGGTGTCGCGCGAGGAGTTTGTGGAAAACCTGCCGCGACGGATGGAGGACCTGCAGTGGCTGGTGACAGCCGGATTGCGGCATCAACAAGTGGTGGCGGAAATCGGGAAATATATGACGTTGCTGCCGGCCCGCTTTGGGACTGTGTTCACGAGCCAGGAGTCGCTGGCGAAATATGTGGGTGAGCGTCGCGAATCGTTGCAGCAGGCCTTCGATCACATTGCCGATGCCGACGAATGGGGTGTGAAGGTATTCGCTCTGCAGCCTGTGGTCACAAAGGCGACTACCAAGGACGATGGCTATATGAAGCGCACGGCTCAGGCGCTTCAATCCAGACATAGCCACGCCGTCGATACCGAAGTGCAGGAGTTTGTGGAGACACTGAGTGCGGTTGCAGAAGGGGCGAGTCCGGCTGGGACGGCGAGCGCCGATCAGCCGGGATTGCTCTGGAACGGAGCGTTTCTGATCCGCAGGAAAGACCGGAAGAAGTTCGAGTCGGTGCTGCGAAAGTATGCAGCGAAGTGGCACGAGCGGCGGCGCATCGACTGCAGCGGGCCGTGGCCACCGTATTCGTTTGCGGGCGGTCACGTGCATTGAAACGATGCAGCCATGCATGGCTGCAGACTCAGCGCTGCCTGACAGTGCGAAAGGCATCCTAACCATACAAATGGCTCTCCTGCTTTACTGCGTCACTCCGATGCAAGCTGAGATCGTGCTGGTCACGACAGGTGTATGCGACGTTGCCGTCCGCACGAAAGAGACAGCGCGGTTGCGTGCCTACTTTGGGGAGATTACCGATCCGGCAGTTTGCCTTGGGGACTCGGATTCGCTCAAGAAAGCGGCAGCGTCATTTCAGCAGGTGCTGCGCGAAGTGCTGGCGAGAACCACGCCGATTCCATTTCACTTTCCGACGCTGCTCGAGAACGAAGAGGCCCTGGAACTGCAAATCCGCGGACAGGCAGGATTCTACTGCGACGCTTTTCTGCGCATGGGTGACGCAGTCCAGTATGAGCTGATTGCTAGTTGGGAAGCTGACGGGAACGCCGATACTGCGACCCCGGTAAGTGGGCGGGAATATCTGCAGCGACGCGCAGCAGACGCTTATCGCGCGTTTCCACACTGGATTCGAAGCTGAAGGCGGTGGCGGGCGACACGGTTCGGGAATGGCGGACCAGGCAAGACCGGAAGACGCATCGCTGGTTCGCGCTGGTGTCGCGCCACGAACGGGAACGCTTTGTAGCATCGTTGCGGAGCGCCGGACCTTCGGAAGGCGTGCGTTTGCGTCTCAGCGGCCCGTGGCCTCCGAGCGAGTTCCTGAGCGACAGGCTATAACAGGGGCCAAGAACAGGAAGCCCAGCGCGGGCGAATTCCCTTCCTCGATGTGTAGCATGGGATAGGCCTACACTCATACAGGTATGAACCGCAATCGGGTCGGACTCATCTTCGTTTTCGTTGTTGTCATAGTGATCTCAACTTCGCGGGCACAGGAGCCGGCCGCTACCGGGCCCGCTCCCGCGCGCGTGCCGCCGGCTACCAGCCCGACGACCACGCAGTCCGCTCCGGTCAAAGACACTGAGCAAGCAGGGCCAGCGCAGGCTCCCTCTTCTCCTGACTACTCACAGGAGGCGTATGTGGTGGAGCACTATCGCCAGTCGATGCGCTTTGAGAACGACGGCACGGGCAAAGAAGAGCTGGAGGCGCGCATCAAGGTGATGAGTGAGAGTGGAGTGCAGGCGCTGGGGCAGCTTAAAGTCGGATACAGCGCGCTCAGCGATCAGCTTCAGATCAACTATGTGCGCGTACTAAAGGCGGACGGTACGCGTGGTCACTGCGCAAGAGTCGGCCATCCAGGACCTGACGATTCCGGACGCCCCGGTCTACACCGACTATCACCAGAAGCACATCAGCGTGCCTGCGCTGCGGCCCGGCGACACGCTGGAGTACCAGTATGTTCGCACCATCGTAAATCCTCTGGCGCCGGGACAATTCTGGACAAGCCACAACTTCACGGAGCGCGGCATTGTGCTGGATGAGCAGTTGGAGATCAATGTTCCGAAGGACCGGGAGCTGAAGCTCAAGACCAAGCCGGGCTACGAGCCCACAACGACCGTGGAGGGGGATCGCCGTATCTATCGCTGGACGCACTCTCATCTCAAGGACGAAGACGACGCCAAGAAGACGAAGAAACGCGGCCGCGATCCGGATGAAATACCTTCTGTGCAACTGACGACCTTCCAAAGCTGGCAGCAACTGGGCGACTGGTACGGGACCCTGGAAGCCGACCGCCGGCAGCCGAACGAGGCGATCAAAGCCAAAGCCGAGAGCCTGACCGAAGGCAAGACAGATGACATGGCCAAGGTGAAGGCGCTATACGACTACGTGTCCCACGATTATCGCTACGTCAGCCTGTCGTTTGGCTTGGGACGTTATCAGCCGCACGCGGCAAGCGAGGTCCTCAACCTTGGCTATGGCGACTGCAAGGACAAGAACACGCTGTTGGCGGCGCTGCTGCAAGCGGAGGGTTTCACCGCAACTTCGGTGTTGATCAACGCCGAGAGGAACATCGATCCGGACATCCCGTCGCCGTCGCAATTCGATCACGTCATCACCCGCGTTCCCGTGGGCGGGCAGGAAATCTGGCTGGACAGCACCAGCGGCGTTGCGCCGTTTCGCATGCTGTCGTATTCGCTGCGCGATAAGCTGGCGCTAGCGATTCCTCCCGGCGGCAAGCCGGAGCTGGTGCGGACGCCTGCCGATCTGCCTTTCCCGGCTTTTGACCGGGTGCAGATCACGGGAGCCCTGAACGACACCGGGAAGCTCACGGCACATGTGAGTACTACTGTGCGAGGCGACAACGAGTTGCTGATCCGTTACGCCCTGCGCCAGATTCCGGCCAACCGGAGGAAGGACTTCTTTGAAGCGACGCTGCGCAATACCGCGATGCGCGGAGGAGAAGTCACGAATCTGCAAATCGTCGATCCGACGAACACGGATGTGGCCTTCCAGATGGGCTACGACGTCGCGGTAGGCAACTATTTCGATTGGTCGGCCCGGGAACCCAAGCTGCCACTGCCGTTCAGCAATGTCAGTCTGGGAGCCTCCGAGAGCGACGACGAGAGCGGGAAGCCGCTCAAACTAGGCTCACCGCAGGACGGCCGGCTGGAGATGACGCTGACGCTACCTGACAAGTATGTCGCGCACCTTCCGCTGGCGGTCGATCTGAAGCGCGATTATGCGGAATACCACTCGAGCTACACGATGGTTGACAACCGCATCATGGCCACGCGCGAAATGAAAATTCTGGTGCGCGAGTTGCCATACAGCCGCCGCGACGATTGGGCGGCATTTCGACGTACCGTCGATGCTGACCAAGAGCAATACATCAGGCTCGAGAACAAATCTCCCGGTACCGCAGGGCTGAGTGCGACTTCTTCTGCCGACGAACTATTCGAGTCGGGAGTGCAAGCCCTGCAAAACCGGAACTATGAGCTCGCGGTGGAGCTGCTGCAGCGGGTCCAGAAGAACGACCCTTCACACAAAGGGCTGTGGACGGGGCTGGGACAGGCGTATCTGGGTCTGAACCAGGACGAGAAGGCGGTGGAAGCCTTCAAGAAGCAAATTGCAATCAACGCCTACGATCCGGAAGCTTACAACGACCTGGGCCTGGCCTATGAACGGCAGCAGAAGTATGACGAAGCCGTTGAGCAGTTTAAGAAGCAGATTGAGGTCAATCCGCTCGACCAGAATGCGCATGGGAATCTGGGATTCCTGTACTCGGAGCGCAAGCAATTTCCCGAGGCCGCGGCCGAATTGGAGAAGGCGGTGTCGATCCAGCCCAATAATCCAATACTGTTGATTGCCCTGGGGCAGGCGTACATTGCCACCGACCAGACACAGCGGGGACTGAACCAGTTCGAGCGAGCCACCAACCTTGCCCCGAATCCGCTGACGTGGAACAACATCGCGTACTCGCTGGCGGAGCAGAGCGTGCAACTGCCGCGCGCCGACCGTTACGCGGACACCGCCATCAACGCATTGGAGACACAGCTTCGCGACGTCAAGCTGGATGGCGTACGGCCCGCCGACCTGGCCACCTCTCTCATGCTCTTCAATGTGTGGGATACCAAGGGCTGGGTAACTTTTAAGCTCGGCAATCTGGATGAAGCCGAGGACTACATTCGCCCTGCCTGGCTGGCCAGCGGAAGTGGAGCGGAAGCGGAACACCTCGGGGAGATCGCCGAGATCCGAGGAAAGCGCGACGAAGCGGCACACGACTACATCCTGGCGCTGGCGGCCGACAGCCCTAGTTACACAGCCAAGTCGAAACTGGCACTGCTGGGCGTAACCGGTGGCCTGGAGCGAAAGATCGAGGATGCGCGCAAGGAGTTGAAGGCGCAGCGAACCATCAAGTTGGACGCGACGCAGCAGGGAAGCGCCGACTTCCTGCTGCTGATCAGTCCGGAGAAGGTCGAGGACGTAAAGTTTGTCAAAGGGGAAGAGAGTTTTCGCGCGTTTACCGAGATGCTCAAGAATCTGAGTGTGCCCATGAAGTTTCCGGCGAAGTCGCAGGGGCATGTGGTGCGGCGGGCGACGCTTATCTGCGGGACGGTGTCGGTTGCGGCAAAGCCAACTCCAGCAGCACAAGCAAAGCCCAAGCCCAAGGGCGGCGGGGATATGCTGGCGGAAGAAACCGAGAGTGGGCCAGCCACCGCGGCATCGGGAGGATTGCCTGGTCCCTGCCGTTTGGAAATGCTGCCCGCGGCGATGGTCCACGGAATCGACTAAACTGGTTGGCAAATCTGCTGGAGGTGAGGTGGGGAATGGCAGACTTACGTTATCCGATCGGCAGGTTCGACTGGGTTCCGCCCGAGAGCGAAGAGCAGATGGCGAAGCGACGCGTCCACTCCATTGACGCGCTGGCGAAGCTGCCGTCTAATTTGCGGGCCGCGGTGAAGGGCTTGCACGAAGAACAGCTCGACACCCCCTATCGTCCGGAGGGCTGGACGGTGCGGCAAGTGGTGCACCACGTGGCGGACAGCCACATGAACGCCTATATGCGGTTTAAGCTGGCGCTGACGGAGTTCGAGCCGACTATCAAAACCTACAAGGAAGATCTCTGGGCCAAGCTGCCCGACAACAAAGAAACTCCAATCGAGGTTTCCTTGCAGCTGGTGGAAGCGCTGCACGCGCGCTGGGTCAATCTCTTGCGTCTCATGGAACCGGCTGAGTTTGCTCGCACTCTGCGCCATCCCGAGCTAGGCTTGCTCACGCTCGACCGTATGCTGGCACTGTATGCCTGGCATTCCGCGCATCACACCGCACACATCACCTCGCTGCGCGAGCGCAATGGCTGGAGCCAGCGCGCCGTCGCGAGCTAGACAACGCATATTCGCTTGAGCCGGTGCGCCCGATTCGCTGTGCGCCTTAACCTGTTGGCTGTCGCATCCGCTGTACGAGGGTTCGTGATGACGATTCGCTTCAAGCTCAACGGCAAAGAGCAAACGTTTGACGGCGATCCCAGCATGCCGTTGCTGTGGTATGTCCGTGACATCGCCGGCCTGACCGGCACCAAGTTTGGCTGCGGGGCAGGACTGTGTGGCGCCTGTACGGTGCATCGCAACGGAAAGGCAGTGCGCTCATGTTTGACGCCCATGAGCGGCGTGGCCAACCAGGAAATCGTCACTATCGAAGCAATCAGCGGGGAGAGTGGATTGCACCCGGTCCAGGTTGCCTGGATTGAGCACGCCGTCCCACAGTGTGGATACTGCCAGTCGGGACAGATCATGCAGGCGATCGCGTTGCTGGCGGAGAAGCCCAGCCCCAACGATACGGAGATCGAAAACGCCATGGCGGGCAACATCTGCCGGTGCGGTACGTACCAACGCATCCGCGCGGCCATCAAGCAGGCGGCGGGGGTGAAGGCATGAGCGCGATCATCGAGATAAAAAATGTTGGCCGCCGCGGTTTCCTGAAGAACATGCTTTCGGCGGGAGCGTTCGTGCTGGCCGTGCGCTACTTACCCGCCGCGCTGGCGGAGAGCGCGCAAGGCGCGTCGATCAGTCCGGTGGATTCGGCTCCGTTCCATCCCAGCGTGTATGTCGGAATCGAATCCGACGGAACGGTGTGGATCATTGCGCACCGTTCGGAGATGGGAACCAGCAGCCGCACGTCGGTGCCGCTGATCCTAGCCGACGAACTCGACGCGGACTGGGCACGAGTAAAGATCAAGCAGGGCGTGGGCAATCCGGCCTATGGCTCGCAGGATACCGACGGGTCGAAGTCGGTACGCGAATTCTTTCAGCCAATGCGCGAAGCCGGCGCGACGGCGCGACTCATGCTCATTCGTGCGGCGGCACAGCAGTGGGGCGTTTCTCCGGAGGACTGTAATACGGAACTGCACCAGGTAGTGCATCCTGCTTCCGGGCGCAAACTGGGCTATGGACAACTGGCTGGCGCTGCAGCCAAGCTGCCGGTGCCGAAGACGTCGGAGCTGCTCTTTCGTCCGCGCAATCAGTGGCACTACATTGGCAAGGGCGAGAACCCTTACGATCTGCGCGACTACTGTACTGGCAAAGCGAATTTCGGCATCGATGCCACTGTCTCGGACGACGGCAAGCCGGTGAAGATGGTGTACGCGGTTGTGGCCCATCCGCCGGTGCTGGGCGGAACAGTCAAGTCCATGGATGATACGGCGGCCAGGCAGGTGCGCGGTGTGCAAGAAACGGTGCAGATCGAAACTTTCAAACCGCCCTGTGAATTCCAGCCGCTAGGGGGAGTGGCTGTGATCGCCGACAACACCTGGGCGGCCATGCAGGGTCGCGAGCAGTTGAAGATTACCTGGGACAACGGCCCCAACGCGGTCTACGACTCGGACACCTTCAAGAAGCAGTTGCAAGAAACCGCGCGCAAACCGGGAAAAGTGTGGCGCAACCAGGGCGACGTTGATGCGGAGTTCGCCAAAGCGGCGAAGGTGATGGAGGCGGATTACTACATCCCGCATCTGGCGCATGCTTCGATGGAGCCTCCCATGGCGCTGGCGCAGGTACAAGGTGACCATGTAACGGTTTGGACTTGTACCCAGAACCCGCAAGCGGTGCAGGATTCCGTGGGCAAGGCGCTGGGTATTCCGAAAGAGAACGTGCTCTGTTTCGTCACGCTGCTGGGTGGCGGTTTTGGCCGCAAATCAAAGCCGGATTACGCGGTGGAGGCGGCAGTGCTCTCGAAGAAGGTGGACAAGCCAGTGAAGGTGGTGTGGACGCGGGAAGACGATATTCGGTTCGATTACTACCACACGGTTTCGGCGACTCACATGAAAGCGGCAGTTGCTTCGAACGGTCGACCGACGGCATGGCTGCAACGCAGCGTGTTTCCGCCCATCGGATCAACCTTTCAGGCGGGGGCGGAGTTGGCTGGCGCAGGCGAGATGCAGCAAGGCTGGACGGATATTCCGTATGACATCGCCAGCCTGCGCGCCGAGAACGGTCCGGCTCCTGCGCATGTGCGAATTGGCTGGCTCCGCTCGGTGGCGAACATTTACCAGGCATTCGCGGTTCAGACCTTCACCGATGAACTTGCCGCTGCGGCGGGCCGCGACCGCGTGCAATACATGCTCGAATTGCTTGGGCAACCGCGCATCATCAACCTGAAAGAGATGGGTGTGCAGTATCCCAATTATGGCGCTTCGCTGGAGCAGTACCCAATCGACACTGGCCGCTTGCGCCACGTAATTGAGCTGGCAGCGGAGAAATCGGGATGGGGCAATGCAAAGCCGGGCAATGGCGTGGGCTACGGCATTGCCGCGCATCGCAGCTTCCTGACCTACGTCGCCTGCGTGGTAAAGGTTGAGGTCAACGGTGACGGGGAAATTCGCATACCGCAAGTCGACTATGCGGTGGACGCGGGGACAGTCATCAATCCAGACCGCACACGGGCGCAATTCGAAGGCGCGGCGGTGTTCGGCACCAGCATCGCCCGCAGCGGCGAGATCACCGCCAAGGATGGCGCGATCGTGCAGTCGAATTTCAACGACTACCAGGTGGCGCGCATCAACGAGGCCCCGTATCACACCAATGTCTATCTGGTAGAGAGCGACGCTGCGCCGGCCGGGGTGGGAGAGCCGGGCGTGCCGCCATTCGTGCCCGCATTGTGCAATGCGCTTTACGCGGCGACGGGAAAACGGGTGCGAGAGCTGCCGCTCTCCAGAACGGACTTCAGCAAGAGCGCAAACAGCTAGGCGAACAGCGCGACCAAGTGCGGCCCTGGTCGAAAACCGGGCCATTTGGTTGGCAGTCGCCCGGGGATGCGTCTTTGTTTCACCGCAGGTTTGCAACTACTCGCCGCACTTTTCTGTACTTCCATCCCATGCGATTTCAGGCCAGAAACCCCAAAGCGTGATGAGTTGCTGCGCCGACGCGATTTCCCGCGGGCCTGCGAGGGCAAAGCGCAGGACGTGAGTGTGCGGCGATTGTGCTCACCGCAAGTTGCGCGAATCGTCTCACTATCACGTGAAGGTTGCGAAAGAAGCGAACTTATCAAACGCAGCTCACGTACAGGTGGGAAGGCTCTGGCGTAGGCGCCAAGCCTTGCAAAGAACGAGAGACGGGGTTGGACAGAGTGTTTTCGCCAGCGGTTTGGCGGCCCAGGCGACACACGCGACAGGGAGGCTTAGAGGCGCACCCTCGCTGTTCAACCCCGGCAGGAATTGTAGCAGCGCAGCCGGGAAAGCGAGAAGCTCCTGCTGCAGCGGGCCGCCAAAACCAACAAGGAGATGGTCAAATGACTCGTATTCTGTCCCGCGCAGCCCTGTTGTTGTTAGCCGTTACACTCTCCACCGCAGCTCTCGCCAAGACACGTTCTGCAACCGCCATCCTGTCCCAGGATGCCAGTCTCAACGGCACCACCATACCGGCCGGTGAGTACGTTGTGAAGTACGATATTGACGGCCCCACGGCGCAAGTGAAATTTCTCAAGGGCAGCAAGGAAGTAGCCAGCGCCAGCGGGCAGGTGAAAACGCTCGACAAGAAGGTTGGCGCCAGCCAGATCTTTTACAACACTGATGGCAAGGTGCCGAGCATTGCCGAGATGGACTTTGGAGGCCAGACGTCGGCCATCACCTTCGAGAACGTTTCCGCCAGCGCCGGTAAGTAGCCGACGGAGAGTTCGTCCGAGGTAGTGAGGGAGCGCGGCGCTCCCTCGTTTTTTGCTGTCTGACGGAGGTCTGGAGCCAGAAGTAGTAGATCGATTGCCAGTTCAAGCTATTTTTTCACGGCAAGCAACCTTGGTGAGAGAACCTTTTTGTGCGTTGCTGTGTCACATGTATTGGGAATGAGCGATTCGTTGCGCCAGCGGTTTGGCGGCCCAGGCGTGAAACGAACCCTATCAGCCATTCTGGCGTTTTCCCGTGGTCACGCGCCCGCGTTGCGGCAACGATCTGCTGCTGGCGTCGGCGCACCGCCAATCAACGTAGGAGATTACCTTGAAGAAGACCCTTTTCCCGATTTACGTTTTGGTTGCGTGTCTCATTCTGTACGCAGGCGCGTTTGCGGAGAGCCATTCCAAGAGCATTTCATTCCAGACGCCGACGCAGGTGAACGGCACAACGCTGCAACCGGGCACCTATACCGTGAAATACGACGAAAACGGCTCGACGGCGCAGGTGAATTTCATGAAAGGCAAGAAGGAGATGGCGTCGGCTCCAGCGCAGGTGGAGGAACTTGGCAAGAAGACGACCAACACTTCCGTCGTCCTGAGCAACAAGACCAGCGTTCCCACCCTGCAGGAGGTAGACTTCGAGGGGACCTCGCAACGACTGCGGTTCTCGAAGGCGAGCGGCACGCAGGGCGCCGGAGAGTAATTCTGTAACGAACAACAAACGGGGAGCGTTGAGCTCCCCATGTTGTGCTTTTGCATGCCGGGAATCAGGCGGTCGCAGCGGCGAGCCGGGGGGATTCCTCGTGGAAGCGCACCGACACTAACTTCGACACGCCGGGCTCCTGCATGGTTACGCCGTACATCACCGGTGCGATCCCCATCGTCTTCTTGCTGTGAGTGATGATGATGAACTGGGTCTGCGAACTCATCTCGCGCACCAGTTCAGTGAAGCGTCCGATGTTGGCCTCGTCGAGCGGCGCATCGACCTCGTCGAGAATGCAAAACGGACTGGGCACGTACTGGAAGATGCCGACCAGCAACGCGAAAGCGGTAAGCGCTTTCTCACCACCGGAGAGCAGCAGGACATTTTGCAGCTTCTTGCCGGGAGGTGACGCCACCACGTCGATGCCGCTCTCGGCGGAATTCTCCTGATCGGTGAGGCGCATGAAGCCCTGGCCGCCGCCGAATAGCTTGGTGAAGGTCCGGCTGAAGTTGTCGTTGATAGCGTGGAAGGCCTCCTCGAACTTCTGCCGCGAGACAGTTTCAATCTCCTTGATCGTATTCTGCGTGTTCTCGATCGATTGCAGCAGGTCCTGACGCTGGGTTTCGAGGAACTGATGCCGCTGCGCCGTCTCGTTATATTCTTCCAGCGCCATCATGTTCACCGGCCCCATGCTCTCCAGCCGGGCTCGCATGTCCTTGTAAGCCGACTCTTCGCTGACGAGTTCTTCACCGGTCAGCCGGAGCAGGGTATCGTCTTGCATCAGCAGGTCGCGCTCAACGCTCAACTCCTGCACGCAGGTTTCCGCCATGTGGATGGCGTCGGCCAGCACGCGGGCCTGCTCTGCCGCGAGTTCGCCACGGCGGTCGCGGGCTGCATCGAGCGCCAGGCGCAGAGTTTTCAAGTCTTCGTCGAGGGCGGCCAGGCGTTCGCGGACGGTCTGTAGTTCTTCGGTCAGCTCGCGGTCGCGTTGCTGGGCGGTTTCGCGCTCAGAGGAGTACAGAACGACCTGTTCCGAGAGGCGCTGGTTTTCCAACTCGCGCTGCTGCTTCTCCGCGGCTGCCGATTCGATCTGCGCTTGCAGCTTGTCCAGCCGTGCGGAGACTTCCGCCAGCATGGCTTCGATCCGCTGGACGTTGGCCATGGCGCCGCGGCGGCGTTCCTCCAACGTGGCTACGCGGGCACGCACTTCCGTCGCTTGTTGGGCGGCTTCGTCACGCCGCAAACGGAAGCCTTCCAAGTTCCCCTGGGCCTGCTGCAGTTCGGCTTCGAGCGCCTGCTGTCTCTGCTCGTGCTCGGCAAGCTCGGTGCGTTGGGCCGCGATGAACTGCTCACACTCGGCATGGTCGGCCGTGACACGTTGTAGTTCGGCTTCGTAAGTTGCCAGCCGCTCACGGACGCGCGCCATCTCGTTGTCGAGTTGGCTAAGCGTGTGTCCCGACGTCATCGCCTGGCGTTCGGCTTCGCGCTTCTCGTCTTCCAGCCGCTGCAGCAGTGTGGTGAGGTCGCCGATCTCACGCGCCAGTGCCGATACTCGCAGCTCTTCCTGGCCGATTGACCTTTCGACATCCTCCATCTGCTTGAGCACGTCGCGCAGGTCGCGCTTCATGGAGAGCGGTCCCTCGGTGCGCTGCTTGCCGCCGGTTACGGTGACGTTGTGGAAGCACTCGCCAGAGCCCGACAGGAAAAAGGCATCGGGATTTTCCAGCGCCATCTCGCGGCCGATGTTTGCATCGGGCACGATGAACCCGTGGCCCAGCTTGGGCAGGATCACCTCGAGGGACTTGCCGAAGCCGTTGAGCACGCGGATGCAGTTCTTGAGCGGCACAACGCTATCGAGCCGCGGCCTGGTCTGCGATGCCTCGTCCATGAGGAACGAGAACTTGGCCTGCGAATCCTCGGGATGAACCAGGAAGGTGGCGCGGCCATCGACATCGGAGCGCAACAGTTGCAAGCCCTCATCGGCGGCGCCCCATGATTTCACGACGATGTAGTTGAGTTCGTCACGCAGGAAGTCATCCACCACGTGCTCGTAGCGGTCTTCCACTTCGAGGAAGTCGGCAAGCACGCCAGCGGGAGCATGCCCGCCGGTGAGCGCGCCCGACTTGAGCAGCTTGCGGACCGACTCGGTGGAGTAGCCATGCTCGGCAATGACGGCTTCCAGCGAGCTGCGCCGCCCTATGAGGGTGGCGTACTCGGCGCGCAGGGAATCGAGATGCCGCTTCGAGGTAGTCTCGGATGCGCGCAAGGCGTCGATTTTCTGCCGGGCTTCGGCAATTTGCTGCGACAGAGCACTGACGCGCTGCGAGGCCGATTCAAACTCCAGGCGTAGCTGGCCGCGCTGACCGCCGAAGGACTCGAGTTGCTGGTTGGCTGCGGCGGCTTCGGAGTGCAGCCGTTGCGATTCGCGGCCAAGTGCGGCCATGCGCTCTTCGGACTGCGCCACTCGGTTGCGTACCGACGATGCCGAGGAGACAAGCTGCATGATGTGATCGCGGCGCTGCTCCTGCTGCCGCTCCACGTCCATCAACGCAGCCGAGGCAGCCAAGGCTTCCTGCTGTTTTTCCTGTAGTTCGGTTTGCGCGGCGCTGGTGTCGGCATTGGCCGACTCGAGGGTGGCGCGATTCACGTCCAGTTCCTGCTGCAAGCGGGCAAGCTGTTCTTCGGTGCTGCCGATCTCGGCACGGGCTCCGGCCGATCGGGCATCGAGTTCGGCGCAGCGCTCCTCGTTGGTGCGCTTGCGGGCGGTCGCCCGGTCGATCTCGATAGCGAGCGTGTTCAGCTTCTCGCGGTTCTCTTGCGCTTCGTGCTCGACAGCGTAGCCACGCTGGGTGCGCTCTCCGTGCTCGTTCTCCATTTGTTGCACGGCCTCGCTCTTGACGCGCATCTCTTGCGAAATCTCCGCCAGTTGCGCCTCCAGCGCAGCCGATTCGGAGTCGAGTTGCGCGAACTTGCTGGCCAGCACCACGCGCAACTTGGCGCGCATTTCGTCGCGCAGCTTGGCATAGCGCTCGGCCTTGCCGGCCTGGCGCTTGAGCGAATTCATCTGGCGCGTGACTTCGTCGAAGATGTCGTTGATGCGAGCCAGGTTTTGCCGGGCGTCTTCCAGGCGCGCTTCCGCCAGACGCTTGCGGGTCTTGAACTTGGTGATGCCGGCGGCCTCTTCGATGATGGCGCGGCGGTCGGTTGGCTTGCTACTGAGGATCTGGCCAATGCGTCCCTGCTCAATGATGGCGTAGGACTCGGGGCCCAGGCCAGTGCCCATGAAGATGTCCTGGATGTCGCGCAGGCGGCACAGCTTGCCGTTCAACAGATACTCGCTCTCGCCGGAGCGGAACAGCCGGCGGGTGACCGCAATCTCTCCTGCCTTGAAGCTGCGCTTAAATTTGCGGCGACGAATCTTTAGTACGACTTGGGGCGCCCCGTTGCTATGCTCACCGGTCGCAGCGGAGGTTTCGCTCCGCGTATCTTCCGCAGATGTTTCGGCCTCGGCTTCATCTGGTCCAGGCCGCACTTCCTCAGTGTAGCGTTCGGCGTCTTCGGCGCTGGCGGTGCGCAAGGCCGACTCGTCCCAGTCGTCGGGCAGGTTGTCCTGCAGGTCGATCTCGGGCTCGCCCACGTCACCGTAGACCTCGGGGTCGACCAGCGTCAGGGTGACCTCGGCCATACCGGTCGGCTTGCGGTCGCGGGTTCCCGCAAAGATGACGTCCTGCATGTTGACGCCGCGCAGCAAACGGGCCGACTGTTCGCCCAGCACCCAGGAGATGGAGTCCGAGATGTTCGACTTTCCGCAGCCGTTGGGACCGACGATGGCGGCAATGCCGTCGCCCTGGAACTTCAGTTCGGTGCGGTCGCAGAACGACTTGAATCCGAGAATTTGTAGCTTCTTCAGTTTGAGCAACTTCTACTCCTTACGTTACCTGCCCGAACCGCCTGACAGTGACACCTGACGCTCCACGACGGCCCTGGAATTCGACTGCGGATCGCCGGCTTCCGGGTAGACGGCGGGTTCGTACAAACGGGGCGCAAGGGCTTGAGAAAAGCTCCCACATTGCCGTGGACCAAAGCAACTGTAACGGCGAACGCGGGAGGGGTCAAGATATAAAACCCTACATTTTGTGCCCCAACTGTGGAAACCACATCATATTGCACCCGAGATGCAGCAGTCACCCGCAAATCCGGCGAAGAGGAGGAAATCCGAGGAAGGGAGAACCGCTAGAGCAGCTTTTAGTGTAGGCAAGCTTGGTATCTAACTCAAGTGCAAAGAGTTGAGGGGTGCCGCATCAGTCATCAGGCACAGAGAGGTACCTGGACCTGCCGTGAGCGACGCGCAAGAATGCTGTCAGCTATCAGCCGTTAGTTATCAGCTAAACCAAGCAAGAGCAGGTTTCCAGAGAACCGCGTAACCATCCAACCAAGTTTGAGCAGATTGGTCACAATGGGAGCCGCCACGTCTCGTCTTCAGAAGCCTTCAAGGCTGCTTAGAACCGGTAAACGTAAGCCGTGGAGACCTGGAAGTTGCCCTGATTGGTGTAGTACTGGTTGGACTGCACCGAGCCGATCTCCGACATGTTTGGATCGGGATAATTGGCCAAATAGCGCACCAGAGTCGTTCCCACGTCCAATCGCAAAGTCGTGTTGCGATGGGTATACACCTCGACAATACCGCCGAAGTCCCAGGTGAAGCGAGCCAAGCTGGCGGGGCTTGTTGAGCCAAGTCCGGGCGTGGCATTACTCGTAATAGATGAAGCCGGGGCGCACCTTGGCGAACACGCCCACGTGTTCCCAGCGCTCGCCCGCTTTCAGGCCGTACTGGCCCTGCATCATGCCCTTAGTTCCGCCCTGCCCGGGAAGGAAATTGAGTGCGCTATCGAAGCCGAAGTTGCGGGTGAAGTTGTAGTCGAAGTTGAAGCCCATCCCGGAGAGGTTCTGGCGGCAGGCGGTGGCGCAGCCTTCTTTCAGCACTGGTAAGCTGATATTGGTGTACTGGGTGCCAATTTCCCAATGTTGCAACGGAGCCTCGTTGTGATCCGCGACTTTGTCTGATTTAGGCCGCTGGTTGACGACGAAGTTGTTCTCCGGCGCGGGTAGCATCCAGGGGAACTTGCCGGCGAAGAACGCCGCGAAAGATCGGCTGGGCTCGAGCGCGCTGCGCAGAATTCGGCCGCCCAAGATTCGGTGCTGACGTGCAATGGGGGTCACGATGAATCGGTCGATGGTGTCTTCGCCGAGAATCCAAGCCAAGCCCACGGTTGGCGTGACGACGAAGTCCGTCCAACCCGTGTTATTGGTCGGCGCACTGGGGTACTGCGGGTTGTTCAGGCAATACTTGTAGGTGCCGCAGCCGTTGACGTAGGTGAAACCGCCCTGGTTGCCGAACGAGGTCTCGCTCAGGGGACCGATCTCAAATTGCGTGGACCATGCCGTCATCCACGCCAGCGCCAGGAATCGACTCTTCCAGTACCCGTTGTGCCGGCCGATGGGCACGAAGCTCTTGGGCATATTTTGCAGCATGACGCGCCCATAGGTCGCGCCTTCGAGCGGATGACCGATGTCGTTGACTACGAAGCTGTCTCCGTCGCCCCAGCGGTCCATGTGATAGTCGGTGTAGGATGCGAACCAGTCATGAAAGAAGGGTTTGTGGGCCAACTCATAACGCAGAGACGGATCGAACGCCGCGCGCCATGCGTGGTAGAAGACGGTCATTTCCAGCGACTGCACCAGCGCCGGCTTCCACTCGAACTTGCTTGAATAAGGATTGGGCGGGGACGACGGCTGAAAGGAATTGCCGAGCTGCACGGCATTACCAGCAGCGGGGCCGCGGCTCGAAGACTCATTTTGGGCATTCGCGCCGGCGCTGTCGGATGGCGCACTGGCCTGGAGGTCAGTGGCGGTAAGAGCATTGATGGCCGTGTCCAGGGAAGCAATAGGTGGGTCTGCGACGGAAACTGCATCGTTGCCACCTGTCGACTGCGCTCGGGCGACCTGCGGTATCCCTAGCAGGCCAAGTGCCAGCAAGCACATTGCCAATAGGTGAATCGCCTGCCATGTACGTCTCGACAAACAGTGATGCAAGGGGACTCTTCCTCCAGTCACACGTTCGTTGGGATACCAAGGCAACCCAAGGGGGGAACTTCGATCATAGCGGAAGTACGGGCGAGCGTCCACGGAAACTCTCCCGTACTTCTTCTCTTTTTCCGCCAGGATTACTACTTACCCTCGCCCAGAAGCTGGAAGAAACGAATGATGGACTCGATTCCGCGATAGAAGTTCGGAATGTGAAACTTCTCGTTGGGAGCGTGCAGGTTGTCGTCCGGCAGCCCCATGCCCATCATAATGCTGGGAATCTTCAAGTCCTTCTCGAACTGGGTGACGATCGGAATCGATCCGCCGGAGCGGATGTAGACCGTGTCTTTGCCGAAGACTTCATGCATGGCTTTGACTGACGCCCGAGCGTACGGATTGTCTGTGTTGACCACGCAGGCCGGCCCCTTGCTGTGCACCTTGATGTTCAACGAGATGCCCTTGGGCGTGATCTTCTTTACGTAATCTGTGTACTTCTTCAGGATGTCGTCGGCGTCCTGGTCGGGAACCAGGCGCATCGACACCTTGGCTGACGCGCGGGCTGGGATGACCGTTTTCGCGCCCGGAGCGGTGAAGCCGCCGGGCATTCCGTGGACTTCCAACGTAGGACGGGCCCAGGTGCGGTACAACACCGAATAGCCGGGCTCGCCGGTCAAGACATTCGATCCCACTTCGCTTTTGCGGTACTCCTCTTCGTTGAACGGCAGGCTCGCCCAAGCCTTCAGTTCGTCGTCAGTCGGCTTCTGCACGTCGTCGTAAAAGCCGGGGATCAGGATCTTGCCGTCGGCATCCTTCAACTTGCTGATGATTTCGACCAGTCCGAACAGGGGGTTGGGTGCCGCGCCGCCGTAAACGCCGGAATGTAAGTCGGTCTTGGAGCCTTGGGCCTCCAGTTCGGTATAAAGCAGTCCGCGTAGGCCCACGCAGAGGGTAGGAAGGTCAGGCGCGAACAGTTCGGTGTCGGTCACCAGGGCGAAGTCCGCCTTGAGTTTCGGCGAAGTGGCATTTTTCTTGACGTACTCTTCGATGCTCTCGCCGCCGACTTCCTCCTCGCCTTCTATCAGTACCCTGACGTTGATGGGGAGCTTGCCACCGCCGGCCTTGAACAGGGACTCGAATGCCTTGAGCTGCATCCAGAGCTGGCCCTTGTCGTCGACCGCGCCGCGGGCGTAGATGTTCTGGTTGCGCTCCGTCGGCTCGAACGGCGGGGTGAGCCATTCGTCCAGCGGTTCGGCGGGTTGGACGTCGTAGTGGGCATAGCAGAGTGCCGTTGGCTTGCCGGCGGCGTGGAGCCAGTCGGCGTAAACCAGCGGGTGACCTTTGGTTGCGATGATTTCGACATTCTCGAAGCCGATCCGCTTCAGGTCGTCGGCGACAAGCTGTGCGGCTTTTTGGACGTCGCCCTTGTGCTCGTCGGCGGTACTGACGCTGGGAATACGCAGGAAGTCTTTGAGCTCGTTGAGGAATCGGGGTTGATTTTCGCGGGCATAAGAAATGGCCGTAGATGACATGGAGAGATACTCCTTTTTTGAGAAGACCATCGCGTACTAGAGATGAAGAACGCGGATGAACAAACATAAAAGTATATCGCAGGGCTGGCGGGGGGCGAGACGGATCGAACCATCGTAGGCTAGTGCTTCTCACTTTAGGCTGGCGTTTAGCGCTCGAAGACAGTTAGATCAAATTCCTGTGATAGACGGATTGCGGGAAGCGTTCGGCTTCCGTTCGCCTGAAAATGGTGGTAGCTTCAAGGCTCTGGGCATCAGCATTCGGTGTCGGCACCCGGGTTATCAGCTTCCGGTCAACGCTTCGATATCAGTATGCAAGGTAGCGGCAACAATTCGTTTGACCTGGTGGTGATCGGCAGCGGTCCTGCCGGACAGAAGGCTGCGATTTGCGCGGCAAAGTTGCGCAAGAAAGTCGCCGTCATCGAGCGCAAGCGCAGCATCGGTGGGGTTTGCGTCAATACCGGTACGATTCCCAGCAAAACGTTGCGCGAGGCGATCCTGTATCTCAGCGGTCTGCGCCAGCGTTCGTTCTACGGCCGCGGCTATGCTCTGAAAGACAACATCTGCATGCAGGACCTGGTGTTTCGCGCCGAGGCGGTCATGGGGCGCGAGATCGAAGTGATCAAGTCGCAGTTACGCCGGAATCGCGTGGCTGTCTTTGAGGGCAGTGGGCGTTTCACTGGCGACCACACCGTGGAGGTGGCGAACGATAGCGGATTAACCATTCTCGAAGGGGCCAACTTCGTGATCGCCTGCGGCACGCGGCCGGCGCACGACGCGCAGATTCCCATTGACGGCAAACGGATCTTCGACTCCGACCAGGTGCACGAGCTGCAGGATCTGCCGCGGGAACTGATTGTGGTGGGTGCGGGCATCATCGGCCTGGAGTACGCGTCGATGTTTGCGGCGCTGGGGGTGAAGGTCACTCTGCTGGATCAACGTCCGGTGCTACTGGATTTTGCCGACCGGGAAATCGTCGAGAGCCTTTGCTTTCAATTGCGGCAACTGGGCACGGTGTTCCGCCTGGGCGAGAGAGTGGTCTCGATTGGACTCGATGATGACCGCGACCGCGTCTTTGCCAAGCTGGAGAGCGGAAAGACGGTGCATGGGCAGGCCCTTCTGTATGCGGTGGGACGCACCGCGAACAGCGACCAGTTGAACTTGCAGGCGATCGGACTGACTCCGGATGGACGGGGCAAGATCACGGTGAACGAGAATTTTCAGACCGAAGTGCCGTATGTGTATGCTGCCGGTGATGTCATCGGCTTTCCGGCATTGGCCAGCACCTCGATGGAGCAGGGGCGACTCGCCAGTTCGCACATCTTCGGCTTGCCGGGCAAAATGCCTCCTAACCTGATTCCGTATGGGGTCTACACTATCCCTGAAATCTCCATGGTTGGACCCACCGAAGAGCAGCTCACAAAAGACAAGATTCCGTACGAGGTAGGTATCGCACGCTACGCGGAACTGGCGAAAGGGCAGATGCTCGGCGATGACCAGGGATTCCTCAAGCTGATCTTCGATCCGACCAGCCTAAAGTTGCTCGGCGTGCATATCATCGGCGACCGCGCCGCCGAAATTGTCCATATCGGCCAGGTCGTATTGGCGATGGGCGGAACGATTGAATATTTCCGCGACACGGTCTTCAACTATCCGACGCTGGCGGAAGCGTTCAAAGTTGCAGCTCTGGATGGGTTGAACAAGCTCTAAACCTTAGGGCGATTGTGCTGCGGCTGACGCGCCACTGCCGCGCAGCGCCTCTTCAATTGCCTTCTGAGCCAGGGGAGCCATGATGCGATAGCCGGCGTCGTTGGGATGCAGGCCGTCGATCGCCAGCTCTGACTTCATCATGTTGCGCGAGTCGGCCATGGCGTTGAAATAGTCGAGATACCCTGCGCCGTTGATATCGCAGTAATTCTTGATCCAGCGATTCAGCTCCAGAATCTTTTCGGTTTCACGTCCATAGTAGAGTTCCGCGGCATGCTCGCTGTAGTTGTTCGTCGGCATAACGGATGAGAAGACGACGCCGATCTGGTGGGCGCGCGCCAGCTCCGCCATGGAAGCGTAGTTTGCTTCGATGTCTGCCAGCGACATGGGCCCGGTGTTGCCCGCGATGTCGTTGGTTCCGGCAAGGATCACCACCACCTTCGGTTTCAGGTCGATCACGTCCTGGCGAAAGCGCACCAGCATTTGCGCTGTTGTCTGGCCGCTGATGCCGCGATTCACGTACGGTTTGCCGGGAAAGTACTCCGGCAGCTTCCACCCGTCGGTGATGGAATCTCCCATGAAGACGACGCGCCTCTCACTCGCCACGGGAGGGGGCAACGCAGCGTTTGCTTCACGGTATCGCCCGAGATTGCCGAAGTCGTTCATAAAGAGCGGAATCTGCCGCTCGCGGTAGAGTTCGAGCGCCTGAACGCCGCGAATCGCCGCATCGGACGACGGTTGCGATTGTTGAGCAAAAAGGGTGGAAACCGGCGGGGCGAAGAGCAGGGCGATGATCAGCACAGAGCGAGGCATGAGGGCAACATATCACCTGTTGCCGCATCGGTGGACTTCACATGCGCGTCACAACTACGGCGAGCTTTTGATATGCTGCGACCATGAACCTCGAGGAACTGCGATCGTCGTTGTCTGATGACACGCCGCCGGCCAGATTGTCACGAGCTCTGGCCGGCTTGTGGTGGGACGCCAAAGGCGACTGGACGCGGGCGCATGAATCCGCGCAGGAGGACGAAGGTCCCGCTGGGGCGTGGGTTCACGCCTACCTTCACCGCAAAGAAGGCGATTCGCCTAACGCTGCTTACTGGTATCAGCGAGCGGGTCGTCCCGTGGCGCAGAGCCCCCTCGACGACGAGTGGGCCGAAATTGCAAAGACGTTGCTCGCCAGCACGGATTAGAAACAGCAAAACCAGTAACTCCGCGGACGAACGAGAAGAAGGCCCGCATATCGGCGGGCCTGAGAGACCGTCCTCGCTTTCACGTTGTCAGTCTTCGTCTTTGTTGGTGGTGATGCCAGGAGTCTTTTCCAGCGAGCCTGGACCGATCCAGGGCAACTCCGTTATTCCGAGCTGCGACTTCAACTGAGGAACATCGGTGCTCTGGAATGTTTTCCAGCGGCCGATCATTTCCGCCGTCGAACTCTGCAGCTTGGGCACGGCCTGCGCGGCTTGTGGTGTGGGAGCGACATCGGCCTCCTGCAGCATCGATAGCATCTGCAGCAACGACCCGTGCACACCGGAAAGCGTGTCCAGTTGCGCCCCGCGCCGCCGTCGTCCCTCACCACCCATCAGCGCATCCAATTTCTGACTGAGAGCGTCAATCTTTTCCGCCTGAGGAGTTCCGGCCGCCTTCTCGCGTTGCGCTTTCAACTGCTGGCGCAGCTTACTGGCCTGTTCCATAACGGGTTGCAGTGCCAGCAACTGATCGTAGACCTGCTTGGAGAGATCAAACTGCTGCTGCAGGCCGTCCAGCGGTGTCTTCACCCGCGGATCCATCTGGATAGTGAGCGGGCGCATGTACTTCTGACCGTCCACCGTGAGGATAACCGTGTATTTGCCGGGCATGACCCAGGGCGAGGTGGAGGCTGGCGCGGTGTTGTGGTAGATGGCCGCGATGGGGTACTCGGGCTGAATGCCGGGAACCGGTGGAAGGTGCATGTCCCACAGGAAGCGATGGAAGCCTGCCTGGTTCGACAGCCTCTGCGGCGGACGCACCCAGTAGGCGGGAATCGCCAGTTCCGGATCGGGTGGGGGAACCGGATCGTTGCTGGCATAACGGCGCACTACGTTGCCGGCGCTGTCGGCGATTTCCAACACGACCGGCGACGAGGTTCCGGACTTCAGGTAATAGTCGATCATCGCTCCATCGGGCGGATTAGGGGCAGAAGGGAAATCGGGCGGTAAAGGAGTGTCGCTGTTCGTGTCCCAGCGCACGCGATAGGTGAGCTGCGGCGCAAACAGGTACGCGTTGGCCGCAAGTGCGCTGGCATCGAGCTGACGCAGCGGCGTGATGTTATCGAGAATCCAAAAGCCGCGACCGTGAGTGGCGGCCAAGAGGTCGTCGTCCTTGATGGCCAGGTCGCGCACCGAGGTTGCCGGCATATTGAGGCGCAACATCTGCCAGTGGTCACCTTCATCGAACGAAACGTAGACAGCGCGCTCGGTCCCGGCGAACAGCAAGCCCTTGCGCTTGGGATCCTCGCGAACCGCGTTGACATTTTCATCTGCCGGAATGCCGGTGACGATGTCCGTCCAGGTCTTGCCGCCATCATGGGTGCGCAGAATGCGAGGACGAAGGTCGTCGAGCCGCAGCGTGTTGATGGCGGCGTAGGCGGTTTGCGGGTCGCTGTGGCTGGCCTCAAGTATGGAGACCTTCTGCCAAGCGCCAAGCTGCGGGGGAGTGACATTTTCCCAGTGCGCACCGCCATCGGTGGTGACCCAGATCAGGCCGTCGTCGGTTCCCGCCCACAGGCGATTGATGTCGAGGGGAGAGGGAGCCAGCGCGTAAATGACCCCGCGTTGGGTGGGCTGGGCCGACGGTTCAGACTTGAAGATGCCGACACTCGCAGGCACCTCCCAGGTCTTACGGGTCAAGTCAGGACTGATCTGCTTCCAGTTCCGTCCGCCGTCGCTGGTGGACCACAGAGTATTGGAAGCGAAGTACAAAATATGCGGGTCGACCGGCGAGAAGATGACCGGCTCGGTGCGCACCACCCGGAAATCGGGAGGACGGATGGCAACGGGCATGACGTTCTGCGCCTGCCCGGTGCGGCGGTCGTAGCGCGTCAGCTTGCCGCCGTAGACGATGTCAGGGTCGAGCGGGTCGGCGGCAACATAGCCGTATTCTTCCGCCGCGACGGGATGCCATTCGCGGAAGGTGATCTCGCCGTCATTGCCGCGGCTGGCCACGCAGGCCGATCCACTTTCCTGCTGCCCGCCGCACACGCGGTATGGGAATGCGTTGTCGGCGCTCACGTGGTACATCTGCGCCGTGGACTGGTTGTACCAGGAACTCCACGACTCGCCGCCGTTGACCGTGACGATCGCGCCCTGATCGCTGGTAATCAGAATAATTTTGGGATCGTTGGGATTGATCCAGATGTTCTGGTAGTCGTCGCCACCGGGAGCGCCGCGGAAGCCCGTCCAGGTTTTGCCGCCGTCGGTCGACTTCCAGGTGACTGTGGATGTCATGTATACGACGTTGGGGTCCTTTGGATCTAGCATCGGAACCGGCAGGTCCCCGCCGCCAATGCGGCCCCTGGGCCGCGGATCGGTTGTTGCCACTGTCCAGGTAGCACCAGCGTCGCTGGAGCGGTACAGGTCAACGTTATCTTTCGTGGCAACCGAGGCGAACAGATGTTTGGGGTCGCTGGCGGCAACCGTCACATACGCTTGCACGATGCCGTCGGGCAGTCCACCTGCCAGTTGCTTCCAGGTCGAGCCGCCATCGGTGGACTTGTAGATTCCGCCGCCGGTTCCATTCCAGGCAGCGTTCTCCCAGGGCCCTTCGCGCGCCTCCCACAATGTGGCATAGACAATCTGTGGATCAGCAGGGTCGATCACAACTCCCGCCGCGCCGATGTTTTCATTTTTCTGCAGAACGGGCTCAAAGTGCAGTCCTCCATCCGTGGAGCGATAAACCCCACGCTCGGGATTGGGCCCGTAAGGATGGCCCGCGACCGCAACGAAGAGTCGATTGGGATCGTGTGGATCGACGGCCATCTGCGAAATCTGCTGGCCGTCGCGCAGAGCCAAGATGCGTCCAGGTTTTGCCGGCATCGGTCGATTTGTAGATGCCGTCGCCGACCGAGAGATCGGGCCGGTGCAGTCCTTCGCCGCTGCCGACATAGATGACACTGGGGTCGGACGGAGACACCACGATTGCACCGATCGACCCGGTGGGCTGATCGTCGAAGATGGGCTGCCAAGTGCGCCCGAAGTCATCGGTCTTCCAGACGCCGCCATTGACTGCACCGACATAGAACACATTGGGCTGGCTGGGGACGCCGGCGGCAGCGCGAGTGCGTCCGCCACGCAACGGACCGATGCTGCGCCAACCCATTTCTCCCAGCATGTGAGTATCGATTTGCGATTGAGTGAAAGCGGGAAGAGCAGCGGCGAGGAGAAGAGGGAGGATTGCCAGCTTGGATAGTTTCATCGATGTGCGTTGCGTCCTTCGGTATGGGGGTGGCGAGTGTCGTTTCCGCAACGCGAAGTGTAATCTATTTGCAACCTATCTTGCAGGGGTTGAGGAATCAGCGATTGACGGGTACGATCTTGCGCCGTTCTTTTCTTACTGCATTTCTTCTCATTCTCATGGGCCCCGCTCATGCGCAATCGGCTCTGCCCGACTTGGGAGGAGCGTTGCAATGGCGCATGATTGGCCCATTCCGGGGCGGTCGCGTAGTCGCAGTAGCAGGTGTGCCGGGCGATGGCAGTACGTATTACTTTGGCTCGGTCGGCGGAGGAATCTGGAAATCGCCGAATGCCGGGGTAACGTGGCAGCCGATTTTCGACAACACGCCGATCGCCTCCATTGGTGCGCTGGCAGTCTCTGCCTCCAACCCCAACGTGATCTACGCTGGAACCGGCGAATCGGACATTCGTGCCGATCTGTCAACCGGAGACGGTGTGTACAAGTCCACCGACGGCGGCAAGACGTGGGCTAGCGTCGGACTCCGCGAGTCGCGGCAGATCAGCCGAATCGTGATCGATCCCGGCAATCCTGATGTGGTGTATGTGGGAGTGCTCGGACATGCGTACGGACCAAACCCGGAGCGTGGGGTGTACAAGTCGATCGACGGCGGGAAGAGTTGGAAGCAAGTTCTCGGCAAAGGCCCGGATGCTGGTGTTTCCGACATGGCACTCGCCACGGCCCATCCCAACATCTTGTTTTCCGGTTTGTGGAACGCACATCGTCCGCCGTGGAGCACCTACGCGCCTTTGGAGGGACCGGGCGGTGGGCTCTACCGATCGACCGATGGCGGTGACAACTGGGCGCAGCTTTCCGGAAATGGCTTACCCGAAGGCCAGTGGGGCCGGGTCGGCGTTGCCGTGGCTGCTGATGGCAAGCGTGTCTATGCGCTGATCGATGCGGGCAAAAAGTCCGGTTTGTATCGCTCCGACGACAGCGGCGACAACTGGACGCTTGCCAACAGCGATTCCCGTCTGACCAGCCGCGCGTGGTACTTCAACTGGCTGACTATCGATCCGGGAAATCCAGATGTGGTTTATTTTCCCAACGTCGCGCTATATCGCACCGAAGATGGAGGCAAGACGATCTCAATCGTTCGTGGCGCGCCTGGCGGCGACGACTATCACGATCTGTGGATCGATCCGAAGAATTCGGCCCACATGATTCTGGGTACGGACCAGGGAGCGACCATCAGCCTCGATCGCGGCGCCACCTGGTCGTCCTGGTACAACCAGCCAGTCGGCCAGTTCTACCACGTCACCACCGACAACCAGTTTCCCGTATGCGGTGTACGGCGCGCAGCAGGATAGCGGCAGTGCCGCCGTGTACAGCCGCACCGACCACGGCCAGATCACCGCGCGTGACTGGTTCCTGATCGGCGGTGGCGAGAGCGGGTATGTCGTCGTGGACAAGAACGATCCCAACATTCTCTATGCAACCGGAACATACGGCAGTGTCGTCCGCTACGACCGCCGCACCTCGCTGAGCCAGAACATCGAGCCTTGGCCGATGCCGAGTTGGGGAACCGAAATCTCCGGCCGAAAGTATCGCGACCCGTGGACGCCGGTGCTGGTGCAATCGCCCGTCGAGAACGCCTTGTACCTCGGAACCCAGTTCGTAATGAAGACGACCGACGGCGGCCTGCATTGGGAGAAGATCAGTCCCGATCTGACCGGAGCCTCGCCGGAAGCCACGTCGGCCAAGAGCTCCGAGCCTGTGACTGCGGCAAATGCAAAGCAGCTCGGCTATGGAGTGGTGTACACCATCGCGCCGTCTCCACTGAATCCGGAACTGATCTGGGCCGGCAGCGACACCGGATTGCTTCACGTCACTCGCGATGGAGGGAAGAGCTGGCAGAATGTAACCCCGCCCGGCGTGACCGACTGGAGCAAGGTGACGATGATCGAAGCGTCGCACTTCGATCCGGCGACGGCCTACGCCGCGGTTGACCGGCACCGTCTCGACGATCGGCGGCCATACCTGTATCGCACACGCGACTATGGCAAGACTTGGCAGGAGATCACAAGTGGTATCGGTGCGACATCTTTCTTGAACGCTATCCGGGAGGACACGCAGACCAAGGGTTTGCTGTTTGCCGGCACCGAACTGGGCGTCTACGTCTCACTGGATGACGGCGACCAATGGCAGTCCCTGCAGCTCAACTTGCCCGTGACCTCGGTTCGGGATATTGCCGTTCACGGCGACGATCTGGTCATTGCCACTCACGGTCGCGCCTTCTGGATTCTCGACAATATGGCGCTGCTGCGGCAGCTCAAGCGTGAACGATGTGACTGGGCCGCGATTATTCGCACCCGCGACTGCCGTCCGAACTGACAATGACCGTTTTCTGGGAACGCCACTGCCCCCGGAGGAGCCGGCGGCGAAGAATCCACCCGACGGGGCCATGCTGGATTACTACCTGCCCACCGGCGCAAAACAGGTGGAGCTTGAGGTTTCCGACGGCAATGGAAAGCTGGTGCGTCGCGTTAAGAGCGGACAAAAGCCGCCCAAGCGCCCGCCGCTTCCCATCGCGGAACGATGGTTCCCGATTGCTTCAATGCTGGACACAACGGCGGGAATGCACCGCTATGTTTGGGACATGCGATGGGGTGCGGCCGGCGACGGCGATCTTGGGGACGACGAAGGATTCGGCGCTCCGGCCGGACCTCGCGTTGCGCCGGGCAGCTACCAGCTGAAGCTGATTGTGGATGGCAAACCGTTTACAGAGCTGCTGAAGGTGGTGATGGATCCGAGATCGGCGGCGACGCACGCAGAACTCGACGAGCAACAAAACCTCGGTTTGGAAATTTTTGCGGAGTTGCGCAAAGCGAGTCATGTGCAAGCCGAGGTTTCCTCAACCGCAAAGCGCCTGGCCGAAATAAAGCAAAGCATTCAGACGAGCCATCCCGAGTTGCTCACGCAGATCAGTAGTATCGAGTCGGCGATCGCGCGGATACAGAAGGGAACTCCGGGCGAACCCGGGAGTATCTCAGGACTCAGCGCTGCGGTTACTGGACTCGGTTCTTCGTTACGCGTGGTGGAGGGTGGAGATCGCACCCCGCCGGCGCAGGCACTCGACGTCTACCGACAATCGAAGGCTGCTGCCGGCGTGAGCAGTAGCGAATGGCAGAATCTCAAGGCCGGCGAACTGGCGCAATTGAACCGCGCGCTGGAAAAAGCAGGCCTAAAAGCTAGTTACTATCAAAGTAGTAGACGAAGACAGACGAATCATCTGTAACAAATTGAGACGAAAGCGACTACGGACGACTAATTTCTGTCGTGACAGGCTGTAATCGCGGGGTACAATGTGGTGCTCGCAACTCATTCCAGTCTGTAGCAAGGCTATCGCAATGCTTGATCTTTTTTCACGAAGCTCGACCCGAGGGCAACGAACCTTCGTCGCTGGCGCTCGGTCCCCTGGAAGTTTCCGTGATGGACGTCGTATGGAAGAGGGGAACGTGCAACGTGCGGGAGGTGGTTCAGCAACTGGATCGCACCCTGGCCTACACGACCATCATGACCACGATGGATCGTCTTTATAAGAAGGGCTTGCTGGATGCGCGCAGAAGTACGATCGTGCCTTTCTCTACACTGCGCGGTTGTCGCGCGAGGAGTGGGAACGGCAGCGGACGGGCGACCTACTGGCCGGTTTCCTTACTGGACCAACCCCGTCGCACGAACTGTTGCTCTCCTGCCTGGTAGACGCCGTAGGCGAGCACGATCCGCATCTGCTCGATCAGTTGGAAGAAAAAATCCAATCGAAGCGGCGCACCCTTTCCGGAGAGAACAAGTAAGTGGTGCTGCCTTACCTACTGCGGCTGCTCTGTCTGTGCCTGGCGGCGTTCTTCCTGACGCATGCAGCCACAGCCTTGGTATTGTGGCTGAGCGCACCCGCGGCCCTTCGTGTGGCGGCAAGGGCCAATCCGCACTTCTCCGCGAGGTTCCTGTTCGCCTTCCGGATGTTTCCGCTTGCCTTCACCGCTCTCATCATCTTTGGGTTCTGCGTGCCCAGCTATCTCTGGCTGGAACCGCAGGCTGCAGGCGAGAAAGTTGGCTACGATTGTCTGGCCGCCGCCGGGCTAGGAGCCGCGGTGCTGTTGATTGCACTCCTTCGGGCAGGCGTCTCGATTGTGCGTACCAATCGTTACCTGAGCACCTGCGAGCGGCAGGGCCGGAAAATGGAAATCCAGGGAGCGCCTTCACCCGTGCTGGTCGTCGGACAGGATGTTCCGGTCATGGCGATTGCGGGCGTGGTTCACCCCAGGCTGATCGTGTCGCAGAGCGTCATGCAGAGGCTCACCCCGGAACAACGCGAAGCTGCCTTCCGGCATGAGAATGCGCACCACACGTCGCGTGACAATCTCAAGCGTTTCTTCTGCTTGCTGGCGCCGGATGCGCTGCCGTTCTGGTCGGGGTTCAAACCGGTCGAGCGCCAGTGGGCGAAGTACACCGAGTGGACCGCCGATGATCGTGCCGTGGCGGGCAGCTCGGAGCGCGCCCTTGCGCTGGCGGCTGCACTGGTCTCGGTCGCCAAGCTGGGAGCCGTCCATCAACCTCCGTACGTGGTGTCGTCACTGATGGCTTCGACGCTGGTGCGGGAAGATGACAACCTGCGCGTTCGTGTCGATCGTCTCCTGCGCGAGCAGCAGTACACCGAGAAGCCGCTGGCTCCATTGGTTGCGGTCGGACGCACCGTGGCACTTGTCACTGGCGGCCTGGTCGCACTGGTTGCAGTTTGGCCGGAAAGTCTGTCGTCTGTTCACAGGATTCTCGAGACGCTCATCCAGTAGCGCCCGGAGACGCTTACCGGCTACTCGCCGAGGTATACCGGGCTGGCATACCCTGTCATTTCCAGATATCCCACTCCACCGATGCGCGCACCGTGACGCGTGCCGTCGATGGTAATTGCGCCTTCCCAATAGGTCAGGCTGCGGTGGGTATCGCTGACGAGTTCCTGGTTATCCAACGGAGTGGCGATGTTCAGGTCCAGACTGAGCGATGGAATGGTCACGTGCCACTGAATGGGATACGTCGCATGGGTAGCCGGGCTGGAATAAGTTTTGCCGGTGGGCTCCATGCTGAAGTCCGATCGCGCCAGGAACGTGCTCTTGCCCGCGGTGTCGACATAGGTGCCGGAAGAGAAGGGCTCGACCGACCCGTCTTTGCGGCGGAGTCGGTAGAGCATGATCTCGGTGTTGTCGTCGAGCTGCAGGCTCAGCCAGTCCCATCCCGCCTGCTCGTTCTCCAGCTTGTGAGTGAAGAACTCATGGTCCATCCACGAGGTTCCCGTCACCTCATACTGCTTTCCCTTCAGGTCGATCGTGCCATCGGTCATCAGCCGGGTAACCGAAATGTAATGCGAGGCGTGGCCTATGCCCGCCGACTTCTGACTCACACCGTTCTGGCCATGAATCACCGGCGGCTTGTGGCTCGCAAGTTGAAAGTGCAGAGAAAACTGCTCGCTCACGGCCTGTAATTGCTGGCTGTCTCCGCTCCACGCGGTCTGCCAGTTGCCGTTCCAGACACGCTTTTCTTGCAGACTCGCCCCTGCCAGCCCAGGGCCCGGACGGTTCACCCGCTGTGTGTGGTAGTAACGCCCCCCATCGATATCGCTTAACGCAAGATGCGCAACGTAGAGATCGTTCACGGCCCACGGACCGGTCTGAGATGGGTCGCGGCTCACAGCCAGCCGGAAGAACGTCAGTTCGTATCCAAAGCGGTGGCCGTCGGCGGCTTTCAGGTTCCCGGTGTAATACCACCACTCGGTGCGGTATTCGGGATGATTGAAATGGTCGCGTGGAAACTCGTAATGATATCCGGGCATTGCCACCTGGTACTGTGCCGGCAGCGGCATGACCATCAAGAGCACGAGCAACGTTGCCGTAAGGCTATTCCTCATGCACCACCTCGATAGGATTCAGCCGCGTCGCGATGCGCGCCGGATAGAAGCCAGCCAGCACCGTTGCCAGGTAAACCACGCTCAGCGCTCCGAGCAACACCGCTACCGGCCAGTGGAATTGTATGGTCCATCCAAACGACTGTTTGTTGATGACGAAGACCAGCAGCAGCGACAGGAAAACTCCCAGCACCGATCCAGCGAGGTTGGCGAGCAATCCGAGCAGACCGGCCTCCACCAGGATCAGCTTGCGAATCTGGGGCAGCGATGCGCCCAGGAAACGCAGCAGCGCGATCTCCCGCTGGCGATCGATGACGAGGGCCAACAATGCGCCGGCAATTCCCATCACCGCAACGACGATGGCCACGGCCTCCAGCGCATACGTAATCGCGAAGGTGCGGTCGAATATCCGCAAGGCTTCTTTGCGCAGCGCGCGATTGCTAAAGATCAGGATGTTGTGTCCGGCAACGGCCTGCTCAACTTCGGCTTTGACCGTGTCCAGGTCCCATCCCGGCGCGACGTACACTGCCAAATTCGAAGGCGCTTCGTCGGGCAAATACCGCAACAGCACCGAACGGTCGGCGACGAGGTATCCTTTCTCGCTGCCGTAATCGTAGAACACGTCGATCACGCGAAAGGGCACGTGAGCATTGCCCAGAGGGAGAGGGATCAGGTCCCCTGCGCGCACATGATGCTTGTTGGCGAAGGGTTCGCTGACCACGATGTTATTGCCCTTGCGCATCTCTTCGTATACGACGGCGCTGTTTCTCCCGGACAGGAACTCAGTACCGTCGATTATGTGTATGCCCAGTGTGTCTGCCGAACCCAACGTCGCAGGCATGCCCTGGTAACTGATCTCGTAGCCGCGGAAGCGATCCATGCCGGCAACGCCGGGCAGACGGGCAATCACATCGCTAAGCTGTGGGTCGATGGTCGGATGCCGATCGGAAGCCGGGTCGCCCGCCGGCCGCAAAAACAGATCAGCCTTGAGCTGGGAATCGATCCATATCTGCACCGTCTGGCGGAAGCTGCCCACCATGATTCCCACCGCGACCATCATCGCGATTGCCGTGGCCAGTGCGCCAACCAGGACAGAGCTCCGGCGCAGGGAGGACGACAGGCTGCGCGAGGCGAGCATTGCTTCCACTCCCATCGTGCGCCGCAAGAGATTCGATGAGACCGCGCTCAAAGCACTGATCATTGCCGGAATAGCAAAAGCGGTCGCAGCGATGAGCAGCAGCGCTGACAGGTATCCGAGAAACGGCTTGCCTGCAATCGCCGGCGATTGCGAAGCGGCGATGCCAGCCAGTGCGAAGACCATGGCAATCCCGAGGTCGCGCTTCTTGTGAACCCGCGCTGCGTACTCACGCTCGCCTCGTGCCATGGCTTCGACCGGAGAAACCAGCGACGCCTCACGTGCCGGCGCAGCCGCCGATGCCAGTGAGACTACGATCCCGACGAACAGGCCGAGCGTAACGGTCGCCGGTGTCAACTCGATGGGCGCCGGCCTGCTGCTGACGTAAAGCGCATCGACGGTTCGCCCCAGCAATTCGACTGCTCCGGAGGCCAGCACGCGCCCGAGGAAAATACCTAGGACTCCTCCAGCGACGCCGAAACACGCCGCCTCTCCGAGGAAGGCCGCCATGATGGCGCCTCCGCGTAGCTCCGAGCGCGCGGACGATGCCGATTTCGGCGCGCCTGCGGACGACAGAAACCGAGATGGTGTTGTAGATGAGGAACGAACCAACGACCAGGGCGACGTAGCTGAGGATGCGCAGGTTCCAGCGAAACGCTGCCAGCATGCGGCGATTGTCGACGGTTTGACTGCCTTCGCGCCGCAGTTCGACTCCGCCGGGGAGTGCCGGTTTCAGGCGCGACTCCCAGGTTTCAATCGATGCCGAGTCAGGGACGTTGACCAATACCCGATCCACCCGGTCCACACGATTCAGGTCACGTTGCGCCGTCGCAATGTCCATCAAAACGAAGTTGCCGGCGTTGTCCGGATCCTTCAGCAAGCCCCGAACCGTGTACTCGTGCGTCTCATCATTGACCTGCAGGCGAAGCTTGTCGCCGGTCTTGACTCCGAGGTGTTCGCTCACCCAAACATTGCTGCCTTCGCGGAAGCTCTTGAAATCGTCGCTGCTGAACTCCGCCGCGTTCTGACTGCCCTCGGCAGAGGCGAACGCTGACGCGTCGCCCACCAGATCAAGGCCGATCAGCGGAAGGGTCTGTTTCGGGTTGGCGACCACCACGTAGTCTTCGATACGGGGGTGAATGGCAATCGGATAGGGAAGTTGTGCCAGCTTCCCGACGACGCGGTCGGGCACACCGCCCACGGCGGTGACTTCAAGCCCGGCATCGCCCACCAGGGTCTCCATTGAGGAGCGGAACGATCCTGCGGCCGCGTTTCCGGCGAGCTCGATCGCCAGCACGACGGCCACACCGAGTGCGACCGCAAAGATAATGAGCGAAGTACGCAACGGCTCGCGGAAGAAGGGCCGCATGATCAACTGGTAAAAGACTCGAAGGCGCGACATTCTAATTCCGGGTTGTCGATTCCACTCGGCCGTCGCGCATGGTAACGATGGCGTCGCAGAAACGCGAGGACTCGAGGCTGTGGGTGGCCATCAGGATCGCCGTACCCCGCTCATCGGCAATGCGCCGCAGCAGTTCGAGGATGACGTTGCCCGTCGTAGTGTCGAGATTGCCCGTGGGTTCATCGGCCAGCAGGAGCATGGGCTCGTGCACCATGGCGCGAGCGATCGCAACCCGCTGCATTTGTCCGCCGGAAAGCTGGTGTGGCATGCGCGCGCCGAGATCGGCCAACTCGACGAGCTGAAGCTGACGTTGCGCGCGCTCGCGGGTGCCGGGTTCGCCTGCAAGCAACAGAGGGAGTTCCACGTTTTCCAGCACCGACAGCGTATGCAGCAGTTGAAACGCCTGAAAGATGAAGCCCACCTTGGTCCGGCGCACGCGCGTTAAGCCAGCGTCGTCCAGGGCTGAAGTGGAAACTCCATCGAGCCAGACCGTTCCCGAGGTGGGGAAGTCCATGGCGCCTGCGAGATTCAGCAAGGTCGATTTGCCGCAGCCGCTGCGTCCTACCAGGGTGACGAACTCGCCCGGAGAAACGTTGAGCGATACCCCGTCAACCGCGTGAACGATCTGGCCGTCGGAGACGTAATTCTTGTGGACGTCCGCAAGACGCAACAATGCGTTCGTGTTTTCCTGAGCCAGCCCCGCTCGCTTGCCCTGTAATTCAAAAAAGTTCATGAAAAGAGTGCAGAGAATTTGGATGAAACTAAAGGTTGGATGGCGCAGAGCTGTCCCACGCCGCAGTTTTTGACCCTCATTCGCAAACCGGGGAAAAGCGATGAGGGATAATTTTGAATGTCACGTGTCATGCCGATGAAACTTTTGCTCCACAAGAAAGCGACGAATTGCCTGGAAACGACGTTCTGGTTCGGGCGTAAACCGGTTTCGGCCTGCGACCTGCGCGGTTTGTTTGCTTCCATTACTCGGGTGTTGCCTCCGCCCCATCTATCGCGTACGATCGAATATGATCGTTTGTGATTGTTCTCTGGCATCGATCTGAGGTGGAGCGTTGGCAGCGGTTGCTGTATGGTGGTTTGTTCCTGCCGACCGGAGAGCCATTTGAATTTGGAGACAGCAGCGGTAACGACCAGGGAATACCAGCCCACCAAGACCCATCCGGCCGCCTGGGTGCCGACCCTCTATTTCGCGGAAGGCCTGCCGTTTTACGCCGTCGGCATGATGGCGCTGATCTTCTATCAGCGCATGGGAATCGACAATGAGACCATCACCGCGACGGTAAGCCTGCTCGGCCTGCCGTGGTCGCTGAAGCCGCTGTGGAGTCCGCTTCTCGAGATGTACAAGACGAAGAAATTCTTCGTTGTGCTGCTGGAATTCGTCGGTGGCCTCAGTCTTGGCTTGTTCGCGCTCTGCCTGCCGCTGCCGGGATACTTTCGTTACAGCATCGCGTTTCTTGCGCTCATTGCGTTCTGCTCTTCCACTCACGACATCGCCGCCGACGGACTCTACATCGGCAGCCTCACTCCTAGGCAGCAGGCGGCGTATGCCGGCTGGCAAGGCGGGTTCTACAACGTTGCGCGCTTTTTCGCCCAGGGCGGGCTCATCATCCTGGCCGGCATTCTCGAATCGCACATGCCGGTAGTGAAGGCTTGGATGATCATCTTCGCTTCCGCCGGGCTGATTCTGATCGCCATCAGCGCTTACCACGCGCGCATACTTCCCATCGGCAGCGAGGCGCAACGTGCGGATAATTTTCGTGCCATGGTCGCCACCTTCTGGGACGTCGTCAAGAGCTTCTTTCAAAAGCCGCACATCTGGTTTCTGCTGACCTTCATCCTGTTGTACCGCATGGGAGAGGGGCAGGTGGTCAAGGTCGGGCCCGCTCTTCCTGAAGGGAGCTCGCGAACAAGGCGGACTCGGCCTTAGCACCGCGCAATTCGGCACGATTTACGGCACCTTCGGAACCGGGGCGTTCATCATCGGCACCGTGCTTGGCGGATACTTCACCTCCTGGATCGGACTGAAGCGCGCGCTCCTGCCGCTGATCGCTGTCATGAACCTGCCCATGCTCGCGTACGTTTACTTGAGCGTCGCCATGCCCACCAGCCACGTGCTGATCACCATCGCCATGACGCTGGAGATGTTTGGCTACGGCTTCGGCTTCGTGGGTGTAATTCTTCTGATGATGCAGGAGATCGCGCCGGGTAAATATCAGACCGCGCACTACGCCTTCGCGAATTCGCTGATGAACCTCGGCCTGATTCTGCCCGGAGCAGCCAGCGGTTTTATCCAGATGCGCCTGGGATACCGCCATTTTTTCCTTTGGGTGCTTATTTCCACGATACCGGCGCTGGCACTGTCGCGATTTGTGCCTATTCATGGTGGTGTGCAGGCCACCGCGGAACGCTAACGGTTGAACATGTTTCTTAACTTGATCTGTCATCGGTTCGTTCAATCCAGCGTGCCAGATCATGGGATTTCCTAGTCATGGCAGAACGTTCGCAATCGTCTCCGTCGCAACTGAAAGCAGTCATTCTGGCTGCGGGCAAAGACGCCATCGCAACCAATGGTGGTCCGCTGGTTCTACAGAAGCTTGGCGAGCAAAGCATCCTGCAAACGGTCGTGCACAACGCACTGCAGGTGGTCGCCCCCACCAACATCTACGTTGTGGTTGCGCCCGGCCAGGAAGAAGTGCAGCAACAGCTTGGTCCGAACTTTCACTATGTCACGCAGGAGAAGCCTCTGGGCACCGGAGATGCCGTGTTGCAGGCGTGCAAGGCACTCGCCGAAGTCTCCGGCAACCTGCTCATCCTCTATGGCGACACGCCGCTGTTCCGGCCTGATTCGATCCGCGGGCTGCTCAATCGTCACGAACTGCGGCAGGCGCATCTGACGCTGCTCACCGCGGTGGTGGATCGTCCGCTGTCCTACGGACGCATCATCCGCGACGCGGGCGGCCAGATCATCGACATCATCGAAGGCCCGGAAGCGTCCCCGGAGGTGCGCGCAATCCATGAGGTCAATGTCGGAGCGTACGTCGTCGACGCGGCCGTCATCTTCGCTGCTCTGCAGCGGCTGACGCCAAGTCCTGTCGATGGCGAGTATCGGCTGACTGATTGTGTGCACCAGTTGATCCGCTCCGGCCTGCGCGTCGAGAGCTACCAGATTTACGATCAGGACGAAGTGCAGGGCATCAACACGCCCGAGGACCTGGAGAAAGCCGAGTTCATCCTGCAAAAGCGTCTCTACCGCCCACGCCGTCAGGAGCAGCAGAACCTGATCGCCTTCGGCACCGGAGGCTGGCGCGCGCTGATCGGCGAAGGCTTCACCATGCACAACGTTCGCCGGCTCACCCAGGCGTCTGGCCAACGAGATCACGCGCCAATCGCAGGAAAAGAAAGGCGTCATCATCGGGTACGATCGGCGCTTTCTTTCCAAGCAAGCGGGCGAGGCGGCAGCCGAAGTCTTCGCGGGAAACAACATTCCCACCATTCTGCTCACGGAAGATGCGCCGACACCTCTCATCACCTACGCGACCGCGGTGCAAGGGTCAGCCTATGGCCTGGCGTTTACAGCCAGCCACAATCCGCCCGAGTGGAATGGGCTGAAGGTGTTTCATGGCGACGGTTCGCTGCTGCTCGACCACGAAACCAGCCAGATCGAACAGGAAGCCAACGCGTTGAACTCGCGTGATGTCGTGAAGCTGGAACTCGACCTCGCACTTGAGGCGGGAATTGTCGAGCAGAAGGATTTCACCAATGAATACGTCGACGCGGTTGAGAAGCTGATCGACCTGGTAGCCATCCGCGAGGCCGGGTTGCGCGTCATTGTCGATCCCATGTACGGAGTGGGCCAGTTGACGCTGGGCACGGTCCTGACCGAGGCTCGTTGCCGCGTCACTTTCATTCATGAGCGCCACAACCCGCTCTTCGGGGGCCGCTCGCCGGCTCCGAATGCGGAGGCACTGCGGCTGCTCAGCTCCGAGATGCAGGAGTCGAATTACGATCTCGGCCTGGCCATGGATGGCGATGCCGACCGGGTCGCAATGCTGGATGAGCGCGGACGCTATGTTTCCATCAACGACATTCTTCTGCTGCTGTACTGGTACATGCACGAGGTTCGCGGCGAGCGGGGAGGAGTGGTTCGCAACCTCTCGACCACCCACCTGCTCGACCGCCTGGCGAAGAAGCTGGGCGAGCAATCCTACGAGACGCCAGTCGGATTCAAGCACATCGTCTCGGGCATGCAGGAACATAACGCCGTGCTGGGCGGCGAGTCGTCGGGCGGCTTGACCATCCGCGGGCACATCCTCGGGAAGGATGGCATTTTTGCCTGCGCACTGGTGGTGGAGATGCTCGCGAAGACCGGGAAGAAAGTTTCCGAGTTGCTGAAGCAAGTCTACGACCTGACCGGAGCGCTGTACTTCGTGGAAGAGAGCTTGCCCGCAACCCCGGAGATGCGGATCGCGGTTCCCAGGCGATTGAAGGACGCGCCGACCAGCCACATTGGGCCGTATCGCGTCGTCGATATTTCGCACATGGACGGAATCAAGCTGCGGCTGGAGAACGATAACTGGGCGCTGCTGCGTTTTTCGGGGACGGAGCCGGTCTTGCGCCTCACCGTGGAAGCCGATACTCCAGAAAAGGCGCAGGAGATGTTGCAATGGCTGCGGCAGTTCGTGACAGCCGAGAGCGGCAAGTCTGGCAAGAAGGAAGCGAAAAGGAAAGCGGAGGCGACGAGTGCAATACGGGCACTTTGATAACCAGCGTCGCGAATACGTCATCGACCGCGTGGACGTCCCGGTGTCGTGGACGAACTATCTGGGTTTAGAGAACCTGTGCACCGTCATCTCGCACAACGCCGGCGGCTATTCGTTCTACAAGAACGCTGAGCATCAGCGCATCACGCGCTTCCGGCAGAACGGCGTTCCGCTCGATCGCCCCGGACATTACGTCTATCTTCGCGATGACGACACGGGCGAGTACTGGTCGATCTCGTGGCAACCCGTCGGCAAAGACCTGAGCAAAGCAAAGTATGAGTGCCGCCACGGACTTTCGTACTCCAAGTTTTCGTGCGATTACCATGAGATTCTGGCCGAGCAGACACTCTTCATTCCGATTGGCGACGACATCGAGTTGTGGGACGTCAAGATCAAGAACACCAGTTCGCGGCCTCGCAGGGTCAGCGTCTTTGGTTACGTCGAGTTTTCCTTCCATCACATCGAGATCGACAACCAGAACCTGCAGATGAGCCTCTATGCCGCGGGATCGAGCTTCGCGGACGGCGTCATCGAATACGATTTCTTTTACGAGCCCTGGACCTTTCATTACTTCACCTCCAACTTCACGCCCGACAGCTATGACTGCCTTCGCGACAAATTTCTGGGCAACTACCGCACCGAGACAAACCCTATTTCGCTGGAACAGGGAACCTGTCATGGCAGCTCGGAGTTGGGCGGCAATCACTGCGGAGCACTGCACAAGCGGCTGACGCTCGCCCCAGGAGAAGAGGCGCGACTGCTGTTCCTGCTTGGCGTGGGGCCACGCGCGAAGGGCAGTGAAGTCCGCTCCAAGTATGCCGATCTCGCCAAGGTCGACGCGGCATTCGACGAACTGCGAGCCTACTGGCAGAAAAAGTTCGAGGTCTTCCAGTGCAGCACTCCGCATGCAAGGCCTCGACACCATGGTCAACACCTGGACGCTCTACCAGGCCGAGACTTGCGTGGTCTGGTCGCGCTTCGCATCGTTCATCGAGGTGGGTGGCCGAACGGGCCTGGGTTACCGCGATACCTCGCAGGATGTGATGAGCGTCGTCCACACCAATCCGGCGAAGAGCCGCGCAGCGCATTATCGAACTGCTCAAGGGTCAGGTCAGCAGCGGATACGGTCTGCACCTGTTCGATCCGGATTGGTTCGATCCGGAGAAACAGAAAGCGCCGGCGTTCGAGTCGCCGACCATCGCACACGCTCCCGATCGCAAAGCAGATGATTCACGGCCTCGAGCACACTTGCTCCGACGATCACCTGTGGCTGGTGACTACAGTCTGCGAGTACGTGAAGGAGACAGGCGAGTTGTCCCTGTTTGACGAAATCGTGCCGTTTGCCGATGCGGGCGAGGCGACAGTCTATGAGCACCTCAAGCAAGCCTTGGACTTCTCAGCCGAACAGGTCGGAGCGACAGGAATCTGCAAGGGCCTGCGTGCGGACTGGAACGACTGCCTGAACCTCGGCGGCGGTGAGAGCGCCATGGTTTCCTTCCTGCATCATTGGGCGCTGCGTGCCTTCGTGGAAGCCGCCACCTTTCTCGGTCGCAGCGACGATGCCAAGAACTATTCGGCGATGGCCGACAAGGTCCGCGACGCCTGCGAGCGCGAGCTTTGGGACGGCGACGTGGTATCTGCGCGGCATCACCGCCAAAGGGCTGAAGGTCGGCAGCCATGAGAACGAAGAAGGGAAGGTCTTCATCGAGAGCAACACGTGGGCAGTGGTGTCCGATGCGGCCTCGACTGAGCGCGGCCGCCTGGCGATGGATGCGGTCGACAAGTACCTGTACTCGGAATACGGAATCCATCTGCTCTGGCCGGCCTTTTCCAAGCCGAACGACGATATCGGATTCGTCGGCCGCGTGTACAAGGGGATCAAGGAAAACGCAGCAATTTTCAGCCATCCCAACCCGTGGGCGATCATTGCCGAGTGCAAGCTCGGGCGCGGCGATCGCGCCATGAAGTTTTACGATTCGCTACTGCCCTATAACCAGAACGACAAGATCGAGGTTCGCGAAGCCGAACCGTATTCCTATTGCCAGTTCGTGATGGGGCGCGATCACACTGCCTACGGACGAGCGCGGCATCCCTGGCTGACGGGCAGCGGTGGCTGGAACTACACGGCGGTAACACGCTGGATCCTGGGCGTGCGCCTGACCTTCGATGGCCTGGTGATCGACCCATGCATCCCGGCGGACTGGAAACAATTCGAGGTGCAACGCGAATGGCGTGGTGCGACGTTTCGCATCAAGGTCTCCAATCCCAAAGGAGTCCAGAAGGGTGTGAAGACGGTCACGCTGGGTGGGAGCCCGGTGAGTGGGGCGATTCCTCCGCAACCGCCGGGGTCAGTGAACGAAATTCTGGTGACGATGGGCTAAGCCAGCATCATTGGAATTGCTGAAAGACTCTGCTGAACGCCCACTCATTCTGCGCGATGCCGCTGCATGTCGGCGACACTGTCCCCATGCAGCTACCGTTGTCACGGCCTACCGACCAGAACGACAGCAGCGCGACCGCATCGTTGTTCGCCTCTGCATAGGAGAGCACGGTCTGTGCGTCGGACAATCCGAAGACCTCACCTGCCGTATCGTTGACGCCGATCATCGGCGTGATGCCCACGCGCGCGCTTAGACCCAGTGCCTTCATCTGGCAGAGAGCGCCGGAAGCTGCCGCAACGGCATCCGGGCCCATCGCTCCGGCCGGGACCGGCGGCCCATAATCCATCGCCATCACATTCACGACGGATACGGGCGTTCCGTTGCGAATCGCGCTCTTAAGTACGTCGACCGCTTTGTCGGTCAGCCCGCGAGGCGTGGCCGGCAAGGTGAAGTTGATTTGCAGACCAGGGTTAGCTCGCGGCTAAGGCCTTCAGCGCCAGGCTTCGACGATCGATCGAGACCGGATCTTCGATGGCTGTGTGCTCAATGTCAAAATCAACGATCTTCGCGTGGTAGCGGTCAATCACCGATTGATAAGCGGCCTGCAAGCTCGGCACATCGTTGCACGTTTGCGCGAGTTCCATACCGTCGTAGCCGCCGAACGCGATGATCACGTCCCCTCCGCTTTCGCGCAACTTATCGATATAGCCGGCGATGACGGTTTCTCCCGCCACGGGCGTTCTGCCGCCCCATGCAGGCGTGCAGCCATCGCCCGCAATGACGAATGCCAGCGTGAATCTCTTGATCCCTGACGCGGCCTGAATTTGTGGCAGGTTGTTAAACGGCTTGCCCATGTCCACGTAGGGCGCGAACATCCGCGGCGGCGCAGCAGTCTCAACTCCAGCCCGCGCAGAATTCTGAGAAGCTGGGACAGCCGAATTGGCCTGCGCATTTCCGGCAGGGACAGCGAGCAGCAGCACGGAGGAGAGCAACAACCTGACCACTATCATCGCCACCATCCCAAGAACAACGGCGCCCATCCGGGCGCCCAAACTGAATGCATCACGATGCTGCCGCCGCTCCAGCGACAGCCGAGCGCCGTTCGACTAGAAGGCGAACTGGGCTTGCAGAGAGATGCTGCGGTTGGCCGAGTTCGATCCGTAAGGTCCCCCGGCCAGGGCGTTCGCCTGGCCAAAGAGCGGAGAGGCCAGGCTGCCGACCAGGGGCGCGACATTCACATGATTGAAGATGTTACGGCCAATCACGCCCATGGTGAGGCTGTAGCGCCGGCTGATTCCGCCTCCGACTGTGTACGGGCCACTGCTGGCAGCTCCGATTCGCGGACCATGACCTCCGCCGTGTGGTCCGCCCGGCCCGGTATCCGCGATGCGTGTCCCACCGGTTTCTGGACCGAAGAGCGAACGTCTTGCTCAGGCGCAGGTTCAGCGACCAGCGGCCGGGACCGTCGCCGTAATACGGAGGGATGTAAGTCTGGCCCGGCTGCGGGGCCGTGTTGAAGGCGCCGTACTTAGTGATGACTACATTCGGGGCGTTGAGGTTGGTCGCGAAGGTCGGCCGGTCATTAAAGATCGAGTCCCCGTTATAGTCGCGTCCGGTAGTGATGTTGAACGGGATGGCGGAGCTGACGACGAAAAACGGACTAAGCCGAATCGCCTTGGGCAGCGCCAGGGTACCACTGATGAACACGCGCTGGTGAACGTCGAACGATGTGGGTCCGTAGCTGAGTGCGAGGTCGTACTGGTCGAACGGGAAACTGCTCGCGCCGGAGGTATCGCTGTTGGCGAAGTTCAGCGTGTAGTAACCCGACAGCGAGAGCCGCGCTCCATGCCGCCAGTTTCCATTGACGATCATCTGGTTCTGCTTGAAGTATCCACCCGACTCGTATTGATAGATGTTGCCGATGTCGCCCAAGGGACGTACCCCGCTGCTGGGATCGTTCGGGTTGTAGGTGGCCGGGTATGGAGCATTGATGTTGCGGGTCAGGAACTGGTGCAGGCCGCGCGAGTTCAAGTAGGTGACAGCAAGGTTGGCGTCCTTGGTGACCTGGCGCTCGACGCTGATGGCTACCTGCTCCACGTACGGCGCCCGCATTGTGGGCGAGATCTGATAAACCGTCGGGAATACGGTTGACTTGCTGATCTCGTCCGGCGGCGGAATATTCGGATAGAAGTCGGGCTGATTGACAATGTACTGTGTCTGGTTCTCTCCGTTCTGCCGGTCCGCGGTCAGGACGTACATCTTGTCGAAGCGGTCGTAGAACATGCCCCACCCGGCGCGCAATACGGTCTTTGGCGACGGATTGTTGCCGCGACCCAGCCCCCAGGCGATGGCCACTCGGGGAGCGATGTCAGCCTTGTCCGGGATATCGGTCTGCATCTCGTAGCGCAGGCCCGCGCTAATGGTGAAGTTCGGCCGCCAGCGGTACTCATCCTGAACGTACAGACCGAGGTCGAGGACATTGACGACAATAGCCGGCTGACCCAGGATGATGAAGAATTGCCCGGCCCCGCCGCCGGCGGCGCGGATTTGCTGTGGCGTCCAGCCCTGCGCCAGCCCTTGCTCGGTAATCTGGTAAGCCGTGAGCGAGTCGAATGTGTATGTGCCGTTAAAATTGCTGTTGGCGTAGTTCGATTCGCGCCCGTCGCGCAATCGTCCGCCGAACTTGATCATGTGCTTGCCGGCCAGGACCGAGGTGTAGTTCTGCACTTCGTAGTTGTCCTGGTTGTCGACGATGTATTGCGAGCTGTTGCCCCCACCCAGGAATGCGCCCAGCACATTCACCGTCGTGTCGTGGCTGGAAGGGTTAATGTTGCTGCGGTCGCGGTTGTAGGAGAAGCGAGTTTCGTTAACTACTTTCGAGCCGAACATCTGCGTGTCGCTGATCTGCAGCGTCTGCTCGCCGTCCACTTCGTTGTAAGCCTGGCTGGGCAGTGCGAACTGGCCGACCCCGGCGTTCTCATCAGTGTCGTGCCAATACTGATAGCGCACGGTGAGCGTGTTGTTCGGCGTGAGTTGAAAATCGAAACGTGGACTGATCACAGTCCGCGTTCGCGGCACCACCACGCTGGTGTTATAGGGAACTTGCTGCAGGTCAGAGTTCAATACATACGCATTCACCGTTGCCGCATCCCCAATGTTGCGGCGGTCAACGTTGAAGAAGAAAGACGTTTTCTTGCCCAGCGGGCCACCGATATTTCCGCTGTAGAGCTCGGAGTTATAGTCGGGCTTCACATCGGCGAACGGATTCTTGGCGTTGAATGCCGAGGTATTGCCGGTCACCGAAAGCTGGCCATGCCACTTTTCGGTGCCGGGCTTGGTGAACACCTCGATCCGGCCGTACCCAAGCTTGTCATACTCGGCGGAGAATGGGTTCTGGTTAATGCGAATCTCGCGAATGGAAGACTTGGGTGGAAGCTGCCCTCCGGTAAACCCGTCGATGTAGATCTGCCCGCCATTCGGACCGGCTGACGGTCCCGCAAGGGCCTCCAGGTCCGACTGCAAGTCGTCAGGGTCGTCGGCAAGCGCATCGAGGTCTTTGCCGGAAAGGACCATGGCGCTGGCGTTGTTCGAGGGCGCTACGCCGACGGTCACTCCCTGATCTGACACCTCGAGATTCTGCTGCTGCACCTCGATCGACAGAGTGAGGTCGAGCTTCTGCGCCTGCCCAGCGCTGATCTGGATTCCATCCGCCTCGTACACCGCAAAACTCTTCGCCGTGGCCTTCAGCGAGTACATGCCGGGAGCCAGGCTCTTGAACTGGTAGGTTCCATCTCGTCCCGCGGTGGTGTTCAACACCTGCCCGTCGGCCGCAATAAGATCGACGCTCGCGTTCGTGACCGCTGCCCCGGAGGGATCGAACACTTGTCCGTGTAATGATCCGGTGGGAGCCTGCGCCGGTGCCGGTAGCGAGACAAGAACCGCCGGAAGCAGAAGCAGGACCGCGACCCAAACGTTGCACCGAAAATGAGAATGCTTGATCAAATGCTGCGTCTGCCTGTATTACTGGTTGCCACCTTCGCCTTCGCCCAGACTCCACGGAGAAAGCACCATCTCTTTGCTGCCCTTGGGAGCGGCGGTCAGGATGGGTTCCACTCCGCCCAGGACGGTGATAGCTGTTACCGAATCGGCGCTGCCACCTTGCGTGGAAACGATCATCACCGCATCGCCTTTCTGGAAGTCAGCCAGCGACGAAGCAGGAAGCCGGTTGAGCGTCTGCTGCAAATCGGCCGCTGCCGATCCGCCCGGTCGCGGGGAGTTGCCGTTGCCTGCGCCTCCGGCAGCCACCGGTTGCGTAGCCGCGCTCGTCTCCGGCTTGGCGCCGTTACCTGGCGGGCCTTCTGCCGCGCTGCTCTTGAAGCGTTGCGCAATGCGCTGCGCCATGGGAGCTGGTAACTTGCGCAATTGCGAATCGGCCGTGACCTTAACCTGTATGGGTTTCTTGGTGAAAACGTCAGCCACCGTCATCACTCCCGTCTGCGGCATCAACCGCGCTCACCGTTCCAGCGATATTCCGGAAGGAACCGAAGACAATTTCTTCAGCCGTAAACGAAGTTCCGTCCTCGCTGCGGGCTCCCCGCGCGCGCAACTGGTCGCCCGTCTTAATGTCCTGCAATGTGCTCGGCTTGGCATCGTCGAATTTCACCGAATCCGGCGCATAACGCCTCACCAGCGTGCTCTTCGAGCTGTGAATCACGACTTCCTTTTTGCCCGCTGCCGACGTAACGCTGATCGTCACCGTCCCCTCGGGAACGTCCGTCGCATTTACCAGCCCGCCGATGCCGTGCTTCTGCCACTCCTCACGCTCCTTCTGCTGCTTGGCATCCACATCGGTCTTCTTCATCACCACGATGATGGCGGCATTGAGCGACTTCTTATCTCCTGATGCCATTCCCCGGACCAGTACGCGGTCACCCACTTGCAGATCTTGCATCCGGATAGGCACTGCGTCCTTGAGGTCTTTCTCGCCTGGAGCGATGCGCACAATGCGACTCGAGTCCGGCACACTGACGTTCACATTCGACCCGTCATCCAACTTTAGTGCCAGTGCCGAGCCGGAGATCGATTGGATTGTACCCAGGCTCTTACTCAGTGGGGTCGACGGGGAATTCTGCGGGGTTTGCGATTGCGTTTGCGAGGCCCGGGCGAGCGGTCCGAAGACTACGCCAGCCAGCGCACAACTGACGATGGCACGGCGCACCATTGCCTTCGCGTGCAACAAGACTAGCACTTCGGGCCCCGCGGTCGACCGACGAAGGGATGGAAGCATACGCCAAAGTTTTGCTGTGATGAGCAACTCTCAATGTACTACGTTCGAAATCCAACCTGCGGGTGGGGTTGGATAAGAATTGTAAACCGCAGCGGGCGGATAGTCCCAAACACTGGAAAGTAGCGGTCCTCACGCCGATAGCACCTTTCGGCGTTAGCAGATCTCGTATCGTTGCCCTTGCGCAGAAGTGCGATCGCAGCGCGGAATCTTCAATCTGGGCTCGAGGCTTCCTGCAGCGTCTGCTTTCCCGCTATCGACGACGTCGCACCCTCCTGCTGAGCCGAAGATTGCATCAGGCCCTCATAATGCGCCGCCGCTCGCTCCGCATACTCCAGAGTCGGTACCGCGATGGTTCTGGACTCTCCCGTAATCAGTCGCGCCGCACGTTCGTAGGTCCAGTAGCTCCAGGCCCATTGGAACATCACCAGGATGCGATTGCGGAAGCCGATCAGAAAGAAAATGTGAATGAACAACCATGCCAGCCAGGCGAAAAAACCCGAGATATGGATCCTTCCAATTTCTGCCACGGCGGCCGCCCGCCCAATCGTTGCCAGCGTTCCCTTGTCGAGGTAGTGGAACGGCTTCCGGGGATTGCCCGCGAGATCGGCCGCAACCTGGTGTCCTACCCATTTCCCCTGCTGCATGGCCACCGGTGCAAGGCCGGGTAGTGACTTGCCATGTTCATCGGTCATGGTGGCCAGGTCACCGACTACAAATACCTCGGGATGCCCCGGAATGCTGAGGTCGGGTTCAACTTTGACGCGACCCGCGCGGTCGACAGGAGCGCCCAGAGCTTTGCCCAGCGGAGAAGCCGAAACCCCGGCGGCCCACAGCACAACACTCGCCGGCATGACTTCGTCGCGGATTAGGATCTCGCCTGCTCGTACGTCCGTCACCGGCGAATTCGTATGCACCTCGACCCCGAGTCGCTCCAATTGCCGAATTGCGCTCTTTTGCAAGTCATCGGGATAGGCACTCAAAACCGTAGGGCCAGCTTCGACCAGCAGGACTCGCGTCTTCCTGGGATCAATGCTGCGGAAACCCCTGGCCAGCGACTTGCGCGTAATCTCGGCCAAGGTTCCGGCCAGTTCCACGCCGGTTGGTCCTCCTCCCACCACTACGAAGTTCAGCGGCCAGTGAGTTCCGGTCAGCTTGGCCTCGCGCTCCGCCAATTCTAAGGCGAGCAGGACCCGCCTCCTCATCTCAAGTGCGTCTTCGATGGTCTTCAGTCCGGGAGCCAGCGGCTCCCATTCATCGTGTCCGAAATAGGCATGACTCGATCCGGCTGCCACTACGAGATAGTCGTACTTGAGTTCAAACTCGCTGAACTTGACGATCCGTTGGTTGACATCGATCTGCTTCACTTCCCCCAGCAACACCTCAACATTTTCATGTTTGGCGAGAATCTCGCGGATCGGCGCGGCGATTTCGGCAGGCGACAGACCCGCTGTCGCCACCTGGTACAGCAGGGGCTGAAAAGTGTGGTGGTTCTTGCGGTCCAGCAAAGTTATCTGCACTGGCAAGCGAGCCAGCCATCGGGCCGCCAGCAACCCGCCGAAGCCACCACCGATGATGACGATATTAGGACGGCGTTGATCTTTCATGACATTGCCTATGTGATGCGAGCGTGCGGCTCTTTGCTACAGGGAATTGCATTACGGAGTGCGATTTCAACCAGCCTCGCGGCGCGGCAGCGGAGACCCCGGGCTGTGTTAGATTAACAAGATGTGGGCCCGTAGCTCAGTTGGTAGAGCAACGCACTTTTAATGCGTGGGTCGCAGGTTCGATTCCTGCCGGGCTCACCATCTTCCGCCCACATTCCCAACAAGTATCGCGTGCGACGAAGAACCGCTGCAGGAGACTCTCCAGCGCGTTCTGTCGATTGTCTGAAGCGAGCGCGATCACGATCTCTTCTCGACATACACGGCCGTGCCATACGCCAGCACTTCGGTCACGCCCTGCATGACCTCGGTGGCGTCGTAGCGCATGCCGATCACCGCGTTAGCTCCGAGGTCAGCCGCGTGCTGCAGCATCAGATCGAATGCGTGCTCGCGCGTCTCCTCGCACAAATTGGTAAGCAGGGTGATATTGCCGCCGACCAGCGTCTGCAAACTTGCCCCGATCGTTCCCACGATCGAACGGGAGCGCACAATGATGCCCCGTACCAGGCCGAGATTGCGCTTGATGGTGTAGCCGTCGAGCACGAAGGCGGTCGTCACCATGTTGTGGGGCACGGCAGGAGCCCCGTACTTGCCCGCTGGCGGATCGGAAGCGCTCATGACAATCCTCCTGAGCTATGCCACCGAGCATAGCATGCAGGCGCGGGCTAGCGACGGTCCGAGATCAGCAGTGACGGCGTTCGGTCTTGCACCCTCGCCAATAGTTCGGGATCGCACAGCACGGAACACGCGATCTCATGCGGAACCGCCATATCGAGCGCGCTTCCGTATGGTTTCGGCGCGGTCGGGGAGTAGCGCGGCCGGCGCGGCAGCACGGCTTTGAAAAATAAGAACGCAGCAAGCAGCACAAGTATTCTGGTCATGGCATAAGCGCAGCGCCGCAGTGCGCCGCTCTAATGGCCCTATCGGCAAGCTTTGGCGTTTCATGAGTTCGCGCCCCAGCTGCCAGGCAATTTTCAATCGGCTGGCGTCGCGGTCTGGTTCCTGAGAACATGGTTGCAGTGAGCGACTCCAGCCCTCAAAGAGCATTGCGGCCGCCCTCCGGCGCCGGCCACGACCAGCTTGTAACCGTGCTCGGACTCACCATGGTTGCGGGGATGATTGTTGGCTTGGCCCTGTGCGGGATCTGGAAGTACCATCCGGAAAGGCTGAACGGGAGCTTGCAGTTGGCGGCACTGGCGGTCTGCCCGCCCTTTCTTCTCGTTACCGTCCTGGGCACCTACGACGATACCCTCGCCCTGGTCATGACCATTGGCACCATCGTCTTCGCCAATGGCTTTCTCTACGCCGGTTTCAGTGCGGGGTTGTACTTTGTCGTTACCAAACTGCTCCGCCGCAGGTAGCGCCGGCCTTCAGGCCGGCGCCTCAGCGCTGGTGTGAGTACTCCGGGGCTTCAGCCCTGGAAATACAAAATGCTGACTTACTCAGACCTGCAGTAAGAGTAAGCTACTCAGCTGGCTGCTGCTGCGTCATGCAGTGCAAAGCACCCAGCCCCCAGATGAAGTCGCCGCAATAGATACCCACCACGCTGCGCTTGGGGAAGGCCTCCGCAATCAGGTTCAGTGCAGTGCGATCGTTTGGATCGTTGAACACCGGCACCAGCACCGAGCGGTTCGCGATGTAGAAGTTTGCGTAGCTCGCGGGCAGCCGCTGGCCGCGAAAGTACACCGGCGCGGGCATGGGCAGCTTCACCACCCGCAGGGGCTTGCCCGACTGATCGCTGCTCTGCTTCAGCTTGCGGAAATTCTCACGTAACGGCTCGTGATTCGGATCAGAGGGATCGTCTTCGCAGGCCGTCAGTACCGTTCCCGGACCCACGAAACGCGTAATGTCGTCTACATGACCGTGCGTGTCGTCGCCGGCAATACCGCGCTCCAGCCAGATGACCTTCTTCACGCCCAGGTAATCGGCGAAGACCTGCTCCAGATCATCGCGCGTCATCCCCGGATTTCGTTGTTGCACCTCGCTGAGCAGGCATTCTTCGGTGGTGATCAGCGTGCCCCGCCCGTTCACATCGATGCTGCCGCCCTCGAGCACAACTCGACGTGACTTGCCCGCGACCGTAACTTCCGGTTGCCAGGCTGGAACTCGTAGGCGGCGCGCCAACTCGGCGGAGATCGGCGCGTCGAGCTTCCAGTCGTTGTATTTTGCCCACGCGTTGAACCGCCACGCGGTCGCCGCCACCGGCGCAAGCTTGCCGTCCTTCGACGCGAGATTGCCGCTTTACAAAGATCGGCCCATAGTCGCGCGTCCACACTCGATTCGTCGGGATATGGACAAACTCGACGTTACCCGCTTGCTTGCCCGGTCCCACCGCGTGCTCAGGCAGCACACAGGCGCGAACTAAAACCTCGCGAGCCTTGGCCTCCGCCACTTCATCGTTTACCAGGATGCTGACTCGTTCGCTGCGCGAAAGATGCCGCACGATCTCCGCGTAGACCCACGGAATCGCTTCGAACTTGCCCGGCCAGTCGGAGCGGTTGTGCGGCCACGCGATCCACGTAGCCTCGTGCGGCTCCCATTCGGCTGGCATGCGATAGCCTAGCGAAGCAGGCGTCTGCCGGGCGATGATCTTGGCGGGCACGCCGCTACACCCCAAACCGCTCGGTGATGCCACCGTATGCGTCCACCCGCCGGTCGCGCCAGAAAGGCCAGTTGCGGCGCACGTCCTCGATGCGCTGGATATCGACCTCCGCCACCAGTACCGCCTCTTTGTCGTGCGGTGCCTCGGCGATCGACTTGGCCGAAGGGATCGGCGATGAACGATCCGCCCCAGAACTCCAGCCCTTTGCCCGGAGCTTCGTTGCCTCGAATGTTGCCGGTCTCGAAGCCCACGCGGTTCGGAACTGCGACGTAAACTCCGTTAGCGATCGCGTGCGCCCGTTGAATCGTCCGCCAGGCATCGTATTGCGCCGCACCGTATTGCGCCTTCTCGTCGAGGATGCCACCCTATCGCCGTCGGATAAAACAGGACGTTCGCCCCCTGCGCGGCCGTCAGTCGCGCGCCCTCGGGATACCACTGGTCCCAGCAGACCAGCGTGCCGAATTTACCGAAGTCCGTCTCGAAGGCCTTGAATCCCAGATCGCCCGGGGTGAAGTAGAACTTCTCGTAGTAAAGCGGGTCATCCGGTATGTGCATCTTGCGATAGAGTCCGTCGATCTTGCCGCCGTTGTCGATGATCGCCACGGTGTTGTGGTACAGCCCCGGCGCACGCCGTTCAAACAGCGATACGACCAGCGTCACCTTCAGCTCGCGCGCGACCTCGCCCAGGCGCTTGGTGGTGGGGCCCGGTATCGGCTCCGCCAGGTCGAACAGAGCATGCATCTTCGCGCTGGCAGAAATACTGCGCCAGGAAGAGCTCTGGCAGACAGATGAGCTGCGCTCCCTGTTTGGCTGCCTCCCGCAAATGCGCAATTGCACGTTCCAGGTTCTGCTCCGGCTCGGGGCCGCACGACATTTGCACAATACCGATGACGAAATTTCGCTCGGCCAACGCTGCTCTCCTCTCGTGAGAAATGACTGATCAGCATAGCATCCGGGTGACCCGAGATCGCTCCTCTTCATCCATTGTGAACGGCAGGTGAATGAGCTCCATTGCAGTGCCATGCGACGTTGACGGACGCATTACGAAACCTGTAGCTTCGAGTGTTTAGCCTGGTCCGACGAAGGTGTCCGCGAAGACGTAGGCGAGATTTCGGTCGGCAGGCGCAATCCCCAAGCTCACGCAATCATGAGGTGAACGTGAAGCACGATGACCAAAACGTCCCAGGGCAAGGCGTCGATCGCGTCCTGCACGATCCAATTTCTGACCGCCTGGTTCCCTTGGCGCCGCTTGACCTGACCCAGATCAAGTCCGTCGACGAGTTGGTACGCGCCATGGGCAAAACCGCCTTTACCGGCCGGCAGGTTGGCGAGGGGGCCGACGTGCTCGAAGCCATGGCGCGCGACCAGGATTGCTTCATCGTGATGACTCTCGCCGGCGCCATGACCGTCGCTAAGCAGGGCATGATCGTCACCGAACTCATCGACCGCGGCGTGGTCAATGCGATCATCTCCACCGGCGCTCTGATGGCCCACGGACTGGTTGAGGCGGCAGGCCGCTCGCATTTCCGCTACGACCCCAGGATGGACGACCTCGAACTGTACGAGGCCGGCTACAACCGCGTGTACGATACGCTTGAACCCGAGACCAACCTCGACTTCGTGGAGACTATCGTCGCCGGCATTCTTAAGGGGTGGGATGCCAATGAGGTCATCTGCTCGCACAAGCTCAATCGCGAGATCGGCCGCTACCTGTGCAAGAATGTGCCCGAGCGCGGCATTCTCAAGTCTGCCTACGAGAAAAACGTTCCGGTGTTTGTGCCCGCTTTTAGCGACTCCGAAATCGGTCTCGACTTCGCCCTGCACAACCGCTGGCGCCGCAAGAACAACATCCCCGCGCTGCATTGGGATCCATTCGACGATCTCGAACACTACGCCGACACCCTGCTGAAACAGGTCCGGCTCGGCATCTTCACCATCGGCGGCGGCGTTCCGCGCAATTGGGCGCAGCAGTTCGGGCCCTTCATCGAACTTCGTCATCGCCGTGGCGGGGAAGACCTGCCGCTCAAGCGCTTTCACTATGGCGTGCGCATCTGTCCTGAGCCGGTGAATTGGGGAGGCCTCTCGGGCTGTACCTACAGCGAAGCAGTGTCGTGGGGCAAGTTCGTTCCTCCTGAGGAGGGTGGCCAGTTTGCCGAGGTGTTGCTCGATGCGACTGTGGGCCTGCCACTGATAGCTGGCGCCGTGCTGGAGAGAATCGCTAAAAGCTGATCGAACCAACAAGCCGCACTTCCCACGGAACGGCACCTCTTTTCACGCGATCTCAAATTGGGAAAAATTGCGTGATTGTCTTGGCTGTCTCTATCCCGCGATTCCCCGCGCGTTACACAATAACGGGGGAGGGAGTTATGTCCTCGCTGTCGCAGATCCAGGACTTTCTCGGACAGAAGCGCTTTGCCATTGTTGGTGTCTCACGCCAGCCGAAAGACTTTTCGCGCAGTCTCCTCCGCGAGTTCCGTGCCAGGGGTTACGACGCGGTCCCAGTGAATCCCGACCTTACTGAGATCGATGGTCTGGCTTGTTTCGCTCACGTTCGAGATGTGCAGCCTGCGGTCGACGGTGTGCTGCTCATGACGTCTCCCGTGGTAACCGACCAAGTCGTGCAGGAGTGTGCGGAAGTTGGTGTCAAGCGGGTGTGGATGTATCGGGCCGGTGGAAAGGGCGCGGTGAGTGAGGCGGCGGTTCGCTACTGTGAAGGCAAGGGCATCTCGGTGATTCCAGGCGAGTGTCCATTGATGTTCCTGGCGGGCGGCTCATGGTTCCATCGCGCTCACGGCTTTATCCGCAAGATCACCGGCGCCTATCCCAATTGATGAAGCCGATCACAGCCGGTCAAGCCAAAGCTGGGGCGTTATTGGGCGTCGGTAGCCGCCGACTGAAAACTCGAAACTGGAAACTCGAAACTGTTCTGTCGCCTTTCCGGCTCCGGTTCAGGCCCGGCGAGGTCTAAACTCCGGAGCCGGTTTCGGCTTCCGCGGAACTTAGCGAGAACGGGATGGCGAACGGCGCTGGCTCGGCGAGGCGTTCCGTGGTGCACTTTCTGATCCAGCTTTACCGCCGCTTGGCTTTGCGCTGCCCCCGGCCTCGCGGAATGTCATGTTCATCGCCTTCTGTCCTGTTCTACGTTTCCACTCGAAGAAAAGTTCAGCGTAGGACTTAGTGATGTAGTCCTCCGGCGCCACGCCGAGAGACTTCGCCGTGCGGTCGATCCACCGCGACTTTCCCTCGATCTCCGCGATGTCGCCAATCGGAGTATGATCGAGCACGACGTGGCCTTGCTCGTCGCTCCACTCCGAGCGGAACTTCTCGTATACGAATGTCGGCGAATAGCCCAGCGCTCTCAGAATCTCGTCCATCTCTTTGCCATCGGCGACGCCCGTCTCCAACTCCGCGCGCGACTTGTGTCGTCCCGCCACAACTTTTGCCTTGTGCGTGAGCCTCCAGTTCTCTCCGTACTTACGCAGCCGCAAGAGCTCCCCTTTGTAGCGAAGCTTCTGACCAGGCAAATCGTAGAGGGTGTTCACTTCGTGGGTAGAAGGCGTGATGCAGTGGAATCCAAGCTCTCGCAGTTTCCGCTCGAGAGCTTTCACGTCGGGAACCAGAAATTTGATTTCAACTTCCTGGGGCGCAGCCATGCCAGGAGTTTAAACCAAGCAACCGGTCGCCAGTTACCAGTTACTCTGCTTAGCTCTGCCGCTCGACCACGAATTCGGGCACCCAGAGCAGAACCCGTTTGATCTCCGAGTCGGGGAAAGTGCAGATTGCTTGCCGTGCCTGGTTGGAGAAGTCGACCGCTCGCGCATAGGCGGCATCGATCGAACCATGACGCTGCAGAATGGCAACGATGTCTGCGGGTGTGATGCCATTAAAGCCGCCGTTGCTCAGGACCGACTCAATCGTTGCCCGTTCCTCGGGCGTGCAATGCTCCAGCGCATGCAGCACCGCCCAGGTCGCCTTGCCCTCCCGTAGATCGCTCGCAACTGGCTTGCCAAGAACTTCCTCCGACGCCGTCAAGTCGAGTACGTCATCCACGATCTGGAACGCCATCCCAAGGTTGCGGCCGTAGTCGGCCAGCTTTTGCTGGTCGGCATCGCTAGCACGCGCCAGGACACCACCTAACTTCATGCACACCGAGAACAGGCACGCCGTCTTGCGAAAGATCAACTCGAAGTGCTCATCAATCGTGATGGTCTTCCCGAGGCGCTCGATCTGCAGCAGCTCGCCTTCGACCATCGCCTGGGTCAGATCGATCAACGTATCGAGCACCTGAAAATTTCTCTCCTGCACCGCGATCTTGAAGGCCTGCATGTACAGCCAATCACCCGCCAGCACGCACTTGGAGTTGCCCCACTTGGTGTTCGCCGCCGGTCGGCCGCGCCGGGTCTGCGCTTCGTCGATGATGTCGTCGTGGACCAGCGTCGCGGTGTGGATGATCTCCACCACTGCGCCCAGCTTGATCGCTCCCTCGCCGGTATAGTTCATCATCTTGCACGAGAGCAGCAGCAGGGCGGGGCGCAGGCGTTTGCCGCCTCCGGCGCGAAGGTACTCGCCGATCTCCGTGATGGCCCGCACGTTGGACACCGTGTCGCGTCCGAACTCGCGCTCAATCGCCGCCAGATCGTCATGCAGCAGGTCGAAGATTTCCTTCACGTTATGGGTTACGGCCGTATTCAATCGATTCGCCCCGTCAGTTGGATCGGTAATTCGTGAACTGCATGTCGATGCCGAAATCGTTTTGTTTTAGTAAGGAAATGATTTCCTGCAGTGTATCGCGGTCTTTGCCGCTCACGCGAACCAAATCACCCTGGATCGATGCCTGCACCTTCTTCTTCGAGTTCTTGATCAGTTTGACGATCTCTCGCGCCTTCTCAATCGGGATACCCTGTTGCAGGCTGATCTTCTGCCGTACCGTCGATCCCGCTGCGGGTTCGACAGCTCCGTATTGCAGGCCCTTGAGCGGCACCCCGCGCTTCACCAGTTTCCCCTGGAATACATCGTTCACCGCTTTCAGCTTGAAATCGTCAGCCGAAGTGAGAACGATGGCTTCTTTCCCGTCCAACTGAATATCGGACTTCGAGTCCTTCAGGTCATAGCGCGTGTGGACTTCCTTGAGCGCCTGTTGAATAGCGTTCGAGACTTCCTGCAGGTCGATCTTGCTCACGATGTCGAATGTGTTCTCGGCCATAAACTTTTAGTGTAACAACACACCCCGCAGATCGCCCTCGTCTACCGCCCGCGGGAATGACGCTGCGGTCGCAGGCCCGCACCAGAATTGGATTGGACCAGGCCAAAAAAGTTGTAGAAGTTCCGCGCGGTTTGCCCTCCGATTTCCTCTGGAGAAACTCCTCGCAGCGCGGCTATCTGCCGCGCTACTTCCACCACGTAGGCAGGCTCATTGCGTTTGCCGCGGTGGGGCACCGGCGCCAGGTAGGGCGAGTCGGTTTCGATCAACATTCGCTCGGCCGGAACCATGGCCGCGGCATCGCGGATGTTCTGTGCCTTGGGATAGGTAACGTTGCCGGCAAACGAAATCACGAAACCCAGATCGAGCGCCGCCCGTGCGTGATCGGTTGTCCCCGTGAAGCAGTGCAGCACGCCGCCAAGTCCAGACGAAGACCAGTGTTCGCGGATCAACCGCAGCAGATCGTCCCACGCGTTTTCGCTGTTCTCGGATGGGCGGCAGTGAATGATGATCGGCAGCTTCGCCACCCGCGCCATCTCCATCTGCTGAACGAATACCCGCTGCTGCACGTCACGCGGCGAGTGATCGTAAAAGTAGTCGAGCCCGATTTCGCCCCACCCGATCACCTTCGCATCCTGCGACAACCTGCTGAAGCTCGTCGAAGTCTTCCTGCTTTGCCAGGGCCGCTTCGTGCGGATGAATCCCCACCGTCGCGTACACCCAGTCGTATTGCTGCGCCAGCTTGACCGCGCAATCCAGTGTGCCTGTGCCCGGGCCATCGCCGTTTCCGATGGCAAGCATAGCTTCGACGCCAGCCGATTTTGCGCGAGCGAAAACCTCAGCCCGATCGCCGTCGTAGCGCTTGTTCTCGATGTGGGCGTGGGAGTCGATGTACATGCGAAGAAGCTGCCAGCTCTCGGCTATCAGCCGTCAGCCAGACCTAAGATCAATCGATAACCATTCTTCTACTACAGGGAAAAGGACGCGTGTTGTTGCAAAAGGACTACCTCAGCAGCGTAATCCTTGACTCATTTGGAAGCCCTGGATGATAGCTGATAGCTGGCGGCTGATAGCTACTTCAGCTTCGCCCCGACCGGCACGTCTTCCAGGAATCCTGCCAGCACCGGCTGCCCATCATCCCCCAGCGACGCCGCCACGATCATGCCTTGCGACTCCAGCCCGCGCAGCTTGCGTGGTTGCAGGTTAGCGACGATGACCACCTTCCGGCCGATCAGCTTTTCCGGATCGTACGCCTTGGCAATGCCTGCCACGATCTGCCGCGTCTCGGTGCCTATGTCCACTTCCATGCGCAACAGCTTGTCGGCGCCCTTCACTTTCTCGGCGACCTTCACCTCGCCGACCCGCAACTCCACCTTGAGGAAATCGTCGATTGTGATCTTGTTGTCCGTCGAAGCCGGTTGATCGGCAGCGGTTGCTTGCGGAGCGGATGCCGGCCGGGCTCGCACTTGCGACACGCCTCGTTACCGGCTCTCCCGCCTTGCGTCGTTGTGCCGGTAGGCTCCGCTGCCTTCTCGCTCTCTGCCGAGCCTTCCAGCTCCATCTGTTGCATCCTTTCCGCCATGCCCTTATCGGCACGCGGGAACACCGGCTCGACTGTGCCCAGCTTGGTTCCCAGTTGCAGTTGTCCCCACTTCAACTCGCGTAAATCGAGTTTGCTGATGTCGCCCAGCCCAAGCTGCTGCCAGATGCGAGCCGTCGATTCCGGAATGATGGGGTGTGACAGCGCGGTCACAATGCGCAGCACCTCGGCCGAGGTGTATAGCACCGTCGCCAAGCGCGCACGCGCATCTTGTCCTGGCTGTTCCGCGATGGCCCACGGTTCGTTGTCGACGATGTACTTGTTGACCGCGCTGACCAGGGCCCACGCCGTCTCCAGCGCGCGCGAGAACTGGAACTGCTCAAACTGTGCGTGAAATTCCGTGATCGTCCGCTGCGCCAGGTCAGCAATCGCCTGGTCATCGGCATTCAGTCCCGCCGCGGTCGAAGGATACGGCACCTCACCCTCGAAGTACCGTGTGATCATGCTCAGGGTGCGGCTCGACAGGTTCCCCAGCCCGTTCGCCAGGTCGGCATTGAAGCGCTGTACCAGCGCGTCGAAGCTGAACGAGCCATCCTGTCCAAACACAATCTCGCGCAGCAGGAAATACCGCAGCGTGTCCGCCCCCAGCGTATCCAGGATGGTCTCGCTGCGCACGATGTTCCCCCGCGACTTCGACATCTTGCTTTCTTCGAACAGCAGCCAGCCGTGCGCCACGATCGACTTGGGCAGGGGAAGTTCCGCCGCCAGCAGGAATGCCGGCCAGTACACGCAGTGGAAGCGCACGATTTCCTTGCCGATCATGTGCACGTCAGCCGGCCAGTAGCGCGCGAATTCTTCCTTGTCTTTCGCATCGTCCGAGCCGAACCCAATTGCCGTGATGTAATTCGCCAGCGCATCGAGCCACACGTAGATCACGTGTTTGGGATCGCCCGGCACCGGAATGCCCCAACTGAATGTCGTGCGGCTGACCGACAGGTCTCGCAGTCCACTGCGCACAAACGCAATCACCTCGTTGCGCCGTGTCTCAGGCCGGATAAATTCCGGATTCTCCGCATACAGTTTGAGCAGCCGCTCTTCCATCGCCGACAGCTTGAAGAAATAGTTTTCTTCCTGCACCGTCTCCGTCGGTCGTCCACACTCCGGACAAGGCGCGCCCGCCCCCACCACATCGACGTACAGCTCGTCGTACACGCAATACTGGCCGCTGTACGAGCCCTTGTAGATGTAGCCCCGGTCCTGCAATCGCTGGAACAGCGCCTGCACGCCGCGCACGTGCCGCGGCTCGGTGGTCCGGATGAAGTCGTCGTAGCTCAGCTTCATGCGGTCCCACAGCGCGCGGTACTCGGCCGCGATCTTGTCCACGAACTCCCGCGGCGAACACCCGGCCGCCGTCGCCGAGCGCTCGATCTTCTGCCCGTGCTCGTCCGTACCCGTCAGGAAGTGCGTATCTTTTCCCATCATGCGCTGGCGTCGGGCGATGGCATCGCACACCACGGTGGTGTACGTGTGCCCAATGTGCGGCCGGGCGTTGACGTAATAGATGGGAGTCGTGATGTAGAACTTCTCGGGTTTATCCATTCTTGTGTTCCAGGTATAGCCGAATCGCTTCCTGCATCACCGTCTTCAACGGAACATGGTGTTCCGTGGCGATGCGGCGGCAATCCTCGTATTCGGGCGCATATTGCGAAACCGTTCCATTCAGCGCCGCGATCTTCATGCGCACTTCACCCCACGCCGTTTCCACGGATTCGTGACGGCGGGGCAATACGTACCGCCGCTCTCGCCGTACACGCACACCCAGGGTGCTGCTCTCGCGAAACAGCAGGCCACGCAGTTTCTCTTCCTGCTGCGGCTGCGCCAGTATCGTCACCAGAGTCCCGGGACGGTTCTTCTTCATCTGCACCGGCACAGTGAACACATCCAGAGCGCCTTCGGCCAACGCCCGCTCCACGATGTAGCCAATGAGCTGCGGATTCAAGTCGTCAAGGTTCACCTCCAGGATGGAGACTTCCTCCTGAATTTCCGCCGCACTGGCATTGACCATTGCAACATCGACGGTATCGCCCACGGTCAGACGCAGCACGTTCGCGTGTCCGGCAAAGTCGCGCGCCCCCGCGCCGTACCCAATCTTGTCACTTGTCATCATCGGACGCGGCTCGAAGCTCGTCACCAGCACCCGGACAATCGCAGCCCCAGTCGGCGTTACCAATTCCTTCTGGATGTCGCCGCAATAAATCGGCACGTCTTTCAGCAACTCGAGCGTGGCCGGCGCGGGCACGGGCATGATGCCGTGCGCGCACGCGATCGTTCCTCCGCCGACATTCAGCGGCGATGACACAAACCGCTCTACTCCCAGCGCTTCAGCTCCGACTGCAGCGCAGACTACATCGACAATCGCATCCGCCGCGCCGACCTCGTGAAAGCGAACTTGCTCCAGGTCCGACTTGTGGACCTTCGCCTCGGCCGTAGCGAGCGCGACAAAGATCTCGCTCGCCCACCGTCTAGCATGCTCGGTGATTGGTGCGTCAGAGATGATGCGCAGGATTTCGCTCAGACCGCGGCCGTGTTGATGCTCATGGGTATGGCCCTGAGCGCCCGTCTCCTGCGCATGACTATGTTTCTGCGCCCAGAACTCCTCGCGCGGCAGGTCCTTCTGCCCGTTCACGATTACGTCAAGCTTGGTCGCAGAAATCCCGCCGCGCTCCACACGCGAAACCTCGAGCGTTGCTCCAATCTTCAGGCCGGAAACGGTCTGTTGCAGCAGCTCGAACGGAACTCCGGCATCCAGCAACGCGCCGAGAAACATGTCGCCGCTGATTCCGGAGAAGCAGTCGAGGTAAGCAATGCGCATGGGAGATCGCCAAATCGGCACAGCAGGCCGTGGGTCGCGGAAACTTTCATCATAGGTAACGCTCTCGCCAGCGTCAAACCTGACGACTCTGCGAGGTTTGCTACACTGAAACTTACCTTCACGTGTATCTCGAAAAACAAAAGCTGCTGGCCGCCTGCGTTCGCGCGTTCCTGCGCGACAAGTACCAGATCGAGCTCGCGAATCTCGTCATCGAGCAGCCGCCCAGGGTTGAGCTGGGCGAATTTGCCCTGCCGCTTTCCTTCGAGCTCGCCAAAAAGCTGCGCAAGCCGCCGCGCAAAATCGCCGAAGAGATCGTTGCCGAGTTCCCGCTGCCCGAAGGCTTCGAGAAACTCGAAGTCGCCGGAGCTGGATATATCAACGCCCGCCTCAAGCGCAACGTAGCTGCCCGCGAACTGCTGCAATCGGGAGAGCCCGCCGTCGCTGATCACGCGGGCGAAGGGGCAGCCAACGTGTCCGGCAAGATCCTGGTCGAGCACACCAGCATCAACCCCAATAAAGCCGCGCATATCGGTCATCTGCGCAATGCAATTCTCGGCGATACGTTCGTTCGCCTGCTACGCGCCGCGGATCACACCGTCGATATCCAGAACTATATCGACAATACCGGGGTGCAGGTGGCCGATGTCGTGGTCGGATTCCTTCACCTCGAGCATCAGTCGAAGCCACAGATTGAGGAATTGATCGCCTCCAACCCCCGCTTCGATTACTACTGCTGGGACCTCTATGCTCGCGTCTCGCAGTGGTATGAGCAGGATAAGGCTAACCTGCGCACTCGACTCGAAGCCCTTCATGCAATCGAACAGGGCGGCAACGAAATGGCCGAGATTGCCGATCTCATCTCAACCGCCGTGCTCCGCCGTCATCTCGAAACCATGGACCGCCTCGGCATCGAATACGACTTTCTTCCCCGCGAGAGCGAGATTCTGCATCTGCACTTCTGGGACCTCGCCTTCCAGCAACTCAAGGAGAAGGGCGTCCTCTACTTCGAGACCGAAGGCAAGAACAAGGGCTGCTGGGTGATGACGCGGCCTTCGTCCTCGAACAAGGCCAACGCAGCGCGCGAGAACTCAGCTAATCGCGAGAACTCGGCTAATCCCGAAGCCGCAGATGACGAAATCGGCCCCGACGAGGATGCCAAGGTCATCGTGCGCTCCAACGGGACGGTGGGCTATGTAGGCAAAGACATCGCCTACCACCTCTGGAAGTTCGGTCTGCTTGGTCGCGACTTCGGCTATCAGCGCTTCTACCGATATCCCAATAACCACGAAGTTTGGATCTCGGCGGAGCAGGGCGAGGCCGATCATCCCCATTTCGGCGGCGTGTCAGCCATTTACAACGTCATCGATTCGCGCCAAAGCGATCCGCAGAACACGGTCATTGAAGCCCTTCGCCTCCTGGGTTACACCGAACAGGCCGCGCACTACACCCATTTCTCTTACGAGATGGTCGCGCTGACCCCACGTTGCGCCATGGAACTCGGCTACGAGGTGAGCGCGGCCGACCAGGCGAAGTCCTACATCGAAGTCTCCGGCCGCAAAGGGTTCGGCGTGAAGGCCGACGACCTGCTCGATGCCCTGATCTCGGCCGCTAAGAAAGAAGTCGACCAGCGCCATCCCGAACTGGACGAGCACGAGCGCCAGAGCATCAGCGAGCAGATCGCCATCGGTGCGCTGCGCTATTTCATGCTGAAGTTCACCAAGCAGTCGGTCATCGCCTTCGACTTCAAGGAAGCGCTGGCCTTCGAGGGCGAAACCGGCCCCTATGCTCAATATGCGGTCGTCCGTGCGACGAACATTTTCCGCAAGGCCGGAATCGATCCCAAGCAGGCACTCATTACGGACATCGACTTTGCCCGCTTCTTCAGCGATGAAAGCGGGACTGAAATCTGGGAACTCTGGCTGCTGGCAGGGAAGACCTCACTGGTCATCGAGCAGTGCATTGCGACCACAGAGCCGGCCTACGCCGCGAAACACGCTTTTCAGTTAGCCCAGCAGTTCAACAACTTCTATCATCGGCACCACATCCTTACCGAAGCCGATGAAGCTCGCAAGAACTTCCTGCTCGCCACCGCGGCGGTGGTTCGTCGCGAACTCATCCGCTTGCTGGACCTCATGGGCATTACCGTACCTCCGGTGATGTGATGCCCCTGCCCGCTGTTCCCGGCGTAGACTCTAAGCCATGTTTACACCGCAACCCATCGGCTATGTACGCAGTCCGTATACCCAGACCGATCAGGTTCCCAGAGGCCTGGGCGCAAAGCACGACGCCGAAGGCGAACTCGAGATTCTGCCGGAGTTCGAACACGGGCTTGACCGACATCGAGGGCTTCTCCCATCTGATCGTGCTCTGGGTGTTCAGCCGCTCTGAAGGATTCGAACTGTGCGGCAAGACTCCCGCCGACGACCACCCGCACGGTGTTTTCGCCACCCGCTCTCCCCGGCGTCCCAATCCAATCGCACTCACGGTTGTCGAATTGCTGAGCCGGCAAGGCCGGCGCCTTCTGGTTCGTGGTGTTGATATGCTCGACGGAACGCCGATCCTCGACATCAAGCCTTACCTGTCGAATGTGCCCGAAGACCAGCTGCGTCGGGGCTGGCTCGCCGAGGCTGAAGCGCGCAAGGCGAAGTAGGCAGTTCGTGCCATGGCAAGTCAGGTGCAAGGTCAGAGAGCAGAATAATCAGCGACGCTCTCGGCCGCCTTCACCACGTACTGTACGCTGTACCTTCCGTCGAGTTCTGATCGCTGCCGCTGTGCACGTCGATGATGCCTGGTTCCGTCTGGTCTGGCGACATGATGCTGTCGTCCGTCACCGGCACCCAGGTATCGCGCGAGTTGGTGAAGGGGTCTTTGGGAAGTTCCTTCATGTAGCCGGCATCGACCAGGTCCTGCAGCGATTGCGGCGCTTTCTGCTTGTCGAGCGTGTACTCGTCGATCACCGATGCGCAGGGTGTACAGGTCATCGTGCAGCACGGTCTCCCTGGCGCGCAATATCGAAATTTGGTAACGCGGGATGGCGATCGCCATCAGAATCGACGATGATGCTGATGACCACCATCAACTCGATCAGGGTAAAGCCGCGTTGACGAAAGCGCTTGTGCATTGTCTTGAAACGAATCGCGCTGCAGACTACCACGTCTTGTACTTCGTGCCGTCCAGTCCCGTGCCTTCGGACTTGGTGTAGACGTCGAACACGTTCTGCCCGCCCCAGGAATCGGAGTCAGGATCGTCCTGCATCGAGCGCAGCCCCCACTCGTCCTTGCCCGTCATCGGGTCCACCGGAATGCGCCGCAAAAATCGTAGTTTCTTGCCATTCGAATCGACCCCTTTCACCAGGGTGTCCAGGTCCGGAGGATACCCCTGGCTATCCACCTTCACCTGGAAGGCGCCCCGGTCGGCAGCGTCCTTGTAGCGGTCGATGGCGTCGCGCATCTCCCACAGGTCGCGTCGCAACTCGCGTTCTTTGTTGCGCTGAATCGTGACCCGAACCACCGGAACCGCAGCCGCCGTCAGGATCATCAGGATCGTCATCGCGACGATCAACTCGACCACCGTGAACCCGTTCCGGCGCTTCCGAGCCGCCTGCCCCGTCCGCCACAACTCGTTGCATCTCAGGCGTAGCGGGCCCTTCGATCGCGCTGACGAACTGGAAACTGTTTCGAGTCACTGCGGCTATTCTAGACCCTTCTGCCGGCGCGATTGCAGTGGCGAGATGCGCTCGAATCGGGTCACCGCCCCGCCCCGCACCGGATCCCCGCTGAAGGTTAGACGCCGCACTTAGTGGACGGTCACAATGGCTTGCGAGCCGCTCGCCGGCAATGTCTGCATGGCTGCGTTCTTCAGCATTGCGCGCGATTGATGCTCAGCGTCGCCTGCCCCGCCGCCTTCGCCTGGAAGGTCAGCGTGAACACCGATCCGTCTCCCGAAACTCCGCTGCTGCCCGGCGGCCGCGAAGCCGTGAGCTGCACGATTCCCATCATGCTGTCGTCGCGGTGAACCAGCGCAACCGGCTGGCCGTCTTTCTCCAGCAGGGTCCCGTTGGACACATTCAGCAGCTGCAACACCCGCGGGTTGTAGAGGATTTGCAGCGGAACCGAGTACACGTCCTGCCCTCCTGCGAGATTCACATTGACGGTAAACGTCGATCCCACCGCCTGGTTCAGCGTCGGAGGATCGAAGCTGACAATCGCGCTCCCCGCAGGCGCCGTAGCCGCCGATTGATCCTGGGGCTGAGACTGCGGCGCTGCCCGCCTGCGGCTGCGGAACGCGGACTGCGTCCCCGGCGTTGCGTTCGGCAGAGTTGATCACCTGTGTCGTCTCCGGCAGAATGCTCGGGCGACGCAGTTGAATCACGTTGGCCGTACCCACATCCACCGCCTTGAGTGTTCGATGCCTTCAGCTCCTGCGCTCGCACGATGTGCGGAATCAGCATGAACACCAGCTCGTTATCGATCCGGTTCTTCTGTTCGGAGGAGAACAGATAGCGGAAGAAGGGTATTTGCGCCAGCCCGGGAATGCCTTGCAGGTTCTTGGTCTCGGTCTCCTCCAGGATGCCGCCCATGATGTTGGCTTCACCCTCCTTGAGACGGATCTCCTGCTCGATCTTGCGCTGGCCGATCACCGGCTGCTGAATGCCGCCGATGTTCTGGTACGAATCGACCGCCGAGATATCCATCGCAATTTTCAGCGAGACTTCATCCGTGCCATGGATGCGCGGCGTGATGTCCAGTTGACGCCGACGTCGATGTAGTTGAACTGCGTATTCACCAACGGGTTGATGCCCACGCCGCCGATGCCGGGCTGGAACGATCCCGTCGCCACCGGCACGCGCTCACCAAGTTTGAGCGACGCCTTCTGGCCGTCCAGCGGCGCGAATCTGAGGCTGTTGCAGTATCTTCGAGGCGCTGTCGGTGTACAGAAAGTTCGCCGTCGCAGGGCCGACCGTTACCTGGAAATTCGTGGCGTTCAGGTGGGCCAGGCTGTTCAGGTTGATAGTACCGGTAGTACTGCCTGTGGTGGTTGTGACCGATCCGTTGCCCGTCCCGACGTTCGATCCCGAGGTCGAGGTCGTCGTGCTGGTGTTATCGACCAAGTGTGACCGAGGCTGACGAGGGCGGCTGAATTCCCAGGTTCTGCAGCTTGTTACGCTGCACCTGCATGATCACCACTTCCACCACGACTTCAGGCCGTGACTTGTCGAGGTCCTCGATCAGCTTCTCGGCCATGGCGATCTGGTCGGGCGTTCCGCGAACCACGATGGCCTGTTGCGACGGGAACTGCTGCAGACGCTGGGTATCTAAAAGAGTGCGGAGAATATTGACCAGGTCCTGCAGTTCGTTCGGTTGCGACAGGTTCGTGAGATAGAAGGTGCGGATGACGCTCTGTTCCAGTTCCTTCCGCTTGGCTGGAGTGTCGGCGGCCACAAAGATCGTGTTCGGCGTCACCGGCCGCCAGAAGGTCTTCGACTCCAGCGCGGTAATTTCCAGCGCCTGCTGCAGCGTCACTCCGTTCAGTTCGACCCGAATCCGCCGCGAGGTGTAATCGGGATCGAACAGCACGTTGATCCCCGCCAGCTTGCCGATGGTCTCGTAGATCGGTCTTGCTGTCGTCGCTCAGCTTCAGCGTAATCGGCGTGTCTGAGATGGGCGCCAGCTCCACTGGACCAGCCGCCTGCTCCATGCGCTTGTGCAGCGCCGAAGTCGGACTGGGTGGAGGAACGTTACCTTCCTCGATCTGCTGGTTCTTCAGCAGGACGGTGCGAACCTTGTTGGCCTCTTGCTGCGCGATGAAGCTGGAGGGATCAATGCGCAATCGCCCGCTCGAAGTTCGTCAGCGCCTCCTGCAGCTTGCCGCTGTTCACCAGCAACTGGCCCTTGTGCACGAGTGAGGCGGCGGCCAGGAAGCGCACACGCTCAAACGAGGCGCGATAACGTCAGGTCGTCGGGCTTCAATTCGTAGGCCTGATGATAGAAGTTGTAGGCCGCGACGTAGTCGAGTCGGGTTTCAGCTGCCAAGCCCTGCTTATAGAGAGCCTTGGCTTTGTCGGCGGCTGCCGCTACGGTGGCACACAGCACCAGCAGAGCCAGGACGCGGGTGAGCCGTTTCATTGCCTTCCTTATGATTCCGGAATATTTCCGGACCCCGCGTCGATCGAACCGAGGCGGGATTCGGGGTCTGCCAGTCAGACTTCTGCCCTCTAATATGTGAGCACGGTGCGGGCGCGCTTGCGGCATCGAACACCTAACCAAGCACTCACCGAATCGGGGCGATTATAACATCCGGCGCAGCGCGCATGTTCCTGCTTTCACTGTGTGTTAGCATAGCAACTTTGCTCTTGTGCGGTGGAACATCACCGTCGTCTTATCGATCCGCTTCCCATTCTGGTCCCAGCGGTTGCAAAGAAGGAACCGCGTCGCAAGCTTGGCTTATGGCTCGTCAAACCCAATCTACAGAACGGCCGAGAAACCGAAGCAGGGGCGCCGCGACCCCATCGTCCAGCGGCGAACGCGATGCCTCCGTCAACCGCGCCGCGTCGCACAACTACTTCCTGATGGAGAAGTTCGAGGCCGGCATCGCCCTGCGCGGCACCGAGGTCAAGTCCATCCGCGCCGGCCGCGCCAATCTGAAGGACGCCTACGGCCTGGTCAAAGACGGCGAGCTGTGGCTCATCAACGCCCACATCGGCGCCTACGAGCATGGCAACATCTTCAACCACGAACCCCTGCGCACCCGAAAGCTGCTGGTCCACAAGAACGAGTTGCACAAGCTCATCGGCAAGACCCAGCAGAAGGGCTTGACCCTCATCCCCACCCGGCTGTACTTCCGCAACGGCAGGGTCAAAGTCGAGCTGGCCCTGGCCAAAGGCAAGCAGACCTGGGACAAGCGCGAAACCGAGCGCCGCCGCACGCCGACAAAGAAGCCCGTGAGGCCATCGCCCGCAGCCGCAAGGCGTAGTCGGGTGGAAGCTCGTGCCCCACGTTCGCCCTTCTATTGGGCTAACGTGGGATTTACTGAACTGAGGTGGGAGCCCACACCTTCAGGTGTGGGAATTCGAAGCAAGAAGAATCCCAGAGCCCGCAGGGCGCAACAATTCCTAGCCCAGTGCGTCAGCGCTGGGTAAGCAATCCCTGATAAGTTCCGGCCCCTTCAGCGGCGGGACCCCGCCTTCAAATCGCTCACCAGCCGCTGAAACGCCTGCTGATAGGAATCGTGGTCCTTCCAGTTGCTGAAGTCGGGGATGAAGTACTCGCGTATCTCGCGCGCCGAATCTTTCCCCCGGTCCGCATCAAAGCATTCCCATTCCTTGATCGTTACCGCTTTTCCCGGGGTCCCCACAGAGCGAAGCCTTTGCGCTTCGTCGGGTGATAGATCGTACGGAACCAGCGCCACCGGAAACAGCATCTGGCGCTTCTCCTGTGCCTCGCGTTTGCGCGCCTTGGCAATCTCGGTCTGCACCCAATCGCTGGCCATGCTGTGCTCCGACAGGATCAGCAGCAGCTTGTCGTGCAACCGAATGGCTTCGTCGATCTGCTCGTGAATCTTCCGCCCGCCCCTAATGTCATGCGGCGCAAACCAGCAGCGCACGCCTTTGGCCTGCAGGTCGGCATGGAGCCGCTCGGCAAACTCCTGGTCGAGCGTCGAATAGCTGATGAAGCAGGAGTAGAACTCGATGGGCCGCCCCACCATCGATCCGATGTAGGCAATGAACTCGTCCGGCACGCCACACCCGCGAAGGAAGACCTCGGGAATCTTGCCCTTCGATTTGTAGAGGGTGTCGATGCCAATCTTGGACGGGCCTTCATGCTGCACTGTGTCAAGTCCCTTGGCGGCGCTTAGATCGACGTCGCCGAACGCCACTCCCTGTATTCGAGCTCCACTGAACTCTGCCCCGCTGAGATCTGCCCGCTGGTGAGATTTGCTTCGAGAAGAAGCGCAGCGTTGAGGATCGTCCCAGTGAGATTCGCATAGCGGAGGTCTGCCAAATAGAGGTTCGCACCGCTGACGTCTGCGTCTAGCAGGGTCGCCGAAATGAGGCTCGCATAGGTGAGTTCCGCCCCTCGAAGATTCGCACCGCTAAAGTCTGTGAAGTGGAGGTTGGCGCCGTGGAGTCTGGCCCCCAACGAATGCACCCCGCTCAGGTTCGCCCATGGAGGTAGGCATGATGAGAGTTCTGTCACACTAAGACTCGCCCGAACGAGGTTCGCGTCATCGAGGTCCGCCTCTCCAGGAGCGCCCCACTCGAGATCAGCCCCCTCCAGTTCCGCCTCCCGCAACTCGGGCCGTAAACTCGAGAGTGCTCTTCCCGCCACTTGTTCCACCCCTCGACTCCTTGCTTGAGAATTGCGAGATGTTCAGGGTTCGCCATGGCCGCGTGACCTCGCTTGCTTCCGCGATTCTCCCAACCTAACCTCAAACGCGCTGGGAAAGAAAGGCAATTCTCAACTTCGAGCCGCAAGACGTCGAACTGACCCATAGCTCCAGTCCGGAGGACGGAATAACTTTAGCCCAGGACGTCAGTCCTGGGTGGGCTGCCCCCCAACCCGAGTCCCTTTAGGGGTAATAATTTACTTGGCTCGCCCACTCTTGTCGAACGCTAGCGGTTCCTTAGACATTTGTCTCCCCCGTCATTGTCCCAAGTAGTTGTCGAACGTTCTGTGATGCCGGTGGCCGACCCTGACGCGGATAACCACATGTGCATCGTTTGGATCGACATCTGGCTTGCCGGGGAGTGAGAGCAACTCATCTGTCGTTACGTGCACCTCCGATACAAGTCGGTCATCCTCCAATAAGCAGAAAAACGGCGTTTCATCTGCCTCGGGCGTCGCATTTGCTGTCTCCTGTACGCTGTCAGGGATTCTGAGGGCGTCCATAATCGTTTTCAGCTGCCCGTCAATATCTCCTTGGCTTAGGATGTGCCTAGTCATCTGCGGCCCAGGTCTCAACAGCAGCACATCAAGTGAGCACGTGGCGTCAAGATCGCGCGCTACAAGCGGGATACAGTTAAACCCCCCACGATCCCAGTTGTTACCCATTGCCTTAAATCCATACGAGATGCGGGAGCTTCTCATCTATGGACGAGTAGCCAGTAGGGATTGCCTCGGGCAATTTTAGGGACCAATGCTCGGCCAGCGGACGCAGGCTAGGTTTCGACTTCCACAATGCCGCAGTTGGTGGATGAAACACCTTGCGAATTGCATGGGTGTCCCCTGGATGCCCTTTGTTCCCAGTCGGGCGCACTAGTCCCTCAAACAGCAGTCTGAATTCCACAATTTGATCCTCTTCTTCAATCGCATCAGCCGCACCAAGGAAGGTGTGGGTATAGGGCAACTAACCGACTGTACCACTTGGGCGAGTCAAGTCAATTTTTGCCCCTTTAGGGACGGCACTCCGGTGGAAGCCCGGCCTTTAGGGCCGGGGAAAACCTCGCATAATGAACCCCGAGCCCCTTTAGGGACGGCACTGGTTTTGAAAGGGCACGGCTTCAGCCGTGCCGTAACGAGCCGCATCAGCCGGGGTAGCCCCTGAGGGACTTCGTTTCTTTGCCTTCATCCGATCCCGCTACAGATGACTCGGAACGCCACACTCTATGCGACCCTTCTCCCGCCTGGTCAACTCTGATATTCCCGAGCTGAATGGTAGAGCGGGCCTTCAGGCCGCGTCGCGGTTGTTTATTGTTTGTCATTCCTGGGCGAGGTCGCGATGGCGACCTCGAACAGGAATCTGGTTTTCGTGCGCTTCGTCTTATGGCTGCGCGCAAGCCTTCGGCAGATTGGAACAAAGAACGCTACCTCAGCTGGTTTGGTGGTTCTCCGACTTGGCTGCGGAAGTCCAACATGGGCTGGCTCAACACGTCCGCTATTTCGGCGTCCCCGCAGAGCTCAGGCTTCGTGTCACGGATTCGTTTAGCGAGATTGAAAATGCGGCTGTGGGCCCGACTTAATAGCAGGTCATACTGAAAGGGGCGAACAACCGTCTCACCAATCGTCATGGGTTCTAATCCCTGTTCTATGGAGGCACCGAGGACGTAGGCCTCAACCCTGGTCGTCGATTGGACGCAGCCCCTGTTCCTCAGCTCCTTAGCATAGTCGCGCGCTTGGTCCAGTTCGCGTTGGCCAACACAGAAGCCACCCTTCTTTAGTTCAACGATGAGCACTTTACGGATGGCGAAGACTTCACCCTCGCTGTATTCATCTGCCGAATAAAGCCCAATAGAACTATCGGCCAGAGCAATAAAATCAGGCCGCTTCTGGGTAATGTCCGGTCCCGGCTGCCCAAAGAACTCTCGCACCACGAATGCCATGCCGCGGTTAGACGTGAATTCGACCGACTCATACTCGGGGCCGAACATCCAGAGTCCGCGCTCAAACAATGGCTGGAGATCGTGAACTTCATCTGTGTTCTTCTCTCGAATTAACTCTTGCAGCTCTTTGATCAGTTTGATCCGCCTGTCGAGTTCGTTGAGAACAACCGCGGCATTGCTCGCTGTCCACTGTTCCATCAGGGAGTTCCAGGTATCCAGGTCTTCGGGGGCGCAAAGAGCCAATTGGCTCAAAAGGTCGTACCCAGAACGGCTTTGTTCCAGCTTGCCAAGGATTTCCACTGTGCGTGCCAGGTCGCGGAGGCGTAAGACTAGGACATTTCTCTTGCACTTGTTCCAAGAACTGCCCGATGTGGTTCTGTGAGACGAGCGGCAAATCACGAATGAGCGATCTGTTCTGCGCGATCGCTTCCTTCTTCAGAGCTTTCCTATCATCGCTGACTAAACCCCGCAGTTCATCCACGACAGTCTCGTGAACGGCCGATCGCACTCTATTCAGCCGGGCTGTGGCATGGAAGCCACTCCAGTCAGGTTTCACCTCATCCTTCAAAAAGTTCGCTTCGACGACGAAGCTAAACCGCTTCGCCTCGCTTGTTCGCCCGTCAAGATACCTGCCTCCGGAATCGAGACCGTCCCATGATGGCTCGCCGACCATGCGCTTGTTAACCCACCATGCGATTCCCTTGAGACGCATCGTTCTTTCTTGCTTCCGCGGATCAAGCCGATGGATCAAGACGCTGCCGTATCCGTCAATTCGCAGCTCTCTGCTCACCAATTCGCCGAGCGTCAACAGCTTGACCGCCTCGCCGTTCACGAGTACCTGAAAGCTGGGATCAACGGCAAACCTAAACCCGATCACTTCGCGAACATGCTCAGGTCTCAACGTGAGTCTGCTTGCAGTGACGGATACAAGAGTCCCATGACCCTGTTTGCTGAATACCCGATCCACGTCACAAGAGAAGGGCAATGGCCCGTCGGGCGTTAGCTTTACTGTGGCTCGAAGAACATGGCCGTCGCGCCACGTTTCGACAGCGTACTCATCCGCGAAACAAAAGGGGCTAAACCTTCCCTTACCGTTATGACCAAAGGCGCTGCGATTCCTTCTCGTTACATCAGTGGGGAACACAACTTCAGTTCCTTGTTCGGCCTCACGGTCGTACGACAAAGTGCGCCAACGCCGCTCAAATTGCTGTCGCGTCATCCCCGTCCCGTTATCGGCAACTGAAAGAACTTCTCCTGGAAGATCCGGCCAGCGAACATGTACCTCGTCCGCACCAGCGTCATAGCAGTTCGCAACGAGTTCCGAGATAGCAATCGTAGGGTCGTCGACGATTTGGCCAACGTGGTCATGGAGAAATCCTCTGCCAAAAAACAAAGACAGTTCTGGCGCGGGAACGGCTTTGCTGCTGCGTGTCATTTGGTCACTCGTCCGTCTGCGCTAAACCTAACTTGTCCTGGGTTAGAACGCAATCTTGTTCCCATCACAAGTCCAAGTGACTGGCCGGGAAGAGATCCCCAAGTCTCTCCTGCCGGTCCGCCAAAGCGGACTCGGGATTTGGAAACAAAGCTAACTCACCCCCGCAGCCTCCCCTTATCACACTGACCTGTGACAACACCGCTTGGTGCTGTCCTTCCCTCCTGAGTACAATCGCGGCAATGAGGATTTGGGGGAGGGTTGTGTGCGCCGGGATTACAGAGCTAAGTCTTTATTCCGCAATATTTTACCTATAAGTCTTACGCACTCAAGATTTTGCGCGGAATTTTTTTCGGCAGCTCAATGGAATCAAGATTTTACGAGCACGGTGGGGGAGGGGGGCACCCCTGCCATCGGCTCCAATCCCTGGCGAGATACACTGGTCTGGCAGAGATAGAAATCCATGAAAATCACAATTTCCACCGCCCTTCCTTCCCAGACCGAAACCGAATGTCTCGTCGTTCCCGTCCTCGATGCCGCCGCCGGCAGCGAGAACGGCGACAAAGGCAAACACGATCCACGGGTTCAGACCGGCGACAAGGCCGTCCTCGATGCCGCCGCCGATCTGATCGCCACCGAAGAACTCACCGGCAAACTGCTGGAGACCGCGTTGCTGTATAAGCCGCAAGGGCTCAAGGCCAAGCGCCTGCTCTTCATCGGCGGCGGCAAAGCCAAGAATTTCACCTCCTACGAATTGCGCAAGCTCGGAGGCGCTGCCGTCCGCACCCTCAAGGCCAAGGGCGTGAAGAGCTTCGCCTTTGTCGCGCCGAATTCCTTTGCCGATGTTGCTGACGCGGTAAAGTCGATCGTCGAAGGCGCCTTCATCGGCAACTTCGATCCCAACTACTACCAGAGCGATCGCGAAGACAAGAAGATCGAAGAGCTCGTCATCGTAGCTACGGGTGACGACAAAGCTCTACAAGCCGCCGCCGATCAAGGCCGCATCATCGGGGAAGCCCAGAATTTCACCCGCGACCTGGTCAACGAACCCGGCAACCGCATGACGCCCACCATCCTCGCCGACCGTGCAAAAGCAATGTCCGACGAGGTAGGACTACAGTGTGAGATTTTCGGCCCTGACAAAATCAGAGCGCTGAAGATGGGTGCTTTCTGGAGCGTCTCTCAGGGCTCCGATGAGGAGCCGCGCCTCATCGTCATGCGGTACGAGCCGTCGGGCGCGCCCGAGAAGCCCGTTCTCGCGCTGGTGGGGAAGGGAATCACCTTCGACACCGGCGGCATCTCCATCAAGCCCGCCGACGGCATGGAGAAGATGAAGTACGACATGGCCGGCGGCGCCGCCATGATCGGGGCCATGCGCGCCATCGCCCAGCTCAAGCCCAACCTTCGCGTTATCGGAATCGTCTGCGCCAGCGAGAACATGCCTTCGGGCAAGGCCCAGAAGCCGGGTGACGTACAGATCGCCATGTCCGGCAAGTCGATCGAGATCATCAACACCGACGCCGAAGGCCGGCTCGTCCTCGCCGACGGTTTGCACTACGCCCGCCAGCTGGGCGCAACCCACCTCATCGACGCCGCCACCCTCACCGGAGCCTGCGTCGTCGCCCTCGGCATGGTCAATGCCGGCATCTTCTCCAACAACGACGAGTTCTACGAGAAGTTCAGCCAGTCGCTGAAGAAGTCGGGCGAGAAGATGTGGCGTCTGCCGGTCGACGAGGAATACCGGGAGATGATCAAGTCGAATATCGCCGACATCGTCAACAGCGGCGGACGCTGGGGCGGAGCCGTGACCGCCGCCATGTTCCTCAAGGAGTTTGTCGGCGACACGCCCGTGGATACATCTCGATATCGCCGGTGTCGCCTGGATGGAAGACAACAAGCCCTGGATCGCCAAGGGCCCCTCAGGAATCGCTGTGCGGTCGTTAGTCGAGTTCGTTCGCGACCTTGCTGACAACGCAAACTGATTGAGTCTACGTGTCCGTCTTAGGCCGGAAGGAAGGGCGCCCGGTGGCGAGCCGCCGCCAATTCGTCATGCCCTCTTTGACTTCTTTCACCAACCGATGCGGTGGGTGCCCCATCCCCTCGGCTGCGCTCGGGGCAGGCTCTTTCGCCGCATTTGCGAAAGGGTGGCACGGAAGGTTCTTCACCAGCTTTTCACATTCCTTTCATAGCCCGCTGATGTAGCGTTACCAGCCAGCCGCTACAGTAGCTGCAGATAGCAAACCTGATTCGGAGAGAGTGGGGAGTTGGCTTACCAGCCGCTCCCCGTTTTTTGTGTGAGCGCTCGCGTCCTCTTCCGCGTTAGCTAATTGCTAGTTGCGAATTGCTAGTTCCTCCCCTCCCGCACTACCATCGTGTGTTATGCCCACAGCCGCCGACGCGACCAGCACCACCTACACGCCGATCAAGGCTCCTCGCGGCAACCACCTCTCCTGCAAAGGCTGGGGACAGGAAGCCGCCATGCGCATGTTAATGAACAATCTCGACCAAGAGGTCGCCGAGCGCCCGCAGGACCTCGTCGTCTACGGCGGCACCGGCCGCGCCGCCCGCAATTGGGACTGCTACCACGCCATCGTCAACTCGTTGCGCTCGCTCGACAACGACGAGACTCTGCTGGTGCAGTCGGGCAAGCCCGTCGGCATCTTCCGCACCCACGATTACGCCCCGCGCGTTTTGATCTGCAACTCCAACCTCGTCGGCCACTGGTCCAACTGGGAGCGCTTCAACGAACTCGAAAAGCTCGGCCTCATCATGTACGGCCAGATGACCGCCGGCTCGTGGATCTATATCGGCTCGCAGGGCATCATCCAGGGCACCTACGAGACGTTTTCCGCCGCGGGCGAAAAGCATCTCGGCGGCGACCTTGCCGGCAAGCTCATCGTCTCTGGCGGCATGGGCGGCATGAGCGGAGCCCAGCCTCTGGCCGCGACCATGGCGGGCGCCTGCTACCTCGGCATCGAAGTTGATCCCGAGCGCATCAAGAAACGCCTGCGCACCGGCTACTGCGACTTCATGGTCAACTCCCTCGACGAGGCCCTCCGCATCCTGAAGAACGCCGTCCGCAAGAAGGAAAATATCTCCGTCGGCATCGTCGGCAACTGCGGCGACATCATTCCCGAACTCGCCGACCGCGGAGTCGTTCCCGACATCCTCACCGATCAGACCTCGGCGCACGATCCGCTGAACGGCTACGTTCCCAGTGGCATGACGCTCGAAGCTGCGCTCGAACTGCGCAAGAACGAGCCCAAGGCATACCAGGAGCGCTCGCTCGACACCATGGCCCGCCACGTCGAAGGCATGCTCAAGCTGCAGCAGATGGGCTCCGTCACCTTCGACTATGGCAACAACATCCGCACCTTCGCCTTCGAGCACGGCGTCAAGAACGCTTACGACTTCCCGGGATTCGTCCCCGCCTACATCCGCCCGCTCTTCTGCGAAGGCCGCGGCCCGTTCCGCTGGGCGGCGCTGTCGGGCGATCCCGCCGACATTCACGCCACCGACGATCTTGTGTTACAGATGTTTCCCCAGAACCGCATCCTCAGCCGCTGGATCGATCTTGCCCGCAAGCGAATCAAGTTCCAGGGATTTCCCTCCCGCATTTGCTGGCTCGGATACGGCGAGCGCGCCGAGTTCGGGCTGGCGATGAACCAGATGGTGAAGAACGGCACGCTGAAGGCCCCCATCGTCATGGGACGCGATCATCTCGACTGCGGCTCCGTGGCCTCACCCTTCCGCGAAACCGAGTCGATGAAGGATGGCAGCGACGCTATTGCCGACTGGCCGCTGCTCAACGCGCTGCTCAACACCGCCAGCGGTGCCTCCTGGGTTTCTATCCACAACGGAGGCGGGGTGGGCATCGGCTACTCGCAGCATGCAGGACAAGTCACCGTCGCCGACGGTACCGACGAGATGGCCAAGCGTATCGAACGCGTGCTGACCAACGATCCCGGCATCGGCGTCGCCCGCCACGTCGACGCCGGCTACGACGCAGCCAAGCAGTTTGCGCAAAAGAAGGGAATCAAAATCCCGATGGCGGGAACATCTAGTAGCCAGTAGTGGCGCCAGAAGACCAGGAGGCCGTTTGCAACGAAAATGAAGAAGACGACCATTTATCTCGCGTGCTTCCATTCCGAGCCACAGAGCCTCGAAGGGTGTCACTCGCAGTTCGCAACTGTGGAGCAGGCTATCAGAGACCTCGAATGGCCATACGACAACGGGGATGACCCGAGTTTCTATGTGGCGCGGAGGGGTGGGAGACTGACTTGGGGCGTATGTCGTCAGGACCTACGCAATTCCATGCCACAGGATAGTATCGTCGTATTTTTCTCATTCACGAAAATATCAAAAGATCGATTTGTTTACCGGCTCTGCGCTGTCCCTACAGTAGACGAAAAAGTGGATCACCGAGCTGTTTACCGAAATGCAATTCTTCGGGGTAAGCGCTACATTAACGTCCTCATCAGGCCATACAAAGGCGGCTGGAGGTACGATGAAACCGATAGACCACGTTCAGTGCGACACAGTGACTGGCTGTGGCGTATTGCCGATCATCAAAGCCTTACGCGAAAAGCGTTCGAGGGTCATCATCGAAAGATCTACGCGGTCGAATGGTTTTCGAACCAGCACATCAATGCCACTGGGTTCAACCTTGGCAATAACTACATCTTCTTTTCCGGTGACGCCGGGCGGACCTTCATCTCGCCGAGGCCGCCGATTGTTGCGACTGCGAAAAAAGGTGAACACGAGGTATGGAACAACGCGGAACTGAAGCGGCTGACGGTCGACGCATCAAGGTCGCTGAAGAGCCGACGGGACTACCTGCGCGTCGCGAATAGTTCTGGGCGCAATGTTCACCGACAGATACGGTTCGAGATGGAGCCTCACGAGGCGATTAAATGGCGCGCGTCTCTGATCTCTGCCTTGAAACACGCGACTAGACTCGCTCCGCAAACGGAGCTATCCAAGTTTCAACTGAGGGGGGTGTCTCGGGCATTCCGATGCGGATAGCCTGTGCCTGACTCACGAGTAGCCCCTTTCCAGTGCGTATTTTGATTTGCGAACGAAAGAGATGCTTTGCGCTCAACTAAATCAGCTCACTCCCGCCACCTCCTCACCCACGCCGCCCAACTCCTCACCCTGCGCGGCGACAACGCCCCTCGGCGCGCCTCTGCGCTTCGCGAAATCGGCGTCATTAACGACGGCGCAGTCCTGATCGCCAACGGCAAAATCGCCGCCATTGGAACCACCGACGAACTCGCCAAACACGAGCTCGCTAAGAACGCCGAAGAAATCGACTGCTCCGGCCAGGTTGTCTTCCCCGGCTTTGTCGATTCGCACACCCACCCGGTCTTCGCCGCCCCGCGTCTCCTCGACTTCGAAAAGCGCATTTCCGGCGCGAGCTACGAAGAGATCGCCCATGCCGGAGGCGGCATTCGCGCCAGCATTCGCGGCGTCCGCGCAGTCCTCCACGGATCAGCTCGCTGCGCATGTTCTCCGCGCTTTCAACGAAATGGCGGAGCAGGGCACCACGACCGTCGAAGCCAAGTCTGGCTACGGCCTCAGCATCCAAAGCGAACTCAAGTCTCTCGAAGCCATTCAGCAAGCGGCCGAGCGGTGGCCGGGAACCGTGATCGCCACGCTTCTCGGAGCGCACGTCGTTCCCCGCGAATACCGCGACAAGCCCGACGAGTATGTGCGCATTGTCTGCGAAGAGATGATTCCCAAGGCAGCCCAGCGTAAGCTGGCCGAGTTCGTCGACGTCTTCTGCGAGCGCGGAGCCTTTACCCCCGCGCAATCCGCCCGCGTCCTGCAAGCGGCAGTCGACCACGGCCTCAAGACCCGCGCCCACGTCAACCAACTCACCGCAACCCGTCTCGACGCCTTCACCAGGTTCCATCCCGCGAGCTTCGATCACATGGACTTCGTCAGCGACGCCGACATCTCCGCGCTCGCCAAGCTCGACACGGTCGCCACTCTTCTGCCTGCGGCCAACTACTTCCTCGGCCTCGGCACGCTTTCCGCCTGCCCGCAAGCTCATCGACTCCGGCGTCGCCGTCGCCCTCGCCACCGACTACAATCCTGGCACCGCGCCCACGACCTCGATGGCCTTCGTGCTCTCGGTGGCCTGCACCCATATGAAGATGTCTCCCGCCGAGGCCATCACCGCCGCCACCTTCAACGGCGCCTGTGCGCTGGATCTGCAACATTGCAAAGGCAGCCTCGAACCCGGCAAAGACGCCGACATCGCCATCTTCGAAGCCGCCGATTATCGGGAACTTGCCTACTGGTTCGGGGTAAACCGCTGCCGTCACGACTTTTCTCAATGGCGTCCACCATAAGGGCTAGCCAATCCGGGGAGCAACCAGCCAAGGCCACAGCCCCGCTCACCCTTTTCCCGCCGAACGTCTAATATGGAGGTAAATCAAGTGGAACTCGTGGCGTGGTTCCTCGCGTACTTCTTCGTACCCGCACCCAGGAATCCTCACATTTTAGGAATTGACTATGAAACGAATTTTGCTTGTCTGTGGCATGGCCCTGCTTGCCTGCTGCACAGCCTTCGCGCAGCGGCTTCCCGGCGGCGCGACTCCCAGCCACTACACTCTCTCCTTCAACATCAATTTCTCGACCAACAGCTTTCGAAGGCGACGAGACCATCGACGCTCACGCTGACCAAGCCCAGCAACACCATCACGCTGAACGCGGTCGAGATCGACTTCCACGACGTCACCGTCACTGCCGCCGGACAGACCCAGACCGCCAAGGTTTCCACCGACGAGAAGAACGAGATGGCGACCTTCACCGTCGACAAGGAGATTCCCGCCGGAGCCGGCCACCGTTCACATCAAGTACACCGGCCATCTCAACGACAAGCTGCGCGGGCTCTATCTGAGCACCTACAAGGGCCGCAAGTACGCCGTCACGCAGATGGAAGCCACCGACGCGCGCGTCGCCTTTCCCAGCTTCGACGAGCCGGCCTACAAGGCGACCTTCGACATCACCGCCATCGTCGACAAGGGCGACACCGCGATCTCCAACAACGAGGTTGTCTCCGATACAGCCCGGCCCCGGCGACAAGCACACCATCAAGTTCGCGACCACGCCGAAGATGTCGAGCTACCTGGTGGCGCTCACGGTCGGCGACTGGAAGTGCGAGCACGACGAGGTGGACGGCATCAAGCTCGGCGTCTGCACCGTTCCCGGCAAGGAGAATCTCACCCGCTTCCCGCTCGACGCCACCAAGGCCATCCTGCACTACTACAACAACTACTACGGCATCAAGTATCCGCTGAAGAAGCTCGACCAGATCGCTGTACCCGACTTCCAGGCCGGCGCCATGGAGAACTGGGGCGCCATCATCTATCGCGAGACCGCGCTGCTGGTCGACGAGAAGACCGGCTCGTTCGGACGCCAAGCACGGCGTTGCCGACATCATCGCACACGAAGTCGCGCACCAGTGGTTCGGCGATCTCGTCACCATGCAGTGGTGGGACGACATCTGGCTGAACGAAGGCTTCGCCACCTGGATGACGCCTCATCCCGTCGGCGCATGGAAGCCTGATTGGCTGGTCAGCCAGGACGTGGTCGAGAATTCCAGGATGCGCTGGCCAACGACGGCGTGCAGAACACCCGCCCCATTCACCAGGAAGCCACGACCCGCGACGAGATCGAAACTCTGTTCGACGGCATCGCTTACGGCAAGACCGCGGCCGTGCTGCACATGCTCGAGTCCTATCTCGGGCCCGAGACCTTCCGCGCGGGCGTGAACCTTTACTTGAAGGAACACGCCTACGGCAATGCCACAGCCTCCGACTTCTGGAACGCCATGGCGCGCGCTTCGAAGAAGCCGATCGACCAGATCATGCCCACCTTCGTCATGCAGGCCGGGCGAGCCCTACGTGCAGGTCGACGCCAAGTGCGAGGGCGGCAACACGACTCTGGACTCTGTCGCAGAAGCGCTACTTCAACACTCCGGAAGCCTTCAACGCTCCCAACGACCAGCTCTGGCAGATTCCTGTCTGCGTCAAAGGCGTCGGCGATCCGCCGGCGGTCAGAACCAGTGCTTCCTGATGACCAAGCGCGAGCAGCAGTTCACCATGAAGGGCTGCTCGAAGTTCGTCTTCCCCAACGCCGGAGCGCCTGGGCTACTACCGCTTCGAGCTACGACGCCAACGCCCTGCAGCAGTTGGGCAACGCGGCGGAACAGGGACTCACTCCCGACGAACGCATTGCCCTGATCGGCGACGACTGGGCGCTGATGCGCGCCGGCAAGCACCAGGCTGGCGACTACCTCGCCTCGGCGCGCAGTTCAAGAACACTCCCGGCTACGTGCTGCTGGAGAATTTCACCGGCCACCTGGACTTCGTCATCGAGGACCTGGTGCACCGATGCCGACCGGCCCCGAGTTGCAGTCCTGGCTGCGGCAGACGTTCTCGCCCATGATGCAGCAGCTGGGTTACGCCGCCCGGCCCAGCGACAGCCCCTATCGAACGGCAGAAACGCTCCGTCCTGTTCAACATGCTGGGCAACGTCGGCAACGATCCCCAGGTCATCCAGCAGGCCGAGGTCATGGTGCAGCAGTACATGAAAGATCCCCAGTCGGTCGACGGAACCCTCTCCTGCCGCGGTGGTGTCGGTCGCAGCACGCCACGGCAGCCCTGAACTCTACGACCAGTTCAAAGCGCAGATGAAAGACGCGAAGTCGCCCGAACAGTACTACCGGTACTTCTACGCCTTGGGCGAGTTTCCCCAGCCCGAGCTGATCGAGCAAACCCTGGATTCAACTCTGACCTCGGAAGTGCGCGGCCAGGACCTCTTCCTGCTGCCACGCATGATGCAAAATCCCGCGGCTGAGGACATGACCTGGGATTTCATGCGGCAGAACTACGATGCCATCGAGAAGAAGACCGGCGGCGGACTGGGTGGATTCGGCGTCTTCCTCTACGCCACCGAGGGCTTCTGCAATTCGCAAAAAGCGCAGCAGGTGCAGCAGTTCTTCCAGGAACATCCCATCCCGGGAACCGAGCGCAACCAGAAGGAAGCGCTGGAGTCGATCAACAGCTGCGTCGCCCTCCGCGACCAGCAGCAGACCAACCTGGCCGCATGGCTAAAGCAGAACGTTCCGCTGAACGCCTCCACCGGCGCTAGTACGACGAACGGCACTTCGGTGCGCTGAGTGCATCGCGACCGTAATACGTAAGGGCGTCTCTCCGGACGCCCCTTGTCGTCGAATCAGACTTCTCAGCAGCCCCACTCTGCTTCGCCGGGCTTTGCGAAATACCGGCTCCGGTCCCGCCGGGCAACGTCCGAAGTCTCTAATTCCAGCAGGGCCAGTCGCGCTGCCGCGACCAGGCGGTCGCGTTCCACCTCTGGCAACTCCTGCCAGGACGCAGGACCAGAGGCCGAGCCGGCGGCGTTCATCTGCAATGCCTCTTCATAATGCACAAACAACTTCGCAAACTGCTGAACGAATACTTCCTGGGTCGACATCGAAATCTTCACCTCGGTGCGAACCTCGCACTCGACGTATTGGATATCCGTTCTCGTAAGCGGCGAATAAAGGGTTCATAAAAAATCTATAAGTCAGCGCCACCAAGGGGCGGACGCGGAAGCTGTCTCGATCAGGACCACGGTCGGAAGAAGAAACAGAACGAGCCCAAAAAATCAAATAGAAACTGAAATGCTCTCCAGCACTCTTCTAATCATTCACGAGGCCTCAAATC
>CAWCTB010000024.1:0-219707 GCA_963798275.1 uncultured Acidobacteriaceae bacterium
GCCCGGCCCCGACCTGTGGCACAGTAAAGAAGAGAATGGCTCGATCGGACGAACCTGCGCCCGGCGGGTCTCGTCGCTTTCCAGATATCCGACTTCCGCGGCTATCAATTGGCGCGCCTGTTCACCGTCATGGCCGACCGAGATGCGATCCGTCGCCGTCGGCTCGCAGGTATATGACATTACCAAGCGCCCCCTTGATCTGGGTTTGATCGGATTCGTACAGTTCCTGCCCGCGATGCTGCTGTCCTTCCGCGGGCCAAGTGGCCGATCGCTACAATCGGCGCAACATCGTCGCCCTCTGCTATATGGGATTAGGGCTCGTCGTCGGCCCTGCTGCTGTCGATCACGCTGCGCGGTTCGCGGTCGGTGCACGCCATCTATGCAGTCATGTTGCTGGTGGGCTTCGTGCGCCTCTACGGGGTCGCGGGCCAATCCATGGTTCGCAGATCGTGCCCGAAGAGCATTTTCCCAACGCCGTCGCCTCGGCCTCCACCGTCTTCAGACCGCCACCATCGTCGGCCCGGCGTTGGGAGGCCTGGTCTATGCCGCCTTTCGCGGGCCCGGGGCGGTCTATTCTGCTCGGTGTGTGCGTCCATCGTTGCCGTGGTAGCTGTTTGCGCATCCACCTGCGGCGAGCCGAACGTATGCGCCGAACCCATTTCGCTCGATACCGTGCTGGCGGGCTTTGCTAAGTGGCACGAGAAGCTGATCCTCGGAACCATCTCGCTCGACCTGTTTGCCGTGTTGCTCGGCGGCGCCGTCGCGCTGCTTCCGGTATATGCCCGGGAGATCCTGGAACACCGGTTCCTGGGGACGGCATCCTGCGCAGCGCTCCGGTGTGGGGCACTTTGCTGACCGCAATGCTCCTGGCCCATCGTCCCTTGCGCCGCCGCGCCGGAGTAACGATGTTGTGGTGCGTCGCCGGCTTCGGTCTCTTCACCATCATCTTCGGTTTTTCACGCGATCTTCTGGCTTTCGCTGATAGCGCTGTTGTTGGTGGAGCTTCCGACATGGTCAGCGTGATGGTGCGCGGTACCCGCGTGCAACTGGCCACGCCCGACGAGATGCGCGGCCGCGTCAGCGCCGTGAACTGGCTCTTCATCGGCGCTTCGACGAGTTTGGCCAGTTCGAGTCGGCATTACGCCCACCTGTTCGGAACCGTGCCGCCGTAGTGCTGGGAGGAGCGGGCACCCTGATCGTCATTGCCCTCTGGAGCTGGTTATTTCCAGAGTTGCGCAACGCCGATACTCTCACCCGCCAACCAGCGACCGTTGCTCAATCCGTGCCATGAGCGAAAACAGCGCCTACTACGCATTCCAGCTTCGTCACGAATTGAGTCTGCGCAACCGCGCCTTCGCCTTGCAACGCCAGGCTCGGGCATGTCGAGAGCTTCGGCGGCATGCCGGTGACCGTTACCAGCCGCACCCCACCCGTCGCCGTCACGGCAACTTCTTCGACGAGAGTTACGCCGCCATCGTGGCCATTCCGGAGTGGCGCAAGCGGCTCACACAAGGTGCACGCCCAGGCGAAATCGTCATTGCCCAGCAGCGGCCGCGGCTGGAAGGAACTCGACTCCTCCATGAGCTCCGACGCGCTGCTGATGAATATCTTCTGCTGCCCGTATGTCTCCGACGACCCGCGTGCTGGCCTTGCTGGGCAGCGAAGCCGCCGACTTACCAGTTTGGATGGCGGGCGCGCGTGCCCTGGAAGACGGCCGCCCTGACCGCACCGAAGTCGACATGAAGCTGGGCAACATGCTGTTCGAGGCCAAACTGACCGAGTCCGATTTCCAGTCAGCCGGCGCAGCTGTGCTGCGCCGCTATCGCGACTTCGCCGAGGTCTTCGACCCCCGCGAACTTCCCCGCGAACTTCCCAAAGTCCCCGACGAATCCTGAAGTCTCCAGCCGACTCTCGGAAGGCCCCAGCGAGCCTCCCGTACTTCCCGCGGACTTTCCGAAGCCCGCGCACGAGCCTACTGAAAGAATGGCAGCGAACTTTCCAACGCCCGCGGCAACTTCCTGAAACCGCGACGAACTTCCCGAAGCCCCCCGCCAACTTCCTCAGGAGGAAGGGAAGCTCCGTTCCTATCAACTCATCCGCAACGTCCTCGCCGCTTATGCTAGCGACTGCGGCTTCTGCGTCCTGCTCGACGCCCGCCGTCCCGATCTCATCGAAAGCTGGTACGCCATCCTGCGCTGCATTCGCCCCATGGACCTGCGCGTACGCTGCAAGGTCCTGACCTGGCAGGAACTGTGCACGCTCTTGCCCGAGCCCCTGCGTGAATTCCTCGACGCCAAGTACGGCATCGTCGCCCCGGCCAGACCCCAAGTCCGATCGCGGCAGACGACGACTCTGAAGGCGAAGGGTGATGGTGACTCTGGCTCTAGTGTAGTGTCGCGGAAGTTTGCAGACTAACTCGACGTTGTTTTGAAAGGGCATGGCTTCAGAGGCTGCTAAAAAGATCAAGCGAGTAATCTCGGGGATTTTGTGCACCGGCGATTCAACAACTTACGAGTCACTCGTGAGCCATAAACCCGCCAAAATTACTACTTTGGTCTTTTCCGCAGCCTCTTCAGCCGTGCCCAAAAGCGCATCGATAGGCGCGGCTTTAGCCGCTGAGGTGACGACGTTCTCCGCAATGCCGCTGTTTAGAGTTATGGCACGAACTTGGGGGACGCCACGCTAGTGTTGTGTATCATAAATGTCTTCACTAATATGAGGAGTGCTTCGACCGCTTGATTATGTAACGAAACTTATGTCGGGCCTGCTTGCGTGTAAACCCCCACTGGATGGTAACCCGGTCGCGATTCATACGACGGATCCAGGTCCGAGTTTGCTGGCGCAAGCCAGCGATGTCTCCCATTCGGCGTTGCCTAAGCATTGCCGGGAAAGCAAACTAGCCTCCATCTCCGCCTGGTTCAGCCAGCTTCCATGCTTGGGAGTGTAGTGCGCCGTAAAACGCTTCCACAACCAGCCGCCAGCTTTTTCTCCGAATCGTTCCACCAGAGCCTTGCGGGTGTGGGTACTCAGGTTGTCCATGACCAGATGGATGGTATCGGCCTCGGGATAGCTCGCCGCGATATCCAGCAGGTAATCGGCAAACTCGGCCGAGCCGCGAGTCGGAGTCACCTTGGTGAAGTGCCGTCCCGCCTTGGGCTCGATCCCGCAAAATACGTTGGCGGTTCCGCAACGCCGGTATTCATAGTCCCGCCTGGCAGTTCTTCCCGGCTTCATCGCGATCGGGAAACGGGTGTCGGCATGCAGCACCACCGGCTTCTCGTCGATGCAGACCACCGGTGCCCGCTCGCAAAGAGGCTTTTCATACAGCTCCAGCAGCTCCTCCATGCGGGCGATGTACTCCTCGTCCAACTCCCCCACGCACCACATTTTTTTCCCGCCACGGCTTCAGGTCGTGGCTTTGCAGCAGCACCCGGATGGTTTCTCGCCCGACTCGCGGTACCAGTTTGCGCTGGATCACCTCTTCGGTCAGCAGACGCACCGTCCAGCGCGCCCGGCCGGGCGGCGGCTGGCTGCAGGCCACCGCGATAATGCGCTGTCGCTGCTCCTCATCCAGCGCCGGAGCTGCCCCCGGTCGGGCGGCGTCATATAACGCGCGCTCCAACCCGCCCTGCTGATAGCGCTTGCCGATCTGCCACACCGCTTTGGCCGAAAGACCCAGACTGGCAGCCGCCGCAGGGGTTGACTGCCCGCTGTCCAGTTGTCGCAGGGCCAAGGCTCGCAGCACCGTCCGCACCGGCTGCAGACCGCCGCTCAACAACTGCTCCAATTGCTGCCGATCCCGCCTGGAAAGTTGAACCCGGAGCGCTTTGCCTCTACCCATGCCATAGCTATAAAGCCTGACACCGTCCACGCCAAGTGTATATCTTGATTACTTATCTATGCGGTCATAGCACTAGGTGCATCTCCGACACTTGACGAGGGACGCCCTCCGGAGGTCCCGACATGACGGTCAGATGGTCGTCATTCTTACGGCCCACGCCGGCGATCATCGTGGTTGCCTGACGCGGACTGATGTCCAGCATGGTTACATTGATTTTGTCCGAGCTTGAAACACGGCAGTCTGATCCAACTCTCGTAGCCTCTATCTCGTAAATAGTCAGTACGTGGCGTGTTCGCGTTACTTGGACTCTTGCAGTTCCACACCATATCGTTTTGCGGCGGACTGTATTCGCTTCCACGCCGCCCGACGTTCCGCTTCCGTAACGTCCTTCACCTGGTGGAAGCGCGCGACCGCGTTCCGCACGTGTGAAGCGTTCTCCAGCGGCTCCTTGCGCTGCTTGGGAAAAGCGAACTTGGTTGCGGATATTCCGTCACGAGCTGCCTTGGTCAGCTTTGCCATTGTTTTCCTTCCTCGGGAGTATCTCCCTGCGTCCGGGCGGCCCCGGTACTAGTTACCACGGATTATGACAGCTTTTTCAACTCCTGCAGCGTGGTGTGGTTGACGTCGTACTCGTCTCGCGTGGATTCCGCCATGCGCGGCTCATCCATTTCCTTTTTGACCCGCGCGAGAAGCGCTTGGTTGGATTCTTGTCTTGGCTGGTTCTTATACATACTTGCACGATGTCACGAGTCCAAAAGGATTACAGGTCAATTGGGAACAGAGCTGACAATTTTGGAATAGTTTTCCTTGCCGAGCAGTTTTGATCAGTTCGTACCGCTCTGCGAAACGTAACATCGCATAACGTGCAACAAACCGTCCATCTCACGCGATCGGACGCTAGGACTATCGAAGACGAACAGTGTCAGAAGATTGGCGGAGGATATGAGGCAGTGAAGTTCAGATTTTTACTGTTTCTCTGAATGGAGCCGAAATTTTATCTACGCCGATCCAGAGTCCTAACGTCATGGAAGCTGGGAGGCACGCTCGGTCGTGCGCCAGAAACGTCGAGGAGCGGCGCTTCAGCGCCCCGCAAGGCGTCTAACGGACGCGGTTGGAAATGTCGCCCACGCTAACCAGGAAGCCAAAATGGGAATTCTATGTCCAGGCCCGGCGACTTGTTCAATTTTGACCGGACTTGGGATTCTCGGTGGCCTATATCTAGATAGGTAATACCCGGAATTCACAGCTGTGAATACGCAGAAATGCAGGAGACACAATGACAGCAACAATGGAAAGAACACCCACAGTAATCGCGGCCGATACGCTAACGGGCGATAAGGTCGTAAATTTTCAAAAAGAAGATCTCGGAAAAATTGAACATTTGATGATCGACCTGGAGTCAGGCCGCGTCGCTTACGCGGTTCTTTCGTTCGGCGGGTTCCTGGGCATGGGCGATAAGTTATTTGCCATTCCATGGAGTTCCCTTAAGGTCGACACGGTCGAACATCGGTTCATTCTGAATGTCGACAAGGAATTGCTCAAAGCCGCTCCCGGTTTCGACAAGGAGCACTGGCCAAACATGGCTGACCGCGCCTGGGGCGCCAAGGTCTACACGTATTACGGTGCCAAGCCCTATTGGGATTAAAAGCGCGGGCTGAGAGCCAAGGGTCAGCCGCAACGATCCAGAAGTTGGGCGGGTGCCCGGGCCAACGCACAAACTTTATTGCGTGCCCTGTTCTACCGAAGGTGGAACGGGGCGTTTTCTTGTGCCACATGCCTTCCATCAGCACCTTGGCTAGATGGTGACGCTGGGCTCTATAAAAGGGGATGTCAAGAGAAAACACTTCTCCCCTCGCGGGAGCAGAGTTACTTCTCTGGCATCCAGCCCCTTTGGTGACGCTGGAGTGGTGGCGACGCGCAGCTCTTCGCTCAAGTTCATTTCCGCGCTACGGCATTCTTCGCTAGCTGAAGCTACCCAAGCCTGACGGTGGTGCCCCACACAAGCCTCTTTGTGTCAAGTCCCAAGACATGCTTTACGGTTTGTCTCGACACATCCTTTACAGTTTCTGTTGGTTTTCGATCCAGCGTTCGACCGCGGTCGAACGCTGGATCGAAAGGTCGAGTTCGCGTACCACGCTCCGGCAGTAGTACACCAGCACCCGGTTTTCCAGCTTCACCAGTTGCACCCATTCCCGGCGCAAGGCCTGCCCGATGTTCCAGTTGCGTCCATAGGCCTTCAGCTTGCCGTCGCCATCCAGCCGCCGCACCTGCGCTCCCGCCGGATACTCCCAGCGCGGCGCTTGCGCCTGGTAGCGTCGCACACTCGGCCGCCACACGCTGGCCGGCGTTCGCATCTGCAGCGCCTCGTGCGGACGCACCTGGTTATGCTCCCAGCGAAACTCGTCCAGCCATTGCTGAGGCGACTTGCCCTGCCAGCCCCGCCGCTGCAACGCCCGCTCCAGCTCGCCATGAAAGCCTTCCACCTTGCCTTGCGTCTGGGGATGCCCTATCCCGCTCCAGTGCAGCCCGATGCCTTGCTTCATCAGCCACACACTCAACTCCGTCATCCCCGTGGCCGCCGTCGCGCTCCACCACGGAATGCCGTGATCCATCAGCATTCCTTCCGGCAATCCGTTCTCCGTAAAGGCAATCTGCAACTGTTCCTGCACCAACTCCGCCCGCGTGCTGCCTGTCTGCTGCAACCGGATCACGTATCGGCTGTGATCATCGATCATCGACAGTGGACCGGTCGGCGCCTGCCACCCGATCGGGCTCTTGAAGTCCATCTGCCACAGCTCGTTGGGCTGGGCGCGCTCGAACCGCTCGCTTGCCTGGTCGTGCCGATCCGCCGGGTGCACCAGATCGCGGCGCAACAGAATGCGATGGATGGTGCTGCGCGTCAGAGTCACTCCTTCGCGCTGCAACAGCACCTGCAGCTTGCGCGCTCCCCAGTCGGGATAACGCCGCCGCAACCCAACGACCTGCTCTTCCAAATCCTCGGCCGTATGTCGCGGGCTGTGCCAAGGACGCCGGCTGCGTTCGGCAATGCCCGCCAGGCCCTGCTCCCGGTAACGCTGCAGCCATACGTTGCCGGTCGGACGCGATATCCCGAACTCCTCACACAGCGCGGTTAAGGATTTTTCCCGCCGCGTCGCTGCTACCACAAACTGCACCCGCTGTTCTCGTACATCCATGGTCTTCCAAGGCATTCCGCTTTACACTCCCTCGCTCGCTTACGCTCGCGTGGGAGTGTAAAGGATGTCCCGGGACGTTTTGTAAAGGATGTCATGGGACTGAACACGTCAGTTGGTTGGGCGGGGATTTTGACTTCTCATCGCCACACGATATTCCCAGGACAGCGGTACAGACAGCCTGCGACGGGATTCTGGCTTTTCGCCTGGAGACTCGGAACTGGAAACTCGAAACTTCTTCTGACAACTGACGACTGGCAACCGGCAACCGGCCCACTTCCCCCAAGTTACTTTCGTGCCCCTAAACTGCTGTTTTTTCTTGCTTCTCGTTTCATCAACTCCTAACGTTCATCACGAGGAAGCGTTGGAGTGTGCGCTCAGCGCGCCACCAGCTAAGTTCTTTGAAAGCAATATTTTGCCTCTAAGTCTCACGCACTCAAGATTTTGCGGACCATTCCCGAAACGGGCCTATTGTTTTCAAGATTTTGCGAGCAGGTGGGGGGAGGAGGTTACCCACATTATCGGACGGAAGTTCCTCACCTCCTGGCACCGGCAATTGCATCCCACGTCAAGAACCGAACAGCCTTATCCGGCCCGGTTCAGCGTCAAACCACTTGCTGCAGGAACGCCACCGCCTGGCGCTCCGCCCAGCGGCCGTCGTAACCGTTGGGATCGGCCATGAAGGCGCAATGTCCGCCGTGTGTGGTCTCGACGTAGGTGATGTGCGGATTGCCTACTAGCTTCTGCCGGGTCTCGGGCAGCACGCGAATGAAGGGGTCGTCATCGGCGTGAATGATCAGTGTGGGCACGGCGATGCGGTCGAGCACATTGGATGAGGCGGCGCGGGTGTAATAGTCCTGCGCTCCGGCAAAACCGCAGTAGCGCGCGGTGATCTGGTCGTCGAACTCACGGAGACTGTGCAGTCCGCGCAGGTATTGCACGTCGTACAGGCCGGGATAGAGCTGCGCTTTGCGGCGAATGCGATGGCGCAGCCCGCGCAGGAAGTGCCATTCGTAGATGCGGTTCGCGGGATCGTGCAGCGCGTCGGCCGAGGCCGCGAGATCCATGGCGGGTGAAACGCCGATGCCGGCTTTGACTTCTTTGGGGGCTTGCTCGCCCCACTCACCCAGCAGCTTGAGCACCAGATTGCCGCCCATGGAAAATCCCGCGAGGGCGATTTTCTGCAGGCCATCCTGCCGGATGAGCGACTCCGCCACCGCGCCGACATCGGCCGACATGCTGGAGTTGTAGAGGGTGGGCCCAAGTTTTTCGGTGCCGCCACAGTTGCGCATGTTCATGCGGACGACGTTCATGCCCGCGACCCAGGCCTTGCTGCCGGTGCCGATCACGTAGTTCGACTCGCTGGAGCCTTCCAGCCCATGCACGATGATCAGCGTCATGACGTGCTCGCGCTCGCGCTGCCAGTGGCAATGGCAGAGCACCTGCATCTCCGGTTGGACTTCGACCCGAATGAGGCGCTCTTCGGCGGGAGGCAGGACGTTTCGCCGCCGCATGAAATTGCCGGCAATGGTCTGGGCATGGCCGCCAATGAAAGGTCGTCGCGGACGGAATGCCTCTCCGAAGTGATCGCTGTCCGGGCTGGTTGCAACCGGCCCGGGAGGCGAGTCGTCAGAGTTCAAGGGCTGTGGCGCATCGCCCTGCGAAATGGGATTTCCGCGTTCCATCTATAATGTTGATAGTACCTGCGGGAAGCATACGCTGTGCGGCGCATTTGACATTCGCACCGGCGGCGCTTCCATCCTGGAGTGATTATGCCGATTTTTGAATACCGGTGCGAAGACTGCGGCCACAAGTTCGAGGCCATCCTGTTTGGCGAGCAGCGAGCGGAGTGTCCCAAGTGCCACGCGCAGAAACTGGAGAAGCAGCTTTCCACCTTCGCGGTCAGTGCCAAGCAGTCAACCGCACCGGCTGCGGGCTGCGGTCAGACCAACTGCTGCATGGGCAGCGGCGGCTGCTCCATCAACTGATTTGCTGTTGATTGCAGAGCCGTTTACGGCGGCAGGGGGCGCTCAGAACCCGCGGGAGCGCGGCGTTCGGATGCTATAATCAGGCCTGCGCGGTGGGTGTAGTTCAGTGGTAGAACTCCGGACTGTGGCTCCGGCTGTCAAGGGTTCGAATCCCTTCACCCACCCCAAATTACCCCCGCCTGCGGCACTTCCCATAAAATTCTCCAGCCTGCGCCGCGCACACTTCTAAGTCTCAGCCGGGGCACCTATCGGGATCTGGGCCACATCCATCCAGCGCTCGTTATTGCCTTTCACGAAAACCAGGGAGTCGATGCGAATCTTGCGGCCCTCGGTGAAGTTATCCCAGCGCTGCCGCGCCATGCCGACGACCTTGCGGGCTTCGTCGACGGTGTCCATTTTGACGACGGTCATGTGTGGCATGTAAGGCCACGGCTCGCAGTATTGCAGAGCGCCGTGGTTGAGCTGGTCGTGGAGCTCACGCAAGCGGTAGGCTCCGTAGGCGACGCGGATGAACACGGTGGGAGTTGCCGGGATGAAGGTTTCGATGTCACCCATAGTGACCTCGAAGGGCAGGGCAGCGCCACATACCTTCTGCATCACCTGAATGGCTTGCTCCTCTGTGCCGTTGAGCAGGCGCGGAGGAAGAATGGTGATGTGCGCGTCCGCGTGGGTGTGCGCGGGATGCAGATCACGGCGCAACTCCTCTACGAACCTTCCGACCGGGTTGCGCACATACGCAACGGCCGCGTACATAAGGCCTGACATGAAGACACCATTATACGGTGAAAGGCCCACTGCAGCCTCACACGGAGCTAGAACAGCACTTGATTAAAGCGGCACTCGAGCAAAATAGCGGCAACCGTCAGTGCGCAGCCCGCGAGCTGGGAATCGATCCGAATACGCTCTACCGCAAGATCAAAGCCATAGGCATAACCCTGCACCCCAGGACGGGCGTAGCAAGCGCCGCTAGTCTTGCATTTTGCATCAATAGGAAGCCACCTCAGAGACCAAGTGCAGCAATCCTTTCATCACGGCGTCGAGTTGTGCGCCGATACGATGTGTCAGGAGGTTCTAGGATTCGTGGCGGCAGTGGTACCCCACATCCAGCGAACGGCACCGCACAGGCGACATTATTCTTCCCGTGCGGGCGAGGGATTTCCATCATCTGCATGGGGGACAGCCAATGCGACTTGCTTGCGCGTGAACTTCCACTGGATGGTAGCCCGGTCGCGGCAGCTCTTCCCGGCTTCATCGCAATCGGGGAACGGGTGTCGGCATGCAGCACCACCGGCTTCTCGCCGATGCAGACCACCGGTGCCGGCTGGCAAAGAGGCTTTTCATAAAGCCCCAGCACCTCCTCCATGGGGGCGATGTACTCCTCGTCCAGCTCCCCCACGCACCACATTCTCTTCCCGCCACGGCTTCAGGTCGTGGCTTTGCAGCAACGCCCGGATGGTCTCTCGCCCGACCCGCGGTACGAGCTTGCGTTTGATCACCTCTTCGGTTAGCAGGCGCACCGTCCAGCGCGCCAGACCCGACGGCGGGCTGACTACAAGCCACGGCAATGATGCGCTGCCGCTGCTCCCCATCCAGGGCCGGAGTTGCCCCCGGCCGGGAGGCGTCATATAGTGCGCGCTCCAGCCCGCCCTGCTGATAGCGCTTGCCGATCTGCCACACCGCTTTGGCCGAAAGGCCCAAACTGGCAGCCGCCGCAGGCGTCGACTGTCCTGTATCCATCTGTCGCAAGGCCAAGGCTCGCAACACCGTCCGCACCGGCTGCAACCCGCCGCTCAACAACTGGTCCAATTGCTGTCGATCCCGTCTGGAAAGTTGAATCCGGAGTGCTTTGCCTCTACCCATGCCATAGCTACAAAGCCTGACACCACCCATGCCAAGTGCATATCTTGATTACTTATCCATGCGGTCATAGCACTAGAGGCAAAACAAAGCCTCCTCCGCGGCGGAGGCTTGGGTAAACCCAAGGGACCGTTACTGTTTGGCAGTTTCGGTGGCTTTGGCCGCTTCGGCCTTGCCCGCGTCGGACTTGGCGTACTTGCGGCGGAAGCGCTCAACGCGTCCGGCGGTGTCCATCAACTTTTGCTTGCCGGTAAAGAAGGGGTGGCAGGCGGAACAGATTTCCACGCTGATGTCGCCCTTGTGGGTCGAACGGGTCATGAAATGGTTGCCGCACGCGCAATGCACACGCGTTTCGTTGTAAGCCGGATGAGTGGCTGCCTTCATAGTGCTCCCTAACTCGCTGGATGCAAACCTTGATTGTACTGGAATCGGAACAATCGAGGCAATCGCCGGCGAAAGCCGGGCGAGTTTCACGAGTCATTTTGATTCAGGGGAAGACAGTAACGATTCAGAAGGACAATTGCCATTAGTCAGGTGCGGTTAGTTGCCAGTAGACAAGTGCCGACGACACGCGCAAGGGGCTGGGGGCACTCCGCTACCCGTCTAGTGGTGCGGCGCATGCCGTAGATCAGTGTCAATTGGAGTGGGGTAGGAATAAGCTGGCGGCTCCGGGGGGGTGCCGTTGTTGTTTTTGGCGATCCATTCGACGCATCCGTTGGCGTTGTCGTAGATCACGTCCTTTCCTGTGCCGCTTTTGAAGGAAGAAGGCGTTCTGGATACCGGCGAAGGTCCTGAATGCGCTCCAGCCATCAGTCGCAGGCTACCGATCGAGGGTGTGTACCAGGCAGAGTGCGGCGTCTGTTGACGATCCCGGAACGGGTAGAAGCGCACGCTCCTGTGACCTGAGTCACAGCCAGGGGTTTGCCATCTTTGGCATCATTTTCACAAGATTGTCATGGATTCCTTCACCATCATCAACAGCCGTAAGCGGGCGATCATCGCTCTGATTCATTCGGTCTTTTTTCTGGCGATCGCCGCCATCCAGGCCGCCCTGTCGCACGCTTCGCCCTTCTCGCTGCACTCCGCCAAGGCCACCGGCGGCATCGTGTTGCTGTCGATCTATTGCGTGGTGACGACCGTGCTGCTCATCCTGCTGGTGGTGTCGCGCTGCACCAAGGAGAAGCTGTACTTCGCGCTATGCGCCGGCAGTGCCGGTTTCGGATTGCTGCGCATTCTGCTGGGCGATCCGGTGCTGCACGCCAATGTGCTGCGCGTGCTCTTGCTGGGCTGCGCGGTCATTCTCGGAACGGTAATCCTGCGCATTCATTCGAATGCGCCGGGGGTGGTTGAACCGGTCGAGGCGGAGTAGGCCGCTTCAGCCCTGCGCCGCTTTCTGCGCGCTGGCTTTCAGTAAAGCTGCAACGTTAGATCCGGCCTTGTCGGCGGCGGTCTGCCCGTCGTCGCTGCGCAGCGACGGATCGGCCCCGGCATCGAGCAATGCCTGCGCCATCTCGACATTGTCGTGGGCGGCGGCGGCGTGCAACGCGGTGTAGCCTGCCATTTGCCGGGCATTGGGATCGGCGCCCGCTTTCAGGGCGGCTTTCACGATGTCGGCCCGGCCCGATGCCGCCGCGCTGTTGATGACCGCCACCCTCATCGCGTTCTTGGCCACGGCGTTGGGATCGGCGCCACTGCGCAGCAGTTCCTCTGCGGCTTCGGGCTGAGCGAAGAAGGCCGCCAGATGCAATGCGGTGAAACCGTCGTTGCTGTAGGCGAGTGCCAGGGCCGGATCGGCAGCGAGTAGTTTCTTCAGTCGCGCAGGATCGCCCAAAGTCGCGGCCTCGAATATATCGAGATCGCCTGCAGTGGGGCGCAGCAGGCTGACAATTTCATGCCGGCCCTCGTAGCGCGCCTGCATCAGCGCGGAAACGCCGGCGGCATTGCGAGCACGGGAAATGTTGGGGTCCTGTGCGACTAATGCGCTTACTGCTGCTGCGTCACCGCTGCTGATGGCGGTAAAGATGTTATTTGCCATAGGTGTTCCTCCACATCTCTTATATTAGTTAGCATTGCTAACTAATTTACATTGGGATACACTACACCTGGTCTCGCTGAAAATCAATGGCCGAGTTGGACAGAAATATCGTTGATCTGGCGGACGGGCTGCATTCGGCGGCGATTCACCTGCTGCGGCAGGTGCGAGTGGAGGACCGGGCCTTCGGGATAGGCCCGGCGCAGCTTTCCGCGCTTTCGGTACTGGTCTTCGGCGGCAGCATGTCGCTGCGGCAATTGGCAGCAGCGGAGCAGGTGAAGCCGCCCACCATGGTGCGGATTGTGCAATCGCTGGTGAAGGTGCAGCTGGCTGTGTCTCGCGCGGATAAAAAAGACGGGCGCAAGATCAACATCTCACCTACCGCACGCGGCCGATCGCTAATGATGAGGGCGCGGAAGCGGCGCGTGGAGGCATTGGCCAGAGCCCTGGGTGCGATGGCAGAGGAAGAACGGGAGAATTTGCGGGCGGCGTTGCCAGTGTTGAAGAAAGTGCGCACAGCGCCGCCTGCCTTGTGATCTCCGTTTAGAACACGGCCGCGCCGGCTTCGGCAACGGCGTGATCCTGCTCACCGGAGCCGCCGCTGACGCCGATTGCGCCCACGACCTTGCCCTCGCGCTTCAGGGGAATGCCGCCGGCGAAGATCATGATCCTGCCGTCATTCGAGGCGTGAATGCCGAAGAACTGCCCGCCCGATTGCGAATGCTGGGCGAGGTCTTTTGTCGCGATGTCGAAGGCGCGCGAGGTGTAGGCCTTCTTCATCGAGATGTCGATGCTGCCGATCCAGGCGTTGTCCATGCGAACATGGGCCACAACATTGCCGCCGTCGTCGGCCACCGCAATGTTCATGGGCTGCCCGATCTCTTGTGCTTTTTTCTCTGCAGCCGCGATCACGCGGCGCGCATCTGCCAGCGAAACTCCAGCCATTCTGCCTCCAGCGTGAATTCAATATTGACGTTGTGCCGCGCGGGGCGGCGATCCCCGAAGATAACGGTTTCACCGTGCCCTGGCAAGCGCCGCAACAACGAATGCCGCTACGACGAACCGAACAAGCTGTACAGCAACACGGCCAGCACGATCAGCGTGATCAGCACGTACAGGTAATCGTGCTCGAAGGCAAAGGCCACGGCGGCGAAAGCCACACGCGCGACCGGGGTGGCAATCAGCAGCAGCAGGCCAAGCTGGATGATGGCTCGACCGCTTCCGTGCACCGTTCCATGCACGATACCGGAGATGGTCTTCAAGGTCTCGGGCTCGCTGTGGAAGGTAGAAAAATTCAACCGATCGTGTCCATGACGCACGAGGTACACGGCTGCCCCGATCAGAACCACCGACGCTGCGAGCAACACGCCTACGCGCAGGAGGGTACCAATGATGATTTCGATTCGCTGATCGTCCCATGGCCTGGCGCTCATAGGCGTCCTCGCAGTCCGCTAAAGATCATTTCGACGCCGAGCGCGACGATTAGCGCCGCGAACACATAGCGCAATACCTTCACCCGGGCTCTTGCCAGCACGCGCGCACCGAGGAGCGATCCCGCGAGCACGCCAAGCATCACGGGCATGGCAACTTCGGGCGCGATGTAGCCGCGGCCGAGATAAAGACCGGCGCTGGCGGCAGCGGTGACGCCAATCATGAAGTTGCTGGTGGTGGTGGAAACCTTGAAGGGGATTTTCATGGCGTGGTCCATGGCGAGAACTTTCACCGCGCCTGAACCGATGCCGAGCAGGCCGGAGAGCACGCCGGCTCCAAACATGAGGGAGTAGCCGGCCCGTACGCCCCTGACTGCGTACGACTGCATACCTTCGGCGGTAGGGTACGTGCTGGGCAGCCGCAGCCTGGCGGCGAGGCTGGAGGACGCACCGCCGCCCTCGATCTCGACATGCCCATGGGTGGAGAGGTAGGCCGAGTACATCAGCACAAGGCCAAAGACAATGGCGATGGCATTCCCTGAAACGTGCAAGGCAATGGCCGCGCCGACGATTGCGCCAACCGTGGTGGCCGTCTCGAGAAACATGCCGATGCGAATGTTGGAGTAGCCCTCGCGCACGTAGGCGGCGGCCGCGCCGGACGAGGTGGCGATCACCGAGACCAGCGATGCCCCGATGGCATAGCGAATGTCGACGTGAAACAGCAGCGAGAGCAAGGGCACGATCACCACGCCACCGCCCAATCCGGTGAGAGCGCCGAGAAAACCCGCGAGCAGCGAGCCGACTCCGACTAACGCGCTGAATTCGAGTACGTTCATGCGCAATCAGATTACACGGTCGGGCGCAGGGTGGGGTACGACCGGTCTGGCCAATCGGTGTGAATGTTTCGCTGCTGGATTTCCGTCCACGAACGCGTTAGCTTAGAGACAAGGGCGCGGTACCCAAGCGGTAAGGGAGAGGTCTGCAAAACCTTTATGCGTGGGTTCGATTCCCACCCGCGCCTCCAATTCTTTCCCGCTAGTCACCTGACCTGTAGGCAGTTTCCGGTTCTCACCAGATGGGGCTGGTCGTGTCACTATTCAGTCGGACGACTGGCCTGCCGGGGTGAGTCGAAGAAATCGCCCATACGATTCAGCGGACCCCATCTTCGCCGACATAAGTTCCCTTGTCGCTACGGATTGGCGGAAAGAGTCCTTTCACTTACTTGCGTTGACTTATTACCGTGCAAAAGCTCAACGATCGCCTGGTACAGCCGCGTTCGAACTTCATACCGGTTGTGCGCGTTGACGACGTAGCGCACCACCAGATTGACGCCGAGGTTCGTCGGCCGCACGTTGATCGCCGGCGAAGCTGAAAAGGTCTGGATCGCGGAACGCTGCGTTGCCCGCCGCCATTCCTGTTCTGCCAGAGCCGCATCGGATTGCGTTTGCCCGGTCACCAGCTTCAAGACGGAATTCGTCAGATAATATGGGTCCTCGCCCGCCGGAATCAGGATGTCGAGCTCGTCCCACAGCCACTGTCCGGCGGTAGTAAAGTTGAAGTAATGGCCTTCGACGGCGAAGCTGTTGACGCACGATACCTTGCGACCAGTGGGATGGCCTGCGTCATTCCAGTTTCCTGTCTCCAGCAGAATGGTGCGCAGGAGACCAACCTCAACCACCTCGCCACCAATTCCGTTGATCTCGACCCAATCGCCGGCGCGAATGCCATGGCGGCCCATCAGCACAAACCAGCCGAAGAAGGCCACAATGAAATCTTTGAGTGCCACGGTGAGTCCCGCCGCCCCTAAAGCCAGTACGGTCGACAACTGACTGGGAAGCCCGAACAGCACCAGCAGAATGACCAGTACGCCGATGCATTGGGTTATGAATCGAAGCACCAGCCGCATGGTTCCCAAGCGTCGGCGATCAGGGCCGAGGCCCATGTAGAAGCGCTCGATTAGCCCTTCGGCCAGGACCAGGCCAATCAACGCGAGCAGGATCCACAGCAGCGAACGCAGTATGGCGTGCAGTGCGACGCGACGCTGAACGGTGAGAATGCCGTGCCATTGCGCGTACAAAGTAGCGAGTTGTTGCTCAGCCTGAATGCGCTTGTCGTATTTGGCCAGCACCTTCGTGTTCTGTGAGAGGGTATGAAGTTTGGTGATCTTGGCCGCGTGATTGGTTTGGTCGGTAGCCACTGTGGCCGTCGCGACATTGTCGACCGGGCCGGAATCGTCAGTACCTAGGGTCTCGGTCAATCCCTTCTCCAGAGCCTCATGTTTTCGCGCCAGAGTGGCAGCATAGCTCTCGGCTTGTTGCTTTGCCTGAAGCAGCCGCGCCTGGTTGTTGCTGACGCCCCGCCAGGTACGGAACTGCGACACTAGATCTCCTTCTACGCTGAAAGAAACAGGCTTGGACGACGAACCAGTCGAGGCATTACCGTTGCCGTGCTGCAGCGCATCATGCTCCTCCAATTCCTGCTTGATTTCGGCTTGAGGATCGCCGCCCGCACGGGTCAAGTCCTCTCCCGCATCGTCCAATGCATCTTGCAGCAGCGCGACCCGCGCCTGCGCTATCTCGAGTTGCTGCTGGATGGCATGAGCCTCGTTCTTGCCTGGATTAGCCGCCAGCTTCGCAAGCCGGCTGGCTTCTTCCTGCACGGACTGAAGCCGGCCTTCGAGGAAGCGGATCCGCCTATTCAGTTCGTTGGTCGTGCTGTTTTCAGTAGGAGGTTGTAGCTGGGCTTGCTGCAGCGCCGAAGCAAAAGCGAGGTCCACTTCATGGTCGGCGATGCGGATGGCTTCAGCGGAAAGCTTCTGCTCGTCCGCCGTAGACGCGATGTTGGCGAGATTGTAGGCCGTCTCCAGCGGGCTTTGGTCCACCAACTTGGCTTGCGCCGGCTCCGTCTTTCCGGCGGTTTGCCCGGGCGGGCCGGAACCTGCCGTCTGCCGGGTGAGCACAAATCCGATCAGCGCCGCGATCAACAACAGCGCCAAGCCAAAGAGAGTAAGGTTGCGGGCGCTTGTAGGCATAGCAAACGGTCAACTGTGGTTACGTAACTATACCTAGCGTGAAGCCACTTAGAAACCCCACCCCTCCCTTGAGGACCCGATCTGCCCTGCTTGGCTGCTGTCATTCGGTCTCACCCCAGGGTAGTGCCGGGAGTGATTTCCGTCGGCTGTCAGGGCTCGAGGTGCTCTATTCTTCGTAGCACGGACTGCCCTTGTGCCCGGATGCCTGGTGGTCTTTATGTCTTGCGGCACAACTGAGCATAGGCTCTCTCGATGCCCGCTCTGTGTTGTTCGGTCGGGCTGAGTCTTCGAGTGCAGTGACAATCTCGGCGAGCTTTCCTTCGGGTAACTCCAGTTCTTCGCACAGCATGACGACCTCCCTCGAATCAGCCCGGTTTCCCGAAATCGGGTGATTGCGGCGCGGGGCGCAGGCTCAACGAAGATATTGATTCTGGTTGCACCAATTGAATCAATGCGAGGGGCCAATCGCAGAGCCTCAACTTCTCGCGGCCGTGTACGAACCCGGCCGATTCTTCGAGGCTCGCGCAATTGTGAACGAGCTGCTCTGGGCCGACCCGCTGGAAGTCGAGTGCGTATGAACGCCGGATCGAGCGGCTTACTTCCGTTCCAAGTTCCTGATGTAGACTCCCAGCCCCAAGAGGGTGAGGGCGATCATCACCAGCGATAGTCCGAGTCCAACACGGCGGAACTTCCATTCCTGCAGCGCCTTCTCTCCGGCACTGAAGGTTTGTCGCGTTACCGCAAGCCCGGCATCGGTGTCGTGTTTCAGGTCATTGTCGTTGAAAGCGTGCACGGTGACGCGCGCCTTCAACAGCGCATCGCGGGCCTGTGACTGTTGCAGCAGGGGTTGGCTGACCTCCATTCCCCGCCGCTCGGCGCGTCCCAGGATGCCGTCGGAAGCCACGATCGCCAACTGCAGATTTTCCAGTTGCTCATGCATGGCCTTAGCTTGCACAAAACCGGCGTCACCTTCGGTGTGGCAGTGGAGGCACACGGATTTCGGTCCCGTGCCAATCATGTCGTCGGTAGGATGAACGATCTTGTGGTTGCTGTGACAGGTTACGCAACCGGGAAATCCCGCGGCGGCGAACGCATCCTTGTGGGGACTGGTCTCGAACAACTGGGCCTGGAAGACATGGCAATTCGAACAGACGTTGGTCACGCTGGCCACCCCGGGCGGGGCCGCGCCGTGATTACCATGGCAAGTGGTACAGGTCGGAGCGCTTAGGTCGCCGCGGACGACCATGGCCTCGTGATGAGCGCTTTGCTCATAGTTGGCAAACTGATCGGTCTTGATGCCGTAGGGTTCCATGTAAGCGGCATCGGCGTGGCAATGGGAACAGGTGGTTGCAATGTTGGTGGGATGCACGGTGGAACGCGGGTCCGACGGCGCGCGGAGATCGTGAACGCCATGACAGTCGGTACAAACCGCGACCTTGGGGTCGCCCTTCGCCCACTTCTGGCCATGGACGCTGGTCTTATATTGCTGGAACTGATCGACACGCAGCCCGGGGTTGTATTTCTTCATCCGTTCGGCGTCGGAGTGGCAGGAAGCGCAGAGTTCCGGAATCTGGTGGCGATCGATCTTGCCCTTCCATCCGGCAGCACGGCTCATGGCTTTTTCGGGGTCGTCACTGCTCGCGTCGCCACCATGACACGCGGCACAGGTGAGCCCTTTCAGTCCGTGGATGTTCTGGCTGTATGTTTCCACGCTGACGCCCAACGGCTCGGGCAGGTTGGAGTGGCAGTCGAGACAGGAATTTTTGGTTTGTGCGGAAACGGGCAGGCCAATGCAGAACCACCCCGCGACCGTGATGAGTACCATGCGGCGGCTGCACTCCCACACCTGACGATGTTTATTCATGCCGCCTCACTTTGCCACCCAGCCGTAGACGGTCATGGCGGCCATATAGCCGAGAAAGACGCAAGCTAATCCGGGAATCCAGCGCCCCGTGTTGATGGGCTTCTGGCGGTCGAGGAAGGGCAACAGCAGGGCCACCGCGCCCACCGCTCCGAACGCCAGGATGCCGAGCATTTCGCCGTCCATGCCCAGGATTTTTGAGGGAATCAGCTTCAAGGTCTGGAACATGAAGAGGAAGTACCACTCCGGCTTGATGCCGGCGGGCGCGGAACCAAACGGATCGGCTTTCACCCCGAGGTTCCAGGGAAACAGCGCTGCCAGCGCTCCCAACAGTCCCAGCGCCACATACCATGCCATCAACTCGCGCAACATGAAGTTGGGAAAGAAGCGGATCTCGCGTTTGTCTTGTGGCCGCGCCAACCACTCCGCTTCCACTTTGGGGGGAACGCTCATGCCGAAGTACTGAATCAGCCCGAGGTGAATGGCGATGAGGAGGGTGGCGATCGCCGGCAGGATGGCAACGTGAAATCCGAACAGCCGGGTCAGGGTGCTGCCGGTGATTTCCTCGCCGCCCCGCAGAAACAGCAGGGTGGGATGGCCGATGAGGGGAATCTGCGCTGGGATCTCGGTGCCAACCTTGGTCGCGAAATAGGACAGCGTGTTCCAGGGCAGCAGGTAACCGGTGAACCCGAAGGCCAGCATGAGGAAGAGCAGCAGGACGCCGCTCACCCAGGTCAGCTCACGCGGTTTGCGGTAGGCCTTCAGGAACAGCACGCTGAACAGGTGGGCGAAGGCGATGAAGATCAGCAGGTTCGCCGACCAGGAGTGCACCGAGCGGACCAGCCACCCGAACTGCACCTGGGTCATGATGAATTGCACGCTTTCGAAAGCTTCGTCAGCACCGGGACGGTAATACAACAGCAGCAGGGCGCCGGTGAGAACCTGCACTCCGAAGAGAAACAGCGTCATGCCGCCCAGGAAATACCAGTACGAATAACGGTGGATCGGCACCTTCTTCTTCCGGGCCAGAGACTTGATGTCGTCGAGATGGAAGCGCTCGTCGATCCAGGCGCGAATACCCGTGGACGCAGTGGCCATTACGCCTCCTGCTTTCGCCGCACGAAGATCTGGTCGCCACGGACCTGCACTTCGAAAGCTTCCAGCGGGCGCGGCGGAGGACCCGAGATGTTGCGGCCGTTCAGGTCGTACATGCCGTTGTGGCAGGGACACCAGATCTCGCGCAGGTCGGGACGGTACTGTACCGTGCAGCCGAGGTGGGTGCAGGTCGCCGACATCGCACGGTACTCGCCCGAGGCAGTCTCGACCAGCAGCCCGGGGCGCGTGCCGAACCGAAATATCTTGGCCGTATTCGGCTTAAGTTCCGAAACGCGGGCCGCCATCACGGCGTCGCTGCCCAGGTCCGGCAACTTGGGCGGAACCAGGTAGCGGAAAATGGGATAAAGGAACGAGGCCGCCGAAGCCAGCAGCCCGGTTCCCAACAGGAGGTTGACAAAACGGCGGCGCGGCAAGCCGGCAGGTGCAGTCTCTGCCGAGGCGGCGCTTGGGCCTTGTGCCGAAGACATCGATAGCCTCCGCTATTTGCCAAGCTCGCGCACGTACTTCACCAGCCCATCCACCTGTTCGGGCGTGAGGGTCTTGTAGGCCGGCATTTTGCCCTTGCCGTTGGCGATGGCGTTCTTCAGCTCGGCATCCGTCAGCTTCTGAATTTCCGGCGATTTGTAACTCTTGACGCCGAGTTTCTGGCCCATGGCGCTTCCCGTGCCGTCCGGCCCGTGACACATGACGCATTTGGACTTGAAGAGAGCCGCGGCGTCGGTGGAATCGGCAAAGCAACTGAGCGAGACGCCAAGCACAAAGAGCAATAATACTGGCAACATCCGTTTCATTCCACTTCTCCTCTGTACGATTGTACGATGACTTGTGAGCGACACAAATGCTGACGCGATGGGGTGCTGCCCCCACGACGGAGAGACAACCAGTTGTGAAGTCACTAACTCCGGTAATCAAGGGCAGACACACGCGAACAGCTTCCTGCTGCCACACGCAAGATTAACGATAGCAGCGCCATCGAACGAACGTTCACTTTCTTTTGAAGGTGGCGAGAAAGTAACATCCGCCGTTCACGCCCGGCAGTGATGCCAATCACCAGCATCTGTGACTAGCGAAGGTCGACGACGGGGGGCGCCACGTTCCATCGCGGGCACTGCAGCGGAATAGTTAACAAATCGGCGCTCTGGAACTTCCCGGGGTTAGAGCAGATGGAGAGCAACGCGTCACGACTAGCGCTTTACATAAGCCACGGAACATGTGCGGGTCATCCCAAGCCCAATCGTCCGGTCAGACCAAGGGCCAACCCGGTACCACCGAAAAGCTTGAGCTGGGAGGCCTATGTTGCCGCAAGGTGCGAAGCAAGGCGAAGCCACTGCGGCGAAAACGTGTGTTACTCCAGCAAGGTTGTGCAACTGCCCCAACGCTCTGGCATGCGCTGCCCACCCCAGTAGAGGCGTGCGGCCAGCAGAACGCTGACGCCGGCGAGCAGGCGGCCTGTCGCAGAAACTCATGGCCACGGCCGACAATAGACGATTGCACGCTGGTTTCACTAAACCAACATGGAGAGCTTTTCCCTGAGGTGGAATTATCCACCCATTGGGGGATCCCCGAGCTACCGTCCCAAAGCCAAATCGAGGTGCTTGAGAAGAATTACTTAACATGGTACTAGGGCAATAGTTGGGCGCGGAGTGGCTGTTTCGAGGGGGAAAAGCGGTTTTCAATGATCGTTCCGCAAAATAAGGATCGAGCAAGGAAATACGGGGAAATAATTGAGTCGTCGTAGATGACCCGTAAATCCTCCAGGCCAATTTGAGTTGAAATCTCTTAGGCGGGAGATCCGCAAATGCGGAGAAGTCGCAGAGCATGATTTCGACAGATCGGATAGTAGTGCTGAGCAATCCAGTTAGCTAGACGTAAGTTGTATATGCGAGGCTGGCAAAGAAATGTTGATAGTAGTGGTATGAAAGGTGCTATATGATTAGCTGGCATTTGAGTCCTTCGTATCAAGATCACTAGCCACGAATAGGGTCTTGTCCAGAGAGGGCGATCCATTTAGATTGAGACTGCAATTTAGATTGAGAATGCCATTAAGTTACCGGCTCCCGCGGAGGAGGCCTCTGGCCTAAACCCATGGAGAAAGTGCATCGGTTCGACACTGACCCGAAGCGGGTCGGCCAATATACGAGTTTTTGTCTTCGAGTCCAGCCAAATGAGCTGCGAACTCCTGTCTCATGCACTCGAACAATCGGCATATGGAATAACGGTCGTCGGATCCGCCGTCAGCTTGACCGAAGAAGCAGAATCGGAACTGGCTAACGCTGACGTGGCCGTGATTAGTTCTACGTTACGCGATGGACCGCAGACGGGCTTTTCATTGCTGCGCCAGTTGGCCCGAAGCCTATCCCCGTTTGCGCTGCGTGGTGCTTCTCGAAAATTGTGAGCGCGATCTGGTGATTGAAGCGTTTCGATCAGGGGCAGTGGGCGTGTGTCAACGAGACCAGCCGTATCAGATGCTGTGTAAGTCTGTGTACAGCGTTTACAGCGGCCAGGTGTGGGCAAATAGCCGCCAAATGCGTTACGTACTGGAAGCACTGACGGCAGGCATGCCAAGACGCATAACGGATGCACGGGGGAAGGTTCTTCTCACCGGCAGAGAAGAGCGAGTGGTGTCGCTGGTAGCGGAAGGCCTGACGAATCGCGAGGTCGCGCAGCAGTTGAGTCTCAGCGAGCACACGGTGAAAAACCATTTATTCCGGATTTATGAGCGGCTGGGGATCTCTTGCCGTGCCGAGCTGATTCTCTATCTGATCGGACAGAAAGACTCGGCCAGTGCATGATTTTCGAGCGAGTTGAGCTACCTTAATTGAGCTGCAGGGTCAGACCTAGAGATAAACGTCTCATCTCGGGCTGAGATAAAGCTGTCAACGTAGAGTTAGGCTCTATGAGAGAAGCCGTTAGTCGGTTGTGACTTCTACGGGCCTAACTTTGTGCCTCTTGTCAAAGGCAGTGGATTCACCTTAGAGTTCGAGTCGATCAAAGAGCAGCTTGTTGCCGATTTCACGGCGGCAAATGAGCAACATTGAACGACTGAGCTACCAAGACTGCTGAAGACTGGCCGCTTCGAGTTTACAGCTGGTACGTCTGCTGTCATCTCTCCTAGTATTGCCAATTCCTTCCAGCCGAAAGTTCCTCAGGTTTCAGTCGAATCCCCCGTTTTCCACGAGTGACTGCCTGTAAGTCACCTTGGCGAAGCCTTGCCTCACTCCAAGAGATAGCCTGGCCGGAGATCGAATGGATATTCCAGTACAACCACTGCTAAACTACGCGACGACAGGGGTTAGTCTAAGTGACATTCCACGGTGGTACGCGGCGTACACGCTTCCGCGTCATGAGAAAACCGTAACCGACCAACTGCTCATTTAAGTCAGTTGAGGTATTTCTCCCGACATTTACGACCGAAAGCCGCTGGAAAGACCGGCGTAAGCAGATTCAAACCCCTTTGTTTCCGGGGTATGTGTTCACTAGAGTCCGACGCTGTGAGAAGAGCAAAATACTATCGGTACCAAGTGTGGTTCGAATGCTGTCGTTCAACGGCATGCTGGCTGCTATCGACGACTCGGAGATCGAAGCAGTCAGGAAATGCGTGGAACAAGGGGTCGGGTTAGGACCGTACCCGTTTCTGGAGGTCGGAGAACGGGTTCGGGTTCGATCTGGAGCATTCGAAGGGCTTGGAGGGACTTGTAATCCGCCGAAAGAACAAATGCCGCCTGGTGATTTCCATTGCTTTAATTCACCAGTCGGTAGCCATTGAGATCGATCAATGCCTCCTAGAACCGATAAAACGGTCGGCTGCTAATATCACCGCAGGAGCGTCCCACCGCTTGCTATAGCCTGGTTTCCCATGCCCCACCAGGGAGAGTGGGCGCGCGTCAGCCCGCCGGCAACTCACTGGTGTGACACCACGGACTGCGCTTTACCTCGAGTGTTCAGATGTACCGATCCATGGATCTTTTCATGAACGAAGAACGTCAACTCGACAGCAAGAAGGGATCGAGGAGAGAGGAATGCGGCGCTTCCCCATCTCGGCGTCAGCTTATTTCCAGTGGAAAGGCCCAGACGACAATTGGCATGAAAGCACTGGCATAACTCAGAATATCAGCGCTCGCGGGGTGTTTATTTTAGCCCGCCGTCTTCCGCCACTCGGGGGCGCGGTTGAGGTGACCGTAGATATTCCCCCGGTAAATCCCAGCGGAACCGCAAGAGGGCAACTGCGTGGGAAAGGCATTGTTACCCGCGTCGCTCCGGAAACCGGCTTTGCGGCGGAGGTATTTTTCCAAGTGCTGCGAGTCGATAAAGCGAGGACATCTTAAGTCTCTCCGAGTTCAGCCCACCGTTTTTCGCACCATTGATGTGTGCCGGGTACGAAAGGCTTTGGGGTTGACGGTGTTTTTCCGCCGGCGCTCAGGCTTAGCCGCACCTGGATGCACGACAACGGAACACGAAAACCTTGAAAAGGGCGACGGGGCGTTCCAAGGATGGTCAGGGATCTGATCTGTAGGCCTCCCTTCATAGTGTCAAGCTGTTGAGCTGTTTCTTCACCTGCGCGGCTTCACTGTAATCCGGGTTGATCTTGAGCACCTGTTCGAGTTGCTGTCGCGCCAGTGCCGGCTGTTCGGTCTTCAAGTAAGCCATCCCCAGGTGGTAATGAATATCAGGATTATCTGGCGCACGGTATTTTGCCTGCAGTTTGACAGCTTCTTGTAAGAGGCTAACGGCGGGCCGATACGCCCCTTTCTGATAGTAAACCCAGCCTAGCGTGTCAGCCGCAGCAGGAGAGTCAGGCATGGCCCGGCGCGCATTCTCGGCTAACGACAAGGCCACATCGACGTTGCCACCGCTTTGTAACATGACGTTGGCAAGATTTCTTGAAGCGAGCGGATCACCAGGCCTGATGCCCAACGCCTGCTGATAAGCTTCCTGAGCCTTGGTCCAATCCCGTCTTGACTCATAAAGCTCACCCAAAAGGGTATAGAATTCGGGCGCATGAGGATGATCCTGGATCGCATGCTGATAGGTAGCGATAGCTTGGTCTACCTCTCCCCTTGCCGCTTGTACCTGGCCCAACTTGATCAGAGCATCGAAATTGTTTCCGTCGAGTTCTACTGATTTGCGGAAGGCCGCTTCGGCTCCGTTCAGGTCTTTGCGGTTGCGAAAGAGAAGGGTTCCAAGCAGGTCGTAGAAGCTGCTGTTGGCAGGTGACTTGGCGATTTGGGCAGTTCGTGACGGCAAGGGCCTTTTCGACCTGCTGTCGGGCCAGATACGAGTTCACTAGGCCTCGGAGCGCATCGCTAGAATTGGGATCACGGTCGAGCGCGTCCTGGTACGCCTCGCCGGCATCGCTGTACTGCTTCTGAACGAACTTCAGGTTTCCGCGCTGAACGTAACCCAGCTGACTCCGTGGATCCACTTCAATTGCGTTGCGTATGTCTTCTTCAGCAGCGGGAAACTGGCGGCGATTGATGTGAGAAAGGGCGCGCAGCGCATAGCCATCCGCTGATGTGGGCTGCAGATGAATGAGCTGGGTGGCCGCCTGCTCGAGCGAACTCATGTCACCCTGGCGCATTGCTAGTAACGCCAAAGAGCGCTGAGCCTCGACCATGTCGGGACGAAGACGCACCGCATCCCGCCATTCGCTTTGGGCGTTCTCCAGGTTCCCCAGCTTTTGAAACGCGAGTCCCAACTGGTAGTGGGCCGTGGCGTTATTGGGATCATTCTTGATGACTGATTGCAGTGTCATGGTGGCCCCGTTGGCATCTCCAGCCGCTATTTGCAACTGCCCGCGGCAGAGCAGGGCCTCATCGTCGTTGGGACTCGCTGTCAGGATTTCATCATTCAGTTTGCGTGCCTCGTCGTAGCGACCTTTCTGGATAAGGAGTTGAACATAGTTTCTCTTCACCGTAAGGTCTTTGGAGTGCTCCTGGTAGAGGCCTCCGTACTCGGCGACTGCTTTGTCCAAGTCCCCAGTCGTAATGTAAAAGTCCCCAAGCATGCGGTAGCCAGGCGAGCTTTCGGGAAAGTCGCGCTTGACCTGTTTCAGAAATTCCTCCGCCTTAGGCTTGTTGCCTTCGGCCACATATAGGCGGGCAAGGGCGGAGCGGGAATCCACATTCTTCAGATCTAGGTCCATGGCGCGGCGAAATTCCTGCTCAGCCTCCCCATATCGGCCGCGCGACTGGTGGTAGGCGCCCAGCGTCAACCACGCATACGAGTTCTTGGGATTCAGTTCAACCGCTTTCTTTATGTTAGCTTCAGCCGCGTCAGGTTGATGGTTGTTCATTAGCATGAGCGCCAGGCCAAGATACAAATCCGAATCGCCGGGATCGAGCGTTATGGCCTTCTGCATTTCCCCAATTGCTGCCGGAAAGTCGCCTTGCGCAGCCAGGAGATTTGCTACTACCGAATGGACTTTGGGATCATTCGGGCGTTTTTGGAGAAGAAGATCGGTTTGTTCCCGCGCCAGTTGAAGGTTGTTGGAAGCTATCAGCAGCTTGGCCATCTCGATGCGGGCTGGGTAATTGTCGGGCTGCAGTTCAACGGTACGGACGAGTTCCTGATAAGCGGGCGACCACTGCTGCTGTTTGAGGTAACTTTGCGCCAGTTGGTAGCGGGCATCAGCATAGTTCTGGTCGATCTTAAGGGCGTTGGCGAACTCTATCGCGGCTTCACGATACTTACCTTTCTCAAAGTAGCGCTGGCCGCTCTGAAAATATTTCTGCTTGCGTACATTGGGATCGCGGGAGCACGAGGTAAAAATGGCTGTGATGATGATGATGATGAGAAACGAAATCAGACGAAAAGCGGCGGAGTGCTTCACAGCAAAACCTCTCGGGATTCGACGTACTGTTGGCCAGATAAATTGTATTACCGGAGTGTAAGTGACGGCCGCGTGGAAGGCTACACGTAAAGGCTCCCTGGAGTTCCTGTGGCTGACAACCCTGCCTGTAACGAGAAAATATCTTCCAAAACTGTCGGCTCGCCATCTCTCAACCCCGAGCATGCGATTTCTTTAAAGCGACGGTTTTGCACAGAATACACCGTATCGTATTGATACATAAGTAGTTATTTATCAGTTGCAAGCACTTGCACTGGGGTCGCAAAAATTATCACTCTTGACGAGTGGCAGGTTTCCCGCTGAAATGGTGGCGCCGATGGTCATCGGCCGCAAGAGTGGTGGGCGTGCCAGATAAGACGTTAGCTTCTGGTGACGCGAGTGAGGACGAGACGTGAAAAGCAGAATCCAAATCTGTTTTGTGGCGCTGTTAGCACTGCTTTGGTTGGTGCCTTTCGGCTTTGCCGACAATCCGGTGTCCGTCTCGATCGACAGCTCGGCACTCAATAATCCAATTTATGACGGCGAGTACGTCGCCCCATACAGTGCCAACAACGGTCAACTGTCGCTCATCTGCGATGACTTCAAGGACAACCAATACGTCGGAATCCCCTACAACTTCAATGTGAACAGCTTCAGTAACATCACCTATGGTGCGGGAACGACTAACGTCATGTTCGGTGGCTTTTCCAACGCAGCTGCGCTCTACCAGGCAGCGGCTTATCTGGCCATCGAGTTGGTCCACAATCCCTCACAGGCAGCTTACTTGACGTTTGCGATTTGGGATGTTTTTGATGATGCTGCTGTACACACGCAAATGCATGCTTATGGAGATGATTCCGGCTATAGCGCAGTTCGAGCGTTAGTGGGCAATGCATTCAGTGTTGCCGGAAGTCAGTCGGCTGATTTTTACTCTGGCGTTTTAGTTTTCACGCCCGTTGGCTGTGCTGGAAATGGCACTATTAATTGCACTCAACATGGCCAAGGCGTGCAAGAATTCTTTGAAGTGGTGCCTGAGGGCGGCTCGGCTTTCGTCTATCTTTTCATCGCAGCAGTGGCTTGTTTCGGAGGCATTTTCCTTTCGCGACGCCGCACAGCCATGAGTCAGGCCTAATTCTATTCTCAGTAAGCCTTGAGATTACCCGAAGAGCTAATCGGGGGTTGTCCCCAGATGTGGGTGTGCTGCGGTCGACGAACCTCCTTCGCGACACGGTCTACGGCGCAAGGGGTGCGCGGAGTCATTTGGCTTTGTATATTTGGGTAAACCTGGCCATCGGTTTTGTTCGTCCCGTCGCCGATCATCAGCTCAGCCTGTAGAATCAAAACCAGTCGCTACATCCTTAGGTCACACTCGCGAAAAGGCCCTCGCTAACGCTTGCAACATGCCGAGTAGGCCTTGCCCTCCCGTGGGGTAGATAACCAAAAACACATGGATGCCAAGTTGGGCACGACAGTGCAAGTGCTGGTCGTCAGCCGGGAGTCTACCGTGCTGCGTCCGTTCTTCTCAATGGGAGAGGAGAATTCCTGGGATGTTGAGAGCGCGAGCAGCGGATGGGGAGCGATTGAACGGGTGGGGTCAGGCACAACCCCGGACCTTCTGGTGCTGGATATGCCACGCGGCGACACTGATGGATTGCACTTCTTGCGTTGGTTGCGCCGACTTCGCCCGCAGCTTCCAATTATCCTGGTTTGCGAGCCGGACGACGCGCCTAAGAAGCAGGAAGCCATTCGACTCGGTGCTAGAGACTGCCTGTTCAGGCCATTGAACAGCCCAACAATCAAGAGGGTCATGAGGCGTCACCTTTCTTCGGACGGCGACCCAACGGAAACAAACATCACGAGCGACGATGTCGAACCGCTTGGCGGCGAGGACTTCTTCGTTGGAGCCAGCTTGGTCATGCGCAAGCTTCGCGCGCAGGCAGAGTCACTCGCTGCGAGCGATGGTCCCGTGCTGATCCTAGGCGAGGGCGGAAGTGGCAAGCAAACCGCCGCCCGGCTAATCCACCAACTATCCGTAAGGTCTGGATTTGAGTTCGCAGCGGTGAATTGTGCAGCGCTCCCCGGCGATCTGCTGGAGAACGAACTGTTCGGCCACAGCCGCAACGGCAGTGAAGGGACGCCATCCAAACCAGGGAAGCTGGAGTTCTGCGAGAAAGGCACGATTCTCCTCGATGAGATCACTGAAATGCCACTGCCCCTGCAGGCCACGCTGCTGCAGGTGTTGCGGCGCAAGCAATTTCTCAGGCCAGGAACGGGGACACCGGTGGAAGTCAACGTCCGCGTGTTGGCGAGCAGTACGAGCAACGTCGACCGAGCAATCTCCGAAAAGAAGCTTCGCCAAGATCTCTATTATTGCCTGAGCGCCTACACGATTCACGTTCCTCCCCTACGTGAGCGCCGAGAAGAAGTTCCGCTCTTGCTGCACTATTTCATGCGACGGCTTGCCAAGCATTACGGCCTGTCCGCCCGCAGCTTTGCCGCGGCAGTGTTGGAGGCGTGCCAATCACACTCCTGGCCGGGGAATCTACGGGAGATGGAGACCTTCGTGAAGCGTTACCTGATGGCGGAAGAGAAAGACGGAGCATTCGATAGCAAAACCGAGCCTGCCGGCCCGGGTCAGACCGAGAATCTAATGTTGCCGTCTCCCACCAGCCCGCTTCCATCGGCAGAGTTGCCAAGTCTGGGGATCTCTGATGGCGATTCCCTCAAGTCCCTGGTACAGACGGCAAAGTTGGAAACCGAGAGAAACGCGATCGCAGCCGCTTTGAGCGCAACTGGCTGGAATCGAAAAGCCGCATCGCGACTCCTCAAAGTCAGTTATCGAACGTTGCTTTACAAAATCGACCAGTATCAGATGACCTCGGCTGAAACTGCCCTGTGCCAAACAGGCGCGGGACGTAAAAGCAATGGGAACGGATTCGGCAAGTAATACCGGGGCGATTGGGCATGATGATGCGAAGTGATAGCCGGCACAGCAGTTGGATCGCGAGGGTCACAGGCAGTGGCCCGTGGGCGAAATGTCTAGGCCAGATACTGGTTAGCATCTTGCTTGCGGCTTGTGCTTTGGCACAAGCGCCTACTGCAACTCAATCCGATGCACGAGCTGTGGGTCCCGCAGAGGTGAGTGCAGTTACGCAGTCAGTGAAGGCGGCGACGAACACTCCGCACGATGACAGTTTCGTCATAGGCAATGGAGACGTTTTGGCGATCAGTGTTTGGAAACAACCAGACCTCTCGCGGTCTCTTCCGGTGCGGTCAGACGGAAGGATTTCGCTGCCCTTAATCGGCGAGGTACAGGCAGCTGGACGGACTCCTTTAAAGTTGGAAGCCGACATTACCACCAAGTTGCAACCGTATCTCACCGAACCAGAAGTGACGGTGATCGTCGAGCAGATTAATAGCCAAAAGTTCAACATCCTGGGTCGAGTTGCCAAGCCGGGCTCCTACCCGCTAACAAACTCGACAACGGTGCTCGACGGCATTGCCCTGGCCGGCGGCTGTCGCGATTTCGCCAAGCAAAAAGCGATCTATATTCTTCGCAAGAGTCCCGACGGCAGTGAATCGCGCCTTCCCTTTAATTACCAAAATGTGATTAAAGGGAAGAGTCTTGGGCAAAACATCCTGCTTCAACCCCATGACACTATTGTCGTCCCTTAGAGTCGCCATTCTCGCGCCAGCGTTACTAGGCCTTTTGTTGCTGGTGCCGATCCGTGTGTGGCCTCAAGTTGACACGAACACTGCAGAATCTGACACCACCGCCGCGGAAGAAGTCGCCGATGCAGGTGCCGCCACCGGTGAGCGGAAATGCATATGAAACCAGCCTTCACTTCCGAAACAGAGTCCAATTACCTGCGGGGCGGCTTGACGATTTCCGGCGCATATTCCAACAACATCACGGGAGGCGAGCCGCCTGTTGGGGGCGCAAGCTATTCGATTTGGCCAATGCTTGAGCTCGACAAGAGCACCAGCCGGGGACATTACGTGCTCTCCTACAGCCCCGGCTTTACCTTCTACCCGCAGGTGAGCTCGTTTAACAGAACTAACCAGAATGCCGCCTTGGACTTGCAATACCGCCTGAGTCCAAATGCGACTATCAGTGTGAGTGAAGCGTTTCTAAAAACATCCAACATATTTAACCAACCCAATCCGCTCTCAGTCACCGTAGTTTCCGGGTCAGCGCCGGCCCCGAACCAGGCAATCGTGCCTCCCACGCAGGACCAGCAGAGCAATTTGGCGAATGCGCAGCTGACGTATCAGCTTGATGAGAGTTCTATGATAGGGGTCAGCGGATCTTTCGATAACCTCCGCTTCCCGAACTCTGCGGAAGCGACAGGACTCTACGACTCAAATTCGGCTGCAGGATCAGCTTTTTATTCCCGCAGTCTGCACGGCAAGTATCAGGTCGGAGTGAATTACCAATACCAAAACTTCGGGTCGTACCCGGCGAGCACCCAAAGTGACACCAGCATTCGCACCCAAACGCAGACTGTTTTTCTGTTCTTGACGATTAATCTAAAACCGACGCTCTCTCTTTCCTTCTCCGCCGGTCCGCAGCACTATACCGCAACGCAGTCGCCGTTTCCAGTCGTCCAATCTTGGTCTCCTCTGACAATGGCAAGCATTAGCTGGCAGGGTGAGCGCACCAGTTTAGCGGCCAGTTACTCCAGGATCGTTACGAGCGCAGGTGGCCTGAATGGGACGTTCCAGTCGAACAGCGCGAGTGCCACGGCGAGGTGGCAAGTATCCCGCACATGGAGCGCGGGAATCTCGGCAAGCTACGCAGGTGTACAAGAATTTGACGCCATCCTTTACAGTGTCGAGCCCAGGAGGGCACTCCCTGTTGGGAACCGTCTCGGTTACGCACTCCTTGGGCGAACATCTTAGTGCGCAGGGCGGATATAGCTGGGGAAGACAAAGCTACAGCGGATCCACAGTGATCTCAAATCTGCCCGACACGAATCGCGTATTTGTTTCCCTTTCATACCAGTTCACCAGACCTCTTCAGTGACGACCATGCCGCAGCCCATTGAACAAACCGGACAGAGTACTTCGGGTGTCCAGTACTGGTTTTCACTCGTCCGCCGTCGACACTTGCATTTCTTGATTCCAATGTTCCTGGGTTGGCTCGCGGTGTGGGGAGCAAGCTGGATTTTGCCGCCCAGTTATCAGTCAGGCACGCTAATCCTGGTGGAACAGCCCACTATGCCAAGGGACTATGTTGTGCCAAATGTTAACGACAACCTACAGCAGCGTCTGCAGAGCATCACACAGCAGATCCTTAGCCGTTCGCGCTTGTTGCATATCGTTGATGAGCTGAATCTATACACGAAGGACCGCTCTCGGCTGACTCCTGACGATATCGTCGACAAGATGCGAAAGGATATCGATGTGGAACTGGTACGGGGTGCAGATAACAGCGTGTCGGCATTTCACGTATCCTATTCGGCGCGTGACCCTTTGATCGCTCAACAGGTAACAGGTAAACTGACCAATTTGTTTATCGATGAGAATCTCGAGAGGCGGCAGCAGGAGTCTGAAGACACAACCAAGTTTCTCCAGAATCAGCTGGAGACTGCTCGGCAAAGCTTGGCGGCGCAAGAGGAGAAAATACGCGCATTCAAGGGGCAGCATCTTGGCGAGCTCCCGACTCAACTGGGGAGCAACCTTCAGATACTGAGCGGTCTGCAATCGCAATTGCAGGCTCAACAAGACGCTCTCAACAATACCAGACAGCAGCATGCCTATTTGGAGACACTCCTGAACCAATATCGGGCACTGCAAGGACCCTCCAAGACGCCAGAAGGGGCCCCTGTGACCCTGGCGTCAGTCAACCAGCAACTCGACAAGCTGAAAACGGAGTTGGGAGATTTGCGCACTACTTACGGGGATCAACATCCCGAGATCCGTGCGTTGAAGGATAAGATTGCGAGAACAGAGAAGATAAGAGACCAACTTCTGGCAGACTCAAAAACTAACAATGGCGGAGCTCAGCCCGCTAGCAATGCGGTTGCGCTCACTTCCGAGGCCGCCGGGACTAAAGACCTGTCGCTGATACCTCAGCTGCAAAGCCAGTTGCAAGCCAACCAAATTGAGATTCGGAACCGTGAGCAAGCGATCGCTGCCCTCACCTCGAAAATCAACGACTACCAGGCCCGCCTGAATCAAGAGCCTGTACGCGAACAACAGCTTGCCGATTTGACTCGCGGATATGATCAATCCAAGGCGTCGTACGATGAATTATTGAAAAAGCAGCAGGGGTCTGCGATGGCGACCAGCATGGAACTTCTCCAACAGGGGGAACGATTTCGTGTGATTGATCCTCCCAGTCTTCCTCTCAAGCCGAGCTTTCCCAACCGTTTGAAACTCTGCGGCATTGGACTGGCGGTTGGATTGGCGCTGGGACTGGGTGTGGTTGCGGCTTTCGAGAAGCTGGACGATCGTGTCTACGGTGAAGCGGAATTGAAGAAGTTGCTTGCAATTCCGGTGATCTCGGAGATACCAGTCATCGCCGATCCCAAGAACGAGACCGCCGAACGTAACAGGATTTGGCTTGGGTCTGTGGCGGCGGTTTTGGTGCTCGTCGCAATTTTGGCTGGCTCCGCCGTTAGCTACTTGAAAGGCTGATCCTGACCCTGAGACTCGGATGTATAAATCCTTCTACAACCTTAAGCGCAGCCCCTTCGAGATTGTTCCGGACCCCTTTTTCTTTTTTGCGACGCCCAGGCACAACGAAGCCTTAGCCGCGCTCTACCACGGAGTGCGAGGGCACAAGGGATTTGCTGTGCTTACCGGAGAGGTTGGCACCGGAAAGACTTTATTGCTCCGCTGTCTGGTCGAATTGCTTAAACGAAGCGATGACGTGACCTACGCCTACGTTTTTAATGGCAGGTTGTCGCCTTGTGAGTTTCTGCAATATGTGGCGAGCGATTTCGGTCTTTCAGCTTGGACCAAGAACAAAAGCGAAATAATCTCCGATCTCAGCAAGTACGTCGTCGCGCGAGGGTCGGCGAACTTAACGACGGTTCTGATTGTGGACGAGGCGCACCATCTTTCCCACGATGTTCTCGAGGAAATCCGGCTTCTGACAAACCTCGAAACAACTGACGGCAAGCTCCTGCAAATCTTGCTGGTTGGGCAACCTGAGCTCGACGACAAGCTAGACTCGCCTAATCTCCGGCAGCTGAAGCAGAGAGTCGCTCATCGCGCACAACTGGTGCCACTTGATGCGTTGGAAACGGAGGGCTACATTGAGCGGCGCTTGCAGTTAGCAGGAGCCAGCTCGAACGCAGGTGTTTTATTTCCGCGGAACACGGTCCAGAAGATCTATGGTCATTCGCGCGGAATCCCCCGGTTGATCAACACGATCTGCGAAAATGCGCTCATTACTGCGTACGCCCGGCAACTATCGAGTGTGACTCCCGAGATCGTGGAAGCCACTGCTGCAGATCTTCGTCTGGACGTGGTCAGTTCTCCAAAGATAAGTAAATCGACGGAATTTGGCGACGCCGATGTAACGCGTGCGGCCGAAACTCTGCGTGATTTGTTCGCGCTTCTAAAGAACCTGCCTTCAGAGAACGAGGGGCCGGGCGTATCGATGCCCCCCGAGCTGGCGAGCATGAGCCAAATATTTGACGCTTTGCACAAGTCTGAGATCAAGCGGCAGGGTCTTGATCCTAACAAGTTTACTGGCAGCGCCCGAATTGTTGGAGGCGGCCGAACGGCAACTTGCCCAAGGTGCGACAGCGGATAAGCTCCAGACAACGGACACGGAGCGCAAACGACTGTTTTCCTTTGATGCGGCGCGAGTTCTGGTGCCGTCCCAAAACAGCCTGGTATGTGACAAAGACGGGGAAAGCTTGGCGGCCGAAAAATTCCGCTATCTTGGTATCCGGCTCAGACACCTTCAGCAAAAGCGTCTCTTCAAGCGACTGCTGATTACCAGTTCTATGCCTGAAGAGGGTAAGAGCACCGTTGCTGCAAATCTTGCGTACACTCTGGCGAAGAGTCATCAGAAGGTACTGCTTTTAGAGGGGGACCTTAGACGACCCACGTTCGCGCGGCAGTTCGGTCTGGGGGTACTTCGCGGTGAACAACAAGTAGTCGCTGATGGAGCAAACTCACAAGGCATTTCCTGCAGTGTCAGAGCTCAATACAGAGCAAGCGGAGACTATGGTGGCGAGGTCAGGCTCAGATAACGGTTCAAGCCCAGCGCCTCTTTCTTCGAGGGCGGCGTCCGACGGAGAACGCGAACTCCTGACCCAAGACGCCTTCAAGCGGAGGTTCTCGGTCGAGCGGAAGCGAACGGAGCGGTCCGGAAAGCCCTTTCTGCTCATGCTGCTTGAGACAGGACAGCGCAATGGTGGAGAGAAGAATCGTCAGCTATTTGCCAGTGCCATCTCGGCGCTCCTGGAATCGACAAGGGAAACTGACGCAGTCGGCTGGTACAAAGACCAGTACATCATTGGGGTCATGTTTACCGAGCTTGTTATCTGCGATAAGACCTCTGTTCTCAGCACAATGCTTTCGCGGATGAGTAATATTCTTAGAGATAGCTTAACGTTCGAGCAGTTCACTCAAATCAGCATCTCTTTTCATCTCTTCCCAGACAAGTGGGATCATGACACAACCGACCGGCCAAGCAATCCCGTATTGTATCCTGACTTGTCGGGCGACGAAACTGCAACTCGTCCAAGTATAGTAGCCAAACGAGTTATAGACGTGATAGGCAGTGTCCTGATCCTGGTTCTGTTTGCCCCTCTGTTCCTAATCATCGCACTAGCGATCAAAGCTTCGTCGCGAGGGCCGGTATTATTTAAGCAACAGAGAGTCGGGCAATACGGTACAAGCTTCACATTTCTGAAATTCAGGTCGATGTATGCTGACAACGATCCCAGCGTCCACAAGCAATATGTAGCGCAGTTAATCGCCGGAAATGCCCAACGCAATGCCGTCCAACGGCACTAGTGATGACGATGGTGTCTTCAAGCTAACAAATGATGCTAGAGTCACAAAAGTGGGAGCGTTCTTGCGGCGAAGCAGTTTAGATGAGCTTCCGCAGTTCTGGAATGTTCTTATGGGGCATATGTCTTTGGTCGGACCACGGCCGGCGATTCCTTACGAGGTGGCTGCCTATCAAACATGGCACCGACGGAGAGTCTTACAGGTAAAGCCGGGGATTACCGGGCTCTGGCAAGTCAATGGCCGGTGCCGTCTCAAGTTCGACGAAATGGTTCGCCTGGATCTTCTATATTCCAAGACTTGGTCACCCTGGGTCGACTTCAAGATACTCCTGCGCACACCACGAGCCGTATTGTTACGCGACGGTGCATACTGAGGAAGCGTCGCAGGGCTTCTGCTCACGAGCAGTATCAGCAAACTCGCATTCGCCCAAGTCAAAGTCGCTGAATCCTCTACCCCATAGCATATCCTCAACCAATGCAGTCTCGAAGGCGGTGAACATATGATCATCTTTGGTGTAGTCGGCTACGGTTACTGGGGGCCGAATATAGTCAGGAATCTCGATAATGTGGAAGGGGTCCGGATACAGACTATTGCGGACAAGAGTCCTATTGCAAGAAAGCGAGCACAAGCGGCGCATCATGGAGTTCGGGTTACGGCTGACGCATCCGAGATACTTGCATCGGCTGACATCGACGCGGTCGCGGTCATAACGCCCGTGTGGACGCACTTCGAACTCGCCAAGGCCGCGCTGGAAAATGGCAAGCACGTTTTCGTGGAAAAGCCTTTCACCAGCAATAGTGCCCAGGCGGAGGAGTTAATCGACCTGGCAGCCCGAAAAAACCTAAAGATCATGGTGGACCACACCTTCTTGTTTACCGGGGCTGTAAAGAAGATTAAACAGGTCTTGCAGCAAGACATGCTTGGTAAGCTGTACTACTACGACTCGATTCGTGTGAACTTGGGACTCTTCCAGCACGACGTAAACGTAGTGTGGGACCTCGCCCCTCATGACCTGTCGATCATGGACTACCTCATCGACGAGAGGCCCGAGGCAATCGTTGCAACCGGCCAGAGTCATCTCAACGGCTTTGAGGATGTTGCATTCATAACCGTCTATTTTCCGAACGGAATCATCGCACACATCAACGTCAACTGGTTGTCGCCTGTCAAAGTTCGCACGACGCTTGATCGGTGGCGAGAAGAAAATGCTTGTATGGAATGATCTTGAGGCCGACGAGAAGGTGAAGATCTATGACAAGGGTGTGGAAATCACCAATCGCGAAGGTATGTACAACTTACTCGTGAACTACCGTTCCGGTGACATGTGGGCTCCTCAATTGGAACAGGTCGAGGCATTGCGCCTGGAGTTGGGCTATTTCGTCGACTGCATCGTTAAGGACCAAGCTCCTTTCAATGACGGAGCAGCGGGCTTGCGGGTCGTGAAGATGCTGGAAGCAGCCAACCAGTCCCTGCACCAGCGTGGTGCAATTGCGTATATCCAGTAACTAAGCCGCCTCGGCCGTCTTTCAGATCCCTCACTCATGAAATCGGAATGCTCATATGAAAAATACTGAATCAAATGGCCGCGGCAACAGCCAGAACGGCTCGTATCTTTGCGTAGCGCCAGATGTTAAGCTGGGACGCGATGTGAGGCTGTCGAAGTTCATCAACCTTTACGGTTGTGAAATCGGAGACGAAACCAAGATCGGTGCATTTGTTGAGGTGCAGAAGAACGCCAAGATCGGCAAGCGCTGTAAGATCTCGAGCCACACCTTTGTCTGTGAGGGCGTAGTCATTGAGGACAATGTCTTCATTGGCCATGGGGTGACGTTTATCAACGACAGCTATCCTCGTGCCACGAGCACTGACGGCAAATTGCAGACCGAGGCCGACTGGAAAGTCGAACGTACTTTAGTGAAGACAGGAGCCTCAATTGGTTCCGGAGCCACAATCCTTTCACAGGCTGACGATAGGGGAAAACGCGATCGTCGGGGCAGGAAGCACCGTCACGAAAGACGTGCCTGAAAATGCGATTGTCGCAGGAAACCCAGCCAAGATCTTGCGGTATCTGATCGGCAACGGTCGGCCGGAATTGACTGGGAACAGCACAGGCTGAATGAGAGTGATCTGCCGACCGGAGCTCGTTCGTCAGATAAGCACATCTGGCCGTATGCGCAGAGTCATTCTCATGCAGATGGAGGCATAAACAATGAAAAGCACTCAAATTCCGTTTCTGGATCTCGTTCGTCCTCACTTGGAGATGGAGGACGAACTGGTCACCGTTTTTCGAACTGCACTACACAGCGCTGCCTTCATAGGAGGGAAAGCAGTACAAGAGTTTGAAGGTGCGTTTGCCAGAGTTCTGCGAGGTCGATCATTGCGTCGGTGTGGGCAGCGGGACAGATGCGCTGCGTTTCGCACTGATGGCTGCAGGCGTCAGCCCGGGCGATAGCGTACTCACGGTGCCGAACACCTTCATCGCCACCACCGAAGCCATTTCACAGGCTGGTGCGCAGCCCGAATTCATAGATATCGATGAGCACACCTGCAACATGGATCCTGAAAAGCTCCGCGAATACTTGGAGACGAAGTGCGACCAGGATCAGCTTACGGGAAGGCCGATTTCACGCCGGACTGGTCGAATCGATTTCGGCGGTCGTGCCGGTTCATCTTTACGGACAAACAGCCGACATGGATCCGATTCTCAAACTGGCCGAAGCGTTCAACCTCATCGTCGTGGAAGACGCGTGCCAGGCCCATGGAGCCGAGTATTTCACGCAAGACCAACACACTTGGCAAAAAGCCGGATCCATCGGAAAGGCAGCGGCCTTCAGTTTCTATCCTGGCAAGAATCTGGGTGCTTGCGGTGAGGCCGGCGCAGTCACGACCAACGACCCGGACCTGGCGCAGAGAATACGCATGCTGCGCGACCATGGCCAAGCGGAGAAGTATTACCACGACATAGAAGGCTACAACGGCAGGCTGGATGCGATCCAGGCCGGAATTCTTCGAGTCAAACTGGACCATTTGTCGGAATGGAACAGTCAGCGTCGAGAGAATGCCGAGAATTACCGAGAGGTCACTCTCCTCAGTGAATGACCTGATTCTTCCGTTCGAGCCCAGGTGGAGCCAGGCGGTATACCACCTATACGTGATAAGGCTGCAAGATCGGAATGGGCTGCAAAACAGATCTGAAGGCCGCGGGCATCGGTACGGGTATTCATTACCCGATTCCGCTTCATTTGCAGAAGGCCTATCGCAACCTCGGGTACCAGCCGGGAGACTTTCCAGTGACGGAGAAGGCTGCATCCGAGATTCTCTCGTTGCCGATGTACCCACAGATGACCCGATTCGAACTGGATAATGTCGTGGAAGCGGTGACCAATTGCCTGACAGTTGACCAAACGACGCCCTCTCGCAAGACAGCGCGAGTGGCCTTCGCATAACGGTGCACCCTCTCCTGGAAGGCTAATACCGCATGCGCTGCGACAGTGCTTCAATATGACGGTCTATGAGATTGATCCGATCAAAGATGAGCGTTGGGACGAGTTGATTCAGAATCACCCCGACGCTTCCATCTTTCATTCGCGAGGCTGGCTTGAGGCACTGCGACGGACATACGGTTACCAGCCAGTCGCCTTTACACTCTCAGCCCCGGGGCATTCGTTAACCAATGCGGTTCCCTTTTGCAGGGTTTCCAGCTGGCTTAGCGGCCATCGATTGGTATCTCTGCCATTTTCCGATCACAGCGCCCCTATAGTAGAGAACGCACAGCAACTTATCTCCTTGCTGTTTTGGTTGCGGGAGGAATTCCGGCACAAGAATTGGAGGTATATCGAGCTTAGACCCGCAGGTTCTCTTAGCGGAGGGTGCGCTATGTTTGGGGAAGCTCAAATATTCTGTCACCACAAGCTCGACTTGCGTCCCCGTTTGGATGAAATTTTCAGCAATTTTCACAGAGACTGTGTGCAGAGAAAGATCGAGCGCGCTAAGCGAGAGGGTGTCACTTGTGACGAGGGAACATCACGGTGGTTGATTGAAAAGTTCTACCAACTACTGCTCACCACGCGCAGCAGGCAGGGACTGCCAGTGCAGCCGGTCAACTGGTTCCGAAACCTCATTGCTTGTGTAGGAGACAAAGCCAAGATTCGGGTTGCCTCCGAAAGTGGACGCCCAATTGCCAGTATTCTCACACTCCGCCATAAACAGGTACTTGTCTACAAATATGGTTCTTCCGACCGCAGATTTAGCAATTTGGGCGGCACGCAACTCTTGCTCTGGAACGCGATCAAAGAAGCCAAGAGCGACGGGCTTTCCGAATTCGATCTGGGACGAAGCGATCTTAGGAATCTCGGACTTCTAGCATTCAAGGATCGTTGGGGAGCGACTCGAACAACGCTAACGTACTTCCGATATCCGCCAGACAATTCCTCTCCTATGTTAGGAGGCATGCAAGCCAATATCGGCAAATATGTATGGTCCCATGTGCCCGGTAGTGTGCTGGCCGCGGCTGGCAAAGTGCTTTACAAACATATGGGTTAGTGACCTTCCACTTGCTGCAGCCGCAGCGACGCTCCGCTGCAAGAATAATAGCTAGATGTCATCAGAGCAGCTAACTCGCTGCTGCATCTGTGAAATAACCGCAGCGGCGGTGATCACCAGTCTTTCACTTTCCAAGGAGGAGGCTTAAACCGGTGACAAAGAAAGATAAGGTTGTCGTCGTTGGACTCGGAGAGGTGGGAAAACCCTTACAGGAGCTCGTTTCCCGGTACCACGATTCGGTTGGTGTCGATATCACGCCGGTGGAACGAATCGAGCAGGTTGATATCATGCACGTCTGCTTTCCGTTCCAGATCAAGGATTTTGTCGGTGAGACGGTGCGCTACATCGACCTTTTCCAACCAGCTCTCGACCATCATCAACAGCACTGTGGCAATCGGAACTACTCGAGCCATAGCCGAGCGAACCTGTGCAGCCGTGGTGAACAGTCCGGTGCGCGGCAAGCACGCTCGTATGCTCGACGAGGTATTGTTCTACACGAAATTCGTGGGAGCGATCGACCCAGCAGCCGGCGAGCGGGCTGCTAAGCACTTCGAGTCAGTGGGCCTGAAAACGAAGATCTTGTCGTCGCCCGAGGCAACTGAGCTGGCAAAGCTCACCGAGACGACTTACTTCGGCCTGATGATCGCCTGGGCCCAGGAGGTAGAGCGATATTGTGATCAATCGGGTGAGGACTATGACGAAGTCGTCTCATTCTATGAGGGCATAAAGTTCTTCCCCCCGGTTAAGTACTTCCCCGGAGTTATTGGCGGCCATTGCGTCATGCAAAACATCGAACTACTTCAAAAGTACGACCACTCGGCGATCCTTGCGGCGATTCAGGCGTCCAACAAAATGAAAATGGAGCGTGAGGCCCAGAGTAAGAAAGAGGCGGTAGCTGTCGCATGACGGGAGTATATATGGATGGGCTTTCGTGTTCCGACCCTCCGGTCCTCTTCGGCAGGCTCTCGCCTTAAGGGCAAGCGGGTCGCGATGGTTACGTTTTCTTCGTACCCTTTCGATCCGCGTCCACGCCGGGCCGCCAACGCCCTCCTCAAAGAAGGCATGACGGTGGATCTGATATGCCTGGGGGATGAGAAGGAACCGAAACGTGAGGTGCGGGAGCGGACTCAACGTCGTTCGTCTCCCTATCTCGCATCGTCGAGGAGGTCGGCTTTCCTACGCATACAACTATTCCGCCTTCATTCTCGTCTCCGCGTTGCATTCTGGCCGGGCGCTCGCTGACGCCGGCGATATGACCTGGTTTATGTACACAACATGCCAGACATACTCGTTCTGTGTTCGTTGGTACCGAAGGCACTGGGAGCGAAGGTGATCCTCGATCAACATGATCCCATGCCCGAGCTCATGATGACGATCTTCGAGCCTCAACGAAACTAGCCTCAGCGTCCGGACTCTGAGATGGCTTGAAAAGTGGAGCATCGCCCGCGCCAATCGTGTGATTACCGTTAATGTCGCGTGCAAGCGAATCTTTGGCTCTCGCAGCTGTCGGCCGGAAAAGATCGGCGTTGTGATGAATTCTCCGGATGAGGACATATTTCCATTTCGTGCGGTCCGCTCACTCACCCTGTCCCAGACCAGCTTTCAAGCCAACGTTTCGTAATGATGTATCACGGATCATTGATCGAGCGAAACGGTTTGGACCTCGCAGTCGATGCGCTCGAACGAGTGCGAAAGGCGATTCATTCCGCAGAGCTCAGGATTTACGGCCGCAAGACCCCCTTTCTGGAACGAGTAATGAGCGAGACTCACAGTAAGGGTCTAGATGGACTGCGTGCATTATCTAGGGCCGAGAAGCCTAGAGGAACTGGTTCGAGAAATCGAAGATTGTGATGTGGGAATCATTCCCAACCACCGCAGCGCCTTCTCGGAGATTAATACGCCGACTCGTATTTTTGAGTATCTTGACCTTGGGCAAACCTGTAATTGCTCCGCAGGCGGCAGGCATTTGCGACTACTTTGACGACAGCTCGCTCGTCTTCTTCGAGCTTGGGAACGCGGAGGATTTGGCGCGGAAGATTGAGTATGTGTTCTTTCATCCTGACGAGGCGGTCGAGAAAGTAAGACGAGGCCAAGAGGTTTATCGAGAACACAGTTGGCGCAGAGAGCGAGGGCGACTCACGGGGCTGGTCGCTGATCTCCTGTGCGAAGGACTTGCCCCTGAGCCGCTTGTGACCTTCGGGAATCGTCCCCAAGATCCAGCCCTACAGCAGAAAGAAAATTGAGCGACAAGTATTCAAGAACGAGACACAGACCGCAAATCCTGATAGAGATGCAGGGAGACTGCGACCCATTGCACCAGGGGGCGGGCGACAGTGCCAGCATCGCTGCGGCAACAGTAAGAGAGAGCGATCGGGATCAGCCTTCCTCCCTCCCGCCCTACGTTCTCATTACCCCTGCTCGCAACGAGGAGGCGTTCATCGAGAAAACGATCGAGTCGGTGATTTATCAGACGCGTCTTACCGACGAAATGGGTGATCGTAGATGATGGATCGACCGACAGGACGTCAGAAATCATAAGCCGCTATGCTTGTGCAGTATCCTTGGATCGAAATGGTCCAGATGCCGCAACGGCGAGACCGCAGCTTTGCTGCGAAAGTGGGGGCCTTCAATGCCGGCTATGCAAGAGTCAGGGAACTGGACTTTGAGATCCTGGGCAATCTCGATGCTGATCTTTCTTTTGATGTGGATTATTTTGAATTTATCCTAAGCAGGTTCAGGGAAGATGCCAACCTGGGAGTGGGAGGAACCGTCTTCAAAGAGGACGGATACAGTTCCGAGCGGCAAAGTTTCGAAGGGCGGAACCATGTTGCCGGCGGCTGCCAGATGTTTCGAAAGCGCTGCTTGGAGGGAATCGGTGGATTCACGCCAAATGAGGCTGGAGGAGTCGATTGGATGGCAGTCACGACCGCCCGTATGATGGGGTGGAAGACCGAGTCGTTCCGAGAGAGGTCATTCTTTCACCATCGCCACTTGGGAACCGCGGAACGCAGTGTCGCTCTCTTCTTTGTTTTCCTACGGAGAGAAAGACTACTACCTCGGTGGTCATCCGGTCTGGGAGGTATTCCGAGTTGCTTACCGGGCTGCGAAGCCGCCATATATCATCGGAGGCCTGGCCTTAGGAACGGGATATTGTTGGGCTTTTCTTCGCCGGACGCCTCGCCCAGTCTCACGCGAACTCATGGCGTTCCACCGCAAAGAACAGATGGTCAAGCTCAAGGCCATTCTCAAGTCCCTCATAAGATTCAAACGAGTCGACAATTTCAATGTGGAGCGGCAATTAATCTGCTCTGGCTGCAGTCCTTATGAACGAAGCTCTGGTCGAAAAAATCAATCACCGCGGTCGGCCAGTTCTGTGGCTGGCTTGATCGTTACGGAGAGACCTCCTACGATCATCAGAGTTTCTACGCGAGCAAATTGGGGCGAAGGGCCAAAGCCCTTTATTATCACAGGCCTCTGCTTGGCACGTTTGCGGTGGCTCCGGCGGAGTTTTGTGAGGCTGTTATGCCTTCGGCGCGCAGATTCTTCTGGAAACCGCAACGGTTCCCGATAGCTGACGCCCATTACGCCATGGGCTTCGCTCTCCTTGCGGGAGCCTACGGAGCGGACAAATATTACCAGCGCGCCGTCCACTTCCTGGAGGTTCTCCAGGAGACTCGATGCCCAGGTTACGACGACTACTGCTGGGGATATCCGTTCAACTGGGAGACGAGAACGGGCACTATGAAAGAGGGCACACCCATGATAACCACTGTGCCCTATGTCTACGAGGCATTCTCGCAGGTCTATGCGATTGATGGGGATCAGAAGTGGCTCCAAGTCATGCGATCCATCGCCGAGCATGCCTTCCAAAGTTACCGAGACCTGGAGACAGCGCCAAATACTGCCAGTTGTGCTTATACCCCCGCGCCGGACGATCCGGGTGGCGTCATAAATGCGAGTGCCTATCGGGCGTTTCTTCTGACAAGGGCCGGGATCGAGCTCTCGCAGCTGCGGTACCTGGAGGTTGCGAGAAGAAACCTGAACTTCGTCCTGGCCTCTCAAAACGCGGACGGTTCCTGGTACTATGCGACGGATGGAAAGAGGGATTTTGTCGATCACTTTCATACCTGCTTCGTTCTCAAAGCCCTCGCAAAAATCGAAGAACTTACAGATTGCAGCCAGTGCAGGAACGCGATCGAGCGGGGAATCGGCTACTACGTGAGGAACTTGTTTGACTCCAAGGGTCTGCCGCTGCCATTCTCCAAGCCGCCGCGGCTCACAGTGTATCGCCGGGAGCTATATGACTATGCGGAATGTATCAACCTTGCCGTTCTGTTAAATGGCCGCTTTCCAGAACTGGACAAGATATTGTCCGCTGTCGTCACAGATCTGCTGGCGCGGTGGCAACGATCTGACGGCTCGTTTCGAGCACGCCAGCTACTGATCGGCTGGGACAATGTCCCGATGCACCGCTGGGCTCAATCGCAAGTGTTCCGGAGTCTCTGCTTTTTGCTGTCGCGAAACCTAGAAAAGCCGAAAGACAAGCTTACACGCGGTTCCATTCGTCTATTGGAGTCGATGACTACTAGCTAGAGAAATTGTATGTGCGGCATCTGCGGACAATATAACTACGGAAGTCTGAAGCCGGTTCAGCGTCGGAACATCGAGGCGATGACCAGAACCCTCATCCATCGAGGCCCTGATGACGAGGGGTACTATGTCGACGGGCCACTTGGATTTGGCTTTCGCAGGCTCTCCATCATCGATCTTGCAGGTGGTCATCAGCCCATGTCCGATCGGGAAGAGTCCGTGTGGGTGGTTTTCAATGGAGAAATCTATAACTTTCTTGACCTCAAACGGGAACTGGAAGGTTACGGCCACGTTTTCCGCACGAAATCGGACACAGAGGTAATCGTTCACGGATACAAGCAGTGGGGCGACCAGGTGCTCAACCGTCTCAACGGCATGTTCGGTTTGGCCATCTGGGATGCGGGACAAAGGCGTTTGGTTCTCGCCCGCGATCCTTTCGGAATCAAGCTCGTCTACTACCGAATTGATGAGGATTGTTTGTATTTCGGCTCGGAGATTCGCGCTGTTCGTGCAGCGATGCCGGGCGAAGCCGAGATTGATCCTACGTCGTTGAACCTCTTCCTGCGGTATCGCTATACACCCTCCCCTTACACGATACTCAAAGGCGTGCGGAAACTAGCCCCGGGAACCAAGCTCGTAGTCCAAGACGACTTCCACCAGCTTAGTCGGTGGTACAGATTCAAGCCTAGTGCTTTTGCGCCGCCAAAATCGCCGGGCGAAGCTAGGGAAGAATTGCTGGCCCTTTACAAACAGGCGGTCCGGCGGCAACTCATCAGCGATGTGCCGGTTGGCTTGCTTTTGAGCGGCGGCGTCGATTCCGGGCTTCTGCTTGCCTTGATGAATCTCAACGGGCGTAGTTGGCCGACCTACACGGTAGGATACGGCTCAGCCTTCGAGGATGATGAATTGGCGGACGCCGCGGAAACCGCCCGCATACTCGAATCGAAGCATACAACCGTCATGATTACCAGAGCGACCTTCGAGGAGGCGCTTCCAAGGATCGTTGCGTCTTTGGAAGAACCGATCGCGACTTCCTCGATTGTGCCGATGTACTTCGTCTGTGAACAGGCACGGCGCGACGTGAAAGTTGCTCTCGTCGGCCAAGGTCCAGACGAGTTGTTCGGTGGGTATCGTCGCCATCTGGGTGTCCGCTATGGCGTGCTTTGGTCACAAATACCAAAGCCGATCCGCAACATGATCTCCACGGGAGTCAACGCTCTTCCGAGAAACGAGATGCTGAAGCGAGGAGTTTATTCGCTGGCGATCTCGGATCGTATGCGCCGATATGAACACGTTTTTTCACTGCTGCCCGGCGAGCAGGTGGATGGGCTGTTCCAGGACGGTTTACTTCGCGCTGATGCGGGAGAAACGATATTAGAGTGCTGGGCGAATCTTGCAGATCTCATGACCGGAACCGATGAGCTTGGTGGGCTCCAGTTCCTTGAAGTACGGTCCAGTTTGCCTGACGAGCTGCTCATGTACGCGGACAAACTTTCCATGGCCCACAGTCTTGAGCTACGTGTACCTTATCTGGATAAAGAGATCGTCGAATATGTAGAACGGCTGCCGGCCAATTTGAAAGTGAGAAATGGCTCACGCAAGTGGCTGCACCGGCAGGTATGCTGCCGCTATCTACCAGAGTCGATTTTGCGACGACCGAAACGTGGGTTTGCCGTCAATGTCGTGGATAGCTGGTTCCGAAACGCCATCAATAACAGAATGAATGAGTCTCTTCTGGACGGAAGCTCGGCAATATACCAGTACCTGCGTCCGAACGCAGTACGTCAACTCTTTGCACAGCACGTTTCGAGACGCAATGACAACCATAAGATCCTGTTCAGCCTCGTCGTCCTTGAGCAATGGTTGCGGGTCAACGCCGGCCCGGTAACTGCGGTTGCATAAACTTCGTCTGACTATGATCGGGGTCATTGCCAATGCCGCAGAGCACGATGTTGCTGGAGAGTTCTTCGAGTTGTTCAAGACCCCGTGGGAGTTTTATCGCGACGCTGAAAGATACGACGTCGTGCTTTGCAGCGGAGACGTGCAGTACGATGGAAATGCAAAACTGGTCCTAGTGTACGCGGGCAGTCGCATATGTCTTGACGATCAACGGAGAATCGCAACCGGTCAGCAGCGAAGTCACAGGTGCATGCTTTCATTTCGAGGAAGTCTTATCCCGATCTATGGACACACGATTACTCTTCGCAAAGACGGCGATTTTCTTGTGGACGAAGATTCGCAGGAATCGGTTGCGCACTTGGCCCACGTGGAAGAAGGGACACTCTGCCGGATCGGTTACGACCTTTTTGCCGAAATTCAAACGTTGCTGAGCATCGGTCAGCCCCCTGCAAACGCTGCCACACCGGCATTGGATCTGCACATTGCGCTGCTGAGAGAGCTCATCATCGGATGCGGCATTTCCCTGTTCGAAGTTCCGCCCGTTCCGGCTGGATATAAATTCATTGTTTGTCTGACCCATGACGTCGATCACTCGTCCATCCGTCGGCACAAATGGGACCATACAATCATAGGATTCCTGTATCGTGCGACCTTTGGTTCGCTGCGCAACTTCCTGCGCAGCCGAATCTCTTGGCGAGACCTGCTTACCAACTGTGCCGCGGCGGTAAAGTTGCCCTTCGTGCACCTGGGCATGGCAAAGGACTTCTGGTGCGATTTTGCCGAACGGTATCTGGAGATCGAGGAGGGAATCCCTTCTACGTTCTTTGTGATTCCCTTCAAAGGCCGAGCGGGCAAGCATGTCGATCGCCGGCAAGCTAAGTTCCGCTCCGCCAAGTACGGCGCCTGCGATGTTGCCGATTCCGTGCGGAAGCTACTCGCTGCGGGTTGCGAAGTTGGCCTTCACGGTGTCGATGCCTGGCTCGATGGCGCTGCAGCACAAGAGGAACTCGCGGAGATCCGCCGCCTGACCGGAGCCAGCGGGATTGGCGTGCGAATGCACTGGCTGTGCTATGACCAGCAATCTCCTTCCGCTCTGGAAGCGGCCGGGGCGGCTTACGATTCAACCGTCGGCTACAACGAGACCGTGGGATATCGGGCCGGAACGATGCAGGCCTACAAGCCTCTGGGGGCAAGTACCCTTCTCGAGTTGCCGCTGCATGTGATGGACACGGCATTGTTCTATCCCGCTTATCTCGGGCTCTCGTCAAGGCAGGCGGAAGCCTACCTGCGGAGAATGACGGACGATGCGGTTCGGTTTGGGGGCTGCCTGACGATCAACTGGCACGACCGCAGCATAGCTCCAGAGAGGCTGTGGGGCGCAACGTATCGACATCTTGTTCGGGATCTGAGGAGGCGGGGCGCCTGGTTTGCAACGGCCGGGCAAGCTGTTTCCTGGTTTCGAAAACGTCGCGCGGCAGTGTTCGAAGCGGATTGCGAGAAGCCGGGGAAGGTAGGTGTCAACGTCAGGGGTTCTCTCAGTGAGAGCCTGCCCGGTTTGCGCTTGCGAATCCGTCAGCATAAGTCATGGGATGCCAGCTGCAGCATTTCAGAGGAACCTGTTGGCACAGCCCTGGATGACAGTGTCGACGCCTAAGTCTCTGGCAGGGTCAGCTGATGAATACCCAAGACATCCACATTACAAACAAGAACAACGCATCGACGGAGATCTGTTCATCGAAATCCGAGGCGTCCAACTCTTTCATCATCGTCCCGGAGGATCGCATCTTGATCACAGGGGCTGCCGGTTTCATCGGATCGCGCGTCGTAAAGGAATTGCTCGCTCGCGGGTTTCGTAACTTACTCTGTCTCGCTCGGCCCTCCAGTAACCTGGCGGGGCTCGAGGCCATTGTCAAGACGCGGCCCGCGGGAACTCAAGTCGAGATTCTGAAGGGAAACCTGCTATCGCCCGCGGATTGCGAAGCGGCGTGCAAAGATGTCGCAGTCATCTACCATCTGGCAGCTGGGACCGGCGGAAAGTCCTTCCCTGATGCGTTCATGAATTCTGTGGTCACCACACGCAACCTGCTGGACGCGAGTGTACGGCAATCTTCTCTGCAGACGATTGGTTCTCGTTAGCTCGTTCTGCCGTTTACTCCAACCGGCAGAAGTCACGGACCCTGATGAATCGTGCTTCCATTGAAGATCATCCCGAGCTCCGTGACGCATACTGCTACGCCAAGGTGAAGCAGGAGGAATTCGTCGAGGCAGTACGGGAAGATTGCGGCGGTCACTACGTCGTGGTCCGACCTGGTGCGTTTACGGTGCTGGCCGAGATGGCATTAATGGTCGAATTGGTCTAGGGACTTTCGGGTTGTTTCTCCACTTGGGTGGGTCCAACAAGGTCCCATTCACGTACGTTGATAATTGTGCATCGCGCCATTGTCCTTGCTGGCATCGTGAAAGGACATTGATGGTGAAGTGTTCAATGTAGCGACGATGATCTCCCTCCGAGTCGCCAGTTCCTAACGGAGTATAAGCGCCACGTGAAGGACTTCCCGTCCGTCTTTGTGCCCCATGCTCTGGGCTATGGTTTGTGTTACCTGTGGGAGAAATATTCGCAGTGCTCTGGCGGACAATTGCCACCGGCTTTCAACCGAAGCCATTGGTATGCACTCTGGCGGCCGACTCATTACAGCAATGCTCATCTAAAACGGATGCTGGGTTGGACACCACGGGTTTCAACCACAGAAGCACTGCAGCGTTACTTCACAGCCGTCGACAGGGAAGGCTTATGCTTGGATCGGTATTGTGGGGTGCGGCAAGATCGCCGACGCCCATGTTGCGCAGATAGAGCGGTTGCAGGCTGTGAGATCGTTGGAGTTTGCGACCGCGAACCGCTAATGGCCGAACAACTCTGCGACAGGTTTGCTGTAGGCGGTTGTTACAGTGACGTCGCACAACTCTTGGAGCATGCCCGTCCTGAGGTCGTTCACATTACCACACCTCCAGAGAGTCACTTCGGACTTGCGAGATTATGCCTAGAACATGATCGTCACGTCTATGTCGAGAAGCCCTTTACGCTCTATGCACACGGAGGCCGAGCGACTCATGGACTTGGCCGAGAGCAAAGGGCGTGAAGTTAACAGCGGGCACAACGATCAATTCACCCATGTAGCACGCCGTATGCGATCGCTGATTGCGACGGTTATCTTGGCTAGGAATCGTTCACATGGAAAGCTACTACGGATATGATCTCGGAGACGCTAGCTACGCGCGTGCCTTGCTGGGGACGCGAGCATTGGGCGCGACGACTTGCCGGGCAAATTGCTGCACAACATTATCAGCCATGGCGTGGCCCGAATTGCCGAGTTCCTGACCAGCGACGATCCCTGTGTGACTCGCGTGGGTTTGCAGCCCGCTTCTGAAAGGCATTGGCGAGAGTGACATCGTCGATGAGCTGCGAGTCATGATCTCCGAGGAATCCGGAGCGAACCACGGCTTACTTCACCTTTTCCTCCCAGATGAGACCCTCAATGCACGAGTTTCGCATTTATGGGCGACAGGAACGGCCTTGTCCTTGACCAGGATCACGAAGTCTTAATTCAGCTCCGCGTCGGGAAGTTCAAGAGTTACGCAGACAAATTCATCCCCCCTGTGCTGCTTGCGAAACAGTATCTCGGGAACGTGGCCACGAATATGCGGTTGTTTCTAGGCAGAGACTTCCATATGGATGCCGGCATGAGGTATCTAATCGAATCCTTCTACCGCTCGATCCGCGAGGATACGGCCGTGCCGATTCCTTATCGAGAAATCCTGCTCACGGCCAGAATCATGGATGCCATCTTTGATCAGATCGGCGCAGGCGGCTCACAGCGTCATCCGGCTTTCCAGGCATCGCCAGCCACATTCGAGATGGTTGCGCCGCGTATGGACGGGTAACGACGTGCGCCGGCAAAAGGCGTCGCGCGAGGCGACAATAGGGGGAAGCGGATGCGTCACTCCGCGCTGGCGTTCCCCTAAGCGCCAAAAATCAATGGACAGATCCACGACAAGCGAATTTCTAACATGCCTCCTTCGTTAGCGCTCTTTCTTTGGCTCATCCTTCTGGTCGCGTTGCTGTGGTTCGATCCCGCCAAGGAGCCGAAAAGCTCATGGGCCTTGTGGGTGCCGGTGATCTGGATGTTCATTGTTGCAACTCGCCTGCCGTCGCAGTGGATTGGGGGTGAGATCGGGATTTCAGCTGGAACGCTCGAGGAAGGAAACTCCCTGGACCGCACAGTTTTTTTGCTGTTGATCGCGATGGCGATCGGCATCCTAATAGCGCGGTCTTTCCGATGGGGCAAATTCTTCTCTCAAAATCTCGCCCTGACGACATTCCTTTGCTTCGCCCTGGCGAGTGTCTTATGGTCTGACTTTCCCTTCATTGCATTCAAGCGGTGGTTTCGCGACCTCGGCCACTGTTTGGCGGTTTTGGTGGTCTTGTCCGATCCGCACCCAATGGATACCGTTCGCACTCTACTTCGGCGTCTTGGCTATCTACTGATTCCCCTTTCGCTTTTGCTGATCAGATATTATCCGACAATCGGCATGCAGTATAACTACTGGACAGGTGCGGCGATGTTCGTAGGGCCTACGACGGGCAAGAATGGTCTCGGCGACATATGCCTGGTAAGCGGGCTCTTCTTCTTCTGGGACACGGTTGCGCTCTGGGCCGGCCGCAAGCAGTCTAGGACGAGACGAATCATACTCGTTAACCTGGCGTTTCTCGCGATGACGCTCTACCTGCTGCACAGGGCCGATAGCCAGACGTCGAAGCTCTGCCTGTTGAGCGGTTGCCTGGTGATTCTGGCAGCTCATAGCAAGACCTTTCAGCGGAATCCCCGCCGTCTGACGATTGCGATTCCTGCATTGATCTGCCTCAATCTCGTTCTAGCCTTCGGTTTTGGGGTAGATATAAAGGGTCTGGTGGCCGAGGCCGTGGGGAGAAACCCAAATCTCACTGACAGGACGTTAATTTGGAAGATTCTTCTCAATACGCACACCAATCCTCTGATTGGCACTGGGTATGAGAGTTTCTGGCTGGGTCCCAGGCTGGACTGGCTCTGGCACCAGAAAGAAACGTCCGGACTGAACGAGGCGCATGACGGCTATCTTGAAGTTTATCTAAATTTGGGCATCATGGGACTTTCGCTTCTGCTTGCCTCCCTGATATCCAGTTATCGGACCATCTGCAAAAGACTTACCCCCTTTTCGAGCTTCGCCTCACTGGCTTTGGCGCTGTGGACTGCGGCAGCCTTCTATAACATCACAGAAGCGGCATTCAAGTATCATTTCATGTGGGTTACGTTCTTGCTTGCAGCCATTGCCGTGCCGGACTACGCTGAGGATCAAGTGAGCGACTCGCCGGCCCTAAACAAAGCGAGTGTTACGAATGAAGGATACGGCGGCCCTTCTAGAACAGCGGAGATCTATCGGTGGTAATAGTGGGGCGTGACAACTGAGGCGGGAGAATACTGGTTTTGCAACCCCAAAGTGAAACGCGGATGAGCATGTCAAGGACTCCCCCATCGCTCAAAGCGTCTCTCCGGAGGATGCTCGAGCACATCGGGCTGTACCACAGAGTTAAGACTTCGTGGGTCTATGATTTGTACTGGAGTATCGCGGATAAGCGGGTTATTGATGATAGAAAACGTGAGATTGATTTCTACCACAGGCTGCTCGATGGTTTCCGAAAAGGAGACTTGGTTTTCGACATAGGGGCTAATCACGGTTATAAGAGTGGCATTTTCTTGAAATTGGGGGCCAAGGTCGTATCGGTCGAACCGGATGAGACAAGTCGAGAAATTCTGAAGCAGAACTTTCTGCGATATCGCCTTGCGAAGAAACCCCTGACCATCGTCGCTAAGGCAATCAGTGACAGAAGATCCCTGCAAAGAATGTGGATCGACACTCCCGGTTCCGCGAAGAACACTCTCAGTCAGAAGTGGGCGGAAACATTGAGACACGATACGAACCGGTTTGGGCACACCCTGAGTTTTGGATATTGGATAGATATTGAGACGGCCACAATCGACGAACTTATGGCCGAACATGGGACACCTTTCTTTATTAAGATTGACGTCGAGGGCCATGAGTTGAGCGTGTTGCATGGCATGCGGAGGACCGTCCCATATCTTTCGTTTGAAGTTAATCTACCGGAGTTTAGGCGGGAGGGGGCCGAGTGCGTCCAGGTACTAAACCAACTAACACAAAATGGCAGGTTTAACTACACGTCAGATTGTCGGGATGGCCTAGTGCTCAAAGAATGGGTTACGGCGGAAGAGTTTCAGCCAATTCTTAAGTCGTGCACCGATAGCTGTACTGAAGTGTTTTGGAGGTCGCCAACATCCGCCAGGTAGAGTTCCGGTGGGCTTCCATTGTCGTATGCCCACAGCAATCGATCATTCCGATGATCAGTTAGTTAGACGTCTTTATGGCGTTAACACCCAAGGCGGCGTGTGACTGCAACTAAGGAAAACGTCGATCAAGTGGGGACGAAGATTCTCGTCCGGTAAAGCTAAATTGATTTTGCACATTTGAGGACGCCCTGAAAGAGTCATATTCTTCAAAACTAGATTCAATCACACTTCTCATAACAGGATCATTGAGAGATCGCAGTGAGATTCGACGGAGGATCGGGAGGATCCTGGCCCTGCGTCAGCGGGTGTGGATAGGTGTACGACGTATAGTACGCTGTCCAGGTATTGGTTGCCGTACATTTGTAAAGAGTATTCTGGTCGGTCGCCCAGTAAGCCTGATAGGTGCTGCACGACGCGGGAATTGCGCTATAGAGTCCTGTCGATGCGACGTAAACGTCCCGGTTGAGTTGGACCATATTGGGCTGTGGCGGGGCACAGCCGGTTTGATTCAGGTCGAGAGATGCTGAACCATTACTCCACACATACGCGGGCTCGCATCCTGGCGGTCCTCCCGTAGCACATGATGTGGTATTGCCACCTTGCAACTGGCCTTGGCCGACCTGATACAGTGCCGCGTAACCAGAGTCTTCTTCCACCATGATGATATCGGGGAGGTTGGTATTGGAGTACACAACACCCGAACCGGCGCGCAGGCAAACGTGTTGCTGATTGTTGAAGTTGTTGTTGTATACCTCCCACCATCGTGCCCCGACCATGCCGGCTGTGCCGTGCTGATCAATCTGCATATTGTTCAGGGTGTTGTGCCGAAACACCGTTCGGGCACCGTAGTAAGACTGAACTGCCGACGAACCGCCACCGCCAGTGTCGCTGAACGTATTGTCTTCGATGAAAATCATGTTAGCCCCGCCTGGAGTCACAACGTCAGTCCAGCCATTGTTTCCAGAAGTCCCGAGTATGTGGATCATCTCGTCTGCTCCGTTTCCACAGGAAAAACTGTTGTGGTCGATCAGACCAGGCCCGTTTTCGTTAACTCCAATAAAGGTAGAAGGACCTCCGGGACTGCCACAGGACAACGTGTTGTGATCCAAGCGAAAAGTAAGACTTACCGGAGAGGTAGACGTAGCGAAGGAAATCGGATAGCTGCCATTCGTAAATGCGCCATGAAACGTGAAATTAGTTACCTCGGTGTTGTTTGCGGTTCCTGCCGTCACGCTCAGCCCGCCACCGCTGCCCCATGTCACCGTGCAGCCTCCGCCGTTCAGCGAGATCTGATGGCTGCTGCTGATCGTGACCGTCGTATTCCATGTCGCGCTACCGCCCGGAATGGTTACCATATCGCCATTGCTCGTTTGGTTGACCGCCGCCTGCACATCGGAGGTGGAGCAAGAATTCGCGGTAACGGTATTGGCCTCGGCCCCGACACCACAAAGAATGCAGGAAAGAAGAACTAGAAGTATTGCCTTTACGGTCCTCGTCATCTGATGTCCCTTCCTAGCCTACCCACAGGTCGCGAAGATACATTTTCGGTTCGTTGCATCAACAGAATACGAGCTAGATGCTTACTAAAGCAATCAGTGGAAGCCCTCTCGCGTTACAAAAGTAACACATAGTAACCAGATCTCTGGTAACGATGGTGTGACCGCTGGTCAATATCGCTGGCAGAGCTCTGTGATCTCTCATCCGGAGAGTGCCCCCGTCTAGAGGTGCTCTCGTAATCGTCATGATGAGCATTTCAACTGTCGAATCCTCGTTGGCCAAACTACGCTGTGACAGATCTTGGGTGGCCAGATTAAATTGATGACCAAAGATCCTGTTTTGTGGCGGGCGGAGCCACGCATCTTGATGCCGACTTACAGGAACTTCACAAGAAGGGCTTTCCAGTGCGGACTTTATGAGGCGCAGGATGTGCTCGTCGACATAGATAACGTCGACTTGATTGGCCTTGAGATGGGTTGGGGACGTTGGGTCAACCAGAACTGGCTGAGAATTCCTCTATACCATGACGCATCCAGGAAGCTGATGTTCGTGAATCCAGGCCTGCGAAAGGTTCGGCTCACGCGCGAATATGATTTATTCATTGTCGTCTGCCAAGATTACAGCGATCTGCCTCACATAAACGCCATTGATAACTGGAGGGATCACTGCAAGACGAGCGTGTGCTGGATCGACGAGATGTGGGCGGCTACGATCCCGGGCTACAAATACTGGCTAGACGCGCTCAGTCAGTTCGATTATGTATTCGTTGGCTGCAGGGAGAGTGTAGCCACTCTATCAAACGCCATCGGCCGGACTTGCCACTGGCTCCCCGGCGGAGCCGATCTGCTCCGATTCAGCCCGTATCCCAATTCCCTGCCCCGAGTTATCGACGTATACAGCGTTGGGCGACGATGCGACGGTATCCACCGCTCGCTGCTCCGGGCAGCAGGGCGGGGAGACATATTCTACGTTTACGACGCATTTGGGGCAAACAATATAGAGGTATTTGACCCCCGACAGCACCGCGACCTGTACGCGAACTTGGCGAAACGAAGCCGATATTTCATGGTCGCACCCGGAAAAATGGACGATCCCGTAGCTCGAGGTCAAGTCGAGGTCGGGTATCGCTATTTCGAAGGTGCGGCGGCTGGCACACTAATGATTGGACAAGTTCCAGATTGCGACGCCTTCAGGCAGCTTTTCAACTGGCAAGATGCCGTAATCCCTATCCAACCCGATGGATCGGATGCGTTATCCACACTCAGTGATGTCGACAGGGACCTTTCCCGAGTGTCTGTAATCCAACAGAGAAACGCACGGCAGGCACTATTGCGACACGATTGGGTGTATCGATGGAAAGAAATGTTTCGGGTAGCCGGAATTGATCCACTGCCCGGAATGTCAGCACGCGAACGCCACTTGAAGGAATTAGCGGAGTTGGCGTCGGACGCGTCACGGACCATTCACGAGGCCGTGTAAATCTTGGGTATGAATCCCGAACGTCCAAGAATCGCCCTTTTCGGGAATTTCGGCACCGGTAACCTTGGCAACGATTGTACGCTGGAGGCGATGTTGTATAACCTCCGGAAGCATGCGCCGCAAGCGGCAATCACATGCATCTGCCCCTGCCCCGAGAACGTCGCATCGAAGTATGATGTCTCTGCCTTTCCGATTAGAGCTCCTTTTCCTTACAGAAAGCTACTTAACCTATGGCCACGCAGGCATCGAACAGTAAAGCAACAGGGAGCAGATGTTGCAGGAATCCCTTCAGAGTCATATCAGAATCCAAGAGGCAGGATTTCACGCAAGCTGAAGACCTTGTTCCGATCTGTCGTTTACCCACTTCTCGAGCCGTACCGATGGCTTAAGGCCATCACAAGGCTGAAGGGAAACGACACGCTCATCATGACAGGAACAGGAATGCTGGGCGATTTCGGGATACGTCCATTTACCTTACACTATGACATACTCAGTTGGTCAATTATCGCCAGACTCTGTGGGTGCAAGCTGCTCTTTGTGAGCGTAGGGGCGGGCCCGATCCGCCACCCGCTAAGCAGACGGTTCGTCAGAGGTGCCCTCACCCTAGCCGCCTACCGATCCTACCGTGACAGCTTTTCTAAAGATTATCTAGAAAGCATCGGGTTCGACACGAGAAGGGATAGCGTTTATCCCGATTTGGCATTCAGCCTGCCGCGAACGCGGCTCGCCGCGAAGTGTAATTGCAATGGCCATCGATTTGTCGTGGGTGTCGGTCTGATGAACTACCACAACCGGCTCGGCCGTTCGGCAAACGATGACACGATTTATCGGGACTATATTCGAACAATTGCTAATTTGGTAGCCCGGCTGTCGCAGAAGCACTTGACTATCCGGCTACTGATTGGCGACATGGCTTACGACAACCGTGTGAGGGAAGATCTGACCGAATTGCTGGAAGAGTATGGACTCGCGTTTGACGATGGGAACATTGTAGATGAGCCCGCCTCGTCCGTTGACGACCTCTTGTCACAGCTCTCATCGACCGACGCGGTTATAGCAAGCCGCTTTCACAATGTGCTTCTGGCTGCCATGCTAAAGAAGCCCGTCGTGGCAGTCTCTTACCATGAGAAATTCACACCGTTAATGGCCGGACTGGGATTAGCCGAGTTCTGTGAAGATATTGAGAAGCTCGATGTCGATCGTCTGATGAAGAAGTTGACTACAATCGAAGAAAATGCACAGTGTATCGGCCATAAGGTTGAAGGCCAAGTAGATGCCTACCGCGTGGCGCTCGATGAACAGTATGATCGCATCTTTCACGGTGTTTTAACGACAAAGGGTCAAGCATGAGGACGCCCATGATTTCGATTCTGATCCCTGCCCATAACGCAGGGAAATGGATTTCGAGGACCCTTCAGTCAGCGGCAAGCCAGACGTGGAAGCGAAAGGAGCTAATCGTTGTTGACGATGGTTCCACAGACAACACCGAGGCAGTTGTGCGCACCTTCAACTCAGACTCAGTGCGCTTTGTCAGGCAAGAACACCACGGTGCGGCAGCAGCCCGCAATTTTGCCTTCCAACTCAGCCAAGGGGATTATATTCAGTGGCTGGATGCCGATGATCTTCTGGCACCGGACAAGATCGAGCGTCAGCTTGTTACGCTGCGTCCAGTAGACGGACCGCGAGTGCTGCTCTCCTCGTCGTGGGCCCACTTTTACCATCGCAACTGGCGCGCCCACTTTATCCCTACAAATCTGTGGCAAGACCTTTCTCCTGTCGAGTGGCTTCTGAAGAAGATGGGCGAACACGTCCATATGCCACCCATGACGTGGCTGATTAGCAGGGAGTTGACTGAGGCGGCGGGGCCATGGGATACACGCCTCTGCTTTGATGACGACGGCGAATATTTCTGCCGAGTGCTCCTGGAATCTGCCGGCACGCGTTTCGTGGCGGACAGCCGCAGTTTCTACCGAAATACTGGCTGCAACAGCCTTAGTTACATTGGCGAGTCAGCCAAGAAAAAACAGTCGTTGCTCCTTTCGATGAAACTGCACATTCAATACCTCGGCTCGCTCGAAGATAGCGAACGTGTTCGTACGGCTTGTCTGGCGTATGTGCAGAGTTGGTATGAACATTTCTACCCGGAACGACCGGACATTGTCGCGGAGTTGCAAAACCTGGCAGCGCCGTTCGAGGGCACGCTCGAGATTCCCCGCTTGCGGTGGAGGTACAGATGGATGCAGCCAGTCTTCGGATGGAAGGCTGCGAAATGGGCTCAGAGGGCACTTCCCCAACTCAAATCCTCGTGCCTGAGGCAATGGGACGAGGCCATGTTTAAGCTCGAGGCTCGCCAAGGACTACAAGCCCGCACGTAAAAGCGACGAGCATAGAGTGAGGAAAATGAGGATAGAGATGCTCGTTGCCAAGCCGCCTAATTCGAGGGCGGATGAGATCTCCGTGGCATTGCTTACCGGCGGCGGCGACAAGCCTTATGCATTCGGCTTGGCGAAGGCGCTTGTGGCCAAAGGGTTTGGCTTGGAGGTGATTGGCAGCGATGAGCTCGATTGTCCGGAATTCCATGGCATGCCCGGAGCGAGCTTCCTCAACCTGCGAGGGGATCAGCGGCCGGAGGCCGGCCTAATTACAAAGGCACTCAGGTTATCGATGTATTACGCCAGGCTGATTCGCTACGCTATGACGGCCAGGCCAAAAATTTTTCACCTACTGTGGAACAACAAATTCGAGTACTTCGATCGCACGCTGCTAATGCTTTACTACAGGCTCCTCGGTAAAAGGATCGTGCTGACAGTGCACAATGTAAATGCGGGCAGGCGGGATTCCAGCGATACACTCCTCAACCGGCTTACTCTTCGGATCCAATATCACCTTGCCGATCATCTCTTCGTGCATACCGAGAAAATGAAACTTGAACTCCTTGATGAGTCAGGCGTACAACCGGAACGGGTAACCGTCATTCCATTCGGCATCAACAATTCCGTTCCCAATACGCATCTCTCCTCGCGTGAGGCAAAAGAGCGGCTTGGTGTTCGTGACACTGAGAAAGCAATTCTGTTTTTCGGTAATATCGCGCCCTACAAGGGGCTTGAGTATCTGATCATCGCGTTTCAACAGATGCGAAGCCAGTGCGACGATTGCCGCCTGATTATCGCCGGCCGAGCGAAGGATTGTGAAAGATACTGGCGATCAAGCCGGGAAGCCATACGTGAAGATGTAGAGAGCCAACGCGTGATCCTCAGGGGGGATTTTATTCCCGATGAAGAAACCGAGGTCTACTTTAAGGCAGCGGACGTTCTTGTGCTTCCCTACACACATGTCTTCCAAAGTGGCGTCCTGTTCCTGGGATATAGCTTCGGGCTACCGGTGATCGCTTCCGACGTCGGGTCATTGAGGGAAGACGTAATCGAGGGCAAGACAGGCTATGTATGCAGGCCGCGCGATCCCGCGGATTTGGCGCGGGCGCTCACGACCTATTTTGCGAGCGATCTGTACAAAAACCTGGATAGACGACGTCAGGAGATCCGTGACTTCGCGAACGAACGGCATTCTTGGGATACTGTGGCCCAAGTTACTTGTGCCGCTTATGAGCAATTAGCCGGCCATGGAAGAAAGCGACTTGTGACTGGGAAGCCAGTAGTCACGAGATCGGCTCCGTGATGTTGTCTGCACCAGGAATTCTGATGCTTCACCCGTCCAACAACGTATGTCTCGACCGTTGTGGTTGGTGATGATTCCTACTCACAGTTCCGGCCCATTTCTGAAGCAAATAGTGGAGAGTGTCCTGGCTCAGGACTCTGGATTGGAAGGGATGGAAATCAAAGTAGCTGACAACCCTACCCCGACTGACGGCCCGAATCACTTGTCAAAGTGGCGTCCGCGTACCGATTGCGGGAAGGGGCGTGATCTCTGCGGGAAGAGACTTCGTCACCAAGCGTTTAAATGGAGCTAGAGAGATGATCATCACCAGCACTCCGCTTCGTGTCTCGTTCTTCGGTGGGGGCACCGACTATCCCGTTTGGTATCGTGAGTACGGCGGCGCAGTGTTGTCGACGACAATCGACAAGTGTTGCTATATCACCTGCCGGCGTCTGCCGCCGTTTTTCGAGTATCACAGCCGGATCTCGTATTCGAAGGTTGAGAATGTCCGCTGCAACGATGCGATCGAGCACCCTTCCGTGCGGGCCTGTCTGCAGTTTCTCGGCATCGCGGAGGGCCTCGAGATCCACCACGTGGCAGACCTGCCCGCCCGTGCTGGATTGGGCACCAGTTCGGCTTTCACCGTGGGGCTTCTCCTTGGGCTGTATGCTCTGCAAGACAAAATGCGCGCCAAACAGGCGTTGGCCGCCGACGCGATTCGCGTGGAACAAGAGCTTCTGCATGAGGCTGTGGGCGCGCAGGACCAGGTCAGCGCCGCCTATGGCGGCTTCAATCGCATCAACTTTCACACCGACAATTCCATTGAGGTAAAACGGGTTCTGACCCTTCCCAGCCGACTGGCAGAACTCGAGCAGCACCTGGCCCTCTACTTTACCGGGTTTGCACGCACGGCGTCGGAAATCGCCCAGGAGCAGGTCAAGTTGACGCCGCAGAAAACCCACGAATTGCGCGCCATGCTCGAGCTCGTCAACGAAGGTGAAGCGATCCTCACCAGTCCTCGGCGATCATTGCATGAGTTCGGTCGCCTGCTACATGAGGGCTGGCAGATCAAGCGGACACTGACACAAAAAATCACCAACCCCAGCATCGACGAAATCTACCAGGCCGGACTGAGCGCAGGCGCGCTGGGCGGCAAGCTGCTGGGCGCCGGCGGCGGTGGGTTCATGCTGTTCTTTGTTCCTCCCGAACAGCGCTGCGCGTTGCGCGAGCGGCTGAAAAAGCTCCTGTGCATCCCATTCGGCTTCACCAACAAGGGCAGCCACGTGGTGGTCTATGAGCCGGAAGATGTGTATGACCAGTCGCTGGTCAGCGAGCGCAATGTTGTCTATGCGTAAGATGCCGGATGCGGTCATCCTGTGCGGCGGGGCGGGCGTGCGATTGCGCACGTTGATCGGGGGAAGCTCCCAAGGGCATGGCCAGCGTGGCAGGCCGGCATTCCTGTCAGTCTTGCTCCGCCAGTTGGTCCGGTACCGTTTCGAGCGCGCGATCCTGGCCGTGGGGTATCAGAGAGCAGTCATTCGGTCGCATTTTGGCGAGCGCGCATTCGGTCTGGAGCTGGTCTATTCAGCCGAGGCGAGTCCGCTGAGCACGGGTGGCGCATTGCGCAATGCTGCTGAGCTAATCGAAACAGACAGCGTCCTCGTCCTGAATGGAGACAGCTACACCGACGTGGACCTCAGCGGCTTCGTTGGTGACTATCGAGAGACGGCGCCAGATGTCTCCGTTGTTGTGGTGCCGGCCGATGGGCGCGGCGACTGCGGTTTTGTCTTGATCGATGGAGCGGGCAGGGTTGTCGGATTCGACGAGAAACGGGCTTCTTCGACCGCGTGTTACGTGAATGTCGGAATCTATATGTTTGCACGGGATGGTGTGTATGACATGCCGGCAGAGCGTGAAGTTTCCCTGGAGCGGGACTTGCTTCCTCTGTGGCTTCGTCCAGGTAAGCACGTGAGAGGCTTCATCCACTCCGGAGAATGTGTAGACATCGGTACCCCGGAGTGTTACCGCAGCGCACAAACTGTTTTGGCCAACGTCGAAGCATATTCGTGCGCCCTCTCCAGCGAGAATCCAATATGAAGGTAGTCATTACAGGAGCAGCCGGCTTTATCGGCGGATTCCTGGCCCAGCACTGTCTGGATGCAGGTTGCTCCCTCCTGGGGATCGGCATCAGCGAACCAGCAGATCGGGCAGGGGGATCCTTTGAGTTCTGCGACGTTCGGGATGCTGTACGCCTCTCTCACTTACTTTCCGCTTTTAAGCCGGACCGGATATTTCACTTGGCAGCGCAAAGCTATCCCACTGTCTCGCTCGAACAACCGCGAGAGACCATGGATATCAATGTCGGCGGAACGGTAAACCTGTTTGAGTGTGTCCGCACCTTGACCAGGATGCCGGTTGTGGTTGTCGCCTGTTCGAGCGCGGAATATGGGCCGGTGGCAGCCGCGGATCTACCGGTCCGGGAGGAGCATCCACTGCGTCCGTTACATCCCTACGGAGTCAGCAAGGTCGCCCAGGACCTGCTCGCCGCGCAATATTTCGCCAACTATAAGATTCCATGCGTGAGGATTCGCATCTTCAATACCACGGGACCGGGCAAGCTGGGAGACGTGTGTTCGGATCTCACCAAAAGAGCGGTGGAGATCGAACTGGGACAGCGGGCACCGTCTCTGATGGTTGGTAATCTGACCAGACGCGCGATCATTGATGTGCGTGATCTGGTAAGAGGACTGTGGCTGGCCGCGGACTGCTGTGCGGCTGGTGATGTCTATAATCTGGGCGCGACCCAGGTCTACTCCATCCAAAGCGTCATCGAAGCAATTCAGGCACAGGTGAAGGTCCGCTTTTCAGTACAGGAGGACCCTGCCCTGGTGCGCGGTTGCGACGAACCCGTGATCGCCGGCGATATCAGCAAGTTCCAACGCTGCAGCGGTTGGACACCCCAGATCGATCTCCTGCGAACCTTGCAGGACATGCTCGACTGGTGGAGAAAGCAATTGAGTGCCGCCCTGAGGTCCCAGTGTCCGGCGATAGCAGAAGAACCCACGGAAGTGCGCCTCTTCACTTAGGTAGGGGCAGAAAGTCTTTCCCACTGACATGACCGCCAACATTCTTCGTAACAATCTCGAGTTAAGCCTCGACGTGCATAAACGACTTATCGCATGCGTCCCACAACTGACGGCGGCGGCCAATGCGCTGGTGGCGGCGTACGGCGCCGGACATAAGGCTCTCTTCTTCGGCAACGGCGGCAGCGCGGCCGACGCCCAGCATCTGGCGGCTGAGTTCGTCGGACGTTATTTGCGCGAACGCCATCCCTTGCCGGCACTGGCGCTGAATGCGAACAGCTCGGCGGTGACAGCAATCGGCAACGATTATGGATACGACAAGGTCTTCGCGCGGCAACTGGAAGCTCTGGCCGTACCGGGCGACGTGGTCGTAGCGATAAGCACGTCGGGAAATTCTGCCAATGTACTGGAAGCTGTGCTGTGTGCGAAAAGGATCGGGCTGTTCACAATCGGGCTCACGGGTGCCTCGGGAGGACGTCTCCGCGGCTTGGTGGATGTGCTCATCGCTGCACCGTCCGAGCAGACACCACGCATCCAGGAGTGCCACATCCTGATCGGTCACGCCCTGTGCGATGCCGTGGAACAGGCGGTCACAGCCGAACATGGGGCGATCGTCGCTGCCGCCAACGCCGGTAGGGGCCGGGAACCTAAACTGGCCGTGTAGAGGGCCGCGTGCGGAGCACTCAGCGCCATTCGCCGGCGAGGGAGAGAATCCGGCGCCAGGAACCAGCATGATCGAAGTAAGTGACAGATACTACAAACGAGACTTCTGGGCCGACGAAAATCTGAAGTACCAGCGGCCTCACTTCCGGCTGGAAAAGGCGGCGCGACTGGCCAACAGAATTGCCAGCGGTAAGCCGTGCGACCTGCTGGACGTTGGATGCGGACCGGCGACCTTGCAGGGTCTGCTTCACCCCACCATCCATTACTACGGCATCGACATCGCCATCCAGCAGCCGGCGTCCAACCTGATCGAGATGGACTTTGTTGAAGAGCCCATCAAGTTTCAGGATCGGAGATTCGACATCATCGTCACCCAGGGCGTATTCGAATATATCGGCAAGGTGCAACGGCGAAAACTGTCGGAAATCCATGACCTGCTCAGCGCGGACGGCACCTTCGTCGTGACCTATGTTAACTTCGATCACTGGAACCGCAACATTTACCAGCCCTATAACAATGTGCAGTCTTTTAGAGAGTTCCACCGCAGCCTGAAGGAATTCTTTCGCGTGGATCGGCATTTTCCCACCTCCCACCGCTGGTATCACGACGAACCCCATGGCGGGATCATGTGGGCATTTCAGAAGCACATCAATCTCAATGTCCCAATCATCAGCCGATTGTTTGGGGTTGAATATTTCTTCATCTGCTCGGCGAAGTAGAGGTAAGTCCGCTGTTGGAGAGGTCCGCGTCCGCAAGGATGTCGTCGATAACAAGCACGGCAATCTCATTTCCTCCTGCAGCGCCACCGCGTTATCCAATGATCTTCCAAGACACCATCGTGCAAGGGGTTTGCCAGATCGAAATCGAGCGCAAAGTGGATGAGCGGGGCTTCTTCGCCCGCACTTGGTGCCAACAAGAATTTGAGAAACATGGCCTTAACTCCAAACTGGTGCAATGCAGCCTGTCGTTTAACACCAGGAAGGGTACGTTGCGCGGAATGCATTACCAGGCCGGCCCTCATGCCGAAGCGAAGCTCGTACGCTGTACGCGGGGCGCGATCTACGACGTTGTGATTGACTTACGTCCGGAGTCGGACACCTATCAGAAATGGATTGGCGTTGAGCTTGCGGCCGAAAGGCAAAACATGATCTACGCGCCCCAGGGATGTGCGCACGGGTTCTTGACCCTGGAGGATGAGACGGAAGTTTTTTATCAGATGTCCCAGGCCTACTGTGCCGAGGCGGCGCGCGGCGTGCGATGGAATGATCCCACCTTCCAGATTCGCTGGCCGGAGCCAGTTCAAGTGATTTCCGAGCGGGACCGGACATACATGGATTTCGAGCTGATTCGATGACGCCTTCCACACCCACGGAGCTGACCGATTCCAAGGCATTGGGCCAGGCGATGCACCGCTTCGCAGCCCGTCTCTACCCGATCTGTCGAAGCATTACCGGGGACGGGATTCGGCGAACGCTGGCGATGATAGCGGAGCATGTTCCTCTGCAGACCTTTGAAGTACCCAGTGGCACTCCGGTCTTCGACTGGACCGTGCCCAAAGAGTGGAACATTCGAGACGCATACATCGCCGATAGCGACGGAAAGCGGGTCGTGGACTTTCGCCAGTGCAATCTGCACGTGATGAACTACAGCGCGCCCGTGCACAGGACAATGCCGTTCCCTGAACTTAGGCCGCACTTGTTCACGATTCCAGAACATCCGGACTGGATCCCTTACCGCACGTCCTATTACAAAGAAGAATGGGGATTTTGTCTCACACATAACCAGATGCTGGGCTTGAACGACCAGGCTGAGTACGAAGTATGCATCGACTCTTCACTGGCGGACGGATCCTTGAGCTATGGCGAATATTACCTGCCGGGACAGACGACCAAGGAGGTCCTGCTCTCCTGTCACGCCTGCCACCCCTCTTTGGCGAACGACAACCTGTCAGGCGTAGCCGTTGCCACATTTCTGGCGGAGATACTGTCGAAACAGGACTTGCGCTACTCCTACCGCGTTCTCTTCATTCCAGGGACCATTGGAGCCATCACGTGGCTGGCAAGCAACAAGGAGAACGTCGGTAGGATCCGCCACGGACTGGTGCTCACCTGCCTCGGCGACAAAGGCGGCTTTCACTACAAGAAGAGCCGGCAAGGAAATGCTGAGATCGACAGGGCGGTCGCTCAAGTTCTGAAGCAGAAGAACGATGGTGGAGTGGTGATCGACTTTTCTCCCTATGGTTATGATGAGCGCCAATACTGCTCCCCAGGGTTCAACCTTCCGGTAGGGTGCCTGATGCGAAGCGTATGGGGAAGTTTCCCCGAATATCACACATCGGCCGACAATCTGGAGTTTATCCGTGCTGAGCAGTTGGCTGAATCTGTTCTTACGTGCCTGTCGGTCGTCGAGGTGCTGGAAGACAATCGAACTTACCGGAACCTGAATCCCTACTGCGAACCGCAACTTGGCCGCCGAAACCTCTACAGTCCCACCGGTGGCGGTCACACGATCGCGGAAGAAATCAACGCGCGCCTTTGGGTGCTGAACCAGTCCGATGGAGAACGCTCCCTCCTCGACATTGCCGAACGGTCGGGTATGTCCTTCCCCTTGATTCGCAACGCGGCACACCTGTTGCGGGACAACGGATTGCTTGCACCGGTCGACACACCCCTGAAAAGGGACGGGATGGTCGCCGACAAAACATTCTCCGGCGCGCTGGAATCCAGCCCCGCCTGATGCTCTACCTATCGAGTGCACTGCAAACCATGAAAATACTTTTAACCGGACACAAGGGATACATCGGCGCCGTTGCAGCAGCCATGTTGCGTGCCGCGGGGCATGAGGTCGAAGGAGTTGACACCGATTTGTTCGCGGGTTGCGACTTCGGCGAGGTTTCCGCGGAGACACCCGAGCTGGGGAAAGATATCCGCGACCTGACCATCGTGGACCTCGAGGGGTTCGATGCGGTGGTGCATTTGGCCGCGCTGTCCAACGACCCGCTGGGTAATCTCGACGCAAGCCTGACCTATGGCATTAACCACGCTGCGTCAGTACGTCTGGCGCAATTTGCGAAGGCCGCTGGGGTGAAGCGTTTCGTCTTCTCTTCCTCGTGCAGCACCTATGGCGCGGCGGGAGATGCGTTGCACGACGAGACTGCACCGCTAAACCCGGTGACTCCATACGGCGAGTCCAAGGTGATGGTCGAGCGCGACATCGCGGCGATGGCTGACAACCAGTTCAGCCCGACCTACCTTCGCAATGCCACCGCCTATGGAGTATCGCCGCGCCTGCGACTGGACATTGTCTTGAACGATCTGGTGGCGTCGGCTTTCGTGACCGGCAGGGTTTACATAAAAAGCGATGGTTCGCCGTGGAGGCCGATCGTACACGTCCGCGACATCGTTGCCGCGATTGCCGCCACGCTGGAGGCACCGCGCGAAGCCGTCTATAACGAAGTCTTCAATGTTGGTCGAAGCGAGGAAAACTATCGCATCCGCGAGCTGGCGGACATTGTGGCGGAGACGGTTCCTGGCTCCCGCGTCGAATATGCTCCCGATGGAGGCCCTGACAAGCGCTGCTACCGCGTCAATTGCGACAAGATCAGGCGGACGCTACCTGGATTTCTTCCACAGTGGACGGCACGGCAAGGTGCAGAAGAACTCTATCAGGCATACCGGACCATCGGACTGTGCCGCGACGATCTGGAGTCCGGACGCTACATTCGCATCCGCCAGATCCAACGCCTGCTGACCGCGGGACAGCTGGATGCGTCGCTGCGCTGGGTCCGTGCGACAGACAGGACCCCGGTGTGCGCGTGATTTTTGAGGCAAGAGGCGAAGCGATGAGTACGATGACAGTGCCGGTTGATGTTGGACAACAGTTGGCCACCAAGCCCTGCCGCTTTTGCGGCAAGGAGTTGGAGCAGACATTTGTCGATCTGGGGATGTCCCCGCTCTGCGAGACCTATCCTTCGGCGACCGATCTTAACCGGGGAGAAACCTACTACCCCCTTCATACCTACGTCTGCTCACACTGCTTCCTGGTCCAGCTGGAAGAGTTTGAAAGTGGAGAGAATATTTTCAGTGATTATGCTTACTTCTCCTCCTATTCCGACTCCTGGCTAAGGCACTGCGAGAAGTACTGCAACAAAGTGAGCCAGCGCTTCGGTTTGAACCAGAATAGTTTTGTAGCCGAAGTGGCGAGCAATGACGGCTACTTGCTCCAGTATTTCCTCAAACTGGGCATACCCGTGCTGGGTATAGAGCCTGCGGCCAACGTCGCCAGGGTATCGATAGAAAAAGGGATTCCTACACTGGTCCGGTTTTTTGGCGCAGATCTGGCGCGGAGCCTGGCCCTCAATGGGCAGAAGGCGGATCTGCTCGCGGGGAACAACGTCCTGGCGCAGGTCCCGAACTTGAACGACTTTGTCGAGGGGCTGAGGATCTTGTTAAAGCCTGAAGGTATTTTGACGCTTGAATTTCCTCATCTTCTACGGCTGATGGAGCGCAACGAATTCGATACCATCTACCACGAACACTACTCCTACTTCTCGTTGCTTACCACCGTGCGCATCCTGGAGGAGCACGGGCTGCGAGTGTTTGATGTCGAGGAATTAGCTTCGCATGGGGGATCGCTTCGGGTCTATGCATGCCGTCTGGAGAACCAGACGCAGCCGGTTCAGCCGAGCGTCGGCAGAGTACTCGAGGAAGAGGAAAAGGCGGGTCTGGACTCGCCGGAGGGCTACCAGAGCTTCGGCCAGCAGGTGAAGCAGACGAAGCTGGCCCTGGTTGACTTCCTGATCAAAGCGACAAGAGAAGGCAGATCGGTGGCCGGCTACGGAGCCCCGGGCAAGAGCGCGACCCTGCTGCACTATTGCGGAATTGGCAAGGACCTGATCCAGTACACCGTGGACCGGAGCCCTCACAAGCAAGGCAGGCTCCTGCCCGGCAACCACATTCCCATCTATCATCCGGACCGAATCGCGGAAACCAAGCCGGATTATGTCGTCATCCTGCCCTGGAACTTGAAAGAAGAAATCATGCAGCAACTGCAGTTCATTCGGCAATGGGGCGGCCGCTTCGTCGTACCCATTCCCGAACTTGCTATCTATTGAGGTAACGCGGGAGAGGAGGTGAAGGGATGAAGGTAATTCTATTTTGCGGCGGCGCGGGTATGAGATTGCGCGGCTATGCGGATGACGTGCCGAAACCGATGGTGACAATCGGCTCGCGGCCCGTCCTGTGGCATGTAATGAAGTACTACGCCCATTTTGGACACAAGGACTTCATCCTCTGTCTGGGCTACAAGGGCAACTGCATTAAGGACTACTTTCTCCACTATGACGAGTCTGTCTCCAATGACTTTGTGTGGTCGCACGGAGGTAAGAAAATCCAGTTCATGAATCGGGATATCGATGACTGGACGATCACCTTTGTGGAGACAGGGGCCAATGCCACCATTGGCGAGCGGCTAAAAGCTGTCGAGCCCTACCTGCAGGGGGAGGACGTATTCCTGGCGAACTACGGAGACGGACTGAGCGATGTCCCGCTTCCCGACATGCTGGAGAAATTTCGCCAGAGTGAGGCCACAGTGTCCCTGCTGCTGGTGCAGCCGACCGCCAGCTTTGACATCGTCTCGGCCGCCTCGGAGGGCTTCGTCATGGATGTGTGCCCGCTGACGCGCAGTGATATCTGGATCAACGGCGGCTTCTTCATTATGCGGAAGGAGATTTTCCGCTACATCCAGCCGGGTGACGAGCTGGTGCGTGAACCGTTTCAGCGTCTGATCCGGGAGCGGGCCTTGTTTTCGTATAAGTACACGGGCTTCTGGCAATGCATGGACACCTTCAAGGACAAGCAGCGTCTGGAGGAGCTGAACCAGACGTCGGCACCCTGGAAGGTCTGGAATCACGCAGGCACAGTGGCGCGCGCCACCAAGCTGATCCCGGCCGCCATATGATGCAGCTTGGTCTTACGCCGGGGCCTGGCGACCGTTTGCAGATCCTCTGTCTAGGTGCTCACTCCGATGACATCGAAATTGGCTGTGGTGGGGCGATTCTGGAATTGGCAAAGCGCTATCCAGAGAGCGTCTTCCACTGGGCGGTTTTCAACGCGATCGGCGTGCGGCAAGCCGAGGCACTTCGGGCAGCCAATCTGTTTGCCGGCAAAGCCCTGAAGGAGCCTTTGCTGAAGGCTTTCCCCGACGGGTTTATGCCTTATGTGGGAGGAGAGATAAAGGCCGTTTTTGAAGAACTAAAGCAGGCGATATCTCCGGATCTGATCTTCTGCCCATGGCGCCAGGACGCTCACCAGGATCACAGGTTGATCGCAGAACTGACTTGGAATACCTTTCGCAACCATCTGATTCTGGAGTACGAGATCCCCAAGTATGATGGCGATCTAGGTCAACCAGGCGTTTTCATCTCCCTAGAACCCGAGATCTACCAGAAGAAGGTTCAATATATCACGGATGCATTTCAATCGCAGGCGACCAAGCGGTGGTTTGGCGACAGCACATTTCTTGCGCTCATGCGATTGCGAGGCATGGAGTGCAACGCTCCCAGTGGTTATGCCGAGGCCTTTCACTGCCGCAAGCTGGTGCTGTGAATTGAAAACGCCAGACGAGGTGGCTAAGACCCGCTTCGGGAGTCTGAAGTCAGGATGAAGGATCTAAAAGAAAGAACGATTCGTGGTGGTTTTGCAAGACTCTGCGCCCAGGCAGCAAATCTCCTGCTTCGCGTAGGGTCTCTCATGGTATTAGCCCGGCTCCTGGGGCCGAAAGACTTCGGACTAGTAGGTATGGTCACAGCTTTCACTGGCGTCTTGGAGCTGTTCCGAGATTTCGGACTTTCGTCTGCCGCAGTTCAGCGTACGACCGTTACGGACGAGCAGATTTCAACATTGTTTTGGATCAACATCTCAGTTGGCGCACTTCTCGGACTTCTGGCCGCGGCAGTTGCACCAGCGATCGCTGCCTTCTACCACGAGCCCCGGCTGGTTGGGGTGACGAGTGTTTTGGCGGCTGGATTCCTCTTCAACGCCGCAGGAGTGCAGCACTCAGCACTTCTCCAACGCCAAATGCGTTTTACTGCCTTGGCGGTGATAAGCGTAGTTTCCTTGATGGTGGGTACGGCAATTGCCATAAGCGGCGCCAAGGCCGGCTATGGATATTGGGCTCTCGTGGCTATGACGGTCACGTTTCCCCTCATCAACACTATTGGTGTGTGGATGAGCACAGCTTGGGTTCCGGGGAGGCCGCACAGGCGGAGTGGGGATTCGTTCTATGATGCGTTTTGGTGGCACGATCACCTTAAATGGTCTGGTCGTGTATGTCGCCAGCAACTTTGAGAAAGTCCTGCTCGGTCGTTTCTGGGGAGTCGATGCTATTGGGATCTATGGAAGGGCCTACCAACTCGTTAATATTCCAACAGCTAACCTAAACTCAACAGTGGGCGAGGTAGCGTTTTCGGCGCTGTCGCGACTCCAGGACGATCCCAGTCGACTCAAAAACTATTTTCTGAAGGGATACTCGCTGGTCCTGACACTGACGCTGCCTATTGCGATTATCTGTGCTATTTTTGCTGATGATATCGTTGTTGTTCTCCTCGGGCCAAAATGGAAAGAAGCCGATTCCTATTTTTCGCTTGCTGGCTCCGACGATCTTGGTATTTGCGATAGCCAACCCTATATCATGGCTGCTCACTTCGATCGGGCTGGTCGGACGGAACTTGAAGGCCGCTCTGGTCATCGCGCCCTGCATGATCGCGGGTTACCTGGTGGGGTTGCCTTATGGACCCAAAGGTGTTGCATTTGCCTACTCGGCGGTTTTGATACTGTGCGTCATTCCGCTTCTAGTGTGGCAGGTACACGGCACAGTGGTTTCCTTCCGAGATATTGTGCTGGCTGTGGGCCGGCCGCTGGCGGCAAGCATTGTGGCTGGAGCGCTCGCCGTTGGAGCACGTCTAATGTGCGGCCAAGTGTTATCTCCTTTGCCTCGCCTCGTACTAGAAAATACCGTTCTTTTCGTCATCTACTTTGGGATGCTCTGGTTCGTCACAGGACAGAAATCTCTATATGTGGATCTCCTCCGCGGACTAAAGGGGGGTTCTACGGTGGAAGAGAAGAGCTTGGCGTCGGCTTGAGCGGTGGTACACAACGATTTAGTTTGTGAGCCGCTGGAAGCGGCTATGCGGGGTCGCTAACGCGGCCCCGATGTTCTTGGTCACCTGCGGGTGGCCACTTCAGCGCCACATGTTCAACTGATCCAAGCGCTTGTCCTCTTCCTCCCGCGCGTGGATGTACTCTCGAAATGTGCACGTGATCCGGCAGCAGATGCTTTTCCTCAATCCGGCTCTCCTTCTGCTCCGCCAGTTTGCGGAACACCTCTCCCAAATACTTCCTCAGGTCCCCATACAACGCTTTCCGGCGGCCCTTCGGGATAAACACCACATGGTATTTGCACTCCCATTCCGAGTGGCTTAAGCTTTCATCCTCGTCCATCCAGTTTCTCCTTTGCGTGTGCTTCGCGGCTCACACCAGGAGTTTCTTGGATGGACTCCCGTATCTGTCAAACTTCGCGTGCCTCCCCGGCAGAGCCGGGGGAACTCCTATTTCATTAGCCCACCGGCGAGGCGGTTGTGGAGTGGTTCGGAGAGAAGGTCGTCGCAACAGGGCAGTCGGCTGAACCAGGGGATCGAGCAGCCTATTCTCTCGGCAGTGCTTGGGCGAAGCCCGTGAAAGGCCCAGCACATCTTGCGGGCGTGCGGTGCGATGATGATGCAGGGCATGGCCGATACCCGGCCGGTTGCTTGATCTTCTGCGAAGAGGCTCGGTGCTGCGGGGCCTCTGAAATCACTGCTCCGGCAATGCGGCAATGCCACGCCAGGACCTGACAAAGAGGTTGAGATGGGTCGCGACGGAATGCAAGAGTCTGGTCAGTTGGTGGGTCGTAGAGCCGTAGTCACCGGAGCCAGCAGTGGGATTGGGCGGGCAATCGCAGTGGCATTGGCCCAGCAGGGAGCGCGGATCTGCGCTGTCGGGAGAAGTTCTGCTGGGTTGAGAGAAACGGTTGCTGCTGTCCGGCCACTCTCCGAGGTGACGGACTTCCAGATCGACTTGACCGCAGATAAAAAACTGGAAGACCTCATTCGTCACTTGTCGAATGCCGGCAGGCTCGACGTGCTTGTCCACTGCTCGGGCGTCATCTGTCGAGGGCGGATGGAGGATGCCCGTGTCGAGGATCTCGACCTTCAATATGCTACCAATGTTCGCGCACCCTACCTCCTAACTAAACACCTCCTACCTCTATTGACCGCTTCCCGAGGTCAGATCGTTTTCATCAACTCAAGCGTGGGACTGTCGGCAAGACGACCCGAGATTGGGCAATACGCTGCCACAAAACACGCGTTGAAGGCGATGGCTGACAGTCTCCGGGAGGAGTTGAATCCCAAAGGAATTCGGGTGCTTTCCATGTACCTGGGGCGCACCGCTACGCCCATGCAGGAGGCACTGTTCCGGGAAGAAGGTAAGACCTATCACCCGGAAGTGCTTCTTCAGCCGGAGGACGTCGCTTCCATGGTTGTTCAGATATTGATGCTTCCGCCGACGGCCGAGGTGACGGACATCAGTATTCGGCCAATGCACAAATCGAATTAAATGTCGGGCAGTGGCGTGTCGACGCAATACCTGAGCTGGCAGATCCCTCCAAAAAATGAGTACCTGGGTGACTAGCTGTAGCTGCAGCTATAGTCGAGGCTTTCTTCGGAAGGCGGCGGTGATACGGGTTCATCTGAACTTGAAATCAAAGATGCGGGGTGGAGAGTGAAGCAACGCGGGTTTCATAACATGTTTGGATATGGCAAGGCAACACGCTGGATGGTGTTATCTATTACGGCGGCAGCCTGCTGCTTGCATGCGGTTGCCATGCTTGCCGCGTCAAGCATTTCTTATGTTCAGAGTGCCTATGCCGACCCGCAAACTCCGCAGACGACGGTGAACGTCACGTTCACGGCGGCACAAACTGCCGGTAATCTCAACGTTGTCGTAGTCGGATGGAACAACAGCACGGCTACTGTGACCTCCATAACCGACTCGAAAGGCAACGTGTATACGCGCGCCGTCGGTCCAACGACCGTTAGCGGCTACCTGTCTCAATCCATCTACTACGCCAAGAACATCGCTGCGGCAGTGGCCGGGGCCAACTCGGTTACTGTAACGTTCTCCGCGGCGGCGGCCTATCCCGATATCCGCATTCTTGAATACAGCGGCGCGGATCCGAATAACCCCGTCGATGTGGCGGCCGCGGGTTCCGGTAACAGCACTTCTAGCAACAGCGGTTCAGCGACGACGACCAATGCCACCGACCTGATCTTTGGCGCAAACACAGTTACGACATCTAGTGGGACGGGCAGCGGCTTCACGCGGCGCATTCTAACATCGCCCGATGGCGACATTGCCGAGGACAAAATGGTCGCGGCAACCGGTAGCTACAGCGCGACCGCGCCTGTGACGCCATCCGGTCGGTGGATCATGCAGATGGTCGCCTTCCGGACAAGAGGCAGTTTCGCCATTGCGGCTTCGCCGGCATCTCTCGGCGTCGTCCAAGGCACTGCGGGAACGTCGACCATCACCACGACCATCAGTGGGGGATTCAACAACGCGATCAGCCTGTCGGCTGCGGGGATGCCTACGGGCACGACGGTGAGTTTCAATCCGAGCAGTATAGCGGCGCCGGGGGCGGGCAGCTCGACCATGACCATCACGGTGGGGTCGAACACGGCGGTAGGCACGTATCCGATCACGGTGACGGGCAATGGCGGAGGGATCCAGCAAAGTGCCACGGTGACGCTGACGGTGACGGCGGCGGCCAACTTCACGCTTACAGCCGCACCGGCATCGCTGAGTGTGGTGCAGGGCAATGCGGGAACGTCGACCATCACCACGACCATCAGTGGGGGATTCAACAACGCGATCAGCCTGTCGGCTGCGGGGATGCCTACGGGCACGACGGTGAGTTTCAATCCGAGCAGTATAGCGGCGCCGGGGGCGGGCAGCTCGACCATGACCATCACGGTCGGGTCGAACACGGCGGTAGGCACGTATCCGATCACGGTGACGGGCAATGGCGGAGGGATCCAGCAAAGCGCCACGGTGACGCTGACGGTGACGGCGATGGGTAACTTCACGATTGCGGCTTCGCCGACGTCGCTTAGTGTGGGACAAGGCAATCAGGGGACGTCGACCATCACTACGACTATCAGCGGAGGCTTCAACAGCGCGATCACGCTGTCGGCATCGGGGATGCCTACGGGCACGACGGTGAGCTTCAATCCGAGCAGCATAGCGGCGCCGGGGGCGGGCAGCTCGACCATGACCATCACGGTGGGGTCGAACACGGCGGTAGGCACGTATCCGATCACGGTGACGGGCAATGGCGGAGGGATCCAGCAAAGTGCCACGGTGACGCTGACGGTGACGGCGGCGGCCAACTTCACGCTTACAGCCGCACCGGCATCGCTGAGTGTGGTGCAGGGCAATGCGGGAACGTCGACCATCACCACGACCATCAGTGGGGGATTCAACAACGCGATCAGCCTGTCGGCTGCGGGGATGCCTACGGGCACGACGGTGAGTTTCAATCCGAGCAGTATAGCGGCGCCGGGGGCGGGCAGCTCGACCATGACCATCACGGTGGGGTCGAACACGGCGGTAGGCACGTATCCGATCACGGTGACGGGCAATGGCGGAGGGATCCAGCAAAGCGCCACGGTGACGCTGACGGTGACGGCGGCGGCCAACTTCACGCTTACAGCCGCACCGGCATCGCTGAGTGTGGTGCAGGGCAATGCGGGAACGTCGACCATCACCACGACCATCAGTGGGGGATTCAACAGCGCGATCAGCCTGTCGGCTGCGGGGATGCCTACGGGCACGACGGTGAGTTTCAATCCGAGCAGTATAGCGGCGCCGGGGGCGGGCACCTCGACCATGACCATCACGGTGGGGTCGAACACGGCGGTAGGCGTGTATCCGATCACGGTGACGGGCAATGGCGGAGGGATCCAGCAAAGCGCCACGGTGACGCTGACGGTGACGGCGGCCGTGACAAGCATCACCTACGTGCAGGGGAATTATGCCACGCCGCAAACGCCTCAGACTGCGGTGAGTGTCACCTTCACTGCCGCCCAGACCGCCGGTGACCTGAATGTTGTAGTAGTGGGATGGAGCGACAGCACGGCGGTTGTTAGTGCGGTCACCGACAGCAAGGGGAACACATATACACGCGCGGTCGGTCCCACGGTCCAGAGTGGAATCGCATCGCAGTCCATTTATTACGCAAAGAATATCGCGGCAGCGGTAGCTGGAACAAACACCGTTACTGTGACCTTTGCTAGTGCCGCAACATATCCCGATGTTCGCATTCTGGAGTACAGCGGCGCAGATCCGAACAACCCAGTGGATGTAACGGCCGCGAACTCGGGCAGCAGCGCGACCAGCAGCAGCGGCTCGGCGACGACCACAAACGCGACGGATCTGATCTTTGGAGCGAACCTGGTTCAGACCGGTACTACTGGGCCGGGCAGCGGTTTCACTAGGCGGTTGCTCACGTCACCGGACGGCGACATCGCGGAAGACCAGACAGTTACGGCCACGGGCATTTATAGCGCGACCGCGCCGGTTAGCCCATCGGGGCAGTGGATCATGCAGATGGTCGCCTTCCGTACGCCAGGAAGTCCGGTATTGCTGTCCATTGCTGTAACACCGGTCAATCCTTCGATCACGGTAGGAGCTTACCAACAGTTCACTGCCACAGGGACCTACAGCGACGGCAGTCATCAGGACCTGACCAATTCGGTGATTTGGACTTCCAGTGCTCCCACAATCGCAACGATCAGTAGCGGTGGCTTGGCCAGCGGCCTCGCGGCCGGGAGTACGACGATTCAGGCGGCCTCAGGTTCGATCAACGGCTCTACGAGCCTGACGGTTACGGTGCAGGGCAGCTTCACAATGGCCGCTTCGCCGACGTCGCTCAGTGTGGGACAAGGCAATCAGGGGACGTCGACCATCACCACGACCATCAGCGGGGGCTTTAACAGCGCGATCAGTTTGTCGGCATCGGGGATGCCGACGGGCACGACGGTGAGTTTCAATCCGAGCAGCATAGCGGCGCCGGGGGCGGGCAGCTCAACCATGACCATCACGGTGGGCACGAGCACCACGGCAGGAACGTATCCGATCACGGTGACAGGCAATGGGGGAGGGATCCAGCAAACCGCCACGGTGACGCTTACGGTGACTGTGGCGTCTAACTTCGCGATCGCGGCCTCGCCGGCTTCGCTCACTGTCGGGCAAAACAATCAGGGGACGTCGACCATCACCACGACCATCAGTGGGGGCTTCAACAGCGCGATCAGTCTGACGGCTTCGGGGATGCCCACGGGCACGACGGTGAGCTTCAATCCGAGCAGTATAGCGGCGCCGGGGGCGGGCATCTCGACCATGACGATCACGGTGGGGTCGAACACGGCGGTGGGGACGTATCCGATCACGGTGACGGGCAACGGCGGCGGCACCCAGCAGTCCACCACTGTTACGCTGACGGTGGCAACAATTACAGCCCCAACAAACGTTACGGTCATCGATGGTGGTCCGCCACCGATCGTGGATGCTGTGCAGAGCTACATCAATTCAACGTTCTTGACCGTTCACACGACTGCGCCTTTCGACAGTACGGGCGGCGACTTGATTGTCATGTTCGCCTCATCCCATGCGGGCGTGAGCATGACGCCCAGCGACAACCTCGGCAATACCTGGGTCGCGATCGCCGGTCCTACGAACACCAATGTGGGCTTCGATCTGCGTTCACAAGTTTGGTACGTGACAAATCCAATAGTGGGTCCCGGTCAAACTGTCAGCCTGACGCTCTCCGCACCGGAGTCCTTAGTGATGTCGATCTTTGTGGTAAAGGGCACGAACATCTCGTCTCCGGTTGACGCAGTGTCGCTGATTGGTAGCGACAATGGAACGCAATCCGTAAATGTCGTTAGCCCCAACATAACAACGACGACTGCGAACGACTTGCTCATGGGATGGGTAAAGGTCTCTGCCGGGGCGGTCTTCACGTCGGGCACTGGATTCACGCAGCAACCAGGAGCGTCTTCGAACTTCCTGGATGCCGAGTCAGGCACGGCAGCGGTTCCAGGTGTCTACAACGCAACATTCGCGCTCAACACCTCGCAGACTTGGCAGTCTGACATTGTGGCCGCGAACAACAATTCTAATCAAACAACGCTGAGTTGGACGGCGTCTACCGAGAACGGCGGTACGATCGCCGAATATCTGGTGGAGCGTTGTCAGGGAACAGGTTGCACCAGCTTTGTCCAGGTCGGCACTCCGGCCGGCACGAGCTATAACGACAACGGCCTGACGGCTTCTGCGAGCTACAGCTACAGGGTCCGGGCCGAAGACACCAGCGGAAACATAGGGCCATACTCATCGGTGGTGTCCATTACCACGCCCCCTACGATCCCATCGTTGCCGGGGAACCTGACCGTCACAACATCGTCTCTTACCGAGATTGATCTTTCGTGGGTGCAATCGACCGAGACCCACGGAACCATTGGCAATTACTTCGTGGAGCGTTGCCAAGGCGCCACCTGCACCAACTTCACCCAGATTGGCACATCGACGGATGCTACTTATAGCGATACCGGATTGACGTCCGGGACCACTTACAACTATCGAGTACGAGCCCAAGACACAGCGGGTAACGTGGGTCCCTACTCTAACGTAGCTACTGGTACTACAGTGTCGCCTGGAAACTTCACGCTTACGGCCGCACCGCCATCGCTGAGTGTGGTGCAGGGCAATGCGGGGACGTCGACCATCACCACGACCATCAGTGGAGGCTTCAACAGCGCGATCAGTCTGTCGGCTTCGGGGATGCCCACGGGCACGACGGTGAGCTTCAATCCGAGCACCATCGCGGCGCCTGGGTCGGGCAACTCGACCATGACCATAACGGTCGGGTCGAGCACGGCGGTGGGGACTTATCCCATCACGGTGACCGGCAACGGCGGAGGGATCCAGCAAACCGCTACGGTCACTTTGACGGTTACACCATTGTCCGGAGGCATCGGCTATGTGCAAGGCAACTACGCAACTCCCCAAACATCGCAGACGGCGGTGAACGTCACCTATACGGCGGCGCAGAGCGCCGGCGATTTAAACGTTGTGGTGGTCGGATGGAACGACAGCACGGCCAGCGTCAGTTCCGTTACAGATTCCAAAGGCAACGCTTATACACTTGCTGTTGGCCCCACCGTCATCAGCGGCACCCTGTCACAGTCGATCTACTACTCCCGGAGCATTGCGGCCGCAGCCGCGGGGGCCAACACGGTCACGGTGACCTTCTCCACTGCTGCGGAGTATCCGGATATTCGTATCCTGGAATATAGCGGTGCGGACCCCAACAACCCCGTGGATGTAACGGCCGCGAACACAGGCAACAGCTCCACTAGCAGCAGTGGCTCGGCGACAACGACCAATCCGACGGATCTGGTCTTTGGCGCCAACATCGTTACGACCGGAACCACCGGGCCGGGCAGTGGCTTCACCGCTCGCCTGCTCACCTCCCCGGACGGTGACATCGCGGAAGACCAGATGGTCGCGGCGACAGGCAGCTATAGCGCCACCGCGCCGCTTTCATTTGGGGCGTGGATCATGCAGATGGTGGCGTTCCGCACGCCCCCGGGAGGTCCGGTATTAGTGTCCATTGCGGTAACACCGGTGAGTCCTTCGATCGCGATAGGAGCTTACCAGCAGTTCACCGCCACGGGGACCTACAGCGACGGCAGTCATCAGGACCTGACGAATTCGGTGATCTGGACTTCCAGTGCTCCCACAATCGCGACCATCGGTAGCGGTGGCTTGGCCAGCGGCCTCGCGGCGGGGAGCACAACGATTCAGGCGAGTTCAGGTTCGATCAGCGGCTCCACCAGCCTGACAGTTACAGCCGGATTTTCGGTCAGCCCGCGGGCCTCGGTCTTGACGTTCACTCAGACACAGCAGTTCACTGCGAGTACCGGCTTCGGGAATGTCACCTGGCTGGTTGACGGTGTGGTTGGCGGCTCGTCATCTACGGGAACGATTACGACGGCAGGGCTATACACGCCTCCAGCCAGCGTCGGCACTCATACCGTGACTGCGACCACCGACCAACAGCAAGCAGCAAACGCGACGGTATACGTCAGCAACTACGCCGGCACACTTACGTACCACAATGACAACCTGCGAACCGGACAGAATAACAATGAGACGGTACTGACTCCGGCCAACGTTAATCCGGGTCAATTTGGAAAGCTTTTCTCGTATTCCCTCGATGGGATTGCGTTCGCGTCACCACTTTATGTGGCCAATGTCAGCATTCCCGGGAAGGGCTTCCACAACGTTGTGTATGTGGCGACTGAAAACGATTCCGTATACGCCTTCGACGCTGACGGCTTGAGCAGTACTCCCCTCTGGCAGGTGAGTTTTCTCAGGACTGGGGTCACTCCGGTCCCGTGCGCCGATGTGGGCGAATGCGGCGACATTCCTACTCAAATAGGAATAACCGGAACGCCCGTGATTGATCAGGCCACTGGAACCATGTACGTAGTCGCCAAGACGAAGGAGGGGGCGAACTACGTGCAGCGGCTGCACGCTCTCGACATCACCACGGGTGCGGAGAAGTTCGGTGGTCCCGTTGTCATTGCGGCAAGCGTTCCAGGGACCGGGTCAGGATCGTCAGGTGGCCAAGTGGCCTTTGACGCTCTGCGGGAAAACCAGCGGCCCGGTCTGCTGCTTAGCAATGGGGTTGTGTATTTCGCATTCGGATCCCATGGCGATAATACCCCGTGGCACGGCTGGGTCTTGGGGTATAACGCGACCACTCTCCAGCAAGTGATGGCATACAACGCAACTCCCAACGATAACGGAGGCGGCATCTGGCAAAGCGGTGGCGGTTTGGCCACCGACGCGACTGGGAACATCTATTTCACGACCAGCAATGGCGGCTTCGATGTCAGTTCTGGCGGCGTCGACTACGGAGACAGCATCGAAAAGCTCGCCCCCAACGGCAGCGTGGTCGACTACTTCACTCCTCATGACCAGCTAAACATGGATGTCAATAATCTCGATCTCGGGTCCGCCGGTCCCGTGCTGCTGGTCGACCAAACCGCGGGTCTTTATCCGCATCTGCTGATCAGTGCCGGCAAGGGTGGAACGATCTATGTGATCAATCGAGACAACATGGGCCACTACAACTCGAATAGCGATAACCAGATCGTACAGGTCCTAGTCGGCGCTCTGCCAAACGGAAATGAAGAGATTGGTAATTTTAGTGCGCCGGTCTACTTCAATGGTTATGTGTATTTCGCTGCCGTGAATGACACGCTGAAGGCGTTTCAGCTGACCAACGGTTTATTATCGACGGCCCCGACTTCCCAATCGGCTGCGATTTATCCGATTCGTGGAGGATCTTTCGCAGTGTCTGCCAATGGCAACACCAATGGGATAGTGTGGGCCATACAGAACAATGGGCCGAGCGCGAATAATGATTCGGGTGTTCCGGGTGTGCTCTTTGCTTATGACGCTACGAACCTGGCCAATGAACTGTACGATAGCAGTGAGGCTGGGGGCCGGGACACCATGGATTGGGCCACGAAGTTCTCGATCCCACTGGTCGCGAACGGAAAGGTATTTGTCGCTGGACAGAGGCAACTCGACGCCTATGGCCTGTTGCCTTGAAGTGGCAGGTGAACTCGAACTTTAGTCAAGTAGTCTTCCTCGCTGACTCCGAGTACCGTTCCTGCATATGTCCATGCTGGAGACTTCAATGGTGGGGGAGATTGCCGCGGAGTTCTGCCTCAGGTGATGATCGTAATCGCACCGCTGGATATGCAGATGGCACTAACCGGTCGCTTAAACGGAGGAAATCTTGCAAGAGGGGGCAACAGATAATTCACTAACAGGGTTGGTGCCGAGGGGCATAAGAGTGCTACGCTTACGGCACGGAGCAGGTGAAGAAGGCGCCCCAGTCCATGGCGCGAAGTTTCTGGTCGTACGCCAAGCAGGTGTTTTGTTTTGAACCGCGCCGAGGTGCCCTTCGGCGACGATCAAATTTAAGGAAGCTCCGACAACTCTTCAGACAAACGCGTGTTTGAGTAGGTGAGGTTGCTGATGGGTCGCGTGCCAGTCCGACAGGCGCGAGTCTCACGCTTAGCAACTGATCTGTGCCTTGGTTTCAGAGGATGCAGCTGAGCTTATGATCGGAAACGGGCTGGCTGCCAAGAGGGTTAGACCTGCTTGAAGCGGACGAGCGGCTTCCAACAAACTGCAACTCTTCGTGCTAAATGGCAAGACAGCGCGACCTGCTCGCCGGTTAGCTTATTACAGGCTTTCGAAGCCGCAGCCTTTCGAGACACACATTCGGAAATCTTCATACTGTGGGCGGCCCTGGACGGGGAATGAACAGAACTGCCCGGAAGCCGGTGGCGGTCTGCATAATTGTCGAGAATCTACCTGTGCCCCCGGATCGTCGCGTGTGGAAGGAAGCGCTGGCCCTTAAGGAAGCTGGATACGACGTTTCGGTTATTTGCCCGAAAGGCCTGGGATGTGAACGATCGCGCGAGACTTTGGATGGCATTGAGATTTATCGGCACGCTATGTGGGAGGCGTCCGGAAAGCTCGCATATCTCATTGAATATGGATGGGCGCTAACTGCGGAGTTTGTACTCGCGCTCAGGGTTTACGCGCGTACCCACTTCCGCATTCTGCAAGCCTGCAATCCTCCAGATACTATCTTTTTGATTGGTTTTTTCTTCAAGTTACTGGGCGTGCGATTCATCTTTGACCATCACGACCCGACCCGGGAGCTTTACGAGGCACGGTTCCTTCGGAAGGGTTTTCTTTACCAAATGGTCCGCCTAGCCGAGTGGCTGACGTTTCGCACTGCAGACGTGGCGATTGCGACAAATGATTCCCTCAAAGAGATCGCCCTCGATCGCGGCGGGATTTCTCCGGATCGCAGTTTCGTAGTCCGAGGATGCCCCGACCTGAAAGACTTTCGGCCAAGAGCGCCGCGGCCGGAACTTAAGGAAGGACGAAAGCATCTCGTCGTCTATGTGGGTGTGATGGGCCCGCAGGACGGCGTCGACCTGCTTTTAGAGTCCATCGATTACCTTGTGAAAAAAAGGGGCTACCGCGACACGCTTTTTGTACTAATCGGTCCAGGAACGGAGGTACCCCGACTGAAAGCTCATGTTGCCGGTCGAAACCTCGACGAGTACGTAAAGTTTACCGGCCCACTATACTCTGATGATCTGCTCGCCTATCTTGCTACGGCGGAAGTAGGCGTGGCGCCAGACCCATACAACGACTTGAACGACATTCTTACTATGATCAAGATCTTTGAGTACATGGCCTATGAAGTTCCAGTGGTGCTATACGACCTCACCGAAGGCCGCCGATCGGCGGGCGATGCGGCACTATATGCAAGAGCGAACGACGTTTTCGACTTTGGCGATCAGATTGCCACGTTGTTGGACTCGCCGTCGATGCGTCGTCGACTGGGTGCGATTGGTAGAAGTCGAATCGAAGGCAGTTTGAACTGGAGTGTCCAGAAACAGATACTTCTTACGGCGTACCAGGCCGCCTTTTGCGCTGGTGCCCAGGCTGTAACCCAAAGGAAAGAACTGTCGGAACGACTTCCGCTTCCCAGCCCGACAACGGGTGACGAAACGTGCAAGCGGACGATTGGTCCGATGGATTGAAACATTGCCATAAGAAGTAGGAAATGCGAAGTATCCGATTTATGCCCGCCGTGGCCTGTCCATTGCTCGCCTGCGGAAACGTCAGCGCCCACAGCCTCGACCCACGGCGCCGTCTGGTCCAACTCTTTTCATCGCAAGATTAGGAACGCGAGCCTTAGTCCGCAGCAGCGGTGGTGGCGAAGAACGCAGAGCTCCAGGAGAGCGAAATGGCGCGTTAAAAGAGGCGCGGGGAGAGTCTTGCCCCAAATAAAACCTCGACACACTGCCAACATTCTCCATAGATGGTGCTAGAATCCAGCAGTTCTCGCTCACGGCAGGTAGCGAGGTTGCCGATTGTGAGACTGCGGCGTTCGGGCGTCGGCCACGGCCTGAGCGTCGAGGTTCCGGACGCTAGAAGAGTTTCTATGCTTGGGCTCCAATGAACGCAGCGTTGATTAATCACTACCGCTGTCCTGATAAGTTTGTAGACCTTCAATTAAAGGGCCGGCTATCGGATGATGCAGGTTTTTTTCGATTTGGGGAGGATTTGATTTGCTATGGACGGTCGACATCAGGTTTTCGGGCGGGCCGAGCTGACGCTGTCCTCTATGACGTCCTGAACGATGTAACAGCTCACGGCTCAAGCGTTCTCTTGCCGTTTGACCCAGCAGATGTAGTCGAAAACCTGCATTTTGAGCGTTATGCGAATTGTTTTCGTCCTAGTGCCTTGAACCGGTGGAAGCAATCGTTGGTGAGTGCATATTACTTCCTACGCCCATTGATGCACGTCAACATCCGCAAGCAGGTTCAAAGAGTTCATTCGAACGGTTGGCAGAAACCTTGTCTTCCCTCATTGGCCCGTGGACATGACCGTCGAGAACTTAAATGAACGGCTGCTGTTGTGCTCCATGAAAGCCAAAGGAGTTGACAGTGTACCATTCGTCTGGTTTTGGCCCCGTGGTGCTCAAAGCTGCGTAGTGCTGGCTCATGACGTCGAAGCCGAGAGAGGGCAGAGTTTCTGCACAGAACTAATGAATATAGATGACTCTTTTGGCGTCAAGGCATCATTTCAGCTGGTGCCCGAGGGACGCCACAAGATCTCCGCCGCCCTGGTTCAAGCCATACGCGATCGGAAGTTCGAGGTTAACATCCAGGACCTCAATCATGATGGTCATCTTTTTCGCGATAAGGAGGAATTCTTGCGTCGCGCAGAGAAGATCAACAGATATGGCGAAATCTATGGTGCTAAAGGCTTTCGGTCTGCTGTGTTATACAGAAATCAGGATTGGTATGATGCGCTGCACTTTTCCTTTGACATGTCTGTGCCGAATGCCGCACATCTCGATCCACAGCGAGGCGGCTGCTGTACTGTGATGCCATATTTTGTCGGCGACGTCTTGGAAATTCCTCTCACTACCACGCAAGACTACATGCTGTTTCACTTGCTCGGTGATTATTCCCTGGATTTGTGGAAGATGCAAACCGAGGCAATCTTGAAGAAGAACGGCTTGGTGAGCTTTCTCGTTCATCCGGACTATGTCATCGAGAAGAGAGCACGCAATGTCTATCGAGCATTGCTGAGCTTCTTACAGCAATTGAGGTCAAGCGAGCGACTGTGGTTCGCTCTTCCAGGCGAGGTGGATCAATGGTGGCGGTTGCGGCGCGAAATGCGCGTGGTAGAGCGTGATGGCCAGTGGGGGATTGAAGGTCCGGGTGCGGAGCGCGCCAAACTAGCGTTTGCCAAGTTGGCCGGTGACCATATCGAGTACGAAGTCGCCACACCGCACAGTGCGGTAGAGATCCGGGACGACGAGCACGCAGCGGTGTGATCGAAAATGACTCTATCGTCCACACCCCGCAGCTTTGTTTTCCTGTGTGTGGTTTCCCTGATTCTCTGGTGGCATACCCTCGTCGCTACATTTGCGTTGGCGCTGCAAAAAGATGCATACACTCACATACTTTTGATCATCCCCTTTAGCGTTGCTCTGATTCTCTCGGACAGGAAATGGCGACTCGCGCGACCTGAGCCGAACTTACGCACTGGTTCGGTTCTCTTGGTCCTAGCCGTTCTCATTGGATTTATGGGGGACGCCTGGGGGCGGGCAAGCAGGGTCTCGTCCGACGTACAGCTTTCACTGAGCATGTTGGCTGTTGTCACGTGGTGGATTGGGGCAATTGTCTGTTGCTTCGGCAACCGCATTTTCCGGATGTGCGCTTTTCCTTTGTGCTTCTTGCTGTGGCTGGTTCCTATTCCTGGGTTTGTCTTAAACCGTATCGTGAGCTTTTTGCAACAAGGATCCGCATCCGCCGCCCATGTGCTTTTTGCTATAGCCCGTGTGCCAGTGGTGCAGGATGGCGTTGTACTCTTCACGCCAGGGCAGTCGCTAGAAGTTGCTAAAGAGTGCAGCAGTATTCGCTCGAGCCTGATGCTCCTGGTCACCTGTATGGTGCTGGCCCAATTCTTGCTTCGTACAGCCTGGGGAAAGATCTTTGTGGTCCTCGCTGCGATTCCTTTTTCCATTGCCAAGAACGGGTTTCGAATCTTCACCCTATCAATGATTGGAATGTATGTGGATCCAGATGTTCTAAACGGTCCACTACATCACCACGGAGGAATCGTGTTCTTTGTTTTCGCTCTGGCAGGATTGTTCCTGTTGCTCCGGCTCACAGGGTGGGCAGAGCGGAAGACGGCGGCTAAACCGGCGGTTGGTTACGTGGGTGCGGGTGCAAAAGACCAATCCCTTACACCATCTTGCGACGACGCAGTCAAAAACACAACCGCACTGCTGTCCGGATAAAATCTCGGAAGGCCGTGCTAATCCATTTAAAATAAGCGTTATAACGCATGGTCGAAGCGAGAACGATCTGAGTAGCAAATGGCCAAAATCGGCTTTCTAAGGCTGTCTTGCAGGGTGAAACAATGATGAATGAACTCTGGCCGCACGTGTTCTCGCAACTGGTCCGGCATCTGCCCGAAAAAGAATTTCAGCGGTGTGTGGCCCGTTCCGCGGCAAGGTCTCCCGCTCGACTTTGGCCGACGCGAATCACCATCGTGATCCACGACGTGCTTTCGCCATGCCCGGCGAAAGTCCGGCTCGTCGCTGCGGAAAAGCTAATCGGTCCTTGATCGGAATGCGGCTCTGATAATAGTAGCGGTTCAAGGCCTAGGCCTGCTTTTGCCCGCGGCTCAACTTACCATCGTGCGTCATGAGGTGAAACGGATGCTGATGGTGATACCGTTCCTGGCCGACCTGCAGCAATCGAATTTTCAGCTCGTCTGTCGAAAGAATCGGCAGGTCTGAAACAGTTTCTACACATCGAAGGCGCCACCCATCCTCCGCCATTTCCCAGCCCGCCACCCCTAACTCACGGTATTCGGGGCTGGACTCATCCAGCATGGGATTCGTGTTATTCACGGCACAAAAACCTTATGCGGACGCTGCAACCCAACCAGCACGCGCAAGCTGCCCTCGGCCCCGGATATTGGAACATGCCCCATTTCGCGTGCGCTAGCCCCGCCGCCTTGGCCCTGAATCGGTTCGTCATCGCTCCAAAATGTTCCGTCGAACAATACCAGATCGGCAGTATCCAAAAGTTGCAACAACCGCTCGTTGATGACTGGAACGGCTGGCATATGAGCGAGCCGCCGTCCCGAAGACGCTGTCAGCATCAACCCAGCAAAGCTTCCTCTGGCTTGAGCGTAGCGACACGCTTCGGCGAAACATAAACAGCATATTCTCTCCTTGAGGTTCTCCGATTTATTAACTTCGAAGTAAGTAAGTCTGGCCCTTTCTCTCACTGGCTGTCAAGATCCCGAAGGTGGAGTTGCGAAACGCCCGTCGGCTCCATAGGTGGGGCTGTAGAATTGGCACTATTTTAAAATTGCGTTGAATCCTTGACGAGTGTACCGTCCAGCGCACTGCGTATATCCATGAGCGACTCGCTTTAAAACCTGGGTTTCGCCCCCAAGAAATGTGGGCCAAGCGCTGCGGCGGGATATAGCAAAATATGAGCTTGTGCTTAACGTTGTGGACCACATATTATGAGTTTCCGTTTGCGGGCCGAGCCGGTCCTTGCAATACAGGCGACAGAGAAGTCTGGTTACAGGGTCCGGTTCAAACGGCCATCGAGCCTCGCTTTGCGAGTTGCCTGTGAAGACGCTCGCGAAGCCGAGTTCACGGAACGCCTTCCATAATTATTAGCCTCAACGTCTATTGCAGGTAGTCACAAAGCCGAATTTCCGTGAATAGGGTCCTGGTTCTTGTCGTTCTGGTTGCTTCCCTGTTTGCGCAGAGCAACACAGGTGGACTCCGCCTGAAAGTGACGGACCCAACTGGCTTGGCGGCGAAGAGCTCTGTGGAGATCGTCAGCGAGGCTAACCATTATCGGCAATCGCTGCTGACCGATGATGCCGGCAATCTTGAGATTAAGCGCCTGCCGTTCGGTGTGTATCTTCTGAAAATCCATCATGCTGGATTTAGCTCCCTTCTCGGGCTCAGTTGAGGTTCGTTCCGCCGCTCCGACCGACAAGCTGGTTAAACTCGGTCTGGTTTCGATCGAAACCACCATAGAAGTGACGGGGAGCGACACTCTTATCGATCCTCAAAGTGCCGGCAGCGTCAACCAGATTGGCTCAGAAGCGATTGAAGGCCGAGTCACATCACTGCCGGGTCGATCGTTGCAAGACTTGGTAAACTCGCAGCCGGGATGGCTCTATGAGGGAAACGCGGTACTCCATCCCCGCGGGTCGGAATACCAAACGCAGTTCGTCCTTGATGGAATTCCGCTTACAGACAATCGTTCGCCCGGATATGGACCAGAAATTGAAGCCGACGGTCTGCAATCGATGAGCGTTTACACCGCCGGAATTCCGGCCGAATATGGGCGGAAGATGGGCGGGGTGGTGGAAGTGAACACCGCGAGAGACACTCGGCAAGGTCTCCATGGAGAGGTAGTTCTGTCGGGTGGGAGTTTCGACACTGGTAGCAGCTACGTCTTGCTGCAATACCTCGATGGGAAGAACACTCTCGGGGTCACTGCGGCCGGCGCTATGTCAGGCCGCTACCTGAGTCCTCCCGTTCCTGAGAACTACAGTAACAATGGAACTACGGGTGATTTCTCCGGCTTCTATGAGCGCGATTTCACTCCGCGTGACCGCCTAAGCCTAATGTTCCGGCATGAGCTGGCGCGCTTCGACATTCCCAACGAGTACGTGCAGCAAGCCGCAGGTCAAAGGCAGGATGGCGACATCTTTGAGAATCTGGGGATGTTCTCCTATCAACACCTTTTCTCTGCCAACACCGTCGGGAACGTTGGAGGAATGGTGCGCGACAACTCAAACAACCTGTCGTCGAACCTGCTGTCCACGCCCATCATCGCCTTCCAAGATAACAACTTCACCGAAGCCTATTTCAAAGGAACGATTTCCATTCACCACGGAAGACAGGAATGGAAGGTTGGCGCCGAATCGGACAACATCTTCCTGCACGAACGCTTCGCTGACGTAATCACGGACCCATCGCAATTCGATCCTGGCACGCCATCTAAGTTCAGCTTTGCTGGCAATCGCCCGGACCTCGAACAGTCCGCCTTCGTGCAGGACTTGATCCACCTCGGCCAGTGGACGGTTAGCGCTGGTATTCGCTGGGACCACTACCAGCTCATCGTCAATCAGAATGCGATCAGCCCCCGCCTGGGTATCTCGCGCTACTTTGCCAAAGGCGACCTGCTGGTCCACGCCGCCTATGATCGGGTCTTTCAGACACCGTCTTTCGAAAATATACTGCTGGCCAGTTCGCCCGACGTCGTCGTGCTGAACCCCCAAATTCTGCGTCTGCCTGTGGAACCGTCGCACGGCAATTACTACGAAGTGGGCATGACGAAGGGCTTCTTTGGGCAGCTCAGGCTTGACGCCAATTACTATCGGCGAAACGTCAACAACTTCGCCGACGACAACCTGCTGCTCAACACGCCCGTCGCTTTTCCCATTGCCTTTCGCAAAGCCAACATCTATGGCGCAGAAGGGAAGATCGGCGTTCCGAACTGGGGGCGTTTCTCGGGGTTCGTGAGCTACTCCTACATGGTGGGATCAGCTTACTTTCCAGTGACGGGAGGGCTCTTCCTCGGGCAGGATGCGACCAACGCTCTGACCCAACTAGGCGGGCGCTTCTGGGTTTCCCAGGACCAGCGCAACACGGTGCGCGCCCGTTTTCGCTATCAGTTCAAGCCGTGGTTGTGGGGCGCAGCCGGTGCGGATTACGGGAGCGGCCTGCCAGTGGACTTTGACGGCACATATGAGCAGGCGCTGGCAGAGTACGGTCAACAGGTGGTTGATCGCGTGAACTTCGAAAGAGGACGGATCGAGCCTAACTTCTCGCTGAATGCTTCCGTCGGTGCGGATCTTCGGAAGCGGGACAACGTCGTCATGAGTATCCAATTCGACATGACGAATCTTACCAACCGTCTCAACCTGATCAATTTTGCAGGTTTATTCTCCGGCAACTCCGTTGCCCCACCGGGTAGCTGTGCACTGCGTATTAAGGTGGGTTTCTAGTATGGCGGCATTCAGCCTGTACACGTCGAGGAGGGCGTTTTTCGGCTGACTGGAAACGCTGTTTGCTGGCTCGCAAACAGCGTCCTGTGTCCCATTAGTTTAGCCAGACTTGGGCGTGTTAAGGAACGGTAGCGACAGCTTGGTTCGAGTACGAACTTTCGACCTGTTGTGCGTTGACAGCTGTAGCTACATAGTAGTATGTCAATCCGCTCTGTACCGTCTGGTCGGTGTAGCTGGTAGCGGCAATCAAGCTAGAATTAACTTTTGTATACGGCCCACCTGAAGTCAGGGACCGATAAGCATTGTAGCCGACGACTCCCTGCGATGTACTCGCAGTCCACGACAGAGCCACCTGGGCAGTGACCGTTAGGCTCACCGTCACCGTTCGCATAATGCCCCCTCCACTCCCGGTCACCGTTATGACATAAGTCCCGGTCGGGGTACTGGCGCCAACGGTGATGGTCATGGTCGAGTTGCCCGCGCCAGGTGCCGCGATTGTGGCCGGATTGAAGCTCACGGTGGTGCCGGTGGGAGCGCCCGAGGCGGAAAGTGCGATGGAAGCGTTGAAGCCCCCGCTGATGGTGGTGGTGATGGTCGAGCTACCCTGATTGCCATGCAGCACACTAAGAGAAGCTGGCGAGGCTGAGATGGTGAAGTTGGGTGCCGCGGTTACGGTTAGCGTGACCGTGGCGGTGTGCTGAATTCCCCCGCCATTGCCGGTCACGGTGATGGGATAAGTCCCGGTCGGGGTGCTGGCCCCCACGGTGACGGTCATGGTCGAGCTGCCCGCGCCGGGGGCTGCGATCGCGGCCGGATTGAAGCTCACTGTCGTGCCTGTAGGAGCGCCCGCGGCGGAGAGTGCGATGGAGGCGTTGAAGCCCCCGTTGATTGTGGTGGTGATGGTCGAGCTACCCTGATTGCCTTGCAAGACACTGAGCGAGGCAGGTGATGCTGAAATTGTGAAGTTTCCTGACCCCGTAACTGTAAGAGTAGCGGAGCCGCTAATCTGACCTGAAGTCGCCCGAATGGTGGTGCTGCCCTGCGCTATGCCGGTGGCTAGACCGGTGGTATTGATTGTTGCGACCGACGTCGCGCTCGACGTCCAAGTGGCCGAGTTGGTCAGGTTCTGCTGGCTGCCATCACTGTAGGTTCCGGTGGCAGTGAACTGCTGCTGTCCTGCTGCCACAATCGAAGCATTCGTCGGAGAAACTGCTATTGAAACCAACGCCGGCGGGTCTGTCCTAAAGGCAACCATCTGCATAATCCAAGGCCCGGCCGAGGTGAGAGGTGCGCTGGCGCCATAGCTGCCCGTAGTTGTAACCATCTGATCTTCGGCGATGTCGCCGTCCGGGGAGGTGAGCAAACGACGGCTGAAGCCGCTGCCTGGGCCGCTGGTGAGGGTCGCGACGATGTCTGCCCCAAAGATCAGATCGGTCGCATTGGTCGTGGTTGCCGAACCACTGCTGCTGGTGGCACTGTTGCCCGAGTTGGCCGCGGTAACGTCCACGGGACTGCTCGGGTCGGCACCGCTGTATTCCAGAATGCGAATGTCGGGGGATGTCGCGGCACTGGAAAAGGTCACGGTAACAGCGTTGGATCCAGCGGTGGCGGCCGCGATGTTCTTGGCGTAGTAAATCGATTGCGAAAGTGTTCCACTGACAATGGTGGGGCCGACAGCGCGCGTATAGGTATTACCTTTTGCGTCGACAACCGAGGTGACCGTGGCTGTGCTGTCGTTCCATCCCACGGCTACGACATTGAGATTGCCGGCGGACTGCGCGGCGTTAAACGTGACACTCACCGTACTCTGCGGCGTCTGGGGGATTGCGTAATTGCCCTGCACATAACTGATCGTTGTGGATGCCACCGTTAGCGTGACCGCGGCGGTGTGCTGGATTCCCCCGCCATTGCCGGTCACGGTGATGGGATAAGTCCCCGTCGGGGTGTTGGCGCCCACGGTTATGGTCATGCTCGAGCTGCCCGAGCCCGGCGCCGCAATCGGGTTGGGACTGAAACTCACTGTCGTACCCGAAGGCACGCCTGCGGCGGACAGCGTGATCGCACTATTGAAGCCCCCACTGACGGTGGTGGTGATGGTCGAGGTGCCCTGATTGCCTTGCACCACACTAAGGGAAGCCGGCGAGGCGGCAATTGTGAAGTTGGCCGTGGCCGTCACCGTCAGGGTGGCGGAGCCGCTAACCGAACCCGAGGTCGCCCGAATGGTCGTGCTACCTGCGGCCACACCCGTCGCCAGGCCGCCGCTGCCGATGGTGGCCACAGTGGTGGCACTCGAGGTCCAGGTCGCCGAACTAGTCAGATTCTGGTGGCTGCCGTCGCTGTAGGTTCCGGTGGCGGTGAACTGCTGCTGTTGTCCGGCGGCAATCGAGGCATTCGCCGGAGTCACAGCGATCGACAGCAGGGTGGCCGCTGTAACTGTCAGGCCAGTGGAGCCGCTGATCGACCCCGAGGTCGCCCGAATGGTCGTGCTACCTGCGGCCACACCCGTCGCCAGGCCGCCGCTGCCGATGGTGGCCACAGTGGTGGCACTCGAGGTCCAGGTCGCCGAACTAGTCAGATTCTGGTGGCTGCCGTCGCTGTAGGTTCCGGTGGCGGTGAACTGCTGCTGTTGTCCGGCGGCAATCGAGGCATTCGCCGGAGTCACAGCGATCGACAGCAGGGTGGCCGCTGTAACTGTCAGGCCAGTGGAGCCGCTGATCGACCCCGAGGTCGCCCGAATGGTCGTGCTACCTGCGGCCACACCCGTGGCCAGGCCGCCGCTGCTGATGGTGGCCACAGTGGTTGCACTCGACGTCCAGGTCACAGAACTAGTCAGGTTTTGGTGGCTGCCGTCACTGTAAGTCCCCGTGGCCGTGTATTGCTGCTGCGTCCCGGCGGCAATCGAAGCATTGGCCGGCGTCACCGCTATCGACACCAACTGAGGGCCTCCACCCGAGGTGCGGAAGGCGACCATCTGCATAATCCACCGTCCAGATGAAAGTGGCGCGGTGGCGCTATAGCTGCCTGTCGCTGCGACCATCTGGTCTTCCGCGATGTCGCCGTCTGGCGACGTGAGCAGGCGTTTGGTGAAGCCGCTGCCCGGCCCGCTGGTTGCGGTCGCAACGATGTTCGCTCCGAAGATCAGATCCGTTGCGTTTGTAGTGGTCGCCGAGCCGCTGCTGCTGTTGGCGCTACTGCCGGTGTTCGCGGCCGTCACATCCACCGGGTTGTTCGGATCTGCGCCACTGTATTCAAGGATGCGGATATCGGGATAGGACGCCGGCGTGGAAAACGTCACGGTAACCGTGTTGGCTCCAGCCGCCGCCGCAGCGATGTTCTTGGCGTAGTAGATGGATTGAGACAGGTAGCCGTTAACGGTCGTTGGACCGACGGCGCGCGCATACACATTGCCTTTCGAGTCGGTTATCGAGCTCACAGTCGCCGTGCTGTCGTTCCATCCCACGACTACGACGTTGAGGTCACCGGCAGCCTGCGCAGCGATGAACGTGATACTCACCGCGGTCTGAGGTTGTTGGGGGGTAGCGGAATTACCCTGCACATACGCGATGCTCATGGCCTGAGCCAGGTCAGCGACACCAGCCGTCATGTTAGCCACGCTGGCCGTCAGGGCAGCAGAGCCGTTGATGGAGCCGGAAGTCGCCTGAATTGTGGTGCTGCCGACAGCCACCGCAGTGGCCAGACCGCTGTTGCTCACAATGGCGACTGAGGGGATACTGGAAGTCCAGGTGACTGAACTGCTCAGATCCTTCGTGCTGCCGTCCTTGTAAGTTCCAATCGCCGTAAACTGCTGCCGCTGCCCGGTGGTCAGAGTTGGATTGTTCGGCGTTACCGCCAGCGATACCAATCTCGTACTGTTGTAGATCTTCTGGATTTGGGCGTCCGTGAGGGCACTGTTGTAGATGCGGAAGTCGTCTATCGCGCCGGAGTTAAACTCATTAGTGCCGCCGCGCGAAAACAGATATATGGGGTTGTTGCCAAAGTTGTTGGTGTTGGTGGAGGCGTTCAGACTCCAGTTGACGGTCTGTAATATGCCGTCCACATAGAACCGTACTTGGTTGCCTCCGGTCTGACTCTTGTCAAAAACCACCGCGAGATGGTGCCAAACTCCGGAAGAGGGTTGGCTGTAACAATTGGCCGTGTATCCCACGTCGCCACGTAAGGCGGCTTGAATGCCGCCGCAGGTGGCATCGTCCGGAAAGAAGCCGAAACCGGTCGTGGAATTGGTGTAGTCGCTGGTGGCCTCAAACAGCGCATGCCCCCCGGTTGTCAAGTAAGTTCGCTTCGACCAAAATGCGACGGTGGCTGCCTTCGTGTTGCTGAGATTGATGGCGGGAATGCTTACATACTGCTGCGTTGCTGCATTCGCAGAAACGGCGCTGCCAATTTCTCCAGGGACCCAACTGACTCCACTGACCAGGGTGGCGGCATGGCCGTTACCGGACGAATCCGCTGCCTGGATTCCGGAACCTTCGTCAAATGTCCAGTAACCGACCGGAGTCTGCGCTTGAGAAGCAGCAACCCAGAGGGTAATAGCTAATATGACGCAAGTGATTACCACTCGTCTTCGAAGAAGGTAAGAATTATGGGGCACGGCCTATCTGTCCTTTCACACGTCTTTCGGAGGGCCTAAGGCCTGCGTATACATCTGCATTAGGCTCACAACGAACACAATCAGGATGGCAGACGATGACGTAGAAAGCTCGAACTAATTCTGATCTGGTGGGCACTAAGGTAATCTAAATGATGCATTACTAAGGTTGATGACTGTCTTGGCTGACGATAGGCCTCCGGTTCCTATCAGGCAGCTCAGTGGCTGGAGCTTCTCCGAGGCAATCGCAGATTTCGAGAGCTTGGTGCCGTTCGTCCGCATGAGGACGTCGGTTAGTACTGTCGCTATCATTATGATTTCGAGAACTCCAACCGGGCTGACTGCGTTTCAATCAAGCAGGGAAAGTGCGGAGAGAGTTACGTTTTCACGGCCCACGCGCCGAATCGTATCCGCACGGAGGACAAGTCTTCGGAGCAGGTAGGCAGCTTCAAGCCAATGCCCGAGAGTGTGTCGAAACGACTAACTTTGAGCGAGAGACCGGGTGAAGTGCAATTGGACGCAGCGTTTGCTGGGCGAGGATGGTCGCACAGAAAAATGCACCGCGGATGGAAATGCGCACCGAGAAGTCCTCGCGGATTCGCTTTCAACCGACCATATGCTGACACGGGGCCTTGGGTCTTGGAAGTGCTCTTCCAGGTGTGCCAGTAGGGGAACTCACAACTCGTGCAGCATTCAACGATTGAGGCCGGGAATTCAACGACAGGATGTGTTACCACACGTCATGGAACGGTAGCGACAGCTTGGTTCGAGTACGAACTTTCGACCTGTTGTGCGTTGACAGCTGTAGCTACATAGTAGTATGTCAATCCGCTCTGTACGGTCTGGTCGGTGTAGCTGGTAGCGGGAATCAAGCTGGAATTAAGCTTCGTGTAGGGCCCGCCCGAAGTCATGGAACGATAAGCATTGTAGCCGACGACTCCCTGCGATGTACTCGCAGTCCACGACAGAGCCACCTGGGCAGTGACCGTTAGGCTCACCGTCACCGTTCGTATAATGCCCCCTCCACTCCCGGTCACCGTTATGACATAAGTCCCGGTCGGGGTACTGGCGCCCACGGTGATGGTCATGGTCGAGTTGCCCGCGCCAGGGGCCGCGATGGTGGCCGGATTGAACCTCACGGTGGTGCCGGTGGGAGCGCCCGAGGCGGAAAGTGCGATGGAAGCGTTGAAGCCCCCGCTGATGGTGGTGGTGATGGTCGAGCTACCCTGATTGCCATGCAGCACACTAAGAGAAGCTGGCGAGGCTGAGATGGTGAAGTTGGGTGCCGCGGTTACGGTTAGCGTGACCGTGGCGGTGTGCTGAATTCCCCCGCCATTGCCGGTCACGGTGATGGGATAAGTCCCGGTCGGGGTGCTGGCCCCCACGGTGACGGTCATGGTCGAGCTGCCCGCGCCGGGGGCTGCGATCGCGGCCGGATTGAAGCTCACTGTCGTGCCTGTAGGAGCGCCCGCGGCGGAGAGTGCGATGGAGGCGTTGAAGCCCCCGTTGATTGTGGTGGTGATGGTCGAGTTACCCTGATTGCCTTGCAAGACACTGAGCGAGGCGGGCGAGGCTGATATCGTGAAGTTTCCTGACCCCGTAACTGTAAGAGTAGCGGAGCCGCTAATCTGACCTGAAGTCGCCCGAATGGTGGTGCTGCCCTGCGCTATGCCGGTGGCTAGACCGGTGGTATTGATTGTTGCGACCGACGTCGCGCTCGACGTCCAAGTGGCCGAGTTGGTCAGGTTCTGCTGGCTGCCATCACTGTAGGTTCCGGTGGCAGTGAACTGCTGCTGTCCTGCTGCCACAATCGAAGCATTCGTCGGAGAAACTGCTATTGAAACCAACGCCGGCGGGTCTGTCCTAAAGGCAACCATCTGCATAATCCAAGGCCCGGCCGAGGTGAGAGGTGCGCTGGCGCCATAGCTGCCCGTAGTTGTAACCATCTGATCTTCGGCGATGTCGCCGTCCGGGGAGGTGAGCAAACGACGGCTGAAGCCGCTGCCTGGGCCGCTGGTGAGGGTCGCGACGATGTCTGCCCCAAAGATCAGATCGGTCGCATTGGTCGTGGTTGCCGAACCACTGCTGCTGGTGGCACTGTTGCCCGAGTTGGCCGCGGTAACGTCCACGGGACTGCTCGGGTCGGCACCGCTGTATTCCAGAATGCGAATGTCGGGGGATGTCGCGGCACTGGAAAAGGTCACGGTAACAGCGTTGGATCCAGCGGTGGCGGCCGCGATGTTCTTGGCGTAGTAAATCGATTGCGAAAGTGTTCCACTGATAATGGTGGGGCCGACAGCGCGCGTATAGGTATTACCTTTTGCGTCGACAACCGAGGTGACCGTGGCTGTGCTGTCGTTCCATCCCACGGCTACGACATTGAGATTGCCGGCGGACTGCGCGGCGTTAAACGTGACACTCACCGTACTCTGCGGCGTCTGGGGGGTTGCGTAATTGCCCTGCACATAACTGATCGTTGTGGATGCCACCGTTAGCGTGACCGCGGCGGTGTGCTGGATTCCCCCGCCATTGCCGGCCACGGTGATGGGATAAGTCCCCGTCGGGGTGTTGGCGCCCACGGTTATGGTCATGCTCGAGCTGCCCGAGCCCGGCGCCGCAATCGGGTTGGGACTGAAACTCACTGTCGTACCTGAAGGCACGCCGGAGGCGGACAGCGTGATCGCGTTATTGAAGCCCCCACTGACGGTGGTGGTGATGGTCGAGCTGCCCTGATTGCCTTGCACCACACTAAGGGAAGCCGGCGAGGCGGCAATTGTGAAGTTGGCCGTCGCCGTCACTGTCAGGGTGGCGGAGCCGCTAACCGAACCCGAGGTCGCCCGAATGGTCGTGCTACCTGCGGCCACACCCGTCGCCAGGCCGCCGCTGCCGATGGTGGCCACAGTGGTGGCACTCGAGGTCCAGGTCGCCGAACTAGTCAGATTCTGGTGGCTGCCGTCGCTGTAGGTTCCGGTGGCGGTGAACTGCTGCTGTTGTCCGGCGGCAATCGAGGCATTCGCCGGAGTCACAGCGATCGACAGCAGGGTGGCCGCTGTAACTGTCAGGCCAGTGGAGCCGCTGATCGACCCCGAGGTCGCCCGAATGGTCGTGCTACCTGCGGCCACACCCGTGGCCAGGCCGCCGCTGCTGATGGTGGCCACAGTGGTGGCACTCGACGTCCAGGTCGCCGAACTAGTCAGATTCTGGTGGCTGCCGTCACTGTAAGTCCCCGTGGCCGTGTATTGCTGCTGCGTCCCGGCGGCGATCGAAGCATTGACCGGCGTTACCGCCACCGACACCAGTACGGCTGCCGTCACCGTCAAGCCAGTGGAGCCGCTGATGGCACCCGACGTCGCTCGAATGGTCGTGCTGCCTGCCGCTACACCCGTGGCCAGGCCGCCGCTGTTGATGGTGGCCACAGTAGTGGCACTCGACGTCCAGGTCACCGAACCGGTCAGGTTTTGGTGGCTGCCGTCACTGTAAGTCCCCGTCGCCGTGTATTGCTGCTGCGTCCCGGCGGCGATCGAAGCATTGACCGGAGTCACAGAGATCGACAGCAGGGTGGCCGCTGTAACTGCCAGGCCAGTGGAGCCGCTGATCGACCCCGAGGTCGCCCGAATGGTGGTGCTACCTGCGGCCACACCCGTGGCCAGGCCGCCGCTGCTGATGGTGGCCACAGTGGTTGCACTCGACGTCCAGGTCACCGAACCGGTCAGGTTCCGATGGCTGCCGTCACTGTAAGTCCCCGTGGCCGTGTATTGCTGCTGCGTCCCGGCGGCGATCGACGCATTGACCGGAGTCACCGCCACCGAGACCAGCACGCCTGCCAGTTACGGTGAGGCTGGTAGCGCCGCTGATCGACCCCGACGTCGCCCGAATGGTCGTACTTCCGGCGGCTACGCCGGTCGCCAGCCCGCCGCTGCTGATCGTGGCAACGGTAGTGGCACTCGACGTCCAGGTCACCGAACTGGTCAGGTTCTGATGGCTGCCGTCACTGTAGGTCCCCGTCGCTGTGTACTGCTGCTGCGTCCCGTCCGCAATCGACGCATTGGCCGGCGTCACCGCTATCGACACCAGCACGGCTGCCGTCACCGTCAGGCTGGTGGAGCCGCTGATCGGCACCCGACGTCGCTCGAATGGTCGTGCTGCCCGCCGCTACACCCGTGGCCAGTCCGCTGCTGCTGATGGTGGCCACAGTAGTGGCACTCGACGTCCAGGTCACCGAACCGGTCAGGTTTTGGTGGCTGCCGTCACTGTAAGTCCCCGTCGCTGTGTACTGCTGCTGCGTCCCGTCCGCAATCGACGCATTGGCCGGCGTCACCGCTATCGACACCAGCACGGCTGCCGTCACCGTCAAGCCAGTGGAGCCGCTGATGGCACCCGACGTCGCTCGAATGGTCGTGCTGCCCGCCGCTACACCCGTGGCCAGTCCACTGCTGTTGATGGTGGCCACAGTGGTGGCACTCGACGTCCAGGTCACCGAACCGGTCAGGTTTTGGTGGCTGCCGTCACTGTAAGTCCCCGTCGCTGTGTACTGCTGCTGCGTCCCGTCCGCAATCGACGCATTGGCCGGCGTCACCGCTATCGACACCAGGTAAGGAGCGCCGGATGGCCGGAAGGCCGCCATTACGTCGGTAAAGTGATCGCTGGGCCAGGTGAAGTTGCCCGCGGTCGACGTCGCAAGTGTCTGTACCCAATATTCCGGCCACCACTGCGTCGAGATGGCGCCGTCGACTAAGGCGTAGTTTGTGCCCGGAGTCGGACTGCCGGCATTTCTCAAACCAACCGCCGCTATTACCAACTCACCGTTGACAGCGGGCGTCTTATTAGCCCCGGTGGTGGGATTGGCTGCTACCCTGTCTTGCAACTGACCGAACGCCGGGTCCAGCGAGTTCGAGGTCGCTATCCCCTTCCAAGCCTGACATGAAATTGCCGAATTGACCCGCGATAGGGAGGTTGTGAGCGTGACTGTAGTCGGCGATCCGGCGACGTTCTCCTTGTAGTAGATTCCGAACCATCGATCCATGTCCGCGTTATAGTGCGCGGGAATTGCGGCGGAGTAAGTTCCGTTCCGGTTGTCCGCTACGGACACCAGCGTGTTCGCGCCACTCGCAAACGCTACCTCACAACTAATCAGATCTGCTGCTGTGGGAGTTCCAATGGCCACCGCGGCGGTCGCGCTCGCGGTAAGCCCGTTGTCTCGAACCCCGTGCACTGTGCCGTCTAATGTAATGCCGCTGGCGATGGTGAGGCCTTGCTGGTCTACACTGGTGTGGGTGGCGCTTACAGCCTGACTTTGCCCTCCTCCCTCCGCCAAGGATTTCGCCTGAGCCCCCGCCAAGGATTCTGAAACCGGCAGACGGTAAATCTGCTCGATCTGCGAGGCCGTAAGCGCTGAACGGTAGATGCGGAGATCATCCACCGAGCCAGCAGTAAACATCGTGTCGCCACCTTGAGAAAAGACATAAAGCGGGACGCGGGCGAAGCCATTGGTGCTTGTGGCGGCTTGCAGATTTTGTGTGGGAATCTGTGCAACACCGTCGACATATAGAGAGATTTCATCGCCGCCTGAGCGAGTTTTGTCGAAGACCACGGCAAAGTGATGCCACACCCCAGACGAGGGCTGCTCATAGCAATTCGTCACATATCCGAAGTTACCGCGCAACCCTATCTGAATCCCGCGGCAGAGATCGTCATCCGGAAAGAAGCTGAAGCCAGTGGTCGTGAGATTGTAGTCGGCAGGGGCTTCAAAGAGCACATGACCGCCAACGGTCGAGTAATCATGCCGTACCCACAGAGCAACGGTCACGGCCTGAGCACCGCTCAGGTCAACTGCTGGCACCGTCACATATTGATTGATACCGTTGCTCGTTACCGCCCTGCCCAGCTTGCCCGGCGTCCATTGGATGCCGTTGACCAGAATCGCGGCATCCGTGTTACCCGACGAATTGGCCGCGCGCGTTCCATGACCGTCATCCATGCTCCAGTAACCACTCGGCATCTGGGCTCTTGCGGAAGCTACCGCGAGAATGGTAACCACGAATAACCATGCTAGCGTGGGTGCTGGCTTGCGTCGCGGGTAAATAATACTTCTCTGGGCGTAGGAAATGCTTCTCTTGAGTAGCAATTGGCACGCCTCGGGAGCGACAACTGACCCCTAAAACTGAGAAAGTCACAATGTCGGATTTATGAAGTGCAACGATGAAATGCAAGTAGCATGCCACATGGGTGTGAATCTTCGCCGAACAACTATCGGTGATGTTAAAACGATAGTAACCTAATATATTGGTTATCGACAGTAACCTGAGCGTTAGAGTAATCTTCCCTAGCGGGTTACCGCAGCGACTCCCATTTCACAAACCTTCCGATCCGAGGGTCTGCCGCAACCGTAAACCTGGCACTTACAGACCGGCAGAGTCCCCACCTTCACCCAGTATCTGGCCTAACCGTGATTGTCCCCTTGAATCCTGAGGCCAAAGAACGCAGACTGGTTTGATGAAACACGCAATCTTAGGAGCAGGTGCGATTGGTGGGCTGCTGGGCACGGCGCTTGCGTCCCTCGGCGAAGACGTCAGCATCATCGTCCGGCCGGAGAAGCTCTCCCGCCATCCACAATCGCTGTTGCTGGAGCGCCCCTCAGGTACCCTCACCGCGCCGGTGAACACTGCGCCCAGTTTGACCGAGCCTGCTGACGTGTTATGGATCGCCACCAAGACATACCAACTGGAGGCCGCGCTGCAGGCAATTGAGACAGTCCCAACCATCGTGGTTCCACTGCTGAATGGCGTGGATCACGTCGCCGTACTCCGCTCCCGCTTCGGGCATGATCGAGTCGTTCCCGGGACTATTGCCGTCGAGGCCGAGCGCACGGCTGACGGCCATTTTGTGCAGCGCTCGCCCGTGCGTCTCAACCTTGCGGCCAGCGGAGAACCTGTACTGAAGGCCACAGTTACAGGTCTGCAGGACCTTGGATTTCTCTGCCAATTCGTTGCCAATGAGCAGACGCTGATGTGGGGCAAGCTTTGTTTCCTCGGACCGTTCGCGCTGACGACCTCCGCCTCCGGAAGAAATCTGGGCGAGATCCTTGCCGACCCGGCATGGAAGACCAGGCTCGATTCCGCTCTCGCCGAGGCGCGCGCTGTGGCCATGTCATATGGAGCGGAAATCGATGCCGCCAGGATACAGGGCCTCTTGGAGAGTTCACCGGCAACCATGCGCAGCTCGATGGCAAAGGACCTGGCTGCCGGGCGGCCGATGGAGCTGGATGGCATCGCTGGGCCCATCGTGCGAGGTGGCGCGCAGTTCGGAATTGCTGTACCGGCCACGACCGGCCTCGTTGCCGATATCGAGTCGCTGGCCGCCAACCCCGCCTGAATAGCGACCGCAAGCGCTGCAGTTACAACTGGGACACATCTACCCCTGTTTTTGCGTTTCTGATCGCACACACGAGTGTGCCTATTCTAAATCCAGTACCCCGGCGCGCCGCGATGCGATAAGTTTATAGGTATCGCACTATGGCGGTCAGGCCCACGCTCGATCCGGCAGTGGATTCGGAGAGGCTCTTCGAGGGCTTCGAGAATCTGATGCCTTTCCGTGTGCGCGACATCCTGCTGGTGTCCAGTCTCTACGATTCCTTTATCCTGCGCGAGGACGGGCGCGTCAACGAACTGCTGATCAAGGAGTCGCTTGATCTGCACCTGCAGAATGTTCCCGGCATCTCCCACGTTTCCAGTGGCGCCGAGGCGCTGGAGTTGGTCCGATCGCAACCGCGCTTCAACCTGATCGTCACCAACCTGAACGTGGGTGACATGGATGCCGCGCAGCTCGCAAGTGAGGTGAAGCGCTCCGGGCTCGACGTGCCGGTGGTGGTGCTCGCCTACGATTACCGCGAGATCAAGAACTTCGTCGCCCGCAAGCCCAAGACCGACATTGAGCGCATCTTTCTCTGGCAGGGCAACGCCCGCATTCTTATCTCGATCGTCAAGTACATCGAGGACAAGCGTAATGCGCAGCACGATATCGAGGCCATGGGCGTTCCCGTCATGCTTCTGGTCGAGGACAACATCCGGTATTACTCGTCGTTCTTTCCTCTTCTATACACCGAACTAATCAGCCAGTCGCGGCGCCTCATCAATGAAGCCCTTAACCTGCAACACAAGCTGCTGCGCATGCGGGCGCGGCCTAAGATTCTGCTTTGCTCCAATTACGAGGAGGCCGCGGAGCAGGTGGAGCGGTACCGCCAGCACCTGCTGGGCGTGATCCTGGATGTGGAGTTTCCGCGTGGTGGGAATATTCTTCCCGACACCGGATTCGAACTCGCACGCATGATTCGCCGCGAGGTGCCGGATGTGCCGATCGTGCTGCAGTCGAGCCGCACCGCATTTCAGACGCGGGCCTACAACGAGGGCTTCTCGTTCCTGCAGAAACATTCGCCTACGTTACTGGCTGATCTGCGAAACTTTCTCATTCAGCAGGTGGGTTTTGGAGACTTCGTCTTCCGCCTTCCCGATCGCACCGAGGTGGGCCGTGCGTCGGACCTGAACCAGCTCGAACAACTGCTGCACACCGTGCCGGCAGAGTCGATCGGTTATCACGCGGAGCGCAACCATTTCTCGCACTGGTTCATGACACGCACTGAATTTGCGCTGTCGCAGAAACTGCGCCCCCGCAAGGTTTCCGACTACGCATCGCTGGAAGACTTGCGCCGGAACCTCATCGAATCCATTGCGGAGTACCGCCACGAACAGAGCCAGGTACTGATTGGCGATTTCAACGCCACAACGTTTCATCCTGACGAAGCTTTTTTCCTGCGCATTGGGGGCGGCTCGCTTGGTGGCAAGGCTCGTGGTCTCGCCTTCGTCCGCAGCCTTCTGCACCAGCGCGGGGTCGCGCGCCGCTTCCCCGGCATTCGCATCGGCGTTCCGGCGACGCTGGTGCTCGCCACCGATATTTTCGACAAGTTCGTCAGCGAGAATAACCTGCTTGAGTTCGCCATGCGGAGCAACGATGACCAAGAGATCGTCAACCGCTTCGTCGCCGCCCGGCTGCCCGCGTCGCTGATCGACACGCTTTTGACATTCCTCGAAAAGGTACACTACCCATTGGCGGTTCGCTCCTCCAGTTTGCTGGAAGATTCGCAGTATCAGCCGTTCTCCGGAGTCTACGAGACGTTCATGCTGGGCAACCAGCAAGCCGACCTGCAGGTGCGGCTGGAGCGGCTGATGGAGGCGATCAAGCGCGTCTATGCCTCTACCTTCAGCCGCCACGCCAAGGCCTACGTCCGCGCCACTCCCTACCGCCTGGAAGAAGAGAAGATGGCGGTGCTTATCCAGCAGGTGGTGGGCGCAACCTACGGCGTGCGCTTTTATCCCGACTTCTCCGGCGTCGTGCGCTCGCGCAATTTCTATCCCGTGCCGCCGATATCGGTGCGGGATGGCATTGCGGCGGTAGCGCTCGGATTGGGCCGCGCCGTGGTCGGGGGAGGCAAGTGCCTCACCTTCAGCCCACGCTACCCTCAGAACCTGGTGCAGTTTTCGTCGGTGGAAGACGTTCTCGCCAACTCGCAGAGCGAGTTCTGGGCGCTGGAGCTGAATCATCACGAACACCCCAGCGATCCCGCCGAGGAATTGCGCGAAGTCAGCTTTGGAATCCACAAGGCCGAGGCGGATGGCACGCTCAACATGATCGCTTCAACCTACTCCCCCGACAATCACGCCATCTACGACGGCCTCAGCCGTCGCGGGCCGCGCATCATCAGCTTCGCTCCCATCCTGAAACACGGGCAGTTTCCCCTGCCGGCAATTCTCGAGAAGCTGATGTATATCGGCGAACTCGGTCTGGGGCGTCCCGTGGAGATCGAGTTTGCGGTCTGCCTGCCCAAGAAGGCGGGCGACCACCCGTATTTCGGGTTCCTGCAGATGCGGCCGTTGGTGATGTCGCTCGAAGGCGAAGACTTGCAGATGGAAGCGGTTGCCCCCGAGCGCCTCATCTGCCAGAGCACGCAAGTCTTGGGGCATGGCCGGCTCGGAGGCTTGCAGGACATTATCGTGGTGGACTTTCACCGTTTCGAGCGGGCCCGCAGTCACGAGGTGGCGCAGAGCGTGGCCCATTTCAACGCCTTGCTCAGCGATGCGGGCAAGCCGTACTTGCTGATTGGCGTTGGACGCTGGGGCTCAAACGAATCATGGCTCGGCATTCCGGTCGCCTGGGACCAGATCTCCGGGGCGCGGGTCATTATCGAGTCGGGATTCCGCGATTTCCGCGTGACGCCTTCGCAGGGCAGCCACTTCTTCCAGAACCTCACGGCGTTCCAGATTGGCTACTTCACGGTGAATCCCGATGCGGGCGAGGGCTTCATCGATTGGGACTGGCTCAATGCCCAGCCCGGCAGCCAGGAGCTCGGTTGCGTGCGGCATCTTCACTTCGATACGCCGCTGTCGGTCGTCATGAATGGCCGAACCAGCCAGGGCATTATCGTCAAACCGGATGTGGCAGAGGGCAGCAGCCAATAGGCTCGTGAATCAGCGCGACAGGACGTATACTCCACCGCCCCAGGCCGCGGCGATCACCAGGACGAGACCAGGAATGATCTGCATGGCATAGCGGCGTCCACCACTGGTGATCGCGAAGCTTGCCTTGCTGACGGTGTTGGTGGTCATCGCCGCAAGAATAGGAACGATGGCGTCTCGCGACTGCAGTTTGTTGGCTGCGACCAGCGACGCAACCGAGACTGCCGGCGAATGGGTGTCGGCAAAGCCGGCCAACGCCGCCGCCACCAGCACTCCTGCCGTTCCCATCCAGGCTCGCAGTGCGGCCGAGGCGACCAAAACAATGGTGATGATCGCGGCGAAAAACAAGGCCGTCTTCAGGCTGAAGGCTCGCCCCTTCTGTTGCGATGGAGTGGCTTTCTGCCGCAGGCTCCCGAGGGTCAGGGCGAATCCGTAAACAACAGCCGCGGTTCCGGCGGCCGCCGCCCAGCAGCACGCTGAGGCCGCCGGACAGAGCCGCGAGGGCAAACGTGCGAATGCCGGCAGCGGACAGCAGTGTGCCATGGGCCTTGCGACGCTCGCGTTCGGCGCCTATCAGCAGACCGATCGCAATCGCGCTCCCCAGCCGCAGTGCAGTTTCAGTCGGTAGCAACATTCGGGCGGAATAGTAGCACCGAAGCGGAAGCTGGTCTGTGATGGACGGGCAGTGGCCCCCCGGGCCTCCCGCGTTGAAACGACGCATGGCTTCGACAGCACGTTCCCGTGACGAATTCGTTAAACAATCTTTTGGCGTAGAATCGTGACGAAACTCCCGCAACTGAACTCGTACCTTGGAGCGATAGACATGAAGAAGCGCATCGTGCTAACGATCGGATTCCTGCTGGTTGTCGCCACTGTCAGCATGGCACAGAAGACAAACGTCGATTGGAACCGGAGTACGGATTTTTCCCAGTTTCATACTTACGCATGGCAGGAGAGCCCGCATCCGGCCAAGGGCCTGTGGGACCAGCGAGTCATTGATGCCGTCGACAAGCAGCTCCAGGCGAAAGGGCTGCAGAAAGTTGAATCCAATCCCGATCTTTGGGTCGTCTACACCAGCAAGGTTCAGGACCAGAAGCAAGTCGTGGGAACGGGCTACAACTACGGTCCCGGATGGTACTGGGGGCCCGGATGGGGCGGTCCAACGACAACCACCTACAACACCTACATCACCCGAGAAGGCACGTTAGTAGTGGAGATGGCCAACGCCAAGGACCACGAACTGGAGTGGCGCGGGGCGGTGACCAACACGATCTCCGACAACTCCAACAAGAACATCAAGACCCTGGACAATGCCGTGGCCAAGCTGTTCAAGGGCTATCCGCCCAACAGCAAGTAGCGCGAACTGCGACAGCATTTTCTCGACTTGCACGTTTCAGCCTCGGACTCCGGATACGGAGGTTCGAGGCTTTTGTTTTCTCCGCAATGGAGGCCGGTCAGTCCCTTTAGGTTGCGAGAGCAACCAACTGCGATCCCGCGGCCACGGCGCGGGTAATCGCATTCATGACGTTGGCCATGTCGCCGAGACTCCCCAGCGCCGATTCCAGCGATGTCTGCGCCGATTGCAATTGAGCTATCGCAGGCTCCAGCCGCGGGTCATCGTCTTGAACGCTGAGGTTGGTGGACGCGAAGTAGTTTTGTTGGGCAGCGGCCACACTCGTAACGATAGCCTGCCTCTGTTCCTCTGTTTGGGACGCAGCCAGCAAGTCCTGTTGTTTGTCGCTCAAAAAGAAGTACTGCTGCTGTAGAAGGCGTACGGCTTCGCTGATTTTTCTGACCATTTCGGTATCCAGAGGGATCCACGGCTTAGGCGGCCATCGCGGCCAACTGCGTGCCCATGCTTACGGCTTTCGTCACTGCGGCGAGCACCTTGGTTACGTTGTCGAGCTGGGTGACCATGGCCTCCAGCGACGACTGTGCCGCCTTCATCTGCGTGACGGCCGTCACGATTCGCGGGTCGTCATCGTGAAAGAGTTTGTTGATGCAGTTCCAGTAGTTTCGCCGCGCGGCAACCAGGTTGGAAAGAATCGTATTCTTCTGGTCGTCGGTCTTGCAGGCGGCCAGCAAGTCGAACTGGTTGTCGCGCAGAAAGAAGTACTGCTGTTCCAATGTAGCTAATGCATCTCCCATAAAACACTCTTTCCTTTCGTGGCCGGGAACTCACTTCGATGGCCAATCGCGAGCAGTCCCATCCGTCGCGGCCCGTTTATGACGGATCGGCCGCTACCTTGCCACGGCAATCTTGTGTATCAACTCGGTTGTGGCCTTCAACGACGCCGACATATTCTTCGTGGAAGTCTCAAAACCAAACTCCTGGCTTTTGGCGTGGTCCGCAATTTGCAACTTGGCAAGGCTCTGGAAATCCGGAATAAAGGTCTGCGACGAGGGCGCAGGATGCCCCATGACTTGCGGCTCCAGCCCAAAGGGCTTCAACGCCGGCGCAAGCAGCGGGCTGGGATCGTACATGTCGTTCTTCACCAATTGTGTGGCCAGCGTCTGGGCGTAGTGGATCCGATTGCGGTTGATGGATTCATAGCCGCCCGTCTCGTGATCGAACAGGTCGGTGACTTGCTGCATGATCTCCTCGACCGAGCGGGCGCTCTTTTTCAGCTTGCCCGCCTGGATCTCTTCGACCAAAGCTTTGGTCGCGCTCGCCAGCAATCCGGGTATGGGTCCCAGATTGCCCAGCGACTGGATCTGCTGAATGCCGGTGCACGCGCTCGCCAGACCAGAGGCCGCTCCAGACACCTCGACCGCCGCGTTTGACCCTGCTAGGGCTGCGTAGGCCCCGGCCAGCTTCGACAATGCATCGGCCATGTCCGCCCGCTTGTCGATTTCGGCTCTAGCTTCGTCGAGCTGTTGCCGGCCTTCCTCATCGAACTTTTTCTCTTCCTCGGAAGGCGACGCCAACTTCGGAATAGATGCGTCGAGGTCGGTCAGGGCTCGCGTGTCGTCAATTTGCTGCGAGAGATCGTGGTAATAAGCCGAGAGCTTTTGCGCGGTGTCCTGCAGGTTCTTGGCTGCGGCTGCCGCTTGTGCAATGTTGTTCTTGCAGGAGGAAAGCGGCCCTACACCCACTATCACGATCAACGCGAGCGTAACTGTGGCGAGCCGTTTGCCCTTGGTCGGTCGACGTTTCACATGTCCCCCATGGATACAGCGAGCGACTGCAAACTGCATGCTTCTGATGGATGTTATGCATATTACAGCAACTTCGTATTCGGGCTGGTCACTATGGGACAATCTGTTCTCTAGCTAGTGGCCGCCGGCAGCGATTTGAGGTCCGAGCCGCAGGGGTTTCTCTTCGCCGAAGACGGTGCTGCCCGGAGGTATGGCCTGTAACCCCGCCTTGCTGGCCGCGGTCCACGACCAGGCAAACAAAAGCTTGCGGTAACGCGTGACAGCCACGGTCTCGAAGGCGCGTTCCTCCAGTTGCCGTCCGGAAATCGTCACAGGAAACATGCCGTCATAGACAGCGAACAAGCGGCCTGACAACGTGAGAAGCCTGTTCGACTTGATTTCGCCGAACTCGCCAAACATCTCCAGATATTCGCCCAGCGACTCCGACCGCAAGGTGTCGCTCTCGGCTGCCGGAGCAGGCAGCGAGAGGCAAGTCTGGTCGAGCGCGCGCAACACCAGTGTGGGAGCGATGCCAGGCTCGGGGTTTGCATCCGGCCGCCGGCGCCGCACGAAGCAGGGTCTTCGAGCACGCACCCAGCAGGTACTGGATCCTCTCTGCGGTCGCATCTTTGGGCGGACCGAACGGCTCGGGCTCGAGTGCCTGCCATCCCAGCGGAAGGTCGAACTGAAATTCCAATCCCGGGTTGCGATAGGTACCGGCCGTTAGTCTCGCCGGGCGGGATCGTTTCGTCTGCGGGTCGAGTGCTGATGGCTTCGTCCACCCGGTCCGTCGGAATGGAAGGGCCCTCGTAATTCGCGCCTTCGGGCGTGAACCGCTTTCCGTCGGGCAGCACCAGAGTTCCATCATCCAACGGGCAATAGATCTTTATCGCCCGGATCGACTGCTTGGCCTGCTTCAGGAATCTGGCATCGTTGGTTTCCACCGTGAACCGTATGGTGTAGTTCTTGATGACGGTCCAGTAGCGGGCACCGTAAATGTCGTGGACATGTGTCTCGACGTGGTTCAGGTGTCCGGAGCGCTGCATCGCATCGCTCGGCTCCCTCTGCTGGCGTGGTGGCTTGCCCTGCGCCCAGCGCTCGAAATCCTCCTCCTTCTCTTGCGGAGTGGCCTTACGTCCGACCTCGACGTGGCCTCCGGCAGTGATCGTCAGCGTCCCCGAGCGCTTGCCATTCTGGAATCCGATGCCCAGCAGCGCATGTTCGCCGGTTTGCAGCGGCGGTATCAGGATGCGATGACCGTCCAGCGGAATCGGCAGGTCGATGGCGAATCCGAAGAAGCGGCTGGTATAGACGCGATCGGAAAGATTTCCAGCTTCCGGCAACAGCGGCTCTCCCACCAGGGTCGAACTGCCGGCGAGTTCAGCCGCTGTGGGCGGCAAGGGCGGAGCGTCCTCGTCCGACAGGGGACATTGCGCGCTGATCGCCGGCGCGCCTCCAATTAGCAGGACGATGAGGACACACGCACACAACCACCCACTCGAACTGGTGGACCCGGCAGTCGAGTCTACGACCGGCGGGAACGAGATGGTGGCAGATCCGATCATCGCAAGACCTAATCGGCTCCAGGACGGCGACGACTAGGCGGCTCATCCTGGCATGGTCTGGAAGACTCACAACGGCTGGGCCGCATGCGCCCTTCTGATTCCGAGGCTGCAGCTATCGTAAATCGACACTCCTAAGGAATCTCTGATCAAGCCCAATCTTTTGAAGGGGACGGCCTCCAGGCCGTCCGTAAAGGTGCCGGGGACGGCCTTCAGGCCGTCCGTAAAGGCCGCAAAGTGAACGCGGCTTTAGCCGCGGAGGGACCGGCCATTGACTTAATCAGACCTTCCCTAAGGCACAGCAAACTCTCTTGCGGGGTGAAAGTTGCATGCCTTTTTCGTCGCACTGCTGGCCGAGGGCCTGCGGCTGCCGCTCCCTTTCGACCGCCAGATCGTCGTCGGCGTGGTAGTCTCGCAATTCCGGTTCGTCCGTCACGGAATTCGGGGCTACACGAATTAGCTATTGCTTTCGTGCCAGAAACATCCTAGAGTTCGCCCACTTCAGAAAACTTGGGTTGAGAGTGATCTGTGTCCCAGCGGATAATTGCCAACTCTTGTTTCTCCGAGCAGATTTTCTCTGATACTTCCGATCCAGGAGATGAAAGACCATGGCCACCGGCAGAAAAATCACGAAGGCACCGGTTAAAACACTGACCAGCAAGCGCGACATCGTGGGCATTCACGTAAAGTTCACGCTTAACACTCCTGACGGGCTCCGTCGGGTGATCTTCGAGCTGAAGAAAGACTCGGATGGCGACACGGAGAAGTGGAGCATCGATTTTCAGTTATTTGAGCGGGCCAAGAAGACTGATCCGTTCGGTGATCCCCTGGTCGACTTGGCGGTCGACGTAAGCGCGAAACTGAACCCCAAGGCCGAGGCCATGGCCGACGATGGAATGACCAAGAAACAGGCCCGGCATGCCGTCGGGAAGGCGGCGGACACGGCCAAGGACCCGAAGGCCGACCAGGCCACGAAGCAGGCGGTCATTCAGGACACCCTAAAACAGTGATGCGATTCCCCGGCGGGAAAGAGGGGAAAGCAGCGCCACCCGTGCGAGCAAGGTACTACTTAGTCCTCCTTCCCGTCCTCCTATTCTCTGCTCTGGGCGCCGCGCAGGTTCCGGAAGGCCGCGGTCCTTGCCCCAGCGGCAGCGGCCTCAACGGATTCGTGATCCATAAGGCAAGCATCGAGGACCCCTGGAGTCTTCTGTGGCCCTTTCGCAGCCGAAACGACGAAGCCGCCAAAGCCGTCGCCGCCCTCGCTGGGAAACCTTACTCCTCGGCTGAAGTCACGCGAGTTATGAAGATCGTCGAGAATCGACGGTGGTTGCCCGTCAACATCAAGTTGTCGACGGCCGGAGTCAGCAACTGCGATGGCCGGCAGCTCGATTTGACCTTCTTCGTTTTTTCCTTTCAGGTCTCGCCCGACTTCAGCTTCAACTTTGAGTCTTCGCAGCCGGACCAGGGCAGCGCCGGCAAGTTAACTGGGGAGGCTGAAAAGAATTCGTCGTTCCGGTTTTCTCCCCAGTTCGGATACAACGCGACCCAGAGGTTGTTTGCCGGTGGAAGTGTCGACCTGCGGTGGAAGCAGGATCGAGTGCCTTTCGATTCCTTCTCCGTCGACGGATACGGTTCTTCAACCTTGCGCTGGACAACCGCAGCCCTCAGCGGGCACTACGACTCGGCAACGCAATGGCTGGCCCACGCGCAATGGGCAGCTAACTTCACAAGCTATTCCCAGCCTACGACTACCGCGCAGCTCAACAGCGGAAGACTCAATCTACAATTCACGGCTTCCACCCGGCCGATCAAAGACACGGTTCTGCGTTTTGGCTCGGTGGTTGGCGGCGGGAATGAACAAAGCGGGTTCAGCGAACAGGTTCTTGCCAGGAACGTCGTATCCAGCAGCGGCTACGGCGGGGTGAAGTTCCTGGGCGGCCTTACCAGGGAGCGGACGCACCAGGCCCTGAACGTCTCTTACGGGATTGAACTGGGTTCGACCGGGACCTCTCTGGCGGGAGATTGGGTCAAGCAGGTTGGCGATGTGTCCTTTGATTTCTGGAAGCCCTTTGGCGATCACAGATTGTTTGAAGTTGAGCAGCGACTCATCGCCGGTGGAGTGAGTATCCTGAAAGACATTCCGGTGGGAGAGTTGTTCTTCGGAGGAAACCAGGAAAGCTATTTTATTTCTGACCAGACCTGGCAGGTTGGGTCGGGCCCATATATCCGGAGTCTCCCGGCCAACAGCTTGTATCGCACCAGCGTTGGTGCCGGCGCGCAGAGTTTTTTCTCCTATAACCTGACCGCTGCAGCCACCGCGTGGCGAAAACCGCTGCTTCCCGAGGAGCTGCAGATCAGCGAGCCGTTCTGCAAGAAGCTGGTGGCGACGGAGGACGTGCCTCCAGAACTGCAGACCAGCAAGGACCTGTGCAAGAAACTTAACGGCCAGATCAACACCGCCACCAACACTCTGATCGCGCTCAACGCACAAGAAGACCCGCGCCTGAAGGACGTGATTGCGACGCTGCCTGCTCTCAGTACCAGGCTAAGCGCGCTCAGCGATGCCGTGACGCATGCGCAGGCGAACGCGCCATCGTCTCTGCAGCCCCTTTTCGAAGCCTGCCATGCGGCGATCGACGCATCGGCAGATACCATCAAGAGCACAACGACCGGCGAAATTGGATCGGCCTACGAGAATATCGAAGACCTTTTGCCCGATGGAGCGTCTGCCCTTGCGGCTGCGCTCACGTCCTGCGACCAGAAACTGAATGCATCGTTACACGATCCCGCGATTACCCTGGCATCCGGGAATTTGCGCGCCTCGACGGACCAGCTACAGAAGCAAATTTCACATATTGACAATGACGCCGCGCAGAAGGCCTCGTTTATAAAGCGCGTTATCTACCTGGTCTTGGGCGAGGTGAATATAGCGGCGATCAGCCCCCTGGCGATTTTCGATGTAGCGCGCATTGCTCCGGTCACCGCCGGGCCCTATGCCGGAACTCACTATGGTGTCGGAGGCGGCGTCAGGTTCTCCATTGTCAGCACGCTGAACTTCACCGCTGCCTATGCCTGGAATGTCGACCGCCGTCCCGGAGAAGGACCCGGCGCCTTCTACTTTTCCTTGACAACGCGGAACCTGTTCCGGTAATTGCGCTGTACTATTCTTTGATCTTCAATTTTGCGGAGGAAACGATGCCATTCACCAACAACCTGTCCTACGGCAAGAATGGGCTGGCTTTGACGGAGCAGTTCGAGGGATGCAAGTTGACCGCCTACCAGGACTCGGTGGGCGTGTGGACGATCGGCTACGGCCACACCGGGCCGGACGTGTACAAGGGTTTAACCATCAGCCAGGATGAGGCCACGGCCCTCCTCCTCAAAGATGTTGCTACCGCCGCGGGATGTGTCAACCGGCTGGTAACCGTGCCATTGACGCAGGATGAATTCGATGCGCTGGTGGACTTTGTCTTTAATCTGGGCGCAGGAAACTTCTCCACCTCCACACTCTTGCGTGACTTAAACGCCGGCGATTTTAACGGTGCCGCCGGTCAGTTTGAGAAATGGGACCGCGCGGGAGGGGTCGTGCTCGCGGGGTTGTTGCGACGGCGGCAGGCTGAAGCCAACCTCTTCCGGCAGGGCCAGAACGCCTAGCCCAGGCTTGTTGCCGCAGTCTGAAAGGCCCGTGTTGCTGAGCCTGCCGTGGTTCCAGGAACTGCAGAGAAGCTCGGTTACACCACCACAGGAGAAAACTCATCCTCACCCAAATCACCCGACCCTCAAACTCGGAAACCGGAGTAAATCCAATGGCGACACTGCGTTTATCGTTGCTCGATGTGGAGGAAAATCCGCTAGCTGACACCGTCGATATTTCTCTCAAGCACACCATCCTCTCCGACACCCGTGTAATTAAGAACCAGAGCGGCAACCGCCGGATTTCCATCCCCAACCTCGATGCATCGCAAGGCGGCGTCTATCGGCTGCAGGTGTTCCCGATGCGCCATCATGCGGTTGGGCAGTTTGTGAAGGTCCTGGACGGTTCGACCGTGGATGCTGAACTGGTCTTCCCCGTCAAGGCAGACCGAGTGACCGGCATACAAGCGCCGGATTTCGCGCATCTCGGGAACGACTTGCAGAATGTCCTGCAAGCCTCGGGAACGGTTGAAGGCTTGCCCGGTGTACTGGGCCAGCAGCTCTGGGATGCGCTGGACGCACCGCGCAAGGCTGGACTCCTGAACATTTCCTCCAAGATGAACCATACCGTCTTCGGTTCGGGAAATGACGTGTTTTCGTTTCTCACCAGTTTCACGCGCTTCCGCGGCGACCGCTTCTTTGCGATCGTCAAGAAGGAGCTGCGCGACGAAACCAAGAACAGTCAGGCTGCCGGCTTATTCCACGAGGTGCCGGGTGGGCTGCATGTGCCGCCCCCCGGATTTGAGTTGGTGGACAGCTACAAGACCGTCGATCTCTATGGAAACCTGCAACTCACGTTCTTTGCGAATCCTTCAACCCTGCAATTCCTGGTCGACGCCGATATCGACGACGCGCAGGGTATCGAACACATTTTCCAGGTCATTGACCACCTCATCACAGGTGGGGATACCAACCCGTACGATATCCATGAAATCTTGCGCTACTTCCAGAAGATTGATCCGCATTACGAGCTGATCGTCTAGCCGGTCGCCAGGTTCGTGCCCGCAGAAGCCGCTGGCGCCCACCGGCGAGACGATCTGCCGTGCGCGAATTCTCACTCTCCCATTCCGGTCGGAATCGGAAGCCATGCGCTGACCCGGGTTACATCTTCGGTTTCCACAGGCCAAGCACCGCTCCGGTAGGGTCGGCAATGATGCTGAGCCAGCCGATTTCTGCCACTGGGGTGACATCTTTCACTACCTGCGCCCCCAACGACTTCGCTTTCTGGGTTGAGGCGGCGATGTCGTCCACCTGCACATAAGCCAGCCACATCGAGGGAGCGCCGGGCATGGGGTGCTGCATGATCCCGCCGCCGGTTTTCCCCTCACCGACTCCGATCAGGGTGTAGTTGCCTTCCGGCATTGGTACATCTTCCAGCTTCCAGTCAAAGAGCTTGCCGTAGAAGCCCTTGGCCTTGTTGACGTCCGTGGTGTTCAGTTCAATGTGTACGAATGGATTGGCCACGTTTCTCTCTCCTTGCAATCGATGATTTACGTCGGCAGGTAAGGACGATAGATCGAATCCCCGCTTTCGTACAAGTTCGACGTTTGACTCCGGTGAAAATCGACCGGCAGGCCGAAAATTCCCAAAGACGGTCGCTTCAGGCGGTCCAGCGCGAGTTCGTCAGTGGTCGTTGGGAAGGGTGTAAAATACTGGGTTTGCGGGCGAATCCCATCCCTGAGTCTCGTGTCTGCGCCCGGCATCTAGTTAACAGTACGGAGCAGGTCTCTGGGGTTTCAGCCCCGTGTTCAGTTGTGCAGCCGGTACGCTAGCCTGTCCACTTCGCTCAGGGCATGGTCTGAGGCCTGCAGTAACGAAGATTCGAAGTACCCGAAACACTTCTATCCCCAGCCCGAAAGGACGTAATTATGGCAACCCTGACTCATCCCGCACGCGAGGCGAACCGCGTACAGGCCGACACGCGCATCGATGCGCGGGCCCCCGAGAAGTTTGTAAACGAACCGATGATCGACTGGTCGAATCCCGAAAACCAGCGCCACATGCACGCCGCCATCGAAAAGGTCCGCAGTGAACTGGGCCGCGAGTACGACCTGGTAATCGGCGGGCGGCGCGTGAAGACGGAGAAGAAGCACAGCTCCCTCAACCCGGCGCATCCGTCGCAACTGGTGGGTCTTCACCAGGAAGCGGGAGCGGCCGAGGTCGGGCCGGCGATGCAGGCGGCCCTGACGGTCTTCGAGACGTGGAGCCGCACGGCTTGGGAAACGCGCACCGGCCTGCTGTTCCGCACCGCCCAGATTCTGCGCGAACGCAGGTTCGAGCTGATGGCATGGCTCGTGTTCGAGGTCGGCAAGAACTGGGGCGAGGCCGATGCTGACATCGCCGAGCTAATCGACTTCTGCATGTTGTACGCGCTGGAGGCGATCCGGTTATCGCAGGCGACCACAGTGGTGCAGTTGCCGGGCGAGCACGACCATCTCCAGTACATTGCGCTGGGCGTGGGCGCGGTGATTTCGCCCTGGAATTTCCCGGCGGCGATCATGGGAGGCATGACCCTGGCATCGATCGTTTGTGGCAATACCGTCATCCTGAAGCCCTCGGGCGACTCGCCGACCATTGCGGCGAAGTTTATGGAGATCCTGGAAGAAGCCGGCCTCCCGGACGGCGTGGTGAACTTCTGCCCCGGCAGCGGTTCGACCTTTGGCGATGCCGTCGTGGGACATCCGCAGACGCGTTACATCGCGTTTACCGGTTCGAAGGAAGTTGGGCTGCACATCAATCAGCGCGCGGCACAACAGCAGCCCGGCCAGAAGTGGATCAAGCGCACCGTCCTGGAGATGGGCGGCAAGGACTCGATGATCGTGGATGCCGATGGCGATTTCGATGCCGCCGTCGAGGGCACGGCGCAAGCGGCCTTCGGCTTCAGCGGGCAAAAGTGCTCGGCTTGCTCCCGCGTGATCGTGGATGAGCGCATTTATGACCGCTTCCTGCAGAACCTGCGGCAGCGGGTAGAGAAGATCACGGTCGGCGACCCTACCTCTAACCCGGGAATGGGACCGGTCATCAACGAGAAGTCGATGAAGTCCATCCTGGGCTACATCGAGAAGGGCCTGTCCGAAGGCGGCCGCCTGATTACCGGAGGCGGTATCGCGGCCAATGCCGGGGATGGATATTTCCTCCAGCCCACGGTGATTGCCGACGTCGATCCCAACGCCACCATCTCGCAGCAGGAAATCTTCGGTCCGGTGCTGGCGGTGATTAAGTCGCACAGCTTCGAAGAGGCGCTAGCCATTGCCAACAATACCGAATTCGGTCTGACCGGCGCAGTCTACACCCTGTCCGACGACAAGATCGAAGTGGCCAAGCGCGATTTCCACGTCGGCAACCTGTACATCAATCGCAAGTGTACGGGAGCGATCGTAGGCGCGCATCCCTTCGGCGGCTTCAACATGTCAGGAACCGATTCCAAGGCCGGCGGTCCGGATTACCTGTACCTGTTCACCCAGGCCAAATCGATCGGCGAAAAGATCGTTCAGTAGATATAGGTCGTACTACTGGGGCCGGAGAGTGCTCTCCGGCCTTTAGTTTTTTGGATTCACCATGTTAGTGCCGTTGGATGGCGCGATGGTTCGATTGACTTTCGGTCGAAATCGTGGCCCAATGTTCCCAGTCCTTCAGACGCTCATTCTCTCCCAGAGGGCGGCTGAAAGTTTTTCCCAGGGTTCGTTCTTACATGTTCGATGGAGGCTGCGTGCCCCTCCAGCAGAGGGAGGAGATTGCGTCCCGGCGGACGCACTTCCCCCATTCTCCCAGTTCCGTCACCTGATTCCGTGGCGCGACGGAGGGTGGGAGGTTATTTTGCCATTGAAGAAAAAGAAGTCGGCGAAGCTGCAGACCTTGGTCAAGTCGAGCCTTGGTCCCCTGGAACGGGAAGTCCTCGATGTGATTTGCCGCGACGGTCACTCTACCGTTCGGGAAGTACTTCGGCATATGGGCCATGACGTGGCCTATACGACCGTAATGACCACCATGGACCGCCTGTACCAAAAAGGCGTCCTGCAGCGCCGCAAGGTGAAGCGAGCCTTTGTCTATTCTTCGGCGCTCACCAAGCGCGACCTGGAGAAGCAAACTGCGCAGGACCTGTTAGAGGCATATCTGGCTTGCCGCTTTCCTTCGCGTGCCGAACGCGCCTCCGCGCTGCTGGAGGCCATCACCGCCAGCGATCCATTGCTGATAAATGAGATCGAAGCCCAGATCGAGAAACATTGCACCGAGGTTGCCAGCCTGTTGGAGGACGTTTCGCGGCACCAGACGAGCCTCGAGTGATCGAGGTTCGTCTCTTAAAACGCTTCCCAACCCACCACCTTTGGGCCACCATATGAGTATCGCAAAATTGCTGATAGCCTCCATCAATTGTTCTTATTAGTCCTCCGAGCGGTCAACCTGTTACAACAGAGTCCCCATGGTGAGTGCGGGGGTTTCTCTCCATCACGGGCTGTTCCAGAGCTACGACCCAGGCGGGTTCTTCGACGAGATGTTCGTTCGCCCAGGGGAGCCGAGGCCGCAGTATGCCCGTCTGTTCCATGCACTGGAGTCGATGCCGGCGTCCGAATTCGAGGAGCGCCGCAACCTGGCCGACATTGCCTTCCTGTTGCAGGGGATTACCTTCACGGTCTACAGCGACGGCACTGGGACCGAGCGCCTGTTCCCTTTCGACCTGATTCCGCGCATCCTTCCCTACTCGGAGTGGGAGCGCATCGAGCGCGGCCTCTCCCAGCGAGTGATGGCGCTGAACCTGTTTCTGCAGGATGTCTACGGCCAGCAGCGCATTCTGCGCGACCGCAAGATACCCCGCTCGCTGGTTTATTCGTGCCGTCACTTTCGCCGCGAGATGATGGGTGTGGAAGTTCCGCGCGGCATTTACACCCATATTTGCGGCATCGACCTGGTGCGTGACTCCAAGACCGGCGACTTCCTGGTGCTGGAAGACAACGTCCGCACCCCCAGCGGTATTTCCTACGTGCTGGAGAACCGGCAGGTGATGACGCGCACTTTCCCGGATGCGTTTCAGTCGTATGAAGTCCTGCCCGTCCATCACTACCCGACCGAATTGTGCCGGATTCTGCGCAGCCTGTCGCCGCGCGGTGAGGCCAATGCGCAGATCGCGCTCCTGACGCCCGGCATTTACAACAGCGCCTATTTCGAGCACAGCTTCCTGGCGCAGCAGATGGGAGTGGAACTGGTCGAAGGCCGCGACTTGATCGTGGATGCCGGCCTGGTCTACATGAAGACGATTCATGGCCTGAAGCAGGTAGATGTGATCTACCGCCGCGTGGACGACGATTTTCTCGACTCACTGGTGTTTCGTCCCGACTCGCTGATGGGCGTCCCCGGATTGATGGGCGCCTACCGCTCGGGCAACGTCGCCCTGGCCAACGCGGTGGGGAATGGGGTCGCGGACGACAAGGCGGTGTACGCGTTTATCCCGGATTTCATCCGCTACTACCTGAACGAAGAGCCGGTCCTGGGCAGCGTGCAGACGTACTTGTGTTCCCGGCCTGATGATTTGAGGTATGTGCTGGAACATTTGCCCGAGCTGGTCGTGAAAGCGGTCGGCGAGTCGGGCGGGTATGGCATGTTGATCGGACCGGCAGCCGACAGCAGGACGATTGAGGAATTCCGGCAGCAGATCCAGGCTGACCCGCGGAACTACATCGCGCAGCCGGTGATCAGACTGTCGCGCGTGCCATCCTACGATCCCGACACGCAGCGCATGGCAGGGCGTCACGTCGATTTGCGGCCCTACTGCCTCTTCGACGGCGAAAAGGTGACCATCGTCCCGGGCGGCCTGACCCGCGTGGCGCTGAAACCGGGATCGCTGGTGGTGAATTCTTCGCAGGGTGGCGGCAGCAAAGACACCTGGGTGCTGCGAGGAGAGTCATGATGCTCTCGCGGATCGCCGACTCGCTCTTCTGGCTGGCTCGCTACATGGAGCGCGCCGAAGACACCGCGCGCATCCTCGATGTGAATTACCACATGTTGCTGGAGCAATCCGCGTCTCCCTACCGCCTGCGCTGGGAACCGCTGATCAAAATGGCCGGCGAAGACGAGCGCTTTAAGCAGTTCTACGAGGAAGCGAACGCGCACACGGTCTACGAATTCCTGGCGTTCCGGGCGGACAATCCCAGTTCGATTACACAGTGCATCAGTAAAGCCCGCGAGAATGCCCGCACCATTCGCGACCGCATTTCGCGCGAGATGTGGGAGGACATCAACGGGCTGTATCACTCCGTGACCGGCTTCAATCCGGCCGGAGCATTGACCGGGGGCCCGCACCGTTTCTGCAACACGGTGAAGTTCGGTTGCCATCGCTTTCATGGCGTCACCGACGCCACCTTACCCCATGACGATGGCTGGCAGTTTCTGAAGATCGGCTATTCGCTGGAACGGGCGGAAATGACAGCACGCCTGGTGGACCTGCAATATCAGCAACTGCTGGAAACGCCGACCCTGGTGGGGGCTCCGGACAACCATCAGTGGATGGCGGTGCTGAAATCGGTGGGCGCCTATGAAGCTTATCGCCGCGAATACCACTCCCCGATCGAGCCGGAACGCGTCGCCGAAATGTTGATCCTGCATCCCCAGCATCCCCGTTCGATTCGCTTCAGCATGACGGAACTGCAAGGCGCACTGCGGGCGATCAGCGGCACCGGAGCCGGCTCCTACGCCAACGAGGCCGAGCGGCTAACCGGCAAGGTGCTGGAGAGCTTGCGCTACGACACCGTGGAAGACATCTTCCGCCGCGGCCTGCACATCTATCTCGGCAATATCCTGTCCAAATGCCGCTCCATCGGCAGCGACATCGCGCATTCCTACTTCTATTACGGAGATGCGGCATGAATCGTTATCACCTGGTGCATGTCACGGAATTTTATTACGATGGCCCAGTCTCAGAGAGCTATAACGAGGTCCGTCTGCGTCCCATTCACGACGATCTGCAGAGTTGCCTTTCGTTCCGTCTGACCACCTTCCCAACTTCCCGCGCAACCTCTTACCAGGATGCCTTCGGCAATTGGGTGCACCAGGTCAATGTGCTTCCCACCCATCAGCACCTCAAGGTACAGGCGGAAGCCGTCGTGCTGACCCACGAAGCGCCGGAGAAGGCGGCCGCCTTGTCACTTGCCGAGTTCGATGCTCAGCGGGAAGAAGTCTTCGACGAGTTCTACGATTTCATTGCTCCCACCCAGTACGTGCCGCATCTTGCGCAGTTGGAGGAGCTGATCTTCGAGGCAGAGCGGCAGAGCGACGGAAATGCCGGACAGTTTGCTCGCGCAGCGTCGGACTTGATTCACCAGCGCTTCCAGTACGTGAAAGGCGCGACCCACGTACATTCCTCGATCGCCGATTCGCTATCGAAAGCGGCCGGGGTGTGCCAGGACTTCGCCCATCTCCTGCTGGGCGTGGCTCGCAAGCGCGGGCTTCCGGCGCGCTATGTCTCGGGCTATCTGGTTCCCGAGGGGACATCTTCTCCCGAAGCCAAGCTGCAGGAGGTAATCGGCGGCCAGGCTTCCCATGCGTGGGCAGAGGTTTACGTCCCGGGCCCGGGCTGGATTCCCCTCGATCCAACCCTTGGCAAGCCCGTGGAACTGCGGCATGTGCGGGTAGCCTATGGGCGTGACTACGGCGACGTCGCCCCGCTGCGGGGTGTTTACAAAGGACACGCCGGTCAGCGGCTCTCCGTCGATGTCAGCGTGCGTCCCGCCATCACCGACGACGGACACGAGCAGCTCTCCGAAACCGCCGCCGGCCCAACCGAGGAGGAATTGGTCGAGCCACGCGCCCAACAGCCCCAACAGCAACAGTAGCAGCATCCCACCGTCGCTGCTTTAGTAGGCTGCGGAAAAACTCGGCGTTTGCCATGCTTTGCAAGGGCACGGTTTTCAGCCGTGCCGATAAGCCGTCTACTTCTCGTCATCCCACGCGGACTTTTAGTCCGCGTGGGCTCTGCTTCTTCGCATTTTTCCGCAGCCTGTTTAGGATGTGTGGGTGCCTCCCTGGGATCCTGTCATCGTGGTGGCGGCCGCCTTTTGCCTGGCGCTGCCGATTGCGTTGGCGTTCGCCGGACACGTCACAATTGCGCTGCTGAACCGCCTGCCTTTGCCGGTGCGATTGTTTCTTCCTGCGCTATCGGCCATTCCGTACGCGATGGTGACGCGGTCGCGCGGCATGTTTCAGCCGGCGTGGCTCATGGTCTATGCCGTGCTGCCTGTCTGTCTCGCTCTGCTGCTGTGGGCGGCGCGGCAATCCGATCCGGAACAGCGCGGCGCCTTTCGCGACTTCGAAGTGCTGCTGTTGCTCGGCGTAATCGTGGAGTTCCGGCTCTTTGAACGCGCCTGGCCGGCTCACCTCGGCGGCTTCAATCGCATCCTGCTGCTCAACAGTGGCCTGTACGGGTTCCTGGTGATCCGGAAGCTTTCGCATGTGGGCTTCGACCTTCGCCCCAAGCTGGCAGACTGGAAATCCGGGCTGCGCGAGCTCGCCTTTTATACACCTATCGCTATTCCACTCGGTCTGGCACTCGGCTTCCTGCACTGGCACTCCTATCTGCCGGCGATCAAAACGTTCGCCGGCACCTGGGTGTCGATCTTCGTTCTGATCGCCTTGCTGGAGGAGACTTACTTTCGCGGCTGGTGGCAGAACCTGCTGGAGCGTCGCATTGGGCGCAATCCGGCGCTGATCGTCACCTCGGTGCTGTTCGGTCTCTCCCACTTCAATAAGGGCGCGACCCACTTCAACTGGCGCTATGTACTAATGGCCACGCTGGCGGGAATCTTCTACGGGAGAGCCTGGCGAGAGCAGCACCGGATCTTCGCCTCCGCCATCACCCACTCGCTGGTCGATACCATCTGGTGGACTTGGCTGCGCTGAGGCGGCTGCGAAGGGGCGCGATACTGCAGGTATCCGAGACCAACGCGCATCTGGTGATGCATCGCGTTGGGAACGGTAAACGCAAGGCACAGTCCAAAAATGGCATGCGCCAAGCCCAGCGAATAAAGATCGCGATAGCGCAGGAACAGAAGGCAGGAGACGCTGCCCCAGGCGATCGTCACCAGCGTGAGTACCGGGTTGGGCAGGTGGGCCACCGAGAACAAGAGTGTCGCTGCGGCTACGGCACTGGCTTTGCCGCGACAGATTCGAAGCAAGCGGCTGAGGAAATAATCCTGCAGGATGAACTGTTGCACGAACGCCCACGCCACGTAGCCCCACGCGTGCCAGCGCGGAGCCGTGCTGCTGGGCGGCACATGCAGGGTATGCATCCTGGCCGCGACCAGGGCGGCCGAAAGCGCAATACCTGCTGCGGCAAGCACGATCCACCAGGACCGTTTTAAGCCTTCGATGCTTAATCCCAGAAGCCGGTAGCTCTCTCCCGAGAGCACCGTAACCAGCGCCACCCAACCCATGCCGAGCCAGAAGAAATAGCGGGTCCAGGGTTGCGGCGTCCAGACCGCGACTAAAACCAGCACATACCCCACGGCCAGTTCGAAAAGTTCCCGCCGAACGGTTGGAGTCCTGGTCATACAAGCCAAAAGCTCCAGCCGCAAGCCGGAACTGGGGTAAAGCCTGCCAACCACTCCACGCCCGCGTTCAGGTGGTCCGGCTGGTGTAGGCGCGATATGCCGCCAAAAGTACAACCGCGCCGCCCAACGAGAGGAAGAAACCGGGAGCATCGCCGGAATGCCATATTCCGATAAGCCTCCCCACCAGCGCAGCCAGCAGAGCACCGCCGACCCCAACCAGCATCGTCGTCAGAAATCCCCCGGGGGCCTTGCCCGGCAGGAGCACCCGTGCCGACAGTCCGACAATGCATCCCATGACCACGAGGGCGGCGATGCGAAACATCCCTTTCCCTCCCGCTCCTGGCTCGCAATTCTCTCCGCGGGTTTCCAGGAGCAAGCGCCAGAAATCTGCGGCCTTTGCTTGGCCCCGGTTTCCGGAGCCAGGAATAGCTGCCTCTTTCTGGCGCAGCTCATCTGTTTCGCGAGCCGGTCACTTCGCCTGTGCTTCCGACCGCGACTGCAGGTACAGGTCGACGTTCACCTTGTCCACCAGCGACACGCCCGTGTCGACAAACGCGGGGAAGGGGGAGAAAGAGTTCATCGCCCAATCCTTTTTCAAATCGACGGGGTAGTGATGGACGTCGTCCAGCGCCTTCAATCCGTAATACGCCATGGTGTAGGGCTTCTGCGCGACGGTGGCGTCGATGAGTCCTTCTTTCACCAGGTTCAGCGTCGCTTCGTCAGCATCCATGGCGATCACCAGACGATCGGTGACACTCTGGCGGCGCAACGCTTCAGCGACATCCTTGCCGGCTGACGCTTCCAGGCACACGAAGGCATCGATGTGCTCGGCGGACTTGTCGGTCAGGTAGTGGGTGGTCCGGTCAAAGGCATTGCCGGAGTCCCCCTTGATGTTGAAGACCTCCACGACCTTGATGCCCGGATGGTCCGCGAACATATCTTTATATCCCTTCAACCGCTCTTCCAGGTTGGTTTGTGGCATGGAGTAGAAAACCACATTTCCCTTGCCATGCAGTTTGGATACGACGCGGTCGCCTCCCAAGCGCCCGGCCTGCAGGTTGTTGGTTCCGATGAAGTACAGGCGATGGCTGGCCGGAGCGTCGGAGTCGATGGTTATGACAGGAACGCCCTGATCGATTGCCTTGTCGATCTCGGGCTGCATAAGTCCGGTGTCGGCAACGGACACCAGGATGCCCGCAGGCTTCAGCGCCAGCGCATTGCGAAACTCCGTAACTTCGGCCTCTGGATCGTAATTGTCCGGACCGCGAACATCGTACTTGACGCCATACTGCGCAGCCGCCTTGCCCAAGCCCACCGCCGCGGTTTGCCAGTACGGCAACTTGCTGTTGACCGTAACCAGTATGTAGCGCTCAGAGTTGTCATGACGGGAACAACCGATCAGGGGCGCCATGATCAAGGCGAGTGAAGCGAACACCAGGATTTTTTCCAAGGTTTTCATGAACATCCTCCGCAGCTGAAGAAGGGTTAAATTCACTCCCGTTGCGCGATCAACTTCACGAAATCACTATATCGCACGCAGTGTGTGACGGCGTGCGGGATTGTACTCCGCGGGGGAAGCCCCCGCCAATGCCAATTCCGTCACAGACCAGGGTGATAGCAGGGAAAGGGCCAGTCCGGGGCCTGTCCCGGCCTGTCTTGAGTCGGGCCCGTTTTAGTAACTCAGGAGTTAACACAGAAACTTATAGCGATGCCGCTACCCGTGAGCTACAATCTTTGGCACGCAGGCGGCCGTGGTTGTTGCAACATCACGGGCGCGCGCTGCAAAGCGACATGGGTTGCTCGCTTGAAGCGCTATGCGGAGAAAGTCACTCCAGCCGGGGGCATTCATCCGGGTGGTATGATTCTCGCGGGGCCGTCGGGGTTTGATTTCAAAGACCGGCGACCGAGCCGAACTCAGTCCTGAACAGAAGGCAACACTTAGGCTTGGAGGCCAACGAATTATGCGTGACTGTTTTGCCACAAAGATCATAAGCATTGTCCTGATGGTCCTTACTCCGGCTGCAATGCTTATGGCTGAGACCAGCAACACCATGCTGTATGCCAGGGGAACCGTGCTGCTCAACGGCGCCGATGTCGCCAGCTCGGCTCCGGTTGTCCCCGGCGACAAAATCGATACGGCCGGATCGACGGCTGTCACCGTCGACCACAACGGTTCAAAGGTAACGGTGAACCCCTATTCTTCGCTTAGCTACGAAGCGGATGGCGTAAAGGTCTTCCGCGGTGGCGCGACCGTGGAGACAAACGACGGCATGACTGCGAAGGTCTCACAGATCACCGTGGCCCCCGTGGACAAGACCGCGACTTACGAGATCGCTCGCCTCAACAACAAGGTGACAATCACCAGCCACACGGGCGCCTTGATGATCACGGATGCGGGCACCACCAGTACTTTGGAGCCTGGCGCCAGCAGCACGCTGAATGCCGATCCGACTCAGACTCCGGCGCCGGCGCCGGCGGCCCAGCCGTTTCCCCATTTTCCGGGCAGCGATACTTCCCCATAAGAAGCTGATAGCGATTGGTCTGGTGGTGGGCGGTATCGCCGCGGCATGTGGCCTGTGGTGCGGCACCAATCCCTCCAATAATCCCCCGAATGGACTCACGGTTACCCATCATGCGGCTACTTCTGCCGCCAACCACCATGCGGCGCGTCCAACCGCTTCCGTTCCGGCGCTTCAGCGGGTCGCCGCCATGGTCGCGAGCCACCCCGCCGTTGCCCAGGCGTTAGTCAACGGAATGCGTCAGAGTGCGCGTGCATCGGTGGCGGGCCACGTCGCGGTCAACCGGTCGGTCGCCCAACGTACCCACTAGTCTCGCTGCGGCCTTAACCCGCGGAGCAACGAGTGGCAACCAGCAGAAGACCCGTCGCAAGACGGGTCTTCTGCGTTTGTCGCGCCACAGTGTGCGTTTCCAGTTATCTGGGCCCGCTTCCCTCCTTGGTGTGCTAACCTCTGCCAATAGGAAGTGCTCTCATGTTGCGGGCCTTGTGGTTGCTTGCCGTCGTCAGTTTCACCAGCACTGGCTTTTGTGACAACGTCACCTTCCTGCGGATCGACCAATCGGTGATTCAGCAGCGGTTGCAAGATTCTCCCGCCGATCCCCAGCAACGCCTGCAAACCCTGCGCATGCAGTTCCTGAAGGCCGGCTGCCCTTCCCAGGAGATGCTGGAGCAAACCGTGCCCGGCCAGTCGCTGCCCAACTTGATTTGTATCGTCCCCGGAACCGAGCTGGGCAGCATCCTCGTGGGAGCGGGCCTCGACTACGACACTCGCGGAGAAGCGGGCGCCGTGGGATGGGCGGGCGTGTCCATGCTCCCGTTGCTCGCCGAGTCGTTGCTCTCGACCCCCCACCGTCACACCCTGGTGTTCGTCGCCTTCACCGGCGGCCCGAGCCTGACCGGCTCGTCATGGTTCTTGAAGCAGTTAAGCGAAGCGCAACGGCGCGACATCCGCGGTATGGTCGATCTCGACAGAATCGGCAGAACCAGCCCGCAATATGCCGCCCAGGAACATGACACGGTCATGACCCGGCTGTTGCCGGCATCGGCCCGCGCGCTGCGCATGCCGCACGTGCCCGGTGAGGTCACTGGCGTTCCTCCGACTGACGCGCTGCCCTTCGAGCGGGCCCACATCCCCTTCATCACCATCTTCTCGCCGGGGTATGAGTCGACCAAACCGGATGCCGCCAAAATCACCCCGACGGCCAACGACATTGCACCGAGTTTCCGCCGTGCCACACCGCCACCCTCCGCGCCATCGCAGTCTTACGTCCTGAAGACTGGGGTGGATATCAACGCCTATAACGAAACCTACAATCTGCTGTGCGTTTACCTGCTGTTCCTGGATCGCGGGCTGGGTGCTACCAAGCGGCCCGAGGTTCTGCGCGCAGAGAACGCCCCACCGGCGAATGCGGCAACGTCGTCACAGCCGGGCGGCAGCCAGAACGCCGCGGCAGCTTCAGGGACCCCGCCTGCGGCGCAGGCGCCCGCTCTGGTGTCGTCGAACACCATGACTCCGCCTTTGCCTGGAACGGAAGGAGCAAATCCACCGCCGCCCTCCGCCTCCGCCACTCCTCAGGCTGGCGCGTCTCCTGTCGCCGGTCCGGTCTTCCGCGCTAATGCGCGGCTGGTGCAGGTGGACGTAGTAGTCACAGATAAGCATGGGCATCCCCTGCACGACTTGCAGCAGTCGAACTTCACGGTCTTGGAAGACGGCAAGCCGCAGAGCGTCCACGTCTTTGAATCGCACCTTCCCCACAACGATGAAGGGGCAGGAGCCGCAAGAGCGGCCGCTCCGGTTACGCCGGTGGCTCAGGCCGCAGCGAACTCGTACAGCAACATACCGGCCAAGGAGCCAACCAGTAGTTGGACGATCGTGCTGCTCGACCTGATGAATACGGCAGGGTCCGACCAGGCCTATGCACGTGCCCAATTGCTGCAGCTGCTGAAGTCGGTTCCCGCCGGCCAGCCGACCGCGCTGTTCGTCTTGACGCAACGCCTGGAAATGTTGCAAGGCTTTACCCAGGACCCCGCGCAACTGTTGAAGGTAACCAAACTATTGTCCCCGTCGAATTCGCAGTTGCTCACCACCATTACGCAGCACGAGCGCGAGATGGAGGACATTGCGAATAATGCGCGCATGGCTGCTCCTCAGGGTTCGTCCGGATCCGGAGGGTCACCCGCCTATAGCACCGACGCGATCGCCTACGGGCAGGCATCCCGGCTGTCGCAGTGGATGAATGAGCACGAGGCCTTTCGCATGGACCAGCGTGTGTCCTTTACACTGGCCGCCATGAAGGGCATTGCGCGCGCCGTGTCGGGATACCCCGGACGCAAGAACATGTTGTGGTTATCGGGCAGCTTCCCCATCAACCTGGAGCCTGACCTTGCCGCGCCGGACGAGTTCAGGGGTACGCGCGGATATTGGGCGGAGGTGCGCAGCGCAGCCTCATTGCTGGCAACCTCGCGAATATCCGTGTATCCCATCGACGTCCGCGGTCTTCAGGGCAGAGGCATCGACATCAGCGTCGCTACGGCGGAAGGCCAACCCATGGGCGATGTGCTGCCGTCGAACTCGACCCACGTCATCGCGCCAAGCTCCAGCACTCTGGGCTCCACGATCAACGATCAGGATGTCGCCCTCACCAACGAACGTACCACGATGAAGGTCATCGCCGAGCAGACCGGCGGCGAAGCTTTCGTGAATACCAATGACGTGAAGCGCGCCATGCAACGCAGTCTCGACGACGGATCGAGCTACTACACGCTGGCTTATACTCCGCCCAAGAATGAAGACAGCGCGCCCTTTCATCGCATTGACGTGAAGGTGGATCAGCCCGGCGTGAAGCTCTCCTATCGTCGCGGCTACTACACCGTGCCGGCGAATAATGCGGCTGAGAATGGCACGGCTGCGTTGCGCAACGCCCTGCAGCCCGGCATGCCACCCGCCACCATGCTGTTCCTGACCGCGACCGTGCAGCCGCCGGACGCGAAACGCAAAGAAATCCGCATCCAGTACGTCATCGATGCCAACGGAGTGACCTTCAACGATGTTCCCGGCGGCAAGAAGCATGCGCAGATCGACTGCATGGTGATTGCCTTCGACAAAGAAGGCCGCGAAGTTGGTCACGCGTCCGACACCTTGGACGCAACCTTCCCAGCTTCGGCCTACAGCCTGATCCTCAGCCACGGCTTGCCGGCCCAACAGGACCTCAACTTGCCACCCGGCCTCTACAACCTGAGGATCGGCGTTATGGACCACAGCACGCAGCAAGTCGGGACAGTCGATGTGCCGCTGTCTATCACCTCGCCCGCTGTCGCCCAACGCTGACCGCCAACCGGTGCGTTCCGCGAACCTCAGGTGTCCTCGGCGTCGCGAAGCTCACCTTTGATCTCCAGATTCCTGATCAGGCGGTGCAGATAGTTGGGATGTACTCCCAGAATCTTGGCCGCGTCGACATAGCTTCCATTGGCCTCCGCAACCGCGTCGAGAATGAGCCGTTTCTTTAGCTCATTCAGCGATTGATGATATTTGCCGCCCACCGGTTGAGGGGACAGCTTCTCCATCAGCGTCTCGGGTAGGTCTTCCGGTAGAATCTCGTCGGCCGTTCCCAGCACGATGGCATGTTCGATTGCATTCTCCAGTTCGCGCACATTGCCCGGCCAGTCGTAGTTCATCAGCATGGCACGCGCCTCGGCGGAAATGCCTTTGAATGGGCGGTTGGATCGCTCGGCATACTTGGTCGCGAAGTAGATGGCCAGCAGAGGAATGTCTTCGCGATGTTCGCGCAAGGCTGGCAGGGCAATCGACACCACGTTCAAGCGATAGAAAAGGTCTTGCCGAAACTCGCCGCTCCTGATCGCTTGCTCGAGGCTCTTGTTGGTGGCCGCCAGCACCCGCGCTTCCAGCTTCAAGGGACGCGTCCCTCCGACCCGCTCGTACTCTTTCTGCTGCAAAACCCGCAGCAGCTTGGCCTGCAGCATTGAGGCGAGTTCCCCAATCTCATCCAGAAACAAAGTCCCTCGCTCGGCGGCTTCGAGTTTCCCCTTCTTGGTTGCAACCGCCCCGGTGAAGGAGCCTTTTTCGTGCCCAAAGAGTTCGCTCTCCAGCAGGGTTTCGGGGATGGCAGCGCAGTTGATCGCCACAAAAGGCTGCTCGGCACGGGCACTTGCCATGTGAATGGCGCGCGCCACCAGTTCCTTGCCCGTACCGCTCTCGCCGAGAATCAGCACGGTGGAGTCCCCCTTAGCCACTCGCTCGATGAAGACCGCCAGCCGCTGCATGGCTTTGCTCTCGCCGATGATAGCTTCGCCCGGCTCGAGTTCCGCTCGCAGCCTTCGATTTTCGGCCTTCAGTGACTCCAGGCGGAGCACGTTTTCGAGCGTAACCGCAGCGATGCCGGCGGTCGTATTCAGAAACTGCACGTGTTCTTCGCCGAAACGGGAGTCCGCGCCCGTCGAACTCAGATAGATCACGCCGATCGTGTTCTGCACGCCGATAAGCGGGACGCAAACCACATCTTCCGCATCGCCGGAACTTTCTGCTACGTCGGTGAACACGGTTGACCGTTCCCAGAAGGCGCGTTGCACCATGTCCCGTCGTATGCGCAACTGCTTCCCTTTTCCGGGCTGCCGCTGGTGGATGGTCGCAGCCGGTTCTTCGTCGGCATGGCGCATCAGCAGGATCGCCCCAATGTCGGCGGGTACGACTTCAAAGATCAGTTCCAGGAGCTTGGTTTGCAATGATTCCAGGTCGCGAATGGAGTTGATCGAACTGGAAATCTTGAACAGCGCGTTCAAATCGCGCGCCATGCGTCCCACGTCCACCGCCGAATGGACACGCGGCCCTGCTGACGTAATGTGTACCGTCTTCAGGATATCAGCCGGCGAGTCATCGCTGAATTGCAGTTCGATAGATTGGTTCGCACCCTCCTCCTCGACCAGGAAGACCAGTTCGCTGGTGCCGACACGGATGATGTCTCCGTGGAGTAGTGGCCGGCGCTTTACGGGAATGCCGTTGACAAACGTCCCGTTATGGCTGTCGAGGTCAACCACTTCGAACCTGCCATCGGTTATCTCGATGGTGCAGTGCTTCTTGGATACTGTGGCATCGCGCATCTGTACGCTATTGGAATTGTCGCGTCCCACCGTGACTCGATCTTGGACGCGATCTTGGGAGAGACGGAATATCTCGCCCTTCAAGGTTCCCGATATGGCGACAACGCGGGGGTCCACTCTTTTCTCCTCGCGCGCTAGTTTAGCTTATGGACTGAAACACGGCCATTGCTATTGGTTGTCTTACCCATGAAATCTCAGTACCAGGGTATGGTGGCGGGCCAGCTACGCAGAGCGTTTGATCAAGAGATGCTCATCCAATGGGACGCTGGTAAGCACTTCGACGATCTTCTCTGAGCCGTAGCCGTCGCCATAGGGATTCTTCAGGCTGGCAAGCGACTCTCGAAAGCTCGCGGCTTTGTGCGATCGCCACTTTGGCCAGTATGTCCTGCCGTTCAGCGCGAGCGTCCAGTACGTTGGCTGCCCGCTCCCGCCCTTGTTGCCGCAAACCAACGTTCACCGTCGGGAGCGCGAAGGAAGGCGACTCCATGATCCCGCTGCTCGAGTTGCCAATCATCAGCCCGACCTGTCTTAGCAGGCTCCAATAGGTCACAGCACCTAGATTCACAAATACCTTGGCACGACCGGCTTCCGTTGCGAAAGCCTCGGTACGCGCGATCAGCTCCCGGCCGCCGGCGTCGGAGTTAGGAAAGGTGAAGACAAGCTGCCCGGGAACGTCCCGCAGCGCAGCGAATAGTTCATCGCTTTCCTGGTTGGTGTCGCGCAGCAGAGTAACCGGGTGATAAGTGACCAGCGCGGTAGGTATAGATAAGTCGATGCCCAGCTTGCTTTCCAGTTCCTCGCGCGAATAAAGCGCGGTTCGCCGCAGGTGATCGAGCGAGGGCGCACCTGCGCGATGCACCCGCCACGGCTCTTCCCCCATGCGAATAACCCGCTCGCGAGCGCCAAAGGTGGAAGTGAAGTGTACATGGCTCATCTTGGTGAGCGCATTGCGAACAGCATCGTCAATCGCTCCTTCGCTGATCTCGCCGCCCTCGATGTGGGCGATCGGAATCCGCAGCGCGAGCGCCACCGCCGCCGGCGCCAGCATCTCGTAACGGTCGGCGATCAGCAGCAGAGTGTCAGGCCGCATCGCGCCCAGGCAGTCGGCAAGACTCAGGGTAGCCACTCCAATCGTCTTGGCCATGCCCACATCCGTGTCCGAACTGAGCAGACATTCGATTTCGCCGTCGATTTCGAAACCGTCGCGTGAATCTCCTCGACCGTGCAGCCGAATTCCGGCGACAAGTGCGCTCCCATCACGATCAGCTTGAGGTCTACGCCAGGGTGCCGCGCCAGGTCATGCAACGGCCAGTAGAGATGGCTGTAGTCGGCGCGGGACGTGGTAACCACCGCGATCCGGCGCTTCATCGCTCAACCTCCGATTGCGAAGCTCGCACGGTACGAGGACGCGGCCACCCGCAGCCGAAGTTTGTTGGGCAATCCTTGCTGGAAGAGCTGGTCATGGAGACTGCTCGGATTATAGAGTTTGCCGGGCCGGTAAGCAGTGCGGCACTTCCCTTGATAGCATCAATCTGCATGACACTCAACCGGCAATCCGATACTCGTTCTTCCGTAGACCTTGCCCAGTGGTTCGAAAGGATCATCCAGGCTCGCCGGAGAATCTATGCCTTGGCCGCCGAAACACCCGTGACCCCGGTCGACGACACCCTCTTTGCCGGATCGCAGGTGTACCTGAAGCGCGAGGACCTGCAGAAGACCGGATCCTTCAAGCTCCGTGGGGCCACCAACAAGATCCTGAGCCTTCCGGATGACGTCGCGGCGCAAGGCGTGGTCACCTCCTCCACCGGAAATCATGGCTTGGCAGTCGCAACCGCAGCACGGCATCGCGGAATCGGTGCTGAAGTGTTCGTCTCGGCACAAGTCTCGCCCAAGAAACTCCGCATGATCGAGGAATGTGGGGCACGCCTTCATACCATCGGTCACAATCCTCTCGAGGCGGAACTCGCCGCGCGCGCCGCTGCAATGGCTTCGAACCGAACTTACATTTCCCCTTACAACGATGCCGAGGTCATCGCCGGGCAAGGTACCATCGCCGCCGAATTGCTTTCCCAACTGCCGCGAAATCGATCTCGTGTACGTGGCAGTAGGCGGCGGAGGACTGATCGGCGGCATTGGCGCTTTTTTCAAGCAGATGAATCCTTCTACTGAGATCGTTGCCTGCTGGCCAGAGAATTCGCGCGTCATGTACGAATGTCTGCGTGCGGGAGCGATTCGTCAGTTTCCCGAGGAGCCCACTATTTCGGAAAGTACGGCCGGAGGCGTGGAACCGGGATCGCTCACTTTCGACCTTTGCCGGCAAGTCATCGATCGCAGCCTCTTACTGCCAGAGAGCGAGATTCTCGAAGCCATGCGCTGGGCGCACTCCCGGGGATGGTTTCTGGAAGGGGCCGCCGGCGTTGCCGTCGCTGCCTGCTTTCGCGAGGCGGCAAGCCTGCACGGCAAAACAGCCGCAATCGTGGCGTGCGGCGGTAATACCTCGCCCGAGGTGCTGCAACTCTTATAGCCAACACGCCGTTCAAGCGAGCCGCGACGCTTCCTCCTGGATGCGCTGCCACGCCCGGGTCACGTGCTTTTCGGTGGTATTGGTCTGTCCCACGCAGAAGCGCAGTACAAACCGGTCGTTCAGACGGGTGTGGGTCAGGTACAAGTCGCCGCTCTGGTTGAGTCTGTCCATAAGCTGCTGATTGTTCTCGTCGCTGCCGCGCAGCCGGAAGCAAACCAGATTCAGTGGGGCAGGAGCCACGATCTCGAACCGCGGGTCTCTCTCTACCCAGGATAAAAACTCCTGCGCCAGTTGCACATGGCGCCGAACGTGATGCTGCAGTCCGTTCACCCCGTAGTGACGAATTACGAACCACAGCTTCAACGACCGGAAGCGGCGTCCCAAGGGAATCTGCCAGTCGCGGTAGTCGAAAACCGCTCCTGACTCCGTAGCCTGGTTGCGCAGGTACTCGGGAAGAATGCTCAGGGTGTGAATCAATGCCTTGCGGTCGGCCACGTAGAAGCAGTCGCAGTCGAAGTTGGTGAACATCCACTTATGCGGGTTGAAGCAGTAGCTGTCGGCAAATTCGATGCCCTGCTTGCAGATGCCTGAATTCCGGACAGAGCGCGGCGGTGCCCGACATGGCGGCATCCACATGGAACCATAGGTTGTTCTCCCTGCAGATCGGACCAATTTGCGGTAAAGGATCGACCGCGTTCGACGACGTGGTTCCTACCGTGGCACACACAAAGAACGGCACCAACCCTGCTCGCCGGTCTTCCGCGATGGTTCGGGCTAGGACATCGGGCCGCATGGCAAATTGTTCATCGACAGCGATCAGCCGCATCTTGTCGACCCCGATGCCTGCGATCATCGCGGCCTTTTCCAGCGACGAATGTGCCTGGATCGAGGTGTACGCCACAAGTTTGCCGTCGCAGCCCTGCTGGTTGGTGACATAGTTCGTAGCACGTTCGCGCGCGGCCAGCACAGCACAAAGAGTGGAACTCGAAGCGGTATCCTGTATCACGCCTCCGCCAGTTGAGCTGGACAGAAACTTCTCCGGCAGGCCGAGCATGGGAACCAGCCAATCGAGCACATGGGTCTCCAATTCCGTGCAAGCTGGACTGGTTGCCCACAACATACCCTGCACGCCGAGTCCCGAGGAAAGCAAGTCTCCGAGAATTGCCGGACCCGATGCATTGGACGGGAAATAGGCGAAGAAGTTGGGTGACTGCCAATGGGTGACCCCCGGCAGGATTACTCGCGACACATCTGCCAATAAAGCTTCAAAGGCTTCGCCATCGGCGGGAGGTGTGGCCGGTAGGCGCGTTCCGTACTTGGCCGGGCTTGGCCTGCGACAATACCGGTAATGTCTCGATCCTGTCATAGTAGTCTGCGATCCAGTCGACCACCGCGCGCCCATGGCGCCGGAACTGTTCGCTGGTCATATGAAAACTCTGCTGTTCGGACACGATTTGCTCTCCCCTTGGCTTCTATCCCGACAGCGGTTAATCCAGAGTCTTGGGTTCTTGGGATAGGAATGAACTCTATTGCGTCTCCACTCCGGCGAGCCATTTTGAAGGTACCACGTCCGCGGGTACGGGTAAGCGGCCGGGGTTGCCGCTTGCAGGCTTAAGAAAGAATGTTGCTAGTCGAAAGCAAGGTGTTTCTGATACTTTAGATAATGTCCCCCAAGTAGTAAGCTACTTAAGTCAGATAACTCAGAAAGGTGAAACATGGACATTTCAACCATCCTGACACAACTCAAGGGTGAACGAGCAAGGATTGACGCAGCAATCAGCGCCCTGGAAGGGTTAGGTTCGCGAACTGGTCGCGGTCCTGGCCGTCCCGCTGGGTCCTACAAAAAAGCCGCTGGTGGCAAACGGCGCACGATGAGCCCGGCAGCCAGAAAGCGCATCTCCGAAATGATGAAGAAGCGCTGGGCGGAGCGCAAGAAAGCCGGCAAAGCTTAAGCCTGGGACTCCCAGTCCCACTTCTCTAGAGAAGGCTGCCACTCGTGCATGGCGTTGGTGGCCTTTCTATTTTGGCTGATCGAACTAGATCGTCCTCCCGGCCTTTTTCTCCGCGGTGATGCATATTCCGCTGCCCGCTGGAACTACATGGATGCCACCACTCGATTACGATGCTTCCCGCTTGTTCGAGGTAACGCCGTGCGAGGCTGGCTTCGGTCCCCGTTTGCGGATCAGGGCAATGCGCACTCGCTCCAGCAGTTCCATGGGAACGAAGCTTCCCTTGGGTAGCCACACATCGGCCCGGCTCTGCTCCGCACAGTAATTGACTGCTCCGGAAAACAGAATGGCAGGCATGTGCGGAGAGATTTCTTTCACCTGGTCGATGAACCTGGCTCCACTCATCTTCGGCATCATGAGATCGGAAATCACCAGATCGATTCCGCCCGATTGTACGATCGCAAGTGCCTGTTCGGGGTCATGAGAGGTAATGACGCGATAGCCGCGCGTCTCCAGCATCACTTTTCGAATTGAGAGGGAGCGTTCATCGTCGTCGACGCAGAGGATCGTGCGCTTCGGTTTCATGGACTATCCGTTGCCTTGTCGGGCTCAGCACATCGCGCAGGACGCCCGGGAGGAGGCGCGTGTGTCAGTCACCGAATGATTTGATTTTCACGCCAGAGCAATAGCGTGTCCGGATAGTACGCGCACTCGTTACGCGGCACAAGTACCGCTACCTGTAAACTTGGCGCACATTTTTCGCCGCCGGGAAAAAAGTAGGTAGCAGGCGTGGTGCAGTTGCCGTCGTCGCTGCGTATCGCTTTCATCCGCATAAACATTGGTTCAAACGTTGCACAGGATATCCGCAGCAAATTCACATCGTAACTTCTCCGTCAATTACCTGCACCACGTGTCCCCCGACTCGCACGTTGGTGATGCGTTCGCCCTGCTTCGTTGCACGCACATACAACAAACTCCGCCGGCGCACCTCGCGCCCCTGCTCGATCAGTCCTTGCACGTCGGAAGCGAGCACGCCGTGCTGCACGGCCCACGAGACGCAGCAGCCTGCTGCCGAGCCGGTCGCGGGATCTTCGCCGTTGTAGAAGATCATGCGCGCTCGCAGTTGGTTCGGCTTCTCCGGAACGCGCGCCACGAAATAAAAGAAGCGTCCGCCCGCGGAAAGATACGGGGCAATTTGCGTCCACCCAATATTCAGCTTCTCCAGCGTCTGCAGTTCGCGGAAGGTCACGATGGTAAAGTTCATACCGGTGGAAACGGTTTGGATCGGCAAGCTTTCGTCCAACTCTGACGTCCGCAGTCCCAGCACCTTCGCCACTTCGGCGTGCGAATGCAGTGCACCGAAGGTGGGATCGACCTGCCGCATTTCGCCAAACAGTTCATCGCCACGCGGCTCGAAGCGCACAGGTACCTTACCTACGCGCAGGTCGAGCACAATCTCGCTCGACTCGGGCCGATGTTGCTTCAGGTACCACGCCGTTCCCAGCGTGGGATGGCCGGCGAACGGCAGCTCTTCGTTCACCGTAAAGATGCGGACCTTCACCCCCTCGCGTGTTTCTACTTCACGATCTCGTGGCACGATGAACGTCGTTTCAGAGAGGTTCATTTCTTTGGCAATTCTCTGCATCTCCTCGTCGGAGAGACCACGGGCATCAGGAAAGACCGCGAGTTGGTTCCCTTCGAGGGGCCGATTGGTGAACACATCGAGCTGAACGAATTTGAACTTTCGTGCGGGCATGATCGTCCTCGGACTGTCTCTTTCAGCCTACACGGGTGGCAACCCGACTAACCTGAGCCATTGTCGCTCCTGTGAGAGACGATGATTGCTGGCCAGTGTAAGGCGCTAAGTTTTCGTGTCCCCGTCCTTCGGGCTGCATAAACCCTTTTGAGTTGAACGGGGGGCATGAGCGAAGCCGGAGTCCACAGCCAAAATTCCGATCTACGGCGAGGGAACCAGAGTTTGGCGGAAGCGTGTGCGAGTCGAACGCACCATTGACACCGCAAGGCGCCAATCGCCGGTTTTGAAGACCGGGAGAGTCACCGGACCCCCTTCGCTTCCGCAGCCGTGCGGGCACATCAGCGTGCCGGCTTCATCATATATGCAAGCGCCTCGCGGCTGAAGTTCCCATCGCCGTGGGAAACGGCCCAGATACAGGGCTTCAGGAGGTCTCGGCCAGCCGCGACTGCTCGGCACCTAACCCATGCCGGGTTCTACCGGCGAGACAGCAATCGCGAAGCCTCAAACCTGCAAGCGTCATTTCGTTTCGCGGTTCGCAGTTGATGCCGTTATCGCACGCGTCCGCTGGATTGGCCGGCCTCAGCAGAAAATCGATCAGTACGTCGGCAATCCGCTCTGCGGCGCGTCCGTCCCACTTCTCGGGAGTATGCGTCACCGGCGGCCCGTCATCCAGGAGGCGCAAGGCAGTGTCCCGGATCGTTTGCGGGTCGGTCCCTACCAGAACATTGGTCCCGATTTCGCAGGTTATGGGGCGCTCCGTAGTGTTGCGGATCGTCAGGCAGCGCACACCCAGAACCGTGGTCTCTTCTTGTATGCCGCCGCTGTCGGTCAGTACCATGCGAGCGCGTGACATCAGGTTGAGGAACGCCAGGTATCCCATCGGCTCCGTGGTCATCAGGTGCCGATGAAGAGGGATGTGCGAAAGATACTGAGCTGTCCGCGGGTGGACGGGGAAGACCACCGGGATTCGTTGCGCGATGGCGTTGAGCGCGGACGTCAGGCGCTCCAGGTTCGCCGTATCGTCCACATTACCCGGCCGATGCAGGGTCAACACCACATATTCATTATCGTGCAACCCAAACGGGACTGGCAGTTCCCGCGCCCGCGGCAGGTTTTTTCGCAAGGAGTCAATCATGGTGTTCCCTACGAAAAAGATCCGGCTCTCCGCAATGCCTTCTGCCTTCAGGTTTACATTCCCCGAGGGCTCAGTCGTGAACAGGTAATCGCTGATGGCATCGGTGCACACGCGATTGATCTCTTCCGGCATGCCCATGTCCCGGGATCGCAACCCGGCCTCGACGTGCGCCACCGGGATTCCCAGCTTTTTCGCAACCAGCGCACAAGCGAGCGTGGAGTTCACATCGCCAACCACGATGACCAGGTTTGGCCTTTGGTCGAGGCAGCATTTCTCGAAGGCGACCATCGCCCGCGCGGTTTGCTCGGCATGCGTTCCGGATCCTATCCCAAGATGAATGTCAGGTTCGGCTAGTTCGAGGTCGCGAAAAAAATCCTCTGACATCTGGGCGCTGTAGTGCTGGCCAGTGTGGACCAGGATAGGCTCAAGACTCGGGAAGTGCTTCTTCCACTCGCGCAAGGCGGCGAGGACGGGCGCGACCTTCATGAAGTTGGGACGGGCCCCGGCAACCAGGAGAATGCGATGCTCGCCCCGCATCAATGCACTCTTATCCCTTCGCGCTGTTTAGTCTTCGGCCAGATAGTCAGCATGCGATCCGCTAGCGTTTATATGTGAATTCTAGAGCGGTTTCATAGTTGCTGTAGACGACGCCCCGTCTTGAAAGGGCACGGCTTCAGAGGCTGCTGAAAAAAGACTCATGCGAGTAAACTCGGGATTTTGTGCAACGGCGATTCAACAACTTACGAGCTACTCTTGAGTCAACAAACGGCCAAAATTACTACTTTGAGTCTTTTTTCAGCAGCCTCTTCAGCCGTGCCGTAAGCGACCGTAGCCAACTCGGGCTTTAGCCCCGGAGGGACCTCGGTCTACACCTTCTCTGAAACTGCTGTAAAGGCCCAGAGTGTAGCTGACGCGCCCATCCACCGCAAACCACAATCTACAAAAGATTTCGATAGCTGACCCAAAATTTGGGCCGCACAAAATGAATATAAACTCCTATGCCGATTTCCGTGGCAGTTTCGTGGCGTCGCAACTTTGTAGCGCTCCCGCTATAGTGCCCGCGAAAGATCCGACTTCTGGACGATAAGCCAACCCGCCCAGGTGGAATTGCCGGGTTCCCTCATCCCTCCTGCATGGTCACTACAGAAAAAATCCGCGCGCCCACGCACGCGGATCATGCTCTGTGATATCGCAGCAGGCTCTCACTAATCAACTTCCCGGAATCGCATGGTCGAGCTTTGCGTCGTCGAGCCTCCCTGGTGCCGCTTGAGCCAATCCGCTTCCGGCGTGATCTGGATCGGCGGCAGCTTCTTCTGCTCCAGGTCCTGGTTGATCGGCGGCAACTGCACGGATGTCATCTTCTGCAGCTCCGCAATCACATCGTCCAGTTCCTTACTCAGCGCGGCGGTGCGATCGATGGCCGAATTCGTCGGCGGTCCGTCGTAGCCAACCACATCGCCATACACCGTTGTCAGGTCTTCGCGCAGGCGCTCCTCGCCGGTGATGGCCCCGCCTTCCTTGGTGGCCACGATCTTTTTGCGAATCCCATCGGCTTCCGCCGACAACTCCAGCAGCTTCTTGTGCAGCGCATCGCTCTCCGGGATCTTTGCCGCGCGCTGCTCAGCCCCATCGCGTACTTCGATCAGGGAGTCTACCGCCCAGGTCATCTTGTCCAGCAATCCGTACAGCTTCATCGCCAAGTCAAATTGCGCCTGGCGCTCCTGCATGGTGTAATGCGTTCGCGGATCGCCCGCGACCTCCAACTTCGTCGTGTAAACCTGGTCTCCCTTGGTCATTTTCACCGTGTAGGTTCCCGGAAGAACCTTGGGCCCCTGTATCGCTCCAAAGGCCGCTTGTGCTGCCGGAGGCACATTCGGCGCCTTCAGCCGCATCGACCATGTGGCGCGATTCAGCCCGCGATGCTTGCTTCCGGAGAGGTTGTCGAGCAGCTTGCCCTGCGCATCGAAAACCTCGATTTTCAGGTTGCCGTACATGTGGCGGCTCTTCTGGTAGTAGGTGATCAACGCATCGGTCGGCCGGCTGGGACCGACAAAACTCTCGTCGCCCTCCGGCCACGAGGCATTGACATCGATGTACTCGAACGCAGTTCGCGGTGTGATGAATGCCGCCTGCTGCGACATCAACTCTGGCGTTAACGCTCGCAGCGGCGAAATGTCGTCGATGATCCAGATGCCGCGACCATGGGTCGCCAGCACCAGGTCCGAGGTGCGCGGATGCACAACGATGTCGCGCACCGCCACCGAGGGGAAGCCGCTGCCCTTGTACTCCGCCCACTTGTTGCCGCCATCCACCGAAATCCACAGCCCGAATTCCGTTCCCAGGAACAGCACATTCGGCTTCACCGTGTCTTCCGTGATCACGTGCGCATAGCCGCGCACGCCGTTTTGCTGGACCGGTAACGCAGTCCACGTCTTACCGTAGTCGGTGGTTTTGTAGAGATAGGGTTTCAGGTCGCCGAAGGTGTGCCGATCGAAGGTGACATACGCCGTCCCCTCGTCGAAACGGCTTGCCCAGACTGTGGATACCCACGAGTTCTTCTCCACACCAACGTTACCCACGACGTTCGCCCAGGTCTTCGCCCCGTCGCGCGTAATCTGCAGGTTCCCGTCGTCGGTGCCCACCCAGATGATTTGGCCGTTCTTCGGTGACTCGCTGATCGAATAGATCGACGTGTGCATTTCGGCCGAAGAATTATCGATGGTCACGCCGCCAGACTCTTCCTGCTTCTGTTTCTCGGGATCGTTGGTCGACAGATCGGGAGAGATCCGCTCCCACGATTGGCCATGGTCGCGCGAGCGGAACAGGAACTGCGCGCCGATGTAGATCGTCCCCTTTTCGTTCGGACTCATATGAATCGGCGTGTTCCAGTTGAAATGCAGTTTCTTCTCGCCATACTGCGGATACGGCTCGATGGCGCGCGTCTCATGGGTATAGCGATTGACCCGGCCGATGTTGCCGCCTTGCATTTCCGCATAAATGTACGCCGGATCGGAGGGGTCCTCGAACATCCAGAAGCCGTCGCCGTTGTACATGTTTTCCCACCGCGAATAGCTGACGCCTCCGGGATACGACGAGTCGCCGACCCAGGAACTGTTGTCCTGCAAGCCGCCGTACACCCGGTACGGATCGGCGTTGTCCACGCTGACGTGATAGAACTGCGAAACCGGCAGGTTGATCTGGTGCATCCAGCGCGTACCGCCATCCTGGCTGCGCCACAATCCGCCGTCATCGCCCGCGAACACGACATTGCTATTGGAAGGATCGATCCACACCGCATGGAAGTCGCCGTGCGCGGCACTCGACACCGGGCTGAAGCTACGTCCGCCGTTCACGCTCAACAGCAGAATAAGATCGGGTTTGAAGACCTTCTCCGGGTCCTTGGGATCGACGATCAGGTTGGCAAAGTAGAACGGACGCCACACCATGAACTGACTCGCGTCGAGCTTTTTCCAGGTCTTGCCGCCATCGTCGGAACGGAACAACGCGCTGTCCTTCGACTCGATCATCGCGTACACCGTCTCCGGCTTGGAGGGCGCCACTGCCAGCGCCACGCGGCCGTAGGGCTTTGCCGGCAGTCCCTTGCTGTTCGTGTCCGTCAGTTCGGTCCAGTGTTCGCCACCATCCGTCGACTTGTACAGTCCGCTGCCCGGTCCACCCGACCGGAAGGTCCAACCCTGGCGGCGCACGTCCCACATTGAGGCATAGATCGTACCCGGCTCGAGCGGGCTCATCGATATCATGCCGCAACCCGTCGATCCGTTGCTGCCCGCCAGCACTTTGCGCCAATTCTTGCCGCCATCGCTGGTCTTGTAGACGCCGCGTTCTTCGTTGTCGTTCCACAGGTGACCGACAGCGCAAACATACACCGTGTTGCCGTCTTTGGGATCGACCAGGATCCTGGCAATGTGTTCGGAATCCTTCAGCCCGACGTTGGTCCAGTTTTCGCCGCCATCCGTGGACTTGTAGACGCCATCGCCGACCGAGACGCTATTGCGAACCCACGACTCTCCCGTGCCAACCCATACCACCTGGGAATTGGTGGGATCGATGGTAATGGCGCCGATGGACTGCACGCCCGGCTTGTCGAACACCGACTTGAACAGCGTGCCGCCGTTGACCGACTTCCATACTCCGCCGCTGGCGGAACCGGCAAATACCGTAAGCCGCCCCTGGTCGTGTATCGCGTCCACCGCCGCGATACGGCCGCTCATCACGGCGGAGCCGATGTTGCGCGCCGGCAGCCCCGATATGGTGGCCGAATCGAACTTTACCGGCATCTCCGCTGCTGGCGTTTGTCCGAAAGCCAGCGTACTGATCATCACGACGGCGGAACACAGCACAGAACTTACGGCAAGCTTTCCAGCATAAGCAGGAGCGGTCATCTTCTCTCAATTCCTCTCGTTCCAAACAACGGAGATTGCAACCGTAGACACGCAAACCAGCAACATCTATTTCTTGGCGGCCGGCATCTTGAAGTACGAGTCATCGATGGGAATATTTACTTCGATCTTGTCGACGGTGATCTTGGCGTGATCGCTGGGGTTTCCCTTGGTACCCGCTTCCATCGAGGAGGCATAGTAAACCCCTGCAACTTGCTGGTAGGAGCCCAGGTCTTCTTCAGTCTCCTTGACATTGCCGCGGACGAACTCCTGCCGCTCGCGCTTGATCTCGAGATAGGTGTCAGGATCGAGGTAGTAGTTAATGATGTCGCCGTTCTTGAGCGTGACCTTCAACTTGTACGCATCGTCGCCATCTACCATGTCATGCCCCAGGTACTCGACCTTGTTGCCCTTGGCCTGGTAATCGACCAGTGGGCCGTCGATGTCAGCGTCGTCCAGCAGGTCGCGCACATCGTCTTCGCCCATCATCTCAGGATCGCGGCGGCCGCCGAACGGCGAAACCTGCCATCCCACTGCGCCGTCATAAGCCTGGATCTGCGTCATGCCCTGTAGTGTGAAGTTCTGGCGCAGCATGTCCGGCCGCTTGCGCTCCAGGCTCACATCCGCATTGATGCCTTGGATGTAGATCTTCCCTGACATGCGCAGGGTGTTTACCGCCTTGATCTTTTCCAGGCCGCCTTTGGCCTGAATGTTCTTGGCCACCAGTTCCTCCGCCGTTTGGGCGGAAGAGGATACAGCCAGACAAAAACCGGTGAGCACCACTATGAGAACTGCGCGCATCAGTTGCTCCTTGCGAATTACGCCAAGCTGCTGCTTGAGTTGAAATGCTGCCTTCGATCCTGGACCGCTCTCATCAGGCTGGTTAGTCACGATACTGCGTTAGGCCGGACCTGTGCGGGTAAGCGTTTGATTGTAATCTCATACCACCGCGAAGGTTAAAGAAATTTGTAAGGCGAGGGACAAACCGCGAAAAACAGGGGTAGTCCGCCTTGGAAACGCTCGCCGATCTCCATTCAGCCAGACGTTGCTCAGGATTTCTCCTCCTCGAGCAGGTCCTGCAGTTTGGGTTTGTGTTTCTCTTTCTTCCCTTTGCGGCGCGTGTCCGTGGGCTCCGCCCGGGTCGGCGGAGGAGTGCCGATCGCTTCCCGCGCGGCAGCTTTCACGGCAGTCGCGGTCTTGAACGGCTTCGGCTTTCTTCTCTTCGATGGCATAGCTCTGACCGCAGGCGCGCTTGCCCGAACGATTCCCTTCTCCAGGACTTTCGCCTGAGCAACCAGATTGTCGCATTCCTGGCGGAAGCTCGCAAAACCTGGTGTACGCGTTGTAGCAGGTTGATAAGAGACCCGAGCGTCTCCCGTTGAATAGGGCTTCGCCTCATCCGCCCGGAGCGGACGCTATCGCCGGTGGCCGGCCACGGTTAGTCAGAATCGTTGTTGTAGACCTTGTGCTGGTGCTCGGCCTCGAACGGATCTTCCATTCCAGCGGCGGTCCCAAAAGCCGCCTCGTCGGCAATGTTCTGCAGCGTCGCCTCGAATTCCGGGCTGCGCCACCGGACCACCAGCAACTCCTTGCGTTCCATGCCATGTCCATGGCACAGCGGACACAACACAACCTCTTTCTCCGTCGGAACACTCATCTGCACACCTTCGCCCTTCGCCCAGGACGCCCTCTTCTTCTCGAAACTTGAAACTGGAAACTCGAAACTGCTCAGTACGAATACCCGTCCGGCTGCGCCACCGCGCCCACTTCCACCTCGGTATCGATGTAGTCGCGTCCTGCCGCTATCGCCTTGCGATCCAGTTCCAGCAGCTTCGGATTCTTCACCGTAGCTTCCAACACTGCGATTGCGGTGTCGGCAGGCAGGCACTCGGTCTCTTCCAGCAGCGCACCCAGCATCACGACGTTGGCAACTTTCGCCGAACCCATTCGGTCAGCGATTTCCGACGCCGGAATGCAGACCACGCGCGCATGAGTCACGCTGAAGTCTTCCGGCAACGCGTCGCGGTTGTAAAGGATCAGCCCACCCGGCGTGACACTGGCCGCGAACTTCCGCAATGACAGCTCGTTCATCGCCACCAGCACTTCGGGCCGCGAGATCAGGGGTGTTCCGATGCGCTCATGCGACAGCGTCACATGGCAGTGCGCGCTGCCCGACCGCATCTCCGGACCATACGACGGCAGCCAGCTTACTTCCATCCTCTCCCGCAGTCCCATCTCCGCCAGCAACTGGCCCATCAACAGGACGCCCTGCCCGCCGAAGCCGGCGAATTTCACCGTCAGCTCGCGCGTGTGGTGACGCCGCGCCGGAATCGTTTCATCGATCTCGTTGGCGTCCACCTTCAAGGCTTCTGCCACCGTCTTGTGAGGGACCTGCGCCGAGACCGGCAGCTCCGGCCTGCGATCGCGGAACACGCCCAGTGGGAACGCCTTCACCAGCGTCTCGCCGACCCACTTGCGCGCCACCACCGGATCCATTTTCAGGATGGTTGGACACGGCGAAAGCATCTCCACCAGCGAGAAGCCGCCACCGTTCTTTTGGATCTCCAGCGCCTTCTTCACCGCCTTCTTCGCCTTGTTGATGTTCTTCATATCGCACAATGCCACGCGCTCGATATAGGTGGGCGTCTCCAGCGAGGCCAGCAATTCGGCAACGTGCAAGGGCAAGCCCTCGTTGTTGGCGCGGCGTCCCCACGGCGTGGTCGTGCTTATCTGGCCGATCAGCGTGGTCGGAGCCATCTGCCCGCCCGTCATGCCGTAAATCGAGTTGTTGATGAAGAACACCGTGATGTTCTCGCCCCGGTTGGCGGCGTGGATGATCTCTGCCGTGCCGATGGCCGCCAGGTCGCCGTCGCCCTGGTACGACATGACGATCGCTTCCGGGTGCGAGCGTTTCAGGGCCGTCGCGACCGCCGAAGCGCGGCCGTGCGCGGCTTGCACATTGCCGACGTCGAAGTAGTAATAGGCGAAGACCGAGCAGCCGACCGGGCTGACCAGTATGGCGCGGTCCTGCAGCCCTAGTTCTGTCAGCGCCTCTGCAATCAGCTTGTGGGCAGTACCGTGTCCGCAACCCGGGCAATAGTGCGTCTGCTGCTGCAGCTCAGCCTTGCGCTCGTACTTGTCATAGAACGCAGGCGATTTCTCATGAATGATGTCGTAGCCTTCCACAGTTCCTCCTCGCCCTACACCAGCGCCGCCATGCGCGCGAACACCTGCGCGGTAATCTCTTCCACCATCGGCACGTTGCCGCCGGCTCGACCGTAAAACTCGACCGGCAGGGCGCCATTGAGACTCAGCTTTACGTCTTCCACCATCATGCCGGTGTTCAGCTCCACCACCATCACCGACTTCACGCTCTTCGCGGTTTCGCGCAGTTCACGTGCCGGGTACGGCCACAGGGTCACCGGACGGAACAGGCCCGCCTTCACTCCCTGCGCCCGCAACTGATCGACCGCAGACCGCAACACGCGCGACACGATGCCGAAGCCGACCAGCAGGATCTCGGCGTCTTCCGTCAGGTAGTTTTCGCTGCGGCTCTCCAGTTCCTGCGCCAGTTGGTACTTGGCTTCCAGCTTGCGAACGTGCGCCTCCAGCTCGTCCGGTTCGAGGTAGATCGAGCTGATCAGGTTCTTCTGCGTTTCCGGTGTGCCCTTTATCGCCCAGGGTTTCTCCGGCTGCTCCACGTCGCGCAGCTTGATGTCGAGCGGTTCCTGCATCTGGCCGACATAACCATCCGTCATGATGACCACCGGATTGCGGTAGCGGTCCGCCAGATCGAACGCCAGCACCGTAAGGTCAAACATCTCCTGCACCGAGCGACGGCGCCAGCACGATGTTGCGATAGCAGCCGTGGCCGCCGCCTTTGACGATGCAGAAGTAATCGCTCTGCTCGGGCGCGATGTTGCCCAGCCCCGGCCCGCCGCGCACCACGTCAACAATCACGCACGGCAGCTCCGATCCCGCAATGTAGGAGATGCCTTCCTGCATCAGGCTCAGGCCCGGCCCCGACGACGCCGTCATCACCCGCATTCCCGCCGACGACGCGCCGTACACCATGTTGATGGCCGAGACTTCGCTTTCTGCCTGCAAAAAAGTACCGCCCACTTCAGGTATGAGGAGGGCGGCATATTCTGCGATTTCGCTGGCGGGTGTAATCGGGTATCCGTAAAAGGCCCGGCACCCCGCCAGCACCGCGCCTTTGACGACGGCGACGTTTCCCTTACAGAGTTGCCGCATGGCCCACCTCCTGGTCGCCGTTCACCACCGGCGCAGCTGTCTTCGGCGGAGGCGTCAGGCGGTACACCGTGATCGCGCCCGGCTCGGGACAGCAATAGAAACACGCGCCGCAGCCGGTGCAATCCTCCCCGGTGTAGACCGCGGGATGCACCCCGTACTTGCTCAGTTCGGGCGCGAGAAAAAGGCACTTCGGTGGGCACGACTCCACGCACAAACCGCACCCCTTGCATTCCTCGACATCGATGGTCACATTACCGCGCGGTTGAGACGTCATAGCTCCCTCTGGGTTCCTCCAAGGCATTGCGCTGGAACCAGCGCTGCTGCTCGCAATACTCGTATAGCTCGTTGCGGAACTTGGGATGGGCAATCTGGATCAGGGCCTCGGCGCGTTGCCGGATGGTCTTCCCGTGCAGGTAGGCCACTCCATATTCCGTCACCACATAGTGCACATCGGCGCGCCCGGTCAGCACACCGGCGCCATGCGCCAGCCGCGGCACGATCCGCGAGATGGTGTCCCCCTTGGCGGTCGACGGCAGCGCGATGATCGGTTTGCCGCCCCGCGACCGCGCCGCTCCCCGGATGAAGTCAAGCTGTCCGCCAAATCCGCTGTAGAACCACGGCCCAATTGACTCGGCGCAGACCTGGCCGGTAAGGTCCACCTCGATCGCCGAATTGATCGCCACCATGCGCTCGTTCTGCGCAATCCGGAAGGGGTCATTGGTATAGGCCGATGGGTGGAACTCGAAGATCGGGTTCTCGTCCACAAACTCGAACAGCTTGCGGCTGCCCAGCACGAATCCCAGGATGATCTTGCGCGGCTTGAAATTCTTCCTTTGCCCGTTGATGATTCCCGATTCAATCAGCGGAATGGCGTTGTCGGACAGCAGTTCGGTATGCACCCCCAGGTCCCGCCGGTCCGTCAGGTTCGGCAGGACGGCATCCGGAATGCCGCCTATCCCACACTGTAAGACTGCGCCGTCTTCGATCAGCGAGGCCACGTTGGCCCCGATCACCTCGTGGACCGGGTTGCTGGCGTGCGTCTTCAGCTCGCACAGCGGACGCGTAACTTCCACAATGGCATCCAGCTCGCCCACGTGGATAAAGCTGTCGCCATAGGTGCGCGGCATCTGCGCGTTCACCTGCGCCACCACCCGGCGCGCGCACTTGGCCGCGGTCAGCGTCGTATCCACGCCCGACGCCGAAGCTGCAGTAGCCGTGCGGATCGGGCGGCGACACCTGGATGAATGCCACATCAATCGGCATGGCGCCGGTCTCGAACAGTTCCTCCACTTCACCCAGGAAGATCGGCGTGTAATCGGCCCTGCCGCCGTTCACCGCCTCGCGAACATTGGGGCCTACAAACAGCGCGTTGTGGCGGAAGTGCGGCGCCATCTCCGGCGCGCAGTACGGCGACGTGCCCATCGTCAGCAGGTGCACGACTTCGACGTTATTGACGAAGGGAGCACGCGCCATCAGCGCCTCCACCAGCGCCTCCGGTTCCGCGCACCCAGGATGAATGTAGACGCGCATGCCCGACTCGACACAGGTCACGGCCTCGCACGCGGTCATCAGTTTGCTTCGATATTGATCGATCCAGGACATTGGGCCTCGTTCTAGCTATTGATCGTGTCCGCGGTTACGGAGTAGCCGTGCCATGGCGCGTTCATGCCCCAGGATGGCGTAGTAGATGGCGCGGTTGAAGAACTGGTCCAGCATCTCCAGCAATTCCACCTCGCCAAAGATCTCCGCCGGACGCTCCAGTTCGGCATATTTCTGCAGGTAGTCCCAGAGGTTTTCGCGCACCAGGCAGATCATCCACACCACCTGGCTGGCAGGCACTCCCTGCTCGGCCCGCTTGGCTCCGATCTCCAGGTAGCGGCGTTCCACATCGGCTTCGGTTTTGCCCAGCAGCCATTCGCCCAGATGGCGATACACTTCATACACGCGCTGCGTCAGCTCCGATTCCGGCACGTTCCTGGCGTAGGCCGAGCACTTCGGATCTTCGATATAGCGTTTGTGTAGGCTGCGGGCCAGTCCGTTCGAATGCGTCTCAATCAGCTTTACCAGCCGATATGCAAGCAGCATGGCTGACCAACCTTTCCCTCGGACCAACGCTGTAAAGGGGATCTACAGGCGCCGCCCGCTCTCCTCACTCTTACTCCTAAGTGTGTTCCTTTCCAAGCCCTTTCAGCCGTGACTGGGGTCACCACCAAAAGTGACTCACATCACCCGGAAAAGGCCTTTCTCCTCCCTCCCGGCGAAGCCTCTCAGGCCGGGCTCTTTCCTTCAGAAGTGGCACAACTTCCCCCTTTGACATCCGCTGCGTAGCGGTAGCGCCGCCCCGCTTCTCACGATCCTTTACCCCGCATGACAATTGTCACTCCCCCCGACTGACAATCCACACTGTTTCCCTTTCCCGAAATGGACGAACATCGCACCGTACCCAGAAGAAACGGGTCACACGGAGTTAACGATGTCGAGTGCAATCGCCGAACTGGCACCTTTTCTCAACCCCGCGCCCACCGCCGTGGCACAAACCCGCTCGCTTTCCAAGAGCTACGGCGACGTCACCGCTCTGCGCAACGTGAACATCGAGTTGCGCGCCGGCGAACTGCTGGCGCTCCTCGGTCCCAACGGCGCGGGGAAGACCACCCTGGTCCGCATGTTGCTGGGCCTGGCGCGCCCGGACGCCGGGAAAGTTTCGGTGTTTGGCGCCGACCCCCTTCAATCGCAGGTGGGCATTCGCTGCGGCGCGATGCTGCAGGTCGGCCGCGTCCCCGAGACCCTGAAGGTTCGTGAGCATATCGACCTGTTCTCGGCGTACTACCCCAACCCGCTGCCCATCGCCGAGACGCTCAGGATCGCCGGGTTGGAAGAAATCAAGGACCGGCCCTTCGGCGAACTCTCCGGTGGACAGCGCCAGCGCGTCCTCTTCGCTCTCGCGATTTGCGGCGATCCTGACCTGTTGTTTCTCGACGAGCCCACGGTAGGTCTCGACGTCGAAGCGCGCCGCCTGATGTGGTCGCAGATTCGCACCCTGATCGCGCGCAACAAAACCGTGCTGCTGACCACCCACTACCTGAACGAAGCCGACGCCCTCGCCGATCGCATCCTGGTTCTGCAGCAAGGCGCGATTGTCGCCGAAGGCACACCGGCGGAGATCAAGTCGCGCGCCATTGGCAAGCAGATTCGCTGCGTCACCCGGTTGTCGCGCGAGGAGATCGCCCGCATTCCCGGTGTCCTTGGCGTCAAGGAAGACCGGCAGGCATTCGAGATCCAGGTGAAGGCCGCTGAGCCGGTAGTGCGCGAACTGCTGCAGCGCGACGACTGGCTCTCCGACCTGGAAGTCACCAACGCCGGCCTGGAAGAGGCTTTCCTGGCCCTGACCCAGAACAACCCCACCGAATCGAAGTGGAGGAACTAATGGCCGCGACTACCATGCCCGCAACCCTGGCCTTCCCGCAGCGCTCCTTGCGTAACTGGGTGACCATCTACCGGAAAGAGGCCAAGTACGAAATCCTGAAGTACATGCGGCTGCCGATCTTTTCGCTGTCGACCATCCTGTTCCCGGTGATGTTCTACGTGCTCTTCGGCATCGTGCTCCCCAACGGTGGCCACGCCACCCGCGCCCAAAGCGCCACCTATCTGCTGGCCACCATGGCCTGCTATGGCGTGATGGGTGTCGCCATGTTCAGCTTCGGCGTGGGCATCGCCATGGAGCGCGGCCAGGGCTGGCTGCAGGTGAAACGCGCTTCCCCCATGCCGCTGCCGGCATACTTCGTGGCCAAGATGGTGAACGCCGTGGTGTTTACCATCATCATCACGTTTGCATTGCTCGCCGTGGGAACGGCCTTCGGCGGAGTGCGCCTGGGCCTGTGGACAGCCGTGAAACTGTTTTCGATCCTGGTTGCCGGCTCAATCCCGTTCAGTGCCATGGGGCTGGCGTTAGGTTATTTCGCCAAGCCCAACTCCGCACCGGCGATGGTCAACCTGGTCTATTTGCCGATGTCGTTCTGCTCCGGCCTCTGGATTCCCATCTTCTTGCTGCCTAAAGTGCTGCAGCAGGTTGCCCAGGTTCTGCCGCCTTACCACGTGAGCCAGTTGGCGCTGAACGCCATCGGCATGAATCCCAATCCCCTGCCCAACTGGGGCCATGTGCAGGCATTGATTGGCGTGACGCTTTTGTTCCTCGGCATCGCCGCCTACGGCTACTGGCGCGATGAAGGACAGACTTACGGATGAGTTCGCCCGGCGAGGTTCTACCGGCTTCCTGTCGCCACAGCGCCGGTTAGAACGGATCGGAGTCGCGCATCCTGGCTCCCACCAACACCAGGATGCGCGCCTCCGGAACGTAAGAACGGTCGTGAAAGGGCACGGCTTCAAGCGGCTGAAAAATGCTCGCTCAGCGTTTTGAAAGGGCACGGCTTCAGCCGTGCCGTAAAGGTGTATCGATAAGGGCGGCTTTAGCCGCTGAGGTAAAGACGTGTTCCGCAACTCCGGGCCTTACAGAGTTGAGATCAAAGTTGCGGGATATCACGGCTGATAGCTGACAGCCAATTTGCTGAAATGAGGTTTGCCATGAATCGCTGCTCTCTGGAATGGATTCTCTGGGCGATCGCCATGATTATCTTCGCCGTCCTCGCCCTCAACGGCCGCTGGACGGACTTGGGCATTGCCCTCACGGTCGCTGCCGTCCTGTGGTATGTAGTTGTGCCCGAATATCAGTCCAGACGACAATAGTTCTGGTGAGAACTGACCGAGGAAACGCCATGAATGTCCTCCATAAAATTTGGTGGAAGCTGTATCCGGTCGACCATGAGCATCGCTTCATGCCGCTCATCTGGCTTCCCTTCATGTTCTGGTTCTTCATCGATCCGATTTGGAAGCACGCCGGGCCGCTCTATTGGATCTCCAACACGCTTGTTGGACTGGTCTTCATTCTCCTGTACCTGCACGCCTTTTCGCATTCTGATCCGCGAAACCTCTACTGCGTTATCGCCATGATCGTGATGGCAGTGGTAGCCATACCGTTTAACCCTGGCGCCATCGGGTTTCTAATCTACGCCGTTGCCGCGGGAGGCTTTACCACCAGTCTGCGCCGAGTCATTCCTATCATCTTGGTGGAACTGCTCATCCTGGGTTTCTACTCCTACCGGCTGCACATATCCGTGGGCAATTGGGGTTCCGTGCTGTTGCTGATTGTGCTGGTTGGCCTGGGGAACCACCACTGGGCCGTGTCGCATTGCAACGAGACCAAGCTGCGTCTGGCGAACGATGAGATCGAGCACCTTGCTAAGGTCGCCGAGCGCGAGCGCATCGCCCGCGACCTGCACGACGTGCTGGGACATACCCTCTCGCTCATCACTCTGAAATCCGAGTTGGCCCGCAAGCTGGTCGATCGCGATCCCGAGCGCGCCAAGCAGGAGATGCAGGACGTCGAGACCACCTCGCGCGCCGCCCTGGCTGACGTTCGCGAGGCCATTCGCGGCTACCGTGCCGAAGGTATCTTCGAGGAACTCGCGCGCGCTCGCGCCGCCCTCGAAACCGCCGGGGTCGCGGTGCGTTATCACGCCGACAAGCTCCCGCTCAGCCCCGCCCAGGAATCGGTGCTTGCCCTCGCCCTGCGCGAGGCGGTCACCAATGTCGTCCGTCACGCCGACGCTCGGCGCTGCAGCGTGAACCTGCTCGGCGTCGACCAGGTTTGCCGGCTCGAAATTGCCGACGACGGTGTCGGCGGCGATGCTCCCGAAGGCAACGGCCTGCGCGGTATGCGCGAACGGCTGGAGTCGATCGGCGGCTCGCTCGAGCGCTTCACCCGCGAAGGCACCCGCCTGGTCATCCAGTTACCTCTCGCCCCCGCGGCGTCGGCTCTGCGAAACTAGCCAGGTGACCGCCACCAAGCGCGACAAAATCCGCGTCGTCATCGCTGAAGATCAGGCCATGGTCCTCGGCGCTCTGGCCGCACTCCTCGAAATGGAAGACGACATCGAGGTCGTCGCCCGGGCGCGCTCCGGACAAGAAGCCCTTCGCGTCATCCAGCAGTCGCGGCCTCAAGTCTTCATCACCGATATCGAGATGCCCGGCATGACCGGCCTGGAAGCCGCCGCCGAGATCAAGCGCCGCAACCTCCCCGTCAAAGTTGTCATCCTCACCACCTTCGCCCGTGCGGGATACCTGCGCCGCGCCCTCGATGCCGGAGCTTCCGGCTATCTCCTCAAGGACATGCCCGCCGAGCAACTCGCCGAGGCGGTGCGGCGCGTCCATCGCGGCTTGCGCGTGATCGATCCCCAACTCGCCGCTGAAGCCTGGACCGACGAAGTCGATCCCCTCACCGAACGCGAACGTCAGGTGTTGCGTCTTGCCGGCGAAGGCCTGGCCAGCTCCGACATCGCCACCGAGCTGAATCTTTCCGAGGGTACCGTGCGGAATTACTTGTCGGAAGCCATCAGCAAGCTGGGCGCCGCCAATCGCGTCGAGGCCGCCCGCATCGCGCGCTCCAAGGGCTGGCTCTAACTGCTTTTTGGCAGGTTCCTGATCCTAACGGTTTCATAGTTGCTGTAGACCACGCACCGTTTTGAAAGGGCACGGCTTCAGAGGCTGCTGAAAAATGCGTTTTTGGGTAGAGCTGGCCTTTAGGCCAGCGTCTAAGCCGTTGCAATTACATAGGGGCTTTAGCCCCGGTAGCACGTTGAACGGACTTTTTCAGCAACTTCTTCAGCCGCGCTGCATCTGGCATCAACGGAGTGGGGCTTTAGCCCCGGAGGGACCCCGGTCTACACCTTCTCTGAAAATGCTGTAGCCGCAGCTGACGGCTGACGGCTAATAGCTGACCGCCCGATATTCACTCGGATGACGAACAGCGAACAGCGCAGAGCGAAAGGCGACGTCCGGATCTTGGAGGCGCGGGGCGGAATCGAACCGCCGAATAGAGGTTTTGCAGACCTCGGCCTTACCACTTGGCTACCGCGCCCCGTTTTCGGCTAGAGCTACACGGAAAACCCTCGCACGGGGCGAGGGCGGCAAAATTATGGAGCGGGAGACGGGATTTGAACCCGCGACTTCGACCTTGGCAAGGTCGCACTCTACCACTGAGTTACTCCCGCTCAGCAGCCTCGATTATAGCGAAACCTCGCAGAATCCAGCAAATACGCGCGCCCGCTCTAGCGCTGCAGGTGGGCGAACTTGCCGGCCAGCCGCTCGTGCGCCGCCAGCACTTCCTGAGGCACATCAACGTGGACGATGTATCCTCGCCTCTCTGGACCATATCCTCGTTCGTTATCGAGCAGCCGAGGCATCTCTCCGAGGACGAGCGAGACGAATCGCTCCATCGGCCAGAGCCCAGATAGTTGCGGACCTTCGAAACTTATAGCGCCGTCTTCGACCGCTCACCCGCGGAACAAACGTTGGCCAGTTGGCGATGTTGAGACGAAGTTCCGCATCCTGCCATGCTTTGCGAAGACTGGCGCACGAACGCCGCTGCATCGTCGGGTCCTGCACCAGCAGGATGCTGCCGGGCGGCAGGTTGTATTCCAGCAGCTTCCGCAGAGTGAACTGCGCATTTTCGCCGCAGTTCGACGACTCGGTCTCCAGAACGATCTTCCCCGGATCGATCCCGTGAAACCGCATCGCCATCTCGGCAAGAAGTTCCGCCTCCGCACGATTCTCTGTCGCAATGCTGTCTGTATGTCGGATGCCGGCTCAGGCTCTCGCACAGAAAATGGGTCGAATGTCCGCGCCCGCCGGCGATCAACAGATGATTCGCCGCGCCTTCCTGCATAGCCGTAAAAGCACGCTCGCTTACCCCCAGAACGCTGTTGCCCAGCAGCACCAGGACATCGGCCGGCGCAGCGCCAAGCGCCGCTCGCAACGACTCAACCGTTACCTGATTTCCCGGGAAATCGTTTTCGGCGAGGAACGCCGCCACCGTGTTCAGATCGTCAGCGACATTCTGGAGTTGTGCTGAGGACATTGCCGTGCCGCTCAGTCGTGATGGGCCCCGCTCCATTGCGGATCGAGTTCCGGCGGCACGATCGCTCCATCGCGCATGTGAACGATGCGGTCGCCGTACTCGGCGGCTTCAGGATTGTGCGTGATCATCAGCACCGTCTGCCCCAGTTCCTTGTTCGACTGGCGCAGCATGTTGAGCACGATCTCCGAGTTCTGGGTGTCGAGGTTGCCGGTGGGCTCATCGGCCAGCACAATCGCGGGCTTGTTCACCAGCGCGCGGGCCAGCGCGACCCGCTGCTGCTCGCCGCCGCTCATCTCCGATGGCCGGTGGTTCAGCCGCCGGTCGATGCCGAGCAATTGCGTGATGCGCTGGATGTATTCGCGATCGGCGCGGCCATTGCCGTTGCCGGCGATATCCAGCGCAATATCGATGTTGCCCTGCGCGGTGAGCGTCGGCAGCAGGTTGAACTTCTGGAAGACGAAGCCGATCTTCGATTTGCGCATGCGCGTACGCGCAGCATCCGACAACGCGCTGAAATCGACGTTATCGATCAACACGCGCCCGGAGTCGGCGTGGGTCAACCCGCCCAAAATGTAAAACAGGGTCGACTTCCCGCTGCCCGACGGGCCGACAATGGTGACAAACTCGGCTTTTTCCACCGCCAGCGACACACCGCGCAGCGCCGGTACATCTACCTTGCCGATTCGATACGTCTTGCGTACGTCTTCTACCTGGATCATCCACGCCATGCGAATCTTTGATCTTACACGAAAGCGAACAGGCTCCCCCGCGCAGCGCGCCCGCAACCCGTCACCGCGTCGTCACTCCCGCGCTACCCATATTCGATGTAAAACCAAGCTATGGCGCACTCTCCGGCAGAGAAGAAGAAGCACGCCCAACTGGTGGCGCGCGCGGTGGAGTGGCTGCGCCGCAAGTACCGCTGCGGCGTCATCCTGTCCGAGCAGTACTGCGCCACCGGCGAAGTGCCCGACGTGATCGGCTGGAAGGGCTTCTGCAAATCGGTGCTGGTGGAGTGCAAGGTCTCGCGCGCCGACTTCCTGGCCGATGCCGCGAAGCCGTTCCGCCTGCAAGCCGGAAGAGGGCATGGGCAGCGAGCGCTTCTACCTGGCTCCGGCGGGGGTGATTCGCCGCGACGAGTTGCCGAAGCACTGGGGACTGCTGGAGTGCAAAGGCCGCGAGGTCACGCTGGTGGCGAAGCCGGGCCGCATCGATCAGCGCAGTCCGGTGGCGCTGATGAAAGAGATGAACCTGCTGCTGGCCAGCCTGCGGCGGGTGGAAGTCCGCATCGAGCCGCAGACCATCACCGATTTCCTCAAGTGGAAGAACCGCATGGCCGACTACAACGGCGGCATGTTGCCGGAGGGCGTCGAGCCGGTGGAAGACGAACGCAACCCGCACCTGGTGCAAGGGTCAGTGGTGACTTGAGCGTCCAGACATGTAGTTTGGATTAGTACGGTTTCACAGTTGCTGTAGACCACGCACCGTCTTGAAAGGGCATGGCTTCAGCCGTGCCGTTAGCCAGGGTGCGAACTCGGGCTTTACAGGCTGCGGAAAAACTCGTGCAACTTACGATGGGAAGGGGCGCGGCTTCAGCCGCGCCGTCGCATCCCCTTTGTTTTGTCTTTCCGAGCAACGGACCTGCTGGGGCAGGTTGAAACCAGGAATGACAAGTCTGCCACAACGTCGGCTAAGTCCTTTGTTTGCGTTTTTGTCATTGGTAGGGCGTCAGCCCAGAGGAATGTGCCGCTTCTTCGCCTTCCCACGCCTTTTTCCGCAGCCTGTTTAGCCCCTGCGGGTTCGCGGTCTACATCTTCACTGAAACTGCCGTAGAATTCACGGATGGCAAAAAAGGAGGCTGTTACGAAACTCGCCGCGCGCCGATGCGGTTGGACAAAGCACATGTCCGTCCCGCAGGGACGGCCTATCTAAGCCCAGCGATTCATCGCAGGGAAGGCGTAAGTGGTAAATCTTGAGTCCGCTTTAGCGGACGGCACGAGTTTCGTAACAGGCTCGATAGGGCGGCACTCCCGGTATCCCATTCTCTAGTTCGGTTACTTTAGTAATACCATCTTAGTTCGGTAAATGTGATTACTATCTCATGGTTACGTGATTACCGTCACATACAAACTTCTGCAACTGTCTTACTGTCCAACCGTGCGCAAATGATGTCTGCGGCTCCATACCGGTGCCTGGCCGCCTGAGCAAGCTTACGGGGACTGCCAACCTACCGCCAATACTCGGTTTGACGTCAAGTGGATCAATGCAAAGATCCAGCGCGACCAAGGAAGCGCGCTTCACTTGTTCTTCGGGAAGAGTTGGAAGATTCCGGAAGAGCTTCAGAGTTCGTTACAGATTCAACTGCAAAAGAGTCAAAACGAGGAGATTGGCTGAAATTCACACCTGCCGCGAAAAAGCCCTAGGGAATCGCTGATAAGCCAATCTCTTGAAGCAGCAGTTGTGTGGCAAACCAGGAGATTCAAGCAGCAGAAAGTCGTAACTGCCGGAAAAAACGTAGCTCCTAACCCGCGAATTTCGCACCATCCTTCAACCTTCGGGATGACCACGCGCCCGTCCGTTCCGCAGGTGCGAACGCCTGCCCCTTCTTATAGCGATTTCAATAGTTGCTGTAGACTGCCAACCGCCTTGAAGGGGCACGGCTTTCAGCCGTGCCGTTATCGACGCAAATGAACTCGGGCTTTAGCCCCTGCGGGATCTCGGTCTACGCCTTCACTGAAACTGCTGTAGAACGCATCGCCGCGACCGTCAATCCCGCAACCTCCGGAAAACCGGGACGCTACAAACCGACCGCAAAAGCAACGGCCGCAAACCGAAGTCTGCGGCCATGACGAAACTGTGTCTGCGAGATTAGGTGGCGTGCACCACCGGCCGATTCGGTTGTCCCTTGATGGCGAACAGCAGGATGTACAGGTAACAGATCGCCGGCAGGATGAAGGCGTGGTGAATGCCGATGCGGTCGGCGATGTATCCCTGTGCCACCGGAATCAGGGCCCCGCCTACGATACTTGCGATCAGCACGCCCGATCCTTCTCCGGTCAGCGGGCCTAGTCCTTCGATACCCAGCGTGAAGATACTGGGGAACATGATCGAGTTGAAGAACCCGATCAGCAGGATCGACCACATCGCAAGCTGGCCGTTCGTCGCCATGCTGAGGCAGATCAGGAAGCAAGCCACCACCGCGTTGAAGCCCAGCACGATCCGGGTGGGAACTTTCTGCAAGACGGCCGACCCAATGAAGCGGCCCACCATCGCTCCTCCCCAATAGAAGGCAAGAAAGCTGGCGGCCTTCTCCAGCGAAAGACCGCCTATTTCCGGCTCGTGCATGTAGTTCACCAGGAAGCTGCCGATGGCGACTTCGGCTCCCACGTAGGTGAAGATGCCAATGGCGCCCATGATGAGGTTGCGGTGCGTCCAAACGCTGTCGCCGACCGCTACCGCATGGCCACCCTCAGCCTCGGGGATGTGTGGCAGCTTGAACTTGGCGATGATGAGCGCCAGCAGCACCAGGGCCACCACGATGATGATGTAAGGCAGCTTGACCGACGAAGCCTGTTCAATCCGATAGGCGTGCAGCGCAGCGGGTGTCATCTGCCGGATTTCTTCGGCCGCCTTGGGCGCGCTGGCCAGAATCAGGAGTCCGCCGAAGTACGGCGCTACCGTGGTGCCTAGCGAGTTAAAAGCCTGTGTGAGGTTCAGCCGGCTGGAAGCGGTACGCGACGGACCCAGCACCGCGACGTACGGATTTGCCGAAACCTGCAACGCGGTAATGCCGGCTGCCAGAATAATCAGCGCGGTCAGGAACAACGGAAACGAGGGCACCATGGCGGCGGGAATAAACAGCGAGGCGCCCAGCGCCATGATCAGCAGTCCTCCGACCATGGTCTGCTTATAACCAATGCGCTCCACGATCCAGCCCGAGGGCAGCGAGAAGACCGCGTATGCCCCGAAGAACGCGAACTGCACCAACATCACCTGCGCGTAGTTGAGCTCGAAGATCGACTTGAGGTGGGGAATCAGAATGTCATTCAGGCATGTGAGGAAGCCCCACATGAAGAACAGCGTGGTCACCATTGCCAGCGGACCGCGGTAGTTCTGGGTCGTCTCCGGAGCGCTGTGGGTCGTCGGGATTTGCCGCGTTACTATGGCCATGTTCACCTGTCAAAACTGCGATGTCGCTCCACGCTTGCCTTGGTCACTGGTGCCGGGCGAGAATTCCTGTCCGAAGAAATCCGCCATTGGACGGCAACCGGCGCGCCCAACTCAGGGCAGTGAGATGCGACGGCTTGCTCCCTCACCTCAGAATTTTTGGCTCTCGGCTAAGCGCGGCAAGCGGCGGCTCAACGTGGAACGGCTCAACCGAGGAATCGTAGTCGAGAGGGGGAGTGCTGCGCAAGCGGCAAAATCGATTCTCTCATGGAAGCAGAAGAAAGAACCGCCGTCGCCCGGCCCGTTTCAGATTTGGCAGGGGAACCCTACTCCGCGCGGTTCCTACCAGGTTCTCCGCAGCGGATGGGCCTCGGTGTTGAAGACCACCTTGTGCAGGTCGAGCGTCGAGCTGGGAGCGTAGATCAGATAGAGATATTTCAGGGTCTCGGCGAAGAAGAAGCTCTCCATCGCATCCTTCTTCTCCTTGGTTTCGACGTTGCGCAACGCGGCGAATCCGGCATCGGTCCGGCAATACTTCACCAGGTCGTCGTAGTAGGTCTGACCCATGTCGAGGTAGCGGGGGTCGTGGGTGAAAAAGTACAGGTAGTAGGTTGACTCGATGATCTCCGGCCGAAGCTCATAGCCCGGTTCGGTGACCTTCATGGTCGCGTAGTCGAACTCTTCCGGCTCGATGCCGAAGGTCGTCCACATCTTGTAGCACGAGTCCATCAGCTTTTCCGCCTGCGGCAGGTCGCCCGATAGCGCCAGTACCGCGGGGAAGAACGCATCGAGCGCACCGAAGTGGGTGGCAGTGCGCGCGCCGGTATTCATGTTGACGTGCCCGTACCACAAGCCTGTGGAGGTATTGTCGGCGACGTACTTGTTCAGCGCGACCAGACTTTCCTTCCACATGCGCTCGCAATCCTTATCGTCGAAGAGAATCGACGCCTTCAGCAGATACTCGTAATACGAATCGATCATGCCGCTGATATGGCTATCGGGATTAGTCCACTTGCCGGTCTCGACGTTGATGCTGGTGCCGACCAGCCCGATCACCGAGCGGCGATTGTAGACCTCCACCAGCGCGCGCTTGGCCTTTTCGTAGTACACAGGCTTGCCCGTCAGCTTGCTCAGTGTGCCAAACTCCAGCAGCAGTGTTCCGGCTTCCGCCGGATTAGTTATCGCGCCGCGCACCGCGCCCGTCTTCAGGTTCACGAAGACATACGGCATTCCGGTCGGCGAGTTGAACGCTGGCAGCAGGCGCTTGCCCAGATCGTCTGCCAGTTCGAGCAGGCGCTTATCGCCAGTGAGCTGGTAGCTGCTGAGCAGCCCGCCCAGCATGCGAATTGTGATCTCGAAATTCTTGACGTAGATGTCCTGGTCGAACGACAGCTTCTGGTCGATCAACGCGCGCGCCTGGTCGGCCTGGTCGTGCAGTCCCATCAGGATCATGGTGTCCAGCCCATCGACCGGCGTCATGTAGAGCGAGGTGCCGTACCAGTCGCGCGGCGTCTTGCTCAGCGGACGAAGCTCGTCGTGTCCCCACGCATATTGCGTAGTAGCCGTTCCAGGCGTGCAGGAATTGCTGGCGCACCCGGATGGCCATGGCGGATTCCCGGGCGTCGGTCCAGGATTGTTGCGGGGCAGCTTTCGGCGCGGCCTGCGGCGAGGGTGTTGCATTCTGAGCCAGTGCCATCGATGCAAAAACGTTGAAGGCCAGAAGAAGGAAACAGGCAAGAGCCAAGAGACTTTGAGCAGACGCCCCGCGCGGTTCAGAGCGCATTCAGCGCCTCGCGCATGGCCGCCACCAACTGATCGTCGGCGGCGAGATACGCTCCCGGGCCGGCGCTGGCATCGGGAGCCAGGCGCACCTCCGGGTTACGGAACGAGGGATCGATGTCGGTGACGAACGCCGACAAGTGAACTTGATTGCAACGCGTGATCGAGATCAATTCCGCCACATTCTTCGGCCGGATGCCGCCGGCGGGAAGAATCTCGATGCGCCCGCTCGCCTGTTCGATGAGCCGGCGAATCAGGTCGCTGCCATCGAGGGCAGTCCTCTTTTGTCCACTGGTAAGAATGCGGGTGAAGCCGAGGGCGATCAACTCTTCGAGCGCCAGGAAGGGGTCGAGCACGAAATCGAAGGCACGATTAAACACGCATTGCCGCGGACGAACGATGTTGCACAACATGCGGCAACGTTCGGTGTCGAGTGCGCCGTCCTCGCGCAGGATGCCGAAGGCGATGCCGTCGCAGTGGTTCTCCAGCAGCAGTTCCGCATCCCGCAGCATGGCCGCAAACGCCGCCTCCGAGTAGCAAAAACCCGCCTCGCGGGGGCGCAGCGCGGCGATCACCGGCAGCTTCGAGCGCCGCTTCGCCCCAATCGCCGTGCCTAGCGACGGCGTCAGCCCGCCGAGCGGCATCGCCGAGCAGATTTCGATGCGATCGGCGCCGCCGCGTTCGGCGGCCAGCACGTCATCGACGGAAGCGCAGACAATTTCCAGCAGGATTTTCGCCACAGATTCTCCACCAACGCTCTCCTACAACATAAGCCCGCCGGCGCCGCTCCGTCGACCCTACTGCGGAAATCGCATCGACTCATTGAGCGAGGTGATACTCTTGCGGCCAATGAAGCGGTTTCTCTTGTGGTTCGTCATTGTCGTCGGCGGGCTGCTCGCGCTCATGCGGTTCTTCGGTCCGGGAGTGGTCGAGCGCTTTCAGAACAAGGTGCTCCGGCCGGGACCCTATCGGGTTTCTGCCGAGGTTACCGCTCTGCACCGCACGCTGCTGGTGGCCGACATGCACATCGACACGCTACTGTGGGGGCGCAACCTTCTTGATCGCAGCAATCGCGGCCACGTCGATCTCCCCCGGCTGCGCGAAGGCAATGTGTCGCTGGTCGCGTTCACCGTGGTGTCGACCGTGCCGCGCCACCTGAACATCGAACGCAACGACGACTCGACCGATCTGCTGCCCTGGCTCGGTCTGGTGCAGGGCTGGCCAGGCAGCGCGTTGTTTAGCCCCAAAGGCCGCGCTCTGTACCAGGCGAAACGGCTCGACCGCTTCGCCGACGAATCTAAAGGCGAACTCCTCCTGCTCAAGACCAAACGCGACCTGGCGAATTTCCTGCAGCAGCGCGCCGGCGGAAGCCGCGTCACGGCCGCATGGCTGGGCGCAGAAGGTTCGCAGCCGCTCGAAGGCAAGCTGGAAAATCTTGACGATCTTTTCGCCGCGGGTTTCCGCATGATGGCGCCCACCCACTTTACCGACACCGCGATCAGCGGCGCAGCCGCGGGCGTCAGCCACGGCGGGCTCACCCCGCTGGGCCGCGAATGGGTGAAACGCATGGAAGCCAAAGGCATGCTGATCGACTTGGCTCATTCTTCTCACGCCACGCTGATGGACGTAACGTCGCTGGCCAGCAAGCCGGTCGTCGTCTCCCACACCGGCGTGAAGGGCACCTGCAACAACAATCGCAATCTTTCCGACGAAGAGCTGCGCGCCGTAGCCAACACCGGCGGCGTGATCGGCATCGGTTACTGGGACACGGCAACCTGCGGGCGTGACGCCAACGCGATCGCAGCGGCCATTCGCTACGCCGTGGGCGTTGTGGGCGCTGAACATGTCGGGCTGGGCTCCGACTTCGACGGAGCGGTCACCGAACCGTTCGATGCCACCGGCGTGCCGAGAATTACCGAAGCCCTGCTGCTGCAGGGATTTTCCGCGCACGACATCCGCCTGATCATGGGGGAAAACGTGGCGCGCGTCCTGTCACAGGTCCTGCCCGAGTAGCGCCCGCGAATCCCAACCAGGGAAAGAATCGATTTTTGAGCTGCGATCCCCTTGCGCCACTGCGCACTGGCGGAGTTAAGCTCGCACTATGCTGCCGCGCTGTAGGCGCGGGAGGCGACCCATGACCCACTCCAAAAGTTTCGACACCTATCTGGAACCATGGCTGTGTCTCCGCGTTCCCGCCATGACCGCCTACAGCCGGCAATTGGCGGAGTTCTATGACTGGGTGCGGACCGAGGTCGATGCCCAGGCAAACTATACCGACCGCTATGCGCCGCCGGCGCTCGAAACCTACGACCGCGACGGCGAGATCGTCAATCGCATCGTGCTCAATCGCTGGTACGAGCAGCAGCACGAAGAGGTGTACCGGCGCGGCATCATCGGACTGCCCTACATCGAGAAAGCTCCCCAGCTGGTGAGCTTCACCATGGGCTTCCTGCTGTCGCAGGCCGATATCAGCCTGCACTGTCCGGTGACGCTCACCGGAGCTGTAGCGTACGTGCTCCACATGCACGCGCCTGACGACGTGCGCCATGAGTACCTGTACGACCTGATTCGCACCGACGGGCTGGCCAAGACCGGCGGCACGTGGGCGACCGAACAGCATGGCGGCAGCGACGTAGGCGCTACCACCACGCAAGCCATTCCCGCGGGAGACCGCTTCCGGCTGCATGGCCTGAAGTGGTTTGCCAGCAATGCCAACAGCGGATTGGCGCTGGCCACCGCGCGTCCCCAAGGCGCGCCGCCAGGATCGGCGGGGCTCGGCTTGTACCTCGTGCCCAGTCACCTGGAAGACGGTTCGGTCAATCACTATCGCATCCGCAAGCTGAAGGACAAGCTGGGAACGAAGGGTCTGCCCACCGGAGAAGTCGAGCTATTGGGAGCCGAGGCAATCGAGGTGGCTCCTCCGCCAACTGGCTTCAAGTTCATGATGGAGGCGCTGGAGTATAGCCGCGTGCACAATGCCGTGGGCTCGGCGGGCGTGCAGCGGCGGGCCTTGCGCGAGGCGCTGGCCTGGACGCAGTCGCGCAGCGCGTTCGGCAATGTGCTTTTCGAGTATCCGATGGTGCAGGACGAGTTGCTGCGCATGCGCGTGCAATTCGAGGCGGGCGCGCTGCTGGCGTTCGAAGCGGCGATCACGCTGGATGAGGTGCAACGCGATCCCGACCGGCGCACCTGGCTGCGGCTGTCGACGGCGCTCGCGAAATACCTCGCCGCCGAATATGCGATCACCTCGTCACGGGCGGCGCTGGAGCTGGTCGGCGGCAACGGCTACACCAGCGACTATCCCTTGGCACGCCTGCTGCGCGACGCCCAGGTGTTGACCGTCTGGGAGGGGCCCGCGAACATCCAAGCCCTTGAGTTGCTGCGCTTGCTGTCGCCTAAGTACAAGGGTTGGGAGGAGTATCGCAGTCGCATGGTGGGAATCGTGCAGAGTTTACCCGATGAACTGAGCTTCTTGCTCAGCCCGCTCGAGGCGCGCCTGAAAGAAGACGCGGAGTGGGTCGCCACCACGACGCGAGACGATAGCTCACGCCGGCGCTACGCCCGCAAACTGCTGCACCGCCTCAGCGAGAGTCTCGCCTTCGCCCTTCTTTGCGAAGCCGCCGGTCAAGAGGCACGCACCGGCAACGAACTGCAACGCTATGCCGCGTGGCGATACCTGGAGGAAATCGCTCCGCCGCCCTTGGGAAGCGAGAGCCAAAAAGCGCGCAAAGCTGTGCTGGAGCTGCTGGAGCGGGACAGTATGAGTTCGGCCAAACCCGCCGTGGGGAATGATTGAGATTTCGCAGCACACGTTTACGCCGATTGCCGGCGTGTCGAGCGGTGTGTGGAGAGGTCGCATCGCCTTAACGCAGTGTGGAGCGCAGCGGCACGGGTGAGGTCTCCCTAGAAACCCTCCGGATTCCCGGTCGGAATGGCATGTTTTTCGGATAACTCACAATAAGGCCTGATATCAACAGCTATTCCAAAAGGACGAGTGCGTTGAGGTCAGGACAAGTTCTCCTCGTCAGCGACTGAGATCGACGTGGCCCGCAGTACAAAGCAGCAGACTGTTAAACTGGCGAGAGACATCGCGAAGTAAAACGCACTTGGGTGCTGCCCTGGCAGGCTCGCAGCAATCCGGGCATCTTGCTAATCGGCTATCCACGCGTTGGAGTGGAGGCTACCGATACTCCAAGTCCAGCGCGTAGAGTTCATCGATACCGCGATCGCGCAGCACCAGGATGCGGTCGTCGGGAGTGAGAGCAAACCATGCACCGCTGAAGATGGGAACCGTCATATCGATGTTGGAGAAATCCGGCGCAGCTTCTGCGGGACCGTCCGGTACTCGGAATCTCCAGAGTGGGCCGTGGAATACGTAAAGATATCGGCTGTCATGGGACCAGCTTGGCCAATTTGTACCGCCCTCTCCCGGCAGCGGCACTTGCTTCCAGCGGGCATTCTCGAAGCTGTACAGAAACACTTTTGTCTGGTCGTCTGAAAGCGCCGCGATGTAACGTCCATCGGGCGACCAACGCGGACTGAACATGTGCTGTGAGTCGGGAATGGTTCTGGACTTCTTGGTGTCCAAGTCCAGGATTTTGATCTCTGTTGCCGCCCCGCCGCTGATAGACCCGCCGCCGTAGGCAATCGACTTGCCGTCGGGCGACCAGGTGGGGTCCGCCGGTTGAGAGTCTCCCCCGAGCAGCAACATCGGAGTACCGCCATTGGCTGGGGCCAGATAGATTTTTCTGGTTTCTCCCCACTCCGTGAAGGCAATCAGATGTCCGTCGGGAGACCACTTTGGATTGAGGACAGGCCCCATGGGCGGGAAAGTGAGTTGCAGGCGTTCGGTGCCGTCGATGCGGCTGCGCCAGAGTGTGTTTTGCGGATAGGAAACATAAGCTACCCACTGTCCGTCAGGAGAGAAGTCCACGAAGCCAGCAGAGACACCGTTGAGATAGGGACGAAATTCACCTGACGCCGGGTCGTAGACCGCCAATTCGCCCCGCCGAGCCTTCCCCAGAACAAAAATCTGTTTGCCATCTTTGCTAAACGTCGGAGTCGAGAACGAAGTTGAGCCGTGGGTCAGTTGTACAGGCGGCGAGACCCGCGGGTGGTCTGCCGGTCCAGACTCGGTGACGGCCCACAAGTTGTCCCCGTCGGTGTCTGTGATTACAAATGCGTAGGTTTTGCCGTCGGCACTCCAATGCCCACAGCACATCGGTTCCTCAAGTTGGGGCAGGAAGCGATGCAGTCCGGTGCCGTCCGTGTGGGCCTCCCAAATCCGACTGCCCGCGACGATACGAATCCTTTTGCCATCGGGGGCGACGCTGAAATCTATGGTTCCTTTGGGGGATGACATCAGCGGATGCGCTTTGCCGCTCTGAAGGTCTGCCGTCAATAACAGCCGGAGATCGGAGGGCTGGTTGTAAATCAATTGTCCGGCGCCGGGCACGAATGCCGCGAAAGCCACGACAAGATCGTCAATTTTCCTTTGCGGACCATTCGGCAACGTGGCGAGCCAAGCCGGGTTGTCGTAGTTTGTTCCCTCGTTCAATAGAAGGAGATCAGAACCATCGGCGGAGATGTCGGCAATCCAGGGGCTGCGAATAAAGGGGATGTCGAGATAAGAGACGTCGCCCCCTTTGGTCGAGATCTGGGCGACCTGCAAACCGCCTTCTCTGCCCTCATCGAAATAAATGCGAGTCCCGTCGGTTACAACTCGAAAGCTGAGTGCAGACGATTTCTGATGACCAGTGCGCGTGAGCTGGTGGATGCCGGTGACGACCGGGGTTCGCGGACGAGTGAACCAGTAAAACGCAGCGGCACTGATTCCCAGCACCAAAGCCGCGGCGAAAACGAATGCATACCAACGAGGTTTGGACTTCGGCGTCGCTGCTGTCTCGACGGCGGACGCCTGCTTCATCTCTGCCGTTTCAACGTGGCCGGCCTCGAGGTCGCGCTTCAGCCGCAGCAGTTCGACCCGCATCTCCGACGCGTGCTGGTAACGCAAATTACGGTCCTTCTCCAGCGCCTTGCCGATGATCTCTTCGAGTGTTGGCGGGACTTCGGGATTCAGTCTGACAGGAGGTACCGGAGGGCGGTTTAGGATCGCCTCGAATATTGCTGCTGGACTATCCCCACGGAAGGGCAACTGGCCCGTGGCCATCTCATAGAGGACAGTGCCAAACGAAAAGAGGTCCGTACGGGCGTCCAACTCTTTTGCTCGCGCCTGCTCGGGCGACATATACGCCACGGTGCCGAGCGTAGAACCGGGGCTGGTCAGGTCCTGGTCGTCAGTTTCGGTTACTGTGTCGGCTGCGGCAATCTGACTCGACGAACTGGTCTTGCGCGGAACCTTCGCCAATCCGAAATCAAGGATCTTGGCATGACCGCGTTCGGTTACGAAGATGTTGGCGGGCTTGATATCGCGGTGGACAATGCCTTTGGCATGAGCGGCTTCCAGCGCGTCGGCGGTCTCAATCGCCACACTGAGTAAAACATCGGTATCAACGGGCTTTCCGGCGATACGCCGCTTCAGCGTCATGCCGTCCAGAAACTCCATGACGATGAAGGGCTTGCCATCCTGCTCGGCGATTTCATGGATGGTGCAGATATTGGGATGGTTCAGGGCAGAGGCCGCCTGGGCCTCGCGCCGGAAGCGGGCCAGGGCTTGCGGCTCGTTGGCTTCTTCCGGCAGAAACTTCAGGGCAACAAAGCGGTGCAGGTTTACATCCTCAGCCTTGTAGACGACACCCATACCGCCGCCACCCAGCTTCTCCAAGATGCGGTAGTGGCCGAGGATCTTTCCCCCAGTGCTCTGCGGAATGGACTGTTCACCAATCATCCCAGAAGACCTCCCAGGGAGGTAAAGCGTACGCGGGATTATTGTCTTCTCGACAGCTACTCGGACGAGTACGTAGTCACTATCCCACCGGTAGAGGCTGTTGTCAGTGATGCCGGACACGGCGTGGCGGTTTATGCGGAAATCTAGAAAACCAGAGTGCCTCTGCTAAATCCGTAAATCTCGCAACCCGCACTTTTCCGTTTATCGTTGCGCAGCGGAACCTACGACCCATCGCCGTCCAACGTCGAGCATTGGCCGCCGGAGCTGTTGAACACAGTCCGGTATCCGAAGACGAATACCAGATGAATGGGCCAAACCCCATCAAGCGGATGCTGCAAGGCGCGGTAGTAGATCCGTTTGGTCACCTGTGGCTCATTGGCAAAATCCTCGAGTAGCCTTGCGGTCAGGAAGTCACGAACAAAGGCCTTCGATAACCAGGTCGAGCTCCTGTTTCCGAAGAAGCAATTCCGGCGTTCGCGCATCTGGTAGAGCGGGGCTAGTAATTGCCGCGCGGCCGCCTTTTTGCTTTTATTTCGACGGTGCGAGGATCGCATCCAGGCGATCGGGCGTTCCTTCCACTCTTTCCAGGTGCGGGTAGCGCAGGCCGCCGTGGTAATCCAGAGTCACGGTGACAAACTCGTCGCCGCGCTTCAGCAGAAGCTTGATCGGCGCCTTACTCTTCTCTGCCGCGAGGATGGCTTCGCGCAGGCCCGCAACCGTGAACTTCTGGTCGTTGACGGCTTCCAGGTGCATGTCCGGCGTGATGCCTGCCTTAAACGCCGGACCGTCCCACCGCACGCCTTCAAGGCCATTGTCTTTGTCCACCGAGAACCCGAGCGAAGTGCCAAAGCTGGTTCCGCGAGAGCTGTCCTGGTGTTTCAGCCACTCCGGCTGGTCGTCGTTATAGACGAGCCGATAGCCACCTTGGGTAATCCCGTTCTCCGGCGTCTGCGGCGCCAGGTCGTATACCCGCGCGCGCAGGAAGCCTGCCCAATCAAACGGCTGCACTTGATTCAACGCCGCAACCAGCTCGTCGAAGGTATAAGTCCTGGTGATGTAGCTTCCGTTGTCGATGGCGAAGAAGAGCCTGGCGAAATCGTCGAGAGACTTGTTTCCGCCGCTCAATTCGCGGATTTTGGTGTCGGCATCGAGCCAGATGAGGTCTGATTCCGGATAGTAGTCGTACGAACGCTGCCAGGTTGGCCAGTTCTCCCGGACGGCGCCGTGAGACGAAATGATGGGCTGATTGGTGGTATCCACCAGGGGGCGCCAGGTACGTCCCGGGCTTAGTTCGAAGTAGGCGGCGATTCCGGCGAACCCGTCGCGTGCCTGCTCCGCGGTACGCATTCCGGAACGCGCGGTCAGGACGTTGCCGTAGTAATCGGTCAGGCCTTCATAAACCCATAGCAGGTCGTTCTGCATCGGCACGTTGAAGTTGGGCGTCCACAGATCGGCAGGCCGGCGAAACTTGCCGTTCCACGAATGGGTGTATTCGTGGGGCAGAAGAGCGCGACCGGCAACCCCCGCAGCCCAGTCGGTAAAGTAGTTGGCGCGGGTACCGTCCTCGCTGGACTGATGGTGTTCCAGGCCCTCGCCGCCAACCGTGTCGCTGAGCGAAAAAAGAAAATCGTAGTGATCGTAGTGACGGGAGTTGAAGAGCTTCTGCGCTTCGATGACCAGGTTCTTGTGGTATTGCAACTCCTCCGGCGTGACTTCGAGATCGGCAGGCTTGTCGGCGAAGAGATCGAGGAACACCTGGTTGTCCGCGCCGGTGGACAGGTCGACGCGCTTGTAATTGACGCCGGCATAGAGCGGCGAGTCCACCAGAGTATTCAGCGTAACCGGTTTGAAGTGAACCAGGTTTCCATCCTGTGATGCCAACTCCAGCGCGGTAGCGAATTTCCAGCCCTCCGGCAGCCGGATGGTGGGATCGAACAGGATGCGCCGCGAGAAGTAGCCCGCCGGATAAAGCAGGACGCTGTTCCAGGTAACGTCGGCGAAGTTGGACGAGATACGGCCAGTCTTCGGGTCCAGCGGAGCCAAACACTGAAAATTGATTTCCAGGGTACTTACGCCCTGCGGTAGCTGGATGTGGAAGGCGTACATATTGACGCGATCGCGAACCCAGTCGACCCGTTTGCCGTTCGCCGTGACGACGAGCCCGGCCACCTTCTCCACCGGGTTCGATGGGGAGTGCGTCCCGGGAAGCCACTCCGGGTAGAGCAGTATAATCTCGCGGCCTTTTACCGGTACCGTCTCATGGACATTCAACACGCGATCGGTGATGTTGGTGATATCGACGCTGAGAGAGATGGTGCCGGGATAAGCAGTGTCAGCCGGCGCGGGAATGGGCGGAGGCAGCGGTGCAGGCTGTGGTCCGCCCGCGTTCTGCGCATATACCGCAGTGGTTAGAGCAATGGAAAGGGCTGCGAAAAGCACCACAGCGGTGCGACGACCGAAGAGCGAATTTGGCACGCGGATCCTCCCAAACGGCAGACAATCAATGTACACCAGCCGCTTGCGTGCGGATGACACACAATTTTTTATGGGCAGAACCGAACTTATTGATGGCACAAAACAGGTCGAGTTCCTGTGTCGTGAAGGCAGTGCAAAACGGATGTCTGCGACGATCAACACAGAACGCTGGAATCCGCCGCGCTGGTGGTGAGAAACGGTATTGTCGGAACGGTCAGGATCGCTCGCTCTGAACCAACGAAGCCCCAATCTCTGCTTTCAGTCGCCGTCAGGTGCGAATCGCGACGCCATGGCGTGGCGGGCGGTGACTTCGTCCCAGCGTACCCAGGCGACATACACCACAACTGCGATGTTGATGAGCAGGATAATCCAGTGTGCCGGCGTCGGCATGCGAATGAGGTTGTACAGTTCGAACGGTAGATAGACTGCGCCCGAGATGATGGCCAGCCACTCCGCCCAGACTCGTTGCCGCCACAGTCCGTAGGACTCGATGAAGCGAAGGCTGGAATAAAGCATCGCGATGGCGAGCACGGTGACCACATTGGCGTCCATTACCCGGCCCGCCGCGTCCACGAACATCTGCGAGAGATGCCAGTCGGGATCGATGTGAAAGAAAAACAGAAGGTTCTGAGCTGCGTCTTCCAAGTCGATGTTCTTGCGGATGATCTCGATGAAGCCGAAGGTCGGCGACCAGCACTAGCCCGCCTTTGAGGAACTCGATGGTGGCGACGGTGCGCAGGCCCTTCTTATGGCCCTTGCCATGACCCCTGATCGAGATGTGCCGATTGGACATCCTTGATTTTGTGCCCGCGCGAGAAGACTCCGATCGCCCCATAACTACAATACAGCTATTGTCGTTAGGAAACCGGGCTAGTCAACCAGGTTTTTCGCGCCACCATCACAATTTTTGTCACGCCCAGGGGGGACAGGTGCGGAGAAAGGTCAGGTGCGGGGGGCTGCTTCAAAACCTGAAACTGGAAACACGAAACTGCGGTTAGTGCAATTTCACATACTCATAATCCACCGGATTGTTATTGATGCCGCGGTCGGGAGGGGCGATCCAGGCCGCCATTTTCGCGGGTTCGTGCACCCCATGCATCAGGCTCAGGATGTAGGCCTGGTCCGATTCGCTGGGCAGCCATCCACCCTTGCGCGCGTCGAACTCCGCCTGCGAAATCGGATTCCCCGCCAGATCGGTCGACACTCCCGCCCACGCGCCGATGTTGCGGCGGAAGCGGGTCGACGGCAGCGACAGCCGGAAGCTGTGTCCGGCTTTCTCGATCAAGCGGTTCCAGCGCTTCACCCCCATCTCGCAATCGCGCACGTAGGAGCCGCGCGTCACTTCGTTCATGGCGTTGCGCATCGGGATCTGCTCGGTTTTCGTCTGGCCGATGCCGGCAGGAAGTTCGAGCGCGAACGACTGTTCCAGCGCGATGTGATCCTCGTAGTTCGCTTCGTCGGGACGGCCCTTGAGTCCGTTGGCGAAGTACGACGCGGCGTTCGAGGAATGTTCGGAGCCAAAGAGGTCGAGCGACGAGCTGAACCAGAAATTCAGATAGCGCTGCACCGTAGGCAAATCGATCGCGCCCGCATTGCGAATGGCTTCGGGATCGTCGCTGTTCAACTCCTGCATCACTTCCAGGGTCCGCTTGATCACGCGATGGATGCCGGTGTCGCCCACGAACATGTGGTGCGCCTCTTCGGTCAGCATGAACTGACAGGTGCGCGCCAGGGGATCGAAGCTCGACTCGGCCAGCGACTTCAACTGGAACTTGCCGTCGCGATCGGTGAAATAGGTAAACATGAAGAAGCTGAGCCAGTCGCGGATCGGCTCGTTGAAGGTGCCGAGGATGCGCGGCTTGTTGGCGTCGCCCGAGTGGCGCTCGAGCAACTCTTCCGCTTCTTCGCGGCCATCGCGGCCAAAGTAGGCGTGCAGCAGGTACACCATCGCCCAGAGATGGCGGCCTTCCTCCACATTCACCTGAAATAAGTTGCGAAGGTCGTAAAGTGATGGAGCGGTGTGCCCCAGCATGCGCTGCTGCTCGACCGACGCGGGCTCGGTGTCGCCCTGGGTGACGATCAAGCGGCGCAGGATAGCGCGGTACTCGCCGGGAATCTGCTGCCAGACCTCCTGCCCGTAGTTGTCGCCGAAGCCGATCTTGCGGTTTTGATCGCGCTCGGCGAGAAAGATGCCCCAGCGGTATTCCGGCATGCGCACGAAACCGTAGGTCGCCCAGCCTTTCGCATCGACGGACGTCGCGGTGCGCAGGTAAACGTCGGCCACCTGGAAGTCGCGCGGGCCGAGCTCCTGCCACCAGTTCAGGAATTCCGGCTGCCAGTGTTCGAGCGCGCGCTGTAAGGTGCGGTTCGAGCCAAGATCGACGTTGTTGGGAATGCGGTCGGCGTAATTGATCGACATAACTAGACCTGTTTACTCCATTACCTCGTTTGAACTTCCGTGTGGCCAAGCGGCAGAACGGGACTTCACGCCCGCGTCTAGCGCGAAACATCGTCGGCCGGGAGCGAATTGAAGGGACACGGCTTCAGAGGCTGCTGAAAAAAGAACCAAAGTAGTAATTTTGGCCGTTTTTTGACTCAAGAGTGCGTAAGTGTTGAATCGCCGTTGCACAAAATCCCGAGTTTACTCGCTTGAGTCTTTTTTCAGCAGCCTCTTCAGCCGCGCCGCAAAGTGCATGGATGAACGCGGCTTTAGCCGCTGAGGGAATTTGCATTTCTTACTAAAATCCGAGATCCCGCAGGGGCTGAAGCCCAGATCATCAACCGCTCTTTTCGGCCCGGCTGAAGCCGGGCCCTTTCAAATCGAGCCCACGGACGCGACGCTCTACCGCAGTCCTAGACTCTCTCCCAGGTAAAGCGCGCCTTCGATCCGGTGCCGAAGAGCTTGAGCGCGCCGTGCTCGCCGGTGGAATTAGGACGAATGAAGACCCAGTTCTGCCAGGCCGAGAGGCGTCCAAAGATTTTTGTTTCCATGCTCTCCGGCCCGGGAAAGCGCAGGCTGGCTTCCATTCCCGTGAGCGCATCGGGCGAGAGGCTGGCGCGTTCTTCGATGGCGATGCGCACCTCATCTTCCCAGTCGAGATCGTCCGGCGCGATCGTAACCAGTCCAAGCGCGAGCGCCTCTTCCGGACCGACGTGCCGCCCGGCAGCTTCCTGAATCGCAGCCCGCGCGCGCGCATTGCCGCTGAAGCGCGCCTCCATGCGGCTGCTCTGGTTGACCGCGGGCAGCAGCCCGAAATTGAATTCGTCGACTGCAATCTTCGGCGAGCCGCCCTCGTCCTCCGGCAGCGCCAGCATGTAACTGCGGTCGGCAGCGAGCACCAGCTCGTACAACATCCCCGCGAAGCACGATCCCGGCTCGATGATGGCAAACAGGCTGCGCGAAGAAACATCCAGCCGTTGCAGGGTGCGGCGCAACAGGCCAATGGTTTCGCCCACCAGCCAGTCGCTGCGATGCTCCAGCATCACCCGATCGCAAGCGAGCACTGCGTCGATGCTGCCGGTACTCTTCAGCAGCAGCAGCCCGAGTTCCGGTTCGTTGACGCGCAGCATCAGGATGGCGTCGTCGAGTTCGCGCGCCATGGCGAGCGGCCACCACTGGTCGCCTTCGGCATGAAAGGCGTCGGGTTCGAGCGGCTGCAGTCCTTCGGGGGCGCGGACGGTCAGCGTCGCCGTGCGCGCAGCGCGATCGAAGGCAACGTCGACATACTTGTAGTGATAGCCGCTATCGTCGATCTTGCGCGGCAGCGGACACAGCTTGATGCCCTCCACACTCGCGGAACGAGTTGAGTCGGCGGCCAACGCGGCGGCGCGAGCGCCGACTAACTCCCCAAACTTCGCCGGCGGCGCAATCTCATCCACCAGGCCCCATTGTTTGGCGCGCTCGCCTTTCACGCCGTCGGGATTGGTGCAGAACATGTCGGCCAGATCGCGGCGCACCTTGCGCTTGTCGACCACGCGGGTGAGGCCGCCGGTTCCGGGCAACACCCCGAGCAGCGGAACCTCGGGCAAACTCACGGCGCTGGAACGGTCGTCGACCAGCAGAATCTCGTCGCAGGCCAGGGCCAATTCATAACCGCCCCCGGCGGTGGTGCCGTTCAGCGCCGCGAGAAATCTCAGGCCATCGTGGCGGCTGGAGTCTTCCATGCCGTTGCGCGTCTCGTTGGTAAATTTGCAGAAGTTCACCTTCCAGGCGTGCGACGACGAGCCCAGCATGTAAATGTTTGCGCCGGCACAAAACATGCGTTCCTTGGCGCTGGTCAGCACCACGCACGCAACCTGCGGGTGCTCGAAGCGAATGTGCTGCAGCAGGTCGTGCAGCTCGATATCGACGCCGAGGTCGTACGAATTGAGCTTGAGCTTGTAGCCCGGCTTCAAGCCGCACTCTTCGTTGACGTCCATCGCCAGGGTGGCGATGCGGCCGTCGATGGTCAGCTTCCAGTGCCGATATTCTGCCACCGGGCACATCGAAGGTGATGAGGTGTTGGGCTTCCTGAACTTCAGGCATGCAGGTTGGAACACTCCTATCGCGAATGCCGGCGGATGGTAACCGCCGATTCTGATCCCCACGTGGATATGGATGCATTATAGTGCAGGTGCGATCGACTTTGCGGACAAATCACGGTGCAAATTTCGAAAAACGAGACACTTTGCTGCATCAGTCGCTTACTGCTGAAAGAATCTGATCGATGCAATCCGTTGCGGTTTGGGCCGTGGTGTCGATGTTCAGGTCGGCCTTGCGGTAGAGCGGCTCGCGGACCTCGAGGATGCGACGCAGATCTTCGGTGGCCTCGCGGTTGTCGGCCATGGGCCGCATGTCTCCCTGCGCGATAACCCGCTGCATGTGGTCCTCGGGTGAAGCGTGCAGCCAGACGGTGTAGCAGGTAGTGAGCAGGCGCTCGAAGGTGGCCGGCTCGGAGACGAGACTGCCACCGGTGGCAAGTACGAAACGCGGATAGCGGTCGAGAACTTCGTCGAGGCAGCGGCGCTCGGTGCGGCGGAATCCGCTCTGGCCATACAGGTCGAAGATGGTACTGAGGGAAAGTCCGCTCTCCTGCTCGATCAGGCGGTCGAGTTCGAGAAAAGGCACACTGAGGCGCTCGGCCAGCATGGCGCCAAGCGTCGATTTACCCGCGCCGCGCAGCCCGATGAGGGCGATACGGCTGCGACGGGCGGCAACATCGTCTCCGCCGAAGTGCTGCACCAGAATGCGGCGAGCTTCTTCCAGCTCGCCGGGATTCAGGCGGCGCAGGAATTCCGTAGTATGCACCAGGTCGATGGACGGCTCGGGTCCGCTATAGACCAGCGCTTCCACGGGCACGTCGAGGGCGCGCGCGATATCGCGCAGCAGCAGGATCGAAATGTTTCCTTGGCCGGATTCAAGTTGCGCCAGATAACGCTCCGAGACGCCGGAATCGTTGGCCAGGATTTTGCGCGTCATGCCGCGGCGGGCCCGCGCCTCACGCACACGATTGCCGAGCAGTTTCAGGAAGCCGGTGTCGACGGCGACGGCTTGCGGGCTGACGTCAGGGTTCTGCGGCATTGAATTCGCGGCAGTGCATTATGCCGCCGCCGGATTCGAGAGTGAATGCATTATACTTCCGATCAGGTCGAAGGGTGGGGAGAATCTATGCCTGACAGCCGTCGCCGTGAGCGGAGATGCGTGTGGCGATAGTCATCAAGATCCTGGTAGGCACCATGACCGGAACCGCCGAATTGGTGGCGCAAGAGGTGCAGACTGCGCTGGAGGCGGCCGGGCACCAGGCCGGCATTGCGATGATGGACGGACTGGACGCCGGCGTCTTCCAGCCAGGCGGCCCGTACCTGATCTGCACCTCGACCTACGGCAACGGCGACGTTCCGGACAATGCCCAGGAACTGTTCAGCTCGCTGGAAACTCTCCGGCCAGATCTGACTGGCGTGACCTACGGCTTGATCGCCCTGGGCGATCGCACTTACAAAGACACGTTCTGTCAGGGTGGACTGCGCTTCGACGCGCTGCTTACTGAGTTGGGCGCGAAGCGGGCCGGCGACATCCTGGAACACGATGCCAGCTCGGGAACGTTTCCGGAGGAAGTCGCCGCGCAGTGGGTAGTGCCCTGGGTGGAGCAGCATCTGTCGCATTTGCCGGAGATCGCGTGAACCAGACGAGATCGCAAGCGCCAAGAAAGGCGCACCCCCACGAACGGATTAGCGCGATTCGGCGCGACGTGACGGCCGCCGACAAGCGGCTGGAAACCTTGTGGCTGGAGCCCAGCCGAAGCGGAGCGCCCGCAATCGTCATGCTGCACGAGGGGCTGGGCTCAATTGCGCTATGGAAGCACTTTCCGCAACAGGTGGCGCAGCGTACAGGATGCGGCGTGCTGGTGTACTCGCGCTATGGCAACGGCGCCTCGGAGAGGCTGGCGGAAAAGCGTGGCGTCGGCTACATGCATCACGAAGCGCACTCCGTGCTGCCGGAGCTGCTGGCCAAGCTGGAGATCGAGCGGCCCATTCTGTTGGGACACAGCGATGGCGGATCGATCGCGCTGCTCTATGCCGCGGCCTTTCCGGATTCGCCGCGCGCGCTGGTGCTGGAGGCGCCGCACGTGTTCGTGGAAGAGTTAAGCGTCGTGAGCATCGCTCAGGCGAAGGTCAATTATCAGACAACGAACTTCCGCCACAAGCTGGCGCGCTATCACGCGCACGTCGATGAGACGTTTTGGGGATGGAACAATATCTGGCTCGACCGGGCATTTCGCGCCTGGAACATCGAAGAGTGCGTGTCGTCCATTCGGTGTCCGATTCTTTGCATACAGGGTGAGCAGGATGAGTACGGAACACGGGCGCAGTTGGAGGCGATCAAGCTGCGAGTGCCGGGGACGGAGATCGTGATGCTTTCCGAGTGCAAGCATACTCCGCATCGCGATCAGCGGGAGAAGACGCTGGAGGCGGTGGCGGAGTTTGTGGGCAGGGTGAGCTAGAGTGCGTTGCGGGAAATGGGGGTCCTTCGACTTCGTTCGGTCGCCACGACGACCTCACTGCGCTCAGGATGACAACATGATCAGTGGATAGCGAAGAGCGAACAGCCAAGAGCGAAAAGCGAAGAGCGAGAAGCGGTCGATGAAAGGCGGACACATGGCGGAGTGGGTGCACACGTTTAAGGGCGCGGTTCTGGCGGCGGAATATGACTTCACCAGTCACATGAACTCGCGCATCTATGTTTCGCGCTTCGACCAGGCGACGTGGTTTTTGCTGCACGCCATCGGGCTGACGCCGGCGTCGATCCGGCAGAAGAACCTGCGCATCGCTATCGTGCGGCAGAACTACCAGTTCCTGGAAGAGCTGCGTGGGGGAGAACTGGTGATCATCAAGAGCGGATTTCTCGCCGTGGGCGAAAAGTACTTTCGCTTCCTGCACCAGATGTACAACGAAGACACCGGGAAGATGGTTGCAACCTGCGATTCGGTAGCGGTGCAGGCGAGTTTGGAGACAGGCAAGAGCATCTATCTGCCGCCCGAGTTGCAGGAACGTGCCAAGCAGCACCTGGTGACAGCGAACATGCCGCTGGATTCGGAGATGGGCTGAACCAGCATGGAGACTTCCTGGCGCGAGGCAACACCAGGTCGTTCAACTGCGGGCGGGCGTTCCTGCCCCGCGCGAGGGCGTGGGCTCGTTTGTGCTGGTGGTCGCTTCCGGATCTCCTTCGCCACTGGCGGCCCATTCCCGGCGCAACATCTGGTCGACCTTCGGCCGGGCCAGCGCGGCCGCCACGCCTAGAACCACCGTTACCCATCCGACGCCCAGGATGACCTCGATGCAGGCGATGGCACGCGTCAGGGTATTGGCGGGGATCACGTCTCCGTAGCCGACCGTGGACATGGTGACGATGGAGAAGTAAACGAAGTCGGCGAAGTTGGTGAAGCGCGTGGCATCGATCCCGCGAAAGGCGGTTGCGCGATCGAACTGCCAGGCGGCAGCGTAGAAGCAGGCAAAGATAAAGATAATGATCAGGTAGCCGACGAGGAACGCGGCCAGTGCCTCCCACATTTGCCGCAGGATGCGGAACATGTCGCCCAGCGTCCGCAGCCGCGGCCGGAGCCATTCTCCGAACCACCACGACAGGTTGGTGGCCACCAGTACGGCGATGACGATGATGACGAGCGAACGCGGGAGAGGCGCGACCTCAAACTGCGCGATCACCGCACTGGCGATCGCGGTCAGGACGGAAAAATACATTCGCTCGGATTGGTAGAAGTGCCGGGCAAGAGCGTGAAAGAGCTGTGTGGGTGCGGATGCATTGGTGATGCTGAGCGGCTGGCTGCGCGCGATCAGGAAGCGGCTGACCCAATTGAAGACGCCCTGGCCGGTGAAGCGGAAGCCGCCGTACAGGCCTCCGCCAAAGCCGATGGCCGCGCAGATGGTCAGGATGACTCGCAGGTAGTTGATGGTGCTCTGCTTGGGAATCAGCGAGGCAAACTCGGGCACGGTCGAGGCGCGCAGGATGCTGCCCAGCATGCCCGTGGCTAGGGCCACGACGATGATAAAACGGGGCGCGAACCCGACGCTGATGTAGCCCAGCAGAAGTCCCGCGAAGGCGTAGGTCATTCCGGCCCACAGCGCCTGCGGACCGCCAATGCCATAACCGAAGGCGGCAATGGTGACGGCGGCGATGCAGTAAATCGCGATAACCGCGGCGGGACTTGAGCGTTCACCGTTGTGTTCGGGCGTTGCCATGGTACAAGGTTCTGCCGAGTTTGCACTGGGTTGCGGTTTGGCGCAACTCTAATGTGAAGCGATCGGGAAGGGCCCGGCAGCGAAGGCGTCCAGCCGCCGGCGGATTCGTATCCGCAGCCTGGTCTAAGATAGGGAGCATGACAACCGAATCGCAGAAGCAAGAGCCTAACCAGGTGGACCTCACCGCCGCCGAGCACGTCGAGGAAGCCAAGCGCCGGTTGAACGCGTTACGGAACGCAGTTGGACAAGCATCCCGACCTGGAAGCGGCCATCGAGCGGCTGGAGCTGGCGCTCAGCATCCTGACCACAAAGTCGGGCGGGATGCTCTAGCTGAAGAGCAGTTCCTTGGCGCGCTGCGAGGCCTTGACCACGGCCTTGATCAGGGTGACGCGCAGGCCGCCTTCTTCCAGTTCGAGGATGCCATCCACGGTGCAGCCCGCCGGGGTGGCGACGGCGTCCTTCAGCAGCGCGGGATGATCGCCCGTCTCTAACATCATCTTGGCGGAGCCAAGCACCGTCTGTCCGGCGAGCTTCATGGCAATATCGCGCGGCAGGCCCATCTTCACGCCGCCCTCGGCGAGCGATTCCAGGATCATGAAAATGTAAGCCGGGCCGCTGGCCGACAGTCCGGTGACCGCGTCCATGTGCTTCTCGTCGACCTGCACGGTTTCGCCGACGGTGCCGAAGAGGGTGCGCGCGAGTTCCAGATCGGCAGGCTTGATGGCGGCGCCGCAACAGAAAGCCGTCATGCCCGCGCCCACCATCGAGGGCGTGTTGGGCATGGCGCGAATAACCGGGATGTTGGCCGGCAGCCGCTGCTCGATATACGAGGTGGGCACCGACGCGGCGATGGAGATGACCAGCTGGCCGGCACGCAGATCGTTCCCGATCTCGCGCATGACGTCGCTCACGGTCTGCGGCTTGATGCAGAGCAAAATGACATCGGCGTCTTGCACGGCGGCGCGGTTGTCGGTCCCGACCTCGACACCGTACTTCGAGGCAAGCGAGGCGGCGCGCTCCGCGTGGTTCACGGTGGCGCGAACGTTTTCCGGGCGCAGCAGGTTCTGGCGAAAGAATGCCTGCATCAGAATGCTGCCCATCTTGCCGAGGCCGATAATGGCGAGTCGTTGCGGCCGAATAGTTTCAGACACGCGTGCGCTTCCTGGTGAACGATATTCCGGAGTTCCGGTGGCTCGATTGTAACTTGCGCTGTGGAATGAGGCGGGGAAAACAGTGGAGAACTCTTCGTCGTTGAAGGTGTTACGGCAGAAGAGCTGCATGACCGGCGAGCTGCACGAATAGCGGCACGATGCCGATCATCGACAAAGCGAAATGAAGAAACCAACTCGAACATTTCCATGGCTGGTGGCTTGCCTCTTGACTGCCATTGCGGCAAAGCCAGCAACGCTCTTCGCGCAAAGTCTTCCCCGCCTGCAGGAGACCAACCTGGCGGGACACGAGGTGGTGCTGCCCGACGCTGCCAAGGGCAAGATCGCCATCCTGGTGATGGGATTCACGCGTGGCTCGAAAGTGCCAACCTCAGAATGGGGTAAGAAGATCGCATCCGATTACGCCGGCCGCGGCGTGGAATTGTATCAATTGCCAGTGTTGGAAGAGGTTCCCCGGGTGATTCGAGGGATGGTGATTTCGGGCATCAAGAACGGGGTCCCCGAAAACGAGAGGGAGCACTTCGTGCCGGTACTGCATCACGAATCCGAGTTGAAAAAGCTGGTGGGCTACAAAGAGGCAGACGACGCGTACCTCGTGATCCTGGGACGGGACGGCAACATTGCCTACCAGACGCACGGCATGTTCAGCGACGCCGCCTACGCCCGGTTCCGCACGCATTTGGACCCATTGTTGAACTAGTCAGCGCGTTGCAATTTGGCGTGCAAGCCTGGGAAGGGCCCTGTCGTATAATTTGCAGCTTCAATCTCCAAATAAGCCAAGGGAAAAACCAAGGGGGATACATGACCAACCGGTTGGTTGTGACTGTTTTGTCGATGGCGCTGCTGGCGCAGCCAGGGGTCGCGGCCAGCGCCCCGGAAGCGATGGACGGCTATTCGCCGGCCCATGCCGCCAGCGAACACGAGTGGGAGACGAAGTTCCGCAACTTGCCCGATCCCGCGGCCATGCGCGACTCGATGCAGAGACTGAGTGCGCGGCCCCATCACGTCGGCTCTCCCTACGACAAGGAGAATGCCGAGTGGCTGCTGAGCCAGTTCAAGCAGTACGGCTTCGACGCGCACATCGAGACCTTCGACGTGCTGTTTCCTACTCCTAAGGAACGCCATTTGGAGATGCTGGAGCCGACGAAATACGTGGCCAAGCTGGAGGAGCCTCCGCTGCCCATCGATCCGACGTCACAGCAAACCTCCGAGCAACTTCCCACCTACAACGCTTACTCAATCGATGGCGATGTGACCGCCCCTCTGGTGTACGTGAATTACGGGGTCCGCGACGACTACGAACAACTGGAGCGCATGGGCGTTTCGGTGAAGGGAGCCATCGTGATCGCGCGCTACGGCGCGGCATGGCGCGGCATCAAGCCAAAAGTGGCGGGAGAACACGGAGCCATCGGCTGCATCATCTATTCCGATCCCAAAGATGATGGTTACTTCGAGGGCCAGTATTTTCCCACCGGCCCGTACCGGCCGCAGGACGGAGTGCAGCGCGGCAGCGTGATGGATACGGAGTATCCGGGCGATCCGCTGACGCCTGGGGTGGGGGCGACCAAGGATGCCAAGCGGCTGAAGCTGACCGAGGCCGAGACCATCACCAAGATTCCGGTGATGCCGATTTCCTATGCCGACGCGCAACCCTTGCTGGCAGCGCTGGCCGGCCAGGTGGTGCCGGAGAACTGGCGCGGCGCTCTGCCGATTACTTATCACGCCGGTCCGGGCCCGGCGAAGGTGCACCTGGTGGTCAAGTCGAACTGGGACATCAAGACCATCTATGACGTGATTGCCAAGATTCCCGGCAGCGATACTCCGGAGCAGTGGGTAATCCGGGGCAATCATCACGATGCCTGGGTAAATGGCGCGACCGATCCGATTTCGGGCATGGTGGTGGTGCTGGAGGAGGCGCGGGCGCTCGGCCAGTTGATCAAACAAGGCTGGAAGCCGAAGCGCACCATTATCTATTGCGCGTGGGACGGCGAAGAGCCGGGGCTGCTGGGCTCGACCGAATGGGTCGAGGAGCACACTGCCGAGCTGCGCGAACACGCTGTCGCCTACGTCAATTCCGATTCCAGCTCGCGAGGCTACCTGTTCGCTTCCGGCTCGCACACCCTGGAGAAAATGGTGAACCAGGTGGCGCGGGAAGTCCCGGACCCGGAGAAAAAGATTTCGGTGTGGAAGCGGGCGCAACTCCGGCGCATCGCCCAGGCTGCTTCCGCCGAAGATCGGCAGGAGGCGCGGGACCGCGCCGACCTGCGCATTGGCGCGTTGGGCGACGGTTCGGATTACGCGCCGTTCCTCGATCACGCGGGCGTAGCCGCGCTCAACATCGGATTTGGGGGAGAGGCGGGCGGCGGAGTGTACCACTCCATCTATGACGACTTCTACTGGTACACCCATTTCGGCGATCCTGACTTCCTCTACGAAAAAGCGCTGGCGCAGATGGGCGGCTCCACGGTGATGCGGCTGGCGGATGCCGACCTGCTGCCCTTCGATCCCTCGGACTCGGCCGACACAGTCAAGAAATATGTAACGGAGTTGAAGACCGAGCTGAAGCAAATGCAGGACAAGACCCGCGAGCGCAATCGGCAAATCGAAGAAGGCGTGTTCACGGCGACGGCCAATCCCGAGAAGAAGTTTGTGCCGCCACCGAAAAAAGCGGTGCCACCATTTCTCAACTTCGCGCCGCTGGAGAACGGTGCGGAGGCCTACTCGAAGGCGGCGCAACACTACAAGCAGGCCATCGCTAAGCTGAATGCAGCCGGCGCCGCAGGCTGGCAATCTGCAGCGCTGCCGGAGATCAACACCAAACTGCTGCTGACGGAGCGCACCTTTACCACCAACGAAGGCCTGAAGGAGCGCCCATGGTTCAAGCACCAGATCTACGCTCCCGGCGCCTACACCGGCTACGGGGTGAAGACGATTCCGGCGGTGCGGGAGGCGATGGAAGAGGACAAGTGGTCGCAGGCGGAAGATGGCGCGGCGATCGCGGGTAAGGTGCTCACCAACGAGGCACAACTGGTGGACGCGATTGCGACTCAGTTGGAGCAAGCGATGGCGAAGACAGCGCCGGCCGACGCGGGCGACCATCCCAGCGGAAAGTGATCGCCAGATTTACGTCTGGGAACCCCCGAGTTTTAACCGCGATCGCGAGCGTGAACGTGGGAGCACCCACGACGATCAGTGGATCGACGGTGTTGCCGGGTCGCACGTGTTGGATAGTTGTTTCGCGCTGATTACTTCCAGAGCCGGCAGCTCTTCTACGGTAGATGCGGCATGCATCACGGTGGTGTCGAGCGTTATCACCGTGGGCATGCCGGTGATTTCGACTTCGTGCCCGACGTAACGGCTGAGTCTGGCGGTACTGCCTGTAAGGCGATGAACCGTTCCATCCTTTTCTGTGACTGTGTAATGACCGCCAGAGCTCCATAAGCAACCGCTGATCGTAGTTGGAGACGTACCTTCAGGAGCGAGCCAGATATCCGCCCCTGGGTGCCCCTCCTGCGCCGGCAGCCAAAGCGCGGAGATGAGGAGCACGAGAGCAAGCATCAGTGTTTTGCGCACGAACAACCCTCCTTCCGCTCGAGTATTACGATACTCGCTCGCGAGAAATGGTTGGCCCGCCCGGCCCCTTCAACGGCTTGCGGAAAAAAGCATCTGCAGCCTGAGTTTTGAAAGGGCACGACTTCAGTCGTGCCGTTAAGCCCTTTATTTTTGCCCTCCCGAGCCGACTTTAGTCGGCGAGGGATCTGGCTTTCGGACTCTTTCCGCAACCTGTCAAAGCGTTCACCAGCGAGTCTCTTTCGCCAACAAGTCTAGCTACGCCGTGCCCAGCCGCCGCAGCACGTTTTCGCGGAAGCCGCGGCTCAGCGTGAGCTTGGTTCCGTCGCGCAGCAGGATGGAGTAGTCCCCATACAGCGAGGGCCGCAATGTCTTGATGCGGTCAACGTTCACCAGCGTGGAGCGATGCACGCGCAAAAACTGGCGCGCGCCCAGCCGCGACTCCAGTGCGGTAATGGTTTCGCGCAGAATGTGCGTGGCCGCTCCAACATGCAGGCAAACGTAGTTGCCGGCTGACTCCGCCCAGTCGATCTCGTGCGGCTTCAGGCAGACGATCTCGCCGTCCGACTTGACCACGATGCGCTCGGGAGCATGGTGGCGTGCGTCCATGTCGCCCAGCATTTCCAGAACGCGGCGCTGGAAGGTGTCTTCCGAAGGATGCTGCAACAGTTTGCGGGCGTGATCGAGCGCTTCGCGCAGGCGCTGCTTGCCCACCGGCTTCAGCAGGTAGTCGAGGGCGTGCACCTCGAACGCCTTCATGGCGTAGCGGTCGTAGGCGGTGACAAAGATGGTGAGCGGCAAGTGTTCTTCGCGCAACGCCTGCACCACGCCGAAGCCGTCGACCTCGGGCATCTGGATGTCGAGGAACACCAGGTCGGGCTTTTCGCGCTTGATGGTGGCGATGGCGGAGTTGCCGTCACCGCACTCGGCCACGATCTCGACGTCGGGCTCTTCCAGCAACAGGCTGCGCAGACGCTCGCGGGCCAGCGTTTCATCGTCGCTAAGCAAAACTCGTATGGACATTGTCGGTCACGACCTCCTGGGAATTTTCGCGGTAGGGAATGCGGATGCGGGTACAGCATCCGCCGCCGGGTGCATCTTCCAGCACCAGCATGTGATCGTCGTTGTAGAGTTGCAGCAGGCGGGCGCGCGTGTTGCGCAGGCCGACGCCTTCGGGCGCGACATAGCTGCGTCCGCGAGTCAGGCCCACGCCGTCGTCGCGGACCTCCATCCACAGATCGTCGGGATCGCGCCACACCGAAATGCGAATCCAACCCGGGGTGCGGCGAGGCGCAATGCCGTGGCGGATCGCGTTCTCCACCAGCGGCTGCAACAGCAGGTTGGGCACCAGCGCGGAGAGGACAACGGGATCGACATCGATTTCCACCAGCAGGCGGTCCTGGAAGCGTGTCTGCTGAATATCGACGTACTTCTGCAGGAAACGCAGCTCCTGCTGCGAGCGTGACTTCGTGCACCCCGGCGGCGTCCAGCGAGACGCGCAGCAGATCGGCAAGCTGCAACGTCATGTGCTCCGCGGCGGGCCCGTCGTTGCGCGCCAGCGCGGCAATCGAGTTCAGCGTATTGAACAGGAAGTGCGGCTCAAGCTGGCTTTTCAAGGCTTCGAGCTGAGCGTTGGCCAGTTGCGCTTCCAGCTTCGAGGAAAGCAATTCGCGCTCGCGATACTTGCCGTAGTAGGCGATGGCCTGGGTGATCAGCAGCACGTACCAGTAGCGCTGCAGATCCATGAGCGAGCGCGACAGAGTGTGAGCGGAAAACGCGACGTGCGGCTCTGTCGTCCAGGTGACCAGCGGCTCCAGCAGAACTATGACGGTTGCGCCGAGCAGGGTCAGGCAGATACTGGCGGCCACGTGAACCGCGAGCGCGGACTTCCAGCGATTGCGGTCAAAGGTGTAGCGCAGGGAGAGTTCATAGACAAGCGGAGTCAGCAGCGACCACACCAGCGAGATGGTCAGGTTCCACGCCAGCAGTTGCGCCCAACTGACAGGGGTCCCCATCGACGCGGTGTAAACGTGCGCCCCGGCAGCACTCAGGAAGGCCAGCAGGGTCCAGAGGACGAACCCCACAGCCCAGATACGGCCCCACTTTTTCACCATGTCCCTTACCCAAGTTCGGTTACATGGAACCCCTACGAGGCAGGACGAACCGCTCGTATGCCGTGATAGACGAAATTTCGCGGCAGATGTTTCCGGAAATGTGAAAAAAGTGAAAAGTTTCATTGACAGGCACACACCCATGAGTGCGCAACAAAACGTCGTTTTGTCCGGAATCGGACAGTCGTCGCGAGTTAGTGAATGAGGCGGTCAGTTGCGCCTGTTAAGCGAATAAACTTGCTGCCCAGGCGCGTGCAGAAGTTCGGCTCGCTATGCATCAGCGGAACGAACAGCCGAAAATCCAACGCCCGGTGAACTTCTCTCTTGATTTAGCGAATTCTTGCGGTACGATTCTCCCACCATGACCAAACTACTGCGCAGCGTGCTCGCCGTCCTCGCCATCGCTTGTCTGCTCTCGGCCAGCGGATTCGCCAAACACAAGAAGAGCGGAAGCAGCTCGTCATCCTCCAGCGGTACCGCCGGCACTTTCGACTACTACCTGCTGACCTTGTCGTGGGCGCCGGAATTCTGCGCCACCAATCCCAACGGACGCACTTCGGCTGAATGTGATCCCCAGAAGCACATGGGTCTCGTGGTGCATGGACTCTGGCCGCAGTACGACAACGGCAAGTGGCCGGAGAGCTGTTCCACCACGCCTCCGGTGGCCTCCGACACCGTCGATCACATGATGCCGATCATGCCAGGACGGCAATTGATCCAGCACGAGTGGGCGAAACACGGCACCTGCAGCGGCCTTTCGACGCAAGACTATTTCGCCGCCATCGAGAAACTCTTCACCAATCTGAAGGTCCCGGACGACTTCAAGAATCCTTCCGGCAGCTCGCAGACCAGCCCTTCCGATATCGAGCAGGAGTTCGCTACCGCGAATAACGCTCCCCAGGGTGCGTTCCGTGTCTCCTGCCCGCAGAATGAGTTCTCGGCAGTCGAAATCTGCCTATCGAAGGACATGCAATACCAGACTTGTCCGAGCACTTTGAAAGAGTGCAAAGCACAGCAGGTCAAAGTGCGGCCGGTGCCATAAGGCCACGTCGCACCGTATAGAATCTTACGGCGGCTCATTCGGTGTATCGGGCAGATGAATGGCTATTCGCTTCTACGACCAGCTCCACAACTGGTGTTGCCGTCATCGTGTGCTTTTGGGAATAACTTTCATTGCTGCGCTGTTCTCGGCTGCTTTCGTGGTGCGAGTCTGGCCACTCTCCAAGGTGCACTTCTGGGACGAGGCGGTCTATTTGCAGAACGCCGAAGTGCTCTGCTGCGGAAAGACGAACTACTCCGAACTGGACAGCCGTCCGCCCCTGCTGTCGCTTATATTCGCCGCGGTGTTTCGGGTATGGCACAGCGTGTACGCCGCCGACATCGTCACCGCAATGCTGAACGCCGCTGGTCCGGTGCTGCTTTACATTTGCGGACGCAGGATTGTGGGCCGCGTGGGCGCAGCCATTGCGGCCTTGCTGATGGCCTTCACACCCTTCTTCGTCGGCGTCTTCCCCAGCGGCTTCGAATCCGACAACACCGGGAATAGTCTGCTCACCGACGCTCCCGCACTGACAATCATTCTGCTGGCGTTCTGGGCCTTCCTGGGCGCGCGCCGGCGAGAGAACAACGTTCGTTTCGCAGGCGCCGGTTTTGTGCTGGGCCTTGCCGTCCTGATGCGCTTTGCTTCGCTGTCCACGGCCGGCATTCTCGCGCTCCTGGTATTCGCTGCAACCCGGTGGTGGAAGGCTGCGCTGGCCACCACGCTGGGCTTCCTGCTCGCGATCGTGCCGTACTTATGCTGGTCGCGAGTGCAGTATGAAGGCTTCTTTGTAACCTTCCAGAGAGGTTGGCAGTATTACCAGGGCGCGCGCGAGTCGCCTCTGTTCTTCCTGCGGAACTTCGGCGTCATCTTCTCGTGGATCACGCTGGCCGGACTGCTACTGTGGCTAGTCCGCTGGGTTTGGGAACGGCGCAGGACAAGCGCCGGGCACGTTGACGCGATCCCAGATCCGACGCAGCGAAAACTTCAGGCGTTCCTCTGGTTGTGGGCGTTGGCGCTGCTGGTGTTCTTCACGGCAATGCCTCACCAGGAGCCCAGGTACGCGATGCCACTCGGCCCTCCGCTGTTCCTGCTGGCCGGTAGCGGATTGAGCGTGCTGCTCAACTTCCGCCGGCCTGTTGCCCGATTCCTTGGGGCTGCAGTGTTGTCGGCGGCGCTGGTTTATACGTTCCTGCCTCTGCGAAGCATCTTCGAAGCGCCCTTCATTAGCCGTGGCGCATCCGAGGAGATGCAGGTTGCGGACTTCCTGGATCACAATCTTCCGCCGGGAACAGTCCTGTACTCGAACTTCAATTACCCGCTCTTTGGCTACTACTCGCATCTGCCCGTGCATGAACTTCCGGAGGCCGGTCCGGCCTTGTACCGTGCGCTCGAACACCTTCCGGGGGATGGAATCCTGATTGCCTACAAGAAGAAGGAGATCGCTCCGGATCCGCGCCCCGAGTGGCTCAATTCCCATCCCGAGTTCCGGCCGTGGCGCGAGTTCCCGTCCATCGTGCTATACCAGTACCGCGGATACGTTGCGCCTTGATGGATGATCGCTACCTTAAACGGTTGAGCAACGGGCTTCCGGCGCGTGAAGTAGAAATTGCGACTTGTGTGGGTCTCCAAGCTGGGGCGCATCCGGTTGAACGACCTGTTTTCCGCGTTTGAGAGCCAAAGGTAGAGGGTGGCCGCCCCCTCCATTTCGGGATTGGTTTTGTCATGGCCTGTTATCGGCAGCTAAGTTGATTTGAGCGAAAGAATCGCACCGCTCCGCCATCTCCTCTTGCGTCGTTCAAGAATGAGGCGTGGCGAACAGGCAAGAGAAAGCCGGGGTACCCTTTCCCCGGCATACGAGACGAATGTCCCGAGACTTACTACAGGTTGATCTTGCGACGCAGGATGCCCGCAAGGCCGACGATACCCGAACCAAACATCACCAGGGTTCCCGGCTCTGGCGTGGCCGAGGCGTTGTAGGTGAAGTTGTCCATCAGCCACCACAGTCCCCCGCAATTGCCGCAGTCGTTCGTGAACACCAGCGAAGAGACATTGGCGAAGTTGCCGGTGACAAAATTGTAGCTGTTCGGCGAGAGGACGGCATTCACCGAACCAATGAGATTCGACGATGCGTCATACGCCGAGAGGGTGATGGTTACAGAGGAGAAGCTGGCGTAGGCATCAAATTCCGCAAAACTGCTGAAGAGCGCTCCATTAAAGTCAAACGGGGTGGCGCTGCTCATGGTCAGTGGGGAATTGCCAAAGCCGTTGTAGGCGGCACCCCCGGACGGGGCCCCGTAGGTATTCCCATAAACCGAGTCGTAGTAGTCGTTGCCTACTACGTAAAAGCCACCGTTCCAGGTGAAACCGCCGTAACCGTCGGGAACCTGTACGCCAACGCAACCGTCGTTGCACAGCGGACCGAAGGTTACAACCGCCGCATGGGAATAGATTGGCAGCGCCAGAACCATCAACGCCGCGAGACTGAGACACAACTTACGCATAGAACCTCCAGAGGATGGGACAGCTTAACGGTGCTGCGCACGCCAGCTTCCACTCCTTCTGTGGTCAAGTGGTTTATTTGCAATCTATTTGTGACGAGTTGCGCAAAAAGGGTGCAAACTTCTGCACAAAAGTACGCTGACTTTTCCCACCGTTTGCCCCAGCGTGTAAGGCTACTTGGATATCAAGGCGCACCACTAACATTGTCCCGTTCCGTTACACGTGATCCACGCCGAAGGTCGCGACCAGTCGCCTCGGGAGCATAAGGCTGGTTTTAAGATGGCAAGCTCGGCTGCCCTCGTGCGAAACAAGGCGTACTCATTCACGGTCGTAACTCTTGCCAGTAGCGCCCTGATTCGCGCGCCAAACTTCCACCCATCCGGGAAGGCGATGGGATCGCAAGTCACTGCAGCCTAACGGTTCGCTCGGTGTCGTAGCTGTTTGCGGGAAAGGTGTAAAGCTGGCTGTGGAAGATTACAACCAGGGTGTCGGCTTCGGCGGTGACTTCCAGCGAAACTGTTCCCTGCGCATTAGTTTTGCCCCAGCGCTCGTACGAGGGACGGGCTTCGGCGTCGCGCAACAGAACGTCGGCTCCTTCCACCGGCTTGCCGCCGGCATCGAGCACGTGCAGCAGCAACCTTCCCGTGCCGATAATCATCGCATCGTCGGTTCCACGGTTAGCCATGCGCAGGTCGATCGCCACGGGTTCAGCCTTCACCAGGAACTCGCGTACGGCAACGCGCCACGGACCGTAAGGGTAAGTCGCAATCGCCCGATACAAACCCGGGTTGAGCGCCAGCCCGGCTACGGTACCGTCGGAAGTTGTGAGCACCCGGCTGATCTCGTGTTCGTGCAAGTCTGGATCCAGACTCTGCAGAATGACCAGTGCGTCTTTCAGCGGGGCCCCGGATGACTCCGACACGCGAATAGAAACGGGGACGGCCGATGCGGCAGGACACAACGGCAGCAGGCAGAGTATCGCGAAGCCCAGGCAGAGCAGACTTCGTTGTTCTTTCGAGCACGAAACCATGATGATGTGGTAGGCCCGGCTGGGATCGAACCAGCAACCCTCAGCTTAGAAGGCTGATGCTCTATCCAATTGAGCTACGGGCCCACACGCCGCCGAAGTTGTGTGCCTCGCGGTGCACGCTGCGGCAATCTCATTATCCCAGATTCCGCCCGGAATCGGATTCAAACGAGCGTCGTTCGCGCGAGGATCTCCCCACCGCACAGGCGTCGGCTTCGTCGTGGGTCACTTAGCGATGCTGCAGTCGCTCGAGGAGCGCGCGTGCCGGAGGATAGTCGGGGGCAATTCTCAGCGCAAGGTTAACCTCTGCCGCTGCCTCCTCGTAGCGATTCATTGCTGCCAAGGCGGCTGCCAGGTTCGTGTGATACTCCGGATCGTCGGGAGATATCGCAACCGCCGATTCAAACTGCGCGACGGCTGAGGGAAACTGCTGGAGATCACCGTAGACGCCACCCAGATTGTTATGCAGGGAAGCCTGAAAACTGTCTTTCACCGTATGGATCGCCAGAGCACGCGTAAACAGCCCGGCCGCCTCATCGAGATGCCGCTTGTATTCCCACGCGAGAAGACCGAGTGCGTTGAGCACGTTCTCATCGTCGGGTCGCGCTGCGAAGGCCCGGTTCAGCAGCGGCTCCGCTTCCTGCCAGCGTCCCGATTTCAAAAGAACCAGGCCCTCTTCGGCGTCCACCTCGGGATCATTGGGAACAGCGTCTCGCCACTGGTGCAGTACCTGCAGCGCGCGCGCGTAATCGCCCCGGTCGGCATAAAGAGAAGCTAATCCCTGGCGGCTGCGGGCCAGGTCGAGCGAGTCCGGCGGATTCTCGCTCTGCGCCAGGTCAATGGCGCGCAGATAGTGTGCTTCGGCGGATTGCGATTCCGCTGGGTTGTCGCTCTCGGTGGCGGCGACCATGAAATGCACAAAAGGCGCGTCGGGGGACGAAGCCAGGGTCTTGCGGAACAGGGTCGCGTCATCGTGCCAATCCGGGTTCCGGACGACCGTCTCCCAGGAAAACCACACCACGACTGCTGAGAGAAGAACGACGGACAGCGGCTTCTGGAATTTTTCCGGCACGCGCTGGATGACCGAAGCCGCGATTACTGCTACAAGGAGGCAGAAGCCAACTGATGGCAGGTAGAGGTAACGCTCAGCAAAGACGTTTCTGCCCAGCGCATAAATGTTCATGACCGGCAGCAACGTGATGAAGACCCACAGCCCGGCAAACGCGGCCAATGGAGCACGGCGAATCCCATACCAAAGAGCGATGCATGCCAGAACTGCAAAGAGAATGCCGGACAACGCCCGTATATCCGAGATCGAACGCACCGGAGAGAACACATAATAGGCATTTAACAAAACCGGGGCGATGAGTTTCGCCCAATACAGCGCCACCAGGTGGATGACACTCAGGCTGGCCTGAATGGGTGTCAGCTCCCAAATTCGCTGGCGCGTCGAGAGGAAGCCGAGTATCCACAATCGCAAGGCGAGATAGCCGGCCAGCACACACCAGAAGGGCAAACTCAACTTTGCCGACAAGCGAAGCCGTTCTCCGATAGTGCCCGGTTCAAGGCAAAGTACAAAGGCTGCGATGATGAGCGGGAAAACAATCGCCGTTTCCTTCCACAGCAACGCCACAGCGAAGGCCAGCAGCGACAGGCACCATAAGACCGAACGCCGCGCAGGAGATCGCCGTGCGGCTGTCGCGTCCAAGCCTGGACCGCGCGCAGAAAGAAACAGGCCAAACGCGATGAGGACGAAGGTGGCGCATCCCAGTTCTGGCAGGGCCGAAATCCAATCAATGGCCTCAGAATGGACGGGGTGGACTGCGAACAAGGCGGCCGCGGCAAACGCGATCGCGAGGCGTCGAGTCAATTGCAGATAAACCGTGAACGCCGCAAGAACCGCGGCTAACCCAAATACAAGGCTGAGAATGTGCAGAGGTTGCGGTTGAAGTCCGAATAGTTCCGCGGTCAGGCGATAGGACGCCATCTGCAATGGCCGGTAATAGTTCGTATGCGCGGACTGATCATGATGCGCGTAGCCCCAAACGTCCGATGAAAACAAGCGCGTCCAGGAAGCGCCTGCGCGGAGGTCAGGATTCATCACGATCTGGGAGTTATCGTCCCAGACGAAACCATTGCTCAAGCTGTTGGCATAGAGGATTAACGCCAGTGCGCATAGAACGGCAGCGGCAATTCCAACCCGCATCCAGGGACGTAGCTGCCACCTGCGCGACCCGGAGTTCAGCGGATCGGCGTGTTGCAACCGTCTACGCTTGCCTTGCGCTCTCTCTGCTCGACGCACTCGAACGGCCCGTCACAATACGCGAATTGGACACCGGATGCTCGCATATCATAACTGCTGATGAGAGCCCGTGGTGGCAGCCGCGGCTACGAAGAATGGGGCATGCGTGGCCGTTCATTCCCATTGATCTCCTACTCCACCTGGACGCGCCTTGGTGCAGTGTTTCCGTCCCCTCAGCTCGGTTGGGCCGCGCGGCGGGCATTCAGGCCGGCCAGGGTTGCCGCGCAAATCTGGTCGGGACCGCCCTTCGCATCCACCGAAAGGAGCAGGCCGAGGTCCTGATAGAACGCAATCAGCGGCGCGGTGCTCCGCTCGTAGGCCTCCAGCCGGACTTTGATCGACTCCGGCCGGTCGTCTTCCCGCTGAAAGAGCTTGCCCCGGCAGCGGTCGCAGACGCCCTCAACTTTTGGCGGACGTTCGGTCAGGTGAAACACTGAGCGGCATTGTTCGCAGGTCCGGCGGCCGCTCAGCCGCGCAACGATTTCGCTCGCGGGCAGATCGTAGTTCACGACCGCAGTCAGCGACAGGCCTTCATCAAGCATCAACTGCTTGAGGGACTCGGCCTGCGTCAGGGTGCGGGGAAAGCCGTCGAGGATGAAGCCGCCCGCACAGTGCAGGCAACCACGGCGTTCGCGAACCATCTCCCACACCGTCAAGTCAGGCACGAGCTCGCCGCGACGCATGTATTCGGTGGCCGCCCGCATGGCTGGACTCAGTTCACATTCGCTGCGGCTGGCCGCGGCGCGGAAAACGTCGCCGGTGGAGAGGTGACAGGCCCGCAGTTTCTGGTGCAGCAGATCGGCCTGGGTTCCCTTGCCTACGCCCGGCGCTCCTAACAGGACGAGCCTCCACGGGGTCTGCGCGACCGTCCGGCACCTCGCATTTTGCGGCAGGCCCTTGCAGCCATTCCGCGCGATCGTTCTTGTCTTGGGTAGCCATAATGCTGAAATGTATGAAATCCGAAGACGGTTTGGCGGTGATGGAAATCACATTCCCGCAAATGGCCGAATATAACCGAGGTGTTAGAAGGGCAGCCGCGTGGTAAGAATCCAGCCATGGTTGTAGGTGTGAAAGTGCGTCGTCGCAATTTGTACGCCCACGCCGAAGGTCGCTCCCATCCGACGCCAGATGGGAAACTTGCCGAAGACTACGCCGGGAGTCAGGAAAATCTGCTCTTTCCCGGCGTTCGGGCCGTTATGGTAGAAGGTCGAATTCATCTCAAGCTCGGGCCAGACCCTCCGCAGCACGCGATATTGGCCGGTGAGATTCCAGATCACGGGTTGGCCAAGTCTTTGGCTTTCGGACGTGGGCAACTGAATCCCAGCGGTGGTGACGATGTCGAAATTGCCCCATCCTTTTCCCAACGCCAGCGTCGGGGTAATTACGGCGTACGGGGCGCCATTTTTATAGGTGCCGGTGGGAACGGCGGCCCCCAGGAACGCGGTGAGGATGTAATTGCCGTGCTCCTCGTTTTTCGAGAGGAAGCGGTATTTCACCAGGAACGTCTCATCGCCCCAGCCATTTTTTACGTTGGGCTGGTTGTGCACGAGATAAGGCGGAATGCCGATGATGACCTCGACGTTCTTCGCCGGGATGAGCTCCAATCCTTTGCTGCCGCCATAGTTTTCGGTTGTGGTTCCGTCGGCGTGTCCCTGCCAGAAGATGTCGTAGCGAATCTCCTGTTCCAGGCGTGGGGTGACGGTAAACACCGGAGTGATCCAATGCGGCTGTTCTGCCTGCTGTTCGGCAACACGCTTGAAATAGTCGTCAAGCCAGGATTGGGCGAAGAGCCGTGACGACGCGGCAATAAGAAATGCGAGGACAAGCAGGCCTCGGTGGCGAAGGCACATCGCAGGACACCCCCGAACAGGATGCCCCGTTTTAATCGAATCAAACCGTTATTGTCAAACGGATTTAGTCGGGTATGATGATCATGACTTCGGTGGACTTGATCAGCGCCGCGGCGATCATGCCTTTCTTGAGCCGTAGTTCCCGTACGGCGTCGGCGGTGATGATGGAGGTGATGTGCTGGTCTCCGATGAACAGAGTCACTTGGGCGAGCAGGCCGTTGATTCTGACATCGGTAACGCGGCCGACCAACTGGTTACGTCCGCTGATGCGGCGGAAGCTGCGGCGTCGCTTCTCTGGGGTACCGGTGACGGCCGTGCGCGGCAGCAAACGGTCGATCTCCGACTCCGGAATCCGATGGTGTCCGCCGGGCGTTTGGAAGCTCTTCAATTTGCCCTGATAGATCCACTGCTTCAGGGATGGATAGCTGATTCCGAGCACTTGGGCCGCATCACGTGGGGTGTAGAGTTTGGGCATGGAGTTTTCGGGTAGAGAATAGCCGCACCTTGGAGTGGTGGCAATTCCTATCTTGGCGGCACAGGAGCGAATGACTTAACGACGGTATCTGCCTCCTAAGAGATTGTTCGGCTCTGCTGACAACTCTTCTTGCGAAGCTCTCATATCCAAAAACTCAGCCGCACTTCCCGGTCCCGTGACACGCGCGCGAGGATGAGGCGCAGTTGCCAGGCTCGGCGAGCTTGCCGTCGGGACCGATGCAGGTCTGGGTGTGCAGGCACCAGAACAGGCCATCGTTCGTGGGCGGCACGGTGGGATCGTGGGCCACGCCGATGAACTGCTGCTTCCAGCGCAGCGCCGGGCAGAGTCCGTCGCAAGTGGTGTCGAAGCGTTCGTGATCGGGAAGCATCATCATGCGGCACCTCCGGTGCGGCCTTCGGCGGCCTTCAAGATGGCGCGTTTCACCGCCGCTTTCGCCAGCGTGATCTTGTACTTGTTATGCTGAGCGGCTTCGCCTTCGCGACCGCCGCGTTGGCTGCCGCCATCGCCGTGTCGGGCGTGAGAGGTTTGCCGACGAGCGCTTGTGCGGCTTCGTCGCGAGATCCACGGAATGGGCGCAACGTGTCCCAGCACAACGCGCGCGCTCTTGACCGTGTTGCCGTTCATCTCGAGCGTCACGGCAGCCATGGCCAGCGGCCAGTCGAAGGCGGCCTTCTGGCGAACTTCGAAGTAGCCGGTCTTTGGTGTTCTGCGACGGCGGAGGCACCACCAGCTCGATCACCATCTCGTCGGGCTTCAGGTCGTGTTCGCGCTCGTTCTCCGATTTCGGGATGACGAAGAATTGTCTCCAGCGGCAGCTCGCGCACGCCGCTGCCACCGGCCTTCGCCGAGTAGATGCGAATCTTCGCGCCATAGGCGATCAGCGCAGGGGCGATGGTCGAGGGGCTGACGAAGTACGCGCCGGCCATCGGTGCCGAGAATCGCGGCGTAGCGATTGTCGCCTTCCACGACCATCGACTTGCCATCTTGGGTCATGGGCATCAGGCCCATGCCATTGCGGAAGTACCAGCAGCGCGGGCGCTGGCACATGTTGCCGCCGATGGTGGCAAGGTTGCGATCTGTGGGCTGGCCGCTTCGTCAGGCTGCCTCGGCGAGGATCGGGATAGGCGACGAGATCCTTTTCGACTCGGCCAAGTTCGTCGAGCGTGGTGAGCGCGCCGATGCGCAGATCCATTGCCCGGTTGGTAGCTGGTGCCGCGCAGGGCTTCAAGCTGCTTGACGTTGACCAGCCGCTTGGGCGCGACTACATCGTCTTTCATCAAGGCCAGCAGGTCGGTGCCGCCGGCGAGGATGGCTCCCTGCTCCCATGAGGAACCGAGCAGGGCGGCGACTTGCTCTTTGCTGGTGGGACTGGCGTACTCAAACGGTCGCATGGGCGCCTCCGTTTTCGAGAGCGGCGAGCACGCGGTCGGGGGTCAGCGGCAGGAACGGTACCCGCACGCCGATCGCATTGGCAACGGCGTTGGAGATGGCCGCTCCCGGCGAAACCACCGGCGGCTCGGCCAGTCCGATGACGCCGCGGTCGTCGTAGCCTTTGCCGGTCATCATGTGGACGACCAGTTCGCCGATGTCGTTCAGGCCCGCGAGGCGGTAGAACTCCAGGTTGGGGTTGAGCACGCGCCCGGTGATGGGATCGAGCATCTTCTCCTCGTACAGCGCGTAGCTGATGCCCATGATGAGCGCGCCCTTTACCTGGCTTTCGGCGGTTTTGAGGTCGACGACGAGGCCGCAGTCCTGCACCGCGACCATCTTGTTGACGCGCACAATGCCGGTTTCGGTGTCGACGGAGACGTCGGCCATCTGCACGCCGCCGACGCCGCTGTTGGTGAGGTCGGGCGGCTTCGATTTGTCAGGATTCTTGCCGCGGACGGTCAGGGGCACGGCGCCGATCTTGGCGCAGGCCTCTTTCCAGGCGCAGGCTGCGGCCCGGATCGCTCTTGACGCGCACCGTGCCGTTCACGGCCTCCAGTTCTTCCGGCTGGGCCTTCAGGGCGGGCGCAACTTTGGCGAACAGTTGGTCGCGAGCATCGACCGCCGCGCGACGAGTCGAGGAACTGACGCCACCGACGGTCGTGCTTCCGCCGCTGCCGCCCGACGGCGGATAGCGGTTGTCGCCGATGTGCACCGTGACCGCGTCGAGCGGAAGGCCGAGGGTGTCGGCGATCACGATCGCGATGACGGTGCGCGTTCCGGTGCCGAGGTCCTGGCTGCGCCAGCTTCACCTCGACCGAGCCATCCGGGTGGATGGTGAGATCGCAGATCGCTGTTGTGGCCGCGGCCTCCCCAGGTGTGGAACGACAGGCCGAGGCCGCGCTTCACCGGCCCTGACGTTTTGTCGCCGCGCGGATGCCAGTTCTTCTTCCAGCCCATCAGGTCTTCGGCGATCTGCCAACTCTTCGCGGTAGATCTTGGCGCGCGGGCCGAGCGATGTCGAGGTTGGCGCGCATCATGTCGAAGCGGATCCAGGTTCAGCTTGGCGGCGAGGTCTTCAAACGCCGCCAGAGTGATCAACGCCGCTTGCGGATGGTTGGGCGCGCGCCAGGCGCGGGCGCTGCCCTGGTTGGTGGAGATGGCGGTGTTCTGCTTGCGCTGATTGGGAATTTCAAAGATGTACGGGATGGGAGGCGTGCCGCCGCCGCCCATTCCGCCAGTGCCCCAGGAATTCGATTGCCACGCGACCAGCTTGCCGTCTCTTGTCGGCGGCGATCTTCACGCGCGCGTAGGCGGAGGGCCGCATGCCGGCGACCTCGAATTCTTCGTCGCGCGCCAGCATCATCTTCACCGGCTTGCCGCCGGCAGACTTGGAAAGCTTGGCCGCGACGATGTCCCAGCGGTCGGCGGCGAACTTGCTGCCGAAGCCGCCGCCGATGTTCTGCTGCAGTACGCGAATGTTGCTGGCGGGTACTCCCAGCGGGCTCGGCCATTTGCGGCGCGATGCCGGAGACGTTCTGGGTGGAGATGTGGACGGTCAGTTCGTTGTCGCTGGACCATTCGGAGACCGAGCCATGCGATTCGAGGCAGCAATGCACGATGCAGGGCACGCCGTATAGACCTTCGTGAGACAGCCGCCGCCGAGGCAAATGCCTTGTCGGGATCGCCCTGGGTCTGCAGGGCGGTGCGCTTGTAGGGCGACTTCTCGCCCGACGGCGGCAGCACCTTGGCTGTGCGCAGGGCTGCGATCGACTTTGGCATCGACACCCTCGCCTTCCATCGCCTTGTAGTCTTTCTCTTCCGGCTTGAAGCTGATGCCGCGCTTGCTGGATCGCCGCAATGACTTCGTCGTCGGGAACCTGGTTCTCTTCCAGCCCTCGAAAGTCGTCGGAGCTGATGGGGCCGGTCGCGGGCGCGATGTTCTTGGGCGGCTCGGCGTCGGAGACAGGTGCGGCAGCACTTCGTACTCGCACCTTGATGGCGCGCACCGCGTCTTCCGCCGTGGACTCATCGACAGCAGCTACACCAACGATTTCATCGCCCGCCCAGAAGATTTCTGTCCCCGGCTTCTGAATGATCTCGACGGCCTTGACGCCCGGCATCTTCTCGGCGGCGCTGGTGTCGATGCTCTTGATCTTGGCATGTGCGTAGGGACAGCGCACGATCTTGCCGGCGAGCATACCGTCGGGGTTGTAGTCGTAGGTGTACTTGGCGCGGCCGGAGGACTTGGCCGGGCCATCGACGCGGGAGATGCGCTTTGCCGAGCAAGGGTTACGTTGCGAAGGATCGGGCCATGAATATTGGCTCATGACTGCTTACCTCCCGCATTGCGCCAGCGCCACGGCGCGAATGCCGTCGTAGGTTCCGCAGCGGCAGAAGTTGCCGCTCAGGCCGTGGCGAATTTCTTCCGGAGTAGGATGCGGATTCTGTTGCAAGAAAGTGGGTGGTGGTGACGATGAAGCCGGGAGTGCAGAAGCCGCATTGCTGCGCGTCGTGGGCGACGAACGCCTGCATCACCGGGCTGAGCGCATCGCCTTCGGCGAGGGATTCGATGGTGGTGATGCTCTTGCCCTGGGCATCGATCGCCAGAACCGCGCAGGCGTAAACCGGCTTGCCGTCCAGCAGCACGGTGCAGGCGCCACAGGCTCCGCGATCGCAGACGCGCTTGGCGCCGGTCAGGTCGAAGTTTTCGCGCAGCGCGTCGAGCAGGGTAACGCGGGGCTCGAGTTGCGGCAGAGAGCCTCTTGCCGTTCACGTTCAGCGTGATCGGAACTTTGCCCGGCCCCTGGATGGCAACTTCCTCGCCGGCAGCCTCGACCACTCCCGGCCCCAGCAGAGCGGGAACGGCGACGCCGACCGCGGAAAGCTTCATGAAATCGCGTCGCGTTACGCCTGAGTTCGGCTCAGGCTTGCGTTCGTTGTCATCCTTCATCGGGCCTCCAACAGACACGTCAGAAACTCCAGGCTCGCAGGGCGGCCGGAAGCATGGAAACGGTAAGAACGAACTATCCAACTTAGAGAGCACTACCGACGTTGCGAAGTATAACTCCGGGGAGGGTGACGCAACAGTGAGGTTTGGGGGTTAGCGCGGGGCCATCCCACTCCCGGGGCGAAAGGAGCGGCGGCTCGGGGACCGCCGCTTCCCGGAATGGAACTTCCTCGGTTACTTTAGAGTTTTGATGTACGCAGCGAGGCCGCTGATTTGCGCATCGGTTAGCTTGCCCTTATAGGCAGGCATCTTGCCTTTACCGTTGGTGATGGCGGCCGCCAGGTCGGCATCGGACATTCCCTGGATGGAAGGATCGCTGAAGGGCTTGGTTCCCATCGCCTTATTCCCGGCGCCAGTGGCACCATGACAGGCGGCACACTTCGCTTTGTAGACATCCGCCTGCGCAACCGCGAGGTTAGGAACGGCCAGGGATGCTGCGACTCGCCAAGAAGGCAAGACGCTGCAAGAATGTGATTTTCATGTGTTCTCCTTAACCCCAATCGCTCTTACGGGTTGGATAATGTTAATTTCGACCGTCGCAAGGACGGCGACAGTACTGTACTCTTTCCCGGCTCCATCGCGCCACACCCGTTTCCGAGTTCGGTGGGAAAAAACCCGCATGGCGGGTGATATGCCGCAAGGCCACGGAATCCGGGCTCTTGCCGACGCGCGGCCGTTTTTACTAAATGCTTGTTGGACAGTCACTTAGCCACGAGACTGCCGGCCGGCCAGTTTGGCATGGAGTGTGCCTCTACAACATTGACTACGTGTTGGAGAGGATATCCCCGTGGAACCGACGCTGGCAGTTGTTGGCCTGAACTTCCGAACTTCGCCAGTCGCCGTCCGGGAACGGTTCTGGATCAGCGAACCGAGGCGTTACGAGGCGCTGTACCACCTGGTGCGCTCCGAAGGCATTGACGAAGTCATCATCCTGCCCACTTGTAACCGTACAGAATTCATCCTGTGGACGAGCGACGCTCCCACGGCGGCCAACTCGGTACTGCGCTTTCTGACGCAGGAATACCAACTGAAACTGTGCGAGTGGTCGCATTTCTACCGCCTGCTGGACGATGTCGCTCTGACTCATATATTCCGCGTTGCCTCCAGCCTGGACTCGATGGTCATCGGCGAGCCGGAGGTCGTGGAACAGGTAAAGAATGCCTGGGCGACTGCGCAGAAGGCGGGATGCACCGGACGATTTCTCGACGCTGTGATGCAGAAGGCGCTGACCGTATCCCATCGCGTACGGACTGACACTGCAGTCGGAAGGTCCGCCGTATCGGTGCCGTATGCGTCGGTGGAGTTGTCGAAGAGCGTCTTGGGCGAATTGTCGGGGAGAGAGGTTTTGCTGATCGGCGCCGGCAAGGTGAGCGAACTCGCGGCCGGCTACCTGAGGAATGCTGGCGCCGGGCGCATGAGCGTGATGAACCGAACCCTGGCAAATGCCGAGGAACTCGCCGGCCAAACTGGGCGCCAAACCGGTGCCGTTCGATGACCGCCTTCGCCAGTTGGAAGCGGCTGACATCGTGGTCAGCTCCACCTCTTCTCCGCACTACGTCATCAGCCGGGAAGATGCAGTGAACACGGCCCACGCCCGCCAGTACAGGCCGCAGGTGATGATCGACGCAGCCGTTCCACGCGACATTGACCCCGGCGTGCGGGACGTCGAAGGAATTCATCTATTCGATATGGACGACCTGGAGCACGTAGTGCGGCGCAATACCGGCGAGCGACTGAGCGCAGCCCATGCCGCCGAAAAGATTATTGCCGCGGAAGTGCAGGGTTTCCGGCGGAAGCTGATGGCGGAACGCATTGTTCCCACCATGGTGGCCCTGCGGCAGCGTCTGGATGAACTTTGCCGGCAGGAATTGGAAGTCCTGCGCAAGGAATTCGGCCCATTCACCGAAGACCAGGACCAGGCGATGACGGCGCTGACCGCCCATATCACGCAAAGAATTGCCGGTGCGCTGGCTCGGGAATTGAAGGAGCTTCCGGAAAGGAATGAGCAGGACATGCTGGCCTCGGCCCTGCACCGCCTGTTCAACCTGGAAAAGCCGAACCTGGCTGCGGCCGGGCCCAAGAATTGATTGTTAGAGAAAAAAAGAAGGAGTAAGTAATGTCTCAAACTGCGCAAAACAAGAACGGTGGTACACAGGGTGGTAGCTTCACCAGCGTGCAGGCCTATACGTTGGCCGTCATCACCCTGACGATCGGAGTTCTGGTGGGCTACTTCGCGCGCGGCTCGGCGCCCAGCGCGACCGCGAATGTGCCCGAGAATGCCCAAGCGGCAATGACGGCCCCGGCCAGTGCGCCGGGCGGAAACATGGGGCCGGGCACCCTTCCGGGCAGTACTCCGCAGCAGCAGCAGGCGGCGTCGCCCGAGGTGCTGGCGAAAGCGGCTGAGCCACTGCTGGCGCAACTGAAGAGCAATCCCAACAACGTCGATGCACTGGTGCAGCTCGGCAATCTGTACTACGACGGCCAAAGCTATCCGGAGGCGATTGGCTATTACGAGAAGGCGCTGAAGATCCAGCCCAATAATGCGGATGTTCGCACCGATCTCGGGACGGCGTACTGGTACACCGGAGATCCTGACAAGGCCCTGGCGTGCTTCGAGAAGTCGCTGCAGGTGCGGCCCAACAATGCGGCCACGCTGTTCAACATGGGCATTGTGAAGTGGCAAGGCAAGAAGGACCCCGCCGGCGCGGTGCTGGCGTGGGAGAAGTTACTGCAAACCAATCCTGACTACCCGCAAAAGGACCAGGTGCAGATGTTGATTGAGCGCGCAAAAATGCACGGAGCCGGCGCCACCAAAGGCTAACTTCGTGCGCGATTGCTCACCCCGTGGACGAGCCCGCGCAGAGCTCGTCCCGGGTTTTTTCCGCAAAGTACCTTCCGCCGCTGCTGAAGCGGTCTTATTCCGTGCGCAGGGCCTTCATGGGATCGAGGTTTGCGGCTCGACGTGCCGGCCAGACGCAAGCGAAAAACGCAATCAACGCCAGGACCAAGGTTACGACCAACAACATCAGCGGATCGCGGGAACTGCTTTGCACCCAGTGGCTCACAATCTTGTTCAATCCGATGCTGAGGACCAGTCCCACCGCAATCCCCACGCCTACGGTGGCCGCTACTGACTTCAATACCAGTCCGATGATGTCGGTCCTCTGCGCGCCCAATGCCATACGAATTCCCATCTCCTGGTTTCTCTGGCTGACGGAGTAGGACACCACGCTATACAGGCCGGTACCGGCCAGCACCAATCCTAAGCCTGAAAAGATGGCAAACAGCGCGGCGATGAAGCGCTGCTGGCCCCAGACCATGGTTTCCATGTACCAGGTCAGGGGATGATGCGCGACGACGGCGATCTGCGGGTCGGTCGCCTGAAGGCGTAACAGCGCCGAGTGGATCGCGTCCTCGGCGTTGCCCCTGGTCCGCACCAGGAGGGAAGCGTAGGGCACCATGACCAGGGTGTGCGGCATATAGAGGGCCGGTTCGATGGGTTGTTGGCGGGCGTTGCTTTGGCTGTCCCGGAAGCCACCATTGTTGCGGGAATCAGCGACGACGCCGATGATCTCGAACCATCCGTCATTACCCTCCGCGATCACGAAATCCGGCCGTTCGAACTTTAAAGACGGCGCTTTCACATGCTGCCCGATAGGGTCACTGCCTGCGAAATACTTGCGGGCGAATGCCTGGTTAACCAGCGCGACATGTGCGGCCCGCATCAATTCCGACTGGGTAAAGATTCGGCCTTGCATCAGCGAAATACCCAGGGTCTGAAAGGCTTCGGGACTGATGAGCACCAGTTGCGACTGAATGCCGGTCAGGTCCTGCTTGCCCTCGATCTCAATCTTGTCGGTATAGGCCCGCATGGGCGGCGTCCATGTGGTGACGATGCTCGCCTGCTCCACTCCCGTACCGGAGGCAATCGCCTGGCGAATTGAATCGAACTTGTTCGCGCGTTCGGACCAACCGGGATAGGATTTGCGCGGCAGGGCGAGATTGAGGCTGGTGACCTTATCCACGTCGAAGCCGAGGGGTACCCGGTAAGCCGTCAAGAAGGCGCGGGTGGCTGCGGCGGCCATGGTCAATAGCACCAGGGTGAGCGCGACTTGGCCCGTGATCAGAAGCTGGTGGGTTTTGCGGTCGTGGCCGCCGCCGGAGTGCCTTCCCGCGCCCGATTGGATTAACTCGCTCAAGTTCGGGCGCGATAGTTGGAGGGCGGGCGACATTCCGAAGAGTATGCCGGTGAGCACTGCGATCAACACCGAGAACGCCAGCACCGGGATGCTGACACGAATCGCCGCCTCGTGCGGGAAGGAATAATAGGGCATGGCCGTGGCGATCCACCTGACCGCGCCGAACGCCAGCCCCACGCCAATCACCGCACCGGTCAGCGATAGCAGCACCGACTCCGTTAGAAGCTGCCGCATGATGCGCCATCGGGATGCTCCAATCGACGAGCGCAAGGCCAATTCGTGCATGCGCGCGGTGCCTCTTGCCAGCATCAGGATCGACACGTTCGCACAACCGATCACCAGCAGCAACACCACCGCGCCAAACAGCAACAAAAGCGTGCCCGAGAACTGCCCCAGGAGATCCTCGTTCAGGGTGACCACCTTGACGCGGGTAACCGGCGCATAGCCTTTCGGGTCACGGTCGCGGAACTGAAATATGATTGGCTCCAACTGGGCGCGCGCCGCCTCCAGACTCACGCCGGGCTTGAGCTTGATGAAGCTATTGCGGTAATCATGAGGATCAGCCGTTGGAATGGCGGGAATGTAAACGTCGGAGTCGCCCCAAGTGAAGCGCGGCGCGGCGACGCCGATAACGGTGTAGAGCTTGTGGTCCAACTCGATGGTTTTGCCCAAGACGTCATGGCTGGCGCCGAACTCTTTCTTCCAAAACAAGTAGCTCAGCACCGCGACCGGCGACGCCTTGCCGTTGGCCATCTCGGCTGCCGTGAATTGCTGGCCTAGTAGCGGCGCCACTCCCATGTAATCAAACAGGTTCGGCGTGTATTCGCCCAACTGCACGGAGACCGGAAGCTGGTTGCCCGTCATCGTGACCGTGGTGTTGTTCATCATGAAGATGTCGTCCACGCACTTGACCTGCTTCAGTTCCTCCAGTTCCGGCCCGGTGTTGAATAGGAGTCCCATCTGGCGCCCCGAACTGTCGAACAGCTCCACGTGCACCATGCGGTTGGCGTCTTTGTACGGGTACGGGATCGATGAGGACGCCGTACACGACGCTGAAGACGGCGGTGGTAGCGCCAATGCCGAGGGCGAGCGACAAGATGGCGGTCAGGGTGAAGCTTTTATTCTTGAGCAACTGCCGCGTGGTAAAGCGAAGATCCTGCCAGACCGATTCCATGTCATCTGCTCCTGCGTGGGTGACCCAGTCTAGTGACTTGCATTCTGGCCACCAACGAAAGTCGCTGAAAATAGGTACGCATACCGAGTCGACTTCCGTTCCATGGCGTGCGCTACCGGGAAACTGCGTCCGAAGTTGGACGATTCGTGGGAATTGGCGCCCCGTCCATGGATACCCCAGAAGTGGGATGCCTACGCACCACAGGCAAGGCAGCGGCGTAGTAAGCTAAGAGCAAGCAATGCCGTCGGAAAAAGTACTCATCGTCGACGACGAGAAGCTGGTTCGTTGGTCTCTGCGGCAAAAGTGCGAAGAGTGGGGTTATCACGTACTTGAGGCTGACAACGGCTCGGCCGCGCTGCGCGTGGCGCACAACGAGTCTCCCGATCTCGTGCTGCTGGATGTCCGCCTGCCCGACGCCAGCGGCATCGAAATCCTGGAACAACTGAAGAAATCCGGCGATGCGCGGGCAGTGATTATGATCACTGCCGATCCGCAACTGGAGGACGTGAAGACAGCGCTCAAGCTGGGAGCCTATGACTTTGTGGGCAAGCCGCTGGATTTCGACGAGCTGGCAGTCGCAGTCAAGAATTCGCTGGAAACCACCCGGCTCCGTTCTGAAGTAGAGTCGCTGCGAGGCGAAGTCCGCCGCCGCACTGGCTACCACAATGTGGTAGGCGTCTCGCAGAAGATGGCGGAATTGCTGGGGTTTGTCAGCAAGGTTGCAACCAGCGAAGCCACCACCATTCTCGTGCAGGGCGAAAGCGGCACCGGCAAGGACCTGATCGCGAAGGCGATTCACTACCAGAGCCGGCGGCAGGAAAAGCCTTTTGTCGCCATCAACTGTTCGGCCATTCCTGAAACGCTGATGGAGGCTGAACTTTTCGGACACGAGCGCGGCGCGTTTACCGACGCCAAGGCGCTGAAGAAGGGCCTGTTTGAAGTGGCGGACGGCGGGACTCTGTTCCTCGACGAAATCGGCGAGCTATCGTCGCTGCTGCAGGCGAAGCTGCTGCGTGTTCTGGAGGACCAGGTGATCCGGCGCGTCGGCGGGGTGCGCGACATGCAGGTCGATGTGCGCGTCATTGCCGCGTCGAATCGCGATCTGGAGCGCGCGGTTCGGGAGAACACGTTCCGCCAGGACCTGTACTACCGGTTGGCCATCATCTCGATTTTTCTGCCTCCGCTGCGCGAGCGCAAGGAAGACATTCTGCCGCTGGTGGATTTCTTCCTCGAACGTTACAGCCGGAAATTCCGCAAGGCGGTGAAGGGCATCAGCGACGAGACTCGCAGGCTGCTGCTCAAGTACGACTGGCCGGGCAACGTTCGCGAGCTCAAGAACGCGGTGGAGCGGGCCATGATCCTGGAAGAAGGCGACGTGCTCAGCCCCGAATACCTGCCGTTTGCGGTGGCCCAGCAACATTCGGACGCAAACCGCCTTTGAGCAGACGTCGGGCACGAACCTCGGCGCAACCGAGACGCAACTTGCTAACGGGCGCAGCCTGCCGAAGCTTTCGATTCCCGAAGGCGGGACCTCGCTGGAGGAAGTGGAGCGTGCACTGGTCGAGATGGCCATGACCCAGGCCAACGGCAATCAGACGCATGCTGCCCGGCTGCTCGACATCAGCCGCGATGCCCTGCGCTATAAGTTGAAGAAGTTCGGCTTGATGCACGCTGAGGAAGACGAGCCCTCGACGGCCGCGACAGAAAGGTCCTAGCCGGGAGCCCCTTCCAAAATAGCCCCCCACGTGTCACCATTCTTGCACTAAAGCTTTTGTACTCCGGCGCCCGTTCCGGTCTGGCGCGTGTGAGGAAACGCGGCCCCCCAGGGATTTCCCGAAACGAACTGCGCCGCCGATAAAATCGTGCAACTGCCGGCTGGCGGTTGGCTTCTAGTAAAGCAGATATCCAGATTTTTCAACCCTGTCCGGTAGCCCGGGCGTAAGGAGTTCTTATGCGGAAGCTCATCATCGCAATTGTTGTCCTGGTCGTACTGGTCGCCGCACTGGTGCTGGTGCTGCCCCATATCGTGGATGTCAACCAGTATCGCGGACAAATTCAGGCCGAGTTGCAGAACCGCCTGAATCGCTCGGTGCAACTCGGGAACATGTCGCTCAGCGTCATCCCGCTGGCGGTGGAGATTGACCAGGTCTCGATCGGCGACGACCCGAGCCTTCCACAGCACCCTGCCGTTTGCGCAGGCGCAGCGACTGGACGTGCATGTAAAGTTGTTTCCTCTGCTGGCCAAGAATGTAGAAATTGAGAGCCTGACGCTGGAGCGGCCCAAGATTGAATTGATTCGCAACGCCGCCGGTGTGTGGAATTTTGCCAGCCTGGGCCACAGCGCGACGGCTCCGCAAAGCAATCAAGCCGCGCCCAAACAGCCGGCCCAGCCCTCTCCAGCGGCGCCAGCAGGCTCCAGCTCCGGCGGGTTCGTACTGGCCGGGCTGGTGATCAAGGACGGGGAGATCGCTGTCACCGATTATCAAAAACACCAGGTACGGGCGATCTACGATCACATCGACCTGGCCTTGAAAGACTACGCACCCAACCAGCCGTTCTCGCTGGATCTCACCGCGCACTTGCCGGGCAAGGGCGGGGAGACGCTGAAGTTGTCTGGAACAGCAGGTCCCATCAACGACGCGCAGATGCTGAACACCCCGTTCAAGGGCACATTGAAGTTCAACGAGGTCTCTCTGGCCGGCGCGCAGAAATTCCTAAACACTCAGCTGCTGGAGAATTCCGACGCCATTATCTCGGGTGAAATGGACCTTTCCAACCAGGGGGGCAAGGCTTCGGCCAAGGGGTCGCTGAAACTGACGGACCCGGTGATCCACTCGGTACAGGTGGGCTATCCGATCACCGCAGACTTTAACTTGACCGACGATTTCAACACGGATGTGATTCAGATCAGCCAGGGAGCCTTGAAGCTGGGAGATACTCCGGTCTCGGTCAGCGGCACTCTGAATACGCGTCCGACACCCATGGTGGTAGACGTGAACCTGGATGCTTCCAATGCGTCGATCCAGGAAGCCGCACGACTGGCGTCGGCCTTCGGCATCGCGTTCAGCCCCAACGCAAAAATTGCCGGCCAATTCACGGCCAAAGTGCACGCGCAAGGTCCGACTGACCGCCTGGCGCTGAACGGTAATATCAGCGGCCGCAGCCTTGAGATTACGGGCAGCGATATACCCGAGCCGGTCAAAGTGCCGGCGCTCGATCTCGCCATGACACCGCAGGAAATCCGCAGCGGCAATTTCACGGCGTCCTCCGGCGCGACCACCTTGGCGGGCCAGATGACGCTATCGCAGTACACCACCGATTCGCCCAATGTCGATGCCACGCTGCGCACCGTCAATGGCAAGGTGGAAGAACTCTTGAGTATCGCCAAAGCCTACGGTGTGAGCGCTGTCGAAGGCATGAGCGGCAGCGGTGCCGTCAGCCTGGATATTCACGCGACGGGGCCGATCAAGAACACCAACGCCATGAACTTCAACGGAACGGGAGCCTTGCAGAACGCCACCCTCAAGATGCCAACGCTGACCCAGCCGCTAAACGTGAAGAATGCGAACCTGCAGTTCACGCAGAACTCCGTCAACGTGACCAACCTGGCGGCGTCGATCGCATCGACCAGCGCCAACGGCAATGTGAGCGTGTCGAACTTTCAGGCTCCCAACCTCAGGTTCGCCCTCAATGTGGACAAGATCAACGTGGTGGAATTGCAGAAGCTGGTGGTCAGCGCCCCGCCGGTCAACAAGAAGGCTGACGGGTCGTGGAGCCTGTTGCCCACGGCGAACGCAGCTCCTGCCCCAGCCGCGCAGCCCAGCTTACTGCAGAAAGCGACCGGCAGCGGGACGCTTTCGGTCGGCAGCCTGATATATGACCGCACCGAGCTCACGAACCTGAAATCGGATGTGTCGCTCGACCACGGCGTAATCCACCTGAACCCGCTGACTGCACAAGTTTATGGCGGACAGATCAACGGAGCCATCACGACGGACCTGCGCGGCGCGATCGCGACCTATGCGGTCAATGCCAAGCTGACGGGCGCCGATGCCAATCGCTTGCTGACCGCGGTGGCGAACATGAAGGACAGCGTCTATGGCACGTTGGCGGCGAACGTGAATCAGACCTTCGCGACACCACCCTCAGGCGACGTCGTGCAGACCCTGAACGGGACCTTCGCCTTGAACTTGACCAACGGTAAGCTCACCAAGCTGGACCTGATGAACGAACTGTCGAAGATCGGCAAGTTTGGAACCTCGTCCAAGGGATACACGTCGATATCGCAGATGACCGGCACATTCGACGTGCATAACGGCGTGGCTCAGACCAACGACTTGAAGGCCAATCTGGATGTGGGCACCATGGCGGCACAAGGCATCCTCAATCTTGTTAATGAAACTCTGAACATGCACTTGACGGCCGTGCTGGACAAGAGCTTCAGCCAGTCGGTCGGCGGCACGGGGGTGGGAGGGTTCCTCAACACCGCGCTGGCCAACAAGAACGGAGAGCTGGTGCTGCCCGTGATCGTCACCGGTACGATGAGCCATCCGGTGGTTGCCCCGGACGTAGAGAAGATCGCCCAGATGAAGTTGAATAACATTATTCCTACTGCGCGGCAACCTCTTGAACGGCCAGAGTGGCGGAGTGGGCGGCATTGTGGGGTCGCTGCTGGGCGGACAGCAGCAGGGCAAAGCTGGCAAGCAGCAGCCCAAACAGAACCAGCAGAACCTGAACGACTCCATCAACAACGCCCTGGGCGGCCTTCTCGGCGGTACGAAGAAAAAGTAGCTGAGCCGGCAGGGATGAGAAAAGCCGCCCTCATCCGGGGCGGCTTTCACGCTTGCGGGTCACCAAGACTAGAGTCTAGGTTCCCGTCTGCTCCAGAATTCCCTGTTCCAGCTTCTCCTGGCACTCGATGCAATGGCGCGTCCAAGGGACCGCTTCCAATCGCTTGGGGTTGATCTCGCTGCCACAGGAGACGCACTCTCCAAAGGTGCCCTCGCGGATGCGATCCAGCGCCTCTTCCACCATTTGCAAAAGCTGGCGCTCGTTATTGCTTTGATGAAACAGGAACTCCTTGTTGTAAGACTGCGCGGCCCGGTCGGCGACATCTTGTGCCGACTCCAGATCGGCCTCACGTCCGTCCTGGGCGGTGCGGCTTACCGTGTGCCGCAACTCCCGTTGGCGATCCTCCAGACGTTTCTTGAATATGTCCAACTTCTTTTTATCCATGATTGCCCAGCCTAAATAACTGCTTCGCAGGCCCTTGCCCCAAAAGCGTTGATGCTTACGCTCGCGAAAGCGGAATCATATGCGCCTTGCAGAAGCTGCGTCAACTAGCAGTCAAATTACTATTCCCCACTACGTTCCAAACCAGGACAAAAAGGGTTCCAACTCTTTTTCGGCCAAAGCAGAAAAGCGGCCTGGGAGACCGCTTTTCTGAAAGAGGCGAATTGGGAGGGGATACTTCAGGGAAGACGCTGCGAGGCGCTGTCTCGTTCCACGAGACAGACGAAGAGATATTGAACTCGATAGAGGTGGATTGAACGTCAAGCTTTGTGCCTCTTTGGTTACCGTAGCCTTAGCAGTTGTGACTCCAAATCCCGATCTGCTCCCGCGATCATGTAGGAAATAGCTGGTAAGTAATTGATAATAGGTTGGGATATTTATTCACGGGACAGGCGACGTAGCCGCTTATCCCGCGACGCCATGCGGCTGAAAGTGTCAGAAGCAGACTGCCCAGATTAGGCAGAGAGATTCCTATTGTGCGTCTCGTCCTGCTCCTCCATGATCTTCAGTTTGTTGAGCAGTGCCTTGTAGCTGATCTTCAGGATCTTCGCCGCCTGGCGGCGGTTCCAGCGGGTCTGGGCAAGCGCCCGTTCGATGGCCTGGCGCTCGGCTTTCATGGCGGCCGTGCGGCCAATCTCCAGGAGCGACGGTGCGTCGTCTTCGATGCTATTTCCCTTGGCGAAATCGATCGGAATGGCCGCCGCGGAGGCCGGCCGATCGGCGGCGATCGGCATGACTGCGGTGGCGGCACTGACGATCGGTTTGTGGGTAGACAACTCGCGGACGATCTGCGCCTCATTGCCGACGATCACGTAGCGCTTTACCAGGTTCTCCAACTCGCGGATATTTCCCGGCCAGGGATACTCCAGCATGCGGTTGACGGCAGTCTCGCCGAAGGGAGCCGGCTGTTTGCCGTAGAACTCGCTGTACTTGCGCAGGAAGTAGTCGAGGAAGATGGGAATCTCTTCGCGGCGTTCGCGCAAGGGCGGAATTTGGATAGTGATGACGTTGAGGCGATAGAAAAGATCTTCGCGGAAGAGGCCTTCTTCGACGGCACGCTCCAGAACTTTATTGGTGGCCGCGAGAACCCGAACATCCACGGAGATATCGCGTTTCCCCCCGAGGCGTGAGAACTGGCCATCCTGCAGGACGTGCAGCAGCTTGGCCTGGAGGGCGGGATGCATCTCGCTGACTTCATCCAGGAACAGGGTTCCGGCGTTAGCTAGATCAAACCTGCCCAGCTTCTGCCGGTTCGCGCCGGTGAAAGCGCCCGCCTCATAGCCGAACAGCTCGCTCTCCAGTAATTCGTACGGAATCGCGGCGCAGTTCACCTTGACGAAAGGCTTGTCATGCCGTCCTGACTGGGAGTAGATCATGCGGGCGACCACTTCTTTCCCAGTGCCGCTTTCGCCGCAAATGAGTACGGTTGCAGGGGTGTCGGCAACCTGCTCGATGGTGTTCTTTACCTCTTCCATCTTCGGACTGGTACCGAAGAGCGTGACAAAGTCATGGTTGCGCCGCACCTGGTCGCGCAACTGGGTGACTTCCGCGGAGAGCCGTTGACGTTCCACGATTTTGGCGATACGCGCGTCCAGTTCCCGGGGTTCGAATGGCTTGCTCAGGCAATCGTCGGCCCCGAGTTTGGACGCCCGAAAGATCGTTTCTGGATCGCTGTGGTTGGACAGCAGGATCACACTCACGTCCGGCTTGATTTGCTTGCAACGCTCGAGCGTTTCCAGCCCAGTCGTTCCTGCAGACGAGAGATCGAGCAGAACCAGGGCCGGATCGAAAACGCGGAACAGGTGGATCGACTCTTCCTCGCCGTTCGCCACGCTGACATCAAACCCGCGGCGCAGCAAATGCGAGGAAAGGAACCTGCCCATATCGGCATCGTCCCCGATAACAAGTATGCGTACTTTCTGATTGGACGTCATCCCGCTCCCATCCGGCACGCTGTGCACTGCATCCCAGGCCAGAGAGAAAAGCAGTTTCTATAGTGAGAATTCCGACACCCACTTTGGGATTCTGCTTGCTCGCAGCAGCGGACAGCCAACATCTCGCAGATACGCCCAAGCAGGGCCGGCTCACTCTAAAGGAATTTGTGCCCCGATTCTAATCCCATTTACTGCGCGGCAGGAATACTTTGATCACAATTTGAAGGCATAGATTCGAGCTGGCTGAAGGTGCGTTCGAGCGCAAGGTTGATCGTCGCGGCAGGCAGACGCAAAAAAGAAGACGGCCTCGCAAGGCCGCCTGGACAGGAGCAAAAGTCAGGAGAGGCTCAATCGCCTCCCGGCACCGTACGCAGTTTGCCCGGCATGAAGTGATAGGGTGGCCACGGTCCGGTGATGCTGACCTGGCAATCCTTGAAATGCCGCGTGGCTGCGGAGTATCTGTTCTGATATTTCAGAATGGAGGTGGAATCGATCAGGTGGGCGAAATCGAGGAGCATGTTGCCTGAATCCGTCCGTTTGCAGACGATGTCCTCTTCCAGCGGTGAGAACAGCTTGTGCACCTGCATGGAGAGCGCGCGGGCCTTGGTCTGACGCTCTCGAGCGCGGCTTGCATGCTCCCGCAGCTGGCGAAGGTACTCGCCACCTACGCCATTCGGCGCGGCCGCAACCACCTCGGCGAGACTAGCATCCTTGAGCAGGATCTTGAAATGCATTTCCGCCTTGCCGCGCAGGCGAGCCACCGTCTCGACAAATGTCTTGCGGTTGGTTCGCACCGCCCGGCGTAGAGCCTCATCGCAATCAAAGATCGTACCGAACCGGAACGGCAGAACCGTCATGGTGCGGAAACACTCGCTGATCACGTGGGCGTGGTCAATGATGGCTTGCTGAGTTAAGGGTTTGGCTGTGAAGTGTTCGCTGACGATGACCGCGAACTCTCCGCTGGGGTAAGCAAAGACCGAAGCATCGTTGACGCCCCGGAGGCTTTCGATCGCGAAAGGCCGCCGGGCTCGGGTACCGCTCAGGCCCTGCTGCTCAGTAATACAGTACGCGTACCACGCCATCTCCGTCTTCTCCTGGGTACTTGCACACCGGACGGTTCAGTCACCGCGCGCAAGGGAATGGCCGACTTCGAACGTGGGACTAACAGGTTAGACTTATTATGGGAACGGGCGGGGGCCGCTCTCGAGAGTTATCCTACGCCTTTTCCCTCACTTACCGCAACCAGAAGCTTCAGGTATGACCAACTTTTTCCTCTTTTTGGGATAACACGCCGTTTCGAGAGCTTCGAAACTGTTGGCGCGACCGCCTCAATCCGGCGAATGAGGACGCTGCGGCTAATCTCAGCAAGGATTCCGATTCTAGGTGAGGCCGGGGGCGGATCACCTCTTTCGGCGGCAGACCAGGCCTACGGAAGCAAGCTAAATCCAGTTACTTACGACCGATCCCGTGCCATTCTCCGAGGAGGCGCGAACGGTCAGAGCGCAGCTATCGCTTGGAGGCCTTCGCGACGGCCTTCTTAGCAACTTTCTTAGGTGCGGCCTTCTTCGCTGCGGGCTTTTTCGGCACGACCCCCTTCGCAACGACCTTCCTGGGGGCGATAGCAGGCTTGGAAGGCGTAGCGGACGCGGCCTTGTGAGGTGGATGCGAATTGTTGCCCTCACTGGACTTCGCGGTTTCCTCTGTTGGCTCTTCCGTCAGCCGACGCTCCAGCGCCTTGGTCACCACATAGGCCATCTCCGCCACCGGCGCAGGTTTGCCGGTCCAGATTTCGAACTGTCTTGCGCCCTGCTGCACAAACATCTCGAGTCCCGGAATCACATGCAGGTTCTTCTCCCGTGCCATCCGAATGAGCTTGGTTTCAGCGGGCGCATAGACCAGGTCGAATACGTATTGCGCGTTGAGTTCCTTTTCTTCCAGCGGCGACTGCCGTCCATTGCCCATTCCAACCGGCGTGGCGTTAATGATCACGTCAAAGCTCAACTTGGGCAGCTCGGTGCGCTTCAGGTATTTGACCTTGGCCTGGCGGGCCAGCGCCTGTGCCATGCTCCGCCGTTCGGTTGACGATGAACACCTCGGCGCCTTGGGCTTTCAGTCCAAAAGCGGCCGCGCGTGCCGCCCCACCTGCGCCCACCACCAGGATTCGCTTTCCTTCGAGGTGCATGCGCTGCGTGAGCGGAGTCACGACGCCGGCAACATCGGTGTTGAAGCCATATAGCTTTCCGTCCTGGCTGCGAACGATTGTGTTGCAGGCGCCGATCTGGCGGGTAAGCGCATCGGAATTCGAAAGCGCAGCCACAATGTCCTGCTTGTACGGCATGGTGATGCTGAGCCCGCGAATCGGGATATCGTTCACGCAGGCGAGCAGGTCCTTAAGACTCCTGGCGTGCAGCGCCAGATACACCGCGTTTACCGTTTCCCGGCGGAAGGCGGCGTTCATCATCACTGGCGACAGCGAATGAACAACCGGATCGGCGGCCACTCCGTAAACCTGGGTGGCGGCATCCACCATTCCGATGCGGTAGGTATCGCGCAATTCGCTGGCCGTGACCTGTCCCGGCGCAGTTTCCTCGCCGCGGGTGGCAGCGGCAAACGTAAATATGCTGCCGGCCCGCACTCCCAGGACCCGGCTGATGATTCCCTGCTCGCCCATGCAAAGGCCCACCATGTCGTGGTGGCCGGAGTGCGCCTGCAGGAACTTCATCATGGTCACGTTGTCGTACAGGTTGGTGGCCGTCGATACTACCTTGTAGAAGTCGGCCGGGGTTTCGATCATCGAGGAGAACTGTTCTTCCAGTCGCTTGGTCGACTTAAAATCGTGGAAGGAGAGAATCACGCCGACCCGGTTTTTCAGCTCGACGAGTTGTTCCGGCTTCAGGGACTCGACGCTTTGCATTTCGATGTCGACAAGTTGAAAACCGGCGTCCGCCGACTTGAGTAAGATGTCGAGTTGGGCTTGCGCCGACCCTTTGAACTTGCCGCCGTTTACCGCTCTACGGCAGGTGGCGATGACCGTCGCTTCAGGATGCAGGTCCAGGAAATTCTTCAGTTTCGGTAGTGCCGCAGCCGGCTGGCTGAGGTAGTCTAACCTGAACTCAAGAAATGGGTTATCCCTAACCAGGGACTCCGCACGATCGAGCATCACCGAGGGGTCGGAGCCCACCACCGCGACGCACACGCGGGGTAGCCGGAAGCGCTGGATACGGGATGCGTAAGTAGTTGAAGATGCGCGCATGGAAGCGTCCCGATGGTACAGATGCATCACGAATGTTGCAACTACCTTGTTGATGTGATTTTGAATTACCCTCGCATTATCGCCTGAAATTGTTCGGCGAAAGACCTTGAGTCATATGTCTGAAAGCGAACAGCTCGGCCTGGCTTTCGCCGCTCCCCAGCGCAAAGTACTGCCCGTCGGGGAGCTGATGGCTGCGGTTCGCACGCAGGTAGAGCGTTCTTTTACAGATATTTACGTCGAGGGCGAGATCTCCAACTGGCGTCCGGCAGGGTCTGGTCATCTGTACTTCACCCTGAAGGACAGCTCCGCCCAACTGCGAGTAGTGATGTGGCGGAGCCAGGCGAAGTTGCTTCGTTTCCGGCCGGAAAATGGCATGCAGGTTATCGCCCGGGGACGCGTCACCGTCTACGACGAACGGGGCGACCTGCAGTTTCAGGCCGAAACTCTCGAACCCAAGGGCGCGGGTGCGCTGCAAGCGGCTTTTGAGCAACTGAAAGCCAAGCTGGCGGCTGAGGGGCTGTTCTCCGCCGACCGCAAGAAACCGATACCTGCCCTGCCCAGGCGCATAGGGATCGTCACCTCGCCGCGGGGCGCGGCTTTGCAGGACGTCCTCAACATCCTGCGCAGGCGTCATGAGAGTGTAGGCATCTTGATCTATCCGGCCCAGGTTCAGGGAGAGACTGCCGCCGCCGAAGTGAACGCTGGGGTGCGTTTCTTTAATCGTGAGGGGACGGTCGACGTCATTCTTATTGCGCGCGGAGGCGGTTCGTTTGAAGACCTCTTCGCCTTCAACGACGAAACCCTGGCCCGGACCGTAGCGGCCTCCAGGATCCCGGTGATCTCGGCGGTTGGTCACGAGACGGATTTCACCATCTGCGATTTTGTCGCGGACCGCCGCGCCGCCACGCCTTCGGAAGCCGCGGAACTGGTCATCCATTCCAAGCAGGAACTTGCCGACCGGCTGCTGACCCTGCACAAGCGAATCGGCCAGGCGATGAAGTACAAGCTGCTGCGGGCCCATAATGCACTGTCTGGATTGGCGCAGCGTCCCGGCTTCGCGCGGATGCCGGATTCCATCGCGCGGCGGCAACAGCGCGTGGACGAACTTGTCCATCGCATCGCCCAGGCCCAGCATCGCAACCTCAAAGCCACGTCCCGCAGTATCGAGATGCTGGACTCGCGGCTTCGCCACCAGGATCTCCGGGTGCGTCTGGGCGGGATGCGCCGGCAACTGGAGTCGCTGGAGTCGGCTTTGCGCAACGCGATGGGCGGCATGATCGGCCGGCACAAGTCCCGTGTTGAAGCTGACCGTCTGGCGGTGCGGCGCTCCGCCCATACGATTTTGCTGCGCCGCCGCTCGCGATGGAGCACCCTGGACGGCAGCCTGAGGGCACTTTCGCCCCTCGCGATCTTAGGGCGTGGGTACGCCTTGGTCTTCGACGCCAGCGGTCAAATCGTCAAACGCTCTTCCCAACTTGCGCCCGGAGATCGGGTACGCGCGCGCTTGAGTCAGGGCGAGTTCAGCGCCGACGTCCGTGAGGTAAAGCCAGAGTCCCAGTCGGACTAGGCGGTTCATCGCTGTTCGTCAAAGTGTCTTGACTCCGCTGCATTAGAATAAAGATGCTCGCCGCTTATTCCTCGGATAGAAGGAACTAGTTTGCTTCAAAGACTCAGTCACGCATCGCAGATGTCGATCGCCTCCGTGATCGACATCTTGATCGTTGCGTTCCTGATCTACGAGTTTCTGAAGCTGATCAAGGGAACGCGCGCCATCCCCATGCTGATTGGCGTTGTCGCGCTGGCAGTCGCTTTCTATGTCGCGCACTTCGAGCCGCTCAAAACCGTTGACTGGCTCATGACCACGCTGCTTCCCTACGCGATCTTCGCCCTGATCGTGGTGTTCGGCGCGGAAATCCGGCATGTGCTGGCCCGGTTGGGCCGACGCCTGACGGCGGGACGCATCGGAGGCGGAAGCGGCAGCGACAACTATGAAGACATCGTTCTGGCCGCCGCGCGATTTTCCGAGGACGCCACCGGCGCTCTGATCGTCATTGAACGGGAGATCGGCCTGCGCACCTATATCGAGAGCGGCGTGCCGCTGGACGCCAATCTCAGCTTCGACCTGCTCATCACCATCTTTCGTCCCAGCGCGCCGTTGCACGACGGCGCGGTGATCGTGCAGAAAGACAAGATCGCAGCGGCTGCTTGTTTCCTCCCTCTGTCGATGAACCCCGTGCTCTCCAACCAGATGGGGACGCGGCATCGCGCCGCCATCGGAGTCACGGAAGAGTCGGATGCGATCTCCGTCGTGGTCTCGGAGGAAACCGGAGCGATCAGCCTGGCAGTCGGTGGGACCATCGAACGTAACCTTCGTCCCGACGATCTTCGCGAACGCTTGAGCCAACTGCTGAGCCGATACGTTCCCCAAGCTGCACTGCCGACCCTGATCTCCGACCAGCCCATTGCGGGCGAGGAGCAGGAATTCGAGCCATTCGCCTCGGAGCGAGACACGCGGGAAGGGACGGAACGCTGAGCCATGCGCGAATTCCTTCGCAAGTACGTCTTTCAGAACATCTGGCTCAAGCTCATCTCGCTGGGTCTCGCCGTCTTGCTGTGGTGGGCCGTAGGCCACGATCCTATCGTGGAGACCGTAATCGCTGCTCCAATCGAATTTCACAACGCGCCCGAGAACCTGGAGATGAACTCGGACACTTCCACCGAGGTCAAGGTGCGAGTGAGTGGACCGGAGCGCACGATTCGCGGCCTGAGCCCCTCGGAGGTGCACGCGGTTGTCGATCTGGAAGGAGTCCATCCCGGGGAACGCACCTTCGATCTCACCAGCAAGCAAATCCGCGTGCCGCGCGAGCTTCAGGTGGTGCAGATCGACCCGTCCCAGGTACACATCACTTTCGATCGCAGCACAACCCGGACCGTCGAGGTGCGGCCCCGCGTGATTGGTTCGTTCGCCGGCGGCTATCGTCTGGCAAAGGTGCAGGCAGACCCAGCCACCATCGTCGTGGTGGGACCGGCCAGGCGGGTCGATGCTATCGACAACGCCATAACCGATCCGGTGGATGCAACCGGGGTGGTCGGTTCCGCTACCTTTACCACTCACGCCTACGTTACCGACCCCCTGGTGCGGGTGCAGAAGCCCGTTCCGATTCACGTCACTATCACCACCGAGAAAACAGGAGCAGCCCAGCATTGAGCACCGCTTCGCAACCTCGCATACGGCAATTATTTGGAACAGATGGAATCCGCGGCATTGCGGGTGAGTACCCGTTGGACCGTCGCACGCTGTACGCCATTGGACGGGCGCTGGGCCAGCGTCTTGCGGAACGCGGCGAAGCCCAAGTAATCATTGGGCAGGACACGCGCGAGTCCAGCGCCTGGATCAGCTCCGTGCTGGCGGCAGGGCTGAATGCCTCGCAGGTGAAGGCGGCCAGTGCAGGCGTGATCACCACGCCGGGAATCGCTTATCTGGTGCGCGCCAACCAGTTGGCGGCGGGCATCGTGATCTCCGCCTCGCACAATCCGTGGAAGGACAACGGCATTAAGGTGTTCGGCGCCGACGGATACAAGTTGTCAGACGATTTGGAGCACGAAATCGAGGCCGACATCTTCGCTCACCTGGAACAACTGGCAGTGGGAGCCGAACATGCCGGCGAGAGTTACGAGATGCTGCCCGGCGATGCCGATCTCCGCCAGCGATATGCCGACTGGCTCACCACTCTGATGGGGCCGACGGACTTCAGCCGTTACGCGTGCTGGTGGACTGCGCTAACGGCGCGGCGTACTCCGTAGCTCCGCTGATTTTTGCGGAATGTGGCATCACGGCCGACTTTCTGCATATCAATCCCACCGGCCGCAACATCAATGCCAATTGCGGAGCCTTGCATCCCGAACACGTGGCGGAAGCGGTCGCCGCCTCCAACGGCAAGTACGACATTGGCATCACCTTCGACGGCGACGCGGACCGCGCCATGTTCTCCGACGCGCACGGCCGGGTAGTGAACGGCGATGGCGTGCTGCTGCTGGCCGCTCGCGACATGCAGGCGCACGTAAAGCTGCACAACAACACCGTGGTTGCAACGACCATGTCGAATATGGGACTGGAAGCGGCGCTCAAATGCAGCGGCATCCGCATGCTGCGCGCTCCCGTCGGCGACAAGTATGTGCTGGAGGAGATGCTCAAGACCGGAGCCACGTTGGGCGGCGAACAATCCGGACACATCCTCTTTCGCGACATGGATACAACAACCGGCGACGGTATCTTGACTTCGCTGCGCGTGCTGGAGGTGATGTCGCGCACAGGCAAGACGCTGGCTGAGCTGGTCGCCGACATGAAGGTCTTCCCGCAGGAGATCAAGAACGTGCACGTCCGCGAGAAGATTCCG
>CAWCTB010000025.1:0-132483 GCA_963798275.1 uncultured Acidobacteriaceae bacterium
CCTGGTTTTCTGACACTTGGACCTGGCGGAACGGGCCCGTCCTGAGTCCGGAGCTGCTGGGGAATAAAAAAATTGCGTAAAAAGGGGATACGGCATAGAGATTCGGTGTAGGATTGTCCGAAAACCGGGAAAAAGAATCTTGGGAATCCCGGTTGATTCGACGCTGACAATAAAACGGCACAACGACTAGACATCCCCAGTCTCGAGGAGGATAGAATGCGAACTGTATCAAATGCTGATCCTGCTGCTGCTTCTCCCTTCGGCGTTCTCCTTGCACGCCGACGTGACAGTGGGCAATTACCAAAGCGGTGATTGCCTTCCCTTTAATTGCAACAACGATTCCACTGCATCCTCGCCGCTTGACTACCAGCAAGTCTACGGCTCAACCGCGTTTCCCGGAACCATCACCATCAACTCGCTGACCTGGTACTTCGCGGAGCAGTTCGGTGGAATCTCGACTATGCTGACGGAAACCTACGAGGGTCCTCTCTTACACCAACACTCCGGTCAATGGCTTGAGCGACAATCTGGCTTCGAATCGCGGAGCAGACTATTCGTTCTTCGCTTCCTTCTCGGGCGGACAGAATCTGGATCCCAGCTTCACGATCGGTGGCACGCCATTCGTCTATAACCCGGCGATGGGCAACCTGCTGGTCGAGATCTTCGCAGCCAACCAGCCCTACTTCCCGAATGGGTCGGGGAATGGCTATGAAGAATCCGATGATTCGGGCTCCATCGTTAGCCGCGCTGCGGCCACGCCCAACTTCGATTACGGTCCCGGCCCAATTGGGCTGGTAACGACTTTCGGCACCGGCGCCGCTACGCCTGAGCCCGGAACCTTGGTGACGTTCGGCTTTGGCGTTCTTGGTCTGGGTGGGGTCGTTCGCCGCAAGCTGAACCTGTAACCTCTACCTAAGGATGCCTGATTAAGTCTGGTTTCGAAGGGGACGGCCTTCAGGCCGTCCGTAAATGTCCCAAAATCACCGCGGCTTCAGCCGCTGCGGGATTTCGCCGCGACTTGATCAGAGAGTCCCTAAGACAGTAGCGCAAGCAGCCGGGGCACCACGCTCCGGCTCTTTTTGTGCCTCGTTTCGGCTCTGATGATTGGTTACCGCCGCCGGTGCAGTCGAGTTCTTCGCCACCATAACGGCCGACGACGTTGGCGGGAAACCCAATTTGTGCTCGATGATCTGGCTACAGACGGCACCCGTTTCGTGACATCCTTTCGCGCGCGGCGTCAACACGTTCCTACGACTTACTGAGCCGGCTTCACAGGCTACGGAAAAATGCAGTTTCGTTCAGCGTTTTGAAGGGGCACGGCTTCGACCGTGCCGTTCTCGGCCCGTAAAATCTGGGCTTTTAGCCGCAAGGGACCTCGGTCACACCCTCGCTGCAACTGTGGTAGTCTGCGGTCCACGGCCTCGACACCCTCGCTCGGTTTCGAGGGTGGGTCCCTCTCCTTCTTCGCTCTGGCCGTCGCGCATCTTGGCAAGGAAGATGTCGCTGTTGATCTTGTCGTGCAGGAGTTGCCGCAGTTGAGGATTCTGCTCAATCTGCTCCTGCGTGTAGCCGTAGCGTTTGGCATAACGCGCGATGGCATCGTCAGTAAAGACCTTTTGCTGCTCGTCGGGGAGCCAGTTTGGGTCGTCCTGTTCGTCGCCTTCCGCTGTTGCCGGAGCCGCTTCGGGTTGGCCGTCCGTGCCGTCAGTCTCCGTGTCTGCGCTGGTTTCGGGATCTTCCGCAGTCACTTCGATTGCTGGCCGGACGCCGAGGAAACTGGAATGTCTCTCCAGTTCGCTGCGTCGTCTCGGACGAGGCAGTGGTGGTCGCTGCCGGTTGCGGTGGGTTCGCAATCTGCTCAGTTGTTTCCACGTTGTGCTCCTTATTATTCTCAGCAGTGGGTCTGCCGAGATTCGGCGGTGGGTCCGCCAAAACTTGGGTGCGGTGCTCAGAGTTGTAGTTGAAGCCTCGATTGAGGACGTTAGGCTGTTACGGCCGATGACCGCTAATAGATTAGGCAGCGGTTCGTCGGCTTGGAGAACCAATCCTGATTATTTCCGGTTTGTCGCTAGCCTTGATCGGAAACGCCTCGGGCAGAACAGTCCTCGTTGGGCGGACAGAGTCGATCCGAGGCGTTTTCGATAAGGAGACTAGGAGGAAGCCGCTGGCGCGGCGGACGCGGGCCTATGGGATTTGGATGGCCGCCTGGAGTCGGATTGCGAGGCCAGAGGGCGCCGTGGGTGTGCGAAAGCTCGCTGGTGATCATGGGTCGAGCGGCAAACGGATGGAATGGAAGGTTGGAAAAGGGGCAATCGCGACAAGGTGGAGACACGACGGCGTCGGCGTGCTGGCGCACATCCAAGCGTCGTTACCGACCCAGCTACTAGGAAGAATCGAAGTACGTACATGTTGATAGTTCCGCGGCTATAAATCTCTGAATGACGATCATCGGCGCGCCGCAGCGGGGACAATGCCAAAGGGAGGAACTGTCGGAATGGACTTCGTGGGCTCTGGCTTCTCGCGGCATCGAGCAACTGCAACCCAGCAGTTGTCGGCATAGCGCCAGGCGAGAGAGGCGGAAGCGATTAGCGAGAAACCCGAAGTGACGGATGCGTACGAAGCTTCTGGGTAGTACGTGCAGAAAGAAGCGCCGCAAGAACTCAGTTCCCGTCAGAGTCATCTGGCTTTGTTTGCCCCCGTGGGCGTAATCCCTCCACCGGAACGTCACGCGCTCTTGTTCGAAGGCTAACAAGCGGTGATTGGAAATCGCCACGCGGTGGGTGTAGCGCCCCAGATAGCGCAACACCTGCAGCGGACCACCGAAGGCGGGCTTGGCATAGACCACCCAGTCGTGCCGATGGAGATGACGGAGCAGTTTTGCAAACTGTTGTTGGTCGGCGAGATCCCCAGCCGGGCCTGCACACTGTAACTTCTTACGACGGTGGAGGCGTTTCAGACCGGCGAGGAACTTGCCGCGAAAGACGCGACTCAAGACTTTGACGGGTAAGAAAAAAAGGATAGCGCGGGCGCAGCCATCGACGATGATCCAGCGAGAGCCCGCCCGCGGGAATGACACAGTGAATGTGGGGATGCAGGAGTAGGTTCTGCCCCCAGGTATGCAGGATGGCGATCACGCCGATCTCGGCTCCGAGGTGTTTCGCATCGGATGCGATTTCCAGCAAGGTTTGCGCAGTAGCGGTGAACAACAGATCGTAAAACAGGCGTGGGTTCTCCAACGCCAGCCCATTCAGTTCGTGAGGCACAGTGAACACGACATGGAAATAGCCGGTGTCGAGGAGATCGCGTTGCCGTGCTGTGATCCAACGCTCACGAGCTTGCGCCTGACACTTGGGGCAGTGGCGATTGCGACACGAGTTGTAGGAGATGGCCTGATACCCGCAGCTCTGGCAGGCATCGCGATGCCCACCCAGGGCAGCGGTGCGGCAGCGCTGAATGGCTCGCAAGGCCTTAAGCTGCTGGAAATCCAAGCTCGATCGATAGCGGTCGAGAAAACTCTGGCCTTGGGCGCGGAGGATGTCAGCCACCTCCACGGCGGGCCGAGTCATGGGTTCTTTTTACGGTGGTACTGACGGTTAACTTCCTCCATACGAGACAGCTGCAACCCTTCCAGGGGATTGGCGACGGCCCGTAAATGCCGTTGCGACAGATGCAGGTATTTTGCCGTCGTTTCCAGATCACCGTGGCCCAGTAAAATCTGAATGGTGCGTAGGTCTGTCCCCGCTTCCAGCAGGTGTGTGGCGAAGCTGTGCCGCAAGCAATGAGGGCTGACTCGCTTGGTGAGACCTGCGTGGCGAGCAGCTTCTTTACAGGCATACCACACGGTCTTGTCGGAGATGGGTTGTTCCTTGCCGCGCTTGCGTTCGCTGCTGGGGAACAGATAGATGTGTGGCTTTTTCCAGCGCCAGTATTCTCGCAGGGTTTCTAACAGCGCCGGGCTGAGAGGAATGTCACGGCCGGCGCCGCCCTTTCCGCGTTCCACGCGGATCATCATGCGCTGGCTGTCGATGTCGCTAACCTTCAAGAGAGACACTTCGGTGCGCCGCATCCCCGTGCCGTAGAGGGTCATCAGCAGGGCGCGCTGCAGAAGGTTCCCGGCGGCATTGATGAGCCGCGCGACTTCCTCCAGACTCAACACCGTGGGGAGTCGTCGGTGATCCTTGGGATAGGGCAAATCTTCTCGAAACTCGTGTCGCTTGAGAGTTCGGATGAAGAAGAAGCGCAGTGCCGCGACACGGGCAATCACAGTGCCGACGGCGAGCTTGCGCTCTCGGAGCAGGTAGGCCTGGTAGCTTCGCAGCTCATCGGGTCCGAGTTTATCCGGTGACTTGCCAAAATGCCGGGCAAAGCTCGCTACCGCCTGCAAGTAATAGCGGGTCGTACTCTTCGAATAGTTGCGACGCTGAAGTTCCTCCAGCATCATCTGGCGTAGACGGGTCACAAGAGTCTCCTTTCTCTGTGACCCACACTACGTCACGTACTACCACAATGCTGGGTTCGCCATACGCGGTAGCGTCCGCCGCGCCAGCGGCTTCGTCCTAGTCGCCTAATGGGAACCTATCTTCTTCGGAGTCCTCTGCTGGCTCAAACTGATCCCCTTCACGCCCCCAGCAGCTCCTGCATGAACGTCTCATACGCTTGCGCCTTGGCCGCGTAATCCGCCGCGACCTCCGGGTCGCGCGGAACGTGCGCCATGTGCTGCGCACAGGCCCGACGGCACTCGTCGGCCTTCATCTCGCAGAACTTCTCCAGCACCGCCTTGAGGTGTGTGCTGTCCTTCAGGTCTTCCAGCACCTGCCGTTCCAGTTCGGAGAAGTCCATCATGCGCCGTGCCCCGCCGCCGCGGGCTTTTGCTGGCTCGCGTCCGGCTGCTCGGCCGCCGACAGCAAGTTGCTGGCGTGGTCGGCCGCCTGCGACAACTTACCGACCGCATTGATCGTGGCCTCGTGCTTGAGTTCCTCGCTCGGTTGCAGCCCCAGCATCGGCAGAATCTGGTTCTGCACGTCCTCCGGCAGCTTGTCGAACGGCATGGACAGCGAGATGTTGATCTTCGCCGGCGGAGACCGAGGACTTCGGCTGCTCCGGCTTGATGTAGCTGTCCGGGTCGCCAATCCCGCGAATCGTGCCCAGATGGAACCGCACCACCTTGCGAATGTCGATCACGTCCGGCGCCGAGAGTGCCACTTGCTCCAGATCGTTCGCCGCCGCCCTCCGCAGGTCGTCGTCCACCGCGAGGTACGAGCCAGCCTCAGCTTCCACCTGGAAGTCCTCTTGAATCTCCAGCGGGTTGACGCGGATTGCCGCCGTCTTGCCGTAGCCGCTGGACAACACCCACTGCTCCGGCTGCATCACCGCAGGGTCGAAGTTGACGCCGCGCTCCGCCAGCTCCTGCGGGTCCATCTGCGACAGCATCTTCCGCAGCTCCGGCGACCAGTTTCGAGGAACTGGAGGGCCTGATCGAATCTGGGCTCGCGACGTCCCGTTCGTTCGACTCAGCGAAAGCAATTTCTACAATTGCCAGGTTACTTTCGTGCCCTCGCCCTGCATTTTTTTCTTCCATCCACAATTCACCAGTGCCTACACTGCGGTCGAGGACGCGTATTGGTGTCCGCTGGCTTCGCTGCTGAGCTAAGTTCTTTGATATGAAGATTTTGCCTGTAACCCTCACGCACTCAAGATTTTGCGGGGAATTCTTTTTTCTGGTCGTTTGTTTTCAATATTTTGCGAGCAACCGGGGGAGGGGGTACCTCGTTATCGGACGTGATTTTCTGACGCAGACTTCCCGGATTGGGCGACCTTTGCCTCCGCTCAAAAAGCGGTGATAGCTTTGGCGGATGCTGAAGAACCGTTCCGTTCCGGCCAACGCGGTTTTACCGCACGTGACCTATCCCAACGTTGCCGATGCCGTCGCATGGCTCACCGCCACCTTCGGCTTCACCGAGCACTACCGCTATGGCGAGCCCGGCGGGACCGTCCAGGGTGCGCAGATGTTTTTTGGCGATGCCTGCATCATGCTGGACCTCGCACGTCCCGGCCGCGCCAGCCCGGCGCAGCTCGGTCAGCGAACCCAGAGCCTGACGGTGTTTGTCGACGATGTCGATGCGCACTACCAGCGGACGAAAGCGGCCGGCGCCAAAATCGTCGAGGAGCTGAACGAAACCATGTACGGCGAACGCCAGTACGGAGTCGAGGACCTCGGAGGCCATTTCTGGCTGTTCTCGCAGCACGTGCGCGACGTGAGCCCCGACGAGTGGGGAGCGACCATCGCCCGACGCAGAGAGTAGTCCCAAATCAGACTCGCGGCGGAGTCGTCTCGTCTGCCTCTCGCATCGCCGAAGGGCCGCTTGCAGTACCATACTGGCAATGGCCAGGGTTGCGGACGTGATCGTCGTCGGTTTGGGGGCAGTGGGCAGCGCGGCGCTGTATCAGGCTGCGCGCGCGGGCGCCCACGTCATCGGCATCGACCGCTTCAACCCGCCGCATGACCAGGGCTCCTCGCACGGCGAGACCCGCATCACCCGCCAGGCCATCGGCGAAGGCCGCGAATTTGTTCCCCTGGTGTTGCGCTCCAACCAGATCTGGGAAGAGCTGGAAGCCGCTACCGGCCGCGAACTGCTCACCCGCAATGGCGCGCTCATCCTGGCCTCGCCCAGCGTTGCCGGCAACCACCACGGCTCAACCTCTTTTTTGCAGGACACCATCGACGCCGCGCACCAGTTCCACATCGCGCACGAGTTGCTCACCTCGGAAGAGATTCGCCACCGCTATCCGCAGTTCCGCATTGAGCACGACGAGCAAGCGTACTTCGAGCCCGGAGCTGGATACCTTCGTCCCGAAGCCTGCGTCGAGACCCAGCTCGCCATGGCAAGGCACTTCGGCGCAGCGCTGCACACGCGCGAGATGGTGCTCAGCGTCACGCCCTCAGGCAACGCGGTTGAGGTCATGACCGACAAGGCCACCTACTTCGCCGCGCAGGTGATCGTGACCGCCGGACCTTGGATTGCGCGCCTGCTGCCGGCTGAGATGGCTTCGCACTTCAAGGTCTATCGTCAGGTGCTGCACTGGTTCGCTCTCGCGCGCAATCTTGAGCTCTATGCCGAGGAGCGCTTCCCGGTCTTTATCTGGATCACCGGCGAGACGGCGCACGACATGCTGTACGGCTTTCCGGCGGTCGATGGGCCGCACAACGGGGTAAAGATCGCCACCGAGCGCTATGAGGGTACCGTCGATCCTGACGAGGTGCCGCGCGACGTAGCCGAGGAAGAGATCGCTCGCACCTATTCGCAGTACATCGCGCCACGCTTCCCGGATGTCTCGTCCACCTGCCTGCGCAGCACCACCTGCCTGTACACGGTCACGCCTGACGCCCGCTTCGTCATCGGCCACCCCTGCGACAGCGATCGCATCTTGTTTGCCTCGGCGTGTTCGGGGCACGGCTTCAAGCACTCCGCAGCCCTGGGCGAAGCGCTGGCCGATCGCGCGCTAGGGCGAACGCCCCGAGTCGACCTCACTCCGTTCAGTGCCGATCGGTTTCGAACTCTTGCGGGATAGCTATCGCGGCGTGGTATGGAGAGCGCAGGTGTTGCTCGATGCAATTGGTCAGGGAAATTCGCGGCGACCGTTTTTGCCTGGCCGGAAAACTCTATCCGCTCCCGCGATAAGGTCTTGATCGCGGGGATCATGATGGCGAGTGCCGGTTTCTGTGACTTTCGTTCTGCGCGATAGACCTATCAAGTGCCGGGCGACTAGAATCTAGGTTCTGACAAAACAAGAGTGGGGGTATTTCTTGCGTTCGATATTCGGGTTTGTACTGATCTTGTCGACAGTCTGCGCGTTTGCGCAGCAAAGCGATTCCTCTTCGACGCCCGCCAAGCCGCCTGAAGCTAATCAGGCCGCCTCTGACAACTCGCAGAGCCAGCCGGAAACGCCGCCACCGGCCCAAGCTGCCACTTCCGGACAGCCGAACGCTCCCGAACAGTCCGGCGCGCAGAACGCGACTCCTGCCTCGAAGCAGCAACCCCAGCGGATCCTCGGCGTCATGCCCAATTTTCGCGCGGTCAGCGCGGGAACGATCCCGCCGCCTCCCACGCCCAAGCAATCCTTCAAGCTGGCCACCCAGAACAGCTTCGACTACTCGTCGTTCATCTTCGTGGGCATCACCTCCGCCATGGCAGAGGCAACGGACGCGCACCCAGAACTCGGTAAAGGCATGGGGGGCTTCGGGCAATATTACTGGCGCGGCTTCGTCGACAAGACGGACGGTAATTACTGGGTAATTTTTATCTTGCCGACGGTCTTTCATCAGGACACCCGCTACTTCGCCTTGGGAGAGGGCGGCTTCTGGAAGCGCAGCACCTACGCTGCCACCAGCATATTCGTGGCGCGCAACTATCACGGAGACAATACCTTCAATGTTTCGGAGGTGCTGGGCCGTGGCATCGCTCAGGGCATCTCGACCACCTACTACCCGAGCCAGAGCAATACCAGCGAAAAGCTCGCCGTCAAGTACGCCTATGCCCTGGGGCGCGACGCCCTCACCAACGTCTTTCGCGAGTTCTGGCCGGACATCGCCACCCACGTGTTGCATCGCCACCCGTAGTCAGACTTTCATGGCTGAGGCGGAGGGTCTTTCTTGAGATGCGGGGTAAGCTTGCGGACCACGAATTCCTGAAAGAGGCCGGCGACGCTGCCTTCCGCGATCCTGATCAGCGCACTCTGAAAGTACAAGCTCGTGCTCCGATCACTCTCCGGGGTGTAGGCAAAGGTGATGCCGCTGGTGATGAACGATCCGAGGATCGTTGAGTAGTTCACTTGATATTTCTTGTTGTCGCCCTTACACATTACAGCATTACCGAGCGCGTACATAAGGCGCGACTTCTTCGAGCCCGTTCCCCTATAAAAGTAGCGCGGATCCTGTTTCAGCACAGAAGTCAGGATAGCGCTGTCGATAAACGTTCCTATGAACACGCCACCGTAGGTCGCGCCAAAACGCTTGAAATAACCTTCGGCACCCTGCCCGTAGCCGCCGTACTCGTCGGCCGCCTGGTAGATTCCTGCCAGAGCGCCGGCGCCCACGATGGTGATGGGATCGGAGACAGACTTCCAGGCAAGCTGAAACTTCAGTCTCGAGGGGAGTGGAGCCGCATCCGGGACATAGCTGGCGTAAAAATTTGGAATGAAGCCTAGTACCCGCTGCTGCTCCTGGTACTTGATCTGCTCTGCCGCGACTTCCTCAACCGTTTCGCTGACCTTCACTTCGGTGGTAGCTCGGGCAACCTCAATCTCGATCGCGGGCACAATGAACATGGCTCCCGCGCCGAGGTCTCCCGAGTAAACCTTGGTTTCGAAACCTTTGGCCGTGACCGTTAGCTGAAAGGGTCCAGGCGGCTGATTGGCAAAGGAGTACTCTCCGTCGTCATTCGAAAGAGTATCTGCCGGAGCCTGGCCATCACGAGTAAGCCGCACTTGCGCGCCAACCGCAACGCCGCCACCACCCTGGACAGTGACCGTTCCGGTAATGCTGCCTTTCGCTTCGGTATTATTCTGCCGCTCGGCATTCGATGTAGCTGAAATGGACTGGGTCGGCGGACCGGCGCCACCCGGCGAGATCGCCCGGGGTGGAGATTGGGCCACCCCGATGCTGCAAAATCCAAAGCCTAGAAGGCATATACTGAGAGCGATCCAGCCCCCGGCTCTAAGAACCGGCCCTCGCACAGTTCGGCGCAAACTCATGCTGTGAGACTTTCCTCTCAAAGCTTGCGCAGTCACTTTTCGACACTATACCGGCAACTTCTGTTCCGTCATTAATCGGTATTCGTAACTGACGCAAAGCGTGTTCAAACAAATAAGTTAAACTGACGATGAATTCTGGCGACTAATAAAACGCTACATGAAACTTCTCGACCGGGTGGGATTCGGTTCCAAAATCAACCCGTTCTCGCCATTGGGGTACGCTCCAGATTATCAGAGCGTTTGCGTGAATTCTCTTTCTACCCGAGATTCCATGTTAAGAACTGTTACGCGGTATCGCCCTACCTGACCGTGCCAGGCCGCATTAGGGCCAGCGCGGTGAGATCGTTGTTGGCGGGCATCGCTCCGAGGTACTGGCGGACGGCATCGAGCACGCTGGCGGCGAGAACGGTAGCACTCTCCAGGGGGGCTTGTCCGAAGTGTTCCTTAACGCGGTGCAGTCCGAATTCCTCTCGCTTGCGGTGGGCTTCGACCACGCCACGGGAAATCAGCAGCAGCGACGACCCGGCCGGGACCGCCACGGTAGGTGCTTCGTAGGTAGACGCCGCGAACAGCCCCAGGGGCAGTCCGGTGGCGCGCAATTCGCTGATGTCGTCGCCATGCCGCAGCAGGCCCGGAGTGTGCCCCGCGTTGACATAGCACACCGTGCCCAGGTCCTCGTTGTAGCAGCCGACAAACGCCGCGCAGACACAGACGCCCGACGCATGCCGGCGAATCGTGGCATTCAGTTCCATGCAGAGGTCCATCATGGCGTCGGCTTCGTTGACCTCTTCATCAGCGAACTTGGCTGCGCCCGACTCCTGAAAAGTGGTGCGCGCCGCGCACACGATGGCCTGGTTCTCCACTCGGTGCCCGGCGACATCGAGCAGGCCGAAAACCACTCGCTGGGGATTGGCCCGCAAGAAGTGATAGAGGTCGCCCCCCACCCGTGCGCCATGCACCATGCCGGCGATCTCTGCTCCGTTCAGCCCGGGGAATTCGGCACACTTCGGCTCGATTACCGCCGCGCTCGAACTCGGGCGTTGAAATGGCAGTCTCATGAAATGGGGAACCCCGGATGCCAACGCGGCCCGGCGCAAAGCCATGCCGGACTTTAGAACGTCAGCCATGATATCGCCAATTCTGGTTTTTGCAAGCGCCTCGTGCTTGGGCGCTTCAGGAATCGCGCTGCTTTTGATACAGTGTGACCGCTCGACAGTTCGGGCAGGGCCCGACAAGGAGGCCACATGCGCATCGTCAGCGTGGGGGAAATACTGTGGGACGTTATCGGCGAGAACGAGTACCTGGGAGGCGCGCCCCTAAACTTCGCGGCGCATGCGCAGAAGCTCGGACACGAGGTGTTTCCGCTCAGCGCCGTCGGCGCGGATGAGCGCGGGCGCCGGACGCTGGAACGGCTTCGTGACCGGAGCATGTCCACCGACTTCGTACAGGTCTTGCCGGAGCAGGCCACCGGCACAGCAGAAGTCGAACTGGACATGGAAGGTAAACCCACCTTCCGCATCGTGCGCCCTGCGGCCTATGACTTCGTCGATCTCACGGACAAACACCTCAAAAGCATCGCCGCCGTCAAGCCTGACTGGATCTACTTCGGCACCCTCTACCACATGTCGGGCCAGACGCTGGCCTCGACCATGAAACTGCTTCGCGCCGTTCCCACCGCCAAGACCTTCTATGACGTAAACCTTCGCGAAGGCAACTGGAACCTGGCTGCGATCGAGGAGTTATCGGCCCATGCCACGGTGCTCAAGTTGAGTGACTCTGAAGCCGAATCTCTAGACGCCACCGTAGATGCCAATGGGGAGGACGGTTCCATCGAAAACTTCTGCCGCCGGTGGAAGGATCGCTTCGGCTTCCAAATCATGTGCGTCACTTTTGGCGAGCGCGGTTGCGCCATTCTGAAAGATGGCAGGTATCACCGGATTCCGGGTTTCCAGGTGCAGGTTGCCGACACGGTGGGCGCAGGCGATGCCTTCTCTGCCGCGTTCGTGCACGGACTCGACCAGGGCTGGCCCGCGGAACGCATCGGGCGCTTCGCCAACGCAGTCGGAGGACTGGTGGCCAGCCGCAGCGGGGCTATCCCCGACTGGCGCATCGATGAAGCATGGCCGATGCTGGGAGAGCGCTATGACCGGGCCGAGGCATCCGCGCGTTCCTAGCGGCCATTTTTCCGCTTGGAATGGATGCCTGCAATTGCGGCAGCGAGAACGGAGCGGAGCCCGGTGCCCACGCGCTATCTCATAACTCGCACAGCCTGTGTCGTTGAGAGCCGTCTAGTGGCGAGTCGCCAGGGCGGCGCTTCGCACTGGCGATGGTGAGGTTCGAAGCGGTACTACTCAGCGTTAGACTGAAGTGGTATCGTAAGGCGGTAGGACTAGGAGTGGAAGTTGAACATCTTCGGCGGCTCACGATGGAGTTGGTTGACAGTCGCGTGTCTCGTCGCGGCGTCGGCTGCTGCACAGATTCCCTCGAACGCCGTTCCCAGTGCGCTGCCGGCACAACCGGCCGTCACTCCCTCCGGCCAGCCTGCGGCCAAACCGGGCGACGAAGTTAGCGTCACGTCCAGAGGCAACGGGCTGCAACTTCACATCGGCCAGCAAACGCCGCTCAACCGCGTGATGGCGGTGGTCTGTAAACAGCAACAGATCAAGTGCACCGGAACGGAAAGCCTGGCCGCCTTTCGTATGCCCGAAATGTCGGTGGAGGGAAACCTGCGACAGGTCGTCAGCAAATTGCTGGAAGGCACCGAGGTGAACTACTCGGTCTCGCGCAACGCCCAGGGGGCGACGTCGGAAATTTCTTTCCTGGGAAAAGCGCCGCGGGGAAGCGTGGTGGCTCCTGCGCCAGAGGTTTCCGCGAGTGAACCAGACCCTGCGGTACCCATTCATTCGGGTCACTATGATCCCGCCGTGGCTGCCGCGAACCGCGCTGCCCAGCGAGCCCGGGGCATAGAAGAACCTGTGGTGCCTGCAGGCGACGCCCCTACCCCGAGCGAAACCCAGGACAACCAGCAGCCACCGCAGCAGCAGATAGTCGGGGGCCCTGCTGCATCGACCGGCTCACCGGCGCAAATTCAGCCTTTCCCTGACAGTTCGGGACAGCCCATCCCGGTGAACACCGCCACCCCGAACGTGCAGCCTTTCCCCGACAGTAATGGACAACCCGTCCCCACCGATCCATCGCAGAAGACCGGGTCTCCTTTTCCGCCCGTGGCTCCCAAGAGCGACCCCAATCCAAGCAAGCCTCATTGACGCAAGTCTTGCGGCAGCAAGTCACAGATTCGAAATTGAACGGTTAAAGTAGTTTCAGTGAAGAGGTGCGGACCGCGGTCCACTCTGGGGCTGAACAGGCTGCGGGAAAAAGGCGGGGGAAGGTGAAAGAACAACAGATTCCTCGGGGCTGAAGCCCCTCGGAATGACAAAAAAATAAAGGGCCTATATGGCACACCTGAAGGTGTGCCCCTTCAAAACGCGGCATACTCGGACTTTTTCCGCGCCTGTGAAGCCGTGCGTCTTCGAGAACATGGCAAGATCCAAGTTTTCCCCAGCCTGTGAAGCCATGCCCTCTCAAGACTTGGCAAGATGCTGCTTTTTCCGCAGGCGGTGAAGGGGTGCCTTCTCAAAACGATTCATCGGCCTCCGGCAAACTCTGAAACCGCCAATCTGCTCGGCTTTACTTCTTGGGTACGACCTTGATCACGGCCTCTGCCGACTTGCTGGGATCAGCCTTGCTGGTCACGACAAGGTGATAGGTGCCTGGGTCGTTGGGTGCCACATAGACCGCCATCAGGGCAACCTTTCCATCGGCCAGCGCTTCCGCGCCGCGGGTGACCACGTGTCCACCCTCCAGTCCTTCTTTCACTACCCATCCGACTTCTGTCCCCTCGCCATTGGTAATCGTCGCAGTGACATCGAGGGTGTTGCCTGGATTTAGTTCCGCGGAGGTGGGATCGATGGTGATGCTGATGTTACTGGCGGTGGCGAGCGGCGCGGCGCTGGAACTGGAACGCGGCGAAGAGCGCATCAGGAAAAAGATGCCCACGATGCCGAACACCAGCAGCAGAAGCACGGCGATCAACAGGCCACGGTGGCTGGACTGGCCAGCGGTCGGATCGTAAGTGTACAGCGGTACCTCGGCCGCAGGGCTCTCTTCCGCTGCGGGCGCAGGGGGAGCAGCCGCCGGCCGCGCGGGACCCACCTGAGTCAACCACGACGGCGGAGGCGCTTCGACGGTGTCTTGTTCCTCGAAGGACGGCTGACGCTCCGGGGCGGTGGCTTGAACCGGGGGCGTAATCGCGGGCGCGGGGGGAGGCGCTATCGCCGGCGCAGCCCTTTCCACCGCCCGGGGAATTTCCCGGGGGGGTGTATCGGGCACGGATAGAGGCGCCGGTTTGGAAGCAGCTGGAACCGCCACCGGCCTGGCAAACACCTCGGCGGTAGACTGCAGGGTACGCACGGTTGGCGGCACCGCGACTTCCGCCGTGCCCGCCTGGCTGGTAAACGGCGAGCTCGTGCTTTCCGAGGACTTGGCAGCCGGGCGTGCTTTCACCCGGGTCCCACAGTCAGCACAGAATTTATCTTCCGGTTCCAGTTCCGCTCCGCAGTTTCTGCAGAACATCGCTTCTCCTTTGTCCTTGTTATCGAATATGTCGTAACGCGGCCGGCGAACAATAGTTGCGCCACTTACTCCGCTTGCTGCTTGATGAGCACGACGTCACTGTTGGACTTTCCGCGCGCCACGGCCAGTATCTTGTTGTCCCAATCGTACGAGTAGTCGTAAATCTGCAGGTCAGTAAAGTTTGTGACCGGCACGGGATCGCCGCCGTCCAGCGATTGCTTCACAATGTTGGAAACGCCACGTTCGTTCACCGGGTAGTAGATGAATTGACCGTCGGGCGAAAACTGTACACTACCGGCAATCGATTGCAGGGGAGTCACCGTTTTGATCGGCGGGCCGCCATCTGGCGTAATGATCTTGATTACACCCTTGGTCTGCACTCCGGCGCCTTCCACCGTCAAGACCGCCACCTGTTTGCCGTCCGGGGACAACATGGCAAACTGCGCGAAGCCATCGAAGATCTGCTTCGCCGGACCTCCGTTGAGAGGTTGACGCATCAGCACCTTCTTACCTTTCTCCAGTCGGGCGTATAGGAAATATTGGCTGTCGGGAGAACAGAATGCATTCTGGTCGGCCTTGCCGTTGGTGAGGGGAGTGGCCTTCCCTGTCGCCACGTCCAGCCGGAAAACGTTGATTCCCTGTGTCTGTTTGTTCGGCATGCTAAACAACGCCTGCTGCCCGTCGGGACATACGGAAAGACCGAAGATGGGAAGACGCTGTTCGTAAAGCACGGTGCGGCTGCTGCCGTCCGCGTTCATGGAAACGATGTGCCCGTCATAATCGATCGCGATCAGTTTCCGGTCCTTGGTCCAGCCCACCTGCTCGTCGCCGTGGTTGTCGACCTGCACGGGAGCCTTCGCGCTGTTCGGCTCCGAGGGCAGCGTGTAGAGGCCGACCTGAGGCGTGATCTCGACCGCGATCAGTTGCTTGCCATCGCTGGTGATGGCCAGGGTGCGATTGCTGTAGGTGTTCAGATCGTTGGTGATGCGCCGGAATTTCCCGTTCGATACGCTGACCTCGCCCACCTGCCCGTCCCAGTTGGTGGCGACATCGTGAAAAATCATGGCGATGGTCTTGCCGTCGGGCAACCACGTCGGCTTGTTCATGATTGCCGTGGCGGCGTAGATCGTCTTTTCCTTGCCATTGCCGGGTTCCAGGCTAACGATGCGCCCGAGGCTGGCTGCACCTGGATCGATCACAGTAGCGGTGATGGTCTTGCCATCGGGGGACCAGGCCGGATCCTGGTAACCCGGCAAGGGCAGTTTGGCGAGCACCCGCTCGCTGGAGCCGTCGGCATTGGCGATGATGAGCTTCGAGTCTGAGTCGGCCTCGCTGTTACGTAAGAAGACAATTTGCTTGCCGTCGGGAGAGAAGCTGACGGCGCTGTCAACATCCTGGACCAGTTCATGGGGCGTGCCGCCCAGCACCGGCACGCTATAGAGCACGCCGATGTTGGGCCGTTGCGGTTCGATCCGCACAAAGTACAGGTAGTCGCCGTCGGGCGAGAAGGTCAATCCGATGTAGCGTACCTCCGCCGGCGGCAGGATCTCGGCATTACTGCCCGTGGCGATGTGCCGCATCCACAGGCTCTGCTTTCCCTGCGCCTCGGTGTGCACATCGAACACGTAACGGCTGTCGGGAGAAATGGTCGCCAGGGTGGATTCTCCGGTGGTGGTGAGCTTCTCGATGCTCATGTTGCTGAAGGCTGTCGGCCCGCTGCCCGAGTTGCGCAGCAGAGAGTACACACCAAAGGCCGCTGCAGCCAGTACTCCCACGACGATCAGCACAATCAAGCCGGTGCCGGTCTTGTGTTGCCTGGCCGCCTGCACAATCGCCGAACTGCTGGGCCGCTGCGCGGTCGCGCTCACAGCTCCAGACGAAGGCTGTACCAGAGGAGCGAAGCCCGTTCCCGACGGCGCAGCCACCACGGCTCCGGAGCCGCTGTCCCGCCGCAGGCGCTTCAGGTCGCCGCGCATTTCGGCGGCACTCTGATAGCGCAGGTCGACATCCTTCTCCAACGCCTTGCCGATGATCTCTTCTAATTTGGGGGGTATGGCCGGGTTGAAGTCCGCCGGCTTTGGCGGCTGGCGCTCCAGGATGCCGCTGAAGATCACCGCTGAGGTGTTGCCTTCGAACGGAATCCGTCCCGTCGCCATTTCGTACAGGATCGCTCCCATGGAGAACAAATCGCTGCGGCCATCCAGTTGCTCACCGCGCGCCTGCTCGGGCGACATATAGGCTACGGTGCCGACCGCGGTCCCCGGCGAGGTAAGATTCAGCGGCTCCAACGTGGGGGCATCGCTGGCCATGGTCTCCAACGCAGATCGCCGGTCGCGCACCAGCTTGGCCAGTCCGAAGTCCAGTATCTTGGCCTGCCCGCGAGTGGTGAGAAAGATATTGGCCGGCTTCAGGTCGCGATGAACAATGCCTTTCTGGTGCGCGACATCGAGGGCGTCGGTGATCTGGATGCCGATCTCCAGAATCTTGTCGACCGGCAGGGGACGGCCGTTGATCTTTTCGCTCAGGCTCTGCCCTTCCAACAACTCCATGGCGATAAAGCTTTGCCCGTCGCACTCCTCGATGGCGTAAATGGTACAGATGTTGGGATGATTCAGCGCCGAGGCGGCGCGCGCCTCCTGCTTGAAGCGATCGAGGGCGTAGGGGTCTTCTTCCAGTTGCTTCGACAGGAATTTCAAGGCGACGTGGCGGCCGAGCTTGCTGTCTTCTGCTTCATACACCACACCCATGCCACCCGCGCCGAGTTGGCGCAGGATCGTGTATTGCAGAAGGCTCTTGCCGATCAGGGACTCCAAAGCAAGTTCTCCAAAGTATCGCCACTCTATTGAAGCACGAAAGCCGCCGTCAAGGCAGGCGAGCCGGAGCTGCGGTCCGGAGTGCATGCTGCGGGCCACATGCCGAATTGGCTGGAATGCGACAAGGCAATCGCGTTACACCCTGCCTGTGGAAATGGAATCCGGCGGGCGTGAGTCGACCCGGCGGGCGTGAGTCGACCCGGCGGGCGTGGTCTTTCACCGCGAACGATCAAAAGTACCGCGACAATATAGCGCTGGGCGTTAGCACGCTTCGGTAGGAGCACCCGGTATACAGGCACCCTCACCGGCGGCGTACAGGCAGGCAGAATCCCAGCGTGGCGGGGACCTGCCCGCCACGCTGGCTAACGCGACCAGGCGCCGGTACGGTCGGCGATGAGCTGGCCGTTCCGGGCATAGCTATCGCGCTGCACTTCAACGAAAGCGATCGTCAACTTTTCAGGATTTACCTTCAGCTCTTCCTGCAAAACATCGGTGATGCGTTTGACCGCCCGCCGTTTCTGCTCGGTGGTGCGGCCATTCAGGAGGGTGATTTGCACGTGCGCCATGGCGTTTCTCCGTTTAAGGCAAACTCCGTGAACGTGTAGACCGAGACCGCTCGGGGGCTGAAGCCCGCCCTGGTCAGAGCCGCTCACGGCACGGCTGAAAGCCGTGCCCTTTCAAGACCAGCGGAAGTCTACAGCAACCATGAAACCGCTGTAGGGTTGCGGCTACTTCGCCAGCTCGAAGCCCGCGAAGAAGTAGCTCAGTTCGAAGCGGGCGGTGTCTTCCGCGTCCGATCCGTGCACCGCGTTGCGCTCGATGCTCTCCCCCCATTTCTTGCGAATAGTGCCCGCGTCGGCTTTTGCGGGATCGGTGGCGCCCATCAGCTTGCGGTAGTCGGCAATGGCGTCTTCCTTCTCCAGCGCCATGACGACGATCGGGCCGTTCGACATGAAATTGGTTAGCGACTCGAAGAAAGGCCGGTGCACATGCACAGCGTAAAAACCCTCGGCCTGTGCCTTGTTGATGTGCAGCATCTTCATGCCGACGATGCGGAACTTGTTGTCCAGGAGCGTGTGGATGATGTCGCCGGTCGCGCCCTTCTCGAAGGCGTCAGGCTTGATGATGGAAAGAGTGCGTTGCAGTGTCTTCATTCGATTATGAGTTTCCTTGTCGTGGTTCCTGCTGGCGTGCCGTCCCTGCGGGACTCGGCTCTTTGACGTTGTTTACCCAGCACCCCGTCTTCGGCTGCGTGCTGGGCTATGATATGCCGCCCTTCGGACTGCGTATTTGTTGTCCTACGAAGTTCCGCCAGGCAAACGGCCCGTGCTGCAGAACTCGCAATATCTGCTCAGCTCCTTCTGACAACTGACTACTAACGACTGGCAACTGCCGTTGCCCTCACCAGCGTTTCGCCGATCTCGGCCGGCGACTTGGCTACGTGAATGCCCGCGGCTTGCATGGCCTTGATCTTCTCCGCGGCAGTTCCCTTCCCGCCCGAGATGATTGCGCCGGCGTGGCCCATGCGGCGTCCGGGAGGCGCGGTCTGTCCGGCGATGAAGCCCACCACCGGCTTGCGCACGTTGGCCTTGATGAACTCGGCTGCCGTTTCTTCCGCGGTGCCGCCAATCTCGCCGATCATGATGATCGCCTCCGTCTCGGGGTCTTGGTTGAACAGGCTGATGGCGTCCACGAAGTTCGTCCCGATGATCGGGTCGCCGCCGATGCCGATCGCCGTCGACTGCCCGATGCCGCGCGTCGTCAACTGGTAGACGGCCTCATACGTCAGCGTGCCCGAGCGCGACACGATGCCGACATTGCCTTCTTTGTGAATATGTCCGGGCATGATGCCGATCTTGCAGCGGCCGGGTGAGATGATACCGGGGCAGTTCGGCCCAATCAGCCGCGACTTCCTGGTCTTGAGGAACTCCCACGTCTTCACCATGTCCATGGTAGGAATGCCTTCGGTAATACAGACGATCAGCGGCACGCCGGCGTCGGCGGCCTCCATGATCGCGTCCGCCGCGCCCGGAGGCGGCACGAAGATCACGGTCGCGTTGGCGCCGGTTTTCTCGACCGCATCGCCCACGGTGTTGAAGATCGGCCAGCCTTCGTGGGTAGTGCCGCCCTTGCCCGGGGTTACGCCGCCTACCACGTTGGTTCCGTAGGCTGCCGAAGTCTTGGCGTGAAAGGTTCCTTCGCGGCCGGTCAGCCCTTGCACAATCAGTCGCGTCGATTTATCGACCAGGATGCTCACTTGACCCCCTTGGCGGCAGCGACAACTTTCTCGGCCGCGTCCTTCATGGTCTGTGCCACGATGAAATTCAATCCGCTGTTCTTCAGGATCTCGCGACCCTGCTCGACGTTGGTTCCTTCCAGGCGCAGCACGATCGGCAACCGGATGTTCATCTTTCGCGCCGCGCTCACCACGCCGTTGGCCAGTGTGTCCACCCGCAGGATGCCGCCGAAGATGTTGATCAGCACCGCCTTCACGTTCTTGTCGGCCAGCAGGATTTCAAAGGCGTGGGTAACCTGCTCTTCGTTGGCGCCGCCACCCACGTCGAGGAAGTTGGCCGGCATGCCGCCCGCATACTGGATGATGTCCATGGTCGCCATCGCCAGGCCAGCGCCGTTGACCATGCAGCCCACGTTGCCGTCGAGCTTGATATAGTTCAGCGCGTACTTGCTGGCTTCGACTTCGAGCGGATCTTCTTCCGTGATGTCGCGCAGCTCTTTGATATCGGGATGGCGATAGAGCGCGTTGTCGTCGAAGTTCATCTTGGCGTCGAGGGCAAACAGCCGCCCGTCGGTGGTGGTGATGAACGGATTGATTTCCACCAGCGAGGCGTCGGTGTCTTCCGCCGCGCGCGCCAGCGCCGTCATGAACTTCACCGCTCCGCTGATGTACTTCGGATCGAGCCCCAGTTTGAACGCGATCTTGCGCGCCTGGTAGCCCTGCAATCCAAGCCCGGGTATGAGGTGCTCTTTGATGATCGCGTCCGGATCTTTGGCCGCGACCTCTTCGATTTCCATGCCGCCCGCGGCCGATGCCATGAAGACGTTGCGTCCCACGGCGCGGTCGAGCACGATGCCCAGGTAGAGTTCGCGCGCGATGGGCAAGGTCTCCTCGATCAGCAGCCGCTGCACCTTCTTGCCCTCGGGCCCGGTCTGGTGGGTGACAAGCTGCATGCCCAGCATCTTGCCAGCGAGGTCGGCGGCCTCTTCGGGAGACTTGGCAATCTTCACGCCACCGCCTTTGCCGCGGCCTCCGGCGTGAATCTGCGCCTTGACGACCACTCCGGTGGCGCCGTCGTGGAAGAGTTGCCGCGCCGCCGCATCGGCCTCGTCACGGGTCTCCACCATCTGCCCGCGCGGCACCGCCACTCCATACTTCGACAGGATGGCTTTTCCCTGGTACTCGTGAATTTTCATATTTGTATGATGGACACGGGCGAACCTGCCCGCTACTCTGGCCCCGCAGGACCGGACGGTCTGCTCCTTATGAGAATGGCTGCACAACAGGAAACTGCCTAGTGTACTTGAGCAGCGGACGCCGCCGCAATGACCGGCGAACATTGGGTGTTAGCTTCCTGCCAACCTCGGCAGGAAGCCCCCTAATCGCATTCACAGAAGCTAGCGAGTTGAACCGCCGGATAGCGGTCCCGCTGCGTTAGACTACGTACTCAAATATGGCTTTCGATATTGATTTCGTTGACTCGTACGACAAGCATGCTCTCATCCGTGAGCTACGCAGAATTGCGGAATCCCTTGGAAAGTCGACAATTTCGCGACGTGATATCGATGCGCGTGGCCGGATAAGTTCTTCGGTAGTATTGAAGAGATTTGGCTCTCTTCGCAAGGCCTTACAAGAATCAGGGCTCACTCCAATGCGATTCAATAAAGCAACAGATGAGGAGCTCTACGCCATGCTTGTTGACCTGTGGACCCAAACGCTAACAAAGTATGGACGAAGCCCATACCGGACTGAATTGAAGACGTTCGGCTTCCCAGTTTCGGGTGACACGTTTGTTCGTCGATTTGGCAGCTGGAACAATGCGTTGCTGGCGCAGCTAATTCGGTTTCTCCAGACGAAGAGAAACAGGTCGAACTGGTTGCCGGGCCTCAACAACAGGCGGAGATTGAACGCCGCAAGAGTCTGTCGGTGAGGAAACGCTTTCTGGTATTCAAGCGCGACCACTATCGTTGCCAAATTTGCGGACGATCTGGCATTGAGTTAGAGGTCGATCACAAGATACCGTACGCAAAAGGTAAGAGTGACGCCTTGGAGAATCTTCAGACCCTTTGCTTCGATTGCAATCGAGGCAAACGCGATAGCACCGAGTAGACCGAAGGCGTAGCTCAGACGAGGTGAAGGATCTGAGAAAATGGGGCGCTAGAAATGTCGGGTCGCCGGTCAGTGCGTGGGCAAACACCATTCATCGGCGCGACAGTACGTGTCGGATCGCCATACCTTAGTCCCGCCCCGCGGGACGACAGAGGATAGCCCACCGTTTCAACGGTGGGTAGGCTGGCACAAAGAATCTGGAGTCCCCTGGGGACGACACCCCGCTTCAGCCGAAGACATACCGCGCGTCATACTCGACGCCCGACTTGCGCAGGAGTGTCATGAATTCCTGTTCGAAGCTCCATTTTCGATGATGCGCCTCTTGGTCTTCGATGTACCGAATCACAACCTCTCGCTGTGACTCGCTGACGCTGAACGCGCCATATCCCTCCTGCCACGCAAACCCTGGCGCGGATTGATTCATCCAGTGCGAGGAATTCCCCTTCAGCTTCTTCACCGCCTCCGCCAGAGACAAGGCCGGGGGCAGCGCCATTAAGAGATGCATGTGATTGCCTGTTCCGCCGAATGCAAGCAGGGGAATATGCAGCGCTCTTGCAATGCCCGCCATGTATCGCCCCAGAACATCGGGTTCACGGATCCGGTCGCTGCGGTTCTTGGTGCTGAAGACGCAATGGATAAGGTTGTTGGTGAGCGCGTGGGGCATGAAAATAATGTAAGAGGACCTTTCCGGGGCCACCGTGATGTGACGCACCTTTGTCTGTGCCGTCCCCGAGGGACTCCCGCGCAAATCGCCACCCCCACCCACCGTTGAAACGGTGGGCTATCCTCTGCCGTTCCGCGAGGCGGGACTGGTTCGTCGCATTCCACTCACCCTCGGCATCACCTCGACTGGCCGGCGAGATGCAATATCAGAGCAATACATGTTGCGCAGCCTGGAACATTGGAGTCGCAGGAGCACGAGGTAGGCTCAAGAGGAGAGCTGAACCAGTTCGGTGGTGTGCTTGAGCTGGCCGCAGGCGGCGTAAATATCGCGGCCACGCGGGCGACGGACAAACGCGGGAATTCCGGCCCTGATCAGGATGCTCTGGAAGGCGAGCACGCGTTCGTCGGATGGGGTGGAGAAGGGTAGTTCGGGGCCGGGATTCAGGGCGATGAGGTTGACCTTGGCGCGCAAGCCGCGGATCAACTCTACGACCTCGCGGGCATGCTGTACGTCGTCGTTTACACCGCCCAACAAAACATATTCGAAGGTGAGGCGTTCGCGGTTGCGCAACGGGAAGTCGCGCAGAGCGGCGAGCAGCTTTGCGATCGTCCACTTCTTCGTGATGGGCATGACCTGGGTACGCAGAACTTCGTTGGGGGCGTTGAGCGAGACGGCCAGCTTGGGACGGACCGGCTCCGCGCCGAAGTCGGCGATGCGAGGCACGATGCCCGAAGTCGAGACGGTCATGCGCGATGCGGGGATGCCGGCGTGCTCGACCAGCAGGCGTACCGCCTGCATGAAGTTGTCATAGTTGAGGAAGGGTTCACCTTGTCCCATGAAGACGAGGTTGATGCGGTCGCGTTCCATCTCGACCTGCTGATCGTTAAGCACGGCGAGAATCTGGCCGACGATTTCGCCAGCGCTCAAGTTGCGCTTGAGGCCGAGGAGCGCAGTCATGCAGAAGGCGCAATCGACCGCGCAGCCCACCTGGCTGGAGACGCAGATGGTGGCGCGCTGCCAGCCTTCACCGCGCAGCCTGGCTGCGCCAGAGGGCACCGCCGGTTGATCCAAGTCACTCAGTTCGGCGTCGCCGATCTCGGAGCCATCGCCGGCTTCGCCGCCATCGCCCTCCGGCATCCACACGGTCTCGACACTTTGGCCGTCAGAAAACTGCAACAGATAGCGCACGGTGCCGTCAGTGGAGGTGAACTTCTTTTCGAGCTGAGGCAGGCCGACGCAATAGCCAGCGTCAGCTAGCTGACGACGGAAGGCAGCGGGCAGGCTGGAGAACTGATCCAGTAAAGACCACCTTTGCCGGTAGAGGCCGTCCAATAGTTGGCGGAGGCGGTACGAGGCTTGACCAAAACTTTCGACGATCTCGCTAAGTTGTTGATCTGTAAGCCCTAAAAGTTCGGTATGTTGCGTCGGGTCCATGCATCCAATATGCTGGAGTTGTTAGATTCCTGTCCGCCCGATCAAGCTTCGGGCATTGCTTCATACGAGCATACTCTTTCGCTCCTTAACGTCGCGCGCCCAAGCGCCCATCCAACCGCACGGAAGAAACTTGGTTGGGCACGGCTTCCGGCAGTGTAGGTGTTCATGTCATCGGGAACGGCAATGGTAGAAGAACCACGCGATATTCAACGGGAGGTGCTGCCCAACGGCCTCACGATTCTGACCGAGCACATGGGCCACATCCGCTCAGTGTCGATGGGCATCTGGACCAAATCGGGGTCGCGTCACGAGGACGCCGCAGTCAACGGCATTTCGCATTTTGTCGAGCACATGGTGTTTAAGGGTACGAGCAGCCGCACGGCGGAAGATATCGCCCGGCAGGTCGACTCCATCGGCGGCAACCTGGACGCGTTCACGGGCAAAGAAACGGTCTGCTTCAACATTAAAGTACTGGATGAGCATTTGCCGGTAGCGGTCGATATTCTCAGCGACATGGTGTTGCACCCCACCTTCGATCCCGGGGAAATCACGCGGGAGCGCGGGGTGATCCTGGAAGAAATCAAGATGGACGAGGACAATCCCGACTACCTGGTGCACGAGATTTTCACTCAGAACTTCTTCAAAGGTCACCCGCTGGGCAGTCCGATTTTGGGCACCAAGGAAACGGTGCGCAAGTTCGATCAGGATGCGACGCTGGCGTACTACCGGGGCAAGTTCGCCCCCGGGAACATTGTGATCTCGGCGGCGGGCAATGTGCGGCATGAGGAGTTCGTGAAGCTGGTGCGCGAGCGCTTCGAGCCGCTGGCGAAGGGATCGAACGGCTGGCACGACAGTCCGCCGAAGATCAACTCGCGGATCACCATGCGCAACAAGAAGTCACTGGAGCAGGTGCAGATCTGCATTGGGGTGCCGTCGTATCAGATCAGCCATGAGCGGCGCTACGTGTCGTACATCCTGAACACGCTGCTGGGTGGAGGCATGAGTTCGCGGCTCTTCCAGAACGTGCGGGAGAAGCAGGGGCTGGTGTACTCGATTTTCTCGGAGCTGAATCCGTTTCGCGACACCGGGTGCCTGTCGGTGTACGCGGGTGCATCGCGTGAGTCGGCGCCGAAAGTGGTGCGATCGGTGGTGCAGGAGTTCCGGCAGTTGAAGGAGAACGCCGTCCCCGCCGATGAGCTGAAGCGGGCCAAGGACCAGCTCAAGGGCAACCTGATGCTGAGCCTAGAGTCGTCAACGGCGCGCATGTCGAACCTGGCGCGGCAGGAGATGTATTATGACCGCTTCTTCGGCATGGATGAGATCATCAGCCGCATCGAGGCGGTGACCGTCGAAGACGTACAGAGTTCGGCGCAGGAGTTGTTCCAGCCGGATTTGATCGCGGTGACGGTGCTGGGAAATCTGAACGGGCTGAAGATCACGCGCGATTCGCTGGCCTGCTGAAGCCAGGGGCGCAACTTTGTGGGCGGGCGCACGTCCAAGTGGCTGGGGCGCAAGGGGCCGCTTTGACATCCGGCGATGAGTGCTCAATAATTTGCCTGTCAGGTCGCCCGCCGCAGTTTGCACTCTTATTTTCTCTGCCATGAGCGACCGCTGCCGGCAGAGCTCCCGAATGCCGACATCCAGAGGCGTGGATATGGCCCGTGCGGGCGTAGAAGATGACGCGGGCGCGGATCGGCCAGCGGGCTGAATCAGAAAGGTTGTTTGGTTATGCGCAGACGTAATCGCGATCGTGGCTTCACCCTGATCGAACTGCTGATCGTGGTAACGATCATCCTGATCATCGCGGCCTTTACCATTCCCAAGATCACCAAGTCGCAAATTCCAGCGCACGAGGCGTCGGCCATCGCCAGCATCAAGGCGATCAATGCAGGGGAGATGATCTACTCCAGCAGCCACCCGGATGTGGGTTTCACCGCCGATCTGATTATGCTGGGGGGCACAGCGCAAGGTGGGGGTGAACAGACCATCGACAACAATCTCGCCAGCGGACGCAAGAGCGGTTACACCTTTACTTATACTCCGGGCGAGAAAGTGAACGGCGCGATCCGGTCGTACACCATTACTGCGGTTCCCGACCAGGTGGGCACGACTGGACAGCGAAGATTTTTCTCGGACGAGTCCGGCGAGGTGCACTACAACGCTTCCGGCCCGGCCGACGCGACCAGCCCGGTAATTCAGTAGGCAGATCCCCGAGTTATTTCGGGCTCTTGGTTTGCCCTGAGTCCGGGGTGCGGGGAGATCGCACCAGTTGGCCATCTTTCCACCAATAGGGCACGTCCACGGTAAGCACTACGGGCACAGGCTTTCCCGCCTTTTTAGCCGGTTGAAAGCTCTGCCGACGAACTGCGGCGATCGCCTGCTCATCGGCTTCCTTATTCAATCCGCGAAGAATCTCGGCATCGCAAACGAAACCGGTATCGCTGAGCACGATCATCATGGTCACAGTTCCTGCATATTTCATGCCGGGCGCGGGCGGCTTTGGATCTGCTTTGCTCACGTCGGGTAAGTTTGGTTTTGGCGGAGGAGGGGGACAGACGCCTTTGGTGTCAGCCGCAAACACGCTGGCAGCGAGCAGGATGAACGAGAGCAGGAGTCGAGTAGCCACGCCCGAAGCATACGCTCCCCGAGTCCGGGTGCATAGCAACGCGGGGCCGAGCGGCTGAATCCAATCCTGTACCATCGAACTCGTATGCCACTGAGGCCATTGCGGGCGGCAGCCCTTTCCGTTTTGCTCCTTCACTTCACACCTGTTCTGCAGGCCCAGACCGACGTGCATGCGCTGGCGGAAAAGGTCGATCGGCGGTACAACCACATGAAGACGCTCGAAGCGCAATTCTCTGAGACCTATTCCGGTGCAGGCGCGACGCGCACTGAGAGCGGAACGCTACTGCTGAAGAAGCCGGGCCGGATGCGCTGGGACTACCAGGAGCCGCGACCCAAGATGTTTCTCACCGACGGTTCTACGGCGTGGTTCTACGTGCCGGGCGAGCGGCAGGTGCGGCGTGCCCCGGTGAAGCAGTTGGACGACTTGCGGTCGCCGTTGCGCTACTTGCTGGGCAAGACCAAGCTGGAGAAAGAATTCGAGGGGCTGATCATCGCCAGCGATCAGAAGCCGGCATACGAGGGCGACATAGTGCTGCAAGGCATTCCGAAGAGCATGGCCGACCGGGTTGCGAATACGTTACTGGAAGTGAGCCCCGACGGCCTCATTCGCCGCATCGTGATTGAGGAGATGGATGGTTCGGTGACGGAATTCCGCTTTCTTCAGCAGAAGCAGAACGTCGAAATACCAGACCAGCGCTTCCACTTCGTGCCGCCGGCGGGAGTGGAGGTGGTGCAGGGGACGGAGTTGGTGGAGTGAAAAAGCTACCAGCTACCGGCCGCCAGCCACCAGCTCCGGAAGAAGAGGTATCGGTTATCAGGCGGCGGGGTCTGACGGGGATCAAAGGTTAATAGCCGGTAGCCGCCGCTGACGGCTAATAGCTGAATCCGATGTTAGACTAGGCCATAGAACCCAAGGAAATCAGTCACTTCATGGCGGAGTACACGATTCGCATGGCCGACGAGCGTGGCCACCTGCTGGAGCAGGTGGAGAGCGGCGCGTCGGAGGGTGAAGTCCGAGACCGTTTTGCGCAAAAGGGTTTCCTGGTGTACTCGGTCAAGGCGCGGGGGCTGTTGGGCGCCGAAGGCGGGATGCCGCGGCGGCGCAAGATTAAGCAAGACCAGTTTCTAATTTTCAACCAGCAGTTTGTTACTCTGATTCACGCCGGCCTGCCCATCATCCAGTCGCTCGAGTTGCTGATGAAGCGGCAGCGCAACCCGTTTTTCCGCTCGGTATTGCAGAACGTGCGGGACCGGGTGCGGGGCGGAGAACTACTTTCGCATGCGTTCGAAGAGCAGCACGTGTTCCCCAAGGTCTACACGACCACGCTGCTGGCGGGCGAGAAGAGCGGCAACCTGGAAGAAGTGATGGGGCGCTACATCGCGTTCCAGCGGTTGGCCGTAACCTTCCGTAAAAAGCTGACATCGTCACTGGTGTACCCCACCCTGCTGGTAGTGATGCTGGTGGTGATGATGACCTTCCTCATTACCTATGTGGTGCCGCAGTTTGCCAGTCTGTATCGTCAACTCGACGTGCCCCTGCCGACCATGACCATGGTGATGCTTTCGATTGGCACCCACGCCCAGCAGTACGCGCCCTATGTGTTGGTGGCGGTGGTGGGGCTGGGTTTCCTGCTGTGGCGGTGGATGAAGGGCGATGCCGGAGCGACCTACATGGATCGGGTGAAGCTGAAGACGCCGCTGCTGGGCGGCATCTGGCTTAAGTATCAGGTGGCGGTGTTCGCGCGCATGTTGTCGACGCTTTTGTCGGGAGGCTTGCCCCTGGTTCCCGCATTGGAAACCGCGGGCGATTCCATGTCGAGCCGCCTGATAGCGCACGGCATCGAGAATGCCACGAAAAGGGTCCGCGAAGGCCAGACGCTGGCACGCAGCCTGGAAGCGCAGAAGGTGTTTCCCGAGATGTCGGTGGAGATGATCGAGGTCGGCGAAGCGACGGGGGCGCTGCCGGCCATGCTGAACTCGGTGGCCGAGTTCTACGAGGAAGATGTGCAAACCGCGCTGGCGACGGCGATGGCGCTGATTGAGCCGGTCATCCTGGTAGTGATGGGAGTGGTAGTGGCATTTGTGTTGATTTCGCTCTATTTGCCGATCTTCAGCCTGGGAGTAGGGGCGATTCATTGAAGAAAGCTGTCAGCTATCAGCCGTCAGCTGCCAGCAAAGATACGCAGGCCGGGCCGCAGTCCTGCAGAACCGTGACTCCTGAAACTAGCGTTTCGACAAATGCGGATCTGGAAACAAGTGCAACTTATGTTGAAGTTGTGATGGCTGACGGCTGACAGCTAAGAGCTCGGAATTGGCGACCGACAACAAGGGTTTCTATGGCAGACAAGAAGTCTCTATTCGTAAACGGTGGCAACGGGAACGTTTTCACCACGGAGGATGAACTGGCGCAGGCGCAGGACGTAGCGCGGCGTTATCGCTGTGAGTTCGTCGATCTGAAGAGTTTTCACATTCAGCACGAGCTGTTCCGCAAGATCAAAGTCGACCTGATGTTCCGCTACAATTTTGTGCCGTTGCAGGAGACGCAGGATGGCCGCCTGGTGGTCGCCATCGCCGACCCCAGCCAACTGATGATGATCGACGAGATCAGCTTCCACCTAGGGCGGAGGATCATCACCAAGGTGGCGACACTTTCGCAGATCAACGACGTACTGAAAAAGACGGAGCAGTCGCAGCGTGTGCTGGAGGAAGCGGGCGAGAACTTCGCGCTCGACGTCATCCGCGAAGACGAGAACTCCGACGAGACGATCTCGATCGAGAAGCTGACGGGCGAGCAGGATATCAGCCCGATCATCCGCCTGGTGGAGACGACGATCTTTACCGCACTGCAGCGCCGGGCCAGCGACATCCACATCGAGACGCGGGACGACTCGGTGGTGATCAAGTACCGCATCGACGGGGTGCTGCAGCAGGCCATGCAGCCCATTGCGAAGGAGCACCACTCGACCATCATCTCGCGCATCAAGGTGATGAGCGAACTGGACATCTCGGAGCGCCGGGTACCGCAGGACGGCCGCTTCCGGGTGCGCTACAACGGGCGCTCGATCGACTTCCGGGTGTCGATCATGCCGTCGATCCACGGCGAAGACGCGGTGCTGCGCGTGCTCGACAAGGAGTCGATGAGCGAGAAGTTTCACAAGCTCACCCTCGACGTGGTGGGCTTCAGCGACGACGACCTGCACAAGTTCCGGCGCTACATCAAAGAGCCATACGGCATGGTGCTGGTGACGGGGCCGACGGGTTCGGGCAAAACCACTACGCTGTACGCCGCGCTGAATGAGATCAAGAGCGACGAAGACAAGCTGATCACCATCGAAGACCCGGTCGAGTACCAGATCGTGGGCATCACCCAGATTCCGGTGAACGAGAAGAAGGGGCTGACCTTCGCCCGCGGGCTGCGCTCGATTCTGCGTCACGATCCCGACAAGATCATGGTGGGCGAAATCCGCGACACGGAAACGGCGCAGATCGGCATCAACGCAGCGCTGACCGGGCACCTGGTGTTCACCACCGTCCACGCCAACAACGTGGTGGACGTGATTGGACGCTTCCTGAACATGGGCGTCGAGCCGTACAACTTCGTGTCTTCGCTGAACTGCATCCTGGCGCAGCGGCTGGTGCGGTTGATCTGCGAGTTTTGCAAGAAACAGGTGCACCCCTCGGTCGAGGAACTGGAGGCCAGCGGCCTCGATCCGCAGGAGTGCGCGCAATTCCCTTTCTATGAGGGCGAGGGCTGCATCGAGTGCTCAGGCACCGGATTCCGCGGCCGGACGGCGATCCACGAACTGCTGGAGTTGACCGACAACGTGCGCGAGATGATCCTGGCGAAGCGGCCGAGCAGCGAGATCCGGCGGGCGGCGCGGGAGGAGGGAATGCATTTCCTTCGCGAGTCGGCGCTTGATAGAGTGAAGCGTGGCCTGACAACGCTGAAGGAGATCAACAAAGTCACGTTCATCGAAACGACACGCTAGGACATGGTATCCACCCACATTCCGCGGCCCCGAGTAGCCTGCGAAGTTACCGCCGAACGCGTGATTGCGGCGCGGTCCCCAGACAAGGGACAGATATTGGAATCGGTAACCGCGGTAAGCCTGGCAGAGGGCGCGGTAGCGCCCGGGTTGCAGCAGGTCAACGTGGCTTCCCGTGAGACGCTGGTTTCAGCGTTGCGAAGCGCTCTGGCGGAGGTTGCCGGACGCTCGCGCGACGTCACCCTGGTGATACCTGACGCGACCACCCGCATCATGCTGCTGGACTTCGACACCATGCCGGAGAAGGCGGAGGATGCCGAAGCGGTGGTGCGCTTCCGGCTGAAGAAGTCGTTGCCGTTCGACGTGGATCAGTCGTCGGTGTCGTTTGACCGGCAAGCGGCGAGCGGAGGGGTGCGGGTGGTGGCAGCGGTGACGCCGCGCAGCGTCATCGAGGAGTATGAATCGGCGGCGCGCGAGGCGGGCTACAATCCCGGAACCGTGCTGCCGTCGATGGTTGCCGCGCTCGGCCTAGTGGACGCGTCGCGTCCCACAATGATCATCAAGGTGGAGCAGGGGACGACGACGTTTGCCATCGCCGATCAGAACCAGTTGCTGCTGTATCGCGCGCTGGAAAATGGCGGCGCCGCGGTCACGGGTGAGTCGCTGGCGGAGGACGTGAATACGTCGCTGGTGTACTTCGAGGACCGCTATCAGGTCAGCGTCGAGCGCGTGCTGGTGGCGGGTGTGCAGTCGGCGCAGGCGTTGCTGGCGGCCTTTAACGAGAATGCAGGAGTGCGGGTGGAAGAACTGGTTTCGAGCGGCATGGCAGGAGTGGCCGCGGGAGATGTGTCGCGGTCGGCGCTCGCCGGAGTGGCCGGGGCCCTGGTTTCCTGATGCGCCTCAACATCAATCTCGCAACCCAGCGCTACGAAGTCGCGCAGCACTTTCTGCAGCGCATGCGGGCGCTGGTGGGAGGGCTAGCGCTGCTGGCGATCCTGCTGGCGAGTTACATTCTGTATCAGCGGGCGCAGACGCGGGACATCGACGCCAAGATCGCACAGGCGCGGCAAGAGATCGACACTCTCGACAACGAGAAGGCCCAGGCCCAGGCCCTCCTCAACAAGCCAGCGAACCGCGAGGTGGCCGACGACTCGCACTTCCTCAATGAGTTGTTCGCGCGCAAGTCGCTGTCGTGGACGCGGGTCTTCACGGAGATGGAGAGGCTGATGCCTCCGAACATTCACGTGGTCTCGATGAAGCCCGACTACACCAAGGACAACCAGTTGATGCTGCACATGGTGGTGGCGACCGACGATCGCAGCCGCGCCGTGGAACTGGTGAGGCTGATGGAGAAGTCGAACCACTTTGGGTCGCCGCAGGTGGTGGCCGAGAACGTCACCACCAACTCGTCTGACCAGGGCGCGGGGCCGGGAAACATCCAGTTCGATATTGCCGCGCTGTACCTTCCGTATGCGCAGGACTTGCCGGAGAAGCAGAACGGAGCACAGCCGCAAAAGCCGGGCGCTTCTGCCGAAAAGACAGAGGCCACGGCTGCAAAACCGGTTGAGGCGACTACCGCCCAAAGCGGCGGAGGCAAACGCTGATGGCGACGATTCGCGAAGTGCGCAAGACGCTCATGCCGGTGGTGATTGGGCTGTCGGTACTGATCGTGGCCTGCATCGTCTATATGTTGTCGCCTGCAGGCCGCTCGCGGCAGACCCGCGAAAATGAATACCAGCTCCTCCAGACCCAGGTGCTGGCCACGCGCAAAGACGTGCTGCCAACCCGCGGCATGGACGGCAAGCTGAAACAGGCCTCCACCGACATAGGCGGGTTTTATGCTCAGCGCTTCCCCGCGCATTATTCGGTAGTAGCGGAAGAGTTGGGCAAGCTAGCAACGCAAACCGGGGTGAAATTTGCGGCGCTGAAGTATGACAACAAGGATGCACCGGTTGAGGGATTGCGCAAGCTGAACATCGATGTGACGCTGTCGGGCGACTACCTGCAGGAAGTGAAGTTCATCAACGCACTGGAGCGCGACAAGATATTCTTCCTGGTGGATAGCGTCGCCTTAGGCGAGCAGCAAGGGGTCGTGCGGCTGCAGTTGAAGCTGGAAACCTATTTGCGGACCGGAGCTGTTTCCTAGTGAAGATCGGGACCGAGAACAAGACGAAGACCATTCTGGCCGCAGGGCTGGGAATCCTGGCCCTGTTCATGGTCTATCGCGCGTTCCGCGGCGACGAGGAAACGCCAGCCCCGCAGACCGCTGCGGCAAAGGTTCCGGCCTCGACCGGGAGCACAGCGACGTCCGCGATTGCCCCTCCCCGCGCGGCTACTAGTAATGCGCGCAACGCGCCGCACGCTCTGCTGGCGCAGACCCTGGACCCGACCCTGCGCTTTGACCTGCTGAAGTCGAGTGAGGAAGTGAGCTACACAGGTTCGGGGCGCGACATCTTTCGTTCGCAGCCGCCACCGCCGCCGGTGCCGAAAGTTGTCGCGCCGGTGGTCGACACTAGCAAGCCACCGCCTCCGCCGCCCCCTCCGCCCATCAACCTTAAGTTCTACGGCTTTGCCAGCCGCAAAGGCGGCGGCGACAAGAGCATCTTCTTGTCTTCGGGCGACGATATCTTCATCGCCAAGGAGGGGCAGATTGTGAACCGTCGCTACAAGATTGTGAAGGTGAATCCCACTTCGATCGACGTGGAAGACGTGCTCACCAACAACCGGCAAACCATCTACCTGACGACTGGGTAACGTAGTACAGCGGTATGCGGAACAGCATCTTCAGCAACGCAAATCCTCAATCACCACCGGCAGCCTGCGTCGCGTCGCGGCGGCGTCGCGACAGCGGCCACCTGTTGCTGGCGATCCTGCTGATGATGGCGCTGATGGTGGTTGCGGCGATGTATGTGGCGCCGCGGCTGGTGCAGCAGATCAAGCGCGACCGCGAAGAGGAGATGATCCACCGTGGAACCGAGTACGCGCGCGCCATTAAGAAGTACTACAAGAAATTCGGCAGCTATCCGGCTAGCCTGGAACAGCTGGAGAACACCAACCAGATTCGTTTCCTTCGCAAACGCTACAAGGATCCGCTGACGAAAGATGGCAAGTGGACCCTGTTGCACTACGGCGACGTGGCTGCGGTGCTCGGGCAGGGCAATGCGGGCATTCCCGCAGCGGCATTGGCGAGCCAGGGGCAGCAAAGCCCCGGGACCTCGATGCTGCAGAGCAATCCGGTGGTTCAGGGTGGAGCGATGACGCCAGGCCAGGTCTCGACCAGCGGCGGCATGCAAGGCGCACTGGTCCCAGGAGGAGCCGCTGGGACTGGTCAACAGACGGGCGGTGCGGGCATCTCGGGAGTGCAGGCCAGCCCGACAACGCCAGGGGGAGCGCAGGGCAATAGCCAGTTCGGTAGTGCATTCACCGTAGGATCGGACGATTCGAGCACGGCGGGTGGAGCGTCCAGCAACACGCCCGGAACGGCAGGCGCTGGTACCGGCCCTGGCATTACCGGCGGTCAGCCCTTCGGCGGCGGCGCGATCGTGGGCGTAGCCAGCATCAGCAAAGACCCGACCATCCGGGTATACAACAAGAAGAAGACGTACAACGAGTGGCAGTTCATCTACAACCCGTTGATGGACCAAACCAATACCTTGTTGCGCGGGCCGTACTCGCCGACCATGATCAGCAACACCAACATCGGCACGCCGGCCGGCCAGTTGAACCAGGGCCCCCAAGGCAGCCAACAGCAGAGCCCGTTCGGGCAGCAGAACAATAGTGGCTTCGGCAACCAGCCCAGCTCCGGTACTCAGCCGCCGCAGCCGGCACCGCAGCAGATGACGCCAAGCAAACAGTACCCTCCGGAACAGTAGAAACCATAGCAATTAGCTCCTACGAGTCGCCTACCAGCTCCGCTGTGCAGTCAAGAGCTCGTTGCTAACAGCTGACCGCTACTCAATTCCGGTTGGTGAATTCCACCAGCAATTCAAGGCGCTGGCGGGCGTGGCCGCTGTCGATGGCGTAGGCGGCGAGAGGGATGGCTTCGCTGATGTGGTCGGCATGTCCGGCTGCGACCAGCGAGGCGGCCGCATTCAGCAGAACCACATCGCGGCGGCTGGAGCGCTCGCCGTTGAGGATGTGGCGAATGATAGTCGCGTTTTGGGCCGCGTCACCGCCCTCGATTTCGCTCAGCGGAGCCCGGCGCAGCCCGAAGTCTTCCGGCGTAACTTCGTACGAGTGCACGTTGCCGTCGCGAACCTCGGCGATCTTGGTGGGGCCGGTGATGGTGATCTCGTCGAGGCCGTCGCGGCCGTGGACCACGAAGGCGCGGCGCAGGCCAAGCTCGCGCAGAGCTTCTGCCAGTTTATCGACCAGGTCTGCCGAATACACCCCCACCACTTGTGCCGAGGCGTGCGCCGGATTGGTCAGCGGCCCCAGCAGGTTAAAGACGGTACGCAAGCGTAATTCGCGACGAACCGGCTGCACGTACTTCATGGCCGTGTGCATGGAGGGGGCAAACAAAAAGGCGATGCCGGTCTCCCGCAGGCAGGCGGCAATGCGCGAGGGCGGGAGGTTGATATTCACGCCCAGCGCTTCGATGACGTCGGCCGAGCCGCACCGGGAACTGATGCTGCGGTTACCGTGCTTGGCTACGCGCACACCTGCTCCAGCGGCGGCGAGGGCCGTGGCAGTCGATATGTTGAAGGTGCCACTGGTGTCGCCACCAGTGCCGCAGGTGTCGACCAGCGCGTCGCGGCCGGTGCCGCTGACGTCGAGCGCCTCGCCGTCGGCGTTCTGCAGCGGCGTGGCGGCGGCGCGGATGGCCTGGGCGAAGCCGACGATCTCCTCAACTGTCTCGCCCTTCATGTGCAGAGCGACCAGCAGAGCGCCGATCTGTGACTCCGTGGCCTGGCCAGCGAGGATTTCCGCCATGACCGCACGCGCCTGGTTGCGGGTGAGCGAGGAGCCGTGGTTCGCGATCATGTGCAGCGCGTCGAGGATCATGCGGCAACAGCGAGCAATCGGTATTTCATGGCTATAAGGACAGAGTAGCATCCGGCGCTGAGCGGCGAGACCTCGGACGCCAGCTAACGGATACCGACGGCTGGAGTGCCGCACGGAACCATCGACCCGAAAACCGAGCGCCTTAGCGTCGGTCCGGCCTCTCTCACTCGTGGGTATGCCGCTCCGGCATGCCCAGGCTGCGAACCGTGTCATTTTCGAAATCGAATTCGATCAACACCGCAGCTTCGTCGCCCTCGACCCAGCCATCGTGTCCAGGCTCGATAGCGACAACCTGCGGCGCCGCGAACTCGACCACGCATCCATCCGCAAACTCCATGTGAATGCGCCCGCGCGCCAGAAATCCTACGTGCGCATGCATACAGAAATCGGAGCCGACGATAGGCTTCATGTGGGTCGACCAGCGAAAGCCCGGCGGATAGACCACGCGCTTGACCCGGGCATTGCCAACCGGCGTAATGTCCATCTGCACGCCGCCCACTTCCCGGTGCTCGGCTCCCTTGATCGGTGCCAGGAGAGGATCGCTTATGCTCATGAATGGCCTCCAGAGCGCGGCGGCGCATCGCCCACTCGCCTACCTGCGCACCATCGAGGATAAGCCCGAACGTCAAGGACTCCGCTGGCCTCGTAGTTCTGCCAGTTGATGCACCCCCGTGCCTCTCTTTACACTGCGGTCGAGAAGCCTATGCCCGAGTCAACCTCAAACGTCGAGTTCGCCCACAAGATACACGAGCAGGGACATCATCACGGCGGACCATCTCGATCGCCGTCACGAATGGGTCGGAATCGCCGAGGCCGTGGTGCTGGCGATCGTGGCCGTGGCCACGGCGTGGAGCGGCTACCAGGCGGCGAAGTGGGACGCCCGTTCGGCAAAAGAGTACGCCCAGGTTGCGCGCACCACTGTCCTCTCGCAGCAGAAGGCCACCCTCGCCGGCCAGGACCGGCTGTACGACATAACCACGTTTAACAGCTGGATGACGGCCAAGCTGGCCCACAACGATCAGGTCGCCGAGTTCTACGAGCGCCGCTTCCGTCCCGAATACAACGTCGCATTTCAGGCATGGCAAAAGCTAGATTGGCTGAAGGACCCGTCCGTGCCTGCCGGCCCCATCTTCATGGCGGAATACCGGAGCGCCAACGCCGAAGAGTCCGCCAAACTGGCCGAGGAAGCCAGAGCACATTTCGAGATGGGCGTCGCCACCCGCGAGACCGGCGACGACTATGTGAAGGTAACAGTGTTCCTGGCGACCGTCCTGCTGCTGACGGCGCTTAGTCAGCGCTTCGAAATGTTCGGTCCGCGCGCCGCTGTGGTCACCGTCGCCGCTATCCTGCTGGTCATCAGCGCCTATTGGATCCTGGCGCTCCCGCGCGCGTAATTGTGCTCCTCCCCATCATTGTCACGCCGCGCGCGTCTTGCGCAACTGCACCAGCAGATACACCGCCGCGGCCACCAGGAACGGCGACGACCAGAATCCCGGCGCGGGACGCGGGAAGGTAACGCTGCTCACCGTACGTCCGAAGATCGTGGCGACGGTGTGCCCGGCGGCATTCAGCAGCATCAAGATCGCGAACAGAGCGGCCGCGGAATGCGCATCCAGCGCGCGCCACGAAAGGCCGCGGCCGAGAGCGCAAGCAAGATGACACAAGCGGCGATGAGCCCCCACAGCCATTCGCGGAACGCAAACGTCGGCATGGGCCACCATCCCAGCTTTTCGCGCATCGTTAGAACGGTTGGGTTGTAAATGTTCAGGAATCCAGTCGTGGCCTCATCGAATACGTGCAGGCAGAGCGCAAGGTAAAGCAGGAGCCAGGCGATGCCAAACGAGCGGTAGCGAGGGTCGGTCATAGCGGCACCTCCCTTTGCTGCTCTGGATACGGATAGTGTTGACGAAAAGTCTCGTGCGCGTCTTACTTCCTCGCCTGCGCCATCACCTTCGCGGGAGGACCGGCGTTGGGCGGCATGGTGCCGGTCAGGGCCTTCATAAACTCCAGCAGGTCCTGGCGCTCCTGCAGGGTAAGAAAATCGAGCACATGGATTTCCTTGTCGAGATAGGGATTCGAATTCCCTGCCCCGATGTAGAAGTCCATGGTGTCTTTCAGCGTAGCCTGGCTGCCATCGTGCATGTACGGGGGGGTGAGCGCCACGTTGCGCAGCGTCGGCGTGCGAAACGCGCCGGTGTCCTGTGGATTTTTCGAGAACACCGCGCGGCCTTTATCGGTCGGCTCGCCGTTGTCGACACCGACGCCGATGTTGTGGAACTGGTTGTCGGTGAACAGCGCGTACTTCTCGCCGATGGTGTGGCAGGCGGCGCAGTTGCCCTTCTTCGCGTCGCGGAAGACTTCGAGCCCGTGAATCTGCGTCGTGTCATGGCGGTTTTATCGCCGCCATAGTAATAGCGATCGAACGCCGAGTCGCCGCTCAGCATGGTGCGCTCGAAGGACGCGATGCTTTTTTCAACTTTTTCGAAGGTGATGGGTCCCGGTCCGAAGGCTCTCTGGAAGGCGGCCACGTAGCTCGGGTCTCCGACAAGCGCTGCGCGACGCCTTTCAGCGAGTGTGCCATCTCCACCGGATTGGTCACCGGACCTTCGATCTGCTTCTCCAGGTTGGGCGCGCGGCCATCCCAGAACTGCAGCGTCCAATACGCTGAGTTCAGCACGCTGGGCGAATTGCGCACGCCTAGTTTCCCACCCACGCCGTTGGACACGCGCTTGCCATCGGCAAACGCCTGCTCCGGCGAATGGCAGGAGGCACAGGAGATGGTGTTATTGGAAGAGAGTGCGGTGTCGTAGTACAGGCTGCGTCCCAGCTCAATGGTTTCCGCTGTCGGGGGATTGTCCGCCGGAATGGGAACCGGCGGCAGTCCCAAGGGAGCTTCGATTGCGACCGCCTTCCCCACCGGTGCCGCTGGGTTCGGATTTGCGGCCGCGTACCAGAACAGGAGCCCAACCACCAGCACAGCCAGACAGAAGATATAAAGAATGCGTCGATTCATGTTCGTGCGGAGACCCGGTCTTACGCCAACACCTTCGCAATCCGCTCTAAAGCCCAGTCGATCTCTTCGCGGGTAATCACCAGCGGCGGGGCGATGCGAATCACGACGTCATGGGTCTCTTTACAGAGTACACCCAACTCTTTCAGCTTTTCACAGAAGGGCCGCGCCGGTTGGTTCAGCTCCAAGCCAATCCACAGGCCCTTGCCACGGACTTCGCGGATGTGCGGGCTCTTGATCGCCATCAGCTTCTCCAGGAAGTACGGCGCCCAGCTCCGCCGAGCGCTCGATCAGCTTCTCTTCGGTCAGCACCTTCAACGCCGTGCGCGCAACGGCGCAGCCCAGCGGATTGCCGCCGAATGTGCTGCCATGCGTGCCGGGAGCGAATACGCCCAGCACTTCCTTCGAGCCCAGCACCGCCGATACCGGATAGAAGCCGCCGGAAAGCGCCTTGCCCACGATGGCCGCATCGGGCCGGATGCCTTCATGCTGGAACGCGAACAGCTTGCCGGTGCGACCGAGGCCCGACTGGATTTCATCGGTGATCAGCAGCACGTTTTTGGCGCGGCAAATTGCAGCCGATTCCTTCAGATACCCCGCAGGCGGGATGACAATGCCTGACTCGCCCTGGATCGGCTCAACCAGGAAGGCGCAGGTGTTCTCCGTAACAGCATCGCGCAGCGCCTTGGCATCGCCGAAGGGGATGATCTTGAATCCCGGCGTGAACGGGCCGAAGCCCTCGCGATAGCTCTCGTCGCTGGAGAAACTGATGATGGTGGTTGTTCGCCCGTGGAAGTTGCCGGCGCAAACGATGATCTCCGCCTTGCCGTCGGGAATCCCTTTGACCGTGTAGCCCCACTTGCGCGCCGCCTTGATTGCCGTCTCCACTGCCTCCGCGCCGGAGTTCATGGGCAGCGTCATGTCGAAGCCGGTCAGGTCGTGCAGTTCCTTATATAAGAGGGGCAACTGGTCATTGCGGAAGGCGCGCGAGGTGAGCGTGACCCGGCTCGCCTGCTCGATCAGCGACGCCAGAATCTTGGGATGGCAGTGCCCCTGGTTCACGGCGGAATACGATGCCAGGCAGTCAAGATAGCGCTTCCTCTCGACGTCATACACCCACACACCCTCGGCGCGCTCGATCACCACATCAAGCGGATGGTAGTTATGAGCTCCGTAGGCTTCTTCGAGCTCGATGAAATCGTGCGTCAGCAGGCGATTTTCGATCACTTCCATATTGTCCTCGATTTCTCCCGTCAAAGTTTCTTGGCAAATGCAAACCGTTTTTCCTGTCCGGCTACTCCCTGTCAAGCACCAGGGTGAGCAGCGCCATGCGCACACACAGCCCATTCGCGGCCTGCCGGAAGTACAGCGCGCGTGGATCGTCGTCCACCGTCTTGTCCAACTCCACGGTGCGCGGCAAGGGGTGCAGGATCATGGCATCGGGACGCATGCGGCGTAGCACCGACGAATCGATGGCATACCGCATCGGCCCGGTCAGGCCCGCGGCACGCTCCGGCCGGATGCGCGTCTGGTACACCACGTCCACCTCGCGGATGGCGCGATCGATGTCGGGTTCCAGTTCGTACTGCACGCCGTGCCGGTCGAGATACTGCAGGATGTCGGGCTTCATCTGCATTTCGTGCGGGCTGACGAAGAAAATCTTTACCCGCTCGAACTTGGCCAGCAGATAAGCCAGCGAACGCACCGTGCGTCCGCGATCAAGTTCGCCGATAAAGGCCACGCTCAGGCCATCCAGCGGACGCTCGCGGTAAATCGTGTACAGGTCGAGCAGGGCCTGGGTGGGATGCTGCCCGCCGTCGCCGTCGCCCGCGTTGATAATGGGCACCGGCGACACGCCCGCGGCCCGCAACGCGCCGCCGGGCTCGTGATGCCGTATCACGATCACGTCGCAGTAGCTGCCGATGATGCGGATCGAGTCCTCGACCTGCTCGCCCTCGATCTCGGAAGAAAAGTCGCGCGCGTGTTCGGTCGAGAGCACGCGGCCGCCCAGTCGCAGCATCGCGGCCTCGAAGCAGAAGCGTGTCCGCGTCGATGGCTTGTAAAACAGGCTGGCGAGGATGCGGCTCTGGTAGTCGAGCGTGCCCCCACGGGCCACGATGCGCTCCATCTGCCGGGTGCGGCCAAACAGCTCCATCAGCAGGGGCAGCGTGAACTGCTGCGACTCGATCACGTGCCGGAGGCTGGTGGATGGACGAGGAGAGTTTCCATGATTCAGCATCGTCGTTTCTTCCGCTAGTCGCGTTGTCTCTACCGGCATGTCGTCACCTCAACTTCGGTTTGCGCACGGACCTCTGCCGCGGCATGATCGGGCACGACATGCGTGCCAAACTCGCCCACGACCGCTTCGCACAAGTGCTCGAACGAAGTAATGACGGCCTCGCTGCCGCCGTGGCGAATGAAGCGCAACACCGACTCGACCTTCGGCCCCATGTTGCCCGGCGGAAAGTGTCCGGCCGCAAGATGCCGCTCTAGCTCGCTTGCCGTCACGCGCCGCAGTGGCTGCTGGTTGGGCTGCTTATAGTTCAGGTAGACGTAGTCGGTATCGGTGGAGATGGCGAACAGATCGACGCCGAGGCTGATCGCCAGCAGCGCCGACGCACGGTCCTTGTCGATGACCGCTTCGATTCCCTGCACCGAGCCGTCGGCAGCGCGGATCACCGGAATGCCGCCGCCGCCGGTCGAGATCACCAGCACGCCGTCGTTCACCAGGTCGCGAATCGCTTCCAGCTCGAGGATCTCGATCGGCTCGGGCGAGGCCACCACGCGGCGGTAACCGCGCGCCGCATCTTCCACGATGTGCCAGCCCAGCGACCGCTTCTTCTCTTCGGCATCGGCGCGCGAGTAGAACGGGCCGATCGGCTTGGATGGATGCTGCATCGCCGGATCGTCGCGAGATACCACGGTCTGCGTCACCATGCTGACCACGGGAAGCTCGAAGCCTGAGGCGGAGAGTTCGTTGCGCAGCGACTGCGCCAGCAGGTATCCGATCTCGCCCTGACTGGCAGCGCCGCAGACGTCTAGCGTCTGGCCGTAGGCCACGTCGGCCGCGCGCTCCGAGCGCAGTAATTGCGCTCCCACCTGCGGCCCGTTGCCGTGGGTGATCACCAGCCGGTAGCCGAGTCGCACCAGGCCCAAGGATGGCCGCGGCGGTGCGACGGGTGTTGGCCAACTGCTCGGCGATAGTTCCCTTCTCACCGGCTCGGATCAGTGAATTGCCGCCAACCGCAACCAACGCAGTTTTCGACATAACCTTTCTTTCTTCATTCCGAGCGGCAGGACGAGGCCGGTGCAATACCGGGATGCATTGCTCGCCCCGCCCGCCAACTCGAAGTTCGGCCTACCGCACCAACTCCAGCATCGGCTCGGCGAGAGCGGGATGCTGAGCATCAAGCAGCTTCTCGGTCATCAGTTCCAGCAGGATTGCCTTTTGGGCGTGCAGCCGGTTCTCGGCTTGCTGAAAGACGAACGAGCGCGGCCCGTCAATCACCTCGTCGGTGACCTCGTCGCCGCGGTGAGCAGGCAGGCAATGCAAGAAGATGGCGTCGCTCTTGGCGCGGCCGAACAGCGTGGCGTCAACCTGATATGGCCGGAAGATCTCCAGCCGCTTCTGCGCCTCGGCTTCCTGTCCCATGCTGGCCCACACGTCGGTGTAGACCACGTCGGCGCCGAACACCGCCATCTCGGGATCGTGCGTGGTAACGATGCTGCCCCTTGGTTTCGCCGCAACGCAGCCGCGACCACGCCACCGCGTCCAGGTTGGGCTCGAAGCCCGGAGGCGTCGCCACCCAGACGTTCGCACCCAGTTGCGCACCCGCGAACATCAGCGAGTGGGCCACGTTGTTGCCATCGCCGACATAGGCCACCTTCAGCCCGGCGATGCGTCCCTTTACTTCCAGCATCGTCAGGTAGTCGGCCATGGCCTGGCAAGGATGGCTGAAGTCGGTCAGGCCGTTGATCACCGGGACGCTGGCTTCGCGCGCCATCTCCTCGACGATCTCGTGCGCGAAAGTGCGGATCATGATCCCCTGCACCATGCGCTCCAGGTTCTTGGCCACGTCATGCACCGACTCGCGCTTGCCGAGGTTGATCTCGGCGGGTGAGAGATAGAGCGAATGGCCGCCGAGCTGTTCCATGCCCACGTCGAAGGTCACGCGGGTGCGCAACGATGGCTTTTCAAAAATCATTGCCAGCGTCTTGCCCTTGAGCGCTTCGCCATACAACTCCGGCTTCGCCTTCACCTCGCAGGCAACGTGGAGAAAGTGCCGGATGTCACCCGGAGAGAAATCGCGTATGGAAATGAAGTCTTTGTTTCGCATGGCTACCTCCTTGCCATGGCAAAGGCCGGCTTGTGTTGCTCGGTAAACCGCTCGAGCAACTCGGTGATGGCGGGCGGGCCAACCTCTTCGACTTCGTAGCTCACCCGGACGCTGGGCTTGTGCAGCCCGATGGTGCGGGCCAGGTCAATCGGCGTGGCCACCAGCACCAGGTCGCAGGGCACGCGCCGGATGGTCTCCTCCAGTTCGTGGCGCTGTGTCTCGCTGTAGCCCATGGCCGGCAGCACCTTGCCAAGATGGGGAAACTTCTCGAACGTCTTCTTGATCGAGCCGACGGCGAAGGGCCGCGGATCGACCATTTTCGCCGCGCCGTAACGGTTCGCGGCCACCCAGCCCGCGCCATACGGCATCTCGCCATGGGTGAGCGTGGGACCGTCTTCCACCACCAGCACGCGCTTGCCCTTGATCTCGGCGGGATCGGCGACCGAAACCTTGGAAGCCGTCTCGATCACCAGCGCCTTGGGATTGTGCTGCGCGATGTGCTGGCGGACCAATTGCACCGACTCGATGTTGGCGGTATCGACCTTGTTGATGATGAGCACGTGCGCAGTGCGGAAGTTGACCTCGCCGGGGTAATAGGAAAGTTCGTGCCCGGGCCGATGCGGATCGAGCACGACGATGTCGAGGTCGGGGCGGTAGAACGAGGTATCGTTATTGCCGCCGTCCCACAGAATTACGTCGCCGTCCTGCTCCGCCTGGCGCAGGATTTCCTCGTAGTCCACTCCGGCATATACCGTCGTGCCTTCGACGATGTGCGGCTCGTACTCTTCGCGCTCCTCGATGGTGCATTCATAGCGATCGAGATCGGCAATCGTGGCAAAGCGCTCGCAGCGCTGCGCCACCAGGTCGCCATAGGGCATGGGATGCCGCACCACTACGGGGTTCCAGCCCAGATGGCGCAGCTCGGCCGCGACCCGGCGCGATACCGGACTCTTGCCGCAGCCAGTACGCACCGCACAGATCGAGATCACCGGTAGCTTCGATGCCAGTTGGGTACGCGCCACGCCGAGCAGCCAGAAATCGGCTCCGGCGGCAACGGCGCGCGAAGCCAGATGCATGACCGTGGCATGTGTCACGTCGCTATAGGAAAACACGACGGCATCCACGTGCTCGTCGCGAATGACTTCTTCCATCCTTTCTTCTTCCACGATAGGAATTCCCGCCGGATACAGGGCGCCGGCTAATTCCGGCGGATAGTGACGGCCTGCGATGTCGGGAATCTGGGTTGCAGTAAAGGCGACTACGTTGAATTCTGGTTGGTTTCGGAAGACGACGTTAAAGTTATGAAAATCTCTGCCGGCAGCACCAAGAATGAGAACTCGTCTCATAGTGCGTCAAAGCGTCATTAGACCCATGATGTGGGGACACTTTTCTCCTCGCGGACATGTTGTTCCTACCCGGGCGGGAGCGCAGTGAGCCCTATCACATGAGGATGAGACATCGGACACCACCTCCCGGCCCATACCAAGGGTCCAGCGGCGGTGACGACTTTGCCAGGAAACGCGCCGCCCGGCGGCTATTGCGTAGCACCAGGGCGACGGCGCGCGGGAAAAGAAAGTTGTTTTCCAACTGAATATGCTGGTGCAGGTCGGTTTCAAAGCCCTGCAGCGCTTGATAGAGCGTGCGATAGCTGATGCACGCATCGTCCGGAACCTTGTAGTCGTTGGTGATGGTATGCAGCGAACGCAGCGCACCGCCTGCGCCATCGTGCTCCTGCATCATGATGCGCACCGGGTTCATCCCCGTTCCGAATATCGCCGGGGGCGCGAGTTCTTCCGCCAACACGCTTTCTTCCATGCGGACAATGTAAGGGAAGAGGATCTGCTCTTCCTTCATCAGGTGAACTCTCGGCTCCCCGGCGAGCGCCAAGAAGATTGATAAAGAATGCAAATCGTAAGCGATTGAAAGACAAGGAAGATATGGTGGGCGCTACAGGATTCGAACCTGTGACTTCCACCGTGTGAATCTGATCAAGATAGGCTTTTCAATGACTTACAAGTGCGTGGAGGCTGCCTAAGTACACGCAAGTCGTATAAGACATCGCATTTTGTGGATCGGTTTGTGGGTTGAGAAATACCTGGCTCTGCGCGTAGGACGGTCGGACACGATCTGTTGGCCTCCTTCCCAGAGCCCCTTTCGGGGATAAATCCAGATCTCCAAAGGCCGAAGCCCGGCGGATTTTGAGTCGCAGTACGCCATTCAACGCCTATCCAAAATTTAATCATGTTGGGCGTTAGGTCTTACCTTGGCAGCCGAGAAATGTGTTACCACCTGCCACGTGTATTTTCTGCCGCGGAACGCGGACTGCGGAATTGCGCAATCGTCGATTGTGGCGTGACAGGATCTCGCATGAACGTAAGGAACAGATTGATTGCGTAGACTGTCACGGCGAAAAGCTCGAGAATCGCCGAGTACGGCAGCCAACCCCATGCCGCAGTGACAATCTCTTGGTAGGCAAGGACTTCGCCGCTGACGCGCAGTATACATCCCACCGATAGCAGGAGAAGCCCGATGAACATAAGCCCAGGGCTGAACAGCAGCCGCATCCCTGAAAACGCAGGCAGAACCCGTTGACCAATGCAGAAGACCATCATGGCAATGAATCCCACGGTCAAAGCGTGACGCGATGCTCCCCAAATACCGGTGGAGTTTGCGGCGTTCGCCGCCCAAACGCCGAGCATGGCAGCAACCATCAGCCACACGTAGGCGCTGCGCACGAAAAATGGAAAGCTGGCGTGAATGCCTTTGGTTTTCGCCGGCTTCTCCGGATTGGCAAAAATGCGGAGCGCAACAATGGCGAGTGAACAAGACAGCACGATCAAGACGGTTGTCGCTCGGAAGAACCCAGCGAGTCCTAAGACGATGGCAACCACGTGGAGCACGACCGCCGATCCCAGTAGCCGGCTGACGGGCGGATGTGTGCCCAGAAAAACTGGCAGCCACTTGGCGCTGAAGCCCCAAACGAATGGAACCATGAATCCCCAGGCCGCGAGCACCAGGAAGCGCTGATCGAAGGGTTGCGGAAACGCTGGTGAACTTCCGTGCACTGCCAGCCAAAGAGTAGCTCCGAAATTGAGCAGCAGGGTCGCGAGCAGTCCCACGGTACCCGCAATAACGACGAAAATCCAGGTATCGAGTTGTTTCTTGCCCCTATCCTGCGGCTTGTGCTGCGACACGGCCCGGAAAAAGATGAGGAACGCGGCCAGTTCCAATCCGGCAGAAGCAGGCAGCAGCAGGCGCCACTGCCACAAGTAGACGTTTGCCAACCAGCGCAGCAGCACGCCTGCCATCCACATCGAGCCCGATAGCCACGCCGACCAAAGACCGAAGGGCTTCAACCCGCCACGCAATTTCGGGATCGAGTAGAAGCCGATCCCGAGAATAAAGCTCCCAATCCAGCCCAGCACTTGCGCGTGTCCGTGAGCCTGGATCCAAGCGGGAGAAATGCTCTCAGCAGCACGTCGGCCGCTAATCGACACGAGGTTCCAGACACCCAGAAATGTGCCTGGCAACAGCATGAACAGCAGGCCGCCAGAAATAAAGAAGATGAGCAAACGCGAGAGTTGCACCTCGCGTGCACGAGTTCGTTCGAAAATCTCCTCCGCTGTGGCCTCGGGTTGCGGTTGCACCGGCTCGCTAGTAGGTGATGTGGCCATAGCCCTGGTCAGACCAACCTTATTTCTGCGTTTCCATCGCAACGGCGCGTGGGAACAGGATGTTGTTTTTCCAAGTGGATGTGCTGGTGCAGGTCGGCTTCGAAGCCCTGCATTGCCTGGTAGAGGGTTCGGTAGCTGATGCAGGCGTCTTCGGGCAACGCATAGTCTTTGGTCACGGCACGCAGAGATCGCAGGACATCGCCTGCACCATCGTGCTCCTGCATCATCATCCGCACTGGGTTCACGACTGTACCGAACATCGCGTGCGGCACGGGTTCGCCGGAGACAACGCTCTCTTCCATGCGAGAGACGTAGGGAAAAAGGACCTGCTCTTCTTTCATCAGGTGCACCCTTAGTTCTTCGGCGAGCGCTGCGAACAATTCTTGTACCTGCAGGAGTTCTGGGTGATTCTTGCCATGGACCGACACCGCCTTCGCGGCGAGCGCTTCGATGCGCGGGCACTCTTCGCGCACGTAAACGTGATGAGTGCTGGTGATGTGCTCAATCAGGTCGGCAAGCGGCTGATTCCTGCCAGTCCTGGCCGGCGCTCGGCGCTGCGGCTGTCATGCTCTTTTGGAGACGGTACAGGGCTTCGTCGACGGAGATTTGGGCTTCGGCGCAGGCCTCACCGAGGGTGCGGCTCCCGCCACAGCAGTAATCAATTCCAAGCTTTTCGAATTCGCGCTTTGGGGATTTCGACGGCGAGCTCACCGACGGTTTTGGTGGTTGCAATTGCCATGTTCTTGTCTCCTTTTGCGGTTTTGCCGACACCATGATGGAGATGGTCGGCGTTGCCGTCATGTTTGCACTGTAGAGGGGCAGACAGGAGGGGACTATGACTTCTGTCACGGAGACGACAGAATCGTGCGAATCACTACCCAAATCGAGAAACGATTCGATCAGCTGGGACAAGTCCGGTTGCGAGAAATCAACCCGACCGGGACTCTTGTTACTGCGGTTGAATGGATACCGACGTCCTGGGCGCTTTGCTGGTGTATTGCCCGCCGCTCGGGAGGAATTCCAGCCGGGGCAGACTTCCCAGAAGCCGACTTTGAGACAAACATCGGCGGGTAACATCCAGTTCGGGCTAGGCGGCATCAGTCGGCATTACTGCAGCTTCGCATACTCCAACTTGGCGTGCTTAAGGACGGGGATGTCAGGGTCCGCGTCTTTCCAGAGCTCAAGAAACTCCAGGTAGGCGTGGCGTGCCTTAGTCTTGTCTCCTGCCAGCACGTAGGCGCGGCCAAGTTGCAGCCGGGCCAAAGCACCCAGAGGGGAATTCACTGCGATACCACGGTGGTCCAGAAATTTCTGGAACTCCGCAGCCGCCTCCGCGCCCTGATGCAGCGACAAATACGCCAGCCCGCGGATATATGCCGGATAAAGCGAGCCGCCAACCTCGAACTGGGGAGCGGGTGTTCCCAACTCGTACTGTGTCGCGGATCGTAATTGTTCCAAGGCTTTCGCCGGATTATTGCGGCCGATCTCGATCGAGGCGTCGATAGCCGGCAGCCAATAGCGATTGATCATGGTATGGAGCGGAAAGCGATGGGCCAAATCGTCAGCAAGTTTCCGTGCTTGGATGGCATCGCCTGTTCGAGCCAATGCCAGGGCTGCAAGAGTCTGCACATCCTGGGTCGCGGCGGTTGTCAGCGCGGCGGCAGTCTCCTGGCGTGCGCGGTCCGTATTCCCAAACTCGGCTTCGCGTAGGGCAGAGTTCATCTGCCATTCAGCGGCCGTTTCTTTCGCGTCGGCGTGACGGGCCGATTCGATGGCGCGCTGCGACTTTTCGCGGGCGCTGGCGAGACGCCCGTAAAAGGCATCGGTATCGGATGCGAAGGAGAGAAGCACGTCCTCTCCCGGTTTGCCCTTCAACCCGTTGACTTGCCGCTCCATCTCCGCCACGTCGTCTTCGTAAAACGCGACCCCGTATCGATTGCCATGCAGGAACGGGTTATTAACTTTGTGCGCGACGGCCTCCAGGTACTTGGCCTTCGCGTCCTCCGGCCGGTTCAGTGCGGTATACAGACCGACCAGGTTGGTAAAGGCAGCCGCGCTTCCGGGAAATAGACGCAGGTCTTCCAGGCAGGCGTTCACCGCGGACTCGTATTGGCCCAGGTAGGTATAATCGACGCCCAGGTTGCCGAAAGGTTCATTGTTTCGCGGATAGGTCTGCGCCCAGGTCTCATAGGTCTGGATCGCTTTCTCCAGTTCGCCCGTGACCAGCAGATAGTAATTCGCCGAGATGCGGAACCTCTCCCGCTCGCTCGTCTTATCGCGCAGGTCATAAGCCTTCTGCAAATTCTCACTGGCTAATCCCGGCTCTCGCAGGTTGGTATACGAGATTCCCAATGCCGAATACGCGGCGGCGAAATTCGGGTCAAGCTCGACCGCCCGCTTGAACGAGGGGATTGCCGCCTCCGGACCCTTCTCCTGCAAAATCTTTCTTCCCACCGATAACGCCTTCAAGGCTTCCAGAGAGGGCGTAGTGACTTGATCGAGAGGAGCGTCAAACTTATCTACACTGCTGAGCGACTCGCCAAGCTTTTTGCGCAGCTTCGTCGCAGCCTCGCCCAGGGCACGGAGAACATGTTCTTTGTTTTCCGCGGTCACCTGTTCCTGCGCCAGAAAGTCGCCCGTCTTGCAATTGGCGGCATCCAGGCCAATCACATACTGGCTGCCCAGGCTTGCAATTGAACCCGCGATGTATGCCTTGCCGTCACTGCGCTCGCAGAGCTCGCGCGCCACTTCCGGCGTCAGCTTGGTATTCGCCGGCTTGGCCATCAGTCGAAGCGTGGCGTGAGTTCTCGCGTCCGACAGGATGTTCAGGAATGGAGACTGTCCCAGTTGCGCCGCGATCGCCTGCTTCAGGGTGTCGTCGAAGACCGCATCGCCAGTTGTGTTGTTGAAGTCTGCCAGAACCACCGTGTCCTGCTCGGTCAGTATCGGGGCCCGGTGCGTGCGCCAGTACAAGCCGCCGGCGACGATGGCCGCGAGCACCAACAGTATGGTCGTGACGATCTTCCAGCGAAAGCCGCGACGTTCCTGTACCACAGCCTTGGCACTAGTCACATTTGACGGCGCAAATCGCTGCTTAGAGCTGGAAGCTCTCCTTGCGACTCCGGCCGGCGCCGCATCTGCCTCGTTTCCTGGGACAACAGCAGCCGAGTGATGAGACGAGTCACTGTCGCGTTTCAGCCGCTGAAGGTCGGCCCGAAGCTCTGAGGCGTGCTGGTAGCGTAAGTCGCGGTCTTTCTCCAGCGCCTTACCGATGACAGATTCCAGTCCCACGGAAATCTGTGCGTTGACGAGTGAAGGCGGCTGCGGTTCCTTATGCAGAATGGCGCCGCAAATCTCTCCCGAACTGCCACCGTCGAATGGCAAGTCGCCCGTCGCCATTTCGTACAGCACTGCTCCAAATGAGAACAGGTCGGTACGCGCATCCAGTTCCTTCGCGCGCACCTGCTCCGGTGACATATAGGCCACCGTGCCCAGCATCGCACCCGGACTGGTCAGGTGCGGGGTGTCAAAGTCTGATATCACGGTTTCGGATTCGGAGCTGCCGGCGGCGCCCTTGAACGTTACCTTGGCTAATCCGAAATCGAGAATCTTGCCGTGGCCTCGCTCGGTTACGAAGATGTTCGCTGGTTTGATATCGCGATGAATGATGCCTTTCGCGTGCGCTGCGTCAAGCGCATCGGCAATATCGATCGCAATGGGAAGCAGACGTTCTGGTTCCAGCGGCCGTCCGGCGATGCAGTGCTTTAAGGTCTGCCCCTCCAGAAACTCCATGGCGATAAAGGCGCGTCCGTCCTGTTCGCCGATGTCGTAAATCGTGCAGATGTTGGGATGGTTCAGCGCCGAGGCGGCTTGGGCCTCCCGCTCAAAACGGGCCAGGGCTTGAGGGTCCTGGGCCACGTCATCCGGCAGAAACTTGAGCGCGACAAAGCGGTGCAGCCGTGTGTCTTCGGCCTTGTACACCACGCCCATTCCGCCGCCGCCCAGCTTCTCGAGGATGCGGTAGTGCGAGATGGTTGTTTCCATCATCCTGCCCGCGTAGGGTTGGAAGTGGCATGGTGATGGTAAGAGCGAATTCCCTTCTGAGTCAATTCAGTGGGTGGTCCGGCCGCCCATACCATCCGTTATCGGCAAGCAAACCCCAAGATCTCGATGTAATGCCTCCAGATTGGCCCGATAAGCCCTCGTCTCCACCCAACTCGATGTACCAGGGATGATCGATATAGAACCGCTGCCGCCCAGTGAGCGTGCGCCACGAAAGCTTGTCATCCGCCTGAAATTGGAACGGAGTGTAGGCGACCCCGGGTTTGATGGGGCTGTTCCAGGACTCGGGATCGGTGGCGACGAAGCGCCGGCGTTGCTCTTGGATCATCTGGTAGTTCACGCCCTTAGTTTCTTCCGCATTCCCGAGGATGAAGTTGACCGCCTGCTCATCGGTCTGAACTGACCCTTTGCCGGTCCAATTGTGGGCGAGCTGTGTGAAGTCCCGGTTCCAGTCAAAGGCCTCGTCGTGGAAAGGTTTGAGGCCTTTCTGGGTGGCGACTTCCGCCATCTTCGCTGCCAGGGCGTGGAAGATGTCCCAATCGGTCTTGCTCTTCATGCTGCCCGATTTTGCGATTCGGAAGTGGCAATTCGACATCATCACCCTACCTACGGTACTCGTGTCCTCTACCTCCCATCCCCACCCAACGCATAAGAACGGTGAGAGGTAAAGTTCTAAAACGCCCAAGTGGCACCCGAGTCATACTGAACACCAGGCGGTTCGGCCAGCTGGCAACTTGTTCCATCTGCGAAACGAGCGTAACTCAGTCTGCCAGACACCTCCTTAAACCCGAATTCGGCGTCTGCCGCAAGATGCAACTTATCAAATGCGTTCGATTCACCAGGCAGGATCGTGCCGAACGGCTTTGGCACATGCACTGCGGTGAGTCTTGCGGCTTTTTTGCCAACCCGGTACACGGTCCACTCAATCTGATAGGAAAGCAGATCCGAATGTGAGTTATTCGTAACCTCGATGCCGGATACTTCCAAGGAATAAGGCCCCTGGGAGCCTCCGTTGACGCTGTTGGCAGCCAAAACCAGTAATGGACATTTACTGGGTATCGCAATATTACTGAGTTCGTAAGACACCCGCTCCAGCGTTAAGGCTTGGCTCAGGAGACGCTCCCTTCGCGCCGCCTCACGCTTGCCGTTGACAAATCCCACAATCCAAACGGCAATGCTAAGACATGCCACTATGACGAGGAGTCTTTTCATGATCTCGCCTGCCTGACGGCACGATTGTAAATCAAGATGTGCCGACCCTGCCGTGATCACTTCAAAAGCGGCCAACAGTTATCAGTTCAAAACCGGCCATCTCTAACAATGTCGGCTCTGTCAAGTGCCATTGTGGGCACACCACTGCGCACGCTCTGAAATGAGCGCCACTTCGCTCTAGTTGAAAGCATGCCGACACCAATCACCAAGGCTCGCGTGTAATCAATCGGGGCGGAATTTCAGTCCGACCGGCCGGCTGGCGACAGATCCGTCACTCGCCAAGTTCTTTACCGGCCTGAACGACACCTCGAAAGCCACGGTCGAGTCGCATGTCATTGATTTTCTCTACGCAGCGACTGGCGGCCCGTGCATCTACACCGGCCAGGATATGAAGACGGCCCACCCCGGCTTGCATATCACTGATGCGGACTGGAACGTCTCGGCAGCACACCTGACGGAAACCCTCAACAAATTCAAGGTCCCACAGAAAGAGCAGAACGAAGTAATGAGCGCTATCGGCACATTGAAGAGCCAAATCGTGGGGCAGTGAAGATAGTGATCAGGGGCCAATCAAACGGAACTCAAGGCCGGCCGATTCACAAAATCTCTTGAGGAACACTCATGTCGGAAATAATACCGAAGCCGCGCGGGCGGCAGGTTACAAGAATCCCGAACGTTCCGCTCCCAGGAGGAGAAGCAGAAACGGATTGCGTTCTTGGAGAAGAAGGCGCCCGCAGTCACGTAATAGGGGGCGAAAGACTCTGACGACCTGATGGACCGGGTCGAGGTACAGCTCACCCTTCGACAGCAACGTGCGTTTCTGTCCTGATCACGCCGGGCATCGTGTGAATTTTGTCCATAACCACCCCATTGAGCTCATTCCAAGCGGAAAACTCGACTACGGCATAGACATCGCCAGTGCCCCAGCAAGCATCGGCCATCTTTACGCCCGGCAGCGCCGCGACCGCCCTGGCGATGTCACGAGCTGTGCCCACTTTTGCGTTAACGACGATGTACGCTTTCATTGCTTGACCTCTCCAGAACATGACGTGGGTAACTCGCTAACAACCTGTGATATCACCGATGCCGCAGCTCTTTCGACGGCGGCTGACAGTCCGACACCGGCCGCAAAATCGCTGCCTTCGATTCCGTAGACGATCAGGTGCGGAGGTAGTTGGTGCAAAGCTCGGGACAGTTCGACCGCCTCGGCCAGGCTAAAAGCGTGGGTTGAGTAATGGAAGAATCCACTGGGGATTGGTTTTGTGCTGGCATCGAAGCGATGGATTGTTCCCGGGCGTGCGCCTGATTGGACCGCATCGAGTAGCACCACCGATGTCGCTCCCTGCCAGGCATTCAGTAGAGACGCACCCTCGCCCCCTGCTTCGATGATCTTGATTTCGTGGGGAAGCTGCGCTCTCAGGCGACGCGCGACGACAATCCCGACTGCATCATCGCCACGATATTCGTTGCCGATTCCGATGACGACGGTGATGGGCCGGTCTGCTGTCATTCGGCTTCGATACTCAATTTCAGGAAATGGGTGGCGCAGGAGATGCAGGGATCATAATTGCGAACAGCCATTTCGCAGCGCCACTGCAGCCTATCCTTTTGCATTTCGATATTGGCCATAACAAACTGCCAGAGGTCGCCTTCGATCGTCTTCTGGTTCTGTGAGGTGGGAGGAACGATTCTGGCGTCGAGGATTATGCCCCGATCGTCCAGACGATACCGATGGTAGATGATTCCTCGCGGTGCTTCCGTGCAGCCGTAGCCTGTACTGACGCGCGGTTCAACATCGACACAGGGCTTGTCAGGCATCTCAAACTGGCTGAGGATGCGCAGCGCTTCATCGCAGGCGTACGCCATTTCCACGCTGCGCACAACGATGCTTTGGAACGGATTGCGGCAGATGGTGCCCAGACCCGCGGATCGCGCGGATTCCTGAGCCACAGGAGAGAGCCGATCAAAGTTCAGGTTATACCGCGCCAGCGGGCCAACCAGGTAGGCGCCGCGCTCTTTCAGCGCGGACTGCAGGGCGTTGGAGTGAGCTACATGTTCCTCTATGAAGTGCTGTTCGTATTCGCGGACCAGTATGTCGAGTCCTTTGTTGGAAACCAGGCGTCCTTCATTGAACGGATACTCGTTATCATGCCGCAAAGCCACAAACTCGTAGTCGCGTTCGAGATCAGGGAAAGGGAATGTGGCAACCCAGCGTACCGTCTCTATCGCAGCTTCCCGGGCCCACTTCAGCTCCTCGGCCAGAGCCAGGAACTCCGCCTTGCCCGGGATCTTATAGAAGCCACCAACACGCACGTTGATGGGATGAATTTCCCGGCCGCCGATCAAGCTCACGATTGAATTACCTGCCTTCTTCAGACGAAGGCCCCGCTGTACCTCGGCAGGATGGTCTTTAGCCATCCTGATCGCGTCTTCGTAACCCAGAAAGTCGGGAGCATGCAGCAGGTACACGTGCAGGGCGTGGCTCTCAATCCATTCGCCGCAATAGATCAGCCGGCGCAGAGCGCGGATCGGATCGCTGATCTTGACCCCGAAGGCATCCTCCATCGCGTGACACGCGCTCATCTGATACGCGACCGGACAGATACCGCAGATGCGCGCTGTGATATCAGGCGCCTCGCTGAATTTCCGGCCGCGCAGGAAGGCTTCAAAGAACCTGGGCGGCTCAAAGATCTTCAGTTTCACGTCGGTTACTTGCGGGCCCTTCATCTTCACCAGTAGGGCCCCCTCCCCTTCTACGCGCGCCAGGTAATCGACTTTGACGGTCCTACTTTTCATGCGATTCGCTCTCCCGGCGGAAGGGCTCAGCGTAGGCATTGAAACTGCGGAAGGCCCGCACCAAGTCCCGCTCGCTGACTCCCAGTTGGCTCCACCACGCGCTGAGCGCTGGCGTGTTGGAGGTTTCTTTGGGCCCAAAGCATCCGTAACATCCGCGTGCATAGGCCGGGCACAGGGCCCCGCAGCCCGCCTGAGTCACCGGCCCCATGCACGGGGTACCGCCTGCCACCATGACGCACACCGTGCCGCGTTGCTTGCACTCGACACATACGGCATGCGGCGGAGTGTTTGGTTTGCGCCCATTGAGGTAAGCGCTAATCACTTCTACCAGTTGGTACTTGTTGATCGGGCAACCGCGCAGCTCGAAATCCACAAACACATGGTCGGTGATGGGCGTCGATTTCTTCAACGTCTCGATGTAGTCGGGCCGGGCGTAGACGATGGAAGTGAATTCCTTTACGTCCTTGAAGTTCCGCAGTGCCTGGATACCACCGGCGGTCGCACAGGCACCGATCGTCACCAGGAATTTCGAGGCACGGCGAATCCCGTGAATTCTCTCGGCATCGTGAGCAGTGGTGATGGAGCCTTCCACCAGGGACAGATCGTAAGGGCCCTTGCCGACAGCGCGCGAAGCCTCAGGGAAATTGGCGATCTCCACGGCGTCGGCCACCGCCAGCAATTCATCCTCGCAATCCAACAGACTCAGCTGGCAGCCGTCGCACGAAGAGAATTTCCAGACTGCGAGCTTGGGCTTGCGCTGGGCCATATCAGACCTCCGCCCTGCCAAGAAGCACCGCGATGCGATCGAAGGAGAACACCGGGCCATCCTTGCAGGTGAACACCGGGCCGTACTGGCAGTGACCGCACAGGCCGATACCGCATTTCATGTTGCGTTCCATGGAAAGGTATGTCCGTTGCGCTGCCACGCCGCGCTTCTGCAACTCCATCACGGTAAAGCGCATCATCACCTCGGGGCCGCAAACGAAGGCTGCGGTGTTGGAGGGATCGAACGGAGCACGCGAAATCATAGTGGTTACCACGCCAACGTTGCCCCGCCAACTGCTGGCCGCCCGATCGACCGTGACCTGGATTTCCAGGTCAAACTTGCCGCGCCAATGCTCCAACTCCCGGCGGTAGAGAATGTCTTCGGGAGTGCGCGTGCCGTACAACAAAACGATCTTCCGGTACTTCTCGCGGTGGGCCATGAGCCGATAGAGGGCCGGTCGCAAGGGTGCGAGTCCGATACCGCCGGCCACAATCACGACATCGCGTCCGACCGCTTCTTCCACCGGCCAATGTGTGCCGAACGGGCCGCGGATGCCCAGCATGTCGCCCCGTTTGAGCAGCCGCATGGCCTTGGTCACGGTGCCAACAACCCGCGTGGTGTGTTGAATCAGGGGGGAACCGCCAGGATCGCTGCTGATGGAAATCGGCACTTCTCCCACGCCGAAAACGTACAGCATGTTGAACTGCCCGGGCGCGAACGAGAACCCATCTCCGGAGTCGGCGGGGACAAGTTCCAGCGTGAACGTATCGTCCGTCTCCTGCCTCACCCGCTGGATGCGGTAAAGCATAGGAAGCATAGGGTTCAACTCAACCGTTACGGATTGTTCAAGCACGGTTGCCATAGAGATCCAGAAGCTGCAGTCTTGTCGACTCAAGGCGTTCGGTAATGACCTGCATAAAGCGCTTGAAGATCTCGTAACCGAGATCGTGGTCCTCCTCGCACTTGGTGCGAAGGCATTTACCGTCGAACGCCAGGGCGTGCGTGGCGCGCTGCGCCCGCGCATCGAAATGACAGCGATAGGGCGGGAACAACCAGGACCACCCGACCACATCGCCCTCCCCCACCGTCAGCACCGTAGTAAGGCCGCGGTGCGGGATCATGAACTGCACTGACACCAGACCCTCACGGAGGATGTAGAACTGGTCTGCCGGATCGCCTTCGCGAAAGATGGTTTCTCCTTCCGCAAAGCGCATGTTCTTGGCACATCCGGTGATCACTTCCAGATGCCGGTCTTCCATGCCCTGGAAAAAGGGCAGCTCGCGAATAATCGGTTCAAGCGTTTGTATTGTCATGCACACTCCTGCTCGAATCGGACGCAGTGCTGCTGGCGTCGCTGTCGCGGATGGAACGCACTTCCGCGGTGATATCAATACCCACCGGACACCAGGTGATGCAGCGGCCGCAGCCCACGCACCCTGACTTGCCAAACTGGTCGATCCAGGTGGCGAGTTTATGGGTCATCCACTGGCGATAGCGCGATTTCGTTGTGACGCGCACGCTCCCGCCGTGAATGTAGGAAAAGTCCACGGTGAAGCACGAATCCCATCTCCGCCAGCGCTCCGCACGGCTGCCGGTCAGGTCGGTGACGTCGTCCACCGTCGTACAAAAGCAGGTCGGACACACCATCGTGCAGTTGGCGCACGACAGGCAACGTGCCGCCACGTTGTCCCACAGGGGACTTTCGCCATGGCGGTACAGGAGTTCCTTGATTCCCTGGGTCTCCAAGGTCCGGCCCATGTGTCGCGCCGTTTCCGCCACGATCGAGGCCGCTGACTGCCTGTCTGTGTCGCCGGCTTTGTGATGTGGGGTCTGAGACAGGATCTCGGCCCCGCGCTCGGTGCCCACATCCACAAGGAAGCAGTGCTTGTCGCTCCGCAACAGTTCGGTCAAGGCCAGGTCGTAGCCGAATGTCGCTTGGGGTCCGGTGTTCATGGAAGCGCAAAAGCAAGTGCCACCAGCCTGGCCACAGTTGACAGCTACGATGAACACATTCTCCCGTCGCGCCTTGTAGTCAGAATCCGCGTACGGGCCCTGCGAAAGGACCTGGTCTTGAATCGCGATCGCATGCAGTTCGCACGCACGCACACCGAAGAACGCATACTTGGTCTTAGCGGGATCTTCTGGTTCTACGCGGAATCCCCTTGGTTTTCTCTTTCCTTGCCATAAGCGCTCAAGCGGTGGATGCAGGAACTTCTTCCACGAGTGGGGGCCAACGACATAGCCAAACAACGCGTCATCGTTGCGTCGCTTCAGCCTGTACCTGCCGCCTTCCTGTTCATCCGTCCAGCCCGCAGGCATATCTTTGACCGAAGTCAATCGCTGGTAAACGATGGCGCCTTCGCAAACCGCAGGTCCGACGACTTCATAGCCGCCATGAACCAGCGCCTGAAGCAATTGCTCGAGAGACTGGGATTCGACGATGAAGGTCTCTCCGATTCTCGGGGGCTCAGTGGTCAATGGCGGCTCCTCAACGACGTTCCAGGTGGTGGGCATGCGATAAGCCGAACGAAGCGGTAAAGTTTGTCCTCGACAAAGCCGGCATGATCCTCCGCTTCAGGTGGCCTGATGTGTGCGAACTTGTCCTGCAGCGAAGAGCACGGGTACGGGAAATCGTCTTTTGCAGGAGGATTCGTCGATGTGCGATAGTCCCTGTCCGCACGACGAAACGTGCGTATCGGGTGGGGATTAAACGGAGGAGTCTTCTCCCGGGCTGGGTTCGAGTCGGCACTGCCTTTCCTCGCTGGCACGACTATGAGCCACCTCCATGGTTGAGGCAGTGATTGGCGTCACGCCAAGGAGTGACCGTCAATGGAATGCACCGCTGGGTTGGCTAAGACGGCCAGATCCCGTACCGTCAGCGACGCGGAAGTTATGGACCATTGATCGCGCCGGCTGCGGCGGCGCAATGGCTGCATTGACGAGCCTTTGTAGTTCAACAGCTTTCCATCGGATTCACCAAAGGCATCCGCGGCGACCTCGACAAGATCGACAACCGGCTTCCCCGTTACATGGGCATTCAGGCACTCTGGCACGATTCAAGACCTGTTGCTCCTCTCTTCAAAGAAAAACCGCCCCGAAGGGCGGCTGGGAGGGGAAACTATCCGAAACTTACAAGTTGATCTTGCGGCGAAGGACACCCGCCAGACCGAGCACTCCGGTTCCCAACATAATGAGGGTACCCGGTTCGGGCACCGATGGCACGTAGGTGAAATTGGGGCCGAAATAAGACATCATGTCGCCCGTGGTGTTGATTGGGTCCGTCAGCACTCCTCCCGCTATGTACTCATTGTGAAGGAGCACTACGCTGGGGCCGTTTACATTTGCAATTCCTTGGCCGGCCAGCGTTCCGGGGAAAATCATCGGGTCGAGCAGGTTGTTCCAAGTTGCACCGATGGTATAGGTGCCCGGCGCAAGATTGGCTCTGACGCCTACAAGACACCACTCCTGGAAGCCTAGTTGGTCCACTAAGCACGGGTCAGCGGGAATGACAGTCATACTAACAACCAGCGAGGGAAATGGCGATTTAAGACCAACTGCCAATAGCTTCTCAGTCGCCGGCCAGCCATCCCCTCAGAGCGTCCTTGTTACACCATAGGATTGTCTTCCCATGTCAAGCGACAACCTATCGATCCGCGTTTCGCAGTAGATCGCGGACTTTCTTCAACTGCCTACATCCTTTAGCACCAGCGCCAGATTCGATTCGGTAGAGGAGATGGATTTTGGCTGGTTCGAACGCCAGCTCAGCGGAGGTCAGCGCCTTTCGGCTTTTCGACATCACCGGACCTCTTCTGCATTCTTTGTGCTGAACGTGACAGTGTTCTCGCCCGGGGCAAGGCTGGCGGCGATATCCCAGACAAGTGAACCGCCCGAGTTGGGGACGATTGCGAAGAAAAAGTAGGTTCCAGCGGCGTTTCTCGCGGAGAGCTTGGCTTTCCCTGAGGCATCTAGTTTTGTGGTGGCTACATAAGAGCGGCTCATGCCCTGGATGATCGAGGAGCAGCCTTGCGTCGAATGGCATTGGGTTTGAAGGGCCTTCATCGCCTGGGCGGCGGTTGAGTTAGCAGGTACGGCAAGGCCCAGCTCGCGGAGGACATCGCCGATCGGCTTGCGCATGACGAATACGGTCTGGCCGGCAAGCGGGTTGGTTCCGGAGAAGGAGGAGTCCAGCAGGACTCGAAAATCGGCGCGCTGACCCGCAGAGCCAGCAGAAGTATCGGTCGAGTTGGGCGGCGGTGCCGGCGTGACTGCTGCGGCGGCGACCGGCGCGGGCGATGAATAGGTTGCCGGCACGGCTGAGCTCGGACTGCTCGAGGCACGCATGGTGTTCCGCTTGCTTCTGGCAGCGAAGGTGCCGACGCTGCAGCTCTCCGAATGCGGAGTGAAGCTGACGTTTTCGCCGCGGATCGAAGAGACGAGTTTGCCGTTCACACTCGTGGACCCGGAGCCGCGGAGCGTGTTGTCAGGCGCGACGCCGAGAAGGAAAGCTCCGCCGCCGTTCTGGACGTGGACGACAAAGCCGGTCGGTGTGTTGTCGACCATGTATGGCGACTTGGCGTGAGCTTTACCGCAGTCGAGGATGACCGCGTCATTGTCGAACTCCAGCGTTAGTCCGGAGCTGTCAACGTAGCGGCCCGTCATACGGAAACCTGTCACGAGTGGCGTATTCGTGCTCAATGCATCGAGAAAGCCGATGCCGGTTTTAACCGGAGCAACGGGCTTTGGAGGTACGAACGCCATGGAACCGATGGTGCAGCGTTCGATCTTCGGTGCGTAGTTCGGAACGGACGTGCTGGTGCTGCAGGGACCGTTGCAGTAGTATCCCTGCGCGGCGGCGGGAGCGCCATCCACCATGACCGTCTTGGTCGTGGTGGTGTAGCCCGTGATGATGCGTCCTTTGACGAGGACAGAGCCGGGACCGGCGAGAGTGCCGTCAGGTTGCATGGTGACTACGATGGGTTCGGGCTCGTTGGCGAGAACGAGCTGCACAGTGTTACCGGACTTTCGGAGCGTGTAGTCGTGATTGTCGGGAACGAGTGAGCCGCAGTCCTGTATGGTTGCAGAGCCGTTGCCGAAGCTGAGGCTGGGGAGCTGTGATCTGCTGTGATAGGTGCCGACGAGGACGACCCCGGCGACAGGTGGAGCCTCGTTGGCGTCCGGCTTTCCTGCGAAGGGCATCAGGATGCTTGCCATACCTTCCATAGCACCCATACCTTCGCACGCGTCCAGCGTTCCGCCCAGTTCCAAACAGCGCCGCAGTTCCGGATCTTTCTCCCGGTTCGCCTCTGCGCCGGCGAATATACCCATCGGGTCCAGGACGGCATCGCCCGCGATGGATGAGCGACCGCCGCCCTGGTCTTGCTTCATCTGGTGCTGGAGCTGGTCTTCGTGCTGTTTATAGCTCTGGGCGAGGGAGGCTTCGGTGCCGCGGTACGTGTCGGCTGCCTGCTGGCCCTCAAGCTGCTTGATCCAGTCCAGGGCGTTGTTAATCTCGTACCTGCCTTCGAGCTGCTGGAAGGCCTTGACCTCTTCCGGGGAGTGGGTTTTGGAGAAGTCCTGCGAGAGCTGATAAGCGGCGAGGGCATAGTCGCGCATCAGCTTCTCCTCGCCGGGCGTGAAGGGGCCGCCGTATTTTCGGGCGTCCCTTAATGCGCGTGATGTAGGTCTGCAGGTACGTGAAGACAGCGACCTGGCGCGCGATGGTGTCAGTTGCATCGGTGCCCTTAAGTTGTGCTTTGACCTTCTCGACGGAGGGCAGCGCGGCGGTGTAGTCGCCCGACGCAGGCGGGGCTTGGGCAAGCGCCGCGCCGCATATCAGCCAAAGAAGTGGCAAAAGCAAAATGACACAGCGATGCAGTCGGCCGGGTGCGACAGTCCAATGCTTTGTGCGCTGCGGTTTCGAACGTCTCAGCGACCAGATCGTCGCCATTACGGCCAACGCCACAATGGAACCTACTAATATCACCTGGTCTTGATTCATGTGTACCCCGCGATTCGTTCATTCAGAGACCCTATGCAAATGCGCTGCACACGCCATTGCACTTTCTTCTACGCGGCGACACATTTCCGTTGGAGATTGCCGGAAAGAGTAACCCCCAGTGTTGTGCAATTGCAAGCCTGCCAGTGGCCTGATCGTCAGGCGACATTTTCGGCGCGGCATTTTCGGTTGAGGGCGATCTGGTTGAGGTTCCGAGGACGACGGCGGTTTGGGATAGCCGTTGTAAACAGGCCTTATCACATGCGTTTTGCCCAAAAGTTAGGCTGGTCCACTCATAGAACTAAGAACTTCCCATCGAGAAATAACCCTGAGAACGGGCGTAACTGTCCGAGTCACAGGCCAGCGCCATTCGCAGTCGCCGTTGGTGGTCGATGACAAGCGTGACGCGGTGCCGCAGACGACAACGTCGTACCTTGTGGATATGTCGTGCTACAAGGACCTGGGACCTGGTCACGATCAGAGTATTGTGCTTGTGCCGGGAGAGAACCAGGTTACGGTAAACGCGGGCGTTCGCGAGGACGAGTTGGACGCCTTCCTGACTAAGAACAACTTCATGCTGAAAACGGTGACGGCCGGTGGCTTCTTCAGCCTCGGCGGCATGACCGCGGTCGATGTGCACGGCGGCAGGGAATTTTCGGGTTGCAGCACCGTCGTATTTCTATATTATTATGTGAGACTTAATAGCGATAGCTTGGCTAGGCGTCGCCGACATCCACTAAAGACCAGCTGGCCGCTGCCTTGGCCTTGCGCCACCCGCCGCTGTCCTCAAGGGGAGGTTGAAGATGTTTGCTCGTAATGCTCATTTCCGCGTGAGAGCGCTCAACATGGCTGCTGAGTTCGCCCGGACGCTCGAGAACGAGGTCCTACCTTTGCTTCGCAAGCAGAAAGGCTTCAAGGGCGAGATCACATTGTCAAATCCTGCGAGTATGGAACGGATTTCTATCAGCTTGTGGGACAACAGGAGCAATGCAGAAGCTTACGATGCCAGCGTCTACCCGCAAGTGTTAAAGATACTTTCAAAAATCATTGAGGGGAATCCCAAGATTCGGACGTTTGAGGCCGTCGCCTTAAACCTCGATCACGACATTGCCTCCGAGCGCCAGAGTTCTTGATTGCTCTTCGTGACGCAGCGCCCGCAATGCGCCTTCCACGAGTGCCTGCAGTTCGTCCTCGCCCGGATAAACCAATATTGGAGCGATCCAGCCTGCGTACTCACTCAGTGTCGAGACCAAGCGCTGCGAACGCGCCATCCCGCCGGTGAAGAGCACAGCATTCACGCGCCCGTGCAGGACGGCAGCCATCGCCCCGATCTCTTTCGCGATTTGGTAGAGCATTGCATCGAACACTGTTTTAGGCTTGGCCTCACCACCCGCAATGCGGCGCTCCACTTCCACCAGGTCCTTCGTGCCAAGATAGGAATACAGTCCGCCATCGCGGAATAGCAACCCTTCCACTTGCTTCTGGGTGTACTTGCCGCTGAAGCAAAGATTGACCAGTTGCATCACCGGTACCCCACCGGCACGCTCCGTGGAAAATGCCCCCTCTTCGCGCGAGTTGGTCACGTCCACCATGAGGCCGTTTTCGTGCGCTGAAACCGAAATTCCACTTCCCAGGTGCGCCACAATCAACCTCAGTGACTCATAGGGTTCGCCGCACTCACGGGCATAACGTTTGGCCACCGCCTTCGAATTCAGGGCATGTGACAGACATTGCCGCTCCAGCAATGCTGACCCCGACAGCCGCGCACACCCCGGCCATTCATCCACGCTGACCGGATCAACGACGTAGGCTGGCACGCCAGCCTTTTGCGCGATGTCATATGCCAGAAAGGCGCCTAGGTTGGCAGCATGTTCGCCGCGCCGGGCTACTCGCAACTCGTCGAGCATCTCTTGATTCACCACGTAAGTGCCGCTGGTTAAGGGGGGCAGAAGACCACCCCGTCCGACCGCGGCATGAAGTTTCCGAACATTGTGTCCGGCCTCACGGACTACAATTTCAATCCGGTCGGACCGAAATTGCTGCTGATCGAGAACCGGGCGTCCATGGAACTGCGCCATCTCGTCGTCGGAGTGTCGGATGTTTGTGACGAAGTCAGGGTGCTCGTTAATATACAGCGCCACCTTCGTAGACGTGGAACCGGGGTTAATGGCAAGAATTCTAAATTCACCAGGCTGCAAAAATCACCCCCAGGGCAATGGAGTTCACCTTGTCATCCACGCTCTCCACGCGCGAAGGGATCATGATTGGCAACTTCGCACCAGCAATCACGTGGGCGCACTGTGAGCCGCCCAAATACTTCACGGATTTTGCCAGGAGGTTGCCGGCCTCGATGTTCGGAACCACCATGCAGTCGGCGTGACCTGCCACCGGGTGCTCGATGCCCTTCGCCAGCGCAGCAGACTTCAGAAGCGCACAATCGAGGGCAAGCGGTCCGAAGACCTCTGCGTCACCGAACTGACCCGCTTCGCCCATCTCGGTGAGCTTCCTGGCATCCACACTCGATGGCACCGACTCGTTGACGGCTTCTGTGGCGCTCATAAGAGCAATTTTCGGGCGCTCCTGTCCCAAGGAACGCATGACCGCGATGGCATTCTGCACGATCTGCTTCTTCTGCTCCAGGTTCGGTAAAACATTCAGCCCCCCATCGGTGATGCCCACCAACCTGATCTCGCCCGAGAGTTTGTCCTCATAAAGAAGCACGTCGCTCAACAGACGTCCTGTCCGCAGCCCATCCTCTTTGGCCAGCGCGGCCCGCAAGAGTTCATCCGTGCGGAGATGACCCTTCAGCAGTAAGTCCACGTAGCCCTCACGCGCCATCTGCGTCGCAAGAATTGCGGCGTCATCTGCGTTGACCAACTCTGCCCTTGCAATCAAGCCCGTGAGCCCGAGCGCCTCCGCCGTGGTCCGAATTTTCTGCTCGTTGCCAATCAGAACCGGAACGGCAATCCCGAGCTGCAGGGCGCCATAGGCTGCTGTCAGGGCAACCTCGTCGTCAGCCGCAACTACCGCAACGCGTTTTGGCCCTAGGGGCTGAGCACAACGGCGCAGTTCGTCAAAAGTCCTTATTCCCGGTCTCCCGCCTGTGACGGTGCTGAACGGCATGACCTATTCTTGTCTGGGCGAGCACTACCTTGCAGTGAGGCGGGTCACACTAGCGCCTGCTGTCGAAGTGGTGTCCGAACGGGCGCATGCTCGGTCACGGCGAGCCGGTGCGCGTCAAACACGGCGAGCGTATCCTGTTTCACATTCTCAATGGCAGCGCCACTGAGATTCGCAGCCTCGCGCTTCCCTGCCACAGCTTCAGCGTGATCGCCATGGACGGCAACCCGCTGCCCAAACCAGTTCGCGTGCCCGGCCTCTGGCTGGGAACCGCCGAGCGCATCTCCGCCATCGGCGAAATGAATCATCCCGGTGTCTGGGTCATGGGCGATCTGGCCGATGACGACCGTCACCACGGCATGGGCATTGTGGTCGAGTACGCCGGTTGCAAGGGAAAGCCACAGTGGATCCCTCCGAAACCGTTTAAGTGGAACTACGCTCGCTTCGGAAATCCCGGCGCGACCACCGCGCAGCCTGACGAAATATTCGACATGCTTTTCGAAAAGCAGAACGCCGCGCTCGACGGATTCAATCAGTGGACCATTAACGGCGTGGCGTATCCCATGGACCAGATGATGGCGCCGCCCGCGTTCCATCTGCACCAAGGCAAGCGCTGCCGCATTCGGATGCGCAATGCGAGCGATGACACTCACCCGATTCATCTGCATCGTCACAGTTTCGAGTTGACGCGGATTGCCGGTCAGCCAACCTCAGGAGTCGTTAAAGATATCGTGATGGTAGGCGGATACCAGGAGGCCGAGATCGATTTCATCGCCAACAATCCCGGCCTCACCCTGTTTCACTGCCACCAGCAGTTGCATATGGACTTCGGCTTCATGACCTTGTTCGATCACGTCTAGCAGTAAGACTTCGCACTAGGAGGTCACATGAGGTATGCGTCAGTATCGCAGCGCCGGACCGCTTGGGAACTGCTGCTGCTTCGAATCCTCGTTGGCTGGGTCTGACTCTCAGGCGAATTCTCCTTCGGGGAATCCCACTACGCCTCCCGTCCCACTCATACGCGATGAAGAAGGCTTCTGCATCTCCTTAATTTCTCTGCAGCTTCTTTGCATCGGTGTGTTCAATACTGTACAGACGGCCAGTCTGATCAGCGGCCTAAACTGCCTTCACAGCAAAGTTGACTAATATCCCGTGGAGTGGCCCCAAATGTTGTTCCTCGATAACTTCCGCGCAGACAATGCCGCACAACGCCCCCAAGAGAGATAAACTTGACGTTATCTCGTTCCGTAAGTCCTCACAGCCCTTCCACGGGTTGTTTTTCCTCAGTATGCTGCCTGAACACGCCAGCGTAATAAGTGGGCTGCGCCTGGCGTTGGCTCGCCTCCAGCAGTATCTGGTGCGAGGTGTTCGCCTTTTGTTTTGCACTTGATGCTTCTGACGGGGATTTCATGAACGATTCTCACGCGGCACATATTGACCTCCAGGTGATGGCGCGGCAGATCATGCTGGAGCATGGCTTTGAACCGGACTTCCCCGCGACGGTTCAGCAACAACTGGCGGACATCAAAGCGCGTCCGTCGCAGACCGATTCCTCTTCCAGGGATGTGCGCGACCTGCGCAACCTGCTCTGGTCGTCGATTGATAACGATACTTCCCGCGATTTTGACCAGATTGAAGTGGCCGAACGGATCGCCGGAGGGGATGTCAGGGTGATGATCGGTATCGCAGACGTGGACTCGTTTGTGGCGAAGGCCTCTCCAATTGATGACCACGCAGCCAAGGAGACGACCACGGTTTATACCGGGGTGCGCAACTTCCCAATGCTGCCGGACGAGCTTTCGACCGGGGCATCGTCGCTGCTTGAAAACCAGGACAGATTGGCGGTAGTTACCGAGTTTGTGGTGGACGGCAACGGCAATGTGAATTCAGAGACGGTGTATCGGGCACTCGTTCGAAACCAGGCACAACTCACGTACAACGCCGTGGGGAGTTGGCTTGAGGGGACAATGGCGGCGCCGCCGAAGGTGGCCTCATCTACAGAGTTACAAGAGCAACTGAAGTTACAGAACGAAGTCGCTCAAGCGCTGAAGAGACAGCGCTTCCTCCACGGGGCATTGAATATTGATACGAATGAAGTCCTTCCGGTCGTGCTGAACCAGCAGGTGGTGGACATCGCAAGACAGGTGAGGAACCATGCCACGGACCTGATCGAGGATTTCATGATCGGGGCGAATGGCGTTGTGGCACGACTCCTCGAAAAGGTCTCTTCGCTGCGTCGCATCGTGAAAACTCCGGAGCGTTGGGACCGGATTGTTCAGCTGGCGGCGGCACGTGGTGAGACCTTGCCGGTACAACCGGACTCCAAGGCACTCAACGATTTCTTGCTTAAACGCAAGGCCGCCGATCCGGACCATTTTGCGGATCTGTCGCTGGCTGTCATCAAGCTGATTGGGCCGGGCGAGTATGTGCTGGAGCGTCCAGGAGACCCTGAGCAGGGGCACTTCGGTTTGGCGGTTCAAGACTACACGCACTCCACAGCGCCAAACCGACGGTTTGCGGATGTCGTCACGCAGAGGTTGGTCAAGACCTTTCTTGCAGGGACATCGGGGCCGTATACCGATGATGAGCTGGCTGGCATCGCACAAAACTGCACGTTGAAAGAAGATGCGGCTCGAAAAGTTGAGCGCGAGATGTCAAAGCGGCTGGCAGCGGTCGTGATGAGCCAGCGCATCGGCGAAACTTTCGACGCCATCGTCACCGGTGTGACTCCACGCGGTACCTTTGTTCGTGTCATGCAACCTCACATTGAAGGACTATTGACGCAAGGGCACCAGGGGTTGGACGTCGGTGATAAGTTGCGCGCAAAATTGACGCGGACTGATGTCCAGCACGGTTACATTGATTTTGCCCGCGCTTGAAACACGGCTATCGAATTCAACTCTGGTAGCCTCTATCTCGTAAATAGTCAGTACGTGGCGTGTTCGCGTTACTTGGACTGTTGCAGTTCTATACCGTATAGCTTGGCGGCAGCCTGTATCCGCTTCCACGCCGCCCGACGTTCCGCTTCCGTCACGTCCTTTACCTGACGGAAGCGCGCGACCGCGTTGCGCACGTGAGAGGCGTTCTCCAGCGGCACCTTGCGTTGCTTTGGAAAAGCGAACTTGCTTGCCGATATCCGATCACGAGCTGGTTTGGTCAACTTTGCCATTGTTTCCCTCCCTCGGGGCATCTCCTGCGCTCGGAGGGCCCCGGGACTCTTTACCACGGATTACGACAGCTTTTCCAGCTCCTGCAGCGTGGTGTGGTTGACGTCATATTCTTCTCGCGTGGATTCGGCCATGCGCGGCTCATCCATTTCCTTTTTGACCCGCGCGAGAAGCGCTTGGTTGGATTCTTGTCCTGGCTGGTTCTTATGCATACTTGCACGATGTCACGGAATCCAAGCGCATTACAGGTCAATTGGGAACAGAGCTGACAGTTTTGGAATTGTTTTTCTTGCCGAGCAGTTTTGACCAGTCCGCCGCAATCGACGCCAGGTAGCATTTCATAGTGTCAGACGACGCGCCTCTTTAACGCGATCGGACGCTTGGACTATCGAAGACGAACAGTGTCAGAAGATTGGCGGAGGGTATAAGGCAGTGAAGTTCGATTTTTACTGTTTCTCTGAGTGGAGCCAACAACTATCTACGCCGATCCAGAGTCCTTCGTCAGAACGCTGAGAGGAACGTCCCGGCGCTCCAGAACGTCGAGGATCGCTCTTTGCTACCCCGCAAGCCGTCCAACGGGGCGACTGAAAATGTGCCTGGGGTGGCAGGCCGGCAAATCTCCCCCGCTGTCTTTGTTGCCGACCATCTCCGGCCGACAGCCAAAGCCGCAGGCCTTCAGATTGCCAACGGCCAGAGATTCGGGCTCCACAATCTCCGGCACTCGCTCTCCAATTGGCTTGTGAACAAGGCGAAGGTCGAGCCCAAGACCGTTCAGAGCATCCTGCGTCATTCCCGCATTCAGACGACGCTGGATATCTACACCCAGGGCGATGGCGACGAAACACGGGCCGCGCAAGGCGCATTCCTGAAGGAATTGGGAATGCCGTCGGGGATGGTCCAATGAGGGGCGTTTTGTGGGTTGAATTGTGGGTTGGGCTTTTGGGGCAAATTCCCCGTAAGCCCTTGAAAAATATGGTGGGCGCTACAGGATTCGAACCTGTGACTTCCACCGTGTGAAGATGGCACTCTACCGCTGAGTTAAGCGCCCCAGCTTTGTCTATTCAAGCAGTTACAGCCGCTTCCGTCAACTGCGTGGGAACGTTTGGGAACAATCCGTTTTCTGCACCAAAATCCTGCACCGGTTCCGGAAACGGAATCGCTTACACCAGACGAGATTGAGCAGCACGTTTCGCGGGAGTGACACTCTGAACGTATCTGTCCATCGTGATACTCGCGTTCGCGTGTCTCATTAACGCCTGAGTGGTTGCAACGTCAGCACCCTCCCGATTGACCAGTGTTCCTAACGTATGGCGGAACGTGTGCCACCTTACGGACTTCTGGTTAGTTTCCCATACTGAAACTGAGGTGCACTAGTTATTATGCAACTGCTGGACTAAGGAATAATCACCTGCAGAACAACTTCGTCGGCGGGCGCCGGATCTTCGTGCCCGTCGCGTTCTCTGGCGCCATCCCAAGCGCACTATTGAACACCCTGGCGAAGCGCGCACTGGAAGGCACGATCGAGGCCACAGTGCAACCGCACTGGGCGCTCTCGCTGCCGGGCGAGACTCCGGAATTCGAAGTGCGGCTGAATCGCTTCGCGGAGAAAGAACGGGGAGGTGATTGCGAAGTACGGGTATTGACACAAGTGCGGATGTCCGTCGCTCGAGGCGGCTGAAGCCCCTAATTACATTTGAGAGCTCTCGGGACGCCAACTAAAGCTCGGCTCAACCTTACTTCCAGATTGAGTCCAGCGCCCATACGGTCAGCGAAACGACTTTGCCGCCGCTGCCGATGGTGTACAGCGCCAGTCCATCGCTGCCCGGCGGCGGATAGATGCGGTCAGAGAGGACGCGCTCGCCGTCATTGGCAAACACCTCCGTGTTGGAACGATCGACGAAGATGTGCAGCTTTACCTTGCCTGTCTTCTCCAGCTTTGCGGCAAAGCGGCCGGGGAAGTCTTTACTGAACGAGACGTCGCCCGACTTGGTGCGGTCGACGAACACCTCCGATGCAGGCACGTTCACCCCCACCAGAGTTTCTGCTTCGCTCCCCCTGCGCAAGCGGAAGCCGATCTCACTGGCTTTCTCGGGTTGTAACTCGGCTTCAATCTCGTAAACTTCGCCTTTAAATCCGGCTTGACGAATCTTCTGATTGGCCGCCGCAACGCTGAGATTCGTCAGATTCAGCTTTTCGTGGCGCAGCGGCTGCAACTCGCGAACCGGCGTCTGCACCATGCGCAGGCCGTCGCTGAAGCGGCGCAGCGTCAGCGTCCGGGGCACAGTGAGTCCGCCGCGCCACAGCACCGTCGGCTCGACGTTCGCGTACTGCCAGTTGCTGAACCAGCCAATCCACACGCGGCGGCCGTCGCTGGCAGGCATGTCGTTCCAGGTGTTCGTGGCGTAAAAGTCCTTGCCCCAGTCGGTCCAGAGCACTGGGCTATCGGGAATTTCGCTGGTGAACCTGGTGCCGTCGAAGTCGCCAATGAGGTAGCGCACGCCGGTTCCGCCCGCAGGCGCGCCGGGATTGCGGTTGATGATGAGCACCCACTTCTTTTCGCCGGTGCCTTCGACAGGAAGCTGCAGCAGGTCGGGGCACTCCCACTGACCCTTGGTGTCGCCCGCCGGGCCAAAGGTGCTGCGCTTGGTCCACTTCTTCAGGTCGGGCGAGTCGAGGATGACCAGCGTGCGCTCGTCGGCGAGCACTGCGACCATCACCCACTTCTTCTGCGGCTCATACCAGAAGACGTTGGGATCGCGGAAGTCCGGCGCATCAAGGTCGGCGACCGGATTGCCGTCATACTTCGTCCAGGTGCGGCCGCGATCGTTGCTGTAAGCGATGTGCTGCTTCTCGCGGTCTTTGTAATTAGCGGTGTAGATGGCGATCAGGCAGGAGCGGTCGTGCGGATCGGGGTTCCTGCAGAGGCCGCTGGTGTTGTTCCAGTCGACGACCGCGCTGCCGGAATACACCATGTACTCGCCGGGCATTTCGTGCAACGCGACCGGCAGGTTCTGCCAGTGCACCAGGTCGGTGCTGATGGCGTGGCCCCAGCTCATGTGTCCCCAGACGTTGCCTTCAGGGTTGTACTGGTAGAAGAGGTGATACTCGCCTTTGTAGAAGACGGTGCCGTTGGGGTCGTTCATGAAATTCGCCGGTGGCGTGAAGTGGTATTGAGGCCGCCACGGCTGGTCGTACGAAGGCTGCTGCGCCAGCGAGACGGCCGCCAGCGCAGCGACGATGAGCAGGAGGAACAACGTCGAGGATACGTGTCTCATGTTCATTCGGCACTTCATTTCGTTGCGGCTCCAATGTCGCGGCTGCTACTCCGTGATGCTGAACTGTGCTTCGCTGCCCTTGGTCGAGTCCGGCGCGATCCACACTGTCACGCGTGCCGGCTCGACCACGTCCTTCATGTCGATGTTCCAGAACCTCAGCTCATCGCGGCCCAGGGTAAATTCCACTTTCTGCGAAGCTCCGGGCGCGAGGGTGATGCGCTGAAGCCCTTCAGTTCGCGCACCGGGCGCGAGACGCTCGTGCCGGTCTGGCGAATGTAGAGTTGCACAATTTCGTCAGCTTGCATTTTGCCCGTGTTGCGCACTTCAGCCGACACCGTGAGCTTCTCGCTGCCGGCGTTCAGCGCCTTCGCGGAAACCGTCTGCGCGCTTACCGTGGCGGGCGAGTAGCTGAAGCTGGTGTACGCCAAACCATAACCGAAGGGATAGAGCGCCGAGTTCTGTTCGTCGATGTAACGCGAGACGTATTTCTCCTGGCCACTGGCTGGCGGATGGGTAAGGTCGGTCGTGCCCGCCGGGCGTCCGGTATTGAGGTGATCATAGTAAAGCGGCTCCTGGCCAACCGCGCGGGGGAAGCTCACCGTGAGCCTGCCGCTGGGGCTGACTTCGCCGAACAACGTACGCACCAGCGCGTCGCCCGCCTGTACACCGGGATACCAGACCTCCATAATCGCCGGCACGTGCTGCGCGGCCCAGTTCAAAACCAGCGGGCGTCCGCTGAAGACGAGCAACGCCACAGGTTTTCCGGTTGCGGCCACCGCTTCCAGCAGTTGCTGCTGGTTGCCGGGGAGATCGAGCCTTGTGCGCGAGCCGGCTTCGCCGGTCATCAGCAGAGCGTCTTCGCCCAACGCCATGATCACCACATCCGCCTGTTTCGCGGCCGACACCGCCTGGTCGAAGCCCTGGGTGGACTCCGTCAGCAGTTCAGTGCCTTTGGCATAGATCACGCGGCCGCCATTCTGTTTGAGACGCGCTTCCAGCGCGGCACGCAGGGTGACGACGTCTTTCGGGTCGCCCTTGCCGCCCCAGGAGCCGATCATCTGTCCGGCGTCATCGGCCAGCGGACCGATGAGCGCAATCGTCTTGGCGCTCGTTCCTAGCGGCAACACCGGCGAGCCACTCACCGCGGCGTTCTTCAGCAGAACGAAGGATTGCTCCGCAACAGTGCGCGCCAACTCAAGATCGGCAGCAGGAATCGGGCCGGAGTCGCTTCCGTCTTCCTTTACGTAGGGATTGTCGAAAAGACCGAGAGCAAACTTGACGCGAAGTATCCGCCGTACCGCTTCGTCGACCACGGCCTGCGGTACCTGTCCCGACTTCACCAGCTCCGGCAGGTTCTTGCCGTAGAGATCGCTCTCCATGTCCATATCGACTCCGGCGAGCAGCGCCTTGGCGGCAGCGGTTGCGCCATTGTTGGCGACGCCGTGTGGAATGAGTTCTCCCACCGCGCCCCAGTCGCTGACCACGAATCCCTGGAAGCCCCACTCCTTGCGCAGCACCTGCGTCAGGGTGAATGAATTGGCGGTCGCCGGCACTTCGTTCAAGTCTTCAAACGCGCTCATGAACGTGGCAACACCCGCATCGACGGTGGCCTGGAACGGTGGCAAATAAACCTGGCGCAAGAGCCGTTCGGGAATCTCGGCGGTGTTGTAGTCGCGTCCCCCTTCGGCTGCGCCATAGCCGACGAAGTGCTTGGTGCAAGCGGCAACCCAGTCGGGATCAGCCAGACCGCTGCCCTGGTAGCCGCGAACATAGGCCGCGGCGATGGCGGAGCCGAGATAAGGGTCTTCACCCGCGCTCTCCGTGATGCGTCCCCAGCGCGCGTCGCGTGCGATATCGACCATGGGCGAGAAGGTCCAGTGCACCCCCGCGTGACGGCCTTCGCGGGCGGCGACGCCGGCGGCGCGCTCGATCGCGTCGGGATTCCAGGTGGCCGACATGGCCAGCGGCACCGGGAACGTCGTGCGATAGCCGTGGATGATGTCGAGCCCGAAGATCAGCGGAATGTGCAGCCGCGACTTCTCCACCGCAATCTTCTGCATGGCGTTGGTTTCGGCCGCGCCGGTCAGGTTTATTAGCGAGCCAATCTGCCCCTTGGCCGCCATCTCTTTGTAATCGCTGCGTCCCGTGCCCGGACCGGTAGGCGCGCCCGCCGAATACTGCACCAACTGCCCGATCTTTTCGTCCAGCGTCATCTGCTGCAGCAGTTGTTCGACCCGCGATTCAATCTTGGGATCGTTGGTCCACGAAGGCGATGGTCCCGCAATGGCAAAACTGAGAAAAACCAGAACGCACAGTAGAACTCGAACCGTTCGCATCATCGGAGGCCTTCCTTGGAGATGAATTGACGAGCTGCACATTTTCTCGACCGACCATTGAAAACGATTCTGCGCGATTACACAAACTCCGGGCTCACCCCGCCGCCGGGCGGAGCCAACGGATCCCAGCACGCTCAGTGCAGCCACCCGACACCGATCCTATGCTGGATGTTCCCAAAATGATTGCAGGAGCTAATCGAGAGGTGCCGGTGTCTGAGGTGAAAGACAAAGGAGCGACAACATGTTCGAAGACAGTCTGGTTGAATCGAGTGGAACCCTGCGCCGGCGAAATCCGTGGACGGCCGGCCTGTCGTTTGCCATTCAGGGGCTGCTCGCCGGAGTACTGGTCTTGCTGCCGTTCATCTATACCGAAGCGCTGCCCTGGCGCCAACTGGCAGCCATCGTAACTGCGCCCGCCCCACCGCCACCTGCGGCGCCGCCTTCGTCCAACCGCCTGCGCACTTCACCGCCTCGGTCCATGTTGGCGGACGACGCACTGCGCATGCCAACTTCAATACCCAGCCGGATTGCGCTGGTGCACGAAGACGCGGCCAGTGCAGAAAGTGCAGCGCCCAATTGGGCCGGCGTACCCGGTGGAATTGGGCCGGGCGCTCCGAACAGCGTAATCAGCAGTGTCGTGCAGATTCCTCCTCCGATGCCTAAAGTAGCCGTCCCTTCGAAGGTGCGGGTGTCCTCGGGAGTGGCGCAGGGCCTGCTCATTCGCCAGGTAAAGCCGGCGTATCCGCCGATCGCCCTACAGGCGCGAATTCAGGGGACCGTCGTCCTGCAGGCGGTGATCGCCAGGGACGGCACCGTACGCGACCTCCACGTGATCAGCGGACACCCGCTGCTGGTGCAGGCCGCGCTGGATGCGGTGAAGTTGTGGCGCTATAAGCCGTACTTGCTCAACGACCAGCCGGTCGAGGTGGACACGCAGATCAATGTGAATTTCACCTTGGGCAGCCATTGAGCGGAGCCGTGCGCTGGTAACCAGCAGGCGCGACAGCGGCATTTTCGTGAACAGGATTCTTACTTTTCACTACAAAGTACTTGACAATACATTAGGCGCGGAGCTATGCTGCTTCCCAATGACCGATCCTCGCCCATGCCGGCGTGCACCAAAGCGGTTTTCCATGAAGCCGAATGTCGCGCTCGATCCCCTTGACCAGATTTCCGTCATCCGGCAAACCATGGAGCGCAGTACGGCGTTTACCGCGGTTTCGGGCTGGGGTTATTGCGCCATGGGGGCGACCGCACTGGTGGCGGCGGTCATAGCTTTGCGGCAGCCGACGACCGAAGGCTGGCTGGCGGCGTGGCTGGCGGAGGCCCTGGTGGCGGTCACCGTGGCGCTGGTCACCATGCAGCAGAAGGCGTCGCGCCTGGGAACACAGGTGCTGTCGGTCCCGGGACGAAGGCTCTTCACCGGCTTGCTTCCGGCGCTCGTGGCGGGAGGCGTTCTAACCGTCGCCCTCATCCGCGTTGGCGACCCCCGGCAGATTCCCGGAGTGTGGCTGCTGCTGTACGGTGTCGCCGTGATGCAGGCGGGAACTTTTTCCGTGCGCGTGATCCCGCTGATGGGCGCGTTATTCGTGCTCTTGGGCGCAGTGGCATTGTCGCTGCCGTGGTTCTGGGCTAATGTGCTGCTGGCCGCCGGTTTCGGGCTGGTGCACATCGGATTCGGCGTTTATATAGCGAGGAGGCACGGTGGCTAAGCGGGCAGCCCGGCAGCAAGAGGAAATTGGAAGCAAAGCGCCCAGCACAAATCTGCGCGGTTCCGGGGCGCATGGTGCACGTACCCGCGACCTCGATGCGGTGATTCATGAGCGGGTCCGGCTGGGCATCATCAGCGCGCTGGCGGTGAATGAAGTTCTGAGCTTCAATGATCTGAAGAAGCTGCTGGAGATCACGGATGGCAACCTCAGCGTGCATGCCCGCAAGCTGGAGGACGCCGGGTACGTGAAATGCACCAAGTCGTTCGTGGGCCGGCAGCCGCGTACCGAGTTCAAACTGAGTAGCGCGGGCCGGCGAGCGCTGCAAACCTACCTGGAGCAGATGGAAAAGGTGATTCGGGCAGCTCGCAAAACCTAGTGTGCAACCGGGTCTACTCGGTCCCATTTCCTGCTACTAGGGTATTTTTGCGTTCAGTTTGTATCGTCGAGCAGCGTCCAGGGAACATCGCCAATGCGAAATTGGTGATAACCAGCGGAAGGAAGTGAGCCATGCAGGGGCAGCGCATCAACCGCGTTAGCGGCCAAATCATCGTCGGCCTGTCTCTGGCCGCGTTGCTTGCCGTACTGAGCGGGTACACCCAGCCGCCTCAACCGGACGAAGGTACAGCCGCCCATATCTTTCAGCTTTCCATCGTGGCGCTTGTACCCATGATCCTGCTCTTCCTCGCCACCGCCGATCGCAGCCAGCCTTGGCGAGGCGCGCGGCCATTGGCGTTGCCGGCCGCCGCTTTGGTCGTTGCGTTCGCAGCCCTGTTTTATCTTGAGCATTACCGCTAACCGCGACAGAACTGCGGATCAACCTGACTCGCAGCCCTTGTCGTTTTGCCATGTAACTCTACAATGCAAAGTACTTGTTGAAAAGAGTCGCCATGTACACCAACGGAAACCTCGAATCGCATCTGGCCGCGTTGCTGTTTCTCGGCTGCGCCGGATTGGTCCTGGCAGCGCTCGCAGCCGCGCTATTGTTGTTCTTTTCCCGGCGCGCGTGGGCCCGCTATCCGCTGCTGATCGCCGCTGCGGCCATCGTCAGTTATGCCGTCCTGCTGGCGGGGTTCTCGCTGTTCAGCCGCGACCGCACCCTGGCGCGGGGCGAAGAGAAACATTTCTGCGAATTGGACTGCCACATCGCCTGCTCGGTGCAGGAGGTGCAGCGGGTGAAGTCGATTGGCGGCGTTACGGCCAACGGCGAGTTCTACGTGGTCCGGCTGCGCTCGCATTTCGACGACAGCACGATCGCCCCGTGGCGGCCGCGCCAGGCGCCGCTCATTCCCGTGCCGCTGCGGTTGGAGCTGGTTGGCGCGAACGGGGCGCGATACCAGGTGGCAGCGGCCGGCCAGGAGGCGTGGAACGCCGTGCATCCGCCCCAACACACGATGATGGATTGTCTGCGTCCGGGTGAGAGCTACGAGACAACTTGGGTGTTTGACGTTCCGGCCGATGTGCCGTCGCCGCGTCTCCTTTTGAGCGCCCGGGGCGAGCCGTCGCTGGGACTGATCGGCAACGAAGACAGCCCGGGACACGGGAAAACCTATCTGGGGCTGTAGAGTGGACGGCAGGGCACATCTCAAGATGCATTTGGATTGCATTGATGAAAGGGGCTCTAGTGGATAAAGGTGAGCCACAGTAATCCGACGGCCAGCGTTAAGACGGTCACCGGAACACCGACCTTCATGTAATCCCAGAAGCTGATGTGCGTGACGGTGCGGGCCTTCTCGACCACGATAATGTTGGCCACCGAACCGGTAATCGTGAGGTTGCCGGCCAGCGTGCTCGACATGGCCAGCATGAGCCAGGTGGTGTGGGGATCGGGCGCATGGGGCGCGAGATTCTTCAGCAGCATCACCGCCGGAACGTTGCTCACGATGTTTGACAATAGCGTAACCATCGTCGCAAAGATGAGATGGTTGTGCAGATTCAGCCGCTCCGCCAGGCCAAGCAGCTCGGAGCTGACGCCCGCCTGCTCCGCCCCGCCGAGTATCAGAAACAGTCCGGTGAACAGCACCAGCAACGACCAGTCCACCTCTCCATAGATTTCTTTTGGCTGGCGGGTGCGGCGGATGAGCAGCAGGGCGCCTCCCGCAGCGGCGACCAGCGGGGGCGGGTAGCCGAGCAGAAAGCCGGCGAGCACGGCTGCGGTCACGGTGACGGCCCATGCGGGATGCTCTTCGCGATGAACTGCGGCTTGGGCTTGGTGCGGCTCGATGGGATGATCGATGTGGCCACGCAGCCCGATCCAATACAACACGGCCCAGTCGAGGAAGAGGCCGATGATGGCCACGGGGCCGAGGTGGGCGAGGAAGTCGCGGTACGCGATGCCGGAGACGGAGCCGATGAGCATGTTCTGCGGATTGCCGGTGATGGTGGCGACGCTGCCAATGTTGGCTGCGGTAGCCAGTCCCAGCAGGTAGGGTAGCGGGCGGACACGCATGCGCTCGCAGATTTCCAGCAGCAGGGGAGCCATGAACAGGCAGACCACATCGTTCACCAGGAATGCCGAGAGAATGCCGCTGGTGAAGATGACCCCGGGCAACAGATGGTGCGGCTTCAGGTGTTCGATCACGAGGTGCATGATCCAGTCGAAGAAACCGGCCAGGTGCAGGCTGGCGACGATCAGCATCATGGAGAAGAGAAGCACCAGCGTGCCGAAATCGATGCTGGCGATGGCGTTCTGGGGCGAGAGCACGCGAAAGACGAGCATCGCCACCGCGCCAATCACCGCCATGGCGGGCCGATCGATGCTGGTGCCGGGCAGACGTCCGAAGGCGAAGACGAAATAGCTGGCGAGAAAGATGGTCCAGGCGGCAACGATGTGCCAGTGGGATAGAGCGTGAGCCGCGTCCATCATCATGATCTCGGGCACGCTCGCGAAAGGATTGGGCGTTGCGCCATGGTGAAGCTACAGTACAACACGAAGCGGCTTCTGGTGTTGCCTCGTGGTGGCGCTTGACACTGCCGTGATGCTCCCTTCAATCTGATGCCGATGACACGCACTATAACCTTGATTTATGTCCTGGCCCTGAGCGGGTCGGCTTGGCTGTTTGCGCAAACCGCACAACCGGCAAACAACCGCGCGCAGGCACCCGGCACGACGGAGCGCAAGCCAGGTCCGGTGACGATCACCACAGACGACAACGGGAAGGAAATCGTGCTGCCGAAAAACGGCCGCCTGCTAGTGCGGTTGCCGAGCAACCCGTCGACGGGATACACCTGGGTGCTGAATGGCGATCCGTCGCCGCTGGTGCTGGTGGCCACCGACTATCAGCGGATAAACGAGCAACCCGCGGTGGGTGCTTCCCAGATGCAGGAGCTGCGCTTTCAGGCCAGCGGCTCCGGGACAGCGTCATTGCAGCTTGCGTACCGCAGGCCGTGGGAGAAGGACGTGGCGCCCGCGAAAACGTTCTCCGTGACCGTTCGGATGGAGTGAGGGCAAAAAGGTCCCATACCAGGCACAAATACAGCCTTGTTAAGCATGGTCGCGGCACGGAACACCTCCAGCCGCGCCCCTTCCAATCGAAACCCGCACCAGCTTTCCAGGAACCCGGTCGTGGCCCGTTAGCCCTTGGGTGGCGTGTGCTGAAAGGGCAGCTTGGTGTAGCGGGCCTTCTCCACTTCGATCACCAGCGCCACGCGGCCGGCATAGCCGCGCATGGGGAAGTCGGCGCCAATGTATTTGTGCGAGATGGCATCCATTACTTCGAGCTTGGGGTCCTCGCGAAATTCGACTACCCGGCCGCGAATCTGCACTTCTTCGTAGGGATCGTGGAAATCGACCATGGAAAGAGAGACGCGGGGATCGCGTCGCGCGTTACGCGCCTTGAGGCTGCCCTCACCGGTGCCGATCAGGATGTGCTCGCCCTCCAGTCCAATCCAGACAGGAGTGTTGTGCGGCGAGCCGTCGGGCATGAGCGTGGAAAAGTGCGCGAAGTTGGGACGTGACAGCAAGGAGCGGACTTCGGGCGTTAGCGGCATGGCAATCTCCTGCCATGGATTGTAAGCGAGGCAGTGGGGTGCCGCCGAGTGCACATCGACTGCTGGCTGCGCGCTCCGGGAGCGCAACCCTGCTGCATCACTGTATCGGCGGCGGCGTCATGCCCAGAAATGACGTGCCCTGAAACTTGCCCTGTGCGTCGAAGTTCCAGTTGAACAACGCGTTGCCGGCCCGCCCGCAGGCATGGCATCCATTGATGAGCGGATAGCCGACGGTGAACTGCACGCCGCCGTTCGGCCCCGTTTGCGAGTTCGGCCACGTGGTACCGTCCCGGTCACCCGGCCATACTGCCACCTTGGGAAACTGCGCCTTGGTGTCCTGAAACTGCGGACTCTGTTGCATGTCTTTCTGGTCGAGCAGCTTGAGGTCCTCGACGTTGACGATCGGTGGCTCTCCGTTGACGAACAGAAGGCCGTAGTTGGTGTTGGCGCGCAGGGGATACGTCACCCAGGCGATGTCCACCGGCCCGACCTTGTGGAAACCAGTGAGTATGCCGACGTCGCCGCCGCTGGACTTGTACAGCGCGCGAGTAAATGCCACCGCCTGGGGCGGAGCTCCCGCAATCGGCATCTGGTTGATGAAACATTCGGCAAAGCTGGGGGGCTGGGCCGCGTTGTCGCAGGCCTTGTGCGCGTTGGCGAGGAACTGTCCGGGGATTTGCCACACCGTCGAGAGGCCGACCTTGCCGGGTTGGTTCTGCCCCACGGCAAAGCTGGCGAACAGCAGAAATAAGGGAAGAGACAGCCGGGAACGCTTCATCAGCGATTTTCCTTTCGCAAGAACCTGCAAAAACCTTACTGTGCCGGACGGCTACGAAGCAATCCGCAAACCGCCGTCGCCCTCGATGGGTGTGCTCCCTGCTGCAAGGCGTGGTTTGCGTCTTCCCGGGCGAACCCGGTCCTGAGGCGAGTTTAGCCAGCCTCCACGCCGTCCGGCAATCAAGGTGGCGCTCACGAAACGGTGACGTTGACCGTCTGACCAGTGACACTTGTCACAGACCCGATGTACGGGCCCCCGGGAAAATAGAAGCCGCATGAGTTCGCGAGGTGCAACTCGAAGGTTGCTGTCGCTGGCGCTGACGCTCGCCATCGCCCTCTGGGCTGAGTCTGGCGTGGCGATGCTCTCCGCCGCTGGTCATGGCCTGCTGTGCCATGGCGGAACAGCGCAGCCTTCGCCCCCTATTCACCACGGCGAGGCGCAAGCCATGACTTGCTGCCATGAGCGCGCGAACTCCATGCCCAACTGCCCAGCCCACAACCGGCAGTCGGCGTCGCATTGCGGCACCGCAACCTGTTGTGGCCTGTGCAGCGAGCGCGCCCGGCCGCCGGCGTTCCTGTTCTCCTCCGATAAACCCCAGTCGAAGCAGTTGAGCGCCGGCGGCCATGTGGCCGCGATTTCCGTGCCTTCGGTTACTGTCAATACACTGCTGGCAAGTGGCGGTTCGGGGCCGCCCGTGGTGGTTCCGGTAAGCCGGAAGAAGACCGACCTCAGGATTTAGATAGCGGCCCGCCGTGGTGTTGCGGTGGCCGTCAGGCCCATTGCCAGGCGAAACCGCGGAGGCCGATGCCTCTGCCTAGCCGGAATTCTTGAGGAATCCTATGAAATCGAAAGTGCTCGTAATCGTCACCCTGTTCGTGCTCTCGCTGTCTATGATGGCGCAGAACGCGACCCCAGCCACTCCCGCGCCTGCAGCCGGCGATGCCAAGGCATGCGCCTGCTGCAATCACGACAAGACCGACGCCAAAGCCGGCGAAGCTTGCTGCAAAGACTGCTGCAAAGACGGCAAGTGCGCCATGATGTCGAAGGACGGCAAGGATGGGAAGATGTGTCCCATGATGTCCAAAGACGGCAAGATGGCGGACGGCAAGATGTGCTGCTCCGGAAATAAGTGCCCCATGATGGCAAAGGGACAGAAGCACACCGGATGCTGCTGCGGCAACATGAGCGCCTCACAACCCACAGGTCTTTAGAGCCACCTGAGGCATGCGCGAGGCCCCGGTCGCATTGGCCGGGGCTTTTTTGTTGGACTGGAGTCTCGATTTAGGAAATAGCTCCTGCATTCCCAGTTTTGCTTAAAGCAGCACCTTTGGTAGCTGGTTCCGTCCTGCCCACTGCGCGGTATTTGATACCGTAGATAGATCGACATGTCCTTCCTGGAGAAAATCGCCCAACACTCCCGCAAGCTGGGGTTCGCCCTGCTCGCGATCGTCCTGCTGATCATGGGGTTCAACACGGTTCGCAACACGCGTGTCGATGCCCTGGGCCGCGCTGCGCTCGATAAGAAGGCAGATCCGGCAGTGGTAAAGAAGCTGGCCAGCTATTCCGGTCAGCGTGCGGCGGAATGGCTGATGCTGGTGGCGGGAGGCGCGCCCGCGCAGGAAAACCGACTCGCCGCCATCCAGTTGCTGGTGGACCGGAAAGCAGCCCCGGAGGTGTCGCGCCTGTCGGAGTTGCTGCTGCCGACGGAATCGTTGCCGGTGCGGCAGGCTGTTGCCAGCGCCATTTACAAGACAGGCTGCAGCCCGGAGTGTGTGAGGAATGTCTTGTACTACCAGGAGCGCATTTGGCGCGGCGACCGTCCAGCAGAGGACACGCAAGCCGAGCCCCCGCAGGAGATCTCGGAGCCCGAGAAGGAACTGCGCACTTCGCTGGATGAAGTCCTGAAGAAAAACAAGCAGGCAACGGGCCTCGTGTTGACCAAGGTGTACGGCCTGGCCACCGACTTCCCCTCGCCATTCGCGGTGGAAACCGTCGAGCGGTTGGATCTGAAGGAAGCCTGCCCCCTGCTGATGCACACCTATCTGAGCGTAAAGGACAACGTTCGCGCCTCGCCTGAATTCAAGCAGGTGAGCGAGGCGGTGAAGACGCTGGGGTGCCCGGGTAGTGGTCAGTGAATCGTGGATAGTGGTGGTGAATAGTTTCGAGTTTCCAGTTTCAAGTTTCCAGTTTCCAGTAAACGCCGTCAGGTGCTGCGAAGTTTGCGCCGGACGATACAATGCAGAACCATGAAATGGTCGCTGCCTCTTGTCTTGCTCTTCGCCTCTCCCGCGTTTGCGCAAACCGCGCCTACCCCGCCGCCGAAAGCTACCTATCTGTGGTGCGGCACACTCTACGACGGCAAGAGCGATTCTCCGCAAAAGACGGTAACAGTCCGCATCGTGGGCGGAAAGATCGACTCCATTGTCGCTGGTAAGTCAGCGGAAGAAACCGGCTCCGAGGTCATCGATCTCTCCAACGAAGTCTGCCTGCCGGGGCTGATCGACACCCACACTCACGTGCTGCTGCAGGGCGACATCACTGCGGAAGACTACGATGTGCAATTGCTCAAGCAGTCGACACCGTATCGCACCATTCTGGGCACGGTCTCGGCGCGGCGGGCGCTGGAGTACGGCTTCACCACCATTCGCGATCTCGAGACCGAAGGCGCGGGCTACGCCGACGTGGATATCAAGAAGGCGATCAATGCGGGCGTCATTCCCGGACCGCGCATGCAGGTGGCAGGACGCGCGATGGATGTAACCGGCGCATATCCGCTATTGGGTTACTCGTGGGAACTGAAGATGCCCAAGGGCGTGCAGGAGGTTGACGGCGCCGAGGGCGGCCGCAAGGCGGTGCGCGAGCAGATATCCAATGGCGTGGACTGGATCAAGGTCTATTCCGACCGCAGCTACTACGTGCGCCCGGACGGCGTGCTGGATGATGTGCCGACCTTCACCCTGGATGAGCTGCGCGCCATCGTCGACGAAGCCCATCGCGAGCGGCACAAGGTGGCATCGCACGCCGCCGCGCTGAACGGCGTCCACAACTCGGTGGAGGCGGGCGTCGACACCATCGAGCACGGCATGTACATCGCCGACGCCGACCTGCAGACCATGGTGGCGCACGGGACCTACTACGTGCCCACGCTCTTTGTCGGAGAGTACGTGGCGGAGGGCCGCGCTGCCGCAGGCTCGCCGGTGTGGGTGCAGATGATCAAGATCCACGAAGACACGTTTCGCCGCGCGATGAAGGCGGGAGTGAAGATTGCCTTCGGCACCGACGCCGGCGGCTTCGACTGGAAGATCGATCCAGCGAAAGAGTTCGCCATCATGGTGAAGTACGGCATGACTCCGGCGCAGGCGCTGCGCTCGGCGACGATGACAGCCGCGGAACTGCTGGGCATGCAGGACAAGATCGGCTCCGTCGAACCCGGAAAGTTTGCCGACATCGTTGCCGTGCCCGGCGATCCCCTGGCCGACATTCACCAACTGGAGAATGTGAACTTCGTGATGAAGGGCGGAGCCGTCTACAAGCGGCCGTAGCGGGCGGCCCGGGTTGAGAGGATTAGCCAGAGGAATCGAAAGCTGGTCGCAGAAGTCCAAGCGAGGGATGGCAGAACAGGACGGATCCCCCACGCTTATGGAACGTGGGGGATCCGCCATCATCGGAGGGCTCGCCGCAGAACGGACTGCTCAGCGATGATCAAAGGCGACGCCTGATCCATCCCCCTAAACCGAGGATGCCGGTTCCCAACAGCGCCAAGGTTCCCGGCTCAGGAACGAAGATCTGGCTACGCCCAGTCAGGGTATACTGCCCGCCTGGCGTCAGGGTAAAGCTACCCTTCACTTCCAGACTGCCCGCCGCATTCGAAAGATATGCAAGTGGCCCGATGGCCCCGATGTCGGGACTGGTGCAAACATAAACAAGGTTAGGAGTGGTACACCCCATGCCAATGCCCAGGAAGTTCAGCAGAAGGCCCGTGTCGTAGGTGTTCATGATGAACCTGGAGCCAACCGGTGCCACCGTGGAATTCCCCGCGAAGTTTGTATCGATCAGAACGTCGCCGAAGATCGATTGGGCCAGGAGATAGGGTCCCCCTGCGTAAGGTGCCGTGAAATCGTAGTTGAACGTCATCAGCGCGTGGCTATTGTTGATGACGCCGAAGCTGAACCCGACAAACGGATCCGGCGTGGTGACCAGTTGACCGCCGGTGAACAGGAACTCCGGAAACACCTGCGGAACGAAATCGGTATGCCACGCTCCATCGATATACGTGGCTGTGCCGCCGTCCGGAAGATTCTGGAGCTGGCCGTTCCCAACTTTATACGTAAGGACGAGAGTGGGCGCACAGCTCGGATCCGACGGCGTCACCGAGCAGTCCACCACATTGCTGGCGTACAAGGTAATGGCAAAAGAAGAGAGGAAGAGCGTCGCCAGCAGAGCAATTCGCGTCAGAAACTTAGTCATAATTCCTCCGCTATCCAAGCGCGACCTCGGATATTGTTTCTAACGGCCCAAATCTACACCCGTCCTCTGCCGTCGGATCACCAATCTTGCGTGGCCGGACAATCTTGTCCCCTTTTGGGTCTGGACGATCTTCTCTCGATTTGCCGTGCGGTGATGGGAGCCCAATCTGATAGCCCAATGTAGTCGGCGAAGCGCTAACCAGACTAGCCGGCGAAGCTGGAACCTTGATGGGCGCACCCCGATGTGCGCGCCCCGCACACACCTCGTTGCCCTGGCAAACGGAGGACCGCTGGATGGATTTTCCTGCGTCTAGGAAAGGCTCGTTGTGGGGCCACAGTCTGACATTGGCGCTCCATCGGCTAACCATCCTGGAGCATTAGCGATGCGATGTTCCCGCTGCCGGCAGCGTCTGCTTGGGCAAACTCCGCCCTGCGACAATCGCCGACGGATTGCCCGTCACCAGCGCTTCCGCCACCTTTTCATTGGCCAGCTCGCAGATAACGTCCCGCGCCTCCGACAGAATCGGGGTGCGCCGCTCCGGCTCGTGGGCGTCGCTGGCGATGACATGAATTGCGCCTTCCTGCAATAACCATTCCGCCATCTTCTTGGGCTTGGGGCCCCAAAAACCAGTGAACGCATTCGCCGTCACTTGCACCAGGCAGCCCTGTTTCACAAAGTCCAGCACCATTTCCTGGCGCTTCAGCAGGTATAGGTTTCGCTCGGGATGAGTGATGATCGGCACCAGCCCATGGCTGATGACCTGTTCCAGTTGTTCGCTGACGTTTGCCGCCAGCTTGGCGTGGTGAAACTCCACCAGCAGATAGCGCGTGTCGCCGATGGTGAAGCGCCGGGGATTCTGCAGCAGGTCGATCAGGCTCGCATCCGTAAAGTGAAAATCGCAGCCCAGGCTGAAGCGAATGCGGCCTTGTCCGGCGTCGCTCAACAACGCCAGCATCTCGGTGTAGCGTTCGCGGTTGTAATCGAAGTCGTGGTTGCAGTGCGGCGTCGCTACGATGTGCGTGATGCCGTCTGCGGTGGCCATGCGGCACATCTCCGCCGTCATCTCCCAGTTCCAGGAGCCGTCGTCAATCCCGGGCAGAATGTGGCAATGAATATCGACCATCGGACTCGTCTATTGACGAACTTTCGCTCTGACCATGGGCGCATCGCTCGCGGGCAACCGGGAACTCCCAACTATCCTTCCGGCAACTGGTAGCCGGCGGCTGGCAGCCGGTAGCTAACTCAATACCGCTCCGCCATAAACTCGCCGATCTTCTCGTACGCCGCTTCCAGTACCGGCTCTGGCGGCAGGAACACAATCCGCATGTGCCGCGTACCCGGCTTCTGCCCGAAGCCCGACCCATGCACCACCAGCACGTGCTTCTGCTTCAGCAGATCGGTCACAAACGTCAGGTCGTCCTCCGGAATATCGAGCGACGGATACGCATAGAACGCGCCCTTCGGCGCAACCAGGCTCACCCGCGGAGTGCGCTTCGCCCACGCCTCTGTAATGTGCGCTCGGCGGCGCAGCTTCTCGCGCATGGCGTCGATGTGCTCCTGCGGACCTTCCAGCGCCGGCCGGATGGCGTGCTGGAACGGATGCGGCGCCGACAACCGCGCCCGCAGCAGCCGGTGTACCGCCTCCAGGTAAGGATGCAGCGCCTCGCGCGGCCCGGTAGCAATCGCCCACCCAATACGCCATCCCGGAACCAGGTACGCCTTCGACAAGCCATTAAACGTAACGATGGGCACGTCCTGCGCCAGCGTCGCAATCGAGATGTGCTGCTCCGCCGGCTCCCCGCTTTCACTAGCAAAGATCAGCTTGTCGTAAATCTCGTCGGCAAAAATAATCAGGCTGTGCCGCCGCGCCATCTCCAGCACCTGCTCGAGGGTGTGCCGCGACATCACCGCGCCCGTCGGATTGCTCGGATTGATCAGCAGGATCGCCCGCGTCCGCGCATTGATGCGCCGTTCCATGTCCTCCAGGTCTGGCTCCCAGCCATGGCTCTCGTCCAGGTCGTACGCGTTCGGCGTCGCATCCAGCTTGGCCAGCACCGCCCCGTACAGCGGATACTCCGGGCTCGGCGTCAGCACGTTGTCGCCCGGATTGAGCAGCGCGGTCAGGCAACTGTCGATCACCTCGCCGCTGCCATAGCCGACGAAGACGCTCTGAATGTCCTTGAACCCGCGGCGCTCGGCGTCGCGCCGAATGGCCTCCACTGCCGGCCTGATCCCCAGCGACTCGCCGTATCCGTTGTGCCCGTCGAGCATCGCCCGGTGGACGGCTTCAATCATGTGTGGCGGAGTGGGAAAGTCGAACTTACACGGGTCGCCAATGTTGAGATAGAGGATCTGGTGCCCTTCGCGCGCCACCTCGTCGGCCACCACCGCCAGGTCGCGAATCGCGTAACGAACATTGGCCATGCGCGTGGCCGCCAGAACTTGCGCTGCTTGTTGAGTAGCCATCGGAACGTCCTTAGTGAATCCTGAACAATTTGGAGCGAACCACCATTATGAACCAGCGGGCGCCGCGGGAGTAGGGGGCGCAGGGCGGCCCCGGCCCGGAAGAACGCTTGAAATGGCCTCTCGCACGGAGGGAAGGGTAACGAGCACGAGAAGTCTGCAAACGTCTGCCCGAACCATGTTTCCTCCTGACACTGCGCACGCGAGGCATGACAACTTGCCAGGGTAGGTCGAAGCAACGCGGTGTCATATCGGGAAGGATTATCCGGGTACCGCGCAGTTCTTGACTATCGGCACTGACTTCCAGTCGGCTTCCGGGCGAAAATAGCTTCAGTTCACTGTCACCATCGTTTGCGTTCACTGCTTCGGCCATATGCCGACACATCTCTCCGTCAGCAGTGGCCGTGGCCCTCCACCGTTTCCAAAGGAGGATCATCCCTATGACTCGATATCGGCAGTGGAAGTACGTATTCTGGTTGCTCGCAATTGCGAGCTGCCTGTTTTGGTGCGCTTGTCCCCCACCGGCGCAGCTTGCGGCCACTCTCAGCCCGACTCCCGCGGATTACCGCGGCGGATGCCCCGGGGTAATTACCTTCAACGGCACCATCACGTCTGACAAGGCACAGGTCGTTACTTACGTCTTCACCCGCAGCGATGGTGCGACCGACACCATCCCCAAGACGCTCACCTTCACCAGCGCAGGAAGCAAGCCAGTCAGCACCACCTGGACGCTGGGAGGTGACAGCTTGCCCTATTACTCGGGTTGGGAAGCCATAAAGATCACCAGCCCCAGCGTGATCACCTCGAACCAGGCGAATTTCCAGCTACGCTGCAACCCGCCGGCCAACAGCATTCTTGCCGCTCATGGCAATACCGATTGGCACATCGACACCGCCAACGAGTTCCTGTTTGGCAAAAACATGGCGGGCACAGTGACCGCTGCCCATCACGCGCCCGACACCTGGAGCAAAACCCACATTCACATCGGGCTGACCAACACAGCGAAATACTATTACGATAAAACCCGCGTCGGCACCGGGGCCGATACCAACATACCCAACGGCATTGACCGGACCATGCTGTTCTTCTACGCCGGGCACGGCAACCCGGACGTGTGGAGCGCGTTGGGAGAGTTCGCCAGCCAACCCGACGTGCAACTGGCAAACATCACCGGCGGAGGCAATCTCCGTTATTACTGGCAGTGCTCTTGTGAGGTATTTGCCCACGGTCCGGAAACCTGCACCCCGGCTACAACCTTCCCCTACGGGTGCCCGGACAAATTCAGCGGAGCCGCCGATTCGGTCGCCATGCGCAACGTCTTCCAGCGCTGGGGGCCGGCGCTGACTTCTGATTTGCGCATGGCCTGCGGTGGATCCACATCGATGTATTGCCACACCGAGCAGGTAAACCGCGCCTGGAGCGACTATGGTGCCGGCTCGATCGCTAATATGTTCCTCGACGGATTCGGTGAGGCCGGAGCCTGGGGTGTTGTCCCACTCTGTATGACATTGGGAGGAAATGACATCACCAAGACCCCCTTGTACGATAACGACTTCACCAATGCACCCAACACCTCCGGCAACACTCATTACTACCTGATGTATGCTCTGCCCGGAGTTACCGGCACGCAGCAGGGAAATGTGAGTCAGGCGCAGATTCCGCAGCAGTTGCAGAAATACAAGCTGATTGCAGCGCCCGTTCCAACCAAGTTCAAGTCGCTGGAGCAGGCAGGTCCGCCGCTGCAGATCACTTCAAAGCTGCTGGCGGGAGGGAAGGCCAAGCTGGAACGCGTTCCCCAGACTGGCGCTCTGCACTTCGATACCGGCCAGCTTGCCGAGCCCAGCGCGAAGTCGCTGGCCGAGAAGGAATACGTCCAGCGGGCGGCGGGCTTCCTTAGCGAACAGGGCCTGACCGAGCAACAGACCGCAGAGCCGGTGGTGACCCGCTACATGACCGCCAGCATGCCGGTGAATGGCCAGTCCTCGGATCTGCGGCAGTCCCAGGCGGGTGTGAGCGTCGTTTACAAGCGCGTGATCGCAGTGAACGGAGTGCCGCTGGAAGTGCTGGGCACGGCCGGGACCATTCGCGTGCAATTGAGCAATGACGGCGCCGTGCTGAAGGCCTCGAAGCTCTGGCGCACGCTGCAGCCGATAGGCTCGCCGGTCGCGACCAAAACCTTTGATCAGGCGCGCGACGACGCCATGAAGAAGCTCGCTGCCGCGGACGGCTACAAACTAGACCTGTGGAAGCTGGGCTACAAGGAGGAGTCCGGCGCGGAAGGCCAGGACGAACTGGTTCCGGTCTACCAGTTTGCGTTTGTCCCGGTGAAGGCGCATGACATGGATCATCCGCCACAACAGATTGAGGTTCCTGCTCTCAAGCAGTAGCCACGATCCCAGCGCAGCGCGGACGCGCCGCCGGGTGCGTTCGCGCTGCCTAGGGGAATCTCTGATTAAGCCCAATCTTTGGAGTCAAGCCCAATCTTTTGAAGGGGACGGCCTTCAGGCTGTCCGTAAAGGCCGCAAAATGAACGCGGCTTTAGAGGCTGCTAAAAAAAGACGTTCCCGGGTAGAGCTGGCCTTCAGGCCAGCGTCTAAGCCGTTGCCAATACATTTGCAAATACATAGGGGCTTTAGCCCCGGTAGCACGTTGAACGGGCTTTTTCAGCAGCCTCCTTAGCCGCGGAGGGACCGTCCATTGACTTAAACAGACCCTTCTCTGGAATAAGTTCCCGCCACGATCCCCGCAGGCGCACCCGTGGCGAAGGGTAGAGCCAGGTTTGTCCTCGAGTGGGAAAGTCAATCTTATACGGATCGCCAATGTTGAGGTAAAGGACCCGATGCCCTTCGCGCGACCTCGTCCGCCTCCACTGCCAGGTCGCGAATCGCATAACGAACATTGGCCATGCGCGTGCCCGCCAGAACTTGCGCTGCTTGTTGAGTAGCCATCGGAGCGTCCTTGGTGAATCTTGGGCAATTTGGAGCGAAGCTCCATTATGAACCAGCGGGGGCACGGCAGGGACTAGCGGTTTACGGTGAGCCGTTCCGAACCGAACGGCCAGACCCAGAACCGCCACTTTCTCCTTGCAACCCGAAAGCAGAAACCCGAAAATTGATTATCCATTCCGCTGCGGATCTTTGGAGCGCGTATGTTGAAGATATTCGCCGCGATTATCTTAATCATTTTCTCAAGTAGTAGTTTGGCTGAGCAGTCCTGCCCAATCGTCATTAGCAAAGTTAACCCACGCGCATATCCATTTACTGCAGGGATGTTGAGCGGAATCGATAAAGATCCTTGGGACAAGTATCTTCAAGTCGAGTACACCAACAAAGCGGACAAGACTTCGGTGGCAATTAAGTTTGGCGTTTACTTCATGGGAGCTATGAGAGAAGCGAAACAATCTGTTTACTCGTACAGTAGCGACGAGACTGCGAAGCCTGGTCAGACAAAGAAACCGTACTGGTCGGACGGTGTGTATTATCACGAGTACGGGATGAACTTGCAGGCCATGGTTTGGGTCGAGAAGGTGAGATTTGCAGATGGAACGTATTGGACTGACGACGGAACGCAGTCATGTGGCAACGTCCGATTCGAAGATCAGAAGACGTATGCGCCAAATCCGACGTCCGGCATCTCCCAACAATCCAATCCGGAAGCCTCGCCTGTAGTGAAACGAAGGCCAGGCGGAGAGAATCCGAGCGCCTCCTCGGCGCCGAATATGCTCTCCTCGCAACAGCAATTGGAGATGGTCAGTAGCGGGCAGGGATCTAGGACGGTGGTAACTTCGACTCCGTCAGGTGCGGATCTCTTGATCGACGGAAAAAAAGTCGGGGTGACGCCTATGGTATTCATTCTTTTGCGCAAGCCCAACGACGCAGAACGAACGATTGAAGTCACGATGCCGGGCTACAAGCCATATCAAGTCAAGCTCAAGCCAAATGGAACTTCAATCACGTTGCCTGTGTCGCTTCAACCCGAAACCCTCCCAGCGCAATAGCGTCGCGATTTCGTGTGTGAACCACCGCACCAAAGTCGTATTAGGGCCTGTTGCGGACGTGGAATAACCCCTTTTTACAGCCCCATTCCCCCCCACCCCCGCCCATACCCGCTATAACGATTTTCGATTTCCCTTCCCGGCGAAATCAGGCTACTCTCTGCTCAGTGAATGCTCCTCGACGCGCATTCGCTTCCAATCCAAGCTGATCTGTATCCGCAAGTCAGGCACGAGCCACTCGCGCCCTGGCTTCCCGGGCCCCGGAAATCTTTGAGCTTTCGCCATCGCTCTCCCCGCTGAGCAGCAGTACGGCGACAAAGTTCCGGCCCACCACGCGAGTAACCAGGACCGCTCTGCGCACCGGTGTCGTTTACCGGCGGGCGCCCGGTACTCGCACTTTCGATTGGAGACGAACCATATGAAACTCGCGAAGAAGTTGAGCCTCTTGCTTTCCCTGGCCGCTGCCATGACCCTCTCCGCCCACGCGCAAGACGCCAAGGCGAAGTTCACCCTCGCTCACAATGCGCTACGTCGGCACAGCCATGCTGCCCGCCGGCCAGTACACCATGACGCTGTCGTTCGACGGCTTCACCAAGGCGATGATCGCGCCCGTCGACCGCAAAGGCGCGGGCATGATTGTGCTGCCGGTGTCCACCGACAGCTACGCCGCCTGCTCCGCTACCACGGTCAGTATGCAGCGTGACGGAGCCACCTGGAACCTGCGTTCCGTCTGCTTCGCCAGCCAGCAGCTCGCGCTGTACTTCGCTGCTCCGGCAGAGAAGACCGCGCTGGCCAGCGCTACGCCCGCCCCGGAGACCATCGCCGGATCGCGTTAACTCACTCAAGTTGCCCACTAGGGGACGGCCGGCCCACCCACCCGCAAGCGGCCGTCCCCGTTTTTTCTTCTTTCTTGGCGCTCTTAGAAGGGCATGGCTTCACAGGCTGCGGAAAAGATGCGCTTTTCAGGTAGAGCCGGCCTTCAGAGCTTGCCCTGAGCGAAGCCGATGGGCCGGCGTCCAGGCTCTTCCTTTTTTTACTCCGAGGGGCTTCAGCCCCTGAGGGAATTCTCATTTCCGATAGCAAAGTGATTGGTGAAACTAGCCCTAATCAACATCACGCCCACGTTACAGCCCATCAATAAACGCAATCACCGCGATAGCAATTATCGATCAGGAGTGCCGGCATTCCCCGGTACCATTAAATAATGGACCCAGTGCAAGCCAGTCCGACCCTCGAGTTTCTCCATAGCGTCACCAGCCGCATTGCGGCCGCCGATCCGCTGCATGAAGTGCTCGACCAGATTGTCGAGTTTGTTTCTGAATTCGTAAACTGTGATTCCTGCTTTATCTACGTCCTGGAAGGCAACGACCTCGTACTGCGCGCCTCCAAGAACCCTCATCCCGAGGTGATCGACCGCCTGCGCGTGCGCCTGGGCGAGGGCATCACCGGATGGGTAGCCGCCCATCGCGAGCCCGTGGTCATCCCGCACAACGCCTCGCAGGACCCCCGCTTCCGCACCTTCACCGAGCTGCCCGAAGATACCTACGAATCGTTCCTGTCGATCCCCGTCATTTCGCGCGGCCGCGTCGTCAGCGTGATCAACGTACAGCACCGGGAGCCGTACAGCTTCACGCCGCGTGAGATCAAGGCCATCTCGACCATCGGGCATCTCGTAGGAGCAGCCATCGAACTCGCGCGGCTGGAAAACGAGATCGTCGAACTCTCCGACAAGCTGGCGGTGCGCAAGATCATCGAACGCGCCAAGGGGATCGTGCAGAACGAGTTCGGCATCAGCGAGGAAGAGGCCTACAACATCATCAAGAACCAGGCCCGCAGCCGCCGCAAAACCATGAAGGAAGTCGGTGAGGCCATCCTGCTCGCCGAAGAACTGAAGCGCGCCCAGAAGATGAACGGCCCAGTCGAACCCCAAGCCTGATCGCTTTCTCAAATCTGCGGCAAATAAAATCCCCACCCTCAGACGAAGTGGGTGGGGGCACAGCCCTAAAACGAGTTTAGCTTACAGCCGCTAGCACTTCCGTTTTCCGACCGCTTGGTTCAGCCAGGAAACAAGGTAAGTGTGTTCCACCAGAGCACCATTTCGGTCGCGGTGCTGGACGGCGACGGCAAGCGAGTGCACCCGCCCCAGCAGCCAGGCGACGCGAATCGGACCCAGCCACGGAACCACGATCTGAAGAACCTGTTTAAGAGCGCGGCCACCACGGCTGCGGCTCGCCCGGGGGTTTGTCGATTTCTACGAAAGCCTCCTGCGGAAGGGAATGCGGCCAGAGATGGCGCGGCTGACGCTGGCGCGCAAGATCGCGGCCATGACTTTGCAGGTGGGGAAGATAAGGAGAACCGTTCGACGCCGAGTATCTGAAGCCACAAGCCGCTTGAGCGCGCAGGAGCGCAGCAAGAGGGTGAGTTTCTCTCGCGCTTTGCGCTGGGTGCTGAACGCTCGGGTTCGAGGGTAGGTATCCTAAGAGGGTTAGGCTGCCGGCCACATGGGCGACAAGTCTCACGGGGCACCGTATGCTCCCTCGGAGAACCCAGGAAAGCCATAGTGCCGCCCGCTGCGGCGGGCGAGTCTCCGACAGGACCATGGCGGGCCCGCTGGGTGGGACTACCGTCAGGCTTGTGCAGCTTCAGCTAGCCTGAGCCGAAGGGAGACTTGAGAAGCTCGCATGCTCAACGAAAGTGCTCGCGAGGAGCTGTGGTTCGAACGCGACAGTATCCGCCTGCACGCCGTCGCCGCAGGTCCGCAGGATGGGCCCGTCGTCCTGCTGCTGCATGGCTTTCCCGAGTTCTGGTATTCCTGGCGCAAGCAGATCGGGCCGCTCGCCGCGGCTGGATTCCGCGTCATCGTTCCCGATCAGCGCGGCTACAACCTGAGCAGCAAGCCGCCGGTCGTCGAGGCATACCAGCTGGAAAATCTCGTCTCTGACATTGTGGGAGTCGTCGATCAGCTCGGCCGGCAGCGCGTGTATCTCGTGGGGCACGACTGGGGAGCGGTGGTGGCCTGGGGTGTGGCGCTGTTTCATCCCCGGCGGCTACACAAGCTGGGCATCCTCAACGTCCCGCATCCGCTGGTAATGATGCGCGCGGCCCGGCATAATCCGCGGCAGATGCTGCGCAGTTGGTACGGCCTGTTCTTCCAGCTTCCGTGGCTGCCCGAACAGGTATTTTCCGCCGCCAACTTCAAGCTGGGAACGTCGTCGTTGTTGCTCACCAGCCGCGACGGAACGTTCACCCTCGATGACCTCGCGCACTATCGCGAAGCCTGGTCGCCGCCGGGGGCAATCACCGCGATGCTCAACTGGTATCGCGCGCTCTTCCGTTACCCGCCCACCATTCCCGATCCGCGGGTGAAAGTGCCGACGCGCATCTTGTGGGGACGCCGCGATGCGTTTCTTTTGCCCGAGCTGGCGGAAGAGAGCGTGCGCTATTGCGACTCAGCCGAACTCACGTACTTCCCCCAAGCGAGCCACTGGATCCAGCAGGAGGAGCCCGAGAAGGTGAACCAGGCGCTGATCGCGTTCTTCCGCACGTAACTCTCGCTGGCGATCTGTCACTCAGCTCCGGCTGCGGAACTTCGAGAGCAACCGCAGCAGCTCGAAGTACAGCCACACCAGCGTGATCAGCAGCGCGAAACCGCTGTACCACTCCATGTACTTGGGAGCATTCCAGCGCGCGCCCTGCTCGATCAGGTCGAAGTCGAGCACCAGGTTCATGGCGGCCACGCCCACCACCACCAGGCTGAAGATGATGCCGATGGGCCCCGAGCCGTTGACCGCGTTGAAGCGGAAGCCGAAGAAGCCCAGCACAAATTGGATGAGGTAGAACACGGCAATGCCGCCGGTCGCGGCCACGATACCGAGCCGCATCTTGTCGTTGACCTTGATGAGGCCGGAGCGATACGCCAGCAGCATCACCACCAGCGTGCCGAAGGTGAGTGAGACTGCCTGGATGGCGATGCCGTGAAAGCGGGTCTCGAACATCGCCGAAACTCCGCCCAGAAGCAAGCCTTCGAGCAGCGCGTACATTGGCGCGGTGATCGGCGCCCATTGCTTTTTGAAGATGGTGACCATGGCGACGATGAATCCGCCGATGCCGCCGATCGCGACCAGCGGAGCCATCCCGGCCATGGCTTCCTCCGGCGAGGTCGCGGCAAAGAAGCGGTTCCACGTCCAGGCGGCGGTGGCCACACACAGCAGCACCAGGATGCCGGTCTTGTTCACGGCGCCGGAAATAGTCATCCCCTCGCCCAGGACGCTTTCGTTAGTGCGGAAAGTGTCCTGGCCCAGCGCGGGATTCGAAGTTCTCATCAATTGCGGCATTCCGATTCTCTCCTTGCGTCGTTCTATTAGATCAGGGGGATAAGGTGTTGGATGTTTTTGTTCATTGTACGCGGTGCGTAAGGCGGCCGCAGGCAACCAGTTATTAGAACAGCGTCTCCTGCCCGGTGGCGTTGGTGCGAGGGCGCTTGATGCCGAAGTGTTGGTAAGCGAGGTGCGTGGCGATACGGCCGCGCGGGGTGCGGTCGAGAAAGCCGATCTGGATGAGGAACGGCTCGTAGATCTCTTCGATGGCGTCGGCCTCTTCAGCCAGCGATGCCGCCAGGGTGTTTACGCCGACGGGGCCACCTTGATATTTCTCGATGATCGTCAGCAGCAGTTTACGGTCGATCTCGTCGAAGCCGTGGCGGTCGACCTCGAGCATCTCGAGCGCAGCTTGTGCCGTGGGCTTGTCAATCTTGCCCGTGCCGCGCACCTGCGCATAGTCGCGCACCCGGCGCAGCAGACGGTTGGCGATGCGCGGTGTGCCGCGGCAGCGCGAGGCGATCTCGACAGCGGCGGGCTCGTCGATGGCCACGCCAAGAATTTCGGCCGAGCGCTCGAGGATGATCTTCAGGTCGTCGTGGGTGTAGAACTCCAGCCGCAGCACGATGCCGAAGCGCGAACGCAGCGGCGCCGACAGGAGCCCGGCGCGCGTGGTGGCGCCGATGAAGGTGAACGGCCTCACCTCGATAGTGTGGGTGCGGGCCGACGGGCCCTGGCCGATGATGATGTCGAGCTTGTAATCCTCCAGCGCCGAGTAAAGCAACTCTTCCAGCACCGGCTGCATGCGATGCACTTCGTCGATGAACAGCACCTGCCTCTCGCGCAGGTTGGTCAACACCGCCGTCAGGTCGCCCTTGATCTGCAGCGTTGGCCCCGAAGTCTGCTGGAACGAGACGCCCAGTTCGTTGGCGATGATGTTGGCCAGCGTGGTCTTGCCTAGCCCGGGCGGGCCATACAGCAGCACGTGATCGAGCGCTTCGCCGCGCGATTTCGCCGCCTGGATGGCGATTTCCAGATTGTTCTTGACCTTCTGCTGCCCAATAAATTCGCGCAGCCGCTGCGGCCGCAGCTTGAGCTCGAACGACGCATCGTCATCGACCGGCGCTGCCGAAACGATGCGCTCACGATCGGGATGCTCTTTGCCAGGGGACGGAACCACGATGGGGCGATAGTATAGCGAAAGGGGAGGCGCGGCAACCGGCGCGGTGGTGTCAGCGTGTCATTTTAAGCGAAGACGAACGTCGTCCTCAAAGTTGGGCGGCTCGCGCAACGGATCACGCTTCGGTAGTTCGAGCTCAACCCCGCCGAGAGCCGCGAACCGTTGCCGGATCAATTCTGCCAGACTGTTCTTTTTCCACCTCGCCACCCGGAAATCCTAACATTGCCTGGCCAATGCCGTTGCATAAGGGGTTCACAATCCGTTTGCCTGGGTGGACGTTCGGAGCTACCATCGTTCCATGGCCAAGGCAAAGAAGTTCGACCTGGAGGCTCCGATTCCTTTGCTTGACGAAGAGGATGAGGAAACCCTCGCCGCCATTGATGACGGGATCCGGGACGCTGAAGCTGGTCGAACCGTACCCGCCGGAGAAGTTCGCAGGGACCTGACCCAGTGGATTTCCGCCTCGTCTACACCCAAAAAGCGCTGAACGACCTCGCCGAGATAATCGGTTATGTCGCCGGCTATGACGCCGAGGCAGCCTCGCGCTTCGGCAATTCCTTGCTGGATCATATCGAGTTGCTGACTCAGTTTCCGCGAATGGGCACACTGGTCAAGAAGCGGGCGGGCATACGCAAGCTGCTGCACAGTCCGGTGCTGGTTTATTACCGCATCAACAGTGACAAACGGCTGATTGAAGTACTTCATTTCCGGCACGGAGCACGGAAACCACCACGATCTTCGGCTCAGATATCCTACGTGCACCCATGAAGAACCTCGGCATCCTGCTTTCCGGGCGGGGCTCGAATTTTGAGGCCATCGCCGACAATGTCGCCTCGGGCAAGCTCGATGCGAACATCGCGGTTGTCATCTCGAACCGGGCAGACGCGGCGGGCATCGAGTCAGCGCGGCGCCGCGGGCTGAAAGCGCTCGTCATCCCGTCGCAGGGCAAAGTGCGCGAGGAGCACGACCGTGAGGTCGTGGCCGCCCTGCACGAGCACCAGGTCGATCTGGTCTGCATGGCCGGATACATGCGCCTGCTGTCGCCGTGGTTCGTGCAGCAGTTTCCCAATCGCATTCTGAATATTCATCCGTCGCTGCTGCCGGCGTTTCCCGGACTCGAGGCGCAGAAGCAGGCCTTCGACTACGGCGTAAAAGTCTCCGGCTGCACCGTGCACTTCGTGGATGAAAACCTCGATCACGGGGCCATCGTCCTGCAGAGAGTTGTGCCTGTGCTGGAGAGCGACGACGATCACACCCTGGCGGCACGCATCCTGGAGCAGGAGCACATCGCCTACTCCGAGGCTATCCGCATCGTGCTCGAAGGAAACTACCACATTGTGGGACGGCGGGTGGTCCAAGGACAAGCGGCATCGACTCCGACAAGCCATTAGGTCAGAGGTCAACCGATGGCCGACAGCTCATCCGAAACCAACCTGGAACGCGCCCGCGCCTACCTGCGCGCCATCGAAAGCCGTGTCGATGAGGAAGAACTGGCGTCGTTCTTCGCCCCCGATGTGGTAGTCGAGCAGTTTCCCAACCGGTTGGTTCCCAAGCAGGTGAAGTCGAGCCTGGCGGACGTGAAGCGCGAGTCGGAGAGGGGCAAGGAGTCGGTGGCGCGGCAATCGTACGTGGTGCGGAACGCCGTCGCCTCGGGCGACTGGGTGGCGCTGCAAGTGGACTGGGAAGGTGTGCTCGCCCTTCCCGTTGCCGGCCTCGAAGCGGGAAGCATCATGCGCGCGTATTTCGCCATGTTCCTGCACTTCCGCGACGGCAAGATCGTGCACCAGAGCAACTACGACTGCTTTGAGCTGTGGTAAGCAACGCATGGTCATGTTAAAATGACCATGGTCACATGGAGATGGTCATGAGTGCCCCAACTGCCGTAAGCAAGCCGAAGAAGAAACCAACCGCGCGTGTCGCCGCCAATGGCAGGCATATAGCCGCTGGAGAGTTCAAGGCCAAGTGCCTGCGCATCATGGACGAAGTCCAGGAAACGGGACAACCGGTGGTGGTGACCAAGCGGGGCAAACCGGTCATCAAGGTCGTGCCGATAACGCAAGGCAAGAAGAAGGACGACCTCTTCGGCCGGCTGGAAGGCATCCTCAAGATCAATGGCGATCCTGCCGATCTGGTCCAGCCAATATTTCCCCTGGAAGATTGGGACATGCTGAAATGATTTTGTTGGACACGCACATCGTGGTGTGGCTCAATCTCTCGACCAAGAGGCTGTCGCGACCGGCTGCGGCGGCAATCAAGCGCGCTCGCACCGGAAGCGGTATTGCGATTTCGGCCATCAGTCTGCTGGAGTTGGCGCGGCTCATTTCCGCCAATCGAGTTGACCGACGAGGGACCGTCCGGGAGACGATTGAATCTCTGATTGAGGGCATGCTAGTCAAGCCGATCACTGTGGAAGTAGCGGCTCTAACCGCTTATTTGCCCGCCGATTTCCCCTCTGATCCCGCAGACCGGGCCATCGCCGCGACCGCCCAAGCCGAAGGCATACCCCTCGTGACCGCCGATGAACACATCCAGGCCTTTCCGCTGGTAAAGACAATCTGGTAAACGACTCGCCGTCCCCCGCTACATCTCGTAATGCAGCAGCGAGAAGACGTCGTAGTCTTTCAGCTTGTCGCGGCCCTTCAGGCCATCGAGTTCGACCACGAATCCCAGGCCGCAGATATTGCCGCCGAGCGATTTCACCATGTCGGCTGCGGCGCGCGCGGTGCCGCCGGTGGCCAGCAGGTCGTCGCAGATGAGCACGCGTTGCCCAGGCTCGAATCGCGTCCCTGTGGATCTCCAGCGTGTCGTGGCCGTACTCCAGGTCGTACTTCCACTGCAGCACTTCGGCGGGCAGCTTCTTCGGCTTGCGCACGGGAACAAAGCCGGCGTTCAGGCGATAGGCCAGCGCCGGGCCGAAGATAAAGCCGCGCGCCTCGATGCCCAGCACCACGTCCACGCGATCGTTGATGTAGTGCTCGGTCAGCGCGTCGATGAGGCGGGCAAAGCCGCGGCGGTCTTTCAGCAGCGTGGTGATGTCGTAAAAAAGAATGCCGGGTTTGGGAAAATCGGGGACTTCGCGGATGAGCTTCTTGAGGTCGTCGCAATTGTGCGGCGGGGACGGTGGCATGGTTTACCAGGCTCCTTCGATGCGAAACGATTTGGTTTCCAGGTAAGGTGCGCTTGCTTCCTGCACCTGATCGACGCGGGCCGCGCGCGGCCCTTCCTGCAACCTTTGCCGCAGCGAGCGTAGTTGCTCCGGCGAGCCCGTGGCCATCACTTCGACCGAGCTATCGTCGCGATTGCGCACCCATCCGGTGACGCCGATCTGGGCGGCTTCGCGCTCCACGAACCAGCGGAAGCCAACGCCCTGGACGCGTCCGGAAACCACATACCGGCGGGTTTCTCGATCGTCACTCATAGGGCAAGGTTCAAGATAAACGCGGCATGCTGTCGGCGCAACTGCGGCGCTCAATGAGTGGGTCCCGGCGCTTCCCTATACCCAGTTCTAACTCATGTTTGGCCGGAGCGTGAACCTGCAATCCCGCTCGCGGCATGCCGCCCGGTACTTTCGCATTCCCGCGAATAGTGATATCGTGCTTATGCTGTCTCTTCGCCTCTGGATGTTCCGGGAAGAACCAAACGATAGCTATCCAAGGGAGGAAATCAATCTCTATGCTTCGTACCAAGAAAGCTGTGCCGTGTCTGCTCGTGTCCCTCGTTCTGCTGCTCATCACCCTGCCTGTGTGGGGCGCCAGCAAGGCGAGTGACGAAGAAACCATCCGCAACGCAGCCACTGTGTTGCAGGCCATGCTATCCACCGACAATGTTCCGCGCAGTGTGCTGGAAAAGGCCGATTGCATCATGATTCTTCCCAGCGTGAAGAAATTCGCTGTCGGCATTGGCGGCACCGGTGGACGCGGCCCCATGTCGTGCCGTGAAGGCAAGGGCTTCACGGGCAAGTGGTCCGCGCCCGCCATGTACAGCATCGGTGGCGCCAGTGCCGGCTTTCAGGTCGGTGGCAAGTCCAGCGACATCGTGATTGCCATCATGGCGCCCACTGCCGTGGAAAAGGTGCTGAACAGCAAAGTGAAGGTGGGCAGCGATGTCAGTGCGGCCGCCGGTCCGGGCGCATCCGCCGGTTCGCTGAGCAATATGGCCGACATGTTAACCTACGCCCGCTCCTCGGGACTCTTTGCCGGAGTTTCACTGGACGGCGCTTCGCTTGAACCCGACAGCGACGCCAACCAGCGCCTTTACGACAAAACGGTTAGCGCGAAGGCAATTGTGTCCGGCGATGTGAAGGCTACGCCGGCGGGTCAGTCCCTGGTTTCTCTGCTCAACACCAAGGCGGGAAAGTAAGTCTTAATGGGAGAGCAAGCGGCCGGAAGTTGCAGATTTCTGACCCTTATCTATCGAAGGGCAGGCTGCCGGGAAAATTCGGCTTAGCGCTGAAGGGGCACGCCCTTCCGGCTGCCGTTAAGTAGTTTGTTCTTGTAACCCTCGCGGATTTCGGTCCGCGAGGGTATTCATTTTGGCCTAATCGATGGCCTCAAAGCCCAACCGAGCTATGCTCGCGACAGGTAGGCGCCCTCGGAGGTATCCACCCGACCACTTCGCCTTCGTTGATGGGGCCGGCGCCTGCACCCCGGCCGGTCTCGGTGTTGGCCGGCTTGGTCACGCTCGAGGCTGTGGCCGATTTCAGTCCGGACCCGGTTCCACGATCTTGAGAAGCCCGGTACAGGGCGGAACGAAGAAGCTCTCAAATCGCTCGAAGGACACACACAAGAGTTGGGATGCAGCGGAGAAAGCCATGCCGATTGAAAGCCTGGCCCCCAAACCCTGTCGGACGCAGGGGCCAGAATTTCACACGCTCAGATTGGCGTTTTGGCGGCCGCGGCTGCGACTACATTTGCTTTGGCGACATGTTATTCAACAGATCGACCAGGGGTTTACCCGCGGCTGGGACAGAGACATCTCCCCGTATGATCTCCACGGCATCAACCGTTTTGCCATACAGCTGTTGGTCAGCCTCGTTGTCAGCGCCCATGGACGCGCTGCCCAACGAAGCGCCGGCAAACAAACCATTTTTTGCCTGCGAGTACGTCAGGATATCAACCTTAGGATCGTTGAAGCCCGAGGCTTGAGCCCCCGACGGTCCTGCGGCCGCGTTCGCATCTGCCCCCAGCTTTACCTTGCCCGACAGGACTTTGTCCGCCCCTGTCTGGCTCATGACCAGCATCACGTAATCGGTCGAGGTACTGCCCAATTGTGCCCCCAGGCTGCTGGTGTCGAGGGTATACATCACCGGAGCGCCCCAGGCGCCGTTCATTTCCTTACCGCTGCGGCAGACCAACACGCCCCTGCCGTAACCCATACCCAGGCCGACGCCCACCTTCTTGACTGAGGGATAAACTAAGACGCATTCTGACTTGTCGAGAAGACTTTTGGGGATTCCGTTGGGCTTGTCCAGAATGTTCCTGAGGACTGCGGTTGAGTCGGATAGACGCTTATCCGCTTTGCTTTGGGCAAAGGCCGGAAGCGCCACGGTAAAGCACAGTACGACGAGAAGTAATTTCCTCATGTGAGTGACCTTTCTATAGGGCGTCTTCGGAAGCCAATCCGGCGCCGACGACCACAATCAATAGTAACCGGGTTGTGTCCGGCCCGCGAGCGACGCGTGTGAATTGTAGCGGACCACCGCACAAAAAGGAAATCGAGAACCACAGGGGAAGGCGAGCGCCGTTCAGAATCGTTGCAACCAGCTCAGGCGCGCGACAGGTAGGCGCCCTCCGAGGTGTCCACCCGGATGACTTCGCCTTCGTTGATGAACGGGGGCACCTGCACCACGAGGCCGGTTTCGGTCGTTGCCGGCTTGGTAACGCTGCTGGCGGTGGCCGATTTCAACCCCGGCTCGGTCTGCACCACCTTGAGCTCGACGGTCTGCGGCAGTTCGATGCCCACGGGCTTGCCATCGAAGAACTCGACCTTGATCTGCAGGTTCGCGGTCAAGTAATCGACCGCATCGCCCAGAATGTCCCGGCCGAGATGCAGTTGCTCGTAATTTTCGGTGTTCATGAAGACGTGGTTCTCGCCGTCCTGGTAGAGATATTCCATCTGCTCTTCGTCCACCGTGATCTTGTCGATGGGGTCGCCGGAGCGGAAGCGGTGCTCGAACATGGCTCCGGTGCGGAGGTTGCGCAGCTTGGCCTGGATGAATGCGCGCAGATTGCCCGGGGTGCGGTGCTCGACACTGAACACCGAGTGCAAATCGTTGTTGTGCTTGATGACCATGCCCGGACGCAGTTGCGTAGCTGGAATCGACACTCGTGTAACTCCTTCTGTTTCAAGGGAGAGCCGCGGTCGCGACAGTAAGCCCGGAAAACGCAACCACACCGATGCCGGGAGACTGCTGCTGAGCCCGCAACTCGAGGTATGAACAGCTTATTTTACATGGCCCGCGAGAGGCTTGGGAAATCAAGGGGCGCGGCGTAACCCGCGGCGTCGCGACTCGACTCGACCAGTTTCCGAAGCAGCTAGAGTTAGAGCCGCACTTCAGCGCGGCGTCAACTTGTCCTTAAAACTCCACCGAGCCGGCTTCAGCCGGCGGCATCTGTGCTGGATTTCGGCTCACCAATAACTAAGCCGCTCTCAGGCGTTCACGAGTCGAGTTGGCATTCTCCGAAACGCAAGAAAAAGGGCGGAGCCATCAGCCCCACCCTTTCAAGAAACTACTTGAGAACTAAGCGGACAGACGACGGCGCAGGGCGCCGAGGCCAGCCAGCACTCCCGATCCCAGCAGCATCAGGGTGCCGGGCTCTGGAGTCGATCCAGCGTTAATGGTAAAGGTCACAAACGAGTTGGCGTCAGGCGTCAGACCCTGCCAGTTCACCCACACGTCGTTGGCATCCCAGCCCCAGTCCTGCGTGAAGTTGGAGGAATAGCCGACAGAAGTGATGGTCAGGCCAGGGAAATTGAAATCTTCGCCATTGAAATTGGCTCCGCTAAAACTGTAGCCAACGTTGCCGAAGGTGATGCCAATGGTGTCTCCGCCGATCACGTTGGGCAGGTCCGGTCCGTAGGTCAGGGTAATGACCGTGGCCGGAGCGGTGAAGGCATCCGCTGAGTAGACGGTGCCGAAATCGGGGAAGTAGTAATAGAGGGTGCCGCTCTGCCCGTCCAGAACACCGGCACTAGCCACGAGTGGCAGGGTGCAAACAGCCAAAATCAGAAACAACTTTCCGAAGCTACGCATGTACTCTCCTTCCGCTGGGAGCGGTTGACTCGTCATGTACGACTGGGCGCCACTGACACCAGCGCTTCGCCTCATACGCGCAGAGAGATTGCAAGTGCATTACCTTCCGTCGTAGTCGATAAATTATTTATTATGAGTTATTTAAGTTGAGCATCGCGAAATACGAGTGCAGGATTTTGCACATAAAGGGAAACTTACTTCCATCTCGACACCCAGTTGCGGTTCGGGTTTTCGGGGCTCTTCGTCCGTCCCTGGAGCTGGCCAATCGGCATCAAACTTCCGCAAGACCTTACGACGAAATCGCGATTTCGTCTCCTAATACCTGCGCCCGGGCGGAGAGTCCCGTTGCGCGATGCAGCGGGCCTGCGATCGACTGCATCCCACACGAGATTCGATATGGCGTTACTATGTTTGTAACAAGGAGGACCGATGAGCGACCAACCAAATGAGATTGCCAGCGAAGGTGAGTACCAATCGGCGGACCGCAGTGGCGCCGCCCTGGGCCTGGCGCTGCTGTTCGTGGGACTGGCGGCGGGAGCGATTGCCGCGCTGCTGCTGACCCCCAAGACCGGTAAGCAGATGCGCCGTTCCCTGCGCCGCAAGTACGAAAACGCCCGCGAGGTCGTGGACGATTGGGGCGAGCAGGCCGGCGATTGGATCGAGAAGGGTTCCGGCTGGGTCGAGAAGGGATCGGAACTGGCCGACGCAGCCAAAAGCCGGGTCGAACCACTCGCCAAGAAATTCCGCCGTTAGCGCTTTCGCCGACCCTGAACCGGCCCCGCTGAGCCCACGTTGCAGAACAAATACGCGACGGGCCTTTTGCCTGTCGCGTATTTTTTATTGACGCGCACCCACAGCGGGCTAACAATCGCAATGCGACACAACCCAAGCGCGACCCCTGACGTCGCGCTTTTTCGGTTCTATGCGGAGCCGTAAGCTAACCAATCCGCCCCGCCGTCGCTATCCAAGCGGATAGTCCGAAGCCCTCGCTGGGCTACCGGCACCCGTGGACTAACCGGAATCTGCTCCCGTATCTCCCTGAAAGAGCGCCACCTGCACCAAGCGATCCGCGGTAATGGATGCGCCTGCGCGTTTGGCACATGGCTCGCATTGCTTCCATGCGCAGCCCGCAAGCCCTTGCAAAAGAGGCAACGGGCTTGTGTGGCCGACGAGGAGGCAAGTCAATGAGTCAGAAAACCTACGACCCGACAGGCAAGTCGATAGCGGCGCACGAAGCGGCAGAATTCTTAGCCAGAAGCGCTTCGGCGACAGCCTGTCTCACACTGTACAACGGGCCAAGCGTGAAATGGCAAATCACCGTCACGTTCAACCCCAACACCTATCCGTTCGTCATAACGGGCGGATCGATCAAAGGCACGATTTGCGGTTCGCCGAAGGGTGTCGTCACCGGAGGCAGCATGGGCCCGAATCTGTTGATCCATGGCAACCTCGATGGCGGAGCGAGTTGCGCCGCGACGGTGACCATCGTGGGCCACTACCAGGATCCGTCCAGCTACGCCGGAACCTACGGCTTCGACGGTTCGTCCACCAGCTTCTCGCATACCACGCTGTACTGCTGCGGTCCTTGTGCCTAGCAAGCAGCGCCTGGGGGCAGGCCCTCGAGGCACGCCCCCTTTTCTTGGGTTCGACTTGGCTGGGTCAGGGCCTGTCCCAGGAGCCCAGCTCAGCTCTGGTCCAACAGCAGGACCAGGAATACCCCCACTCCCAGCAAAACCACAAGCAACGATGCCAGCAGCGCAGGCTGAACTCGCGGCGGCTTGGAGCCTTCGATTCGAGCAAGCGCGCGCACCCCTTGGCCGTATTGCCAGCAAACCACCGAGAGCAGCACCGTGCTGACACCCGTCAAGGTCAGGCCGAGGAGATGTCCGTTCCGTACCACGGCAACCCCGGCCAACACCCTCGCCTGGTGCAACAATTGCGCTCCCTTGTCCAGTACAACGGCAGCGCCCATGAGCGCCAGCGAGCTTCGCAGCCACGATAACAGCGTGCGATCCCAAGCCAGTTGGGTGCGCAGCACAGCCAGATCGACGCGCGGGTCAACCGATGGTTCGGCACTCTCACCAGACATATTCAACGCGTCCTTCGCGCCAGCAGAATTGGTACCACGAGCCACACTCTAACATCTGGCTTCTTATTGTTTTGTTCTGTGGAGAGAGCTGCCGCGATCATCGGCGGGTATGTCTGGGGGTAAAAGTGGAAAACGCCTCGCTCACGACAGCGGCATGGAACGCACCCTAACCCCACCAGCTCTTCGGGCAAGACGGACGCGAGACGAACTCATGAAAGCGACAATGCCGCTGGCAGTAAAGTTGCGATTTGCGGAATAGCGTCTAGTACAGCCGGAAGTTCACTTCCACGTTGATCTGCACCGGAACGGCCTGGCCGTTGAGCTTGGCGGGTTCGAACTTCCATTGCCGCACCGCTTCGATGGCCTTCTCGTCGAGGCCCATGCCCAGCGCGCGCTGAATGCGAATCTGCTGCGGCCGCCCGTCGGCGCCCACCACCAGCCAGAGAACCACGGTTCCCTGGTATTTGGCCTTGCGGGCTTCCTCCGAATATTCCGGATCGGGCGCGTACAACGCCTTGGGCGCACTTACGCCGCCGCCCACGCGGTAGGCTCCACCGCCGTAGCCGCCGCCGTGTCCGGGACCGACGCCTGGGCCGGTACCTGAACCGACGCCACCACCGCTGCCGCTACCGATACCGCCGCCATAGCCGGTTCCATTGGAAGGGGGACCGAGCACCTTGGAGAGCGGATCGCCCAGCGCGCCCGTTGTGGGCAGCTTGATCTCGGGCGGCACCACCACCGTAGGCGTGGCCGTCAGCTTGGGATTTTCATTGCGAACCACGATTGCCGGCGGAACAATCTGGTCCTTCGACAGCTTGGGCAGTGCGCCTTTGGGAGCAGCCAGTTTGTCGCGGTCGCCGCCGCCGCCACCGCCGCCGGCGCGGTTCTTGGCAACCTGCATCGGGAGGTATGGACTTACGTCGGTTACCAGACCAACCACCTGCTGCTTGATCTCCTCCTGGTGCGTGACCACCCAGTGGGTCGACCAGATGACCAGCCCAGCCACCGCCAGGTGGAGGATCAGCGAGTACAGAAAAGTTTCCTTCTTTTGCGCGTAAAGGCCCTGGCCCTCGCCAAACAGCGTAGGCAGCACGTCGTGCTGGGGCTGTGGCGGGTCAGGATTTACATCCGGCGGTTTGGCAACTACGGGAGCAGACATTCCTGTTTACCAGTATAGACCCGAGTTTCGGCAAGAAGATGCACAAAAAGTAGTACGTGGGGCATCGGTGTTCGGTTCTTTGCAACGAATGCAAATTCGGGAAACCCCATCCATCGCATCGCCCCTCCTCAACGGCGCCCTCCTGGGGCCGCGCTAATCCGCTCGATTCAAAGGCGCCCGGCCTGGGACGAGCATGGGCAGGGCCCGCCGCCGCAGCCCGATCTCCACCGGGGTTTGGCAGATATACTCGCCATCGGCGAAGACTTCGGTGACCGGATCGGTCTGCAGCCGCACCCGCGTGGCCGTCCAGTATTCCACCTCTTTCATGCCGATGTGCGCCCCACGAAAGACGACGTGAAACAGCCTAAGCAGGCGCAGTTTGCTGAGCTGGCGGACGAAGCACACGTCGAGCAACCCGTCGTCCAGTCGGGCGAGGTGAGTCAGGCGCATGCCGCTGCCATACTGCGGACCGTTCCCGGCCGCGATCAGGAAGCCGGGCTCGTCGACCAGCGAACGCCACTCGCCCTCGACCTCGGCCGAAACCTTGATGTGCGGCGGGCGGAATCCACCCAGCACCTGCAGCAGCGCGAAGACATAGCCGCCATGCGAGCGCAGCCAGCGCGGCTGTTGCAGGGTGCGGCGATTCACCGCCGCGTCCAGGCCGGTGCCGGCGATGCAGCCGAAGAGCGTGGGGCCGGCCATTTCGCGCTCGGCTTCGCTGGCCCGGCGCAGTTGCGATTGCATAATGCGCGGCGCCATGCGTGGCAGATCGCGGCGCGGCCCGTCGGGAACGAAGTGCAGATCCTCGAGGTTCGCGTCGCGCCAGGGCTCGTCCTCTTCCCTGTCGAGGCCGCTACCGGTTGCAGACTCGCGCAACGGTTGAATCGTTCCCAGGTCGATGTTCCACAGGTTGTCGCCCGCCGAGCAGAAACGACGCCAGGCCGCCAGCGAAGTTTCGACCGAGTCGATACCGACCGACTTGGCAAAGTCGTTGGCACTGCCCATGGGTACGATCAGGGTGGGAATCTGCCGCGCCGACAGCCGGCTAAGATGGCGATGGATGGTACCGTCGCCGCCGAAGATCAGCGCCGCATCGGGCTGGTCCGAGGGATCGAGTTCGTTGCCCGAGAAAAGGTTGACGCCGGGCATCGCGAACCTGGCGACGTGTTGTTCCTTGGCTACCGGACCGAGCAGGGCGACAGCACGCACCGCGCTAGGGTCGCACATCGCCGCGGAAAAAAGAAGTCGCTTGCTCCGAGATGAGGCCCGCGGAGGCGGCTATGGCTGCACGGCCTGGGGACGGACGCGGGCATCCAACTCCTGCAGAAACTTGCCTGGCCGGCTTTAATCCACCGTTCCGCCGGAAGATCGCCTTTTCGATTGAGCCTTGGGGGCTGGGTTGGTGAGTCAGCGCTCCACTTTGCAGTGATTCGTGACGTTGTTGGTGTGGGATATAGAATCACTCTCCGTCGGGCGAGACTCGCTCGATGTAGGGGAAGGCATCATGAAATCCTTGAGAATCGCCTATGTTGTGTTTCTGTGGGCGTCGAGCATGCTTTCTTCGGGCGTACTTCTTTCAGCGCAGACCAATCCCGCGACAGCAAAGCGGCAAAAACGAGAAGCCTGTAGAGGTGGTTGTTCAAGCTGACGGCACGGTCGAGCTTCCGGCCGAGTCCGTTCCCATGTCGAAGTTTCTCAGCCCGGAAGCCAAGGCTTACTTGAACCAGCATCTGCACGACATGCAGGACCCGAAGATGACGTATGCCGATAAGGGCGTGCCGCGATTTATGGCGCCTTATCTCGAACGGCAAAAGGTCCTGTTCGCTGTCAACATGGACGATACCAAGATTGCCGGCGTACACGCCTACGTTTATGTCCCGAAGGCAGGCATTCAAGGCAAGAACCAGGACCGCGTCCTGATCGATCTGCACGGCGGTGGGTTTTCGGGATGCTGGCCCGGTTGCGCCGAGCTGGAATCGATGCCGATCGCCGCGCTGGCAGGAATCAAGGTTGTGAGCCTCGACTATCGCCAGGGGCCCGACTACAAATTTCCGGCGGCGAGCGAAGACGTCGCGATTGTCTACCAGGAGTTGCTGAAAACCTACAAGCCTGAAAATATCGGCATCTATGGATGCTCAGCGGGCGGCATGCTGACGGCCCAGTCGGTTGCATGGTTTCAGAAACATAATCTGCCGCGGCCCGGAGCAATCGGCGTGTTCTGCGCTTCGGCCGGTGATTTTGGCGGAGATGCGGCCTACACGTCCACGCCCTTGGGAGAAGGTCGGCTCATGCCGGAGATGCGGGGCGGTGGCATGCATCAGTTGGGCTATTTCAGCAATACCGATCCGAAGGACCCGCTGGTTGCCCCAATCAATTCGCCAGAGGTACTGGCGAAATTTCCGCCCACTTTGATTATCACCGGCACTCGAGCGTTTGAAATGAGCTCTGCGGTCTACACGCACTGCCAACTCGTGAAGCTGGGCGTGGACGCGGAATTGCATGTTTGGGAGGGTCTGTTTCACGGGTTCTTCTACAATCCCGACGTTCCGGAATCCCGCGACGCTTACGCCGTGATCGTGAAATTCTTCGACCAGCATCTCGGTACGAAGTAGCCCTCAGCGGATTCCGGCTCAGTGGAATTGCGCTTGAGCATTCCCTACATGCATCGCGAAGGCCGCGGTTACAGGCGGTCTGTCAGCAACAGCTCCCCGCGCGCGAACAACTCCTCCTGGGGAATCTTGCCGGCATCGACTTCGGCCAGGATCGAGCGCTGGGCTGCGTAGTCTTTGTTTACGATGCCCGCCTTGCTCTGCAGCATGCGCCACGCTTTACGACGCTCGACGCAGAACAATACGAGTTGCCGCGAGATCGCCCGGTACCCGACGTCACCATTCGTTCCCGGGACTTTGATGTAGACGCCGAAGTCGGGGACGTAGGAGCGGTGTTCGGGAAGCAGGTAACGGCGGTACACCACATCCTGCTGCGTGATGCGGAAGAGCATGTTGTCCAGCGGGACCAGCTCATCCGCCTGTTCTTTCTTGATCTTCTTGAAGTGGTTGCGGAATCTTGCTTCCGTGACGCACCAGTGGGCGACGGTATAGCGCGAGACCTCGTCCGTGCCTTTCGCTTTCGATTCGTACCAATCCTTGTCGAGCGAGGGATTCCCCTTGAGATCGAGTGTTTCCGGATAGGTTTCGCCGAGCCGCGGATTGAAGACGAACTCCGGCGCGCCCCGCGAGTCGCGCACACGCTGGGCCTGGGTGAGCGCCATGTCGTCGCCCACGCCGTGCTCCGGCTGGCAGGTCGTGAAGCACTGCAGAAATGCGGTTCCGCGGTACTCGATGCCATCGAGAATCGCCCGCAGCAACTTGGGCGGGTTCGCAATGGAAACCTGCGCGACGAATGGAGATCCATGCCCCGCCAGAAACGTCTCGGCGACCGTCTTCTTCTCGATCGTCTTGCCCTGGGTCGCGGCGCCAAACACGTTCATGTCGCTGCCCCCGAGCATGGGCGTCGAATCGGAGTTTTGCCCTCCGGTGTTGGAGTAGACCTGAGTGTCGAGCATGACCACCTTCACGTTGGGACGATTCTGCAGAATCACCTTCGACGTGTTTTGGTAGCCGATGTCGCCCATGCCGCCGTCGCCTCCGACCGCCCACACCTTGGGCAGCTCAAGGACCTCGCGATCGGTCATCAGTGTGTCGCTGAAGTGGGTGTACTCGTAGTATTCGCGCGGCGTGATGACGTCCTTTTCGCGACCGAGCAGGGCATCGGCAAGGCGTTCGGGAATGACGGAGCGACGGCCATGATCGACGATGAAGCTCTCCCCCAGTAACCAGCCGACGGTGACGCCGTCCTGGAACAGCGAGTTCATCCAGGGATAGGGATGGGGATTGTTGGGTGGCGTCGAGCCATAGACCGTGTTGCAGCCGGTGTGTGCGGTCATCGCCATGACACACATGCCGTTGGCAAGCCGGCCGTCAATCGCCTGGAGATGCTTGTGGTTGAAGGCCTCCTGCCGCAGGACGCTGGTAAGGGCATCCACGATTGCCTGGTCGGAGATGGGGCCGTTCTGCGCAATCCGCTCTTTCGTGTCGCGGTCGTCCTCGCCACCCAGTCCGAGGATCAAATGAGCCACAGCTTGCCGCATCAGGTCGTACTCTTCCGGGCTTCTTTGTTGGAGCGAAGCCAGCTTCGTAATGCCCGTCTTGTCGAGTTCATCGGCTTTGGCTCGTAGCCGGTCGGCCTTAGCGTGGTAGAGCGGCCTCATGTAGGCTTCGGTGGCGGCAGCGATCGCGCGCAGCACGCTCTTCTCGCCGCAGCCAGCGCAGGCGCCGTCACCGCAGACCATGGCGTCGTAGTTATGCCGGACCATCAGCATGTTGCGCAGAGTCGCGGTCTTGGAATCCTGCGGCCGCTCATCGTTGTAGAGGCCCAGGTATTTCTGCGGCGTATCCGGCAGAAGATTCAAGAATCCGGTGCCAGTCTCGTGGTCGGCGTTGACCTCCTCGGTTTCCTCGACCATCTTCAGGGCCTCGTGCTCGCCGCATGCAGTCACGCACGCAGCGCAACCTTTACATAAGTCTGAGACGAAGATTGAGAATATCCCGCCGGCGCCGGGCTTCTTTCTCTCCGGCGTCGAGAAGATAGCATTCACCTTCTGGTAGGCCATTGGTACCTTGTCGATGATGGCAAAGAACTGGCGCTTGGCCTCCTCCGAGAACCCATCCACCTCGGCCGTAATCTGGCGCAGGATCTGAGGCAACGACGCTCCTGAATTCTTGGACACCGCGTCGGACATCATCTGACGCGCGCGTTTCTCGATCTCGGGGAGAGATTGCAACATTTTCCTGCGCTCGCCCGGATGGGTGATGTATCGCGTGACCGCAGCGCGCAGAATCGTCTCTACGTCTTGCGAACAGTTAGGCAGCGCCGTATCGGGGCAGACGGCGATGCACTCCATGCACTGGGTGCAGTTCTCGGGGATGAAGAGCGGGGTGACGAGACGCGAGACGTACTTCGATGCCGTATCACCGCTGGCAGCGGCCATGACGCCCACCGAAGCTAGCGCCGACGACGGCTGGTTGTATCCGTAGCCGGAGCGAAACTCGGCATCGAAGGTCGCGATGCGCGTGACCGGCGTGCGCTCCGCTTGGCCTTCAGGCACGGGGAAGGAGCGGCATCCGAAATGGCAGCTATCGCCGTTGTCACCGCAAACCGTCGGTAGCAGCGCTTCGCCGCGCAACGAGGAGCGATCTTTGGCCTCAATCTCGCCCACGCGGATCTCCTGCACTCGTTCGAAGCCCTGCGTCATGACTTCCATGTTCGACTTCACCACGGCTTCACCGAGCTGACCAAACTTCTTGACGTATTGCTTGTGCACCACGTCGCGGAACTGCTGCTGGGTTATCCCGAATTCGCCAAGCAGAGGTGAAACCGCGAAGAATGCGCCTAGGAAGGCGTTCCCTTGCATGCGAAGTTGAAGGTCGGGGCGGTCCGTAGCGGTGCGCGCAATTTGGAAACCTGGCAAGGTGAACACCCGGATGTTTTGATTGATGACCTGCTTGCGGGCCCACAAGGGCAACCGCTCCCAAGCCGCTTCACTCGTCTCGTCGGATTCCCACACCAGGCAGCCGCCGTTGGCCATGCCGGCCAGCGGATTAGTGTGCGTGAATGCCTTCGGGTCGCAACAAAGCACGACGGTCACGTGACGAAGATCGCAATTGACGCGGATTCTTTCCGGGGCCGCTACCAGGAAGTAGGCGGTGGGAGCGCCTTTTTTCTCGGAGCCGTACTTGGGATTCGCGCTGACGTGAATGATCTCTTTGGGATTGCCCAACTCGTCGACGATCTTGTCGCGCTCGTAGAGCAGGTCATTCAAATCGCCCAGGATGGCGCCCAGGTTCTTGCCGGTGGTGATTGCACCCCAGCCGCCGATCGAGTGGAAGCGAACGGCCACCGCGCCTTCGGGCAGTAGCGATGGCGTTTCGTCGGACTTCACCTCGTAGGGGTGATCGACTCCGAGCACCATGAACGAGGTTCCGTCGGAGGCATGCTTGCCGTCTTTGCGAGCGCGAGCACCAGTGGCAAACTCGTATGCGCCGAAGACCTGCTCAGGCCGGAAGTCCCGCGAACCTAGGCCGTAGATGCCGGAGAAGAGACGGGGCATCTGTTCGGAGGTAATGGCAGGCAGCCCGCTGGTGGCGGGATGATCACCGGTCTGCAATGCCTTGTTGAGGGCAGTCCGGATGTCGCGACCCATGGGGTTATCGCCCGCCAACGCCTCGTCGGTGCGCTCCAGCACGATGACATTTTTCTTTCCGGCTAGCGCGTTGATCACAGCGGCTTCGGGGAAGGGGCGAATCACATTGAGATGGATGGAGCCAACCTTCGCACCCCTGCGTTGGCGAAGATAATCCACCGCGGCTTCAATGTTCTCCGCCGCCGAGCCCAGCGACACGAACACGGTGTCCGCGTCGGCGGCCTTGTAGGCGGTGAGCATGCCGTAGTAGCGGCCGGTCAGCTTTCCGAAATCGGCGTAGGCTTGTTCGAGAAACTGCGCGATCGGTTCCGTGAAGTTGTTCCGGCGCGCCGCCACACCTTGCATGTAGTGCTCCTGATTCTGCACCGGCCCAAGCAGCACAGGGTTGGTGAGATCGATCATGCGCGGCACCCGGCGGCGCTTTGGACCAAACAGGATGCGCTGGCTCTCAGTCGGGCATTCAATGATGTCGTCCGGAGCACCGAGGAACAGGCGGATCAGTTCCGACTCATGCTTATAAAAAGTTCGCTCCAGATGGGAAGTGAGGAATCCGTCCTGGCAGTTCATGCCGGGCGTCAGGCTAAGTTCGGTCACGCGCCGCAGGATGAGCGCCTGGTCGGCAGTTTGCTGGGCGTCTTTGCCGAACAGAATGATCCATCCGGTGTCGAGCGCGCCATAGACGTCGTCGTGGCCGCAGTGAACGTTGAGCGCGTGCTTGGTCAGCGCCCGAGCGACGACCTCCAGCACCATTGTCGAGCACTTGCCCGGCGCGTGGTAATACTGCTCGACGCCGTACAGGATTCCCTGGCCAGAAGTGAAATTCACTACCCGTTTGCCACACACTGAGTGCGCGATGGCTCCGCCCTGGGCCGCGTGTTCTCCCTCCGCTTCCACGGCCAGGGTGTTGCCGCCGAACACATTGAGGCGCCCTTCGGCGTAGGACTGTTGATAGAGTTCACCCAGTTCGGTTGAAGGCGTGATGGGGTAGAAAACGCCGGCATCAGCAATGCGTGTTTCCGTGTGGTATGAGACTAGCTGATTGCCGTTTGCGGTGACTCGTATGCCAGGATAGCGAGGTGCGGCGGTCATGATCTCCTCCGCGAAACTGGGCCCTCTCAGTGAGGCGTCGTTAGAGGTTGCTGGCCTATCGCTTGGTCGTGGGTGCGAGAAGAATAATTCTCGTCCTTGAGGGTCACGGTTGTCAGTGATCTTTGACGCGTCGAGAAGTGACGCAGGACACCCCAAACGCGGCATCTCCAAGTCACTTGTCTGCGCAGTAGATTCGTGTGGACCCGAACCCTTCACAACAGGTTGGCGTCACCTCTCGGGACTATTCCCGGGGTCACGGACAAACCGGATGTTATTAGCTGATGCGGTTCGGCGTGTGACTCAACGACCCGCTGAACAGCAGCCCGCACTCGAGGCTTGACCCCTACAGTTGTCCAGTCTTGTTGTAGGAAGTTTCGCCAGATCTATACTGAGAAACGCGGAAACGCGCCTTGTCGTCACGTTACGGCCGGTTGGTCGGCAACCCGGAAATTACAAGGCTCATCCTGCGAGACGCCGCAATCGCGACAGAAATCCTGCTCCCCGGCACTGGATCGCACGTCTAACAGGAAAGCGGTGAAAGGTTCGAAGTCCTGGGCCGAGTAGCGCAACCATTTCCGGGCGGAGGTGCTGCATGAAGCGCAGAGAGTTCCTGAAAACCACAGCCTATGGATTGGGAGCGGTCTGGCTGGGCGGCAACGCGCTGATCGAGCGCGCCATGGCCTTGCCGCCGCTGCCGCGCAGGTACAGCGCGTCAGACACGGTGACGCTGGGCAGCACCGGAATCAAGACGAGCCGCCTGGCGATGGGCACCGGAACTGTGGGATCGGGCCATCACTCGCACCAGACCTCGCTAGGGGTGGCGGGACTCTCGGCACTGCTGCTCAACGGCTACGATCAGGGACTGCGCTTCTTCGACGCGGCCGATTCCTATGGCAGCCATCCGCACGTGGCGGCGGCCCTGAAGCAGCTGCCGCGTGACAAAGTCACGGTGCTCACCAAAAGCTGGTCGCGCGATGCCGGCGGCATGCGCGCCGATCTCGACCGCTTCCGCAAAGAGCTCGGCACCGACTATATCGATCTCTTCCTCATGCACTGCCTCACCGAAGCCGACTGGACCACGCAATACCGCGGCGCGATGGACGTGCTGTCGGAAGCGAAGCAGAAAGGCATCATTCGCGCGCATGGTTGCTCGTGCCATTCCATCGAGGCGCTGCGCGCGGCGGCCAAATCCCCATGGGTCGACGTGGACCTGGTGCGCATCAATCCCATCGGCTCGCATATGGACGATGATCCCAGCCACCGTGGTCAGCGTGATCAAGGAAATGAAATCGTCAGGCAAGGCGGTGGTGGGAATGAAGATTCTCGGGCAGGGCGATCTCGCCAACCGCCAGAACGAAGCGCTGAATTACGCGCTGGGATTGAACCTGCTGGATGCCTTCACCATCGGCGCGGAAAGCAAGGCCGAGCAAAATGATTTGATCAAGCGAATCGCCGCAGCCTGAGGTTTGCTGGCGAGCATAGGGGTCCTTCGACTGCGCAGTGCAACCGACGGCGCTGCTCCGCTCAGGATGACAGCCCGATCTTGCCGTCGCTCTCCTTATCGTTGCTGCTCGGCCATCAACTTCTCCACCGCCTGCAGGTTGTCGCGCGCCAATTCGTTGTCGGGCTTGAGCTCGAGGGCGCGCTCGAAGTGCGTCTTGGCTTCTGCTAACTTGCCCAGTTGCGCAAGTGCCGATCCCAGGTTGGTTTGCGCGCCGGCATCGTTCGGATTCAGCCGCACACATTCGCTGAATTGCTGCTCCGCTCCGGCAAAGTCGTTCTGCTCGGCCAGCGCGGTTCCCAGGTTGTAGTGCGCGTCGAAGTAGTTGGGCCGCGACTTAAGCGCGGTTTGGAATTGAGCGACCGCTTCGCTTACTTGTCCTGCGGCCAGCAGCGCGCCACCCAGCGCATTGCTCACGATGGGGTCGCCGGGGCGGATCTGCAGCGCCGCTTCGTAATGCGGAATGGCTTCGCTCACCTGGTCGCGCGCCTGCAGCATGGCCGCGAGGTTGTATTGCGCCTCGAAATTGTGAGGATTCTTCTCGACTTCGTGGCGCGAGAGGGCCTCCTCCAGCACCCTGCGGGGATCGACCGCCGCCGTCGAAGCATTCACCGGCAGCACCTGCAACCACAGGTGCGCCATCTCGTCGGTCGCGCGATTGCCGCCCTCCACCAATTTCGGAGGATGATTGGGGTTGGCCACGTTGTCTTCGGAATTGTCGTAGACGTAGCGCATGGTGATGGTGGTGCCCCTGGGCAGACGCACCGGTTCGGCATAGCGATACACCGCCTGCCAGTTCAGGTCCCAGTGCGGAATATGAATCAGCGACTCGGTTGTGCCGTCGGGCAGAGTGGCAATTGCCTGCGCGTCCTTGCCGAGGTAGTGCAGGTGCGGATAAATGGCCAGCACATCAACATCGACGGGCAGTGTGAAATTGTCGGTGACGACGAAGTTCTTGTCGCCTGCCGGAATTTCGAGCGCCGCGTCGTTCTCGATCTCCAGCAGCATGGGATGCAGGGTGGCGGGCTTGTCGGTGAAGTACACCCCGATGCTGGGCTGGATCGTCTCCGGCTTGCCTGAGGGCTGCAGGTGGGTGTTGAGCAGGAAGTCGGTGCCGGGATCGACACGCAGCGCCATGCCGTCGGGCTCGACGTACGGCACGGTGCCCGGCTTCCAGAAGAGGAAGTGGCTGTCGGGATCGAAGGCCTCCGACTCGATGCGCAGCTCCATGCCGCCGAATCCGGCGCCGGGTTCTTTCTCCATGGCGCGCGCGGATTCGAGGCGATCAACCAGGATATTGGCGTGATGCACCAGGCGCTTGTCGCCGGGACGAATCTCGACCGCCTTCACCCAGCGGGTTTGGTCCACCGTGATCGGCAGGATGAAGTTCCAGTAGGTATCGACTCCCGTGGCCGGAAGATGAAAGGGCTTCGCCGCCTGCACGATCAGGTCGGGCTTGCCGAGCTGCCAGCCCGCGACGAATTGCGGCTGCGGCGGCAGATCGGCCGCACGCCCTTGCAGCGCGCCTTCGTCAAACCACTTCTGGATGAGCGCAATCTGGGCATCGCTGAGCCGCCGCTCGTCGGCAAATTTCAGCTCGCCGGGCGCGGGTTGCCAGGGCGGCATGAAGCGGGTATGGGTGACGGCGACGATCTGTCCGGCATGCTTCTTCACGTCCTCGTAAGTTAGCAACGGGAACGGCCCGGCTTCTCCCGGACGATGGCAACTGGAACAGTAGTGAAAGATGATGGGAGCGATGTCGCGGTTGAAGGTGACTTTACGAGTGGCGGCGGAAGTAGATGCCGGCGGGTTCGAGTCCGCGAGTTTCGGCACTTCTGGTCCGGCGAAGAGCTGGGTGGCAATCAAAGTCGCGGCGGCCAGCACAGAGCCCGCCATCAATATTCTCTCCGGCCACCTTCATTGCAGGTCCGAGATATAGCAGCCGACGGCGGGTTGCGAGGCCGCGGCCGGCTGGCTCCCATTCAGCGCGTCCTGGATGGCGTCGGCAAGCTCATGGGTGGTGGGCGCGGAGCGAGTGCGGCCGAAGGCTACGTACCAGTTGTCGATGCGCCCGTGGTAGATCAGCTTGCCGGACGCATCGAACACCGCGGCCTCGGGGGTGATTTCGGCATGCGCCAGCTTGACCAGCTCGTGCTGCGGATCGCGCAGTCCGGCGAAGTGGTAACCAAACTCCTGTTGATACTTCCGAATGTCGCTGGGAGTGATCGCCTGGTCGGGATACACCAGCCAGAAGCTGGCCCTGCCGGCATACTCGCCGCCGATCTTCTGAATGACCGGGGCGTAGCGGTTGGAGACGGGGCAGTCGGTGCGCACGAAGATCAGGACGGAAACCTTGCCGGCGGCGCTCTCGAGCGGGTTGACGGCCTTGCCGTTGAGGTCCAGGCCGGTCTGTGCCACGCACGGTGGCATCATTACCGCGCAGGCCAGCGCAGCGGCTGCCAGCCGCAGCAAACCAGATCGTACCCGCATCGGAGACATGAATTTCACCCAGGGGAAAACTGTGCTTGGAAGTATAGCCTGAGCGGCCATTGCCGGGCGGCTGCGCCGGCATCCATCGGCAGGCGGGAGGCAGTTCTCCGGCGGTTCCGGAGCCCCGCCGGTAGCGAATTCTTTTACTCCATCTCACGCGCGATGGTAAGCTTTGGCTAACCCCCTGATGGTAAAGAACCCAGATGCCGGAGGGCGCCTCCGCTGCCACGGCTGAAGTTCACCCCCAAGTTAGGGAACGTACGATTCGGCTCAAATGGGCCCCTGGAGATAAGTCATGAAAAAAATTTTGATTACGATGGTGGCGGCAGCCTTCGCGTTCGGCCTCACGCTGCACGCGCAGGACCTGGCAACCGATGTGAAAAAGGGCGCCGATAAGACGGCCGATGCCACCAAGGACGCCGCCAAGGGCACGGCCCACGCCGTCGACAAAGGCACCAAGGCCACCGTCCACGGCACCACGAAAGCCGCCGATGAGACAGCGGATGCCACCGTCGATGCCGCCAAGGACACGGGCCACGCCGTCGACAAGGGCACCAAGGCCACCGTCCATGGCACCACGAAGGCGGCCGACAAAACGGCGGATGCAACGAGCGATGCTGCCAAAGCCACCGCCCATGGCACCACCAAGGCAGCCACCAAAACTGCCGACGCTACGGGTGATGCCGCCAAGGCCACGGGTAAGGCAGTAAAAAAGGGCGCCGATAAGACTGCCGACGTAGTGAAGTAACCCGGCGTCTTGCCAGCAAGAACCGGAGGTTCCCGCATGGGAGTGAGCTTAGGCTGCCGCGGGAACCTTTTCCAACTGCGGAGCCGTTATGCCCGCGCCAAGATACGTCCCGTTCTGCAGACCGTTCTTCGTCCGGAAGTTTTCTCGCGGAACTGCAACTTTTACCAGTATAGGTATCCGCCGGTCTTACGGTATGCTTTCGCTGGAATCCGGCGGAGAACTGAGTTACGCTGCTACAGTATTCCGACTCACCTGTTAACCTCAGTTCGAGCCGAAGATTTGGATGTCACTTCAAAAGTGAGGTGCCGTAATGAAGAATCAACGCGGCTTAGTAACGTCGTGTAGTCTGCTCCTGATTACGCTTGTTCTGCTTCGCCGGCCAGGCGATGGCCCAGAGGAATAAGAAATACGCCTGTAGCGAAGCGGACCCCGCAAGCCTTGTGCAACGCCGCCAACACCTGCGGCTCCGCCTCCGCTCCCTGCACCATCGACGTGACCAAGTCAGGGAGCTCGTCCAACGTCAAACCTGGAATCCCGAATGCCAAGAACAACCAGTTCTTCTGCATTAAGGCCGGTACGACGACGGTGTGGATGAGTTCAAACAAGAATACGGGCTTTATGGTGTCGTTCGGCACCGACTCGCCCTTCGATCCCGACGATCCCATCATGGGCGGCGGGAACAAGCCGGTCACGGTGAAGGCGGCCGCCCCAGGCTGTTACCGCTACGATGCCGGCGCATTCTATTCCGGGGCAACGTACGGCATGAGCGGCGGGAGCAAGCCCGAACTGGTCATTCTGCCGTAGAGCAGAGTGGTCGGGCGAAGCCGGCGGCTCGAGAGGCGAGGCAAGACATTGCGTGAGGCCCACGTTCCTGCGATGCAGGGAGGAGCGTGAGCCTCGACCTCGATGCGAGGGAAGGGCATGCTGCGCCGCAAGCTGATTGGGTAGTTGTATAGTTTCGTGATTCTTGAACTAAGCCGGAGGGTTCAACTCCGGCTTTTTCTCTGCCCGCTGGACTCCGCTTCTAGCGCGCAAAGTGGAGCTGCAGCGAAGCCACAGAAACTGCGGACGCGGCCACGATGACCAGGTGCGCCCACTTCACTCGTGCCGGGATGCGCTGGCTCAGGGATACGAGCACGCCAACGATTGCGGCCGCGGCCGCCAGCGGACCGCCCAGCAACACCGCCAGCGCGACAAACGCGGACGAACCCTGTCCCCATTGTTCGAGGGGCCGCTGCAGCGACAGGTTGAGCAGGACGCTCCACCCGCCCACCAGCGCCGGCAGGCACAACAGAATTGTCGGAATGAGAGTCAAGATGCCTTTGCTTCGCATCGACCATCCCGCCTCTATCGAAATTCTACCGCCGCGCAAGCGACACCGGCCCGTTCCATTTTGGGAATCGTCTGGCCGACGTGACGGCGCAACTGCATGAACCGCGGAAGCGGTGCTCTACCCTGGCGCCAGGAATCATGCCGCCGACCCTATCTGCGGCAAACCACGATTTAATGGGATCACGAGCGCAAGAAAGTTACCGTGGTCAACCGTCCGTGACAAGGGAGCACCACCATCCCTTCTAGCACGACCAGAGAGTGGGCCTTCGTGCCCAGCTTGGGCTGTCTCTCAGTCCCCAAAGAGAAATGGCCGGAGCGTGTTGATGCTGTAGTTGTATCGTTTCGAGACTATTGAACTATAGGCCGGGCGGCAAGCCCCGGCTCTTGTCTGGCCTGACTTATAACAGATTGGCAAATAGTGTAGCCGCGACGTGACAGCGGTGCCCCCTCGGCTGCGCCGGCTGCTAAAAAGTCCGTTCAACGTGCTACCGGGGCTAAAGCCCCTGTGTATTTGCAACGGCTTAGACGCTGGCCTGAAGGCCGCTACAGGAACCTATTTTTCAGCGGCCTCTGAAAGCAGGCTCAATTAGAGGAAAGGGCGGCGGGATGGCGCAGCGCGGAAGAGCCTGTTACGAAACTAGTGCCGTCCGCTAAAGCGGACCTAGACACCCCCTACTTACGCCTTCCCAGCGATGAATCGCTGGGCTTAGATATGCTGTCCTGCGGGACGGGCATGTGCTTTGTCCCACCGCATCGGCGCAGCGGCGAGTTTGCGTAACTGCCTCTGAAGCGCGGCTCTACGTTCATCCGAACAGCAACAGAAATTTCTAAGGAAGGTCTCATAAGTCAAGGCCGAGCCGGTAACGAGGGCCGAAGGCCCGAACGATTGAGAGCGGCGAGTGGGTGACCGGCAACTCATGAATGGAACGCGGCAGAAAACTCTGGGCAAGCAATTGCTGCAGACCTTGGCGGCGGAAGGCCGGGGTGAAGCCCTGGACGCCGAGGCCAAGAAAGTTAGAACCAATCATGGCGAAGCCAGCACCAGAAAGCCCGGCCTTGGCCAACAATTAATGGAGGAGGTGCGGCCGGAGAATCTCGAAAGAGCGTGGAAACGCGTTCGCGGGAACAAGGGCGGTCCTCGGCGTAGATGGGATGACCATCAACGCCGCCAAGGATTTCCTGCGTGAGCACTGGCCAACCATTCGGTCTCAATTGCTTGAGGGTACCTATCAGCCGCAACCGGTCAAACGGGTTGAAATACCTAAGCCGGATGGCGGGGTCAGAAAGCTCGGCGTGCCTTGCGTCGTCGACAGACTGGTCCAGCAAGCTATGCTGCAGGTTCTCCAGGAGCGGTGGGACCAATTCCGAGCACAGTTACGGCTTCCGACCGGGACGCTCCGCCCATCAAGCGGTGACCCAGCGCGACCGGCTGCATTGCCGAAGGCTATAGGCTTCAGTCGTAGACCTTGATCTCGAAAAGTTTTTGGACCGAGTCAATCACGACTGCTTGATGTCGCGCGTCGCCGCACGATTGTCCGATAGACGCGTGCTCAAACTGGTCCGGGCGTTTCTCGATGCCGGGGTGATGGAAGTCGTTTGGTCCGTCCGGTGGACGAGGGGACCCCGCAAGGCGGTCCGCTTTCGCCCCTCTCAACACTGTATCGATAACTCGATAAGGAACTGGTCCGACGTCGCATACGCTTTGCCGTTACGCGGATGACTGTAACATTTATGTTCACAGGGGTTGAGCATCTCGAATGACGGGAGCGGAGCGGCGCATTGCGCCAAAGGCCCTCGATGAATTTCGAAGAAGCAGATCCGGGACATGACGCCGAACACGGGGGATCAGTCTGCAAAAGCTGATTGAAGAACTGACGCGATACCTCATCGGATGGCGCGGCTACTTCAGCTTCTGCCAGACCCCAATAGTGCTCACGGCCCTCGAAGCGTGGATTCGCCGACGATTACGCTTGTATCTTTGGCGGCAGTGGCAAAACGGCCAAAACCGCTTTAAGGAACTGCGCCGTCGCGGCGTGTGAAGTTCCATGCAGCGGTCGCCGCCGGTTGGCCGACAGGGATTCTGGCGCATGTCAGGACACCCGGCGGTACAACAGGCTTTGCGCAACCACTATTTCGACACACTGACATCCCCCGAATTCAGGCCCGCCAAAGCTTAACCCGGTCGAACCGCCGTGGTAGGTACGGACTGCCCGGTGGTGTGGGAGGGACGACGCCGTGAGGTGTCCCTCTATCCCGATCGAATCCCATACAATTCCTTCAGTTTCGGAAAATGCTCTAACTCTCGCCCCTCTCAGGCCGCCGCCTCACCTCTCGCCGAACATTTACGGGCTTTTAGGGGACATTGGGTAAAAAACCGCCCCGCTATACGGACTTATCCGCTTTTTGCATTGCAAAAGCGGGATTTTTGTCATTGTGTGGCCGCCCCCATCGACACATAATAACGCCAATAGCAGCCACCCCCCTTCCCCTCACATCCAACGCTCTCGCCAACCCTCGCGGCCATGCCAACTCGCCAAGACAGCATGGCGGCGAGGCTATCACGATTCGCCTGCGTCATCGTCGTGGCCTGGGATACCAGCTTTCGCCCCAGGACACGAGGACACTGTTCGCTATCGAGCACCTCGCGGCCGACGAAAAGACCGGGCGCGTGATTCTTGATCAGCTCGAAGGAGGGAGCCGGCGAAAACCGGCGTCGCCGTGATCGGGACGCTCTCTAATTCGGCGACTGGATCGTGCGCAAATATATCGCCGAGTTCGGAGCCGAGTATCATCGCGCCGGATTTTTGTTCAGAATGCGCACCGGCGTCCCCTACGGGCGATCGAGTTCAGCCATTCGCCGCAGTCCGATCTTCTGATCGATCGAGCCGATAAACGTCAACTCCGCGACATGCGCCGCTCCGGGGTCATGGAGGCGTACGGGCGGCGCTGAGGCCGTCTTGAAGTTCGGAAACTCGATCGACCCGTCATCCTTCCTGTTCAAGACCTACAATCCGGTGGACATCGAGAAGGTCAAACAGACGGACGTTTTGCGGCTGGAGGGACGTCGCCGCCGGAACAAAAACTGAAATTGATTCCGAACTGATCAGCCGGCTTCCAAATGCGAAATTGCAAGTCATTGAAATTGCTGGAGCAGGTGAGGGAATGGAACCCTCGTATTCAGCTTGGAAGGCTGCTGCTCTACCATTGAGCTACACCCGCATGAGCATTTCGCGTCGAAGGAGCTGAAAACTTGAAGCTCGTTTGGCGAGCCAAGCGCGATAGGATCGCTATCGCCATGATCTGCATGATGTCAAAGCCGCCGCGATGTCGACGTTTCGATCAGCCACGGCTAACATGCTGAATTCAACAAACTCAACCCGAAGGTCTCCCTTCCACTTCGGCTGCGTCCTTTGCGCCGCGCGCCGCTGTTTCACGCGGATTATCGGCAGTGTGACATGCCAAATAAGATTAAAAGTGGCGGAAATCCCCGGATTATGCGCCCTGATGACTGCGCCGAACGGATGAGTTTCTGTCGGTGGTTAGCTATAGTCGTAAATCGAACAGTAGGAATTCGTCTGTTCCGTCAGCAATCCGAAAGTAATCTTTTCCAGGATCGATCCGACCAAACTCCCATTCGCGATAAATGTTTCATATGGCCGACCGCGCCGAAAAAGTCGACTCCTTCGCACATGCAGCGAGAAGCTGTGAAAAATGGTAATACCCGAAACTGACGACGAGGCCTTCCAAAAGTCGAGCACAGGCTGATATCTGCAGCAGGCCAGCAGAGTTGCTCAGTACCCCGGTGCAGATAGGCAGGCAGGACTGCGGCGGCGGTAGCGGCGAAGGCGAGTTGTTGCGCTGGGTCCTTTCCAGGAGAGTGAGTTTCGACGCGACGGCGTCACGGATTCTCGCCCATTGACTGCGCTCGGGCCCCGCCCCAGCAACGGCGAGGTTTCAGCAATGAATAGGCGATAACATCGTCCTGCGGCGCGCCTGACGCTTGTCATACATCGCCGAGCATGTCTTGCGCGTTCGGAAAACCCTGATGGCGCAGCCAGTGCCGTCCTGCCGCCACGATGAAGATCTACGACCTGGCCATGGGCGTACATGAAGCGAGATCGCCTGCGCCCTGGCGTCGCCTAGCGCAGCGAGGTCGAGAAAGATTTGCGCCGCCCTCACGTAATCATGCGCCGCTACTGCAGCAGTTCCGCGCGACCGGTTCGCGGCGGCAGCCTGAAAGGAGCGACTGGCGCGAACAGGCAGAGCGCGGCCAGAAGGGGCCATCGACAAGACTTTAGCCCACCGCAAACCGACCGGACAAGAGCGCCGCATCTTTGGGCAAACTCTGGCGCGAGGGGTGAGATCATCATGGCTCAGTCCATTCCTTCAAGCTCGAAAAACGTTCGGCCTCGAGGAGCCAACACAGCCAAATCGCTGGCGCGAAGAAAAGCCCGAACGGCAGTCTGGCTGTCGCCCGCAAAGGATGTCGCCTGACAAGCTGGCGAATGCCATAGATCGCCAGCGCGGCGAGCGCGGCGATTTCGATCGCGACCGGGAATCAAAGGCCAGTCGGCCCCCAGACGCCTGCGACCGCGGCGAGCTTCACGTCGCCAAGACCGATCCCCTGTCTTTGGCGCAGCCGCCGATAAATTTCGCGCAAAGCCAGGAAAACCAGGGCCAGAACAACGCCGAAATCACCGCCATGGCGATGCTTGCGGGCATGTCTTCAAGATCGCGTTGCGCGGCCGCGGCCAAGCCGAGCAGGAAGGCGGCGAGGGATAGGCGGTCCGGAATGATGAAACGATGCGCATCGACGATGGCGATGGCGGCCATAAGGACCAGCCGAGCGGCCAAAGAGGTTTGCGCCGCACAGCAGCCGCCGCCGAAAGCTGGCCGCCGCCGTGACGCGAACAGAGCTGGCGCAGGCAATGACGTCGGCAGGGCCGTAATTGCCGAGCTCCTGGTGTCCCTGCGGCGCCGCAGCGAACCCGCTCGCGCCCAAGCCGGTCCATTCTCCTCGCTCGCTCATTGCAGCGCCCGTGGCGGGTTCGGCGTCACGGCGCCCGGCGCTGATCGAGCCGATCTTGTTGCCGCGCATCTTGGAGCGGAGTTCTTCGGCGACCAAGGAGGCGTCAACGCCGTGAATGATCTGCGGCCGGATGAAAATGATCAGCTCGGTGTCGTTGGCCTGCTTTTGCGCGTTGTTCATGAAGGCGTTGCCGAGAGACCGGAATTTGATCAAGAATTCGAATGTCATCACGTCCCGTTCTGGGTGTCCTGAATGAGCCCGGCGAGCAATACGGTCTGGCCGCTGACCAGGAGCGAGCTCTTGACCCTACGTTGCGAGAATGTCGGCCCCAGCGTGCTCGTGCCGGCTTTGATTGCTGATCTTCCTGCTCGACATCGAGCAGAACATGCGTCGTTGATTCGCGGCTGAACCGCAAAATGATGCCGGTGTTTTTGTAGTCGATGGTATTGACGACGGCGTTGTTCGCCGACAGCACGGTCGCTGAGCCGGTTTAAATCGGAAGTATTGATCGCCGACTTGCAGCGTCGCCACCTGATTGTCGACGACGACGATGGAGGGATTGGAAAGAACCTTGACGTCGGTATATTCGTGCAAAGCGCTGAGCACGACATGCGGCGTCAGCTGATTGCCGATCAACAGATTGAAACCCGGGAAGTTCTCGCTGATCGGCAATGAGGTGGAGGCAACGTTGTTGGCGGAGACCGCTCCAGTATGGCATGGCCAAAGCTGCTGTGTCCCAGAAAGAACTGAACGCCGTAGTTGAGCTGGTCGGTGAGCGTCGTTTTCGGCAATGCATACTCAATGCCGACCTGCAGCTGCGGGACGGTCGATCTGATTTAGCGCCCTTTCGATAACGCGGTGGTACCGCGTCGCATGCAGTTCGCGATCAATTGTTGGGGATGTCGGGGATGATCCGAACCCCGGCCAAAAGCGCCGGGCCCGCGGTACCGCGGCCCCGGCCCCAGGCCCGAAATCGACGCGTCGCGAAACCGCTCGCGCCGGTTTCCTGGCCGGCGGCCGACGATAAGGCACCGAACGGCCCCTGCGTCGTAGCACCCGTGCCCGCGCCTCCGCTTCCAAACAGCCTCCACCGCGCCAGCGCCTCCCCGCCAGCACCTTGTCCTCCGCCTCCGAAGCCTCCGCCTGTCGATCCACCTAGGCCGCCGCCACCACCGGAGGCGGAACCGCCTCCGGTGAGCCGCTCCGCCACCGGACGAATTCGTCGCTCCACGCCGGGCGCGATTTGATTGGCGGCCAACTCGGTCGCACCGCGCCCCCAACGAAAAGTTCGCTCGGCAGCTTGGCGATCTGGCGACGTCGCGGTAGCGAACCGATAGACCTTGACGCGCTGTGCTCGCCGGTCGCCGAGCCGTCAGGCGTGATCAGGACCCGCAGCACGCAGCGACTCCACTTGCGCGCCACCACAAGCACGGCGTTCAGGAGCCGGTCACGGCTGCAGCTTGAGGACCAGATTTGACTGAGGCCGCTCGCCCGATCAGGATTTTTTCGACTTCAGCGACTAGAGGCTCGGGGGTGCTGTTCTGAACCGGAAAAATCCAGCCCGACGGCCCCCACATCCGATCCGCGTCGAAGCTGGTGCCGGTGTCGACGGCGGCACGTGTCGCTCGACGCTATTGCCGACGACGAGATCAGTTGGTCACGGGATCGGCGCCGATCGCACCGGCTTCACCGCGAAGCCTTCGAGCCGCTTCATGATGGGTTCCGCGGGACATGCTGCAACGGGATCACGGTGATTCCGTGGCCCAGCTCCGGGCGTGGCCGTGAGCCGCACGCTCGGTACGGCCTTACCGATCGCTTCGTCGGTTCGAACGATGCGATAGCCCGCCACGTCATGCAGCGACGCCGTGTTGCTGGTTGCGGGCGCTCTCCGGCGCGGATAGTTGATTGGCTTTCCGGAACCAGGCCGCCCCCGACGACAGGCTGATGGTTCCCTGCACACGCGGGTCGATCGAATGGCCAAGGACCCCCCGGAAGTCGCCGAGAATCACCTTGGCGACGGCGGTCACGGGGGTAGTTCGAGTTCGGATCGACGCCCTCCCCAGCCCCACGCCCGCGTTCGACGCGCCGCCGGTTCGCCCGGCGGGCGCCTGGCGCTGCCGTAATACAGCGAGGGCTGAACCGCCGCGCCCGACCCGGTATTGACGGTTTCGGTCGACTCGGAACCTCGGCTGCAGACCCGTGTTGCGATGTGATCCACCGCGTCCGCGGCTCGTTGCCGCCAAATGCTCAGGGCGCCTCGGCGGCCAGCTCGCCACGCCCGGCGAACGAAATGGCGCCGGACCGAACGGCGCCGCGCAGGAAACATTTCGCAGGCGGATGCGGACCCTGGACAACAACCCTTACCTGAGGACGACGCACGTCGTTCGGCTGAACAAATGCTGACGGCCTCCGGGAAACTCTACACTGCAGTCCAATTTGGACCCATGATGCGTCAGGTGAGTTTCAATTTGTGCCGTGTCGCCGCCCATGTCTCGCGCCTTCAAATCTAGTCTTAGCGTCGTCTATATTCCATTCTATGTTTCGGCAAGGGAGCAGAACCACCACGCAGCGGGTCTCGCCTATTGGATCGATAAGGCGTTTGCTGAAGCAGATTTATGTCTTGTCGATCCAATTCGTCCGCGTCTTCGACGGCTGAGCCGACCGACTTCAGCGATTGCCGTTCGCACCACCTTGCGCCAATCACGCATTGCGGATCGAGTCGCGCATTTTTATGACACGTCGCGCCTCGGCCTCCCGCATCCTGTTGCCGCCGCCGCTTTTTTCTTGCACGCGACAGCTCCATTCCTTGTGAAGATGTCGAAAGGTCAGCTCGACTCGGCGGAGAGCCCACCAGAATGATGATCAGGTTTTTTCCTTCCTCGTCCTGACGGCGTGTCTCGCGCCGCTCTTGATCGTCCATGGCCTTTAGTTCGCGGGCATTCGTTTTTCCAATTCCATTCTATCCGATCAAAGTTAATGGCCCCTTCAGCACGCGATCATGCCTCCGATGACACCATAGAGTGGAGCGCGACGCAGGTGATCGGCGCAGGCGAAGTTCTGCTTGCACACCGCGCCAGCCTCGGTATGATGAATATCGATAAACAACACTACTCATTTGTTAAAATACAACTTTATTTATTCTCATCGATTGTGTTACGTAACTCTCGTCCAATTGCAATGACTCTGACTATGGTCCGCTGCCGCTAAAGCTCAATGGAGCAATCTTGTCAATTTCTACGCGGATCTAAAAACGAAAGCGCGTCACGGCGGGCGTCACCGCCTGCGCGATCGCATTGACGTCAGCGGGATTCCGGCGAGCGGCTATGCTAGGAGAGTCGATTGATGCGGCCGCAGCCGGTTCGCTACGAAAACCCCGATCCAACATGTGATCGTCATCGTTGGCGAAAACCGGACCTTCGATCATGTTTTCGCGCCTACCAGCCGCCAAAAGGCGAGACTGTCTCGAACCTTCTTTCCAAGGGGATCATCAACGCCGATGGGACGCCAGGCCCCGTTCGACTTGGCGAAACAATACGAGGGAACCCTGGCTGGCCGGCGAAATTCTCGATGACGCCGACTTCGAAGAAAGTCTACAAGACACTCCCGCCGGTCCTTACAGGCGGAACCGCCACCGTGGCGGATGATAGCAACCCGCCGCCTTTCGCGACGCTGGCCGCGGCCAAGGCATTCGAGGAGAACGCGCTGCCGCCTGGCGATCTGCCGCTTCTTTGACCGGCGCGTCGGCTTGCCCAAACATGCGATCGACACCCGCATCGCCAACGCAAGCAACCTTTCGAGCGGGCCGTTCCAATTGACGCCGAGCCTCTCCTACGACGCTTACGCCGAGCCCGGTGCACCGGTTCTACCAGATGTGGCAACAGGCTGACTGCAGCGTCGCTCATGCGAGGCGTGAAATCCGAGCGGCTGTCTCAATGACCTCTTCGCCTGGGTCGAGGTAAGCATCGGGCTGGCGGCAAGCGAGCCAGCAACCGCCGGCTTCAATGACGCAACGACGGGCGAAGGCTCCAGGCCTTGGGTTTCTACAACACCAATATCGGCGACATGCCCTATTTCACCAAGCTCGCCAAGAAATACGCGATCAGCGACAATTACCACCAGCCCGTCATGGGCGGCACCGGCGCCAACAGCATCATGATAGGCGCCGCCGATGACTTTTGTTACTGACGGCCACGGCCACGCGACCGTGCCGCCGACGACAATCAGATCGAAAATCCTGATCCGCAGCCTGGAACCAATAATTGGTATACGCAGGACGGCTACAGCGGCGGCAGCTATAGCAATTGCTCCGATTCCGCGCAGCCCGGGGTCGGCGCGATCCTGACCTATCTCGCTTCCCTCCCCTATAAGCCGAAGCCGAACTGCCGGCAGGGCCATTATTACCTGCTGAACAATTACGATCCGGCTATAATGGCGATGGCAGCATCCACACCGGCAACCCCTTCACCATCCCGCCTTCGCCGGTGAAGACCATCGCCGATACCTTGCTCGAGAAAAATGTCTCGTGGAAGATTATGGCGAAGGCTGGAACACCTTCGTCAAAAGTCCCGCCACCAGCGTCTTTGCAATATCTGTAATCCGTTTCTCTATGAAACGGCCATTATGACCAAGCCGTCCATCGTCGCCAATCATCAAGGATACCGACGACTTTTACAATGACATCGCCAATGGCGACCTGCCGGCGGTTTCCTTGTGAAGCCCGGCGGCTTCCTCGACGGACATCCACCAGTTCGAAATTCAATCTGTTCGAGGCCTTCACCAAGAAGATTGTCAACCTGGTGAAAGACAATCCCAAGCTTCTGCGAGCACGGCGATCTTCATCACAGTCGATGAAGGCGGCGGCTATTACAACTGGGCTATCTCAACCGCTTCGTTTCTTCGGCGATGGCACGCGCATTCCCTTGATTGTCGTGTCGCCTTATTCGCGCGGCGCGCCATGTGGCGCATGATTACTCGGACCATGTCTCGATCCTGAAGTTCATTGAGCGCAACTGGGGCCTGCCAACGATCACCGAGCGGAGCCGGGACAATCTCCCCGATCCGATCGCGCGCGACCGCGAGTATCCTTATGTTCCAACCAACGGACCGGCAGTCGACGATCTGTTTAGCATGTTCGACTTCGATCATGATCGCGACCACGGGATCATCTGGATCATCGTGATGGCCGCGGCGAATGAGGCTCGGCTGGTGGGTCGCGATCGATTGAATTCATTTGATCGGTCGGGACTTCCCCAAATCATAGAGCGGGAGCATGTTCTGATCGAAAAAATCGAGCAACCTGTTGAGAACATGCGTTAGCGACCCCGATCCGATGGATCGGGGTTTCGCGCTTGTTGATGGAGCATGATCTTTTCGCGAAACCCGTTGTGAAGGGGCGATGGGACCCTTGTCTGGCCATGGAAAAGCGGCCTTTTGCGACCTCTCGCCTTGAGGCGCGGGCCGGGCTATCGAGCCGGCGGCGCGGCTCAATTTTAGCGCCACCCTAGCGAAAGTAGCGCTCTCCGCTCGCTATCAGAGCGCCGGACGCAACCCGCCGGGTGCCCCATAGCTGCAAATGGCGCAAACAGAGAAACGGCGCGCCGCCCACGACAAACTCGCGCTCTGGCGCTTAGATCGAAGTTCTATGCAAAGACGGCAGCGCACGCATTGGGACTTTGAAAGCAGCTGATTCCGCATGCCGTTCGGTTTGACACAACGGACCAAGTTGGCTAACTTTGCGCTAGCCGTCAAGATGAAAATATAGACATTGCTTGGGCCTGAAAGATTTGAGAATCTTGCACGAGCGTTTGTTGACTCAGTTCGTTGCGACCAAGGCAATCTTTGCTTTGGGAATTCGTCCAGCTTAGCGTTCGAGATCAGCCAAGCTTCGGGATACTCCAGATGACGCCCTATTCAGTCGATGACTTCGCGAAGTATTTGCTGAGCAAGAATTATCTGTCCGAAGCAGTTCTGAATTCCGCATCGTCGGGCGCCTCAAACGCGGAGCGGACCTTGCGAAAACTTTGGGATGCGACGGACCTTTCCGCCAATGGCTTTGCCGACGAAGTCGCGCATTTTTATGGCATGAAGCGACTGAGCCTGCCGCAACTCGTCGCCGCCGCATTGACCGAGCGTTTTTCGCCGCGTTTCCTGCGCGAGCGCGGTGTTTCCTTTTGAAATGCCGAAAGGCCAGTTCAAGCTCGCCGTCGCCGATCCGAGCGATCGCGCCGCGGTGCGCGCCGCCGAGATCGTCCTTGGCGGCCCTGTTGGGGTCGAAGTCGCCTCGTTCGAGGATATTGCAACAGTTCTTGGCGAGCGGCTCGACGGCGAAGAGGCCGCGACGCAGGAGGCCTGACGACGCGCGCCGACGACGACATTGAAAGTCTGCGCGATCGCCGCGCGCCCCGGTCGTGCGCGCGGTCAATGATATGCTCGAAAAGGCCATCGAGCTTCGCGCCAGCGACATCCACATCGAACCCTTTCGCAACGGCCTCGTCGTGCGCATGCGGATCGACGGCCTGCTCCGCGCCGTGCCTGGACCTGCCGACGCCTTGCCGCAGGCGCTGATCTCGCGGATCAGAGATTCCCCCGGCGCCCTTCAATATCGCCGAACGGCGTCTGCCGCAGGACGGCCGCCCGCCTGCGGGTGGCCCGCTTGGACATTGACATTCGCGTCGCCACGATGCCGACGCAGCATGGCGAATGGCGGTCATCCGCTTGTTGCCGCGCGACCGCGGTCTGCTCGATGTCGCAAAACTCGGGCTCTCCGCCTCTGACGAAAAAATCGTGGCCGGGCTCGCCCTGCCGCATGGCTTGATCGTCGTGACCGGGCCGACTGGCAGCGGCAAGACGACGACTCTCGCGACCGTGCTTTCTCTGCTCAACGAGCCGTCCCGGAGAAATTCTGACCATTGAGGATCCGGTCGAATATGAAATCCAGGGCGTCAATCAATCGCAAGTAAAGCCCTCCATCGGTCTCACTTGCCGCCGGCGATGCGCGCATTCGTGCGGCAGGATCCCGATGTCATGGTGGGCGAAGTGCGCGATGCCGAGACCGCGAATATTGCCGTGCACGCGGCGCTCACCGGCCATCTCGTGTTGACGACGTTGCACACTGAATCCGCCGCAGCCGCAGTCCCGCGCCTGCTCGACCTCGGCATCGAGGGCTTTCTCTTGAAGTCGACGTTGCGGGCGTCATTGCGCAGCGTCTCGTTCGCGTTCTTTGCGATCGTTGCAAAGCCAAACACACGCTCACGTCCGGCGATCTCGCCGCCGACCCACGCTACAGCGCTCTCGGCCTGAAAGCTAACGAGTGCGTGTACGAACCCGTCGGCTGCGAGCGCTGCGGCGGCGTCGGCTATCGCGGCCGCAACGGAATTTTCGAAATGCTCGAGTTGAAGGACGAGTTCGAACTCGTTGGGCCACACGCCGACGCGCGCAAGATCGATCTTGCCGCGCGCCGAGGCGGCATGACCACCATGGTCGAAGACGCTGTCGCAAATGCCGCGCCGGCGTGACCTCGACCGCCGAGGTTCTTCGCGTCACCACGGTGCGCTGAGCAGATGATCAGTTTTCGTTACCAAGCCCTTACATTCAAACCGGTGAACTGGTGAGCGGATCGATTTCGGCTCCGAC
>CAWCTB010000026.1:0-30646 GCA_963798275.1 uncultured Acidobacteriaceae bacterium
CATGACAATAATCAGTCTTCTGCTTCGCGAGACGGGCCGCGGCGGGTTAGGCCTTAGCGGCTGACTTCTGGGCGAGAGCGCTTCGCAGATCGCGGGTCTTTATGCGCAGCTTGTTCCTCAACTTGATGAGCCGGTGGGCGCGGGCTCTGCCACCGTTTTTCAAAGACATGATGTGACCTCAGACTGGATTGTACTCCGATAGCGGAATGCCGGACTCTGCCTGAGGTATTCTGTCGCGCCGCTTAGCTTAGGGAAGGTCTGATTAAGTCGATGGACGGTCCCTCCGCGGCTAAAGCCGCGTTCATTTTGCGGCCTTTACGGACGGCCTGAAGGCCGTCCCCTTCAAAAGATTGGGCTTAATCAGAGATTCCTTAGATCTCTTCTTCCCGCTCCCGGGGTTGGGGAGGAGGGATGGTGTGCAGGGCCTCGATTACGGCGTCGGTGAATTCTTCCGTGGAGGCGTGGCCGCCTACGTCGCCTGTGGTGTGTTTTTTCTCGGCGTACACCTTTTGTACAGCGGAGTGAAGACGCTGGGCGGCTTCCAGTTCCTTCAGGTGGGTTAGCATCAAGACCGCCGAAAGCATCATGGCGGTGGGATTTGCTATGCCTTTGCCGGCTATGTCGGGGGCGGAGCCGTGGACGGCTTCGAATACGGCGTGGGTGTCGCCCATATTGGCTCCTGGAACGATTCCCAGTCCGCCAACCAGGCCTGCGGCCAGATCTGAAACGATGTCGCCGTAGAGGTTTGGCAGGAGGAGAATGTCGAAGGTTTCAGGGCGCATTACTAGTTGCATCGAGGCGTTGTCGACGATTAGCTCGTTGTACTGGATGTGGGGAAAACGCGCGGCTACTTCGCGGCAGCAGCGGAGGAACAGGCCGTCGGCCAGCTTCATGATGTTGGCTTTGTGGATGGCCGTCACCTTTTTGCGGCCTAGCTGATCGGCGAATTTGAAGGCGTATTCGGCGATGCGGATGGATGCGGTGCGGGTGATCACTTTGATGCCGGTGACGACGTCGGGGATCACTTCGTGCTCGATGCCGGAATACAGGTCTTCGGTGTTCTCGCGGAAAATCACCATGTCGATATTGACGTCGGCGAAGCGCGAGGCGATGCCGGGGAGCGAGTGCACGGGGCGCACGTTGGCGTAGAGATCCAGGCGCTTGCGCAGGGCTACGTTGACGCTGGCGAAGCCGCCTCCGATGGGCGTGGCGACGGGGCCTTTGAGACCGACGCGGGTGCGGTCCAAACTGTCTACGACGCTTTGCGGGAGCGATTCGCCGGTTTTTAGAATCAGGGTCGGCGTTCAGTTCAGCGATTGTCTCCCAGTCCAATGGGAACTCCGGTGGCGTCGACGGCGCGGCGGGCGGCGTGGGCTACTTCGGGGCCGATGCCATCGCCGGGGATGAGTGTAACGTGTATGGGACATGTTTCGGAGGTCGCTCTCTAATCGCCGGAGTGGGGCTCCGGGCTTGGCTTTTACCGGTGCGTGCTCTTTGGCTATCTCAGCAATTCCTTCAACTCTTCCATGAACTCGCGGACGTCCTTGAAATCGAGGTAGACGGAGGCGAAGCGGACATAGGCGACCTTGTCGAGGCGCTTGAGGCGGTTGATGACGAGCTCGCCGATTTCGCTGGTCTTGCGCTCGCGATCGGGGGATTCGACCACGAAGCGTTCGGTGTCATTGACGATCGGCTCCAGCTTGCCCATGGTCACGGGGCGCTTTTCGCAGGCGTTCAGCAGCCCGGCCAGGACTTTCTGTCGATCGAACTTCTCGCGGCGGCCGTCTTTCTTCACCACCATGTAGGGAATTTCGTCGATGCGCTCGTAGGTGGTGAAGCGCCTTCCGCACTTCAGGCACTCGCGACGGCGGCGGATGGATTCGCCTCTTGCTTCGCGCGAGTCGATCACCTTGTTATTTTCCATGCCGCAGAATGGACATTTCATGGGTGAGAGAAGCAGGCGAAAAACCTGAAGGTCGATTGTAGCAGGGTGGAAGGGAGGAGTTGGTTGTCAGTGGTCAGAAGAAAGTTGATGAGGCGGTCGGACCGGGTTCAGGTGTCGGGTGTTGGGTGTCAGAAAGAGGCAGTGATCGGTGGATAGTAGAGATCAGGAAAAGCTTCGATGTGGCTATGGGGACCTTTTGCAAGGTCAAGAAGCCGCGACGGACCCCACACAAGCAAAAGAAGCTTGTGTAGCGCACGCGGAGGGGCTAGCCTCTGCCAGGCTTCCTTCCTTTCTTCCCACTGTGTTTGGGAGCCGACGCGGGTTTGAACTCGACGTCCCAGATTCGCAGCAGCTGCTGAGAAGCTGTTTCAAAGTCGCTGGTGAAGTCAACAAGCTCGAACTCTGGGAGGGTCCAGGAGAGCCGAGAGTATTTGCAAGGTTTATGCAGTAGCGGGATGATGCGCTCGTTATAGCGCTCTTCGTTCAGGGCGAACAGATAGCTCTCGTTTCACCCATTGGGAGCGCACCGCACTGGGGCTCAACACCACGAGGAACCAGTTACATTCTGCAAGGGGCGCGCCCGATTTCTATCGTGCCATTGCTTCGCGCCGACAATATGGGCGGCGCTGTGCCAATAAGATACTCCGTGACGCTTGAGGATTCGCGCGAGTCGCAGTACAAACGCGTGGTCTTTGCCCGAATGCGAGAGAAATACTTTTCTCTTTGGCATTTGGGACGGCAGACATTTAGAGGAGACTCACGCGACCTGCTTTATAGCATCGGCGATGGATTCGCTGATTTTTTTCGCGCTCTGGGAGGCGCTGAAAGTCTTGAACTTCCGAAATATCCACGGAACATCGTCGGTGGGACGGACTTGTACCGGGAACAACCTGCCTTCGTAGCCGGGGTCGCCCAAAGCGTATTCGATCTCGTGGCGAACATACTCCGAACGCATCGATTCAGGCGAGACCAGAACAACCATGGCTTTTGACTTTGCCAGGGCATCGCCAATGCGGAGGTAGAGGTTGTCTCCGGGCAGAAGTTTTTCCTCGGCGCTCCAGACAGACAAGCCTCGCCTTGTGAGCTCCGACGATAGCGTTTTGGCGAAGGCTTCGTCAGAGTGCGCGTAACTTAGGAAGACCTGCATCAGACACTTCCGGACAAGGACATCATCACCGGCCAACGCCTCATTTACAATTTCCTATTGGCTTCCATCACCACATCTCCAGAAGAAGTAGTGGTTGTCGAGAGCGCTCGGGCTGCGACCGCGCGCCTCTATCATCCGGAGCTCGACCAGCTCCGCTTCTTCGCGTTTCTCATGGTGTTCCTGCACCATGCGTTTCCCCATCAGCCGGAGTTCTGGACCATGCTGGGTGTGCCCGGCCCGATTGCGCAGGTATTGTCGGGAATTGGCGCGACGGGTGCGTTCGGCGTGAGCCTGTTCTTCGTGCTGAGTTCCTACTTGATCACCGAACTGCTGCTGCGCGAGAAAGAGCTGATGGGCACGCTGGATGTGAAATCGTTTTACGTGCGGCGGATTTTGCGCATCTGGCCGCTGTATTTCTTCTTCCTTGCGCTGGCGGTGGCGATGACGTGGTTGGTGCCGGGACAGCACATCGGGTGGCGGGCCGGGTTGGCGTTTTCGGCGCTGGCGGGAAACTGGTACATCGTGCTGGTGGGCTTTCCGTCGTCGGTGATCTTTCCGCTGTGGAGCGTGTCGATCGAAGAACAGTTTTACCTGACGTGGCCGCTGGTGGTGCGCCGGGTGACGCAGAGCGCCATGGTGTGGATTGCCGGCGGTCTGCTGGCGGTGGCGACGGCGACGAGGCTTTACCTGGGCGCGCATCATGGGCTCGAAGGCGAGATCTGGTGCAACACGCTGGTGCAATTGGATCCCATCGCGGCGGGCATCCTGATTGCCGTGCTGTTGCGAGGCGTGGTGCCGCGATTGTCGGCATTGGCGCGGGCGGCAATGACGGTGGGCGGGATCGCGTGCCTGGCGAGCGCAGCGCTGTATTTCGGGATCAAGAACGATCCCATTACGACGGCACGAATCGTGTTGGGCTACCCGATGGTGGCGCTGGGCGGTGTGCTGTTGCTGCTGGCGGTGTTGCGCGACGAAGGAGCGCCATCACGCGTTCTGGTATATCTGGGACGGATTTCGTACGGGCTGTACGTATTTCATGTGTTGGGATTGCTGATTTCCGATTACACCGTACACGATCAGACGGCGAGCCTAGGGCGCTATGCGGTGCGCGTAGGCGTGGCGCTGGCAGTGACGGTGGCACTGGCGGCGGCTTCGTACCGTTGGCTGGAGACGCCGTTTTTGAGGCTGAAGCTGCGGTTCACGCATGTGCTGTCGCGGCCGGGCGGGTAGGGCATTTCAAGTTTGCCTCTGCGGAATGTAGCTCCACCCCTACAGGAGGGCTGGGTTAGGGGACGGTCGCAAGGGAGCGGTCCCTCCGGGCAAAAGCGCGTTCATTTGGCGGCGTTCGGACGCCGGCCGTCCCCTTCAACCTTTACGGACGGCCTGAAGGCCGCCCCAATTCAAAAGATTGGGCTTAATCAGAGATTCCCTAGTACTTGCGCATGTGGATTTCGGTGCCGTTGCGTTCGAACTTCACTTCATCCATTAACTGATTGATGAGGTAGATGCCGCGGCCGTGGTTGGAGTAGACGTTTTCTCCGTTGAGCGGGTTGGGCACGGTGAAGGGGTCGAAGCCGGTGCCGGGGTCGCGGACGATGATGAGCATGCCGCGCTGCTCGTCGCAGGCCACACAGCATTGCACCTTCTGGTTGGGATCGCCTTTGCAGCCGTGCACGATGGCGTTGGCTAGAGCTTCGCGTATGGCGGTTTCGATCTCGAACTCTTTCCCGGCAGAACACTCCAGCCGCCGGGCCATCTCCATGATGCCTTCGACAACCGGACTAATGGCCGTGGGATCGGCGTTGAGTGTGACCTCAATGCGTATCATGAGCTTGTCGCGATCGAACTCGTGACTAGTACGGCCGACGGAGTAAGTGGCGTTATCCAACCCGGTGACCTCGCTTACTTTCCCACGAATGTTGATGCTGGTCAAGTGAGAATGATGCAAGAGTGTGCAAAGGAGTGGCCGAAAGGTGCTAGTTCGTGATTGACCGTTAAAACTAGAGTAGAGATGTGCACTGGATGTCGTGGAGCAGGCAAGTGGCATCGTGTATATCTTCGAAGGGAACGCCATGAAACTACTGGGCAGTTTGGCGATGGCAGCGGTTCTGTTGTGGGTTGGGCCAACTGCGGTGGCGGAAGAGATCACAGTGGCTGCGGCGGCTGACTTGAACTATGCGCTGCGGGACCTGGCGTTGCGTTTCGAGCAGAAGACGGGCAACAAGGTGGTGCTGTCGTTTGGAGCGTCAGGCAATCTGTATGCGCAGGTCAAGGCGGGGGCGCCGTTCGACCTGTTTTTCTCTGCAGATATGGACTATCCCAAGAAACTTGCAAGCGAAGGAATAATCGATGGGACGTCACTGCGCACCTATGCTGTAGGCCACCTGGTGCTATGGGTACGGAAGACTTCGACGCTCGATCCGCAGAAGCTGAAGATGGATCTGCTGATGAAGGCAGAGGTGCAACGGATCGCGATTGCAAATCCGGAGCACGCGCCCTATGGGCGGGCGGCGATGGCGGCGCTGGAGCACTACGGGATGAAGGAGAAGGTCACGTCGAAGCTGGTGTATGGCGAGAACGTAAGCCAGGCGGCGCAGTTTGTGCAGTCAGGTAATGCGCACGCAGGGCTGATCGCGCTGTCGCTGGCGTTGTCTCCGGCGATGAAGGATGCGGGGAGGTACTGGGAGTTGCCGGAGGAGGCGTATCCGGCGATGCGTCAGGGAGTGGGGCTGGTGGCGGCGTCGAAACACAAGGCCGTGGCGCGGGCGTTCGTCGAGTACGTGGTATCCCCGGAGGGGGCGGCGGTGCTGAAACAATACGGATTCGGAGCAGCCCAGTGATTGCGCAAGCGCTCGGACTGACCTTGCGGTTGGCGGTAACGGTGTCGCTGATCCTGCTGGCGGTGGGGATGCCGCTGGCCTACTGGCTGGCGTTTTCGCGACGGCGCTGGAAGTTCCTGGTGGAAGCGGTTGTGGCCATGCCGATCGTGCTGCCGCCGACAGTGCTGGGATTTTATGTGCTGGTGGCGATAGGGCCGCTGAGCCCGGTGGGGCGCTGGTGGCAGTCGCTGAGCGGGCACGGGCTGGCATTCACGTTCAGCGGGCTGGTGGTTGGGTCGGTGCTGTACAGCCTGCCGTTTGCGGTGCAGCCGATGGCGGCGGCGTTTTCGTCGGTGGACCGAAAGCTGCTGGAGGCGTCAGCGATTCTGGGCGCTTCGCGCTGGAGAACGTTCTGGCGGATCGTGCTGCCACTGGGGCTGCCCGGGGTGTTGACGGGATTCGTGCTGAGCTTCGCGCACACCCTGGGCGAGTTCGGCGTGGTGCTGATGATCGGCGGGAATATTCCCGGAGCGACGCAGACGGTTTCGATACTGATTTACGATCAGGTGGAGGCGCTGAACTACCGCGTGGCCAACGAGACGGCGCTGCTGCTGCTGGCCACCTGCTTTGTGCTGCTGACGGCATTGTACGGCTTGCGGCGGCGGAGTCACCTGACCTTGTGGAACTGGCCGTGAGCGTGGCGCAAGCTACAGCCGAAGCCCCGAGGCTGAAGGTCCGCGTCTACCAGCAACATGCGGACAGCGCAAATGCCGGCTTCACGCTGGAGGTGGAGTTCGCGATTCCGGCGGGGATCACCATCCTGTTTGGGGCGTCGGGAGCAGGCAAGACGACGCTGCTGGACTGTATTGCGGGACTGCACGCGCCGCAGCGCGGGCGAATCGAGGCCGGCAGCACCGTGCTGTTCGATTCGGCGATGGGCGTGAACCTTCCGCCGGAACGCCGCAAGCTTGGATACCTGTTTCAATCGCCCGCATTGTTTCCGCACATGACGGTGGAGCAGAACGTGGAGTATGGGCTGGCGTCGCTGGCGGTGGCCGAACGGCGGTCGCGCGCGGCAGACATTCTGCAGTCGTTTCACGTCGCCGGACTGGCGGAGCGGCGTCCGGGAGAGATATCAGGCGGCGAGCGGCAACGCGTGGGGCTGGCGCGGTCGCTGATAACGCGTCCGCGCGTGCTGTTGCTGGATGAGCCGCTGACCGCGCTGGACGCGGTGACTAAGGCGCGGATTGTAGACGACCTGCGGGAGTGGAACCAGCGGCACGCGGTGCCGATTCTGTACGTGACGCATGATCGCCAGGAAGTATTTGGACTGGGCGAGCGCATGCTGGTGCTGGAAAAAGGAAGAGTGATTGCGCAGGGGTTGCCGCAGGAGGTCCTGCAGCGTCCGCATTTGGAGAGTGTCGCTCAGCTTGCCGGATTCGAAAACACCTTCGATTGCCAGACGGTGAGTGAGCATCCGGAGCAGGGAACCATGACCTGCCGCATTGCCGGTTCGACGGTCGAGTTGGAGGTGCCACTGACCCGGATGGACCGTGGCAAAGGGTTGCGGGTGGGGATACGCGCGGGCGACATCCTGCTGGCCTCGGGGCCGCCGCAAGGCCTGAGCGCGCGCAACGTAATTGCGGGAAAAATCGCGTCTCTCGAGCAGCGCGATGTGACGGTAATTGCCGACGTGGATTGTGGAGCGCGGTTCGTGGTGCACGTGACGCCGGGGGCGCGGCAATCGCTCGGGCTGCAGCCGGGAGCGGCGGTCTGGCTGGTGGTGAAGACTTACTCCTGCCACGTTCTGCAGTAGCCACGGGCGCGTGACGCATCTATCAATACCTAAGAACGAATTTCGCCTTAGGCTTCATCCTGGGCGAGACTATTCCGCCCCTCCGCTATGGGGCTGATTTCTTGATGGTTTGCACTGTCGTCGCCAACCAAGCTGAGTTCTCACCCAGACAATAAAGCCAGGTTTAACCGACCTTGACGGCGGAAGAAGCCTCCGGGGCTGAAGCCCCTGGATATTTTCAACCGCCGGTACGCAGGCCTGAAGGCCTGCTCTACCCATCGTTCAACTCTCACATCGGAAGGTGACGTGGCTCACTGCGGCGGCGTACACAGCGTTCATACTGGGAATGTTCATGGCTGCTCCGGGGCAGGTATGGCCACGAACATCCTGCCTGGCGAGGCCGGTTGGCGCGCGTTTCGATTTATCGGCGACGCACCACGGCAAGCGCACGCGCAGCACGTCCGAAATCGGAGGTCTTTGCTAATGCCAACCGTAAGCGAACCGGAAGTTAAAGAAGCGAAACCGCAACTCGTCAAGCCACAGACGGAAGAAGCCAGCCACGAGCCGGAACTCTTCGCCGCTGAAATCGAGATGGAGAAGAAGTCGTCGAGCATTTTGCCCCTGCTTTTGGTGCTGGGGCTGTTAGTGGTGGTCGGCGGAACCATTTTCTATCTGATCAAAGGAGCGCGGGAGGTGCTGGAGCGCCCCGCCGCCACGGCCGCGATCAACAATATTCTGAAATCGCAAGGGGCTGCCTCCATTCGCTTCATCGCGGGAGGACTGATCAGCTCCAACGTCAACGAGAAGGCGATGGACCCGCACTACAAGCTGCTGGCGAAGGCAGGAGTGGTAACCACCAAGCCGAAGAGTTGGAACTCGCAGTACGTATACCTGACGCCGGCGGGCGAGAAATATCTGGCGGGCATCAACAACGTTCAGAAGGACACCAATCCCGACAAAACGGTTACTTATCTGGTGCCGCTGGCGACGCGGCAACTGGTGAGCATCGACAAGATCACCATGATCCGGCCGCACTTGGCGCGAGTGGATTACACCTGGAAGTGGGACCCGAACCGGCTGGGCAAGGAGTTCGATGCCTCGGGCGACCTGGTGAAGAGCTTTAACACCTGGGACCGCGGGACGCTGATCAAGTCGTATGGCGTGGACTTCTTCGGCGCCGCGCCGACCAAGGTGAGCGTTCTCTTGATGGAAGCGAAAGACGGCGTGTGGACGCCCTACGTCGAGTAGTTGCCCAGCGAGTAGCGCGAAATACACAGCTCATGGGAGGAGTTCGCTCCTCCCATTTTATTTTTCAGGGCAAGTTAAAGCTCAACCGGCAGCTTAAGACTGACATCTTTCGCCCGCCTGCGATACCTTAGAAGCAAGACCCTCAAGCACGAACCGGACAAGCGGAATGGGACAATTGCAGCCGGTGGCAACACTGGCAGGGAAGAGCTACACCGTACGTTGTATCGTCTGCCGCGAGGTATGCGCCTCGCCGGGAGAGGACTTCCGCTGCGCGCGTTGCGGTGACCTGCTGGAGGTGGACTTCAGCGCGGCGTGGGCGGCGACCACGATCAATCCGGCTTTGCTGCGGCTGGTGTGGCGCGAACGAAGGGCGTCGACCCAGCAGCTTGACCTGAGCGGCGTATGGCGCTTCCGCGAGGTTCTGCCAAGCCTCGACGACTGGGGGCATGCGATTACGCTGCGCGAGGGCAATACTCCGCTGTACGAATTGCCACGCTGCGCCGGCGCGGCGGGAGTCGACCGGCTGCTGGCCAAGCACCAGGGCATGAATCCCACGGGTTCGTTCAAGGACACGGGGATGACGGTCGCTATCTCGTTTGCGAAAGAGAATGACTTTCGCTGGGTGGCGTGCGCCTCGACCGGCAATACTTCGGCGTCGATGGCAGCTTACGCGGCGCGCGGCGGCATGCGCAGCCTGGTGCTGATTCCGGACGGGAAAATTGCCTGGGGCAAGCTGTCGCAGTCGCTGGACTACGGCGCGCTTACCTGCCAGTTGCGCACCGATTTCGACGGCTGTGTTCGGGTGCTGAGCGAGATCATCCGGCGCTATCCGATTTACCTGCTGAATTCGGTGAATCCCTATCGGCTGGAAGGACAGAAGACGGCCGGCATCGAATTGCTGGAGCAACTCGACTGGCAGGTGCCCGATCATGTGATCGTGCCCGGCGGCAACCTGGGGAATAATTCGGCGCTGGGGAAAGCGTTCGTCGAACTGAAACAATTGGGGGTCGTGGACAAGCTGCCCAAGGTTTCGGTGATCCAGGCGGAGGGAGCAAACCCGCTGTACACGTTGGTGCGCGACGGGCGGAGCGAGCTCGTTGCGGTTGAGGCGGAGACGCTGGCGACGGCGATACGCATTGGCAATCCGGCGTCGTGGAAGAAGTCGTTGCGCGTGCTGCAGGCCACGGGCGGCCAGGTGGAGCAAGTGAGTGAGGCGGAGATCGCGATTGCCAAGGCGGAGATCGGTGCGGATGGCGTGGGTTGCGAGCCGGCTTCGGCGGTGACACTGGCCGGATTGAAGAAGCTGGTGAAGAGCGGATTCGTCGGCGCCGGCGAGTCGGTGGTGCTCATCCTGACCGGACACGTGCTGAAGGACCCGGAGTACACGATCCAGTTTCATCGCGGCGACCTTTCGGTGCCGCGCATGGCGGATCACGAGTTTCATCGCTTGACGGAAAAGCAGCGTAAGTCGCCGGTGGTGCTGGATGCCAGCGCTGACGCGGTGCTGCGCGCGCTGGAGGCGGAGGAAAAGCGCCATGGATGACATGCGGGGCGCATCCTCGTTTCGGATTTTTCTGCCGGCGACCTCGGCGAACCTGGGGCCGGCCTTCGATGCGGCGGCGCTGGCGTTCGACTTTGGATTGACGATAGAGGCGCGAACGGCGGCGGAGTTTTCCATCACGGCGCGAGGCCGCAACGCCGACCTGTGCGGGCGGCTCGAGAACAACCTGATACTCGATACCTACACGAAGACGTTGGAGCGCGCCGGCAAGATCGTGCCTTCGTTGGCGGTGTCGTTGGACAACGAGATTTCGCTGGGCATGGGTTGCGGATCTTCGGCGGCTGCGGTACTGGCGGGCATCTCACTGGCGGTGGCATTCGGCGGGCTGGAGTGGGATGACGCGCAGATCGTGTCGGAAGCGTCGGCGTGCGAGGGGCATCCGGACAATGTGGCGGCTTGCTGGTACGGCGGTGTCGTGCTGGCGCGCACCCACGGCGTCCTGCGTGAGGGTTCAAGTGCGAAAGTGAGTGTGCTGCCGATACCGATGGCGGTGGAATGGCCGCTGCTGCTGGCGATTCCGGACAATCCAGTGCCGACCTCGGAGGCACGCCGGGTATTGCCGCGCCTGTATAGCCGGGTGGACCTGATCCACAACGTGCAGAGCGCGATGATGCTGGTGCTGGCGCTGACCCAGGGACGCGGGGAGTGGCTGGGCGAGGCGCTGAGCGATCGCGCGCATCATCCCTACCGCGCGCAACTGTGTCCATTGCTGCCCGCGTTGAGCGAACTGTCGGGCAGCGAAGGTGTGAACGGCGTTGCCCTGAGCGGAGCGGGGCCGTCGGTGCTGCTGTTTCTGGACCCCACAAGCGACCGCGAGCGGATTCGAATGCAGGTGGAACAACACCTGGCGAAGAAGAACATGAACGCGGAATTGCGGTTCACCTCGATCAGTTCGACGGGCGCGAAGCACACGCTGGACCTGAGCGCGACGGCGGCGCGATAGAGCTGGTTCTACAGATAGAATCTCCCTAATCCATGCGAGAGTTTGCGACCAGCATCGTGCGTGAGCTGCGGCAGCGCGGCTTCCAGGCCTATTTCGCCGGGGGCTGCGTGCGCGATACGCTGCTACGGGTCGAGCCTGCGGATTACGACGTCACCACCGATGCGAAGCCAGACCAGGTGATGCGCATCTTTCCCAAGACATATGCGGTGGGTGCGAAGTTTGGGGTGGTGCTGGTGCCCATTCCGGAAGAAATGCGTTACGAGACACTGCCAGCGGAGCATCCGCATGCCGTCGAGGTAGCAACGTTTCGCAGCGATGGCATCTACTCGGACGGCCGGCATCCCGACCAGGTGCAGTACTCGAAGCGTCCGGAAGAGGACGTGCAGCGGCGTGACTTCACCATCAACGGATTGCTGATGGATCCGCTGGAGGGCGATCGCGTGCTGGACTTCGTGGGCGGACGAAAGGACCTGGAGGAGCACATTGTCCGGGCGATTGGCGAACCGGAGCGGCGCTTCCGCGAGGACAAGTTGCGCATGCTGCGCGGGGTGAGGTTTGCGGCGCGGTTCAATTACGTCATCGAGCCGATGACGCTGGCGGCCATTCGCGAGCTGGCGGCAGACATTCATCAGGTCAGCCGTGAGCGAGTACGCGACGAGCTGACGAAGATGCTGACCGAAGGGCACGCACGCGCCGCGTTCGAGCTGCTCGACAGCACGGGACTGTTAAGACAGGTATTGCCGGAGATCGACCGGATGCACGGGGTTGAGCAGCCGCCGCAGTTCCATCCCGAAGGCGATGTGTGGGTACACACCATGCTGCTGCTGGAGAAGCTGCCGCCGAGGTGTTCGCGGACGCTGGCGTGGGGCACGCTGCTGCACGACGTGGGCAAGCCGCCGACATTTCGCGTTGCGCCGGACCGCATTCGCTTCGATGGACACGTGGAGGTCGGGGTGCGTATGGCGGAGGCCATCTGCCGGCGGCTGCATTTCTCCAACGAAGACACGGAACAGATTGTGGCGCTGGTGGCCAATCACATGCGCTTTGGCGACGCTGGCCGCATGAAGGAAGCGACGCTGAAACGCTTTCTGCGGCTGCCGAAGTTCGACGAGCACCTGGAACTGCATCGGCTGGATTGCCTGAGCAGTCATGGCGACCTGTCGCTGTACGAGTTCGTGCGCGACCGGCGATCGCAGGCGACGGAAGAAGAGATCCGGCCCAAGCTGCTGCTGTCGGGCGATGACCTGATCGCAATGGGCTATCAGCCGGGGCCGAGGTTCCGCGACATACTGGCGGCGGTGGAAGACGCGCAACTGGAAGGCCGGCTGCATACGCGCGAGGAAGCGATGAGTTGGGTGACGAGCGAATTTCCAATTGAGCGCTGATATCCTCGATTTTCACAGCATCGGGCGCTAGCAAAGCGGTGTTAGAATCCGACTCCGCGCCCATGCAACACGCAGGCTCTACGCTCCACAAAATCTACGCCGCGGCACTCAACCGGGTAGGCGGCAGCGATGCGCCCGTGATGGCGTGGCCGCTGGTGTGCGGCGCGAAGGTGGCCGACCGCACGGCGGCGCTAAGTTGCGTAGACGGGGAGTTGGCTATTGCGGTACCCGACGCGATGTGGCGAAGCCAACTGCAGTGCTTTGGAGTCGCGCTACATCACGGCGCTGAACCAGGTGAGCCGGCAGAAGGTGACGAGCATCCGGTTCGTGGTTTCCCGCTAGTGTCGCGCTACACTCGTAACAGAGGACATTCATGGTTTCGGAGAAGGACGTTTCCTACGTCGCGGAACTGGCTCACCTCGAATTGACCGAGGAGGAGCGGGCGCGCTTGCTGAAGGATCTAAATTCCATCCTCGGCTATATCGAAAGGCTGAATCAGCTCGACACCACCGGAGTCGAACCGATGGCGCAGGTCGCCAGCCGCTATGGCGCGCTCGAGCGCGGCAGCGGAAGCCGGGCGTTCGATTACGCCATGCGCGCGGATGAGCCACGTCCCTGCCTGCCCCATGATGAGGCGCTGAGCAACGCTCCGAAGACGGACGGCGTGTTTTTCAAGGTGCCGAAGGTGATCGAGCGATGAACCCGGAAACGCTGACAGTGGAAGCGGCGCGGACCGCGGTGGCGGAGAAGCAGTTCACGGTAACGGCGCTGGCCGAGGCGTACTACCAGAAGATCGAAGCGGAAGACGAAGAGATTGGCTCGTACCTGACGCTGTGCAAGGAGCGCGCGTTGAGCCAGGCGGCGCGCATCGACGAATTGGCGGACAAGGGAGACGACTTGCCTGCGCTGGCCGGGGTGCCGATCGCAATTAAAGATGTGATCTCGACGAGGGGTGTGCGTACCACGGCGGGATCGAAGATCCTGACGAACTACGTTGCGCCCTACGATGCGACGGCTGTGCAGCGGCTGGAAGCTGCGGGGGCACTGGTGCTGGGCAAGACGAACTGCGACGAGTTCGCCATGGGATCGTCGAACGAGAACTCGGGCTTTTATCCGGTGCGCAATCCGCGCGACCGGACGCGGGTGCCGGGAGGCTCGTCGGGCGGATCGGCAGCGGCGGTAGCGGCGGGATTTGCAACGGCGGCGCTGGGATCGGACACGGGCGGGTCGATCCGGCAGCCGGCGGCGTTCTGCGGCGTGGTTGGGCTGAAGCCAACGTACGGACGCGTGTCGCGCTATGGGTTGATTGCGTTTGCGTCGTCGCTTGATCACATTGGGCCGTTCGGGAAGACCGTGAAAGACACCGCGCTGGTGCTGGAACAGATCGCCGGGCGCGATCCACTGGACTCGACCTCGGCCGACGTGCCGGTGCCGCGGTACTCGGATTCGGTAGGACAGCCGGTCACAGGATTGAAGGTTGGCGTGCCGAAGGAATATTTTGGCGAGGGCCTCGATCCCGAGGTGCGGTCGGCGGTGGAAGCGGGTATCGAGCAGCTGGCGAAGGCGGGTTGCGAGATAGTGCCGGTTTCGTTGCCGAACACCGAGTATGCGATTCCGACGTACTACCTGGTGGCCACGGCGGAAGCATCGTCAAACCTGGCGCGGTATGACGGCGTGCGCTACGGAGTGCGGGCCGAAGGCGCGAAGACGCTGGGCGAAATGTACCGGCGGACGCGCGATGCGGGATTTGGAACCGAAGTGAAGCGGCGCATCATGCTGGGAACGTATGCGCTGAGCGCGGGTTATTATGACGCCTATTACCTGAAGGCACAGCGGGTGCGCACCTTGCTGGCGCGCGACTTCGATGCGGCGTTCGCGAAGGTCGATATCATTGTGACCCCTACCACACCAACGCCTGCGTTCAAGCTGGGGGAGAAGGCCGACGATCCGCTGGCCATGTATCTGGCGGACATCTACACGGTTACGGCGAACCTGGTAGGGATTCCGGGAATTTCGGTGCCGTGCGGCAAAAGCAAGGAAGGATTGCCGATTGGGATGCAGATGCTGGGGAAGCATTTCGATGAGGCGACGGTGTTGAAGACCGCGCATGTGGTAGAACATGCGCTGGCTGGAAAGTAGGCCTGCAACGGCACAATCTTATCTGCTAGTGATTGCCGGCGCGCGGTTCGTAGAACAATTGCCGGAATTTGAAAGAGTCCGGAGCTAAACCCTCGCGTGCGCATCGTCTGGCCTGATCTCCTAGATCAACTTCAACCTCACTGGCCAACTTGAGGAAATCAACGAGACTCTTTTGAGCCTGTTCTTTCCCACACAGGTTGACTGAAGGCCGGTTTTCAGGAAGCACCAAGTATCGGTTTTTCTGTTCCCACGATCCCCAGAATTGGAGCCAACGGCTATTCCGAAGGGACTGCAGTTCCGCAAGTGTTTTAGCATCCAGAAACGAGGAATATCTGGAGATTACCTCGTCAATCTCTGCAAGCCCCTGCGAAGCTGACCTGCTCAGGAGAGTACCCCAAATCACATTTGGGAAAACCCATTTAGGCGGGATTCCTGCTTTGTTGGGTTCGACCACCAAGTGTGCGTCAGCATTGATGTCAATGCTGCAGATTTCATCAGGAATACCATCGTCTAATAAGCTCGCCGCCAGTGTGAAGCGGTCCTTGGTCCAATAAGAGGGCAGTCGTTGTACATATGGCTCGAGGATTCGGTTGTCAGCTTCGACTAACTCTTGAACCGCCAGGCACCGTGAGGTCTCTCTTACATATCGAGCATCACGCAGAGTCTGAACCGTAAATGCGAGACTTAAGGCGGCAAGGGCAGCCAAGATCCAGCCGAACGGAGTAACGCTAGAAATACCTTTGACCCCATCCCGAGTACTCTTGCCGGCAACGCCGACAATCGCGATCAAAAACGATATGACTGCGGGGACATAGGTCCACATTGAATTTCGCCGGGAATTACAATCCGGAGAGAGTAGCACAGTTTGCAATGATCTGTGCCATCTGTCTGTAAATCGGTTCGGGCCTTGCGCGTCGATAGTCGGAACTCACCTGTTATCAGGTTCGTAGTACTTCCCGCCCGCACACGCCTGGCAAAGAATCGTTCCCTCCCGCCGCACTTCGCGCTGGAAGTTGATGCCCTCGCCGCACTCGGCGCAGATTATGCGTTCGCCTTTGTAGCCGGGCAGCTCTTCGGGCGGAAGCGCCACCTTTACCCAGCGCACGTCGAACAAATCCTTGTTAGGTATCTCGCGGTAGGCGAGCATCTGTTGCTGGTTCTTGTTGTCGATCTCGGGATGCATCTCGCGGGCGAGCGTTTTGGAACTTTCTTTGGCGGCGATGCGGACGGCGCGATCGTTGGCGAGGTCAACGAAGGTTGCTGCCACTTTGCCCCAGTCGCGGAACTTGAGGGCGCGCTTGCCGAGGCGGCATCCGGTGACGACGGCAACGGCGTCGGTCATGCAGCGGTCGATCTCGACGAAGGTGATGAGCCGCTTACGGTCCCTGCCGTGGGGGTCGTCGATGCCCAATAGCTCCAGACCAAGCATGGCCATGCGCACGCCGAGGACTTGTCCGGCGCACAGGTGGCCGTGAGCTTGTTCGGCGTCGCGCAGGAGTTCATCGAAAGTCTTCACGCTCGACTACTGTACAAGGTTTGCTAGGGGTCGGGCGAATCGTCGACGGGTTCGTCGGCCTGGCGCGTCTTCACATTCACGGTAAGCTTGTCGCCGCCCTGCGGCAGGAAGGTCACGCGCGGGGGATGGCGCTCCCAGTGCGGCGGCGCGCAATCTGAGCCGGGCAAATCTCCGCCGCTGGCCTTAGTGAGTTCCTTCTTGTAGATCGGTTTTCGCGTGCCGATCTGGGCGACGAGTGCATTGACGTGTTCCGTACCTTCGGGGATGCCGCAATAGGCCGCGTAGTCGCGGTACCAGCTAACCTCGGAGTAAAAGGCGTCGAAGTCGGGCAACTTGATGGAGCTGATGCGGCCCGTGCTGCGGTCCACCAGCAGCCAGCCTCCGCGTTGCCACAGCCACTTGGATTGCTTGGGCGGGTCTTCGGGGAGCGTGTCGTTGATGCGGAAGGCGCGACGCACAACGAACACGCGGTCGGTGACGTCGTGCGGAGTGCCGGTGGTGTATTCCTTCAGCTTGGCGTCGACGAAGAGGGGCCGGACGTCGATGGGAATGGACTGCTGTTCCTCCGCACCGGCATAGAGTTTGACCGGCATCGGCTTGCCGAGCGTGATCACGTGCGGCTTGGAGGCGCTAAGGGCAGCAGAGCACAAAGCCAGAACGACGAGGGGAAGTGGAAGTTTGCGCATTTGAAAAAAGGCTAACGCGGGGTACGGGGGTGCGCAAGTTTCTTTAGTAACCACGGGAGTGGCCAGGGGTTCAGTAGTTAAGGCTGAAGGTCAGCAGGTGCCAGTTGAGCAGGAAGAAGGCGTAGCCGAGGCAGGCGAGCATCAGCAGGGTATTCCATAGGCGCGTCCAGAACCACAAATCAGGCTCGCGCCAGGAGCGCACGAAGTACCAGATTGCGCCGAGTGCGCCGATTACGCCCAGCAGGCCGATGAGCTGCAGGGCACGCAGGCGCCCGTCGAAGTGGCTGCTGAGCAGGGAGAGATTCTTGCCGATCATGGTCAGCCAAACTGTGATTCCGCCGATGAAGAAGAGATTCAGGGCGCAGATGGCGCGAGCCCACAGGCGCGAACGGCGGTACTCGCCGCTTAAAGCAAGATGCTCACCGTAATGCCAGCGCAGCATCGCGTTGACCGGCCAGAACAGGAGAGTCAAGGCAAAAATGACCGTCACCGAGATCAGGATCGCGAGGTTCAATTTGTCGTTCTTCCAGCGCGGCACCGGCTGCAGGATGAGGATCGGCACGTCGGTCACGACGATGCAGTGGCCGGCGTAATCGGCGGTGAAGGCCAGGCGGCTTTGCCCATGGTCCTCGCGGAACAGCATGGGCGCGATCTCGCGGAAGTGCTTGGGATTGCCGGCGAAGTCTTTGACGCTGTCGAGGCTGATGGTGCCATCGGAGTTGACGGTGAGGTGGTCCTGATTCGGCAGAGCACTGACGGAGAACACGGTAGTCTGGGAGCGGCGGCTGGACCAGTAAGTTCCGGCAACGGCCTTAGCGTCGGCCGCAGCGCTGGCCATCGGTGGAGCGGCGGGCGGCGCGAAGGGAAAGTAGCGGTCGAGGAAATTCTGCCAGAGTACGGAGCGCGGCGAGCCCTCGCCTTTTCCAGCGCTATTGTAGGAGACGAAGAAGCCGAGGTTCTGGTCGAGCATCAAGTGCATGTCACTGTGGAACCACTGGGTGTCGCCGCCGTGTCCGATGATGCGGTGGCCGTTGCGCGAATCTTCGTAGAAGCCATAGGCCATGCCGTTCATGCTGGGAAGAAGGCCGAAGACGCGTGAGTGCATGAGCTGCGCGGTTTCGGGTTTGAGGATGCGCGCGCCGTTGTATTCGCCGTTCTGCAGGTGCGCGATCATGTACCGGGCCATGTCGCCGCCGGAGACCGACATGCTGCCTGCGGGATAGGCCTCGACATATTCAAAGCCCTTGGCCGGCTGGGACGCTTTGTCGTAGCCCTCGGACATGAGCGGCTTCAAATTGTCAGGCAGGGGCTGGCGGAAGGTGGCATGGGTCATGCCAAGCGGTTGGTAGATGTTCTTCTCGATGTACTCCTCGAAGGGCATTCCGGAAACGCGGTTTACGATGTATCCGGCCAAGGTTGCGCCGTAATTGGAATAAGCGGGCGTGGTTCCGGGAGGGAATATCTGCTCGGGCAATCGGGCCGGCAGGTAGCGGTTTAGCGGATACAAGTCGGACGCATCGGCGACGAAGAGCTCTTTGATCGCTTCCTCGAAGCCGGGAGTGTGGGTCATCAGATCGCGCATGGTGATCGGCTTGCCGAAGCGCTCCGGGATTTTGAAGTCGAGATAGTCGTTCACGTCGCGATTGAGGTCGAGCTTGCCCTGCTCGACCAGTTGCATCACGGCGGTCCAGGTAAAGGTCTTGGAGATGGAGCCGGGGCGGAACAGCGTGCCGTCGACGGTCACGGGCTTACGGGACTTGACGTCGGCGAATCCGTAACCCTTGGCGAACAGCACCTTGCCGTCCTTGACGATTACGACGACCGCGCCGGCGATGTCCGGCGCTGGAGTTGCACCGGCACCACGCCGTCGAGGAAGGCTTCGATGTCGCCCTCCACCAGTTGCGGCTGGGTCTGGGGGGCCTGCGGGTTGGCTTGGATTGGCGACGGCGGTTTCTGTTCCGGCACCTGGGCCGCGGGCTTCAGGGTTCCTGGGATTGGTTTCCTGCGGGACTTGCGCCAGCAGATTCTGGCAGAGCAGCGCGAGGCAGAGCAGCAGCGTGGTGCGAACAAGAGTTACGCGGATCATAGGCGAAACCAATGAGCTTATACCGGAAGGCGGCATCTCGTCTCGCCCAACGCTCGAGAAACCTTATGGCTGGCAGGGCAGATGGATGAGGGCTTAGGCTTGCCTGGCGGGGTAAACACCGAGCGGAAACCTGTTTACTTTTTTACAACTAGCTTACAATCGGAGACATCTACATTGCTGACGATGGACAAGACCTACAGCTTCATTCTTCCCGCCTACAACGAGAGCGAGCGGCTGACCACTTCGCTCCCCAAGGTGCTGGAGTACGTGCATCAGCAGAACCTGGTGGCGGAGGTCATCGTGGTCAATGACGGTTCGCGCGACAACACGGCGGAGATCGTGCGGGAGTTTGCCAGGCGCGAGCCGATGGTCAGGCTGCTGGAAAATCCGGGCAATCGCGGCAAGGGATACAGCGTCCGCAACGGGATGCTGCACGCGCACGGGGATGTACTTCTGTTCACCGACGCGGACCTGTCGTCACCCATCTACGAAGCGGAAAAGCTGTTCGCGGCCATTGCAGGTGGCGCGGATGTGGCGATCGGCTCGCGCTGGCTGCAGAGCGAATTGCAAACAGAACGGCAGCCTTGGCACCGGCAACTCTACGGACGGCTCTTCAACCTGGCGTTGCAAATCGTTCTGGGACTGCGGTACCGCGACACGCAATGCGGTTTCAAAGCGTTTACTCGGCAGGCGGCGCAGATCATCTTTTCGCGCCAGCACATCGAGCGGTGGGGTTTCGATCCGGAGATACTGTTCCTCGCCGACAAGTTCAAATTGCGCACGGTCGAGGTGCCGGTGGAGTGGGCGCACGATCATCGCTCCAAGATCAACCCGCTGCGTGACGGTTTGCGGATGGGATGGGAAGTGCTCAAAGTGCGTGGGTATGACATGAAGGACCGGTACGAGCATCCCTCGGTGGCGGTGGACGATAGCGCCCCGCTCAAGCCAGCGGTCGAGCACATTCCTCACTAAAGCATCAGCCGACGATAATGTCGAGAAACGAAGCCCTGCTTGAAGGCACCGGCGATCTGCGATATTTTGTGACCTTCCTGGGAAACCAGGCATCTTTTCTTGAGTCGCCTCGTAATTGCGGTTAAGCTTTGCTTCCGCTGCTCTTTTTTGACCTTCGAGCGATGGAATCCGCATCAGATAGCAGTTGGTTTGGACGGACACTATGCATGTAACCAGTTCGATTCACGACCGAGCGTCGGCTCCCGCGAGGAGCCCTGGTCTGCAGCAGCGGTATGTTGACGTACGGCAGATGTCGATCGAGCTTTGCCGCCCGCTCGGCGTCGAGGACCACAGCCTGCAGCCGATGGCGGATGCGAGCCCGGCGAAGTGGCACTTGGCGCACACCACCTGGTTCTTCGAAACCTTTCTTCTCAACGAACACCTTCCCGGTTATCAGAGCTTCCATCCAGCGTTTCGCAATTTGTTCAATTCGTACTACAACGCAATCGGCGACCGGCCGTTGCGGGCCTTGCGGCATGTGCTGTCGCGTCCGTCGCTGGAGGACGTGCATGCCTACCGGCGATCGGTGGATGAAGCAATGCTGCGGCTGCTGGAGCAGGAGCTTGCACCTGAGGTATCGCAGCTGGTGCGGTTGGGATTGAATCACGAGCAGCAGCACCAGGAGCTGATCGTCACCGACGTGAAGAATGGGCTGTGGACGAATCCTCTGCGGCCGGCTTACCGGCAGGCGGATGCGATCGACCGATGTGGCGATGACAAGGGCGCTCCTTTGAGCTGGCAAAGCGTGGGCGAAGGTCTGTACGGCGTAGGATTTGCGGACGGTGACTTCTCGTTCGACAACGAAGGTCCGCGCCACGAAGTGTACCTGCAGCCGTTTCGACTCGCCTCGCGGCTGGTGACGAACGCGGAATATCTGGAATTCATGCGCGACGGCGGCTACGGCAAAGCGACGCTGTGGCTGTCGGACGGGTGGGACTGCGTGCGCAATAACCAGTGGAGCGCGCCCCTGTACTGGGAGCAGCGCGACGGCGAATGGTGGCACTACACGATGGATGGAATGCAGCCGCTGGAGGGTAATGCTCCGGTCTGCCACGTGAGCTACTACGAGGCCGACGCTTTTGCCCATTGGGCGGGCGCGCGTTTGCCGAATGAGTTCGAATGGGAGGTCACCGCCCAGACTTGCGCCGTGGAGGGTAATCTGCTGGAAAGCGGTGCGCTGCGTCCGAGGCCGGCCGGCGGATCGGGCGCGCTGTCGCAGATGTTCGGCGACGTCTGGGAGTGGACCTCAAGCGCATATCTCGGCTATCCCGGATACAAACCTGCGGCAGGCGCCGTCGGTGAGTACAACGGCAAGTTCATGTGCAACCAGATGGTGCTGCGCGGTGGATCGTGCGCCACCCCCGCGTCGCACATACGGGCCACGTACCGCAACTTCTTTCCGCCCCATGTGCGCTGGCAGTTCATGGGAATCAGGCTGGCCCATGGCGACTAGCGAGCGACTGCAGTACGTAGCCGATCCGGCGCTGGCCCGGGAAGTTCGCGAGGGGCTGAGCGCCCAGCGGAAATGGCTTTCGTCGAAGCTGTTTTACGACGAGGCGGGATCGGCCCTGTTCGAGCAGATCACGGAGTTGCCCGAGTACTACTTGACGCGCACGGAGCGCTCGATTCTGGAAACCTCGGCGGGGCAGATTCTGGAGGCCGCCGGGCCGTCGCTGACGCTGGTGGAGTTGGGCGCGGGAACCGCGATCAAGACTTGCATCCTGATCGAGCAGCTCGTGCAACGGCAGTCGCGAGCCATGTTCTATCCCATCGACGTTTCCCCCAGCGCGTTGCAGGAGGCGGAGCGTTCGGTAGGCGAGCAATTCCCGCAGGTGCGGGTGAATCCCATCGTGGCGGATTACACCGGCGGGGTACCGGCGCTGACCCGCATCAGCGGACGCAAGCTGGTGCTGTACATCGGGTCGAGCATCGGGAACTTCGAGCCGCCGGAGGCGATCGGCATTTTGCGGCGCATCCGGCGTTCGCTGCAGCGCGGCGATGCCCTGTTGCTGGGCGCCGATTACGCGAAGAGTTCGAAGGTGCTGTTGCCGGCCTACGACGATGCGCAAGGGGTGACGGCGGCGTTCAACAAGAACGTGCTGGCGCGGCTGAATCGAGAACTCGAGGCCGATTTTGACCTGGATGCCTTCCGCCATGTCGCGCTATGGAACAAGCAACGCTCGCGCATGGAGATGCATCTGGAAAGTACGGTGGCGCAATCGGTCTTTCTGCCGGCGATTGATCTGGATGTGAGGTTCGCGCCGGGCGAGCGCATTCACACCGAGAACAGCTACAAGTACACGGACGAGATGATCGTGTCGATTCTGGGGGAAAGCGGATTTCATCTGGAGCGGACGTGGACCGACCGCAAAAAGTGGTTTGGCGTACACCTGGCGCGGGGGTAGAGGGAATTCCGCTGGGTTGGGCTAAGATAATTTCGTTGGGCGAGAGTTTTTCGTCAGCTTCCCGGCAGAGTGCGATCGACCGCCGCAGTGCAGACGAAAGAGGATCGACTCTTCGGCAGTGGGTAGTTTGAAGATTCGGGGATAGAATCAGGGGTAGATCAAGCCGGCGTCGTCCATCCGCATTTTTCTTGCGTTTGGTAATTGGGGGTGTGTTGTGACGACCAATGAGATCGAGCACATTCTTCTCTGGTGCGTTGGTCTTAACTACGTGCTTCTACTCATCTGGTTCGGCGTCTTTGTCTTTGCCCATGACTGGATGTACCGACTGCATGGCCATTGGTTTAAGCTCTCGGTTGAGACCTTTGATGCGATTCATTACGCCGGTCTTTCTGTCTACAAGATCGGTGTACTCTTGCTTAACCTGGTGCCATTGATCGCACTCTATTTGGTTTCCTGACAGGGGTCGCCTACGCCGACAGCACCCAGGTTCGCAGCACCGGCCGGCCAGCCCGGAGCCTGAGATGAGCACGCATCGTCTGTCACCTGAGTTGGAAGAGAAGCTGTGGAGAGAGGCAACCGCCGCGGCGAAGCGGGCCTACGCTCCGTACTCGGACTTTCACGTCGGCGCGGCGTTGCTGACCAGCGACGGGGAGATCGTCACCGGTTGCAACGTGGAAAACGCGTCGTATGGGCTGACAACATGTGCCGAGCGAACTGCGGTGGTACGCGCGACGGCCGAGCATAAGCTGGGCAACAACGACCTGAAGATTCGGGCGATCGCGGTTGCAAATCGCGAGGGACAGCCCTGCGCGCCTTGCGGAGCCTGCCGCCAGATCATCCTCGAGTTCGGGCCCGAGGCGATTGTGCTGTTCGATAACGGGGACGGACGAAGACAATTACCGCTTACGGAGCTGCTGCCCGAGAGCTTCCGGCTGTGACAACCCAATCCCGCGTCTCGAATTCACGGTAGTTTGACTCCAGCTTCCATTGCAGACGGGCCTTCTCGCTGCCATCGAGGAATTTCTGGCAACGCGCCGAGGCCAGCTTCGCTCCCGCGCGGTCGCCGGCACATTCGGGAACCGGCACGAAGGTCTTCGGGTTGCGCCAGAGGCTGGCGCCCGGCAGGAACGCGTGCTCGAGGCTGGTGCGCGCCATGTTCTTCAGATCGGCGTAGGTAAGGTCCTGCTCGTCGATACCCTTCAGGTATTCATGCGTCATGTCGGAGCGGGCGACGCCCTCATCGTCGGTGGCCAGGGCCAGGGGAACTCCGGCGCGCATGTACAGGTGCAGGGGATGCTGTTTGCCGGAGACGCCCAGAATCACGTCGTTGCTGGTGAGACAGGCCTCGAGCATAACATTGCGCTGGGCCATCTCGCGCATGAGCTGTTGCGGTTGCGTCTCGCTCATTACATCGACCCCATGTCCAATGCGCTCGGCGTGCGCGATTTCAACCGAGTCTCGGATGTGGAAGCGCAGGCCCTCCGGCGGCACCATGCCATAAGCCAGTTCTCCGGCGTGCAAGGCGATGTGCACTTTGGGGTAGAGGCCGTGCAGGTACTGCAGCATGCGCATGTGGGCGAGAAAGTCGTGCATGGGAACGTAGTAGTCTTCGGGCATCACCAGGTTGAGCCCGACAAAGCGGGGATCGACGCCGGCCAGATGGAAGCCGAGCAGCATCTGCGCGAACACGATGTCCTTGGGCCGGCCACGACCCACCTGGAAGAGATAGCGCTGGGGTATCTGACAACCAGGATCGGCGTCAGGCTTGCCGCAGTGGAGCAGGTCATTGCGTTCGGCTTCGGCCTGGTCTAGCTGCTGGCGGGCTTCGGCAATCGCCTGGTCCATGCCATTTTCCATCAATTGCTTCTGCATCTGGACGAGGTCGTCGCTCCAGGGAGTCTTTTGCACCATGTCTTTGAAGGCCGCTCCGGTGGGAGTAAGCATGAGTTCCTGATAAACCTCTCCCTGGGAGGCCGCACGGGTTGCGGTTTCGGCCAGCATCCCGCCGGTTTTGCCTTGGGTGCCCGCACCAAACTTGTCGAAGGTGTCGAAGAAGTGGTCGTGGCCGGACTGTCCCGACAACTTCCAGTCGCGCATGGAGAAGGCGTCGATCATGTTGCGGTACAGGACGGGGTCGCTGAGCGCGTTGGCGGCGGGAATGGCGTTGCTCATGCCCTTGCAGGGAGGTGCGATGAGTTGCCGAGAGATGGGATCGACGCAGTCGTCCATCTCGACGGCCCAGTTAATGATCGATTCGGCGTAAATGGCGCCGCTGAGATGGACGTGCACATCGGCGCCCTTGGGCATTTCGCGAACGAACGCCAACAGCAGCCCAGGGTTCTTGCGGACGCTCTCCAGGTAGCGAGCGGCGCGCGCCTCCTGGGGCGTTGTGGCCGCCACAGCCCCGGAGGTCAACAGGGCCAGAACAATCGACAAGCAAATTGTCAGACGATAAGAGGAGCGGCGCACGCTAAGGCCTCCGGGAGAAAAGGTTGTCAGGGAAGAATCTCCGGCATCATACCAGCCGCAGCGGGTGCTGGGTAGTTGAAGTTCTGCCCTGCATTCTCTACTATCCGTGTTTCTCCAAATCGCGTTGGGTGAGGCCGTGGAAAAGCTGCGAGTGCTGATTACCCGCGAGCAGATCGCGCGAAAGGTCGAGGAGATGGGCCGGCGAATCAGCCAGGATTTCGCCGGTGAGCCAGTGGTGCTGGTCGGGGTGCTGAAGGGGGCGACGATCTTCCTGGCCGATCTGGCACGAACGATCAGCCTGGATGCGACCTTCGATTTCATTGCGGTTTCCAGTTACGGCAACAGCCGGCAGCAGAGCGGGGAAGTGAAGCTGGTGAGAGACATTGACCAGTCGGTGGAAGGGAAGAATATCATCCTGGTGGAGGACATCCTGGACACGGGGCTGACGTTGACGTATCTGAAAGGCCTGCTGCTGGCGCATCATCCGAAGGCGGTGAAGATAGCCGCGCTGCTGGACAAAACGTCACGGCGCATCGCGCCGATTCAAGGCGACTACGTCGGCTTCGAGATTCCCGACGAGTTCGTGGTGGGCTACGGGTTGGACTATGCGGAACGATACCGCAACCTGCCCGACGTTTGTGTTTTGGAGTCTGAGTAAAAGGCGCGTAAGATTTTCTTTTCCTATGTCATCGAACTCATTTGTCTCTTCTGGTGCGGCGCCGGTTCTGGAGAGCGACTGGCGCAGCGCGGCCCAAATCATCGACCACACGCTGCTCAGTCCACAAGCCACCCGCCAACAGGTGATCGAGCTGTGCTCTGAGGCGGTGCAATATGGCTTTTTCTCGGTCATGGTGAACCCGGCCAATGTGGCGCTCGCGGCGGCCCGGGTGCATGGCAGCGCTGTCAGGGTGGGCACCGTGGTGGGTTTCCCGCTGGGCGCCAACCTGACGGTGACCAAGATCGCGGAAGCCGAAGCCGTGCTGCGCGACGGCGCCCATGAACTCGACATGGTGATCAATATTGGCGCGCTGAAGTCGGGCGACAGGGTGCTGGTGCGAAGCGAGATGCACAGCCTGGCCGAGATGGCCCATCATCACGGGGCGATCCTGAAGGCCATCCTGGAAAATGCGCTGCTCACCCAAGGCGAGAAGATTCTGGCCTGCGCGCTGGCGGTCGAAGCCGGCGTTGACTTCGTGAAGACCTCCACCGGGTTTGCCAGCTCGGGCGCGACGGCCGCGGACGTCGCCTTGATGCGTGGGGTGGTTGGACACAAGATCGGAGTTAAAGCCGCCGGAGGCATCCGCACCGCAGCGCAGTTCAGCGAGATGGTGGAGGCGGGGGCGAACCGCATCGGGGCCAGTGCGAGCATTGCGATTGTGCGGGAAATGGGCGCTCCGGCAGACCTATAACCATGAACCAGCATCGAATGGCGGTTGCAATCTTCAGCAACCATTGTGCCGTCTGCGCAAGCGGCCGATGGGCCGCGGAGGTCCAGGAGCGATCATGCAGCGGCTGATCGGCTTGCTGGGGATCCTCGCTATTCTTGTCGCCGCGTACCTTGTCTCAACCGACCGAAAAGCCATCCGCAAGCGAACCGTGGTGGTGGGACTGACACTGCAGTTCCTGTTCGCGATTCTGGTGCTGCGGGTGAGCGTGGGACAGCGGGTGATGTACGCCGCCGGGGCCGCGGTCACCACTCTGCTGAACTACTCCTTTGCCGGGTCGGAGTTCCTCTTCGGCGACCTGGGCAGCAAGATGTCGAAGTTCGGTTTCATATTCGCCTTCCAGGTGCTGCCGACCATCATCTTCATCGCGGCGTTTTTCGCCATCCTCTATTACTACGGCGTGATGCAGTTCATCATTCGGCAATTTGCCAAGGTAATGATGCGCTTCATGGGGGCAAGCGGAGTGGAGTCGACGAACGTGGCGGCCAGCATCTTCATGGGGCAGACGGAAGCTCCTCTGACGATCAGGCCCTTCCTGCCGAAGGTGACGCAGTCGGAGCTGATGACCATCATGACCAGCGGGATGGCCCACGTCTCCGGCGGCATCATGGGGGCGTACATTCTCAGCGGAGTGGAGGCGCGCCACCTGCTGACGGCGGTGATCATGACCGCGCCGGGGACGATCCTGATTGCGAAGATGATGGTGCCTGAGACAGAGGAGACGCTGAGCGCTGACTCCAAGGTCATCCAGGCGGCCGAGTTCGACACGAAGGAGAGCAACGTTCTCGATGCGGCCGCGAAGGGCACGACCGACGGACTGCACTTGGCGCTCAACGTGGCCGCGATGCTGATCTCGTTCCTGGCGTTGATCGCTCTGATCAACGGGATACTGGGCGGCATTCACGGTTTTCTGGCGGCCCACGGCTTTCGCTGGTTTCCCTCGCAACTGCAGACGATCCTGGGGGCGATCTTCGCCCCGGTGGCGTGGCTGATCGGCGTGCCGTGGCACGACTGTCCGGCGATCGGCAACCTGCTGGGCACGCGCATGGCTCTCAACGAGCTGGTGGCCTTCACCATGCTGGGAGCGCAGAAGGCGGTGCTCGATCCCCGGTCGTTCACCATTGCGACCTATGCGCTGTGCGGCTTCGCCAACTTCAGCTCCATCGGAATGCAGATTGGTGGACTGAGCGCGCTGGCCCCCAATCGGCGGCACGACCTGGCGAAGCTGGGATTCCGCGCCATGATCGCGGGGACGCTGGCCAATCTCATGTCGGCCAGCATCGTGGGGATTCTGCTGCGGCAGTGAGGACAGTGAATCGTAAATAGCGGATAGCATTCCACCCGGACTTTCTCCTGACAGCCGTGGGGCCGGCGCCAGCGGTCTACTGGACCATCCGCTAACCCCCAACCACCATCCACTGTCTTCCTCACACTGCCTTGTGACCTCCGCACTAGTGGGAGAACCCAACTGGGCAGAAGCTTAAGTGTTGGAGCCGGCCAACGGCTCCTGCGCGTGTGTGTGCGCTGATATCGAGGCTCCCACCCAAGGCTAACCAGGCATTTACAACGGCGAAAGTTTTCGCGCGTGTAGACTGGGGTCCGGACCCGACCGCCGCACTCGTCTGCGTGCATTCATACGGAGGCCGTCATGTCAGTTACCAAGCAGGAAGCACTCGACTACCACCAGGGAACCCGGCCGGGCAAGGTGGAAGTCGTTTCCAGCAAGCCCTGTCTCACCCAACGCGATCTCAGCCTTGCCTACACTCCCGGCGTCGCCGCAGCCGTGCCTGGAGATCGAGAAGAATCCGCAGGACGCGTACAAGTACACCGCCAAGGGAAACCTGGTAGCCGTGGTCACCAATGGCACCGCGGTGCTGGGCCTCGGCGATATCGGTGCGCTGGCCGGCAAGCCGGTGATGGAAGGGAAGGGCGTCCTGTTCAAAAGGTTCGCCGACATCGACGTGTTCGACATCGAACTGGACACCCACAATCCGGATGAGATCATCAAGGCCTGCCAGTTGCTGGAGCCGACGTTTGGCGGAATCAACCTGGAAGACATCAAGGCGCCGGAATGTTTCTACATCGAAGAGACGCTGAAGAAGACGATGAAGATTCCGGTCTTCCACGATGACCAGCACGGAACGGCGATCATCTCGGGCGCCGCGCTGATCAACGCTCTCGACATCGTGGGCAAACGAATCGACCAGGTGAAAATCGTAGTCAATGGCGCCGGGGCGGCGGGCATCGCCTGCGCCGAGCACTACGTCGCGCTGGGTGCGAAGCGCGATAACGTCACCCTGTGCGATACCAAGGGCGTGGTTTACAAGGGCCGCAAGGAGGGAATGAATCCCTACAAGGAACGCTTTGCCAGGGAGACGCCGCTGCGTACGCTGGCGGAGGCGGCCAAGGACGCTGACGTTCTTCTCGGGCTCTCCGTCAAGGGCGCTTTTACGCCGGAGATGATTCGTGCGCTGGCTCCCCGGCCGATGGTGTTTGCCATGGCAAACCCCGATCCCGGAGATCACCTACGACGAGGCCACGCGCGGTGCGGGACGACATCATCATGGCTACCGGACGTTCCGACTATCCCAACCAGGTGAACAACGTGCTGGGATTCCCGTTCATCTTCCGCGGGGCGCTCGATGTGCACGCCACGACCATCAACGAGGAGATGAAGCTGGCCGCTACGCGACGCTCTGGCGGCGCTGGCGAAGGAAGATGTGCCGGATTCCGTCTGCCGGGCATATGGCGTCGAACGCATGAAGTTTGGCCCGGACTACATTATTCCGAAGCCGTTCGATCCGCGCGTGCTGGTGTGGGAAGCGGTCGCCGTGGCCAAGGCCGCGATGGAAACCGGCGTGGCGCAGAACCCGGTGGACCTGGACCGAGTATCGCGAGCAACTGGAACGCAGGCTGGGCAAGGCGCATGAACTGATGCGCATCATGATTCACAAGGCGCAGGCGAACCCCAAACGCGTCGTCTTTCCCGAGGGCGACGCACGAGAAGATCCTGCGCGCCTGCCACGTGCTGATCGAGGAGAAGATCGCGCTGCCGATACTGCTGGGTCGGAGCCACGAAGATCGAGCAGGCGGCGGCCGATTTGGGGATTTCCTTGGACGGAGCGCAGATTGTGGAACCGGCGACCTCTCCGCGGTGGCGAGCAGTATGTCCACGAGCTGTACCAGTTGCGGCAGCGCCATGGGGTGACCTACGCTGGCGCCGAAGAATTGATGAACAAGAGCAACATCTTCGGGTCGATGATGGTGCGCATGGGCGACGCCGATGCGTTGGTGTCGGGAGTTACGCAGAATTATCCCGACACCATCCGCCCGGCGCTGCAGGTCATCGGCGTGCGCGAAGGCATTCACAAAGTCTCGGGGGTGTATCTGATCATCACGCGCAAGGGTGACCTGTTCTTCCTGGCCGACGCTACCGTGAACATCGAACCGACGGCGGAGGATCTGGCGGAAATTGCGCTGTGTACCGCCCAGGAGGCGCGCCGCTTCGACGTGGAGCCGCGGGTTGCCATGCTGTCCTTCTCCACCTTCGGCAGTACGCGGCATCCCCTGTGCGACAAGGTGCGCAAGGCGGTGGAACTGGTGCACTATGCCGATCCGACGCTGATCGTCGACGGCGAGGTGCAGGCGGACATCGCCGTGCAGCCGAAGATGCTGGAAGAGTTTTCCCGTTCATCGCCGCTGAAGGGCGGGGCGAATGTGCTGGTCTTCCCCGATCTGCAGTCGTGCAATATCGCCTGCAAGCTGCTGGCGACGATCGGCGGAGGAGAAACGGTGGGACCGATTCTGTCGGGAATGGCCAAGCCGGTGCACCTGCTGCAGCGGGGCGCTGAGGTGGAGGACATCGTCAACATGACGACCATCGCGGTAGTGGACGCTCAAGACCTGAGCGCCATGCCGCCAAGGCGGGTGCGGGCGGCGGCGGCCGTGAGCTAGACACGCTTGTCACAGCGGTAACGTCCAGGGGCGTACCCATTCGGGCGCGCCCTTTTTGTTGCTGCCGGGATGGCCGAGCAGTGGGGGACAGT
>CAWCTB010000027.1:0-41532 GCA_963798275.1 uncultured Acidobacteriaceae bacterium
GCTCAGGAGAGTACCCCGATGTCGTTGGGAAAACCCATTTAGGCGGGATTCCTGCTTTGTTGGGTTCGACCACCAAGTGTGCGTCAGCATTGATGTCAATGCTGCAGATTTCATCAGGAATACCATCATCTTTAATAAGCTCGCCGCCAGTGTGAAGCGGTCCTTGGTCCAATAAGAGGGCAGTCGTTGTACATATGGCTCGAGGATTCGGTTGTCAGCTTCGACTAACTCTTGAACCGCCAGGCACAGTGAGGTCTCTCTTACATATCGAGCATCACGCAGAGTCTGAACCGTAAATGCGAGACTTAAGGCGGCAAGGGCAGCCAAGATCCAGCCGAACGGAGTAACGCTAGAAATACCTTTGACCCCATCCCGAGTACTCTTGCCGGCAACGCCGACAATCGCGATCAAAAACGATATGACTGCGGGGACATAGGTCCAGATTGAATTTCGCCGGGAATTACAATCCGGAGAGAGTAGCACAGTTTGCAATGATCTGTGCCATCTGTCTGTAAATCGGTTCGGGCCTTGCGCGTCGATAGTCGGAACTCACCTGTTATCAGGTTCGTAGTACTTCCCGCCCGCACACGCCTGGCAAAGAATCGTTCCCTCCCGCCGCACTTCGCGCTGGAAGTTGATGCCCTCGCCGCACTCGGCGCAGATTATGCGTTCGCCTTTGTAGCCGGGCAGCTCTTCGGGCGGAAGCGCCACCTTTACCCAGCGCACGTCGAACAAATCCTTGTTAGGTATCTCGCGGTAGGCGAGCATCTGTTGCTGGTTCTTGTTGTCGATCTCGGGATGCATCTCGCAGAGCGTTTTGGAACTTTCTTTGGCGGCGATGCGGACGGCGCGATCGTTGGCGAGGTCAACGAAGGTTGCTGCCACTTTGCCCCAGTCGCGGAACTTGAGGGCGCGCTTGCCGAGGCGGCATCCGGTGACGACGGCAACGGCGTCGGTCATGCAGCGGTCGATCTCGACGAAGGTGACGAGCCACTACGGTCCCTGCCGTGGGGGTCGTCGATGCCCAATAGCTCCAGACCAAGCATGGCCATGCGCACGCCGAGGACTTGTCCGGCGCACAGGTGGCCGTGGGCTTGTTCGGCGTCGCGCAGGAGTTCATCGAAGGTTTTCACACTTCACTACTCTACAAGGTTTGCTAGGGGTCGGGCGAGTCGTCGACTGGTTCGTCGAAGTGACGCGTCATCACATTCACGGTAACTTGTCGCCGCCCTGCGGCAGGAACGTCACACGTGGGGGATGGCGCTCCCAATCGGCGGGGCGCATTCGGGGCTACACGAAGTCCCGCCGTGGCCTTCCGAGTTCCTTGTTATAGATCGGCTTGCGCATGCTGATCTGGGCGACGAGTGCGTTGGCACGTCCCGTGCCGGGTCGGAGATGCCGCAATAGGCCGCGTAGTCGCGGTACCAGCTTACCTCGGAGTAGAGAGGCGTCGAAGTCCGGAAGTTTGATAGAACTGATACGTCCCGTGCAGCGGTTCACCAGCAGCCATCCTCCACGTTGCCACAGCCATTTCGCTGCCTTCGGCGGGTCTTCGGGCAGGGTGTCATTGATGCGGAAGGCGCGCCGCACCACGAACAATCGGTCGGTGACGTCGTGAGGGGTGCCGGTGGTGTACTCCTTCAGCTTGGTGTCGACGTGGAGCGGCCGGACGTCGATGGGAATGGACTGCTGTTCCTCTGCGCCGGCATAGAGTTTGACCGGCATCGGCTTGCCGAGCGTGATCACGTGCGGTTTGGAGGCGCTAAGGGCAGCAGAGCACAAAGCCAGAACGACGAGGGGAAGTGGAAGTTTGCGCATTTGAAAAAAGGCTAACGCCGGGTACGAGGGTGCGCAAGTTTCTTTAGTAACCAAGCGAGATTGAGGTGTTCAGTAGTTCAGGCTGAAGGTCAGCAAGTGCCAGTTCAGCAGGAAGGCGGCATAGCCGAGGCAAGGCGAGCATCAGCAGGGTATTCCAGATCCTGGTCCAGAACCACAAATCAGCTCGCGCCAGGAGCGCACGAAGTACCAGATTGCCGCACGCAGTGCGCCCATTACGTCCACCAACGCCAACAGCTGCAGCGCGCGCTAGCCGTCCATCGAAGCGACTGCTGAGAAGTCCGATGTTGTTCTCGATCATGGTCATCCAAACCGCCACCACCGATGCAGCACAATGTTCAGCACACAGACAGCTCGCACCATGCGCCGCGTCGGCGGTAGTCGCGCTGAGCGAGAGCCGTTCTCCGTAGTGGCGGCGCAACATGGCATTGATAGGCCAGAACAGCAGAGTCAGTGCGAAAGAGGGTAAGGGAAGAATCAGGACGCCGAGATTCAGTTTATGGTTCTTCCACCTGGCACCGGCTGCCAGACATGGATGGGCACATCGGTCACGATGATCTGCTGTCCGGCGTAGTTCGGATGAACGCCAGGCGGGTCTGCCCGTAGTCCTCGCGGAACAGCAATGGCCCGATCTCGCGGAATTTCCGCAGGTTTCCCGCAAAGTCTTTGGCCGCGCTCAAGCTGATGGTGCCATCGTTGTTGACACTCACCCTGCTCTCGTCAAACAGCGAAGTCACCGAAAGCAGGGTCGTCTCCGAGCGGCGGCTCGACCAGTAGGTACCTGTAACTGCCTTCGCGTCTGCGGCCGAATCGGCGACCGTCTGCCCCGCCGGCGGAGTGTAGGGAAAATAGCGATTCAGGAAGTTCTGCCACAGAATGGTCCGCGGCGAGCCTTCGCCCTTGCCTGCGCTGTTGTAGGAGATGAAGAAGCCCAGGTCCTGATCGGGCATCAGGTGCATGTCACTGTGAAACCACTGGGTGTCGCCGCCGTGTCCAATGATGCGATGACCGTTGCGCGTCTCCTCATAGAATCCGAGGGCCATGCCGTTCATTTCGGGGACCAGGCCAAAGGTACGCGCGTGCATGAGCTGCGCAGTGTCAGCCTTAAGGATGCGGGCTCCGTTGTACTCGCCATTTTGCAGGTGCGCGATCATGTACTTCGCCATGTCGGCGGCACTCACCGACAGGGCTCCAGCTGGGCCTACCTCGCCAAGTTCGAAGCTCTCTGCCGGCTCCGACGCCAGTTTGTAACCTTGTGATATCAGCGGCTTCAGATTATCGGGCAGAGGCTGCCGGAAGGTCGCATGGTTCATGCCGAGCGGTTGCAGAATGTTCCTGTCGATGTAGTCTTCGAACGGCATGCCGGAAACGCGGCTCACGATGTATCCCGCCAGAGTTGCGCCATAGTTCGAATACGCCGGCGTCGTACCCGGCGGATAGATCTGCTTCGGCAATCGCTTTTTCAGGTATTCCCCGAGCGGATACAGGTCCGACGGAGTGGACACGAAAAGCTCTTTTAGCGACTCCTCCCACCCCGGTGTATGCGTCATCAAGTCGCGCATGGTGACCGGCTTGCCAAACGGGGCAGGAATTGTGAAATCAATGTACTCGTTTACATCGCGGTCGAGATCGATCTTACCCTGCTCGACCAGTTGCATCACCGCTGTCCAGGTAAAGGTCTTGGAAATCGAGCCGGGACGGAACAGCGTATCGTCTACGCTCACCGGCTTGCGGGTCTTCATGTCTGCAAAACCATAGCCCTTGGCGAACAGTACCTGACCATCTTTCACAACCGCGACAACTGCGCCCGCAATGTCGTCTTTCTGTAGCTGGATCGGCACCACGCCGTCGAGGAATGCTTCGATGTCGCCCTCCACCAGTTGCGGCTGGGTCTGGGGGGCCTGCGGGTTGGCTTGGATTGGCGACGGCGGTTTCTGTTCCGGCACCTGGGCCGCGGGCTTAGGGTTCCTGGGACTGGTTTCCTGCGGGACTTGCGCCAGCAGATTCTGGCAGAGCAGCGCGAGGCAGAGCAGCAGCGTGGTGCGAACAAGAGTTACGCGGATCATAGGCGAAACCAATGAGTTTATACCGGAAGGCGGCATCCCGTCTCGCCCAACGCTCGAGAAACCTTATGGCTGGCAGGGCAGATGGATGAGGGCTTAGGCTTGCCTGGCGGGGTAAACACCGAGCGGAAACCTGTTTACTTTTTTACAACTGGCTTACAATCGTGAGACGTCTACATTGCTGACGATGGACAATACACTACAGCTTCATTCTTCCCGCCTACAACGAGAGCGAGCGGCTGACCACTTCGCTCCCCAAGGTGCTGGAGTACGTGCGTCGGCAGAACCTGGTGGCGGAGGTCATCGTGGTCAATGACGGTTCGCGCGACGACACCGCGGAGATCGTGCGCGAGTTTGCCAGGCGCCGACCAGTGGTGAGGCTGCTGGAAAATCCGGGCAATCGCGGCAAGGGATACAGCGTCCGCAACGGGATGCTGCACGCGCACGGGGACGTGCTTCTCTTCACCGACGCGGACCTGTCGTCACCCATCTACGAAGCGGGAAAGCTGTTCGCGGCCATTGCAGGTGGCGCGGATGTGGCGATCGGCTCGCGCTGGCTGCAGAGCGAATTGCAAACAGAACGGCAGCCTTGGCACCGGCAACTCTACGGACGGCTCTTCAACCTGGCGTTGCAAATCGTTCTGGGACTGCGGTACCGCGACACGCAATGCGGTTTCAAAGCGTTTACTCGGCAGGCGGCGCAGATCATCTTTTCGCGCCAGCACATCGAGCGGTGGGGTTTCGATCCGGAGATACTGTTCCTCGCCGACAAGTTCAAATTGCGCACGGTCGAGGTGCCGGTGGAGTGGGCGCACGATCATCGCTCCAAGATCAACCCGCTGCGTGACGGTTTGCGGATGGGATGGGAAGTGCTCAAAGTGCGTGGGTATGACATGAAGGACCGGTACGAGCATCCCTCGGTGGCGGTGGACGATAGCGCCCCGCTCAAGCCAGCGGTCGAGCACATTCCTCACTAAAGCATCAGCCGACGATAATGTCGAGAAACGAAGCCCTGCTTGAAGGCACCGGCGATCTCGATATTTTGTGACCTTCTGGGAAACCAGGCATCTTTTCTTGAGTCGCCTCGTAATTGCGGTTAAGCTTTGCTTCCGCTGCTCTTTTTTGACCTTCGAGCGATGGAATCCGCATCAATAGCAGTTGGTTTGGACGGACACTATGCATGTAACCAGTTCGATTCACGACCGAGCGTCGGCTCCCGCGAGGAGCCCTGGTCTGCAGCAGCGGTATGTTGACGTACGGCAGATGTCGATCGAGCTTTGCCGCCCGCTCGGCGTCGAGGACCACAGCCTGCAGCCGATGGCGGATGCGAGCCCGGCGAAGTGGCACTTGGCGCACACCACCTGGTTCTTCGAAACCTTTCTTCTCAACGAACACCTTCCCGGTTATCAGAGCTTCCATCCAGCGTTTCGCAATTTGTTCAATTCGTACTACAACGCAATCGGCGACCGGCCGTTGCGGGCCTTGCGGCATGTGCTGTCGCGTCCGTCGCTGGAGGACGTGCACGCCTACCGGCGATCGGTGGATGAAGCAATGCTGCGGCTGCTGGAGCAGGAGCTTGCACCTGAGGTATCGCAGCTGGTGCGGTTGGGATTGAATCACGAGCAGCAACACCAGGAGCTGGTTGTCACCGACGTGAAGAATGGGCTGTGGACGAATCCTCTGCGGCCGGCTTACCGGCAGGCGGATGCGATCGACCGATGTGGCGATGACAAGGGCGCTCCTTTGAGCTGGCAAAGCGTGGGCGAAGGTCTGTACGGCGTAGGATTTGCGGACGGTGACTTCTCGTTCGACAACGAAGGTCCGCGCCACGAAGTGTACCTGCAGCCGTTTCGACTCGCCTCGCGGCTGGTGACGAACGCGGAATATCTGGAATTCATGCGCGACGGCGGCTACGGCAAAGCGACGCTGTGGCTGTCGGACGGGTGGGACTGCGTGCGCAATAACCAGTGGAGCGCGCCCCTGTACTGGGAGCAGCGCGACGGCGAATGGTGGCACTACACGATGGATGGAATGCAGCCGCTGGAGGGTAATGCTCCGGTCTGCCACGTGAGCTACTACGAGGCCGACGCTTTTGCCCATTGGGCGGGCGCGCGTTTGCCGAATGAGTTCGAATGGGAGGTCACCGCCCAGACTTGCGCCGTGGAGGGTAATCTGCTGGAAAGCGGTGCGCTGCGTCCGAGGCCGGCCGGCGGATCGGGCACGCTGTCGCAGATGTTCGGCGACCTCTGGGAGTGGACCTCAAGCGCATATCTCGGCTATCCCGGATACAAACCTGCGGCAGGCGCCGTCGGTGAGTACAACGGCAAGTTCATGTGCAACCAGATGGTGCTGCGCGGTGGATCGTGCGCCACCCCCGCGTCGCACATACGGGCCACGTACCGCAACTTCTTTCCGCCCCATGTGCGCTGGCAGTTCATGGGAATCAGGCTGGCCCATGGCGACTAGCGAGCGACTGCAGTACGTAGCCGATCCGGCGCTGGCCCGGGAAGTTCGCGAGGGGCTGAGCGCCCAGCGGAAATGGCTTTCGTCGAAGCTGTTTTACGACGAGGCGGGATCGGCCCTGTTCGAGCAGATCACGGAGTTGCCCGAGTACTACTTGACGCGCACGGAGCGCTCGATTCTGGAAACCTCGGCGGGGGAGATCCTGGAGGCCGCCGGGCCGTCGCTGACGCTGGTGGAGTTGGGCGCGGGAACCGCGATCAAGACTTGCATCCTGATCGAGCAGCTCGTGCAACGGCAGTCGCGAGCCATGTTCTATCCCATCGACGTTTCCCCCAGCGCGTTGCAGGAGGCGGAGCGTTCGGTAGGCGAACAATTCCCGCAGGTGCGGGTGAATCCCATCGTGGCGGATTACACCGGCGGGGTACCGGCGCTGACCCGCATCAGCGGACGCAAGCTGGTGCTGTACATCGGGTCGAGCATCGGGAACTTCGAGCCGCCGGAGGCGATCGGCATTTTGCGGCGCATCCGGCGTTCGCTGCAGCGCGGCGATGCCCTGTTGCTGGGCGCCGATTACGCGAAGAGTTCGAAGGTGCTGTTGCCGGCCTACGACGATGCGCAAGGGGTGACGGCGGCGTTCAACAAGAACGTGCTGGCGCGGCTGAATCGGGAACTCGAGGCCGATTTCGACCTGGATGCCTTCCGCCATGTCGCGCTATGGAACAAGCAACGCTCGCGCATGGAGATGCATCTGGAAAGTACGGTGGCGCAATCGGTCTTTCTGCCGGCGATTGATCTGGATCTGAGGTTCGCGCCGGGCGAGCGCATTCACACCGAGAATAGCTACAAGTACACGGACGAGATGATCGTGTCGATTCTAGGGAAAAGCGGATTTCATCTGGAGCGGACGTGGACCGACCGTAAGCGGTGGTTTGGCGTACACCTGGCGAGGGTGTAGAAGGAAGCCTGCTGTGTTGGGCAAAATAATTTCGTTGGGCGAGAGTTTATCGTCAGCTTCCCTGCGTAGTGCGATCGACCGCCGCAGTGAAGACAAAGAGAATCGACTCTTCGGCAGTGGGTAGTTTGAACATTCGAGGGTAAAATCATCGGTAGATCAAGCCGGCGTCGTCCATCCGCATTTTTCTTGAGTTTGGTAATTGGGGGTGTGTTGTGACGACCAATGAGATCAAGCACATTCTTCTCTGGTGCGTTGGTCTTAACTACGTGCTTCTACTCATCTGGTTCGGCGTCTTTGTCTTTGCCCATGACTGGATGTACCGAATGCACGGCCACTGGTTTAAGCTCTCGGTTGAGACCTTTGATGCAATTCATTACGCTGGTCTTTCTGTCTACAAGATCGGCGTGCTCTTGCTTAACCTGGTGCCATTGATCGCACTCTATTTGGTTTCCTGACAGGGGTCGCCTATGCCGACAGCACCCAGGTTCGCAGCACCGGCCAGGCAGCCCGGAGCCTGAGATGAGCACGCATCGTCTGTCACCTGAGTCTGAAGAGAAGCTGTGGAGAGAGGCAGCCGCCGCGGCGAAGCGGGCCTACGCTCCGTACTCGGACTTTCACGTCGGCGCGGCGTTGCTGACCAGCGACGGGGAGATCGTCACCGGTTGCAACGTGGAAAACGCGTCGTATGGGCTGACAACGTGTGCCGAGCGAACTGCGGTCGTACGCGCGGCGGCCGAGCATAAGCTGGGTAACAACGACCTGAAGATTCGGGCGATCGCGGTTGCAAATCGCGAGGGACAGCCCTGCGCGCCATGCGGAGCCTGCCGCCAGATCATCCTCGAGTTCGGGCCCGAGGCGATTGTACTGTTCGATAACGGGGACGGACGAAGACAATTACCGCTTACTGAGCTGCTGCCCGAGAGCTTCCGGCTGTGACAACCCAATCCCGCGTCTCGAATTCACGGTAGTTTGACTCCAGCTTCCATTGCAGACGGGCCTTCTCGCTGCCATCGAGGAATTTCTGGCAACGCGCCGAGGCCAGCTTCGCTCCCGCCCGGTCGCCGACACATTCGGGAACGGGCACGAAGGTCTTCGGGTTGCGCCACAGGCTGGCGCCCGGCAGGAACGCGTGCTCGAGGCTGGTGCGCGCCATGTTCTTCAGATCGGCGTAGCTAAGGTCCTGCTCGTCGATACCCTTCAGGTATTCATGCGTCATGTCGGAGCGGGCGACGCCCTCATCGTCGGTGGCCAGGGCCACGGGAACTCCGGCGCGCATGTACAGGTGCAGGGGATGCTGTTTGCCGGAGACGCGCAGAATCACGTCGTTGCTGGTGAGACAGGCCTCGAGCATAACATTGCGCTGGGCCATCTCGCGCATGAGCTGTTGCGGTTGCGTCTCGCTCATTACATCGACCCCATGTCCAATGCGCTCGGCGTGCGCGATTTCAACCGAGTCTCGGATGTGGAAGCGCAGGCCCTCCGGCGGCACCATGCCATAAGCCAGTTCTCCGGCGTGCAAGGCGATGTGCACTTTGGGGTAGAGGCCGTGCAGGTACTGCAGCATGCGCATGTGGGCGAGAAAGTCGTGCATGGGAACGTAGTAGTCTTCGGGCATCACCAGGTTGAGCCCGACAAAGCGGGGATCGACGCCGGCCAGATGGAAGCCGAGCAACATTTGCGCGAACACGATGTTCTTGGGCCGGCCACGACCCACCTGGAAGAGATAGCGCTGAGGTATCTGACAACCAGGATCGGCGTCAGGCTTGCCGCAGTGGAGCAGGTCATTGCGTTCGGCTTCGGCCTGGTCTAGCTGCTGGCGGGCTTCGGCAATCGCCTGGTCCATGCCATTTTCCATCAATTGCTTCTGCATCTGGACGAGGTCGTCACTCCAGGGAGTCTTTTCCACCATCTCTTTGAAGGCCGCTCCGGTGGGAGTAAGCATGAGTTCCTGATAAACCTCTCCCTGGGAGGCTGCACGGGTTGCGGTTTCGGCCAGCATCCCGCCGGTTTTGCCTTGGGTACCCGCACCAAACTTGTCGAAGGTGTCGAAGAAGTGGTCGTGGCCGGACTGTCCCGACAACTTCCAGTCGCGCATGGAGAAGGCGTCAATCATGTTGCGGTACAGGACGGGATCGCTGAGCGCGTTAGCGGCGGGAACGGCGTTGCTCATGCCCTTGCAGGGAGGTGCGATGAGTTGCCGAGAGATGGGATCGACGCAGTCGTCCATCTCGACGGCCCAGTTAATGATCGATTCGGCATAAATGGCGCCGCTGAGATGGACGTGCACATCGGCGCCCTTAGGCATTTCGCGAACGAACGCCAGCAGCAGCCCAGGGTTCTTGCGTACGCTCTCCAGGTAGCGAGCGGCGCGCGCCTCCTGGGGCGTTGTGGCCGCCACAGCCAAGGAGGTCAACAGGGCCAGAACAATCGACAAGCAAATTGTCAGACGATAAGAGGAGCGCGGCACGCTGAGGCCTCCGAGAGAAAAGATTGTCGGGGAAGAATCTCCGGCATCATACCAGCCGAAGCGGGTGCTGGGTAGTTGAAGTTCTGCCCTGCATTCTCTACTATCCGTTTTTCTGCAAATCGCTTTGGGTGAGGCCGTGGAAAAGCTGCGAGTGCTGATTACCCGCGAGCAGATCGCGCGAAAGGTCGAGGAGATGGGCCGGCGAATCAGCCAGGATTTCGCCGGTGAGCCAGTGGTGCTGGTCGGGGTGCTGAAGGGGGCGACGATCTTCCTGGCCGATCTGGCGCGAACGATCAGCCTGGATGCGACCTTCGATTTCATTGCGGTTTCCAGTTACGGCAACAGCCGGCAGCAGAGCGGGGAAGTGAGGCTGGTGAGAGACATTGACCAGTCGGTGGAAGGGAAGAACATCATCCTGGTGGAGGACATCCTGGACACGGGGCTGACGTTGACGTATCTGAAAGGCCTGCTGCTGGCGCATCATCCGAAGGCGGTGAAGATAGCCGCGCTGCTGGACAAAACGTCACGGCGCATCGCGCCGATTCAAGGCGACTACGTCGGCTTCGAGATTCCCGACGAGTTCGTGGTGGGCTACGGGTTGGACTACGCGGAACGATACCGCAACCTGCCCGACGTTTGTGTTTTGGAGTCTGAGTAAAAGGCGCGTAAGATTTTCTTTTACTATGTCTGCGAATTCATTTGTCTCTTCTGGTGCATCGCCGGTTCTGGAAAGCGACTGGCGTAGTGCGGCACAACTCATCGACCACACGCTGCTCAGTCCACAAGCCACCCGCCAACAGGTGATCGAGCTGTGCTCCGAGGCGGTGCAGTACGGCTTTTTCTCGGTCATGGTGAACCCGGCCAATGTGGCGCTGGCTGCGGCCCGGGTGCATGGCAGCGCTGTGAGGGTCGGCACCGTGGTGGGTTTCCCGCTGGGCGCCAACCTGACGGTGACCAAGATCGCGGAAGCCGAAGCCGTGCTGCGCGACGGCGCCCATGAACTCGACATGGTGATCAATATTGGCGCGCTGAAGTCGGGCGACAGGGTGCTGGTGCGAAGCGAGATGCACAGCCTGGCCGAGATGGCCCATCATCACGGGGCGCTTCTGAAGGCCATCCTGGAAAATGCGCTGCTCACCCAAGGCGAGAAGATTCTGGCCTGCGCGCTGGCGGTCGAAGCCGGCGTTGACTTTGTGAAGACCTCCACCGGGTTTGCCAGCTCGGGCGCGACGGCCGCAGACGTGGCCCTGATGCGCGGGGTTGTCGGACACAAGATCGGAGTTAAAGCCGCCGGAGGCATCCGCACCGCGGCGCAGTTCAGCGAGATGGTGGAGGCGGGGGCGAACCGCATCGGGGCCAGCGCGAGCCTTGCGATTGTACGGGAAATGGGCGCTCCGGCAGACCTATAACCATGAACCAGCATCGAACGGCGGTTGCAATCTTCAGCAACAATCGTACCGCCTGCGCAAGCAGCCGACAGGCCACGGAAGTCCGGGAGCGACGATGCAGCGGCTGACGGGCTTGCTGGGGATCCTCGCCATTCTTGTCGCCGCATACCTTTTCTCAACCGACCGAAAAGCCATCCGCAAGCGAACCGTGGCGGTTGGACTTACACTGCAGTTCCTGTTCGCGATTCTGGTGTTGCGCGTGAGCCTGGGACAGCGGGTAATGTACGCGGCCGGGGCCGCGGTCACCACTCTGCTGAACTACTCCTTTGCCGGGTCGGAGTTCCTGTTCGGCGACCTGGGCAGCAAGATGTCGAAGTTTGGTTTCGTGTTTGCCTTCCAGGTGCTGCCGACCATCATCTTCATCGCGGCGTTCTTTGCCATCCTCTATCACTACGGCGTGATGCAGTTCATCATTCGGCAATTTGCCAAAGTAATGATGCGCTTCATGGGGGCGAGCGGGGTGGAGTCGACGAACGTCGCGGCCAGCATCTTCATGGGGCAGACGGAAGCACCGCTGACGATCAGGCCCTTCCTGCCGAAGGTGACGCAGTCGGAGCTGATGACCATCATGACCAGCGGGATGGCACACGTCTCGGGCGGCATCATGGGGGCCTACATCCTCAGCGGGGTGGAGGCGCGCCACCTGCTGACCGCGGTGATCATGACTGCGCCGGGGACGATCCTGATTGCGAAGATGATGGTGCCGGAGACGGAGGAGACGCTTGGCGCCGATTCCAAGCTGATCGAGAAGGCCGAGTTCGACACGAAGGAGAGCAACGTTCTCGATGCGGCCGCGAAGGGCACGACCGACGGACTCCACTTGGCCCTCAACGTGGCAGCGATGTTGATCTCATTTCTGGCGCTGATTGCCCTGATCAACGGCATACTGGGCGGCATTCACGGTTTTCTGGCGGCCCACGGCTTTCGATGGTTTCCCTCGCAACTGCAGACGATCCTGGGGGCGATCTTCGCTCCCGTGGCGTGGCTGATCGGCGTGCCGTGGCACGACTGTCCGGCGATCGGCAACCTGCTGGGCACGCGCATGGCTCTCAACGAGCTGGTGGCCTTCACCATGCTGGGAGCGCAGAAGGCGGGGCTCGATCCCCGGTCATTCACCATTGCGACCTACGCGCTGTGCGGCTTCGCCAACTTCGGCTCCATCGGAATGCAGATTGGTGGACTGAGCGCGCTGGCCCCCAATCGGCGGCACGACCTGGCGAAGCTGGGCTTTCGCGCCATGATTGCCGGGACGCTGGCGAATCTCATGTCGGCCAGCATCGTGGGGATTCTGCTGCGGCAGTGAGGAGAGTGGATCGTGAATCGTGGTCTCCTGACAGCCGTGGGGCCGGCGCTGCCAGCGGTCTACTGGCCCATCCGCTACCCCCCCAACCACCATCCACTGTCTTCCTCACACTGCCTTGTGACCCCCGCACTAGTGGGAGAACCCAACTGGGCAGAAGCTTAAGTGTTGGAGCCGGCCAACGGCTCCTGCGCGCGTGTGTGCGCTGATATCGAGGCTCCCACCCAAGGTTAACCAGGCATTTACAACGGCGAAAGTTTTCGCGCGTGTAGACTGGGGTCCGGACTCGACCGCCGCACTCGTCTGCGTGCATTCATACGGAGGCCGTAATGTCAGTTACCAAGCAGGAAGCACTCGACTACCACCAGGGAACACGGCCGGGCAAGGTGGAAGTCGTTTCCAGCAAGCCCTGTCTCACCCAACGCGATCTCAGCCTTGCCTACACACCCGGCGTCGCCCAGCCGTGCCTGGAAATCGAGAAGAACCCGCAGGATGCATTTAAGTACACAGCGAAGGGGAACCTGGTAGCCGTGGTCACCAATGGCACCGCGGTGCTGGGCCTCGGCGATATCGGAGCCCTGGCCGGCAAACCGGTGATGGAAGGGAAGGGCGTCCTGTTCAAACGGTTCGCCGACATCGATGTGTTCGACATCGAACTGGACACCCACAATCCGGATGAGATCATCAAGGCCTGCCAGTTGCTGGAGCCGACGTTTGGCGGAATCAACCTGGAGGACATCAAGGCCCCGGAGTGTTTCTACATCGAAGAGACGCTGAAGAAGACGATGAAGATTCCAGTGTTCCACGATGACCAGCACGGAACGGCGATCATCTCGGGCGCCGCGCTGATCAACGCTCTCGACATCGTGGGCAAACGAATTGACCAGGTGAAAATCGTAGTCAATGGCGCCGGGGCGGCGGGCATCGCCTGCGCCGAGCACTATGTCGCGCTGGGTGCGAAGCGCGATAACGTGACCCTGTGCGATACCAAGGGCGTGGTTTACAGGGGCCGCAAGGAGGGAATGAATCCCTACAAGGAACGCTTTGCCAGGGAGACGCCGCTGCGTACCCTCGCGGAAGCGGCCAAGGACGCTGACGTTCTTCTCGGGCTCTCCGTCAAGGGCGCATTTACGCCGGAGATGATTCGTGCACTGGCTCCCCGGCCGGTGGTGTTTGCCATGGCGAACCCCGACCCGGAGATCACCTACGACGAGGCACGCGCGGTGCGGGACGACATCATCATGGCTACCGGCCGCTCCGACTATCCCAACCAGGTGAACAACGTCTTGGGATTCCCGTTCATCTTCCGCGGGGCACTCGACGTGCACGCTACGACCATCAACCAGGAGATGAAGCTGGCCGCTACGCGAGCGCTGGCGGCGCTGGCCAAAGAAGACGTACCGGATTCCGTGTGCCGGGCGTATGCCGTCGAGCGCATGAAGTTTGGCCCTGACTACATTATTCCCAAGCCATTCGATCCCCGCGTGCTGGTGTGGGAGGCGGTAGCCGTGGCCAAGGCCGCGATGGAGACCGGGGTGGCTCAGAACCCGGTGGACCTGGAGCAGTATCGCGAGCAACTGGAACGCAGACTGGGCAAGGCGCATGAACTGATGCGCATTATGATTCACAAGGCGAAGGCGAACCCCAAACGTGTTGTGTTCCCCGAGGGCACGCACGAGAAGATCCTCCGGGCCTGCCACGTACTGATCGAGGAGAAGATCGCGATCCCGGTCCTAGTGGGGCGAAGCCACGAAATCGAGCAGGCGGCGGCCGATCTGGGGATTTCCTTGGAGGGAGCGCAGATTGTGGAACCGGCGACCTATCCGCGGTGGCAGCAGTATGTCAACGAGTTCTACCACTTGCGGCAGCGCCATGGGGTGACCTACGCAGGCGCCGAAGAATTGATGAACAAGAGCAACATCTTCGGGTCGATGATGGTGCGCATGGGCGATGCCGATGCGTTGGTTTCGGGAGTCTCGCAGAACTATCCCGACACCATCCGCCCGGCGCTGCAGGTCATCGGCGTGCGGGAAGGCATTCACAAAGTCTCGGGGGTGTATCTGATCATCACGCGCAAGGGTGACCTGTTCTTCCTGGCTGACGCTACCGTGAACATCGAACCCACCGCCGAAGACCTGGCGGAGATTGCTCTCTGTACCGCCCAGGAAGCGCGCCGCTTCGACGTGGAGCCCAGGGTTGCCATGCTGTCCTTCTCCACCTTCGGTAGTACGCGGCATCCCCTGTGCGACAAGGTGCGCAAGGCGGTGGAACTGGTGCGCTATGCCGATCCGACACTGATTATCGACGGCGAGGTGCAGGGGGACATCGCCGTGCAGCCGAAGAAGCTGGAAGGTTTTCCCTTCTCGCCGCTGAAAAACGGGGCGAATGTGCTGGTGTTTCCCGATCTGCAGTCGTGCAATATCGCCTGCAAGCTGCTGGCGACAATCGGCGGAGGAGAAACGGTCGGACCGATTCTTTCGGGAATGGCCAAGCCGGTGCACCTGCTGCAGCGGGGCGCTGAAGTGGAAGACATCGTCAACATGACGACCATCGCGGTAGTGGACGCTCAAGACCTGAGCGCCATGCCGCCAAGGCGGGTGCGGGCGGTGGCGGCCGTGAGCTAGACACGCTTGTCACAGCGGTAACGTCCAGGGGCGTACCCATTCGGGCGCGCCCTTTTTGTTGTGTGCGCCCGGCAGGGCGCACTTACTTGGAGGTGAAAGTCCTCTACACACCCGGCAAGGGGAAGGGTTAGCTGAACGGCAAGGGTGTCCGTCGCGAGGCGGAATCTGGAGGAAGCCGTAGGCAAAGCGCTGGCCTGACGAACAGGAAGCGGATAGAGGCGGCAAGGTGGAGATACCGAAGCCGCAAGGCGGGGTACGCACCCTGGGCATCCCGAGGGTGTTGGATCGTCTGATTCAACAGGCGCTCAAGCAGGTAATGCAACCGCTGTTCGATCCGGAGTTTTCCCGGTCGAGTTACGGCTTTGGTCCCGGACGCAATGCGCACCAGGCCGTGCAAATGGCGCGAGGTTACGTTGCGGAAGGCAAGCGCTGGGTCGTTGACCTTGACCTGGAAAAGTTCTTCGACCGGGTGAACCACGACGTGCTGATGGCACGGGTGGCGCGCAAGGTGAGGGACGAACGGGTGTTGAAGCTGATCCGGCGCTATCTGGAAGCGGGACTGATGGAAGGCGGGGTAACGAGCATGCGGACGGAGGGCACACCGCAAGGCGGACCGCTGTCTCCGCTGTTGTCGAATATCCTGCGGGACGATCTGGATCGTGAACTGGAGCGGCGCGGGCTTAGCTTCTGCCGTTATGCGGACGACGGCAACATCTATGTCGGCAGCAAGCGGGCAGGAGAGCGGGTGATGCAAGCGGTCACGGCGTTTCTGGAGCGGAGGCTGAAGTTGAAGGTCAACGCATCCAAAAGCGCAGTGGCGCGACCGTGGGAGCGGAAGTTCCTTGGCTACAGCATGACGTGGCACAAGAAACCGAAGCTGAAGATCGCGCAACCAAGCCGTGAGCGGCTGGCGGAGAAAATCCGCAAGACGTTACGGGAGGCGCGTGGCGGAGGCCTGAAACAAGCAATCGAGCGGCTCAATCCCATCCTTCGGGGTTGGGTTGCGTACTTCCGGCTCACCGCGGTCAAAGGCGTGCTGGAAGACCTTGATGGTTGGATCAGGCGCAAACTACGGGCTCTACTATGGCGGCAATGGAAGCACGTCTACACCCGGGCAACGAACCTGATGCGGGCGGGGTTGGGGAAAGTGCGGGCGTGGCCATCGGCCACCCATGGGCGCGGCCCATGGTGGAACAGCGGTGCCTCGCACATGAACGCAGCCTATCCGCAGTCTCGGTTCGACCAAATGGGGCTGGTTTCGCTGCGGGAAACGCAGCAGCGCCTCTCGCCTGCTTCCTGAACCGCCGGATGCGGAACCGCACGTCCGGTGGTGTGGGAGGACGGCAGGGGTGACCCTGCCTCCTACCCGATCGGACGCTGTGGGAGGCCTGCGTTTGAGTGCCCTGCGATTCCGGACTATCTGGCGTGAGCCGTAGTTGATCGGCGGCACCGCCGGCTAATTGTGCGTGCGGCAACCAACTTCCGGGGGCAGTCTAAGCGCCACTTAAGCACCATTGACATCGTGAGAAAAGGCGTCCATATTTTGCGGAATTCGCTTCCCAGAGCGATCCAGGGCGTGAGAGATCTTCCAGACCAAACTCCGATGCGAGAGAAGACTCCACCAAAACGCTAAACACCCGGATGGGTATTTACGACGCTGAAGAGCGCATTATACCTTCTTTCAGCGCATTCTCACCCAAGCCCCATCCACTGATCTTGGCCAGTGGCAACATCGGCCACAAGAGAAGAGGAGAAAGCAAATGGCCTCGAAAGTTTTCCAGGAAAAACAGATCGAGAAGGAAAAGGAACTCGCGGCAGCCGAGAAGATCGACAAGGAGCCGCTCAAGGACAAGCACGAGAAGGAACAAAAGAACGAGAAACACGAGAAAGAACTCAAGGAACACAAGGATCAGAAAGAACACAAGGATCAGAAAGAGCAAAAAGACAAGCACGAGAAAGAGAAGCACGAGAAGGAACACAAGGAACACCAGAAACCCGAGAAACATGAAGTTAAAGACATAGCGAAAGAGAAGGAGGCGCACAAAGAACAACTGGAGGTCCTCCAGGCCCAGGTTCCCTCTGCCGAAGCGCCGGCATCAGCCGTCGGGGCAATCCAGAAGTTTACCGACAAGTCGATGGCCCTCGACAAGGCGTTTCCACCCGAGAAGTTCAAGGTTGAGAAGCTCGAGAAACACGAGAAGCAAGAGAAATTCGAGAAACACGAGAAATTCGAGAAGCACGAGCTCAAGGATTTCAAGCACGAAAAACTCGAGAAGCACGAGAAATTCGAGAAGCACGAAATACTCGAGTACGCCGGTCCCGCCCATGTTGGACCCGGCGATCCCGTTGAGCAGCGGCTAGCCGCCCTCGAAGCAGCCGTGACCCAACTGCTGCACTTTATCCCTGAGAACTTGAGGCCCGACCTCAGTCAGGGTGCGCTCAAGCAGGAACCCGATGTGGCCAAGCAGGGCACATCTGGAGCCGCCAAGCCAACGGAACCTAAGGCTACCGGCGCGCCTGACGCGAAGGGCAGCAAGAGCTAATCTACCGACGGGCGGGTCTGGCCCCCGCCCCCTTCCTCCTGGAGCAGACCCGACATGTGGCTGGTACTGTGTCCCGCTTCCGATCCTGTAGGGCTGTGGGCCTACGACGGTCTCAAACAGCTCGGCTTGGCTCCGGTGGAACTGGTGACCGCGGAGTCGCTGGCTTATGCCAGACTGTGGGAGCATCGGGTGGAGGATAGCGGCACACACCTGAAGATCACCCTGCCCGACGGCCGTGTCCTCTGCAGTTCGCGAATTCGCGGCGCCCTCAATCGTCTGCTGGCGCCCTCGCAAGTAATTACGCAACTCGCTGTGGCATCAGACCAGGCGTACGCTCAGGGAGAGTTGCTGGCTCTTTATCTAAGCTGGTTGCATGGGCTTCCAGGTGTCGTTATCAATCGCCCCACTCCCCTCGGACTGTGTGGGGCCTGGTATCACATCTCCGAGTGGGTATGCCGCGCGGGCCGGGCCGGCCTGCGAACGCCGGCTTATCGCCAAAGCGGCCACGATGGGCTGGACCGCGGTTACCGTTCGCTGGCGCCCGAAGGCGCGACGGTGCTAAGTCTGATCACGCTTCGTGGCGAAGTCTTTGGCGGACGGGTACCTGAAAACGTCGTGCGTGCCTGCGGAAAACTCGCCGAGGAGGCAGGGACCGACATGCTGGGAATTGAATTGTATCTCGCCGAAAACGGGGAATGGACGTTTGCTAACGCTGTGCCGTGCCCTGATCTGACGCGCGGCGGCATGCCGCTGCTGCAGCGCCTCACGCAAGTCTTCCTTCAGGAGGGGCGCCCATGATTCTGCTCTGTGGTATTCCCTCAGAAACCCCGCTGCGCATGGTGACTTCTGGCCTGGAAGAAATCGGCGCGCCCTTCGTTCTGCTGAATCAGCGCAAGTTCGCCGGCTGCGAAATCTGGTTCGAAATCAACGATGGCAAAGTCAGCGGTGAGCTGCGCATCGAACAGAATGTTTACAAGTTGCAAGACTTTACCGCCGTTTACCCCAGGATGATGGATGACCGTTTCCTGCCGGAACTGGCCGATGAACCGCCAGATTCCAAGTTACGAAACTATTGCCGTTCCTTCCATGACACGTTAATTCGCTGGATGGAGATTGCTCCCGCGCGGGTCATCAACCGTTGCGCACCCATGGCCAGCAATTCGTCGAAGCCCTATCAGGCACAGTTGATCCGGGAACACGGATTTCTCATCCCCGAGACCCTGATCACCAATGACCCGGAGTTGGTCCGGGAATTCCGTGCCAAGCACGGACGCGTCATCTACAAGTCAATCAGCGCCATCCGGTCCATCGTGCAAGTGCTCGAGGACGAGGACGAAGCGAGGTTGGAACGCATTCGCTGGTGCCCCACGCAGTTTCAGGCGTTCGTGGAGGGGACCAACCTGCGGGTCCACACCATCGGGGACGAAGTCTTCGCCACTGCGGTGCGCACCGAGGCAACGGATTACAGGTATGCCTCGCGCCAGGCGGGGGAGCCGGCCGCGTTGCGCGAGGTGGTGCTCTCCGACGAAGTGACCGAACAATGCCTGCAGCTCTCCCGGTCACTCGGTCTGGAATTCGCCGGCATCGATCTGAAAGTGACCCCTGACGACGCGGTCTACTGTTTCGAAGTGAACCCCAGTCCCGCCTTCAGCTATTACGAAGGCAACGCCGGTCAGCCGATTTCGGCGGCGGTCGCTCGCCGCCTGGCCGCGGCCTAGAATTGACTGGTCTCATAAACCGGTCTTGAAGGGGCACGGCTTTCAGCCGTGCCGTAACAAGGGCCGGATACATTGGGCTTTAGCCTCTGAGGGAATCGATCTAAAAGGTCCCCGGGATTTATGAGACTAGTTTTAGGGGCGATGCCGAGACTCCGGAGGTTTGCAGCAGCGCAGGTGTCCTCCGCTCCGCAACCAGTCCCTACACTTCGTAACAAAAAGGCGGGAAACATCTGCCTGCCCGACGGGTTTCCTCGCTCGTAGTCAGATTGACACTCGATTGGCAAGGAAGACCGTGGCGCGCCTGTTACGAAAGCTCGCAAGTCTTTGGATCACCATGGTGACCTCGAATGCGCCGCTCACGGCGGCCTCGATTTATGTGGCCGTACTCCTTATGCAACGAGTGTCCAGGAGTGTTGGACGATGAAGAAAAATCTTTTGCACGCAGCCCTGATCCTTACCCTGTTGGCGGGCGGCATCGCGTTGTACGCACAGATGGGTCAGGGACAGGGCCAAGGCCAGGGCGGCGGCAGCGGCCAGTGGGGCCACGGCCAGCCCATGACCGCCGAGCAGCGGTTGCAGCGCATGACCAGTCAGTTAAACCTCAGCGGTGATCAGCAGCAACAGATCAAGCCCATCCTCGAAAACGAATCCAAACAAATGCAGGCCCTGCGCGACGACTCCTCGTTGTCGCAGCAGGACCGCATGAGCAAGATGATGCAGATCCGGCAGGACAGCGCCAGCCAGATCAAGCCCATCTTGAATGCCGATCAGCAGGCCAAGTACGAGCAGATGATGAGCCACCACGGCCAGGGTGGACCGAGACCGATGCAGCCCCAGGGCCAGCCGCCTCAGCAGTAGGTTGAACGAGACCAGCCAGCCGGATGGTGCGTGATCGGTTCTGCACACCTTCGCCTGGCATACCGAGGAACCATGCAAGGCGCCGCGCACACCACTCCGGTGGCTGTGTGCGACCTCGCGTGTCACCACATCAAGTCGAGCGCACTTCGCCCGGCGGTCGTCGCCAACCTTCTATCTTCCGCGGATCTGTCCTCCAGCCGACGGTCTCGCCGATCGTCGCCCAGGGCAACGCCACCGTCAACTACAGCAGGTAGTGTCTGCTCCGGATGCAGTATCCATACTCGTTACAGCAATAGTCCCCATAGCAACGAAAGAACTGAGGCTCGACTCCCCCGCTCTCAGCCGTCATAGGAACCGCTAACCCGTTGCAGCGCCTTCTCTGCAGTGAATCCTGGTAGATGCATTTGCTTACCTCCACTTAAGACAGATCAAAGGTGAGGAGTCGGTGTGTCCATTCCAGGCCAAGTGCTCAGCTGCTTATTTTTTGGGCGAACTGGACACCGATTCGTCCGAACACCGCAAGCGGTTTCTCTCTCTATCAAAAACAGCAGTCCCACGGGTGTCCGCCGTGGCGAACGCAAATGCAGCATTGCATGCAGTCGGGATCACCTCCGCAAGTCTGGAAGCAACTGTTGAAAGCCGGTTGCACATTCCCTGCTGGCAGGTCAGAGTTGCTGCCTGAGTTGTAGAACCGTTTCGTCTTACGAAGAGACATTTCTGCGGAGTAGCCTGGCATGTTCATGGTATGTATCTCCTTTCTTGCGTTCAGTTCAACCGTTCAGTCAATCCAGAGGTTTGTCGTCACGCGTAGGTGTCAGCCATGGCGCTGTGCTGCCGGCTGATTGGATTTCTCCAGGCTCTCTTAGCTCTAGCAGGCAGCCCAATAGCTACCTCTGCCGGGCCGTGAGCAGAGCTGCTGGCCGCGATGCACACCCGTTGTTATGCACTTGCCGCAGTGTTCTCCAACCCCGCCACCCCCATTCCCGCCACCACCACCAGCGCCACCACCGCCTCCATCATTTGCGTCCTCCGCGCACTGCGCTTTGCAGTAAGCATTGTCGACCGAGCCCCATTCGTACTGGTTGTCGCAGCCATCGTCACAGAAGCCCTGGCTCCTCCGGAGCTGTGGATAGACTCCTTCAGCACTGCCTGTCCGGTGTGTGCGCGGCAAGCGAAAACGTAGTCTTGCGGCATGAAGTGATTCTCCAGCGGTAAATCCTGGCATTCTCATTTCAACCTCCCTTTCATTGGTTAGCTTATCGCTCGTGGTATGGCGGTAACTTGGCCCTATCGGCGAAAATTCGTCGCTCACATCCACCCGCCATCCCGGCAGGAACAATCTCACTTCCAAGCGAGGTCGAGTATCCGCTTGAGTAGATGTCGGAGTGCCTCCACGCCGCCCGCGACAAGCCTGGAGTACAACGACACCTCAAGCTAACCTCGGCTCACTCTGGGACGCCAACTGCCCCTTGGCTCCTTGAGACTAGATAACGCCGGTCCAGGTATTCAGCACCGTACCGTCCTCGCAGACGCAAACATCGATGTTGCAATTGCATCGAACGGTCTTTAATTTCATGCGTTGCGGCGTAACTGTCAGCCTTTCGCTTGAATCTGCGAAGTCCATAGTGTGTTGATAGTCTCTGCTGCTGTCTGTCATCGACTTTTCTGCGGTAAATCCAGGTATACGCATTTTATTTTCCTCCTCTTGAGTCCTAGTCCTTATCGGCCGTAATATGGCGACAGCTTTGTCACCAGGAACGGAAATTCATCGGTCACGTCCACCCGCGCAAAGCACTGGTCGTCCACGTCCGTGCCGCGGTTGGTGTAGGTGAAGATCACGTCCAGGATTTTGCGCACGCCGCTCAGTGCAGATCCCTGGATGTCCACCCCGGTGAGCGAACAGTTCTGCGCGAAATACTCCGCGGCCTTGGCATAGATCGCCTGATAACGCACCGCCAGGTAGTTCAGGGCGCGATGCTCGTCAGAGTCTCCAGCGTTGTCGGCCATCTGCATGATCCGGTCAAATAGTTCCTCCGCTGCGGGCGCAAACTCCTTTGCCGAAGTCTTCTCCGGCTTGGGAATCGACTTGATCAGCGCGTCGCGGTCGAACGAGTAGATCTGGTCGAAAACCACGATGGGGACCATCAGGCCGTTGCACATCTGTGGCGAGGCGATCGGTCCCTTCATTCCGATTACCACGTCCAAATCCAGGGGGCTGGGGTTGGGGCGGATCGCGTCTACCAGTAGGCCCAGGTCTGCAGGGTCGCGTGGCGTAACGATGTAGGTTTCCAGCCCCTCCACCGTCATAACAAAGCAGCACTGCCGCACCAGGTAGCGGTTCTCAGGCTTGGAAAGCACGGTGTGCAGCGCCTGCCGGTCCGTGAGCCCCGAAGTCTTGTCCCGGCCGGTGGCTTGGGCGACTTCCTTCTCCACGGAAACGCTCGGAAACCGCGCCTCAATATTACCGATGGCATAGATCCAGGAAGGTGGCGCTGCTGTTCCGCCATTGGCGGCTGGCGCCGTTCCGCAGGTCGCGCATGCTTGCGGAGAGACGGCCCTCGTCGCCGACCCGACGGAAGCGGCAACGGTGGCGGGTGGTTCATCCCGGACAGCGGATGCGTTTACGCTCTGTTCTTGAACTTCAGGCTGACAATGCTCCATGTAGTCCTCCTTCAATACCGGTTTCTGGTGCGGACATTAGCGGGAGAAGGTCATCCACCGATTCAGCGCCGCTGCCCGCTTCTGACAGCCGCCGCACGGTTTGATGCCCATGGCGTAGGTCGCTCTCTTGATGAGGTCCCCGAGACCGACTTCTTCTTCGATCAGAAATCCAGGAAGCCGCACTTGATGGGCCGGGCGTTCCTTCCGATCAGGCACTGCCGCGCTTGGTTTCTTCACTGTGCTGCCTCCGAGTTAATGAATGGTCATGGCTTCATACGCTGCCCAGGCATCCAGCACGGGCGGTGTGATGGTTCTCCGCGCTCGCTTTCCCGCCTGGGTCACGGCGAGCTTGATGCGGCCGGCGCTGGCGCCGGGAAACTCCGACCACAGCAGCGCCACCGCTCCCGTCACGAAAGGCGCCGCCGCACTCGTGCCGCCCGAGGTCTGGGGCTTGTCGTCGGTGCCGAGGCTGGTAATGTTTTGCCCCGGAGCGGCCAATCCCCACCTGCCGATGGAATTTCCCAGGTTCGATTCCGCGGTGGGCTTGCCTTCCAGGTCGCAGCCGATCACCGCGATTACCCAGGGATGACGGGTTATGACTGAGCTGCCGACTGTTCCCTGGTTACCGGCCGCTGCGATCACCAGGACCCCTCGCTTGCTTGCATAATCCAAGGCTTGTTCCAACTGGCGTTCCCCTCGCGGTGAAGGTTGAGCCAGCGCGGCGCTCAAGTTGATCACCTTCGCACCCGCACCGATCACATCGGTGATAGCGGAGGCAAGCTCTTCCGGCGTTGCACTCGGCAGCTGGCCGTTACTGGTTGTACCTTCCGGAAATATGGGACGCAGGATCAGAGTGCAGCCCGGGCAGATCGCCGGCGCCGAGGACTCACGCCGTGCCACCAGCATGCCCGCAACAAAAGTCCCGTGCAGGCACGCCACGCTTTGCAGGCGCGAGCACGAGCCGCCAACCGCAGCCGGAAGTTCCTTGATGGTTGCTTGAGCGAGGCCGGGATGGCTGAGCACAACCGGGCCATCGATCAGCGCCACGGCAAGCTCGCGCCGTCCCTGGCTGCGTGACATTAAGGGCCGAAGCCGGACCAATTGCAAAGGGTCCATGGCCCATCCAATCCGCGAAGTGGTGGATGGCAAGATACTGCCACCTTTCCCGAAAGTCAAGGTACTACGACGATTATTCGGTAACGACTTTAAATGTAAGAAAACAACTCACATATCAATAGCCATTAAGTGCCGGTCAGTCCTTCGGAGGGCCACTTTCGCTCCAATGGCGGCAGCCCATCAAATGCTCCAGTCCGGCGATTCTGCACCCATGATTTGCCTACCCAACCCTCCAAGATGTATCTCCTAAGGATGTTCTGATTAAGTCTGGTTTCGAAGGGGAACGGCCTTTAGGCCGTCCGTAAATGTCCCAAAATCACCGCGCTTCAGCCGCTGCGGGACTTCGCCGCGACTTGATCAGAGAATCCCTAAGTCTGATCCGCTACCGGCAAAGCTGCCGGCTTTGTTGTATGGCGTTTGCGAAGTTCGCTACTCCAAACTGCGGCGCCCAAGCCGTGCGCTTCAAGCTCAAGTAAGATGTTGTGCGGAGAATGCCGAATGCACGACGATCCTCCCCGCCGCGTTTTCCTCCGCGGCATTGCCGCGCTTGCCGCGGCTGCGGCAATGCCCAAGTTCTCCTTCGCCGCACTGAACGTATCTTTCTCTGTCTCGCCGCCCTTGCCCATTCGCCTCGGCGTTGCCAGCTACTCCTTCCGCAAGTTTGACCGCGCCCACGTCATCGAATTCATGAAGCAGCTCAACACTCCCTGGCTCAACGTCAAAGACGTCCACTTGCCCATGGGTTCTCCGCAGGAGATCCAGCAGGCCGCCGACGAATTCCGCGCTGCGGGAGTCCAGCTCACCGCCGCCGGCTCCGTCTACTTCCAGCAGGACGACGACGCCGACATGCGCGCCAAGTTCGACTACTGCCGCATCGCCGGCATCCCGCTGATCGTCGCCGGGCCAACTCCGCAGACCCTGCCACGGCTCGAGAAGTTTGTGAAGGAATACAACATCCCCATCGCCATCCACAACCACGGTCCCGAAGACAAGTTCTTCCCCTCGCCCTTCGACGCGCTCAAGGCCGTCAAGGACATGGACCCCCGCATGGGCGTCTGCATCGACGTAGGCCACGCCATGCGCGCCGGTGCCGACGTGCCCGCTGCCATTCGCGCGGCTGGCCCGCGCCTGTACGATGTCCACATGAAAGACCTGGCCGACGCGCACAATAAAGAAAGCCAGGTGGCGGTGGGCGACGGAGTGATGCCGGTTCCGCAGATCTTCGCCGCCCTGGCCGCCATCAAGTACCCGGGCTACGTTGACCTGGAATACGAAATTAACGAGAACGATCCGCTGCCCGGCATGATCAAGAGCTTCGCCTACATGCGCGGTGTGCTCGCCGGGATGAGCTACACGGCCTGATGGCCGGAGCGCAGGCCATCGAAGGAGTTCTTATGTTGGTCCACACTCGGCGTGATTTTCTGGCGCGGGCCGGAGCTTTCGCCGCCGCATCCGCACTATCCCCATCGCTGCTTGGCGCCGCCGATCAACCGGCCGTCCCCCGCCTGCAATCGCAATTCAAAATCGCGGTCATCACCGACGAAATTTCGGAAGACTTCGATCACGCCTGCTCGGTTGCGGCCCGCGAGTTCGGCATGTCGTGGGTGGAAATTCGCGGCATGTGGAACAAAAACGTCCTCAATCTCAGCTCCAGCGAAGTCGCGGAGGCGAACAAAATCCTGCGGAAATATGAGTTGCGCGTCACCGACATTGCCAGCCCGCTCTTTAAGGTCGACTGGCCGGGCGCGCCTCGCTCCCGCTTCAGCCCCAAACGCGACCAGTTCAACGCCGACTTCACCTACGAGCAGCAGCCCGAGGTCCTGGGAAAATGCATTCAGATGGCGAAAGCCTTTCAGACCGATCGGGTGCGCGGCTTCGATTTCTGGCGGCTCGAGGACCAGGCCCCCTATCGCAGCGCCATCAATGCAAAGTTGCATGAAACTGCAACTCAACTTGGCAAGCAGGGCCTCATCTTCCTTCTGGAAAACGAAATGGCCTGCAATACCGCCACCGGCGAGGAGGCCGCGAAAACCCTCGCCGCCGTGCTGTCTCCGAATTTCCAGCTAAACTGGGACCCCGGCAACGCCGCCGCGCGCGGCGAAATCCCCTATCCCGACGGCTGGCGCCTGCTGCCCACCAACCGCATCGGCCATTGCCATTGCAAGAACGTCGTGCTCAAGCCCGGCGGTGGCTTTGACTGGATGCCTGTGGGGAAGGGAATTGTCGACTGGGTGGGTCAGTTCCAGGCCCTCAAGCAAATCGGATACGATCACGCCGTCTCGCTCGAGACCCATTGGAACGGTGGCGGCACTCAAGAAGAGTCGTCCCGTCAAAGCTGGGCCGGCATGAAAGCCGACCTGCAGAAAGCTGGAGCACTGGCATGAGCGACAATCCCGCAAAGCCTGAATCGCACGACATCGATCGCCGCAAATTTCTCGGCTACATGGCCGGAGCGACGGTGGCGCTCGCCGCCGCTTCCTCGAAGAAAGTTCTGGGCGCAAACAATCGCATTCGCTACGGACTCATCGGGGCTGGCGATCGTGGCCAGCAAGACTTGAAGGACGCGCTCCGCCAGCCCGACACCGAATGTGTCGCCGTGGCCGACGCCTACACCCGCCGCCTGGAGCAGGCGAAGAGTCTTGTTCCCGGCGCCCGCGCCTACGGAGACCCCCGCCAGTTGCTCGACCAGAAGGACATCGACGCCGTCATCATCGCCACGCCGCTGCATCTGCACGCCCCCTATTTCCTCGCTGCGCTGGCCGCCGGCAAAGACGTCTACTGCGAGAAAACCATGACCTACGACATTCCCGAAGCCGTCGAATGTCGCAAAGTTGCGCAAGCGTCGACGCAGGTCATCCAGATTGGCCTGCAGCACGAGAGCTCCGGCGAACTCGCCGATGCCTGCAAGTGGATTCAGGACGGCCTGCTCGGCAAGGTTACTTCGGTCGAATCCTGGATGAGCCGTAATACGCCGCGCGGCCACGGCCAATGGGTGCGCTCCATTCCGCCCGACTGCGATCCGCGACATGCCAACTGGGACCTCTTCCTCCTCAATCGCCCCAAGACCGCCTTCAGCGCAAACGAATATATGAACTGGCGCTTGTTCTGGGAGTTCTCCGGCGGCAACATCACCGAAAACATGGTTCACCAGATTGCCTGGATCATTACCGCCCTGAAGCTGCAGGAACCCCTGGCCGCGACCATGAGCGGCGGCGTGTTCTCCGAGAAGGACGGCCGCCAGGTGCCCGACACCATTGCCGTCACCCTCGAGTATCCTGACCTGGTCGTGACCTGGCAGTCGACCTTCAGCAACAGCCACTACGGACTCGGCGAACACTTCCTGGGCGCCAACGGGACCATCGAGCACATCAGCGGCGCCACCGACATGGTCACCGGCAAATATCAGTCGGGCATCAACTATTACCCGGAGAAGGTGAATCGCGCCGACGGAGTCGCGCTCACCGGTCAGTTGAAAGGTGTCGACCACATGGCCAACTGGATGGAATGTATTCGCGACCGCGATCAGAAGACCAACGCCCCCGTTGAGATCGGCTACACATCCGCCATCGCAGCCCACATGTCGAACATGGCCTACCGTCAACAGCGCCGCATCACCTTGCAGGAGGCCATGTCCGCCAAGCCGGAGTACTGAGCGCGCCTCCGAAATTGGACGTTAGGAAGAGCTGGCCTTCGGGCGGCATCCGCACCGCGTCTGTCATTCTCGGCATGTAGGCTTGTGTGAAGATCTCTATCCCGGAGGGACGGCAGGGGTTCTAACGTTATCGCCCGGCTCGCGCCGCATGATTGGCCAATTCGTTGGCCGCCACGTTGTGTTCGCGGTCGATGTGCGCGATGGAGAAATCCAACGACCGCGCCAGCTTACGGCAAGTCCAATTCAGCGAATACAGCCGCGGACTGCGACAGGCATACAGCCCGGTCATCTGCTTCACCACGATTTCCGAATCGGAATACACTTGCAGCGCTTTGGCCTTCACCGCGACCGCATGCTGCAGGGCTTCCAGCAGGGCCACGTATTCGGCGACATTGTTGTCTTGACGCCCAATCCACTTGGCAATGCGCACCGTGTCGCCCTCGGCGCCTTCGATCACCACCCCAATGCCCGAGGGCCCCGGATTTCCGTGGGATCCGCCGTCGACATAGGCTACCAGGATCGGCATCAGCTCTCTAGTATACGTTGCGTCACCCGCGGCGCTTCGTCAAGAGCCTTGCGTGGTTCCTGCTCATCGATCGCTGACTATCCAGCCGTTGCGAGCGTACGAAACTGAGATCGTTCAGACGTTCCGCCCCCCCGTCAACCTGATAAGACATCGCTGATACGTCGCAAGAATCTTCGGCATCAAGCCGAGACACCCATTAATGTCAATCCCCATCCCGGGCAAACGGGGGGAGATGAGCAATGCAAAAAATAACCACCTTCCTGACGTTCAACGATCAAGCCGAAGCGGCGGTAAATTTTTACGTCTCGACCTTCCAGAATTCACGGATCGTCAGCCTTTCTCGCAGCGCAGAGCCGGGCAGGCAGGGCGTGCTGTTTCTCGCCACCTTCGAGCTCGACGGACAACAATTCATGGCGTTGAACGGTGGGCCGCACTTTAGTTTCGCGCAAGGCATTTCTCTTTTCGTGAGCTGCCAGACGCAGGAAGAAATCGACCAGCTCTGGGACCGGCTCTCCCAGGGCGGAGAAAAAATGAAGTGCGGCTGGCTGAAAGACAAGTTTGGCGTCTCCTGGCAAATCGTCCCCTCTGTCTTAGGCGAGCTGATGCGCGAAGGCAACCCGGGGCGATCCAAGCGAGTCTTGGAGGCATTGCTGAAAATGGACAAGCTCGACATCGCGGGCTTAACGCGAGTCTATGAAGAAGGATAAGTAGCCGGTAGAGCTGGCCTTCAGGCCAGCGTCTAAGCCCTTTGTTCTTGTCTTCTGTTTTTTTCCGTGGCCTGTTTCAGCCGTGTCGCTAGAGGCATCGGCGAAATCGGGCTTTCGCCCGCAAGGGATCTCGGCTTCACCGAAACTGCTTCCTGGCACAATTAAGTAGGCGTACGGCTGAATTGCTTCCCGGATCGCCTCAGCGGTTTGCGAAATCGCCTCTCGCAAAACGTTCTAATCTACCCCGTCATTTCTGTGAATATAATGTGAATAACCGGCTACTTCAGCACCCCGAAGCCAATAAACCATTATCTTCAAGAGACTTACAGCGGTGCAAATCCTGTCGAAAACTATCTGCGTTTGCACCAGCCTCGGGCGTTGACAATTGGGAACCGTGCATTAGGATTCATCTCGTCGACGGTCGAAAGGGCTGGCTTCAATAATCCGTCGCCGGCCTGAAAGTAGACTGGGTGATCGGTTCCATGAGGTGACTCGGCGAATCGCCAGACCCGCAATAAATCGACGGCACTGCGAGGTGTCCGTTGAGGTTTGGAACCGCGAAAGCGGTGATCGCACCGAAGGGCTGTGACGGTACATGCGTCCACGCCGCTCGACTCCCTCGCAGGAGTTGACGGCTAGAGCATAACCAAAGTCACAGCCTTTTTCTTTTCCCACCCCCAGTCTCCGGTTCAACTACGCTGCTCCTGTTACAACACCCACGCTGCCTGCTCGCGTCGCCTTTGCGCCGAAAGTAAACGACAGCGCTTCACGAACCGTCCTTCACCGGAGCCGGTTTTGCCTGGGCGGGGCAGCGACCTCCGCCGTTCATCAAAAGACTCTCACCGGCCATCTTCATTTTGTTTAGCACCTTAGGATGCTCTGATTGAGTCTGGTTTCGAAGGGGACGGCCTTCAGGCCGTCCGTAAATGTCCCAAAATCACCGCCTCTTCAGCCACTGCGGGACTTCGCCGCGACTTGATCAGAGAGTCCCTTAAGGGCGTAACTGATCTTAGAAGTCCAGGTCTGCGCCGCCCACCGACCAGCTCGCGGAAAAAATCAAACCGTAATCCAGGTCCTCCAGGAAATCCTGGGCTACGGTGGCGGTTACATCTAGGTAAGTGAGGAGCAGCTTCACCGAAAATTGCCACTCCTCACCTGGGACGGCTTCGTTTTCAGGCCAGGTCAGCACCGTCCCTGACTTCGATTGAGCCGTCGCCTGCGGAGCAAGCCACTCAGCCCGACAACTCCAGAGCCGAACAGCGCAAGCGTTCCGGGTTCCGGAGTTGGGGCCCAGGCGTCTGCCGGCATAAGTACGCTCGATCCTTCCAGCATGAACGACGTACTTCCTACCACTTCAATCCCGCCCAACGGAGAGAAGAGTGTCTGCGACACGCTGCTATTGCCGGCCACGCTGCCGGAGAAACCGGCGGCTCCCCAGTTAAAGTCAACGGTCGACGGCTGAAGGTTGGTCACGGTGTCGGTAATCTCCCATTGACTGGAAGATATTTGGGTCAAGAGACTGTTGAATTGAATGTCGGCTGGGCTCTTGAATAGCGTCGAGACCAGGTCGCCAAAGTAGTAGACGATCGTCGACACAACGGGCTTGCAGTAGTCCGCCGGGAACGAAACTGCCCCGGAGGTAAACGTTCCCGACGCATCGACGACGCCGTTGTATGTGGTGAAGACCACCGACGCTGTTCCGGCTGCATTGGTCGTCGCGGCAAAAGGCGGCCCGGTCCAAGTGAATGCGGTCGTGGCAGGGCCCGAAACGGAGTGTGTGATCGTGTACGGAGGAATGATCCCAGCCACGCTTGACGTGGCCGTCCACGGTACGCTTGTTGCCGTCCCACAAACCCCGGCAACAGCCAGCGAGGCGCTTAACAGCGCGGACAGAAATACGATTGTCCGCGTGAATCTCCTCAACATATAGGCCCAGATGGTTTTCATACTGACCTCCTTCTGGTCATAGGTTGTGGCGGTGCTGCATATTGGAAAGTGAGGAGCAGCCTCACCGCTAGTCGCTACTCCTCACCCAGGACGGCTTTGTTTTCAGGCCAGGTCAACGTCGTCCCTAACTTCGCGCGAATCGTTTCCTTCGCACGATGCCACTCAGCCGGCGGCGAGCGCTAAACCGACGCATGCAGAAGGCGCGGGGGTTGCAACCATCACAAGTGAGCGGGGACCGGTTTCCGCCAAACCGAAAAAGCGTCGGCCCGAATCCCCGCCTCTCGCATGGCCCTCCTCACACCAGGCGACGACCGATCCGGCACGCGGCCACCAACCCTGTTCCCAGCAGGGCCAGTGTGCCGGGTTCTGGCGTGTGCCCCAGAAACGTCTGCGGCACGCCTTCTGTCCATCCGTGCTGATTACTTGTCGGGACGTAGACCACCACGTCGGAGAACTCGCCGGCATGGAAGGTTTGCGCCGCGGCCAACGCCAGCCAGCCTGACGCCCCCGGTGTCATCGGGACATTCCCCGCGAACAGGCTCCAGACCGCGCCCTGAATGTCAGGATCGCTGCCACCCAGTGCCATGTCCTGCAAGTAAAGCCATGCCGCCTCTTCCTCGTTCGTTCCCGCGACGGGGAACTTGGCTACCTCCCAGGTCTCCCCGTAGCTGATGTGGTTGTTGTACGAGATGCACATCAGCGATTCAGGAACGCCATCCACCGTGGTGTAGTACGGGTAGGACGGCGTGCCCTGATATGTGTAGGGTCCCGTGTTGATGAAGTGAATGGTGCTGGCGCTCGCGGCCAGCGAGACCAGGAAGAGAAGTGTTGCTAGTGCTACAGTTCTTGCTTTCATCCTTGCTCCTTATGCTCTGTCTAAAAAGCCGTTAGTGATGCTCTGATTAAGTCTGGTTTCGAAGGGGACGGCCTTCAGGCCGTCCGTAAATGTCCCAAAATCACCGCGGCTTCAGCCGCTGCGGGACTTCGCCGCGACTTGATCAGAGAGCCCTTAGTGAGCTACTCGATTTCCGCGCGGCCCTGGTTTGCAGCGTTGTTTCCTCTGGGTGCGGGAGCAGTTGTACCCTTCAACTGCTCCCCTATAGGGGCCGGACGCCATCCGCTGCGGCCAGAACGTCCGCCCCTAACTTCACCTGCGCAGTCGCTTGCGCAGCAAGCCGCACGCCGCCGTCAGGCCGGATCCCACAAGCAGCAGGCTTGAAGGTTCCGGCACGGTTGCCGGCAGCCCCAATCCCAGGTGCAGATTGTCGCCATCGAACGAGAAGTCTGCGATGCTGCCGATGGGATTGTTTGACCCGTCGGTATAGAAAGAGACTTCCGTGCCATTTAGCTGGACTCCGGCATAACCGGCGCCAGTCAGCATCTGGTCGAAGGTCTGTGCGGCATCGGAAGGCTGTGTGCCGGTCGGAAGATAGGCCGACAGCGCCGTCTGATTGGCCACGTCAAACACCAGGGTTCCCCCCGCCGTAACGCCCTGGTTCTGGTCGAAGTTCGGGGAGAAGTAAGCCACCCACTTGGCCCCGGGAAGGACGTACTGTGTATCGACCGTTCCTCCCAAGCTGATCCCGTATCCCCCGCCATCGATCTTGGTGATTGGCATCCCATTGATCTCGTACACGTTGATCGAGTTGCCTTCGTTGATGCTCGCCTTGGCTCCATATCCATCTTTCAATTGCTCCAGGATGTTGTTCGCCGCCTGGGTTTTGGTCAGGCCGGAAACATCGATCGTGAAGTCAATCACCTGGGGCTTGTTGTCGCCCGCCTTGGGCGGGGCCTTGGCCGTGATTCGTATCTTTGAGCCAGGCAGAGCGGCCCCCGTCCAGTTGAATGTCTGCGATCCAACCGCAATGGGATCCGCGAACAGGGCTCCCGAGAGAGAGCAGAGCAGAAGCAACAGAAGAGAAAGTCTCGCTGCCAGGTTGAGCTTTCCGGCGCCAGTTGCCCGGCTGTTTCTATTCCTGGAGTTCGTTTGTAGCCTGCGGGGTTTCATATCGACCTCCTTTTCGTCGTGGGTTGTGGCGGTGGTACATCTTGGGAAGGGAGGAGCAGCTTCACCGCAAGTCGCTACTTCTCACCCGGAACGACTTCGTTTTCAGGCCAACGTCGTCCCTAACCTCCTGTGCGTGTGCGCAGTCGCTTGCGAAGCGAGCCGCTCAACCCGATTACGCCCGAGCCGAGAAGCAGCAGAGAGGATGGTTCAGGGGTTGCCGAGATTGTGGTGACAAAGTACCCGGGCCCACCGACAGGCGGCGTGAAACCGCTCGTGGTGATGTCGAAAGGAGGTCCATCAACTTGCCACCGATAATTGCCATCGTTGTTGGCCTGTCCTTTGAGCGTTGTGTCGGGCCCGGTTCTCTTGCCATCCTTGTCGGTTTGCCAGATGGTAGTCCCCGTTTCTTTCCCGTTATCGTCATAGGTCTTTTTGTCAGCGTAGTACCGTGTTATCTCGGTACCATCCTTACGGGTTTCGGTCATCTGGCTCTTTGTTTGCGTTTCCTCGCCAGGGCTCCGACCACTGCTGAGGGCCGATTCTGAGCCAGAGCCTGCTAGGGTGTTCGAACCCAAAGAGCCGGAGAATGACCATTCCCAAAGGTTGTTCCCGCTATCGAAGGCCCCTGAGCCGTTGAGGGTCAGGCTGAGTCCTTCGTAGGTCGAGCCGGGCATAGTGACAAACGAGAAACTAAGTGTCTGCAAGTTCTCATTGCTCGAAAAGGTGATGGGAGAACTGGCATCCGGACCAAAGAATTGGCCGAACCCGTTGATCTCGTCGAGTTGTGCGGAGATCATGTCCTGGGTGACCAACTGAAATGGAGAGTTATCGGCTTTGGCGACCGCTGACATCGCAACTACCAGGACAAATGCGGCCAGGGTTTGCAGCCAGCCCCTCGCCAGCTCACGGTTGCGGTTTTTCTTTGTGTCGTCACTAGGACGCTTTCCAGTTACTCTCCAGCTTTGCGTTTTCATCTTGACCTCCTTCCGGTCATGGTTGTGGCGGCGCATCTTTCAACGCGGGGAGCAGCTTCACCGCATGCATCTGCTCCCCGCAGGGACTGGGCGCCTTGTACGTGGCCAGAGCGCCCCTCCCAACTTCATCTCAAAAACCATCCGGCCAATGCGTCGGTTCCAGGTAGCCCCACACCTGCAGGTAGGTGTCGCGCGGCACGGTCGACGAGTTCTGCACTTCGTCATTGCTGAACAGGAAGGTATTGCTGCTGCACTCAATCGCCAGGCCGGCTGCGCTGGAGGTCGCGTCACAAGACGTATCGGCCGGCGGCCGGTCGAGCGCGCACTCCAGCGTCACGCTGCGGTACATTCGTGGCGACCTGCTGACCAGGTGAACCGAAAGCGGAATGCCGTTGCCCCAGCACGAAACATCGACATGCTCGATCACGAACCGGTGTCCGCGCGGCACGTTGAATGTCGCCAGGTGGCCTTCGGTAAATGCGAAGCCAAACGGCTGCTTCGACTCCAGGTCGATCTCGACCGCCGGCGCCGGAGGCGAAGACATTGCCAGCTTCTGCTCGCGCAGGCTTACCTCATTGGCAGCGCATATCAGGTGCACCGCCGCTAGCAGCGCCGCGCTGCGCCCCCAGTCGCGGGTTGCCAGCATATGTTCGCCGGAACTCTGTTTATTTTTCATCGCCTTCTCCTTTGCCGGAGGCGGCTGGAGGAGTACAGCCGCCCGTCCTTATGTCCGGGAGGCTGTCAGTTTTGGCAGCCCCCGGACTCCCGCGAGAGCAGTGCGTTCGTTGCTCCCTTTTTCCCGCTCTCGTGAGCGCACAATGCGCCCTCTGCTCCGCCGCTTCAATGGTTAACGGGTGAGAATTGGGTGAGAGCGAGATGATCGTCTAAGCGATTGCAGCTAGGGCACTTGAGTTCGTTTGGGATCGAGGTACCGGAAGCCGTTGGGTGTATAATCCCGCGCACCGGGAGTGCCTTTGTCGTTCTTGCGGGCAAAAGGAGTGGGTTGAGCGGCGCGCCACCAGTTCTTCGCTTCGGGGTCTACGAGCTGAATCTCGCCAGTGAAGAACTGCGTAAGTTCGGCACCCTCATCAGGTTGTCGCCGCAACCCTTCGAACTGCTAGCGCTACTAGCCAGCCAGGCCGGGCAGGTCGTGACCCGCGAACAAATCCAGCATCAGTTGTGGGGCCAGGACACTTTTGTCGATTTCGAGCAGGGCATGAACCACTGCATCAAGCAGATTCGCAATGCCCTCAGCGACAGCTCCGACACCCCCCGCTATATCGAGACCATCCCTCGCCGCGGCTATCGCTTCATTGCCCCCGTGGAGGTCATCCGCCCTGATGCGCCCCCCAGCCTGGTCACCGACCTGCGCCAAGTCGACGCGCCCTCGGACGCCGCTCAAACTGGTGCAGCGGCTCCTGCTGCCGAGCCCGCCCGCCTCAGCGCCCCATCCGCTCAGCCGGACGTTTCGTCTCCAACCTCTCCCGCGGAAGCTCCCGTCGCTGAAGTGCCCGTTTCGATTCGGAAGAAGGGTGCAGTCGTCTGGATCGCCTCCGCAGCCGCGCTCTTGCTGGTTGGCGTTGTCGCTTTCACCGTGTGGCGTTACCGCTCCGCCAATCCGGCCGGCACAGTGCCCGACGTGAAGCACCGCCGCTCCGTCGCGGTGCTGGGCTTCAACAACGTCGGCGGCAATCCCGACCCGGCGCTCGCCACCGAGCTCGCCGTCATGCTGGAAACCGAACTCGGCGCGGGCCAGCAACTGCGCATCGTTCCCGGCGAAAATGTCGACCGGCTCAAGCACGACATCCATATCCCTGCAGCCGCCAGCCTGGCCCCCGACACTTTGCGCCGCGTGGGCAAGGCCCTCAACGCCGACTATGTCGTGTTTGGCTCCTACATCGATTCCGGGCAGCCCGGCGAGAAGTACCGCCTCGACCTGCGAGTGCAGGATGCCGCCGGCGGCGAAACTTTTTATGTGAAGGAAACCGGCAGCGATCTGTTCGAGCTGATTTCCCGCACCGGCGCCAGCATCCGGCCCCGGCTCGGTGTTGCCGATGTCTCGCAAAACGACTTGAGCGGGATTCGCGCCACCCTGCCGGTGAATCCCGAAGCCGCGCGCCTGTACTACGAAGGCCTGGCCCGGCTGCGTGCGTTCGATGGCATGGCGGCCCGCGATTTGTTGCAGCGAGCCGTCCATGCCGAGCCGCAGTTCGCTCCCGCCCACTCCGCCCTGGCCCAGACCTTGAACTATCTCGGCTATTCCAAACTCGCGCAGGACGAAGCCAAGCAGGCCTTTGAACTCTCCGCCAAGCTGCCCCGCGAAGACCGCCTTCTGATGGAAGCGCGCTACCGTGAGCTCGGCCATCAGTGGGACGATGCCATCAAGCTCTATCAGGAGTTGTGGAACAGCTCCCGCGACAACATCGAATACGGCCTCTTGCTGGCCTCCGCCCAAACCCGCGCCAATCGCGGCAAAGATGCCCTCGCCACCGTCGACAGCCTTCGCACCCTGTTGCCGCCCCCCGCTCGCGACGATCTGCGCATCGACCTCGAGGAAGCCAATGCCGCCTTCTCCTTGAGCGATTACAAGCTGGCTAAAGCCGCTTCTGACCAGGCGTTCGCCAAAGCTCAGGCACAAGGCAGCGGGTACGCCATGGCCCGTGCCCGTATTGAGCAGGCCAGAGCACTCTTCTATCTCGGAAACCTGGATGAGGCGATGAAGCTCTTTCGCGAGTCGCAGGCCACATCGCAGGCTGCCGGCGACAAGCGACAACTGGCTACAGCCTTGAACAACATCGCCGGCGCCTTGCAGGAACAAGGCGATCTCGCAGCTGCCCAGGAACTCTACGCAAACGCTTTGGCGCTTTATCGCGAGATCGGGAACCGGCGCCTCGAGGCCAGTTGCCTCAGCAACCTGGGCGCCGTCTACCAGCGTCGCGGCGACCTTGTCCCCGCCCAGGACATGTATCGCCAGGCGCTAAGCATCTATAGCGAACTCGACGACGTCGCTATGCAGGGCCTGGTTACCAACAACCTCGCCGAAGTCCTGCAACTGTATGGAGACCTGCCTGCGGCCGGCAAACTGCATGCCGATGCGTTGGCATTCGCGCGCAAGAGTCAGAACGCCGCGAATGAAGCCGACGCTTTGTTTGGCCTCGGACAAGTCCTTGCCGCCCAGGGCGGCATCGCCGCTGCTCGTGAGAAATATCAGCAGGCTCTGCAGATCCGTATCGGCCTGCAGGAGGCCGACTCGATTCAGGCGAGTAACTTGGCGCTGGCTGATTTGTCTCTGGCTGAGGGCCACTCCGGCGAGGCCGAGGATGCCGCGCGCAAGGCAGTGGAAGAGTTTAGCAAACTCAAATTGCCCGATAATGAAGTCGAAGGCGAGATCCTTTTAGCGCGCTCGCTTCTGGCGCAAGGGAAAGCGTCCGACGCAGCCCAGGTCATCGCGCGGGCCCAAGCTACCGCAGCTCACAGTCAGAACCGCATCACCCGACTGAACCTGGCTATTACCTCCGCCCAGGCCTTAGCCGTCTCCGGTCAGCAGTCCGCGGTCGAGGCTGCAACCGCGAACCTGCTCCGCATCGCAACCGAAGCTGCTGACAGTCACTATCGCGCAACCCAGTTCGAGGCTGAACTGGTTCTGGGACAGATCGAGTTGCAGTCCGGTCGAGCCAACGACGGCCGCGCCCGCCTGCAACGGCTACGTCAGCGGGCCTCCGCCAGCGGATTCGGGTCCATCGCCCGCGCCGCCCTAACCGCACAGCATCGCGCCCAGTCGGCCGATCCCCGTGACTGGTTTCGATCCGCCGTACGCCGTCCCAATCTTGGCGAGGGAACCCTGGTCGCAACTATCCACTTGCCACTATCCACGAATCACTGTCTTCTTCGACGCATCGCCGCCGCCACCGCACCCGTGGCGAGCAGCACCAGCGTCGTCGGCTCCGGCTGGTTGGCATACGCGTTAAACTCCGCGTTCGGTGTCCATCCCGTTGCGCCCAAGTCGACGGTAAATGCCACCGTGTTGCCAATCCCCGGCCCTCCGAAGAATTCGATCGTTGCGTAAGCACCGTCCTCGGGGGGCAACACCAGGCAACTGCTGAACGCAATTCCCCCGCAGGTGATCACGTCGATCGGCATCGGAGCTGGCACATTTACATCCAGTTGCGTCCAGGTAACTCCGCTCATGTTCATGAAGCACAAGGAGCCTCCTCCACTTGCGTCGGAGAAAAAGTCAAAGCTGAGCCCGGTGACTACCGGGCAGGCGAACGGCGGGTCATTAATAATGACGCGCGGATCACCCGCGTACAGCGACAGTGGCAGCGCGAGGCAGGCCAGTAAAGCCAAAGCCAGAACGAAGCGGGACCCGGTCATAGTAGTGCCTCCTCTGAATTCAAACGGTGAGGAAGTATACTCCGCTCCGCTCCCCGTCTCACGATATTCTTGCTGGCGTGCCGAATCTGGATCATCTGCGTGTCGTCCTGGTCAACCCCCGCAACCCCCTGAACATCGGAGCCGTCGCCCGCGTCATGAGCAACTTCGGCTGCTCCCGGCTGCGCGTGGTCAACCCCTACGACCTGGCCTTTCGCGAGGCCCGCTCCGCCGTAGGCGCCGCCGACTTGCTGCAATCGGCCGAGCAATACGAGAACGTCGCCGAGGCCATCGCCGACTGCTCGCTCGTCGTCGGAACCACCGCTGCTCGCGATCGCGAACTGCGGCAGCCTCTCAAGCCCCTGCCCGAAGCAGCCCACGAAATCCGCCGGCACCTTGCTCAAGGCAGCGTCGCGATTCTCTTTGGCTCGGAGAAGCGCGGCCTCTCCAACCACGACCTTAGCCACTGCCACTGGCACATGCGCATACCTACCGGCGACGACCATCCCTCCATGAACCTCGGCCAGGCCGTCGGCCGTCACCCTGTATGAGATCGCCCGCGATGCCAACCCTCCACCGGCCCAACCGGAAGCAACTTCGCTCGCTACCGCCGAAACCTTGGAGCGCCTCTCGGCCACCCTTCTCGAATCGCTCTCCCTCGCCGGTTACACGACCGCTACCGCGCAAGCTTCCGCTGTGACGAAAGTGCGCCGCCTCGTACGCCGCCTCGCCCTCTCTTCCGAAGACGCCGAAACCCTGATGGGTATGCTCCGCCAGATCCTGTGGAAGCTGCAGCCTCCCGCTGCCAGAAAGTAGATGTCTGCCAGAGCGGTTAGGTTGTTGCGTTTCGCTATCCACGAATCATTACCCACAATCCACTAAACACCGCCCGCCTGAAACGCTATAATCCCGGCTCATGTGCTCTCCCTGATCGCTCATCCGCTTCGCGGCAGTCCCGCCTGGCAATTTTCCTTCTGTTCGCACTCCTGTCGGCATCGCCGATCGTCGCGCAGATGCAGCCGGGTCCCGGGGGAGCGCCGCCGCACGCGCCGCTCACGCCCCCGGAGAACATTCTGGTTTACATCAAGCATGCCTGGACGACCCTCAGCCGCTCGATGAACGAGTGCTCGTCCATCGCGGATCCCAAGTTCAGCGCAGGCACCCAGGCCGTGTTGTATCTGCCCTTCGGCGTGCCCACACCGCCCGCGGTCGAGAAGCTGCAGAAGGAATGCAATGTAAAGGTCGCGCATCTGCCCAAGCCCATCAAGGAGCTGGGCGATGTAATGCCGAACAACTCGCGGTGAGCGGCCTGCTCTATGTGCCCAACCCTACGTGGTTCCCGGCGGCCGCTTCAACGAGATGTATGGATGGGACAGCTACTTCATCATTCGCGGCTTGTTGGAGGGCGACCACGAACGCGACCTGGCGCGCGGCATGGTCGAGAACTTCTTCTTCGAGATCGAGCACTACGGCGCGGTCCTCAACGCGAATCGTACCTACTACCTCACGCGCTCGCAGCCACCGTTTCTTGCCTCCGATGATCCTCGCGATGTATGGCGGCCGACAAGCCCGCGGGCAAGGGCAGAGGCAACGTGGCTTGACAGCGGCTACGCATATCGCCGTCCGCGACCACGCGCTGTGGACGCACCGAGCGCAAGCGCGCCGGAACACCGGGTTGGCGCGCTACTTCGACTTCGGCGCAGGGACCGGTGCCGGAGATGGCGGATCAATCCCGATTACTCCGAACGTGATTCGCTGGCTGGTGGCACCATCCCGATGACGCTGAAGACCGATCTCGTCATAGCCCGGCCAGGCTCGGGACAGGCGAATCGGGCGGAGCTGCTCGGCCAGCGCTGCTGCGATCAACGATCAGCGTCCGGTGTGCGCGCAGCGCATATCGGGTGACGGCTCACCAAGGACTTCTACCACGGCGACCGCGCCATGCGCGAGTCCGGCTTCGATCCCAGTCTTCCGGTTTGGGGCCCTTTGACGGCTCGACGCATCACTACGCGCCAGTCTGCCTGAACAGCCTGCTGTACAAGCTATGAGCGCGATCTGCCTGGATGGCTGCTGCTCGGACAAGCCGACGGAAGCCGCCAGTGGCGGAAGCAGGCTCGGAGCACGCGGGCAGCCATCGACCGCTACTTGTGGAATCCCGGCACAGGGAGTGTTCTCGGACTACGATTTCGAGAGCTTCGAAGTCGTCGACCTACGACGTATGTCTCCACGTCTGTATCCGCTTTGGGTGAGACCTGGCTATCACGCGCACAGGCCAAGGGGGTAGATGCAGAAGCGCGAAACTGTTTGAGCGTCCGGGCGGTCTATCCATGAGCGACCAGTTCGACTCGGGCGTGCAGTGGGACTGCCGTTTGGCTGGGCCCCCACGATGCTGGGTCGGCGTGGACGGCTGCAGCCGCGCGGACTTCGCGATGATGCGACGACGGCCAGCATCGCGAAGGGGATCCTGACTGGTGCTGACAGCGCGTTACCGGCAGATCGGGACCATCCGCGAGAAGTACAACGTGGTCAACCGCACCACCAAGGCCAACGTGATCGGCTATCACGAGAATGTGGTCGGCTTTGGCTGGACCAACGGCACATTCCTGGTGCTGCTGCATGGGTTGCCCAAAGCGAGCAGCAGGCAATTCTGCAAGGCGCGAAGCCTAAGGCAGCCACAGCGCATTGACCCCGGATTTCGCCCCCGGCCCATTTTCGGAAGGTTCCATATGCGGAATCGGGCATCCCGCAAGATATCCGAACTTCCGCCTCCGCTCGGCCGGAACTGCTAGCCTATTGCTTGCGGCGCAGAAGCAACCTTCGCCGCCACTCTTTCGGCCGCGTTTTCGCTTAGGGATGCTCTGATTAAGTCTGGTTTCGAAGGGGACGGCCTTTAAGCCGTCCGTAAATGTTCCAAAATCACCGCGGCTTCAGCCACTGCGGGACTTCGCCGCTACTTGATCAGAGAATCCTTAGGCCGCAAGGGGCTGCGGGAGAGGAAATGAGCATTCTCACGGCACTTGATCGCATTGAGAACCGCACGTTCGACGAACTCAAGGTGGGCGACTCCGCCAGTCTCGCCCGCACTCTCACCCAAAACGACATCGATCTGTTTGCCATCATGTCGGGCGACGTGAACCCCGCCCATGTTGACGAAGAGTTCGCCAAGAGCGACATGTTCCACAAGATCATCGCCCATGGCATGTGGGGCGGCGCTCTCATCTCCACCGTGCTGGGTACGCAGTTGCCCGGGCCGGGCGCCATCTACCTCGGCCAGGTTCGTTTCCGCCGTCCGGTC
>CAWCTB010000028.1:0-22248 GCA_963798275.1 uncultured Acidobacteriaceae bacterium
AGGAAATCGTATAAGTCGCCGCCAATCTGGCGGGCGGGAGCGAAACGGGTCGCTACTTCCGCATTGCGAAATTGCGGCAGTTTCGGCGGCAGCAAGCGAAACTGCAGTTCCCGCGCGAGAGCCAGGTCCTGTTCCAGGCGCTTCTCCTGGCGGGCGATCCGCTCGTACAGGGTGGCGTTCTCAATCGCGATGGCCACCTGCGCCGCCATGGTGGTCATGATGCGGACGTGATCTTCGTTGAAGTAGTTGCGCTTGGTGTGCTCGATGTCGAGCACCCCGATGACCTTGTCCTTGTAGATCAGGGGAATGCACAGCTCCGACCGCGTCTCGGGATTGGCCCGGATGTACCGCGGGTCTTTGCTGACGTCGGGCACCAACACGGGCTGGCCATGTTGCGCCGCGTACCCGACCAGGCCCTGGCCGATCGGGATCTCGTGCTTCAATTGCACGCTTTCCTTGAAGCGCAAGGAAAACCGATGCTGCAGGAAGTTTCCGGTGCTATCCAGCAGCAGTATGGAAAACATCTGGTAGTCGATGATCCGGGTCAACAGGTCGGCGATTCGCTTGAGCAGTTGATCGACATTCAGGATCGAGGTCAGCTCGCGGCTGATTTCCGTCAGCAGCGTGAGTTGCCGCGCCTGTCTCGATACCCGCGTGTAGAGCCGCGCGTTCTCGATGCCGGCCGCGATGCGCGAGGCGAACAGCATCAGCAGGCGCTTATGTTCTTCGGTGAACGCGCCCGGTTGCGCCGCCTCCACGTCGATCACGCCAATTACCTTGTTCTTGGCGATAAGCGGAGCCGCCAGTTCGGAGCGCACTCCCGGGGCGGAGTTGATGAAGTTCTGCTCCGCCGTCACATCGTTCACCAGCACGGCCTCACGCCGCTGCACCGCCTGTCCGGTGACCCCCTGCCCTACCTTGATGCGAATGCGTTCCGCCACCTCGGGGGGATGTCCTACCTGGAATCGGACCTTCAGTTCCTGTGACTTTTCGTTGAGCAGAAGAATGGCGAATATTTCGTAGTCGATGACCCGCTTCAGCATCTCCGCCACGCGCTGCAGCATGGTGTTCAGGTCCAAAGTGGTATTCACCGCGTCGGCTACCTCCAGGAGGTAGCTGTCGAGCGCGGAAGGACCCAGGGAGGGCTGATTTGGAGGACTCATTATGCTGGAACTCGTGTCCAATGATAGCAGCGGCGCTCTGTGGATTGTCGCAGGCCTCATTCGCGGTGATCGACTCTGTTGTCGTTCGTGGTGAGCGACCCGCCCGCGAGACTCGCGACGTGGCAGAACCAGCTTCCGCCGGCTCGTGCAGGTTGCTTCGAGTCGAGTCCGGCAACTAGAATTTGCGGTTGCGTTAAGGAGAGGCCGTGGCACTGCATCTAGAAAAGATGGGGTTCGAGAACGTGATTTCCGCAAGCGGCGGCTACAAAGGTTGGCGCGAATCGCAGCAGAAATGAACAGATGACGAGGACCCATCTCATTCGGCTTTAAGTTTACGGGCCTCTGTGTCAAAGCCGGTTCGTGAAATGAGCTGCAAAATCTGCGAGAAAATGCTGCATACTCTGTTCAAGGCTGAGTCCTCCTCTGACTCGTTGGTCTTTGCAAACTCAACTCATCAGAGACTCTCAGCCTACTTCTTCCCGACGACGCTCAGCGCAGTGGAGTTAATTTGGACGAGGATGGGTGACGGCAATCATTGAAGCTGAAAGAGCGCCCGCCGACTGCAAGCGCTCTTTTGTCACGAACAGCGAATCGGGTTCAAACGTCCACTGTCGCACACGCGCGCGAGGAACGATTACGGGGCAGCAGCCGTGATGAACTGAAGCATGCCGTCCACAGCTTTCAGAAATACATACTGGCGGTTCTTCGCGCATACCACTATCTTTGGGAGTTCCGGCGAGGAACTCGCGCGTCGTGTGACCTGCATGGTTCGGGAATCCACAACATCAAACTCGAGTGGTTGAGAAGGTGCATTCTTCGGATGCGGGGTTGTAAGTTGAAAGGTGAGCGTCCGTCCAGAGAGGGTTAAGCCGCTTACCACCGTGGTTGCTGTAGGGCGCGGCAACAGAATCTGCTGAGCGGTTCCATCCCCATCGACCCTTGCAACTGCGCCGAATGTGGCGACATAGAAATACTTGTCGTCTGCCACGGCAGCCATATCTCGCGGCCTGTGAAGCTCGTCTGGCGTGATCGGCCGTCCAGATAGAGAAGGTATGCTTCTCCGCATCTGCCCCGTTGCTGAGTCAAAAAGACCGACAAAAGTCCTCATTCTGTCTTGGGCTGAGGCCGTCCCATCAATGAACCCTGCGACAAGCAAGGTTTTCCCATCGGAGGCGATGCTATCGACGATCAATCCGGTTGGAAGTTTCATGCGCGTCTTGGCTGTTTGACGTCCCGAGCGGTCAAAACCCATCAACGTTGTCTCTGTGGCAGTCTCCTTTACCACAGACAACCCACCCGTTTGTGAATCGACATAGTACCTAACAAGCCGTGCGTTTTGCGACTCTGGTATGTCGTACACGTATGGAACATCGTTGCTATCGAGGCGCACTATGACCGAATCGCCTTGATCGGAAGGACTCCCCTCTACGAGGAAGAATGTGTCGTTCAGATCGTCGCACTGCGCCGGCCCGAAAAACGAAAAGGCTGGAATGTCGGTGGACCGAGTCAATGTTTCACGTAAAAAGACACTCTGGGCGCAGACGCTCAATCCGGCGGCCGAGACCATAAACAGCAGCAACAGTATCCGTCTCATTAGAGGCCTCCCTGATTTTGCTTTTTGGGAGATGCGGTTGATGGATGCCGATTGATCCAACTCCAGAATGGTGTATCACATCTGCTAGGGAGTGAGCCCCCTGCTGACGTTGTCGTGAACGCCCCAACCCGGTCCCGTGGCAATAGGCTTTGTTTCAAGTCGGCCCCCGGCGCAGCACAGTTATCGGCGCTCACAAAATGACACTTCGATCCGTCCGGGCAGCCTGCTATGGTTTCCCCGTAGCTATCCTCAGGCCGTCGTATGCACACTGATACCTACTTTCGGTGTCATCGCAGAAGGCGCAGTAGACATTTCCAACAAAAACCGGGTCATCTTGGGGTTCGCATGCCTCGCTTGTCAAAATGAGCCTTGCAGGGACGATGCAGAGTATCACGCACGACAATGTCGCCAAGCACCGCATCAAGGATCGAAGCATCATCGTACCTCCTAACCGGAATTTCCCTTTTAGCTCCCGACGCCCAACATTTTATGTCCGTTTAGGGACTCCAGCGCATTATTATTTTCTTTGGCGGGGCGTCACGACCGCATGAGTACTGGCGTTGGCCCGATCATACGGCGGTTTAGGCCAACTTCAAAAAGGAAATCTGGGCTCATAAATGGCGGGAGGGCTAGGAACGAATACCCGCAGGGGCTAAAGCCCGGTTACAAGCTGACCGCTACGGCACAGCTAAAGCTGTGCCCTTTCAAAGCTGCTTTATTTCAAAGTTGATTGATGAGAAGCTTCTAGCAACTCGGCAATTCTTTCCGACGAAGAGGGCATCATGAATCTGCAAGGCAATACTCTTACGTGGCTCGGACACGCAACCTTTCGCATTGTCACCAAAGATGGAGCGACGGTCTACGTCGATCCCTGGGTCATGGGCAATCCCATGTGCCCCGACAGCGAGAAAAAGGTGCAGCGGGCCGACGCTCTGATCTGCACCCACGGGCACGGCGACCATATCGGTGACGCCGTCAAGATCGCGAAGCAGAACAAGTCACTGGTGGTCGGCATCTTTGAACTCTGCTTGTGGATGCAGAAGAAAGGTGTCGCCGAGATCTCCCCTATGAACAAAGGTGGGACCCAGACCGTCTGCGGCATCAAGGTGACCATGGTGCACGCCATCCACTCCTGCGGAATCATGGAGGACGACGGCAGCATCGTGTACGGCGGCGAAGCCTGCGGCTATGTTCTCGAATTGCCCGGCGGGGTGAAGCTTTATCACGCCGGCGACACCGGCGTATTCGGCGACATGTCGATCATTCGCGAGCTGTACGCTCCAGAAATCGCGATGCTGCCCATCGGCGATCTCTTCACCATGAGCCCGCGCGAGGCCGCCTACGCCTGCAAGCTCCTGCAGCCCAAAGTTGTCATACCCATGCATTTCGGAACTTTCCCGCCATTGATCGGCCGGCCTGCGCAATTGAAGGAGCTGCTCGGATCCGAGCGGACCTGAGGTGCTGGAGATGCATCCCGGCCAGACGCTGCAATGAAACGGTCAACCGCGTTATGGATCGTTGAGCGCCGAGTCACGGCCTGACTCCCGTATAATCGCGGGTTATCACGCGACACTCATATGCCTGATCGCCGCGCCGACCTCGTCATTGTTGGAGCCGGAATTGTCGGACTCGCCACCGCCCTTCAGGCCGTACTCCGTTTTCCGCATCTGCGTCTTCTGGTGCTGGAAAAGGAAGACCACGTCGCGGCGCATCAAACTGGGCATAACAGTGGCGTCATCCACTCAGGCCTTTATTACCGCACCGGCTCGCTGAAAGCGCGTAACTGTGTCGCCGGTGCGATATCGATGAAGCGCTTCTGCCAGGAGAACGGCGTCGCTTACGAAAGCTGCGGCAAAGTGGTGGTCGCCACCGTTCCTGACGAAGTGCCCCGGCTGGAACAACTGCATCAGCGCGGTATTGCCAACGGCCTGGAAGGGCTGCGCGTGCTGGACCGCGACGAACTCCGCGAAATCGAGCCCCACTGCGAAGGCCTGCGTGCCCTGCACGTGCCCTCCACCGGCATCGTCGACTACACCGCCGTGGCACAAAAATACGCGGAGTTGATCGGGCAGGCGGGCGCCGAGCTCATTCTCGGAGCCAAGGTCAGCGGCATTCACCGCGATGGAGCGGAGAACGTACTGGAAACCACAGCGGGCAGCGTCTCCTCCAAGTACCTCGTAAACTGCGCCGGTTTGTACAGCGACGCCATCGCGCGCATGGCAGGCGCCGAAACCGATCTGCAGATTGTTCCTTTCCGCGGCGAATACTACGAGATCGCCCAGCCGCGCCGCTTCCTGGTGAAGTCGCTCATCTACCCTGTGCCCGATCCGCACTTTCCCTTCCTAGGCGTGCACTTCACCCGGCGCATCAACGGCAGCGTCGAAGCCGGTCCTAATGCGGTGCTGGCGTTGCGCCGCGAAGGCTACTCTGGTTCGCGGCCCGATCCCGCCGAAGCCCTCGAGACTCTGTGTTTCCCCGGGTTTTGGGGGCTGGCGCGCAAATATTGGCGCATGGGCATGGCGGAACAGTTTCGCTCCTGGTCAAAGCCATCCTTTACCGCTTCGTTGCAGAAGCTGCTGCCGGAAATCCGGGAGGAGGACCTCTCCCCCGGAGGCTCTGGGGTCCGCGCCCAGGCCGTGGATAGACACGGCAATCTGCTGGACGACTTCCACTTCGCACATAGCCACGCGGCCATTCACGTTTGCAATGTGCCCTCGCCCGCGGCGACGGCTTCGCTCGAGATCGGCCGCGAAGTGGTGGACATGCTGGTACAGCGTTTCTCGCTGTCAGCAGTAACGGCACAGGGCAATGAGGTAACCTTCTGATAATCCAATCGTAATACGTAGTCCTGTGACCCAGATCACAGAATGATTACTTGCTCCGATGGTAAAACACTCGTAGAAGAGCTAATCAGGGTAGTGCGACAGGGCGGGGCGGTTTCTGCACATCACGAAGTCGTCGTCGCTGGAAACCGGCGCTGGTTCTGACCTGTATCTACCCCTTGCAGTAAGACCCTCACAGAAGGTTGTTAGAAGACGCTGTAGTCCGGGCGCGAGTGACGCTGGCCGGAGTCCGCTTCTGCTGTCTCGATGCAACAGCAAAGGCAGGACCTCACTCCCGACCCGGAGAATTTTGTTGAACTGTGGAGATAACCAATGCGCCATTCACTCTTGTCTGAAGCCCTGGGCGGACTTGCATCGCCGTCTCTCGCACTCGCCTCCGCCTCTTCTCCTAACATAGACAGCCCGGCGATGCCGCTGCGTTTTAACAGCGACACCGCCCAGGTTATTGCCGATTGCACCTTTGATCCGGATGCCATCCCTCGGCTCAACAACCGGCCGTGTCTGGCAGCCATCCTCGATGGTCTTCGCGATCCCGTCCTGCTGGTTGACGTCGACGGCAAGGTTCTTTTCCGCAACTCGGCGGCGGACCGGCTCCTTGCGACGGCGCCGGACGCCTGTTCGCGCCCAGTTGCCAGGCTGCCCGCATCCTGGCCGTGGGACGCGCTCTCTCGAGTGTTGCGACTCGCTCAGAACGGACTGCAACCGCTCGAACACGAGCTCCTCGATCCTGATTCGGGCAAATGCTGGCTCGCCTACATCCGCGAACTCGCGTCCCTGCATGGCACGCAACCGCGCTTCCTCATTCACTTGCGGGACATCACCGAGACAAACCGGCTCCGCCATTCCCTGCAAGCCGGTGAGGCCCTTGCCCGCACCGGAACCGTAATGGCCGGCGCTGCGCACCAAGCGAAGAACGCCCTGTTCGGTCTGACCGCAACGCTTGAAGCTTTCCAATTGCAGCACCGCGAGACCCTCGGCGATGACCCCTACCTCAGGAATCTGCAGGACGGTATCGCCCGCCTCCAACTCATCGTGCGCGACCTGTTCGACTTCGGGCGGACTCCACTTCAGCAGCGGGCCCTGATCTCCCCGGCTGACGTCATCCGCGAGGCGTTTCAGGGTTGCCGGCAACTGGCCGTGGACCGGTTCGTTCGCGTGAAGCTCGACCTCGCGGACCAAGTTCAGATGTATGGTGATGCGGCCTCGCTGGTGCGCGCTTTCGAGAACATCATCGACAATGCCATTCAACATTCGCCGGAAAGCGGAGATGTATGGGTGAAGCAGGGCGTTGCCGCAGGCAAGCCGGGGGTGCTGCAGTGCACCGTTCGAGATTCGGGACCAGGTTTTCCCGCTCGCGAAATGGAGCACTTGTTCACTCCCTTCTTCACCCGGCGAAAAGGTGGAACCGGTCTCGGACTCACCATCGCTCGCAAGGTCATCGAAGACCACGGCGGCAGCATCCGGCTGGAAAACGCTGCGTCGGGCGGCGGGTTGGTCACCATCCTGTTGCCCTTGGACCGCCGCGCCCGGGGCGTCGTTCCACCCGCTCGTCTGGCGGAAAGCAGGTAAGCGGTGGCGCGCGATCGGGTGCTAGTGGTAGACGACGATCCCATGATTCGTTTCGCGCTGCGCAACTTCCTGGAGGCTCATCGCATGGCCGTCACGGAAGCGGCGAGTTGCCACGAGGCGCGCCTTCAGTTGCAGCAGTCGCCCCCCGATGCCGTCCTCCTCGACTTCTCTCTGCCCGACGGCGACGGCCTTGAACTCCTGCAGTATTTCCGCGAATTCGATCCCGATATCCCCGTCATCATGCTGACCGGACAGGGCACCATCGAGACCGCTGTCCGCGCCATGTCCCAGGGCGCGCGCAATTTCCTCACCAAGCCAGTGCAGCTCGCTGCGCTCGAAGCGGTATTGCAGCGCGAACTCGAGAACCGGCGCTTGCTTCACCAGTCCCGGGCTGTCGCCTCGCGCCAGAATTGCGAACGCATGGATCCGTTCCTGGGCGCAAGCGCGGCGACTTGCGCTCTTCGGGAAATGGCCCGGCGGGTCGCCGGCAGCGAAAGCCCGGTGCTGATCAGCGGCGAGACCGGCTCCGGCAAAGGTGTGCTGGCCCATTGGCTGCACGCCCACAGCTCCCGCGCCGACGAAACCTTTCTCGACCTGAACTGTGCCGGGCTCACGCGCGAATTCCTCGAGACCGAGCTGTTCGGCCACGAGAAGGGCGCTTTTACCGGCGCCATCCAGGCCAAGCCCGGCCTGCTCGAAGTCGCCGACCGGGGCAGTGTCTTCCTCGACGAGATCGGCGACATGGACCTGCAGGTCCAGCCCAAGGTGCTCAAAGTGCTGGAAACCCGCCAGTTTCGCCGTCTCGGCGCCATTCGCGACCGCACTGTCGATGTTCGTCTGATCGCCGCTACCCATCGTGATCTGTTGCACATGGTGCGCGAGGGCCGCTTCCGTGAAGACCTGTACTATCGCCTCAACATCATCCCCCTCAAAGTCCCGCCTCTGCGGGAGCGCCTCGAGGACATCCCCGTGCTCGCCACCCATTTCCTCAACCACATCGCAAGACTTCGCGGCCGGGGCGAGATGCAATTGGATCCATCCGCGGTGGAATCTCTGCAGCGCTACTCCTGGCCGGGCAACCTGCGCGAACTCCACAACGTGCTGGAGCGCGCCGTGCTCATCGCCGAGCACAATCCCCTCTCCATGCACGATCTTCAGTTCCAGAACCTCAGCAATCGGCCAGCTCCATCTTCAGCCTTGACCGCCGACGGCCTGACTCTCCAGCAAATGGAGCGCAGCTACATCCAGATTGTTCTACAGGAAGAGTGTGGATCGATGGACCGCGCGGCGCGGCGACTCGGCATCGCCCGCAGTTCGCTCTACAACAAGGTGAAGCGCCTGGGCGTCATGCGCGGCAACTGCTGACTGTTTCTGAAACTTCGTCAAGGAAGATCTGCGCCCCGAGACCGCAAAAAAGAAGGGCGGAATTCTGAACGGAAGCGCAGCGCCCAGTTGCACATCCGAAAGACCGTAAGGTCCAGAATTCCGCCAACCGATAAACTCTTCACAACCTGGGAACCGGCAGGCTCTACGCCTCGCCCCGGGTCCCTTCCCTAACGCCGCATCACGCAGCGCGTATCCCAGTACCAGCTATTTTGTCATTCGCAACTGCCATCGCGAATACCTCTTTCATGTAACTGGCATACCACTTCGGTCGTATGCATCTTTGGCCGACGCGTGCCTACTTCCCGATCTGGATTCGCTGCGAGCGCACATTCACTGCCGCCCGCTCCGCACACAGCGAGTTCATTTCCTGCCCCAGAAGCTGGATCACCTGCAGGCACAGATCGGGTCGGGTCCGCAGCAGTTCCTGAGCCGCGTCCGTGGGAACGAACGTCAACTCGGAGCTTTCCACGGCTGTGACGGTATAGCAGCAGTGGTCGCAGCTCAACGTCGCCGACAGCCCGATAAACGCTCCCGGCTGCAGGCTGCGCAGGGCAATCGCGCTTCCGTCCTGCGGGGAAACAGACAGGCTGAGCAAGCCCGATTGCAGGAAATAGATTCCTTTCCCCGCCTCTCCTTCCTGCAGCACGGCTTCTCCCGCGGAAAAACTCACCCGCGATCCAATCGATTCAAGCTGTCGAATCAGTTCCGAATGTAAGACTTCAGGGGCCCGATTGGGCGCGGCAATCATCATGAGTCCGTAATTCCGGGGTTGGTCATCCCGAGGTTCTAATCCCGCGTTTCCAGGATGGCATCCGTTGTACCCCGGTTGGCAAACATTCTCTTGTGACCCTCATCACACTCCGGTGTGATGAAACCGCGCCCATGGCTCGCCATCCCGGCGATCGGGTAGGAGGCAGGGTCACCCCTGCCGTCCTCCCACACCACCGGACGTGCGGTTCCGCATCCGGCGGTTCAGGAAGCAGGCGAGAGGCGCTGCTGCGTTTCCCGCAGCGAAACCAGCCCCATTTGGTCGAACCGAGACTGCGGATAGGCTGCGTTCATGTGCGAGGCACCGCTGTTCCACCATGGGCCGCGCCCATGGGTGGCCGATGGCCACGCCCGCACTTTCCCCAACCCCGCCCGCATCAGGTTCGTTGCCCGGGTGTAGACGTGCTTCCATTGCCGCCATAGTAGAGCCCGTAGTTTGCGCCTGATCCAACCATCAAGGTCTTCCAGCACGCCTTTGACCGCGGTGAGCCGGAAGTACGCAACCCAACCCCGAAGGATGGGATTGAGCCGCTCGATTGCTTGTTTCAGGCCTCCGCCACGCGCCTCCCGTAACGTCTTGCGGATTTTCTCCGCCAGCCGCTCACGGCTTGGTTGCGCGATCTTCAGCTTCGGTTTCTTGTGCCACGTCATGCTGTAGCCAAGGAACTTCCGCTCCCACGGTCGCGCCACTGCGCTTTTGGATGCGTTGACCTTCAACTTCAGCCTCCGCTCCAGAAACGCCGTGACCGCTTGCATCACCCGCTCTCCTGCCCGCTTGCTGCCGACATAGATGTTGCCGTCGTCCGCATAACGGCAGAAGCTAAGCCCGCGCCGCTCCAGTTCACGATCCAGATCGTCCCGCAGGATATTCGACAACAGCGGAGACAGCGGTCCGCCTTGCGGTGTGCCCTCCGTCCGCATGCTCGTTACCCCGCCTTCCATCAGTCCCGCTTCCAGATAGCGCCGGATCAGCTTCAACACCCGTTCGTCCCCTCACCTTGCGCGCCACCCGTGCCATCAGCACGTCGTGGTTCACCCGGTCGAAGAACTTTTCCAGGTCAAGGTCAACGACCCATCGCTTGCCTTCCGCAACGTAACCTCGCACCATTTGCACGGCCTGGTGAGCATTGCGTCCGGGACCAAAGCCGTAACTCGACCGGGAAAACTCCGGATCGAACAGCGGTTGCATTACCTGCTTGAGCGCCTGTTGAATCAGACGATCCAACACCCTCGGGATGCCCAGGGTGCGTACCCCGCCTTGCGGCTTCGGTATCTCCACCTTGCGCACCGCCGTCGGCCTATAATCGCCCGCCAACCGTGCCTGTCTTACGCTCGGCCAGTGCGCCTGGAGCCAAGGCTTGAACTCGGCCACCGTCAGTCTATCGACTCCCGGCGCCCCTTCGTTCTTCACCACTCGCTCGTAGGCACACAGCATGTTGCTGCGTTCCACTGCGGCTTCCATCAGCCGCAGCGCCTCCGGTTTCGTTCGCCCAACAGCCGCCGTGCCAGCCTCAGCACCAGAACCGGCCCCGGACAGGTTCCGCCTATCCGCCTCCGCCCTGGCCATACTCGCGTATGCTTCTGCTTCTTTGGCTCGCATCGAGGTCTGCTGTCCTACTCCCCTGTTTCCTGTTCGGCCCTTCGCCCCTTGCTGGCGGCTACTATGGCCTCGGCTGACTTCTGGCGATTCATCCCAACGTCTTTCGACGCCGGTAGCCCAAAGGCAAACCACCAGATCTCCCCGGGTATGGCGCACTCACCTTCACGCTTATGCCTGTCGGATCTACGTCACGGCCTTCCGTGCAAGTACTGGGCTTTGCGTCTATGCGCCCGCTCACCCCACCGTGCCGCCTCTATCCGGTTCCTGTTCGTCAGGCCAGCGCTTTGCCTACGGCTTCCTCCAGATTCCGCCTCGCGACGGACACCCTTGCCGTTCAGCTAACCCTTCCCCTTGCCGGGTGTGTAGAGGACTTTCACCTCCAAGTAAGTGCGCCCTGCCGGGCGCACACACAAAAAGCCGGCGCAGCAGGTTGCGCCGGGCCTTGCATCGAGTCGAGTTGCCATCGAACTACTGCAGATTGACCTTTTCGTTCAGTGGCAGGTCCTGCGACGATCCGCCGACCATGAAGCCGTAGCTGCCGGGAACCAGCTTCCAGGCGTTGGCGGAGTCATCGAAGATCGAAAGGTACTTGGAGTCGATGCTCAGCGTCACTTCCCTGCTCTCGCCGGGATTGAGCTCGACCTTAGTAAAGGCCACCAGACGCTTCGGCGGTTCGCCGGCGCTCGCGGGGAGCGCGGCGTAAACCTGAGCGATCTCCGAGCCAGCGCGGCCGCCGGTGTTCTTCACTGTGAAGCTAACCGCAGTCTGCTGGCCGGGCGTTACCTTCAGGTCCGAGTAGGCATACGTCGTATACGACAGCCCGTAACCGAAGGGGAACAGCACTGGCTTCTTCTCCGCGTCATACCACTTATAGCCAACCTTGAGGCCTTCGTCGTAGTGAACATCGAAGGTGGGCTTGGTGAGCACGGCTCCGGTCTCGGGACCGCGGTTGCGCTGCGGCGGCTGCACCACGGTAGTGTGCGGCAGGTCAGCAACGCTGAGGGGGAAGGTCATGGCCAGCTTGGCGCTGGGATTGACGTCGCCGAAGAGAATGTTGGCCACGGCATCGGCCCCCTTGCTGCCGGCGAACCAGGCTTCGAGTACGCCGCTCACCTTGTCGATCCAAGGCATGGTGACGGCAGTTCCAGTCTCCAGCACAACGATGGTCTTGGGATTCGCCGCGGCCACCGCTTCGATCAGCGCATCCTGGTTGTCGGGAAGCGAGAGGTTAGGCAGGTCCATGCCTTCGCTGGTCCACTGATGCGCGAAGACGATGGCGACATCGGACTTCTTGGCCAGCGCGGCGGCCGACGCCGGGTCCTGGCCCGAGTCGAACTGCACGTCAACCCCCGTGGCTTTCGCCTTGACCGCTTTCAGCGGCGAAGTGGGGAACCAGACATGCTCCTGCCATTTGGCGGGCGGGCCGGGAGGATCGACCTGCGCAGAGCCGCCGCCCGAGATCATGCCGAAGTCGGCCTTGGTCCCGATGATGGCGATGGAGCGCAGCTTGGCGGCATCGAGCGGCAACGTGCCGTTCGCGTTCTTGAGCAGGACGGTGCTCTGCTCGGCCAACTTGCGCGCAACCGCAAAGCCGGCTTCAGGATCGATGACGGCCTTCTGCGTGGGATGGTCGACGATGCCGCTGGCGAACTCGGAGCGCAACATGCGGTGGACGTGGTCGTCGAGCTCAGCCATCGAGACCTGGCCCGACTGTACCGCCTGCTTGAGCTTCGGACCGAAAAAGTCAGCGAGCGGCTCTTCGTTGTCGAGCCCGGCATGGGAGGCTTTCACCGTGCTGTGCGTGCCGCCCCAGTCGGAGACCACGAATCCGGGGAATTTCCACTCCTGCTTCAACACGTCGGTGAGCAGATACTTGTTCTCGCAGGCGAAGTCGCCGTTCACCGCGTTGTAGGAACACATCACCGCGCCGGGATGGCCGATGGAGATACCAATTTCGAAAGCCAGCAAGTCGGTTTCGCGCAGGGCACGTTTGCCGATGATGGCGTTGACTTCGTTGCGTCCGCTCTCCTGGTCGTTGACGGCATAGTGCTTGATGTCGCCGATCACGAACTGGCCCTGCTCGCACTTGATGCGGTTGCCGACCAGGGTCCCGGCAAGGATGGGATCTTCGCCGAGATACTCGAAGGTACGGCCATTGCGCGGCTCGCGGGTAATATTAGTACCGCCGCCCAGCGTCATGTTATAGCCTTGCGCGCGTAGTTCTCGGCCGATGAGGGATCCATAGTCGCAGGCAGCCTGCGGGTCCCAACTCGACGCCGAGGCCAGGGGCGAGGGCAGCGCGGTGGAGTAGCGGCCGTTTTCAGCGCTGGCGCGTACACCGTAGGCAGCGTCGCTCATCTGGATGATGGGGATGCCAAGGCGCGGAACGCCGAGGACGAAGCCGGCGCCGCCGTTGCCCAGATAGTAGTTGGGCCATTGACCTCCGGGCCAGCCCGGCATGCTGTTGCCATGCAATAGATCGATTTTTTCGTCGAGCGTCATTTGTTTGAGCACCAGGTCAGCGCGCTCATCGGGTGACAGGCTGGTATTCATCCACGGCCGGTCCGGCTGTTTCCCGGCGCCAGGTTGATGGGCGTGTTGGGCAAAGGCGGGAGTGAAGATGACAGAGAGAGCGAGAGTGCTGAGCAGAATGAACAGACGGCATCGCGTCATTGATCTAGACCACCCTGAGTCAAATTTACGCCCACCATCATACAGATATGGGGCGTTGAGCGAGCGAGCAAGGATATAGGGCGGTGACACTTCCCAGTTGAGTCTTGTCGGGATCGTGCCGTTGCCGCCGGCGCGGAGCGAGGAGTACCATGCTCACACTTCGCCGGTCTAGCTTTATTGAATTTCGTGGGCGCGGGCCCGCTGGAGCAGGAGCCAACGATTGATACCTTTTGCCAAACCAATTGCAGCGGATGCACTTGTCTTTTTCGGGGCCACGGGCGACCTGGCCTATAAACAAATCTTTCCGGCGCTGCAGAAGCTGGCCAAGCGGGGCAAGCTTGAGATGCCGGTCATCGGCGTGGCGAAATCGGGCTGGAACCTCGACCAACTGCGGGCGCGCGCCAAAGACAGTGTGGAGACGCACGGCGGCCTCGACGAAGAAGGCTTTGCCAAACTGATTGCCCGCCTGAAGTACATCGACGGCGACTATGGCGATCCCAAGACGTTTCAGACGTTGCGCCAGGAACTGGGTGGCGCGCAGCATCCCATGCACTACCTGGCCATACCGCCATCGCTTTTCGCCGAGGTGCTGAGACAACTGGAAGCGTCGGGCTGCGCCAAAGGTGGACGCGTGGTCATCGAGAAACCATTCGGGCACGACCTGGCCTCTGCAATTGCCTTGAACCAGGTGGTGCACGGCGTCTTCAGCGAAGAGAACGTGTTCCGCATCGACCACTTCCTGGGTAAGACTGCGGTGCAGAACGTGCTCTACTTCCGCTTCGCCAATTCTTTTCTGGAGCCCATCTGGAACCGGCAATACGTGAAGAGCGTGCAGATCACCATGGCGGAAAGTTTTGGGGTGCAAGGCCGGGGCGCCTTCTACGACCAGACCGGCGCCATGCGCGACGTGGTGCAGAACCACCTGCTCCAGGTACTGAGCAATGTGGCCCTGGAACCACCTCCCGGGCTCGGCGTAGAAACCGACCGGGATGAGCGGGTAAAGGTACTGAAGGGCATCGCGGCATTGCGTCCCGAGGAAGTGGTTCGCGGACAGTTCGATGGATATCGCAAGGAAGCAGGCGTGAAACCGGATTCCCAGGTCGAGACCTTCGTGGCCCTGCGCCTCTACATCGACAACTGGCGCTGGCAGGGAGTGCCGTTCTATATTCGCGCCGGCAAGTGCCTGCCCGTGACCGCAACCGAGGTGATCGTTACTTTGCGGGAGCCGCCTCCTATCTTCCTGAAGAATCCGCTGCCGCCCAACTATGTGCGGTTTCGTTTGTCGCCGAATCTCGCCATCGGCTTTGGCGCGCACGTGAAAGTGGCCGGCGAGGCCTTGCGGGGAGAAGCGGTGGAACTGCTGGTCTCGGAGTCGGCTGATCCGCACCAGATGCAGGCCTACGAAGAGTTGCTGGGCGACGCCCTCGACGGCAACTCGTCGCGATTCGCCCGCCAGGACTACGTGGAGGAAGCCTGGCGAATCATCGACCCTGTACTCGATAACGCAACCCCAGTACACGCGTATGCGCCGGGAAGCTGGGGTCCGGAGGAAGCCAACCGGTTGCTTCAGCCGGAAACGTGGTCCAATCCGAAATAGACAGACTGTTGGTTTCGCAATTTCGCAATAGTAAAAGCGCGAGAGACTTGATTCGCGGGCGAAGCGCTCCCCGGCAAGGCCTTGGCTCCCCGCGCGCGGCGCCATCTGCTTAACATTGGGTAGTCCGTCAGCGTGATGATCAACTGCCTGAGTTTGGGTTGTGATGCAGAGTGTCAACTACCCGCGGTTGGCGTGCTTTGACACTGCTTTCGACGGGCTGCTAGTATTTGAAGTTCGGCGAGCACACCCTCCTTCCGCGTCCCCGTCGTCTAGCCCGGCCTAGGACATCGCCCTTTCACGGCGGTAACACGGGTTCAAATCCCGTCGGGGACGCCAAATCTTTTCAGAGACTTGACGGTTGATTTGGTCAGTTTCCCGCGGTACAACGACGGTACAAGTTGTTTTCGGCCGGATCATCCCCACCACCCGGCTCTGTGCCGCCCTCTTATCCGGGCTCAAAGCCTGCGTGTACGTATCCAGCGTCATTCGAGACGTAGAGTGCCGCAACAGCTCCTGCACGACTTTCACGTCCTCTCCGTTGCTCTTGAGCAGCGTTGAGAACGTATGGCGAAAGGTGTGCCAGCCGATTCTTTTGTTGATGCCGAGCCGCTTGGCCAATGGCTGGATATGGTCACGCATTACGGTGCTCAGCCAAACCGGCTGCTTGCCCCGCTTTGAACCGGCACGATTAGCGTCGGTCGCCCACAGGTAATCGGAGGGTTGCTTGTAAGGCGTTTGCTCGTACCAGGCCATCAGATCGCGAGCAACATATTCGTCCATCGGCATCAGCTTTCTTGACACCTCGGTTTTGACCGGGCCAATGTGCTGGTCCACTAGTGACCGGCTCACATTAAGATGCAGATGTTTAAAGTCCACATCTTCCCATTTGAGGCCGGCCAACTCACCCCGGCGCAGCCCCGCCGGCATGTCGAGAAATACCATCGCCTTCTCTCGTACCCCAAGGGATGCAAGAAGAAGTTGCATTTCCTCCACATCAAGAATCTCTGGTGCACGCTCTCGCTTTCCTTGAGCCATGCCCGTGGATTGGTACCGTGAATCACGCGCCCCAGAAAGCCCAACTTCTCGGCAGCGTTGTTGCGGTTTCGGCGAATGTCGTCCTTCGTGATCTTGGTGTACAGAACGAGAAAGGTTTCCATGCTCCGGGGCTTGGCGAAGACGTAAGTCGCGTGGCCAAGCTGAGGGTTTCGACGACCACGGCTTTCTCAACGTCGAAGATGTATTCCTCAATTCCGGGGCGTCAGCCGCGAGGAATGTTCCGCTTCTTCGCCTTCCCAAGCCTTTTTCCGCAGCCTGTTCAGCCGTGCCGTAACGCCGCCCAACCCAGGGCTTTAGCGCCTGAGGGACTTCCGGTTCCGTCGCGGCGGCAACCATTTGAGATAGGCTGGCTCTGTTGACATCCCATCCCTAGGAATTGTCATCACGGGGTCGCCGTGGCGACCGAGGGATCTGTTTTCCTCTCACCTCAGGAAAAGGCTGGATTCCCAGGGATCAGTCGTCTCCTGAAGGGTCCACCCCCCAGGATGTCAAATGAGCTAGATGGGCTTCAGTTTGACGATCAATACTTCGCGGAATAACTCGACGTTGTTTTGGAAGGGCTCGGCTTTCGATGTCGCGCAGAGTCGGCCTTGGGTAGAACTGGCCTTCGTGCATTCCTTTGAAGTGGCTTTTGTGGATGCGAGTGAGAACCAGTTTTTCTAAGCGACAGTGAAACCCATCCCGATCGCACCATCCCCGCAGGGGACAGCAGATATTATTGGGTCCTGCATAAGTAATGTCCTATTGTAGGCGCAGAAAAAGAGGACTATGTCGGATGAAGGAACGCAGCAGTGCTTCCTTCCGTTGCAGGGAGCGGGTGCAGCTGCGGGTGACGACCGCCAGTTCGGAGACTTCATGGACGGTGCGATTGGCTAAGGGATTCATCTTGCAATAGCCCCAAAGATATTCCACCGGATTGAGTTCAGGAGCGTATGGGGGAAAGAAGAAAGTGCGCAGGCGAGGCACGGTCTCCAGGTGGGCCGTGGTCTTTTTGGCGCGATGCGCATTCAGCCGATCCCACAGCAGAAGCCAAGGCGCCTGCAGTTCCTGATCGAGGGCCTTCAGAAAGGCAATGGCCCGCGTGGCATCGACCTCTTGCCCGGGATACAAGCGAAAATACAGCTGCACCTGGTCACGCTGAGGAGAGACACACAGAGCAGCAATGGCAGAGACCTTCTTGTGGTGGCGACCCCGCTGATAGAGCACCGGGGTCTGGCCGCAGGGAGCCCAAGTACGGCGCACCAGCGGGGCTAGCAGAAAGCCGCTTTCGTCCAGAAACACCAGCCACGCCCTCAGCCGGCGCGCTTTTTTTTAACCGCGGGCCAAACCTGCTTGATCCACTGCCGAATTCCGTCTTCGTCCCGCTCGACGGCTTTGCGTGCGGGTTTCTGCGGGCTCCAGTTCATGGCGTGCAACAGTCGACCAATGTGATCCACGTGATAGCGCACACCGAAGCTGCGCTGGATGTGCTCGGCGATCCGCGGACAGGTCCACAAATCGGTGCCGAATCCCGCCGCCTGCGCACCTCGCAACAACTGCTTCTCCAGTTGTTGGCGCTGCTTCGGCGTCAGTTTCGGCGGTCGTCCGCTGGCTGGAACGGCTCGGAGAGCAGCTTTGCCAGCGCTGCGCTGGGCACGCTTCCAACGGCGGACGCTGCGCGGGTCAACCTCGAGGATGCGGGCGATTTCAGCTTGCGTCAGGCCCTGCTTGAGCAAATCGACGGCGCGCTCACGTTTGCGCTGCAACTCTTCCGGACTGCCTTGCGGTCGGATAGGTCACCTCCCCACCACCAGAGCAGTATAGGACATTATTTATGCAGGAATCAATAGCCCAGCGTTTCAATGCTGGGTAGGCCTCTTAAGTAAGCCCCAAGTCCCGTAGGGACGGCGGATATTCAACTCTTGTTTCGCCCGTTCAACTCTTTCGGCAACGCGCAACTGCGCTGCTCCTCGTCGCGCCGGGACCCGGCGCGGCGCTGGCTCGATCACGTAGGAACACCCAGCTTGGGCAGTAGCCACTGCGATACCACCACCCACGCAACCAGAAACAAAATAATCGCTATCCCGTTGGACATACCGACTTAGGCCTGCCTCACTCCTAGTTTACGCAATATCGTCATCATTGGACACCAGTTCGTAAACGCCGACTGAAACAGGTTCAGCCCGACAAACGCCGTGAACAGGTACCAATAGGGCGATACCCAGTAGCCCAGCGCCAGCGAGAGCAGCACAAAGGCTCCCCCAATCATGCGTACTGACCGTTCTATGTTCATGCCTGTACCTCCGAAGCCTCGGGCGCGCACTCTAATGTCGGTGGCGCCGGCAGTTTGTGTTTTTCCACCATGTAGTACAGCACCGGCACCGTCATGCGCGACAGCAGCGTCGACGCCACTTCGCCCGCCATCAGCGACAGCGCCAGTCCCTGAAAGATCGGATCAAACAATATCACGCTGGCGCCCACCACCACGGCGGCAGCGGTCAGCAGCATGGGCCGGAAGCGCACCGCTCCCGCATCCACCACGGCATGTTCCAGCGTCATGCCCTGGATGCGCCGCAGCTCGATGAAATCCACCAGGATGATCGAATTGCGCACGATAATGCCCGCCCCCGCAATGAAGCCGATCATCGACGTCGCCGTGAAGAACGCCCCCATCAGCGAATGTGCCGGCAGAATCCCCACCAGCGTCAGCGGAATCGGCGCCATGATTACCAGCGGCGTCACGAACGACTTGAACCATCCCACCACCAGCACGTAGATCAGCACCAGCACCGCGGCAAATGCAATGCCCAGGTCGCGGAACACCTCGATGGTGATGTGCCACTCCCCGTCCCACTTCATCGCCAGCTTCTCGCTGTCGGGCGGCATCGTCGCCGAGTACTGCGCGATAGCGTAGCCCGCCGGCGCTCCGAGCTTATCGATTTCCTTGCCCATTTTCATGATGGCGTAGACCGGGCTCTCTTCCTGTCCCGCCACATCCCCCAGCACGTACACCACCGGCCGCAGGTTCTTGCCGTAACGGCTGACGTCAATCGTCTTCTTCTCGACGTTCGTCACTTCGGCAATCGACACCTGGCCGCCGCTGGCCGTCGGCATGCGTAACGCCGTCAACGACTCGATCGCCGAACGTCCCGGCCGGTCGAGTTGCACGCGTATCGGAACATCCTCCCGCGACTTGGGATCGTGCAGCAGCCCGGCAGTCGCCCCGTCCAGCCCGATCTGCACCGTCTGCGTCACCGCCGCTGCCGACACACCGTTCAGCGCCGCCTTGTCCAGATCGACCTTCATGTCATACTTGGTCTGCGGGTCCTCCACATACCAGTCCACGTCCACCACGCCCGGCGTCGTGTCGAAGATGTGCTTGATCTGCTTCGCCAGCTCCATCTGCTGCTTATAATCCGGGCCGTACACTTCGGCCACCAGCGTCTCCAGCACCGGAGGCCCCGGCGGCACCTCCGCCACCTTCAGTCGCGCGCCGTACTTGTTGCCGATCGCCACCAGCCCCGGCCGCAGCCGCTTGGCTATCTCATGGCTCTGCGTGCTGCGCTCATGCCGGTTCAGCAGGTTCACCTGGATGTCCGCCTGGTTCGCCCCGCGCCGCAGGAAGTAATGCCGCACCAGTCCGTTGAAGTTGTACGGCCCTGACGTTCCGGCGTAGATCTGGTAATTCTCCACTTCCGGTTGCTGCCCCAGATATTGCCCCAGCTCCTGCGACACCCGCGTCGTCTGCTCCAGCGTCGTGCCGTTTGGCATGTCGACAATCACCTGGAACTCGCTCTTGTTGTCGAAGGGCAGCATCTTCACCTTCACCAGCTTGAACGCCACCAGTGAGCACGCCAGCAGCAACAGCACGACCACGCCTCCCAGGAACATCCAGCGTCGTGCCGCGCTCTCGATCAGCGGATTCATGATTCGCCGGTAGAGCTTGGTGGTCCACCCTTCCTTCTCGTGTTCGTCCGTGGCGCGGTCCGCATAGTGATGCAACAACCGCAGCGCCGACCACGGCGATACCACGAACGCCACGATCAGCGAAAACAGCATCGCCGCCGATGCGCCCACCGGAATCGGCCGCATGTACGGCCCCATCAGCCCGCGCACAAACGCCATCGGCAGGATCGCCGCAATCACCGTGAATGTCGCCAGGATCGTCGGGTTGCCGACCTCGTCCACCGCTTCCACGGCGACATCGGTCAGCTTGCGCCCGCAATTGGCCGGCATGCGGAAATGCCGCACGATGTTCTCCACCACCACAATCGCGTCGTCCACCAGGATGCCGATGGAGAAGATCAGCGCGAACAGCGTTACCCGGTTCAGGGTGTAGCCGAACAGGTAGAAGATGAACAGGGTCAGCGCCAGCGTGACCGGAATCGCCACCAGCACCACGCCCGACTCCCGCCAGCCCAGCGCCAGCGCGATCAGCAGCGTCACCGACAGCGTCGCGATGAACAGGTGCTTCAGCAGTTCGTCCGATTTGTCTTTCGCGGTCTCGCCATAGTTGCGCGTTATCGAAACATTCAGATCGGCCGGCAGCAGGTAGCCCGCGTAGTGCCTCGATCTTCCTCTCCGCTGCCCGCGTGATGTCGGTCGCGTTGGTGCCCTTGCGCTTGGCCAGGGTGATCGTCACCGCCGGATAGTCGCCCTGCACCGCGCTCCTGCTGCCCGCGCCGTTCGCGTACAGAACGTAATCGTCCGGCTCCGCCGCACCATCGGTAATCGACGCCGCCACGTCGCGCAGATACACCGGGCGTCCCTCGTGTACCCCGACGACAATTTGCTGCAAATCGGTCGCCGTCCCCAGGAATCGGCCCGCCTCCACCGCAAACTCCTGGTTGTCGCGGGCGAAGCTGCCGGAATCGCTGCGCGCATTCGCGCCTTGCAGTTGCGCCACCACTGCGCCCGGGGTCATGCCGTACGCCGCCAGCTTCTGGGTGTCGAGCGTCACCCGCACTTGCCGCGGCAGGCCGCCGATGATCTTCGTCTCCGAAACATTGTCCAGCTGCTTGAGCTGGTTCTCCAGCTCGCCCGCGATTTGCCTGAGCTGATACGCGTCGTAGTTCTTGCCCCACAGCGTCAGCGCCATGATCGGCACATCGTTGATGGAGCGCACCTTGATGAGCGGCTGCGACACTCCCGCCGGAATGCGATCGAAGTTTGAATAGAGCTTGTTGTAGGTCTTGACGATCGCGTCTTCTTCTTTCGTGCCCACGTAGAAGCGCACCACCAGCATGCTCATCCCGGGACGCGAGATCGAGTAGACGTACTCCACCCCGTCGACTTCGCGCAGCAGCCGCTCCATCGGAATGCTGGCGCGCTGCTCCACCTCCGCCGGCGTCGCGCCCGGCATCTCCACGAACACGTCGAGCATGGGCACCACGATCTGCGGCTCTTCTTCGCGCGGCGTCTTGAGGATGGCAAACGTCCCCAGTAGCAGCGATGCCGCAATGAACAACGGCGTCAGCTTCGAGTTAATGAACTGCGAAGCCATCGCCCCCGCCAGCCGCATCGGAGCTTTGATCTCAGCCATGACGTGGTCCCACGAATCCGCCTTGAAGGGGCACGGCTTCACCGGCTGCGGAAAAACTCGATCTTAGGTAGCGCCGGCCTTGGTAGAGCTGGCCCTCAGGCCGGCGTCGGAGCCCTTGGTTTAGGTAGAGCTGGCCCTCAGGCCAGCGTTCCAGCGGTTTGTTTTTGTCATTCCGAGGGGCTTTAGCCCCGAGGAATCTGCTGTTTCCTCGCCCGCTCCCAGCCTGTTCACCCGTGTCGCTGCGCGCTTCACAATCCCAGGACTTCAGAGTGTGCGCGACAACTAAGGTTGGATTGCACCGATCATACGACCCATCCAGAAACCAGCCCCTTTGGGGCGGAATATCATAGCCCAGCATGCAGGCGAAGCCGGAGTGCTGGGTACAGTGAGAACAGATCTGAGTCCCGGAGGGACGGCACAGGTTTTCACCGTGAATCTTCATCCCCACTGATACCCCGAGTTTGGTGCGTCTTGTATT